>CAVSWC010000001.1:0-230160 GCA_963731585.1 uncultured Alphaproteobacteria bacterium
ACAGCAGGAAGGTCCGCTTCCAGCCCGCTGGCAGCGCCGGCAGCGACCGCGCGTCGAACGCGAGCGCGTTCTCGTCGCCCGGGCGCGAGACGACGAACATGTCGTCGGTCGTCCGCAGAAGCGGACGCACATCCCCTTCGCGAATAGCGCCCGACCATCACCTTCCACGGCAGCGCCGTCGAGACCCGCTGGTGGATAGTCGTACCGGATCGGTTCCGGCGATCGGGCGTCGTCTCGGGCCGAGATCCCGCGCCAGCGGAGATCGTGACGGCCGGGTCGAGGCGCGTCGTCCGGGATTGCGCGGCGCCATCCGACATGGCGACTAGGACCTGGTCCCAGTAGATGCGCATGGTCGTGCGGATGCGAACCTCGCGCGCGGGCGACAGGAACTTACCTTCCAGGTTGACGACGACGGTTTGCGGACGGCCGACGGGAAATCCGATTTCCTCGATGACCGTGCGCCACGCGCCCGAGGTGTCCTTCACCTCGAGCGACGGGGCGCCGACCACGCGGTCGCCCTGCGAGGCCGCCACGTTGTCGCGGCTGGAGAACGCGTAGTCGGTCCAGCCGGTCAGCAGGAGCACCGCCCCGTTGGACGGCGGACCGATATTGAGAATCAGCTTGTGCGGCGCCGGCGTAGCCGCGAATCGGGATCGAGCCGAAGTCGTCGGGATGGCGGTGATTCAGCGAGGCAATCTGCGGCCGGACGTCATGGCCGTGCTCGTTGACCGCACGCACCGGGCGTGCACCCCGCGTGGAGGTCAGGGCGAACGCGGCGGCGCCCATCGCAGACCCTCGTTGGGGAAGACCTCGAGATCTGCCGGGTGATCGGACGCGACGAGCTGCAGCCGATTGACGAACAGCGCCTCCTCGAGCTCGTTCGTGATCGGAGCTGGTACCGGCCGTCGCGCGGCTGGAGCCGATCGCCATTGATGCGGAGGGTCGTCGGGATTGGGCTGGTTCCAGGCCGCCTGCCGGCCCAGCCGCCCATCTCGCCGCCGCCCATGAAGTCGGTGACGAACTCGACGTGCTGTTCCACGTGAAGAGGAACGGGCACGACGTAGGGTTCGCGATTCAGCTCGGTCACGGTGATCGACTCGGGGGCGCGGTCCGCGGCCGGCACGTAAAGTGCTGTTTCCGCCTGCAGGATGCCCGACGGCCACAGCACGCGGATTGCGTCGGCTGCCGTGCGCGAGCCCAGGCCGAACACCACGTCGGCCGCGACGGGCGGCGAGGCCGCCGACGTTTCGATGACCTGGCGCAGGCTGCCGCGCAGCTCGACCTTCGCGCCGACGCCGCTGCGATTGCTGACGCGCGCCTCGACCCGCACGCGCAGCGACGTGTGCCGATTGCCGCCGTCGTTTCTCCACACCTGCAGCTCGCCGCGCCGATCGCGGATGACGACGTCCGTGTCGCCGTCATGGTCGAAGATCGCCGAGCGCCATCGCCTGAAACGAACTGCCGGGCCCGGGCGCGGCGCCCGGCAGCCGCGCCGCATCGCCCGTTTCCGGCCATCGGCCCCCGCCAATGTGGCGGAAGACCTGCAGCCGTTCTGCGGAGAGCATCAGCAGATTGACCAGCCCGTCGTTGTCGTAGTCGGCGTACTTGTGCGGGCCACTGCTGCTCAGGAGGGGGAAGGGCCGGGCGCCGGCGCGAAACTTCCGCGGCACCGTCGCCTAGGCGAACACGCCGGCCTCGGACGGCTTGGCCAGAAACAGGTCCGTGTAGCCGTCCTTGTTGACGTCGGCAGCGGTGACGGCCGAGGACCGCGGCCGGGGGGAGGCCGAACGCCTGGCTGCGGCATCGCGCAGCTGCCGTTCGTCGCGCATGTTGCGGAACAACGCCGGGGCCCAGGCGCGGCCGACGAGGAAGATGTCGATGTCGCGCCGGTTGTCGAAGTCGGCGGCGACAATCGACAGCGCGCGTTGTGCCGCGGCGCCGGCGCCGACGCCCTGGCGGTGGCCGTGATGTCGGTGAAGGTGCCGTTGCCGTTGTTGCGCAGCAACTGCGCGGCCGCGCCGGCGATCGCGATGTCGAGGTCGCCGTCGTGATTCTCGGCATCCGCGAATGCCGCAGTGGACGCCGCGGGGGCTTGCGCCGGGAGCCCGGCGGCGGGCGTCGCATCCTCGAACGTCCCGTCTGCCTTCTGGTGCAGGAGCCGCCGGGTCCCGTCGCGGAGGAGGAAGAGATTGGGCTTGCCGTCGTTGTCGTAATCACCGGACATCGCGCCCGCGCCGGACAGCTCTGCCGCGGGAAAGGGGAGGACACGGCGGTCCTGTTCCGTAGACGCCCGCCTGTCGTTCCGGAAGAATCGCGACCCGGCCGTGCCGATCTCGACGAGGTCGAGATCGCCGTCGTTGTCCGCGTCGAGCGTGACGCCCCCCGCCGGTTCCGGAGCGCCAGGCTGGGACGGCCGGAATCCGGCAGGAACGTGCCGGTCGCATTCGAGAACGTCACCGCCGGAGGCGCCGTGTTCACGTATCGGGCTCGGCGCCGGTGGAACGCAGCGTTCGCCGGGACCGGCCCTGCGCCAGATACGTTTGCGAGTAGGTCACGCCGTAGATGCTGTCGCGCAGGGACTCGAACCGCTTCATCGCCTGCCGGCCGTCTTCCGCGCGTCCGGCGCGCGTCAACGCCAGCGCGGCGCTGTAAGCGGCGGTCACGTTGTACGGCTCGGCCGTCAACGCGTCCTGAAACAGCCGGAGGGCTTCGTCGTAGCGGCGCTGCTGAAGCTGGATTCCTACCAGAACTGTTGCTGGTCTCCGCCACCGGCATCGAGCCGGCCAGCACCACCGTACACGAAACCGGTGATCGCGTTCGCCGCCGAGCCGATCCGATACCAGGCGCCAGCGGTGAAGCGCGCAGCGGCGACGCATTGTTGTGGCGGCACTGCAAGTCGCGCCAGATTTCGATGGCGCGATCCATGAATTGCTTCTTCGGCAGCGAGAGCGGCGGATAAGGCCATGGCATGGTGGCGTCGATCAGCACCGCGGTCGAGCGCGGCGGCTTGCCGCCCATCAGGCCGCGCGTCTGCGTCCGGCGGCAACGAAGCCGGATCGAGCGGGAAGCTGGGTGCCTCTACCACGCTCGACGTCGCGGAAGGGCTGGGCGCGATAGGCGATCGCCCACAGGATGTTTTCGGCATCCTTGATATCGATGTCCTCATCGACCGCGACCAGCATCTTGCCCATGAACTTTTCGGCCAGGATGTTCAGCGCCTTCTTGGCGTCGCCGGGTTTGGGCTTTTTCAGCTTCACCACGGCAACCGCGTTGGAGCCGGCGCATTCCAGGTATTCCACCTGCATCACGTTATCCAAGCCGGCGGCATGCAGCAGCCGCACGCCCGCCGCGGCGCGGCCGATATTGCGCATCTTGCGAGCTCTCGCTCGGCGGCATCTGGCTCAGGATCGAGAGGTAGATCGGCTTCTTGCGCATGGTGATCGCGGTCACGTCCATGAAGAAGCTGTAGTCGCGCTGCGCCATGTAGCCGGGGAATTCGCCGAACGCGCCTTCCATCTCGACCACGTCGGTCGGCACGCGTGCCTTCGATCACGATCTCGGCCTCAGCCGGCACCAGCAGATCCTGCGTCACGCATTTCACGAGTTCGATCGGCTGGCCGATGAGGCCGCCGGCCACGTCGTATTCGCACATGTCGTTCGGGATGCGTGTCACCGCCGTATAGGTGACGTGCGGCGGCGCGCCGATCACGAGGGCGGCGGGAGTGTGCGAGGCGCCTTTTTCGCGCCATTGGTCGATGTGGTAGCGCATGCCCCAGTTCAGTCGGCCGAGGAGCACGCCGATGCGGTCCTCGGCTTTCACCTGGCCGCGGTAATTGCCGATGTTGTGCATGCCGGTGTCCGGATCCTTCGTGATCCAGTGGCCGGCGGTGGTGTAGGGCGCGTTGTCGAAACCAGGCGTGGAGATCGGGATCGGCAGCCGGCCGAGGCCGCCGCCGGGCTTTTTCAGCTCATCGCCGGTGATCACGACTTCCTGGCAGCCGGCCTTCTCGACCACCTTCGGCGCGATCTGGTTGGTCAGCGCGTTTTTCCAGACCTTCTCGATGTCCTTGAGATCGCAGCGCATGCCCATGGCATAGATTTCCGCCGAGCCTGCGAGCGCCCCAACGATGACCGGAATGTCGTGTTTGCTGACCGCGGCTATCGACAATGTTCTCGAACAGGAAGGCCTTGCGCTGGCTCTCCGGCAGGCCGCGGAATTGCAGGCGGACCAGCGGATGAAGCTCGGTGTCCTTATTGATCGGCGTCGTGACCCGCTGAAGCTTGCCGGCCTTGTCGAGCGCTTCGATGTATTCACGCAATGTGTGCCAATAGGAGGCCATAAGTCGTCCCGTCTTGGTTGAAAAACGTCCCGGTCAGGCATACCGCCAACCCGCGGCGCTTTGCAAAAATTAAAAGCCGTTTCGTTTCTTGAAACGATGTTCTTGAGCGCCGCCGGCCTCGGACCCCGGGCGTGCGCGTTATTCTGCTCCCCCGCTCGCTTTGCCGGCGTCAGGCGCCTTGGGACCGTCCACGTTCACCGCGGTTGCTGCCTGGACCTTTTGCACGATGTCGGCCGGCGTTTCGACGATCGCCCGCACGATTTTCTGCACCTCTTCGCCGGGAACCGGATCGAGCTCAAGATCGAGCTGTTCCACTTCCTTGCGGAAGGCGGGGTCGCGGGTCATGGCGTCAAAGGCGCGGCGCAGCAGAATGACGCGATCGGCGGGTATTCCGGGAGGGCCGACGAAGGGCTGCTGCATCACGATCGGCTGGCTGATGAACTCGAACATCCTGCGCTGCTCCTCGTTCTGCGCGAGCTCGGTGAGCAGCGGCACGTTCGGGAGGTCGTCATCCTTTTTCAGGCCGATCTGCACCAGCGCGATGACTTTGTTGTCCCTCACCCAGTCCGGCTTCGTCGATTTCCACGACGACCACCTCGCGCTGCCGTCGCCTTGCACCTCGCCGCGTTCCATCGCGAGACGCAGCGTGTTGCCGCCTTCGTAGCCGGTGACGATCTTGAATTTGGTGCCGAGGGTGTTGTTCAGCAGCTGCGGATAGGCCGCCTTGGTGCCGGCGGCGCCGGTCGCGCCCATGATGACTTCCTTGCGCTTGGCCTCATCGATCGTCTTGACCCCCGCTGTATGCCAGATCGAAATCGTGGTCGCCGTCTGCAGCAGGCTCCCGATCCAGTTGAGATCTTCCGCTTTGAACCGCACCCCGGGCTGGCCGATAGCCTGATAAACCGGCATCGAATTGTTGACGGTGGCGATCACGGTGCCGTCTTTCGGGGCTGTCTCGTAAAGGAAGTTCGTCGCCTTGATGCCAGAGGCGCCGGGCATGTTCTCGACCACGAAAGAGGGATTGCCGGAAATATACTTGCCGAGGTAGCGCGCGGTCAGCCGCGCGGCGCCGTCGTAACCGCCACCGGAGCCGGTACCGACGATGATCCGGATCGTCTTGCCGGCGAAATAGTTTTCCTGCGCCGAGGCGGATTGCAGCACGGGCAGGAGGCCGAAGCCGGCGAGGCACGCGGCAAACAGGCGGGGCGAGATCTGAATCATGTCTTATCCCTTAGACCTACCGTAGGGGCATTGCGGCCATTAATTAGCACCGTGGCTGGGCGCGCGGAAGCGCCGCGCAGGCGCGCGTCCTTGGCCCTGCTCAGGTTGGCGACTTGTTTTGGCACCATTTTAAGGGTGCGCCCGCCGATGGGCGTGGTATAAGCCGCGCCGCTTGTGGGATTGCCCCGCGAGACCCTTTTCGGAGACGCGTCGCATGTGCGATGCCCAATGCGGGCGTGGCGGAATTGGTAGACGCGCGGGATTTAGGTTCCCGTGGCGAAAGTCGTGGGGGTTCGAGTCCCTCCGCCCGCACCACGCCGACTGATAACGGGCCGCTTAAGCCCGCTTTGCTAAAGGATGCGCCGCGACTTCGGCCCGATGAGAAAGTGATGTGGATTCGACCATGCAAGTAACAGAGACCAGGACCGAAGGTTTCCATCGCGAATTTCAAATCGTGCTGCCGAAAGCCGACCTTGCCGCCAAGGTTGACGCCCGGCTAGGCGAACTGAAGCAACGCGTGCAGATCCGCGGCTTCCGTCCTGGCAAGGTGCCGGTCGAGCATCTCAAGCGGGTTTATGGACGTGGCACCATGCTCGAGGTGATTAATTCGGCGGTAAACGAGGCGACCTCGCAACTCATTTCGGAGCGCGGACTGAAACTCGCCACCGAGCCGAAGGTGACGCTGTCAGAAGATGAAGGGGTGGTCGAAAAGGTCATCAAGGGCGAGTCCGACCTTTCCTATAAAGTCGCGCTCGAGGTGGTGCTGCCGATCCAGCTGGGCGATTTCAAGACGCTCAAGCTTGAACGGCTGACGGCTGAAACCACAGACGCCGAAATGGAGGAGGCACTAAAGCGCGTGGCCGAGGCCAACCGTCCGTATTCGGCGAAGCCGGAAGGCGGCAAGGCCGACAATGGCGACCGCGTGACCATTTCCTTCGAAGGTAAGCTCAATGGCGAGCCCTTCCAGGGCGGCACGGGCGAGGACGTCGTCGTGCAGATTGGTTCGGGCACCTTCATTCCCGGTTTTGAGCCCCAACTCGTCGGAATGGCCGTCGGCGACAAGCGCACGCTCAAAGTCACTTTCCCGGCGGACTACGGCAACGAGAAGCTCGCGGGCCAACCGGCGGAATTCGACGTGGAAGTCAAGGCGATCGAGACGCCGCAGGAAGTGGCCATGGACGATGCCTTCGCCACCTCGCTCGGCATGAAATCCCTGGATGACCTGAAGAATGCCGTGCGGGACCGTATTTCCAAGGAACACAGCGCGGCGTCGCGGCGCCGGATGAAGCGCGAGTTGCTCGATCAGCTCGACGCCATGCACAAATTCGAGCCGCCTCCCACGCTGATCGACAAGGAATTCGACCAGATTTGGAAAACCGTATTGTCGGACCTGCAGGCCAGCAACCGTACCTTCGCCGATGAAGGCACGACCGAAGAAGCTGCAAAGACCGACTACCGCGGCATCGCCGAGCGGCGCGTGCGCCTCGGCCTCGTACTGGCGGAAGTGGGCGACAAAAACAAAATCAAGGTGACGGACGACGAGCTCAGCAAGGCCGCGATGGAGAGCGCGCGGCAATTCCCCGGCCGCGAGCAGCAAGTATGGCAATACTACCGAGATAATCCCCAGGCGCTCGCCACCCTGCGTGCGCCGATCTTTGAAGAAAAGGTCATCGACTTTATGGTCGAGCTCGCCAGTGTCACCGAGAAAAAGGTGTCACGGGAGGAGCTCTTCAAGGACGAGGCGGGGGAGGGCGATCATGACCATGCGCATCACGACCCCGCCGGGCATGACCACGACCACCACGACCACGACCACGATCACCCCCACCCCTGAGCGCGGTTGGTCGCCGTCGCGGCGGCGTATATGATGTGATTCCATTCTTGCGGGGGGACCCGGCCGCCGGCCGGGATGCCTCTCAGACCCCGTGGTAATCCTTCGTCGGCATCCTATATCAGGTGAGAAATGCGCGACCCCGTTGACACCTACATGAACTATCTTGTTCCGATGGTGGTCGAACAGACCAACCGTGGCGAGCGCGCCTACGATATTTATTCGCGCCTCCTGAAGGAGCGCATTATTTTCATCACCGGCCCGATCGAGGACGGGATGGCGACCCTCGTGGTCGCGCAGCTGCTCTTTCTGGAAGCCGAAAATCCAAAAAAGGAACTGTCGATTTACATCAATTCGCCGGGTGGGCTGGTGACCTCCGGCCTGGCGATCTACGACACCATGCAATTCATTCGCCCTGGGATTTCCACTTTATGCATCGGTCAGGCGGCCTCGATGGGCTCGCTGCTCCTCACCGCGGGCGGGTCAGGCATGCGCTTTGCGCTGCCTAATGCGCGCATCATGGTGCACCAGCCTTCCGGCGGGTTTCAGGGCCAGGCCACTGACATCATGCTGCACGCTCAGGAAATCCTGAACCTGAAAAAGCGGTTGAACGAAATCTACGTGAAGCACACTGGCCAGAGCCTGAAAAAAATCGAGGACGCGCTGGAGCGCGACTACTTCCTCACCGCCGAAATGGCGCGCGATTTCGGCCTGGTCGACAAGGTCATCGATAGGCGGCTGGAGGAACTTCAGGCCAAGAGCTAGCCCGGTAACCTGTTCCACCCCGCCGCAGGCTCTCACCTTGATTCGGTCTTATTCGGGTTGAATGTCCAGGGTACCGGTTCCCCGTGCGGGAAAATGCCCCTAGAGTCTGGGACTATTATCGTTAATAGATTCTTGATTATCGGACCCTTAGCATGTTTCGGTACTAATACGTTAGCTTGGGTACGCTAGCTTGGGGCCGACCGCGGCGCCAAATGGGTCGCAAGCCCTGGTCGGTAGCACGGAGATGGGAATGAGCAAGGTCGGCGGCGGGGATTCGAAGAACACGCTTTATTGCTCGTTCTGCGGCAAGAGCCAGCACGAGGTGCGCAAGCTCATTGCCGGTCCCACTGTCTTCATCTGCGACGAATGCGTCGAACTGTGCATGGACATCATCCGCGAGGAAAACAAATCCTCCCTGGTGAAGTCGCGCGACGGGATTCCGACGCCGAAGGAAATACGCAAAGTTCTGGACGACTATGTGATAGGGCAGGACCACGCCAAGAAGGTGCTCTCGGTTGCCGTCCACAATCACTACAAGCGACTCAACCACCAGACCAAGCACAACGACGTCGAGCTGGCGAAATCCAATATCCTGCTGATCGGTCCGACCGGCTCCGGCAAGACGCTGCTGGCGCAGACGTTGGCGCGCATCCTGGACGTGCCTTTCACCATGGCAGATGCCACCACGCTGACCGAAGCCGGCTACGTCGGCGAGGACGTGGAGAACATCATCCTTAAGCTGCTGCAGGCCGCGGACTACAATGTCGAGCGCGCGCAGCGTGGCATCGTCTATATCGACGAAATCGATAAGATTTCACGCAAGTCCGACAACCCATCGATTACCCGTGACGTATCGGGCGAGGGCGTGCAGCAGGCCCTGCTGAAGATCATGGAAGGCACCATCGCCTCCGTGCCGCCGCAGGGCGGGCGCAAGCATCCGCAGCAGGAATTCCTGCAGGTCGACACCACGAACATCCTCTTCGTCTGCGGCGGCGCTTTCGCCGGCTTGGAGAAGATCATCTCTTCGCGCGGCCGTTCCACCTCGATCGGCTTTTCCGCCAGGGTGCTGGCGCCCGAGGACCGTAAGGCGGGTGAAATCTTCCGCGAGGTCGAGCCGGAGGATCTGCTCAAATACGGTCTGATCCCTGAATTCGTCGGCCGCTTGCCGGTTGTGGCGACGCTGGAAGACCTTGACGAGCCCTCGCTCAAGCTCATCCTCACCCAGCCGAAGAACGCTCTGGTGAAGCAGTACCAGCGGCTGTTTGAGATGGAGAGCGTGGACCTGACGCTCGCCGAAGAGGCGTTGGGCGCCATCGCCCGCAAAGCGATCGAGCGCAAAACCGGCGCCCGAGGCCTGCGCTCCATCATGGAGAGCATTTTGCTCGATACCATGTTCGACCTGCCCAGCCTGGAAGGGGTGGAGGAGGTCGTGATCTCACGCGAAGTGGTCGAAGGTACCGCGCGACCTCTCTACATCTACGCCGACCGGGCGGACCGCACCGCCGAAGGCAGCCAAAGCGCCTGATCGGCGGACCGAGTAGCGGCGCAAGAGCCGTCGATTGGTGACCTTGGGGTGAGAGTTAGTCCCGGCAGCTTGCTATTTACTTGAAAAGTGGGGGTTCCTTGACACCGGGGCACCCTGTCTCCACCTAATGGTCAGCGTACGAAGCAGCGTAAGCGACCTTCCGGGCAGGGTTCGTACCCGCCCTTCGGCGCACGGTTTCTCGCCGTGTCCCTCCCGGCACAACGGCACTTGACGGCGGTCGCGCACCCTGCGGGCCACGGTTAAGGGGCACAACAAAAAGGACTTTGGGCAACATGACCACGCCTTCTGGAAAACCGCGCCCACCTCTCGTTCCCGGTGAGACCCGGGGCTATCCGGTATTGCCTTTGCGCGACATCGTCGTTTTTCCCCATATGATCGTGCCGCTCTTCGTTGGCCGCGAGAAGTCCATTCGCGCGCTCGAAGAGGTGATGCGTTCCGACACTTTCATTCTGCTGGCAACGCAGAAGAATGCCTCCGATGACGATCCGGCTCCGGACTCGATTTTCGAGGTCGGAACGCTCGCGAGCGTGCTGCAATTGCTCAAGCTGCCCGACGGTACCGTGAAGGTGCTGGTGGAGGGCGCTGAACGGGCGAAGGTGGTGAAGTACACCGACCGCAGCGACTATTACGAGGCTGATGCCGTCGTGATCGGAGATACCATCGGCGATCCGGTTGAGGCGGAGGCCATGGCGCGCTCTGTGATCACCGAGTTCGAAGGCTATGTGAAGCTCAACAAGAAAGTGTCGCCCGAGGTTGTCGGCGTCGTTCAACAGATCGAGGATTACGCCAAGCTCGCCGACACGGTTGCTTCGCATCTGGCGGTGAAGATTCCCGACAAGCAGGCGATCCTGGAAACCCCGGTTGTCACCGAACGGCTGGAAAAAGTGCTCGGGCTCATGGAGAGCGAAATCTCCGTGCTGCAGGTCGAGAAGCGCATCCGTACGCGCGTCAAGCGCCAGATGGAGAAGACCCAGCGCGAGTACTACCTCAACGAGCAGATGAAGGCGATCCAGAAGGAACTCGGCGACGAGGAAGGCAAGGATGAGCTGACCGAGCTTGAGGACAAGATCAAGAAGACCAAGCTTTCCAAGGAGGCCCGCGAGAAGGCGATGCATGAGCTGAAGAAGCTCAGGCAGATGTCGCCGATGTCCGCGGAGGCCACCGTTGTGCGCAACTATCTTGACTGGCTCTTGTCCATTCCATGGAACAAGAAGACCAAGGTCAAGAAGGACCTCAAGCTGGCGCAGGACGTGCTCGATGAGGATCACTTTGGCCTGGAGAAGGTCAAGGAACGCATTGTTGAGTATCTCGCCGTGCAGCAGCGCGCGAACAAGCTGACCGGGCCGATCCTATGCCTCGTCGGACCTCCCGGCGTGGGTAAGACCTCGCTCGGCAAGTCGATCGCCAAGGCCACGGGCCGCGAATTTGTTCGCGTCTCGCTCGGTGGCGTGCGCGACGAGGCGGAGATCCGCGGACACCGGAGGACCTATATCGGCTCGATGCCCGGCAAGGTCATCCAGTCGATGCGCAAGGCGAAGTCGTCGAATCCGCTCTTTCTGTTCGACGAAGTCGACAAGATGGGCGCGGATTTCCGCGGCGATCCTTCGTCGGCCTTGCTCGAGGTGCTCGACCCGGAACAGAACCACACATTCAACGACCACTATCTCGAGGTCGATTACGATCTGTCTAACGTGATGTTCATCACCACCGCGAACACGCTGAACATCCCGCCGCCTTTGATGGATCGCATGGAGATCATCCGCATCGCCGGTTACACCGAGGATGAGAAGGTTGAGATTGCGTGCAAGCACCTCATTCCGCATGCGGTCTCCAAGCACGGCCTGGACTCCAAGGAATGGTCGATCGAGAACGACGCGCTGCTCTTGCTGATCCGCCGTTATACGCGGGAGGCCGGCGTGCGTAACCTCGAGCGCGAGCTTTCCACCCTGATCCGCAAGGCGGTGAAGGAACTGACGATCTCAAAGAAGAAGTCGGTGAAGGTCACCGATAAAAACCTCAGCGACTATCTGGGCGTGCCGAAGTTCCGGTACGGCGAAGTCGAGGAGAACGACCAGATCGGCGTCGTCACCGGCCTGGCGTGGACCGAGGTTGGTGGCGAGTTGCTCACCGTCGAAGCGGCGATGATGCCGGGCAAGGGCAAAATGACCGTGACCGGCAACCTGCGGGACGTGATGAAGGAATCGATCTCGGCGGCGGCGTCTTACGTGCGCTCGCGTGCGGTCGATTTCGGCATTGAGCCGCCGTTGTTCGACAAGCGCGACATCCACGTGCACGTGCCGGAAGGGGCGACGCCGAAAGATGGCCCGTCGGCCGGCGTCGCCATGGTCACCGCCATCGTGTCGGTCATGACCGGGATTCCGGTGGGTCGCGATGTCGCGATGACTGGCGAGATCACGCTGCGCGGCCGCGTGCTGCCGATCGGCGGTTTGAAAGAGAAGCTGCTTGCCGCCCAGCGCGGCGGCATCAAGACCGTGCTGATTCCGGAAGAGAACGCCAAGGATCTCGTCGACGTCAACGAGAGCATCAAGGCGGGTCTGAACATCATTCCGGTGTCGCGCATGGACGAGGTGCTGGCGCATGCACTGGTGCGCAAGCCCGAGCCGATCGTATGGGATGAGGTTGCCGCCGCCAAACCGGCGGAAAAGGCCGAGGACGATGGTTCGGGCCTGACCGCGCACTGACGGCAGCGGATAAAAATGCAAACGGCGGCGTCGTCGGACGCCGCCGTTTTGCTTTTTCAGCCTTCTGATTCGCCGCAAGCGCAGCAGCGGCCTAACGAATCACTTGCAAAGCCCGCGTTTTGAGCAAACCCTTCGCCCGCAACGGTCGAATGCCGTTGATTCGAAGCAGCGCAGGAAAGGAATGGTCGATGACCAAGAATGAACTTATCGCTGCGGTGGCCGGCAAGGCTCAGATGACAAAGACCGCCGCAGCGACGGCGGTACAGGCGACTTTCGATGCCATTACTTCAACTTTGAAGAGGGGCGGCGAAGTTAAAATCATGGGCTTTGGTAATTTCCGCGTGGTCAAGCGTGCAGCGCGCGAAGGTCGCGATCCGCGCACCGGTACTCCCGTCAAAATCAAGGCTGCGAAGCGCCCTCGTTTTTCGGCCGGCAAAGGACTGAAAGAAGCGGTGAACCGGTAGTCTGCCAGTATCGTGGTGCCGACGCCCCCGCACCCAATGCGGGGGCGTTTTTTACTTGGCTCACTGGCTCGGACGCCGGCCGGCTTGCCTTGCGCGGTGGTGAGGCGATAAGGGAAGGGCGAGGGCGGTTAGCTCAGCTGGTAGAGCGCCTGCTTTACACGCAGGATGTCGGCGGTTCGAGTCCGTCACCGCCCACCAGCCGGACCAAGATGTTACCCTACGCTGATTATCTTTATCCGCTGGGCGAGGGCGTGACGGCTCTCGTGGTCATGGCGACCGATCTTGAATACGGCGCCCATCTCAAGGTTCTGGGCATCAAGCCGCTGATCACCGGTCTCGGTCCCGTGCAGGCTGCAATGAATTTAACCCATGCGCTGGGCGAACTGACCCGTGCCCACCGCAGACCGGACCTGATCCTCAATCTTGGATCGGCGGGCAGTTCGACGCTGGAGCAGGGCGCAGTTTATCGCGTGTCACATTCCAGCTATCGGGACATGGATGCGAGCGCGTTCGGCTTTCCCCAGGGCCAGACCCCGTTCAGCCCGCACCCGGTCACCGTCCAAGCACCAGCCGTCATGCCTGAGTTCCCCTGCGCTTCGTGCAGCACAGGCGCCAACGTGATCAGCGATCACGCGTCGACGGGAGCGGACCTAGCGGACATGGAATATGCCGCTCTCAACGAAGTGGCGATGAAGTTCGGCATCGCATTGATTGGCTTCAAAGGCGTCAGCGATGGTGCGAGGCCGCTCAACGGTGAACTGACAGAATGGACGGCTCTGCTTCCTGTCATCGACAGGAACCTCGCAGCGGCCGTCAACGAACTGCTCATGCGGCTCGGGCGGGGCGAATTGAAAAAAGAAGATCTGCTTCAGATGCCGCCGCACTGGCAGCCGGAGCATGCTGGCTTCGAGGCCTGACGTTGGAACGTCAATAATGCCGTTCGACCTGCGCGGTCGAAGGCCAGACATGTCGTCGCGAACCCGATCTGATCGCCGGGCGAAACCAGACGCTCGTGGGCCTCGCGTATACCGCGAGGCCCACAGCACGCGTTGTGACTTTGACTAGACGGCTTCCTTCAGATCCTTGGCCGCGCGGAAGGCAACCTTCTTGCTGGCCTTGATCTGGATGGCTTCGCCGGTGGCCGGATTGCGGCCCATGCGGGCGGCGCGCTTGCGCACCACCAGGATGCCGAGGCCACCGATACGGATACGGTCGCCTTTCTTCAGGTGTTTCGTGATCAAGTTGACCAGATCGCCGAGGATCGTCTCGGTCTGCTTCTTCGACATCTCGTGGTCTTCAGCGAGCTTGGCCGCGAGATGCTTGGTGGTGACGGTCGCCGCTGTTGCGGGTTTGGTTGCCATCGGTGGGGTCCTCCTCAGATGAGCTCAAGAAACTGGCCTACGACGCGGGGTTTAAGCGATTCGGATAACGAGCACCATCGATTGTTAGCGAAAAATCGGGGGTTTCTTGAATTGCTAACAAGAAAAAGCCCGTAAATAAGGCCGATGTCAGCCCGTCTCACGCCCTTTTGCTGGCAATCGGGCACTTCTTGACTTGGCACAGGGCGGGCTTTAAGTCCGGCGGACCCCTCGGGGGCGTAGCTCAGTTGGTTAGAGCGCCGGCCTGTCACGCCGGAGGCCGCGGGTTCGAGTTCCCGTCGCTCCCGCCATTGTTATTCCGAAAAACCGGTTGCAAAGGCGCGGCGCCATGGGTGGTTTACCGGGTGCGCGTGCCTTTTGGAACGAGAGCGCATACCCCGCGTTGGCGACATACATCACAAAGGAAAATCAATGCCGAACGCTCTCGCCCTTTTTCAGGGGCCGCAAAATCTTTCCGCGAAGGAACGCGCGATTTCCCTGATCCTGGGATTGGGGCTTGCCGCCGCTGGCACCCAGCCACGCCCTAACCCGATCCTGAATATCGCGGCGCTGCTCGGCGGCGCTTATCTCGCCGTCCGCGGCGGTACCGGGCGCTGCCCTATCAAGCAGGCGTTGCTGTCGGGTCCGGCGGAAGCGGCGCCGGTGACGGCGAGGGTGCCGGCTAAACTGTATCGCGCCGCCGCGAGATAAGTCCCCAGATCACGAGGACGATAATCGCGCCGACTACCGCGCCGATGAAGCCCGCGCCTTCATCGGCGCGATACCACCCGATCGCCTGGCCAAGATAGGTAGCGAGAAAGGCGCCACCGATTCCAAGCAACGTGGTCAGAATGAAACCGGACGGCTCGTTAGGCCCGGGGGTAATGAGCTTGGCAACGATGCCGGCAACAAAGCCGATGATGATGGTCCAGATAATTCCCATGGGAAATGCCTCGCGGTGGTTGAACTGAAGCCCAACGCGCGGAGGGGCAGTCGGTTGCAGCCGACGATCGGTCATTGATACGCTGACAGGAACCTGCCCCGTGGCGCAGCCCGTAAAGCGGAAGCTTTCCAATGCCTGGCCTCTTGAGCGGCCGCGTTGCCCTGATCACCGGCGGCGGTGGCGAGATCGGCGGCGCCATAGCCCGGCGCTTTGCTTCCGAGGGCGCCGCAGTGGCGGTCGCCGACATTCGCGGCGAGCGGGCGCAAGCGGTGGCGCAGGACATTGTGGGCGCCGGAGGACGCGCCCTGCCGATCAAGGCGGACGTGGCGGTCGCCGCCGATGCGGAACGTTCGGTTTGTGACACGGTCGCGGATTTCGGTTCCCTGACAACGTTGGTAAACGTCGCAGCGGCAGTCACGCCCGACGGCACGGTCGAAACTTTGACGCTTGAGCAGTGGAATGAGGCACTCGCGATCAACCTCACCGGCGCCTTCCTGATGTGCAAATACGCTGTCCCGGAAATGCGCAAAGCGGGCGGGGGCGCCATCGTCAATATCGCCTCGCAGCTCGGCCAGATCGGCGTTCCCGGCCGGGCGCCTTATTCCACCAGCAAGGCCGCACTCATCCAATTCACCAAATGCCTCGCCGGCGATCACGCCAGGGACGCCATCCGGGCCAACTCGCTCTCGCCGGGAGGGGTCGATACCGCACGCACGGTGCGGCGTTTCGGGACGCGCGAAGCCGCCAACCGTGCGCGCGGGCCCTACCATCTGCTTGGACGCACGGGACGGGTCGAGGAGATCGCGGCCGGGGCGCTGTTCCTCGCGTGCGAGCAATCCTCCTTCATGACCGGCGCGGATCTCTTGCTCGATGGAGGTTATCTGGCATTTAAGGGCCTGCTTTCAGCGCCTCAATAAGGTGCTGCGCCAGCCGAACGATTTGCAAGTAATTCTAGCCTTATAGACAAAGACCTTCATCCCGTTCGGGAGGTTTCGAGCTAGCACCTGTTGGCCGCAGAACAATCAACCGCGATAGACCGGCTCCGGCTGCGCGAAAAAGCTCATCAGGATATGGTAGACCAGCATGTAATTCTTCTGCTGGAAGCTTGCGTGCGAGATGCCCGGCATCACGGCAAAATGCTTGTCGGGCGATGGCAACCGTTTGAAGAACTCTAGAAGATCGTCGAAACCCTGCGATGCCATCCCATTGGCCGCGCATCACGATGGTCGGCATCGTGATCTTTTCCGGCTCGACGATGGGCAGCTTCGAACACATGTCCACATAGGTGCCGGTCGGCACGGAATTATCGAGCGCCAGGATGGCGTCGGCAAATGCGTTGACCGTGCGCTCGTCGGCTGTGCCGGGATGATCGCGGGTGAATATTGAATGCACGAAAGCCTTGTCGATCGGCCGGCGGTTCTTCGACTGGAAATCCGCCAGCTTCTTCTTCCGTTCCTGCAGGGTAGGGCTGCCTTCGCCGGTCCAGACCATGGCATCGAGCGCGAGGCGGCCGACCATCTCCGGATTGCGCTGGGCAAAGAGCGCGGCCTTCAACGCGCCGGAGGAGATGCCATAGACGAGAAGCGGCCTGGCGCCGCGCAGTTTGCGGATATATGCGCCCGCCGCTCTCAGATCGTCGGCGCCGCGGGAAATATCGGCATTATTGTCGCGGTCCTTGGTGGAACGGCCGTAGCCCTCGCTGTCGGTCGACCAGGTATCGTAGCCCTGCTTGGCGAACCACTCCATCGCCGAGGAATCTGGCCGGCCCGGCACCTGCAGATCAAAAGTGGGCTGCGAGGCCATCGACGAGCCGTGCACGAACAGCACGATCCCTTGGGCTTTGGCCGGATCGCCGATGCATTTCTCCCATAGAAAGAGCTTCGCGCCGTCTCTGGTGGTCCAGTGTTCCTGGCCGGCGATGGAGCCGGCAGCCGCAGTCTGATCGTGCATCACTTCGCCTTTCCCAAGGATAGAAACCGCCCCCGCCGGCTGGGACCTGCCATAGCATCTGGACCCGTTATCGCGCTTTACGATTTTTCGTCACATTTCGAGATCTGCGAAAGCGTTGGCCTGGCTTGCTTTGCAAGGCAACCGGGCGGAGCCTAGCTTGCCACTTTTGCGGCCCTGAGCTAAGGCTCAATCCATTCTAATCTGCGTCCCAATTCCGCAACGATTCCAGCATCTAACTTCCAGCGGGAAGGGCCGGCCAAGGCCTTGGGGCAAGGAAAATCCGGTGGGGGCTTTGACTTCGGTCCGCGGCTTCGGTTTGCGGACGAAAAGGTTTGTCGATGAACCAGCTGTTGCTCGATTACCTGCCGCTCGTGGTTTTCATCGGCGTCGCGCTTGTGCTCGGGGCGGCGCTGCTGATTGCGCCCTTCATCGTGGCCTTCAAGGCGCCCGATCCGATCAAGCTTTCCGCCTATGAATGCGGGTTCAATCCGTTCGACGACGCGCGCATGAAGTTCGACGTGCGTTTCTACCTCGTGGCCATTCTCTTCATCATCTTCGACCTCGAAGTCAGCTTCCTTTTCCCTTGGGCGGTCGCCTTCGGAAAAATCGGTCTTTATGGCTTCTGGTCGATGATGGTCTTCCTTGCGGTACTGACAATCGGTTTTATCTATGAGTGGCGGAAGGGAGCCCTCGAATGGGATTGACCGAGAGATCGGGAGCGCTCGTCGCGCCCGCGCCGAAAGGGATTCTGGATCCCCGCACCGGCAGGCCAATCGGTGCCGAGGATCCATATTTCGTGGACCTCAATAACGAACTGACCGACAAGGGCTTTCTCGTCGCCGCGGCTGACGATCTCATCACCTGGGCGCGCACCGGCTCACTGATGTGGATGACCTTCGGGCTCGCCTGCTGCGCGGTTGAGATGATGCAGATGTCGATGCCGCGCTATGACGCCGAGCGCTTCGGCTTTGCGCCGCGCGCTTCGCCTCGCCAGTCGGACGTGATGATCGTCGCCGGTACGCTCACCAACAAGATGGCGCCGGCGCTGCGCCGCGTTTACGACCAGATGCCGGAGCCGCGCTATGTGATCTCGATGGGGAGCTGCGCTAACGGAGGCGGCTACTATCATTATTCCTATTCGGTGGTGCGCGGCTGCGACCGCATCGTCCCGGTGGACATCTACGTGCCCGGCTGTCCGCCCACGGCGGAGGCGCTGCTCTACGGCGTCATGCTGCTGCAAAAGAAAATCCGCCGCACCGGCACGATCGAGCGCTGAAATGACGTTGCATGCGGGAGCTTCCTTGTTCGTCATTGCCGGGCTCGATCCGGCGATCTATCGCGCAGAAGGATGGATGCCCGGGTCAAGCCCGGGCATGACGATGGTGTGACATGGACGAGACGCTCGACACATTAGGCGCGGCCATCACCCAGGCGCTGGCACCCGCGGTGACCGGCCATAGCGTGGCTTTTGGCGAATTGGCGTTGCATGCCAACGCGGCCGATATGGTGAAGGTGGCGACCTTCTTGCGCGACGACGCGCGCTGCCGCTTCACCTGCATCATCGACGTCACCGCGGTGGACTGGCCCGCGCGCCAGAAGCGGTTCGATGTGGTGTGGCATTTCCTTTCGCCGACTAAAAACCAACGCATCCGGGTGAAGGCGGAAGCGGACGAGAATACCGAGGTGCCATCGATCATCTCGGTGTTTCCCGGCGCAGACTGGTTCGAGCGCGAGACCTACGACCTCTACGGCGTGGTTTTCACCGGCCATCCCGACATGCGCCGCATCCTTACCGACTACGGCTTTGAGGGGCATCCGCTGCGCAAGGATTTCCCGCTTACCGGATTTGTCGAAGTGCGTTGGGACGACGCGCAGAAGCGGGTGGTCTATGACCCGGTGCGGCTGGCGCAGGAATTCCGCAATTTCGATTTCCTTTCGCCCTGGGAAGGCACCGACTACGTGTTGCCGGGCGACGAAAAGGCGAAGGGGCAGGCCAACAAGCTCGCCGGCGAGCCGGACAAGAAGGTGGCGCCATGAAAGCCACGTTGCAGGCCGGCCTGACGCATCGGTTCACCTATCAAGTGCCAGCGCAGAAAACCGTGCCGCATCTTTACCCGGAGGCGCGCGAGTTCCAGGCCATGCCGCAGGTCTTCGCCACCGGCTTCATGGTTGGGCTGCTGGAGTGGACTTGCATCCAGTTGCTGGCGCCGCATCTCGACGCAGGCGAGGGCAGCCTTGGCACCCACATCGACGTCAGTCATATGGCGGCAACACCCGCCGGGCTGAATGTCACGGTCGATGCGGAATGCACGGCCGTCCGCGGCCGGCGCGCCAGCTTCCGTGTGCGCGCCCACGACGGCGTCGACATGATCGGAGAAGGCCGGCACGAACGCGCGATCGTCGTCTGGGATCGCTTCAATGCCAAGGTGGCGGAAAAAGCGGCCGCGTCGGCGCAAGGTGCATGATGGCCAAAGCCCGCCCCCGCACCGCGTACCTTTACGATAAATTTCGGTCCGCAGCATCCGGCCGCGCACGGCGTGCTGCGCCTCGTGCTGGAACTCGACGGCGAAGTGGTCGAACGCGTCGATCCCCACATCGGATTGCTGCATCGCGGCACCGAGAAGCTGATCGAATACAAAACCTACATGCAGGCGGTGCCGTATTTCGACCGGCTCGACTATGTCGCGCCGATGAACCAGGAGCACGCTTTCTGCCTGGCGATCGAGAAGTTGCTGGGGATCAGTCCCCCCAAGCGCGCACAACTGATCCGCGTGCTCTATTCCGAGATCGGCCGGCTGCTCTCGCACCTTCTCAACGTCACAACCCAGGCAATGGACGTGGGCGCACTGACGCCGCCGCTCTGGGGTTTCGAAGAGCGCGAAAAGCTCATGGTGTTCTATGAACGCGCCTCGGGCAGCCGCATGCATGCGAATTACTTCCGCCCGGGCGGCGTGCATCAGGATCTGCCGCCCAAGCTGATCGACGACATCTGGGCTTTCTGCGACCCGTTCCTGCAGGTCTGCGAGGACCTCGACAATCTCGTCATGGAGAATCGCATCTTCAAGCAGCGCAACGTCGACATCGCCACGGTATCGCTGGCGGACGCATGGGCCTGGGGATTTTCGGGCGTGATGGTGCGCGGCTCAGGCGCGGCCTGGGACCTGCGCAAGGCGCAGCCCTACGAATGCTATTCAGAGCTCGAATTCGACATTCCGGTCGGCAAGAACGGCGACAACTACGACCGCCAGCTCATCCGCATGGAAGAGATGCGCCAGTCGGTCCGCATCATGAAGCAGTGCCTGGAAAAGCTGCGCAGGGCGGAAGGGCAGGGCCCGGTGAGCGTGCTCGACAACAAGATCGTGCCGCCAAAACGCAGCGAGATGAAGCGCTCGATGGAAGCGTTGATTCATCACTTCAAGCTCTACACCGAGGGCTTTCACGTGCCGCCCGGCGAGGTCTATGCCGCGGTGGAAGCGCCCAAGGGCGAGTTCGGCGTTTATCTCGTCTCCGACGGCAGCAACAAGCCTTACAAATGCAAGATCCGGGCGCCCGGCTTCGCACATCTGCAGGCGATGGATTTTCTCTGCAAAGGCCACATGCTGGCTGACGTCTCGGCGATCCTGGGCTCGCTCGACATCGTCTTCGGGGAGGTGGATCGATGAGTGCCATCCTTTCCACGGTCATTCCGAGGCGCCGCAGCGCGGCGAACCCGGAATCCAGAGATAGCGCGTGCGTGTCTGGATTCCGGGTCCGCGCCTTTGGCGCGTCCCGGAATGACAACGAAAATAGCGGGGAGGTGGATCGCTGATGTCAGTCCGCCGCCTCGCCCCCATCGAGATGCAGCCCAAGGAGTTCGCCTTGACGGCGGCGAATTTGAAATGGGCCAAGGGGCAGATCGCCAAATATCCGGAGGGCCGTCAGGCGTCCGCGGTGATCCCGCTATTGTGGCGCGCGCAGGAACAAGCCGGCGGCTGGCTGCCGCAAAAAGCCATCGAGCACGTCGCCGACATGCTCGGCATGGCTTACATCCGCGTGCTCGAGGTCGCGACCTTCTACACCATGTTCAATCTCGAGCCCATCGGCCGCTATCACGTCCAGCTTTGCGGCACGACACCCTGCGTGCTGCGCGGCGCGGAAGACTTGAAGAAGGTTTGCCACAAGCGCATCGGCGATCAATTCCATGTCACTCCTGACGGCAACTTCTCCTGGGTCGAAGTGGAATGTCTCGGCGCCTGCGTGAATGC
This sequence comes from uncultured Alphaproteobacteria bacterium, assembly GCA_963731585.1. Lineage (GTDB taxonomy): Bacteria > Pseudomonadota > Alphaproteobacteria > Rhizobiales > Xanthobacteraceae > CANKHA01. Next base: position 21,365 of record CAVSWC010000001.1, read on the forward strand.
ACCGATGGTGCAGATCAACTATGATTTCTACGAAGATCTGACGGCCGCTACCCTGGAGGATATTCTCGATCAGCTAACAGCCGGCATCGCGCCCAAACCGGGCCCGCAGATCGACAGGCAATTCTCCGCGCCGGTGGGCGGGCTGACGACGCTCACCACCTTCAGCGGCAAGGGCGGCACCGCGCGCCAAAGTGGCGCTGCGCTCTCTGACACGGAAGCGAAACGCCCGGGTGAGCCCGCCAGCGACCGTGCGGCGCCGGCACCGAAGGCTCCCTTGGGCGAAGGGGCCAAATAGCAATGCTCGAGGACAAGGACCGGATCTTCCAGAATCTCTATGGGCTCCATGACTGGAAGCTCAAGGGCGCGCGGGCGCGCGGCGCCTGGGACGGCACCAAGGATATCCTCGACAAGGGCCGGGACTGGATCGTCAGTGAGATGAAGGCGTCAGGCCTGCGTGGCCGCGGCGGGGCGGGATTCCCCACTGGGTTGAAATGGTCCTTCATGCCCAAGCAGTCCGACGGACGGCCGAGCTATCTGGTCGTCAACGCCGATAAGTCTGAGCCGGGCACCTGCAAGGACCGCGAGATCATGCGGCACGATCCGCATCTCCTGATCGAGGGCTGTCTGATCGCGGGCTGCGCCATGGGTGCGCATGTCGGCTACATCTATGTGCGCGGCGAATTCATCCGCGAGCGCGAACGGCTGCAACACGCCATCGACGAAGCTTATAAGGCCAAGCTGATCGGCAAGGACAACGTCCACGGCTTCCCGTTCGAGCTCTACGTGCACCACGGCGCCGGCGCTTACATCTGCGGCGAAGAGACGGCGCTGCTGGAAAGCCTGGAGGGCAAGAAGGGCATGCCGCGGCTGAAGCCGCCGTTTCCGGCCAATGTCGGCCTCTACGGCTGCCCCACCACCGTGAATAATGTGGAGAGCATCGCGGTCGCGCCGGACATTCTGCGCCGCGGCGCGGCCTGGTTCGCTGGGATCGGACGGCCCAACAATACCGGCACCAAACTCTTCTGCATCTCCGGCCATGTGAACAAGCCGTGCAACGTCGAAGAGGCGATGGGCATTCCCTTCCGCGAACTGATCGACACGCACGCCGGGGGCATTCGCGGCGGCTGGGATAATCTGCTTGCGGTCATTCCCGGCGGCTCGTCAGTGCCTTGCCTGCCCGCGCAGCAATGCGGCGACGAGCTCTACATGGATTTCGACACGCTGAAGAACCTGAAGTCCGGCCTCGGCACCGCGGCGGTGATCGTGATGGACAAGTCCACCGACATCGTGCGCGCGATTGCCCGCATTTCCTATTTCTACAAGCACGAGAGCTGCGGCCAGTGCACGCCCTGCCGCGAAGGCACCGGCTGGATGTGGCGCGTGCTCACCCGCATGGCCGAAGGCCGCGCACAGAAGCGCGAGATCGGCATGTTGCTGGAAGTCACCACCCAGGTCGAAGGCCACACCATCTGCGCGCTCGGGGACGCGGCGGCCTGGCCGGTACAGGGGTTGATCCGGCATTTCCGCCACGAGATCGAAAAGCGCATCGACGATTATTCCGCGCGGGCCGATGGGCTCGGGGTGCGTGATCCAATTCCGGCCGAAGCGGCGGAATAAGCATCATGACTAAAGTAAAAATCGATCTCGCGCTTGTTTTGTCCGCCTATTCGGCGACCCTGCAACGACCCAGCAAGACTCTGGTTCGGGACACCAAGGAACTTCCTTATCCGAAGGAAGTGATAAAAAGGGTGCTCAAGCACTGCATCAAGCTGACGGAGCCCGGATCCGAACGGGATTTTTTCCGCGGCGCCTATGTCTGCCTTGCGGATTTTCAGGATCTTTCGGACGACGAGAAGGCTGCCCTCGGTGGCTCGGAACAGGGCGGAAATACCGTGAAAGCCCTGCATGAACGCCACGCTGTCGAAGTGGCGGCATTGATGGAAGAGATGAAAGCTCCGGGCGTATAACTGAAATGACCAAAGTCATCATAGACGGCACCGAGCTCGACGTTCCGCCCGAATACACGCTGCTGCAGGCGTGCGAGATGGCGGGCGCGGAAATTCCGCGCTTCTGCTTCCACGAGCGGCTTTCGATCGCCGGCAATTGCCGGATGTGCCTGATCGAGGTGAAGGGTGGGCCGCCGAAGCCGGTGGCCTCCTGCGCGCAGAATGTCCGCGATCTGCGTCCGGGGCCGAACGGCGAGCTGCCGGTCATGTTCACGCGCTCGCCGATGGTGAAAAAGGCGCGCGAAGGCGTGATGGAATTCCTGCTGATCAACCATCCGCTCGATTGCCCGATCTGCGACCAGGGCGGCGAATGCGATCTGCAGGACCAGGCCATGGCCTATGGCGTGGATTCCAGCCGCTTCCAGGAGAACAAGCGCGCGGTCGAGGACAAATATCTCGGCGCGCTGGTGAAGACCTCGATGAACCGCTGCATCCAGTGCACGCGCTGCGTCCGCTTCGCGGCGGAAGTGGCGGGCGTGCCGGAGATGGGCGCCACCGGCCGCGGCGAGGACATGGAGATCACCACGTATCTCGAGCAGGCGCTGACCTCCGAGCTGCAGGGCAATGTGGTCGATCTCTGCCCGGTCGGCGCGCTCACCTCGAAGCCTTACGCTTTCGCGGCGCGGCCGTGGGAACTGTCGAAGACCGAGTCCGTCGACGTGATGGACGCAGTCGGCTCCGCCATTCGCATCGACGCGCGCGGACGCGAGGTTATGCGCATCCTGCCGCGTGTGAATGAAGACGTGAACGAAGAATGGATTTCCGACAAGACGCGGCACGTGGTGGACGGCCTGCGCGCGCAACGGCTGGACGTGCCTTACATCCGCGAGCATGGCCGGTTGCGCGAAGCATCCTGGGCGGAAGCGTTCGAGCTGATTGCCGCCAGGGCGAAGACGATGCCGGCAAACCGCATCGGCGCCATCGCCGGCGATCTTTGCGCGGTCGAAGAGATGTTCGCGCTGAAGGATTTGATGACGCGGCTCGGCTCGCCAAATATTGACGCGCGGCAGGACGGCTCGGCGCTTGATCCCAAATGGGGCCGGGCAAGCTACCTGTTCAACGCCACCATCGCAGGCATCGAACGCTCCGGCGCGCTGCTCATCATCGGGTCCAATCCGCGCCATGAAGCCGCCGTGCTCAACGCCCGCATCCGCAAGCGCTGGCGCGCCGGCAAATTCCCCATCGGCCTGATCGGCGAGCGCACCGACCTGACTTATCCCTATGATACCCTCGGCGCCGGCCCCGAAAGCCTGGGCAAGCTCGCGGGCGACGAGAGCGACTTCGCCAAAGCCTTCAAGGCCGCCGAGCGGCCGCTCGTCATCGTCGGCGCCCACGTTTTCGCCCGCCCGGATGGCGCGGCTCTCGCCGCACAAGCCGCCAAGGCGGCGCTCGAGCTTGGCGCGGTGAAGGACGGTTGGAACGGTTTCTCTGTCCTGCATAGCGCGGCCTCCAGCGTGGGCGCGCTCGATATCGGCTTTGTGCCGGGCGAGGGCGGCCTGCGCGCCACGAAGATGGCCGCGTCCGGCAAGCTCGATCTGCTGTTCCTGCTCGGCGCCGACGAGATCGAGGTCGCCGCCGGCGCCTTCGTTGTTTACATCGGCACCCACGGCGATCGCGGCGCGCACCGCGCCGACGTCATCCTGCCCGGCGCGGCCTACCCGGAGAAGTCCGGCATCTATGTCAATACCGAAGGCCGCGTGCAGATGGCCAAGCGCGCATCCTTCCCGCCCGGCGATGCGCGCGAGGATTGGGCCATTATCCGCGCGCTGTCGGATCACCTCAACGAGCGGCTGCCTTATGACTCGCTGGCGCAGCTGCGCCGCGCGATCTTCTCGGCGCATCCTCACCTCGGCCGCATCGACGCGATCGAACCCGGCAATGCGGACGACATTCGCGCACTGGCGTCGCTCGGCGGCGCGCCTGACAAGGCGCCGTTCCGCCGGGCCATTGCGGATTTCTATTTCACCAATCCCATCGCGCGCGCCTCCGCGGTGATGGCGGAATGCTCGGCGCTTGCCCACGGCGGCCGCGCGCTCACGGCGGCGGAGTGACGACCATGACCTTCGCCGACATCTGGTCCGTCTATCTCTGGCCGCTTCTCGTCATCGTGGCGCAGAGCCTGCTGTTGATGGTGACGCTGCTCATCATCATCGCCTATTTGCTGCTGGCGGACCGGAAGATCTGGGCGGCGGTGCAGATCCGCCGCGGTCCCAACGTGGTCGGGCCTTTCGGGTTGCTGCAGTCCTTCGCCGACCTGATCAAGTTCGTGGTGAAGGAGCCGATCATCCCGGACGGCGCGAACAAGGGCGTGTTCCTGCTGGCGCCGCTGATTATGACCGTGCTGGCGCTCGCCGCCTGGGCGGTGATCCCGGTTAATCTCGGCTGGGTTATCGCCGACATCAATGTCGGTATTCTCTACGTCTTCGCTATTTCGTCGCTGATGGTCTATGGCGTCATCATGGGAGGCTGGGCGTCGAATTCGAAATATCCCTTCCTGGCGGCGCTGCGTTCCGCCGCGCAGATGGTGTCCTATGAAGTCTCCATCGGCTTCGTCATCATCACCGTGCTGCTTTGCGTCGGCTCGCTGAATCTGTCCGCAATCGTCGAGGCGCAGAACGGCCCTTGGGGCATGTTCAGCTGGTTCTGGCTGCCGCTTTTCCCGATGTTCATCATCTTCTTGATATCTGCCATGGCGGAGACCAACCGGCCGCCTTTCGATCTGGTGGAAGCGGAATCCGAGCTGGTTGCCGGTTTCATGGTCGAATACAGCGCCGCGCCCTACATGCTGTTCATGCTCGGTGAATACGTCGCGATCACCACGATGTGCGCGCTGGCGACCATTTTGTTCCTCGGCGGGTGGTTGTCGCCGATCCCGTTCCCGCCCTTCACCTGGGTCCCGGGCATCGTCTGGTTCCTGCTCAAGGGCTTTTTCATCTTCTTCCTCTTCGCCATGGCGAAGGCGATGGTGCCGCGCTATCGCTACGACCAGTTGATGCGGATCGGCTGGAAGTTCTTCCTGCCGCTGTCGCTCGCCATGGTCGTGATCGTGGCGGCCGTGCTGCAATTCAGCGGGCTGGGGCCGAGGTAATCATGATGAAACTCGATCAGGCCGCCCGCACCATCTTCATGACGGAATTCGTGTCCGCGTTCTTCCTGGCGATGCGCTATTTCTTCAAGCCGAAGCCCACCATCAACTATCCGTTCGAGAAGAACCCGATCTCGCCGCGCTTTCGCGGCGAACACGCGCTGCGCCGCTATCCGAACGGCGAGGAACGCTGCATTGCCTGCAAGCTGTGCGAGGCGGTCTGCCCGGCACAGGCGATCACCATCGAAGCCGGGCCGCGCCGCAACGACGGCACCCGGCGCGCCACGCGCTACGACATCGACATGGTGAAGTGCATCTATTGCGGGCTCTGCCAGGAAGCTTGCCCGGTCGATGCCATCGTGGAAGGACCGAATTTCGAATTCGCAACCGAGACGCGCGAGGAGCTTTATTACGACAAGGATAGGCTACTGGCGAACGGCGACCGCTGGGAGCGCGAGATCGCCAAGAACATCGCGCTCGACGCGCCGTATCGGTGAGGGCGATGAAGCGGATAGCGGGCATATCCGCAATGTCATGGCCGGGCTTGTCCCGGCCATCCGGACGAGGGTCTTCGGTGGACCGCTGCAAGAACGTGCGACGCCCGGCACAGGCCGGGCATGACGACGGAGGACGGGCGGATATGATCGCGCCGCTGTTCTTTTATCTCTTTGCCGGGCTGTGCGTGGCTTCCGGATTCATGGTGATCGCATCCCGAAATCCGGTGCATTCCGTCTTGTTCCTCATCCTCGCCTTCGTTAACGCCGCTGGCCTGTTCGTGCTGCTGGGCGCCGAATTCATCGCCATGATCCTGGTGGTGGTCTATGTCGGCGCGGTCGCGGTGCTGTTCCTGTTCGTGGTGATGATGCTGGACGTCGACTTCGTCGAGCTGCGCGAGGGCTTCCTGCAATACCTGCCGATCGGCGCCGTCGTCGGCTGCATCTTTTTGGCGGAACTGCTTCTGGTGCTGGGCGCCTGGACCATCGCCCCGACCGTGCCGCAGAGCATCACCGCGCCGATCCCCACCGACGTCAGCAATACCATGGCGCTCGGCCTGGTGCTCTACACGCGCTACGTCTATTACTTCCAGATCGCCGGGCTGGTGCTGCTGGTGGCCATGATCGGCGCGATCGTACTCACGCTGCATCATCGGCCGGCGGTCAAGCGCCAGATCGCGGCGCGGCAGAATGCGCGCACCAAGGCTACCGCCATCGAGATCAAACAAGTGCGCTCGGGTCAAGGAATCGAGGAAGGCACCGAGGAGAAGGTGCCATGACCATCGGGCTCGGCCATTATCTCGCGGTTGCCGCCATCCTGTTCACGCTCGGCATCTTCGGCATTTTCCTCAACCGCAAGAACGTCATCATCATTCTGATGTCGATCGAGCTCATTCTGCTCGCGGTCAATATCAACCTCGTGGCGTTTTCCGCTTTCCTCGGCGACCTGGTAGGGCAGGTCTTCGCGCTCTTGGTGCTGACGGTCGCGGCGGCGGAAGCCGCCATCGGGCTTGCCATTCTTGTCGTCTATTTCCGCAACCGCGGCTCCATCGCGGTGGAAGACATCAATCTGATGAAGGGCTGAGCGTTGGGACTGTTTCACGCGATCGTTTTCCTGCCGCTGATCGGCGCGATCCTTGCGGGCATGATTTCGCTTGCCGGCGCGCGCGCGCGGCATCCGGGCGGCAGCGCGGCCGCCGGCGCGGAAGATCATGCGCTGGATCACGGCCCGCACATCCACGAAGCAGTGCCCGCGCATCCGGGCGTCATCCATTCCCCGCACGACGAGCCGCATGAAGCCGGGCCACCGGCGGCCGGCTCGCGGCTGGCGGAGATCATCACCACCGGACTGTTGATCATCGCGGCGCTGCTGTCGTGGTACGCCTTCGTTGACGTCGGCTTCCAGGGAAATACCGCGCGGATCGCGGTCCTCAACTTCATCACCTCAGGCGATCTGAAGGTCGATTGGGCGCTGCGCATCGACAGCCTGACGGCGGTGATGCTGGTCGTGGTCACCACCATCTCCGCGCTCGTGCATCTCTATTCGATCGGCTACATGGCCGAGGACCCGCATCGGCCGCGGTTTTTCGCTTACCTGTCGCTCTTCACCTTCTTCATGCTGGCGCTGGTGACGGCCGACAACCTGGTCCAGCTGTTCTTCGGCTGGGAAGGGGTGGGGCTCGCGAGCTATCTGCTGATCGGCTTCTGGTATCTGCGGCCGTCCGCCAATGCCGCGGCGATCAAGGCCTTTATCGTCAACCGCATCGGCGATTTCGGCTTCGCACTCGGCATCTTTGCGCTCTTCATGCTGGCCGGCTCGACCGACTTCGAGACCATCTTCGCGCAGGCCCCGTCGATCGCGGCAAAAACCGTGCATGTCTTCGGCCACGACTACAATGTGCTGACGCTGATCTGCCTCGCGCTGTTCATGGGCGCCATGGGCAAGTCGGCGCAGCTTTTCCTGCATACCTGGCTGCCCGATGCGATGGAGGGCCCGACGCCGGTCTCCGCCTTGATCCATGCCGCCACCATGGTCACCGCCGGCGTGTTTATGGTGGCACGGCTCTCGCCGCTGTTCGAGTTGTCGCCCGACGCCCAGACCTTCGTGATCTTCATCGGCGCGTCCACGGCCTTCTTCGCCGCGACCGTGGGCCTGGTGCAGAACGACATCAAGCGCATCGTCGCTTATTCGACCTGCTCGCAGCTCGGCTACATGTTCGTCGCCATGGGCGCGGGCGCCTATTCGGTCGGCATGTTCCACCTGTTCACCCATGCCTTCTTCAAGGCGCTGCTTTTCCTCGGTTCCGGTTCGGTGATCATGGCGATGCACCACGAGCAGGACATTCGCCACATGGGCGGATTGAAGGACCGTATCCCGTTCACCTACGCGATGATGGTGATCGGCACGCTGGCGCTCACCGGCTTTCCGCTCACCGCGGGCTATTTCTCCAAGGATGCGATCATCGAGGCGGCCTATGTGGCGCATAACCCGATGGCGCTGTATGCATTCATCTGCACCGTCGCTGCGGCGGCGATGACCTCGTTCTATTCCTGGCGGCTGATCTTCAAGACCTTCCACGGCGCGCCGCACGACCGTCATCACTACGAAGCCGCACATGAACCGGGGAAGGTCGTCCTCATCCCGCTCGCGCTTCTGGCGGTCGGTTCGATCTGTCGCTGGGTATCCCTTTGTCGACATTTTCGCAGGCCAAGGCGTTCGAGCCCTTCTTCCGCGAGGCGCTGCAATTAGCGACCCGGCGATCAAAGTGCTCGAGGCGATCCATCACGTCCCTGCCGCCATAGCCTTCCTGCCAACGGTGATGATGGCGCTCGGCTTCCTCGTTGCCTGGCATTTCTACATCCGGCAGCCCGAAATTCCCCACCGGCTCGCGCAGCAGCACGACATGCTCTATCGCTTCCTGCTCAACAAGTGGTACTTCGACGAGCTTTATGACCTGATCTTTGTGCGGCCCGCGCGTTGTGGCTCGGACGACTGCTCTGGAAGGGGGGCGACGGTTGGCTGATCGACGGCTTTGGGCCTGACGGCGTATCGGCCCGCGTGCTCGATGTCACGCGCAACGTGGTGCGGCTGCAGACCGGATATCTCTATCATTATGCTTTCGCCATGCTCATCGGCGCGGCGGCTTTCATCACCTGGTTCATGTTCGCGGGAGCGCACTAAGTGACGATTCCAATTCTGTCGCTCACCACGTTCCTGCCGCTTGTCGGTGTGCTGTTCATCCTGCTGCTGCCCAACGGCGGTGACGGTGCGCGCAATGCCCGTTGGATCGCGTTGTGGGCCACGCTGGTCACGCTTGGCGCGTCCCTTTACATGCTGTGGCATTTCGATCCGAAGCTGGCGGAATTCCAATTCGTCGAGAAGCAGCCATGGCTTGCCGCCGGGATCGGCTACCACATGGGCGTGGACGGCATCTCGCTGCCCTTCGTGATCCTCACCACGGCGCTGATGCCGCTCTGCATCATCGCGAGCTGGCGGCCGGTCCAGACGCGCGTGCGCGAATATATGATCGCTTTCCTGGCGCTCGAGACTTTGATGATCGGCACCTTCTCCGCGCTCGATCTCGTGCTGTTCTATCTGTTCTTCGAGGGCGGCCTGATTCCGATGTTCCTGATCATCGGCGTCTGGGGTGGGCAGCGCCGGGTCTATGCCAGCTTCAAGTTCTTCCTCTATACGCTGCTCGGTTCGGTGCTGATGCTGCTCGCCATCATGGCGATGTATTGGGTCGCCGGCACCACCGACATCCCGACACTGATGCGCACCGGCTTCTCGCCGACGTTGCAGAAGTTCGCCTGGTTCGCCTTCTTCGCTTCCTTCGCGGTGAAGATGCCGATGTGGCCGGTGCATACCTGGCTGCCCGACGCTCACGTCGAGGCGCCGACGGCGGGCTCGGTGATCCTGGCGGCGATCCTGCTGAAGATGGGCGGTTATGGCTTCCTGCGCTTCTCGCTGCCGATGTTCCCGCTCGCCTCGCAGGAATTCGCGATCATCATCTTCGTCCTCTCGGTGGTCGCGATCATCTACACCTCCCTGGTAGCGCTGGCGCAGGAGGATATGAAGAAGCTGATCGCTTACTCCTCCGTCGCGCATATGGGCTTTGTCACCATGGGCATCTTCGCCGCCAATATCCAGGCCGTGGCCGGCGGCGTGTTCCAGATGGTGTCGCACGGCATCGTTTCCGCCGCGCTCTTCCTCTGCGTCGGCGTGGTCTATGACCGCATGCACACCCGGGAGATCGCGGCCTATGGCGGGCTGGTCAACCGCATGCCGCTTTATGCCGTGACCTTTTTGATATTCACGCTGGCCAATGTGGGCCTGCCCGGCACCTCCGGCTTTGTCGGCGAATTCCTGACCTTGCTCGGCACCTTCAAGGTCAATCCGTGGGTCGCGGGCCTCGCGACCTTGGGCGTGATCCTCTCGGCCGCTTACGCGCTGTGGCTGGCCCGCAAGGTCATTTTCGGCAAGCTGGAACGCCCGGAACTCGCCGGCATCAAGGACCTCGACTATCGCGAGATCATCTGTCTCGCCCCGCTGGTGATCGGCACGATCTTCTTTGGCCTCTATCCGAAGCCGCTGCTTGATCTCTCCGCCGCCTCGGTCGAGCAATTGGTCGAGAACTATCACCGTGTTCTCGAGACCGCGGGGAAAGCGGTGGTCGCCATGAGCATGCTATTGCCTGCCGACCTTGTCGCGCTGCAGCCGCTGTTGCCGGAGATCACGCTCGCAGTGGGCGGCATGCTGTTGCTGATGATCGGCGCCTTCGCCGGCGAGCGGTCGACCGGTGCGGTCAATGCGCTCTCCGTCCTTCTTCTGATTGGCGTTGCGGCGCTCGTGGTGTGGCTGCCGGGAGACAAGCTCGTCGTCTTCGAAGGCAGCTTCGTGGTCGATCTGTTCGCCCGATTCATGAAGGTGCTGGCGTTGGCCGGCTCCGCCATCGCGATCCTAATGTCGCTCGACTACATGGCGGCGGCGGGCGAACGGCGGTTCGAATATCCGATCCTGATTGTGTTCTCGACGCTCGGCATGATGCTGCTGGTATCCGCCGGCGATCTGATCGCGCTCTATCTCGGGTTCGAGCTGATGAGCCTGTGTCTTTACGTGCTCGCCGCGTTCCAGCGCGACAGCGTGCGGGCTTCCGAAGCCGGGTTGAAATACTTCGTGCTCGGCGCGCTGTCGTCGGGAATGCTGCTTTACGGCTGTTCGCTGATCTACGGCTTCACCGGCACGGTCAACTTTGCCGGCATCGCGCAGGCCGCCGGACAGGGTGGCATCGGCCTTGTCTTCGGACTGGTGTTCCTGTTCGCCGGCCTTTGTTTTAAGGTCTCGGCGGTGCCCTTCCATATGTGGACGCCCGACGTTTACGAAGGCGCGCCGACGCCAGTCACCACTTTCTTCGCCGCCTCGCCCAAGATTGCCGCCATCGCGATCTTCATCCGCGCGGCTCTGGACGCCTTTCCGGGCATCGCCAGCCAGTGGCAGCAGATCATCGTTTTCGTCTCGATCGCCTCCATGCTGCTCGGCGCCTTCGCCGCCATCGGCCAGCGCAACATCAAGCGGCTGATGGCTTATTCCTCGATCGGCCATATGGGCTTTGCGCTCATCGGGCTGGCGTCCGGGACGGCGGAGGGCGTGCAGGGCGTGCTGGTCTATATGGGCATCTACTTGGCCATGACGCTCGGCACCTTTGCCGCCATTCTGTCGATGCGGCGGGCCGAAGGCCCGGTCGAAGAGATCGCCGACCTCGCAGGCCTGGCGCGCACCAATCCGGGCATGGCTTTCTTCCTTGCCATGCTGCTGTTCTCGCTCGCCGGCATTCCGCCGCTCGCGGGTTTCTTCGCCAAATTCTACGTCTTCCTCGCCGCGATCCAGGCGGGCCTTTATATGCTCGCCGTGATAGGCGTGCTGGCGAGCGTGGTTGGCGCCTATTATTACCTGCTGATCGTCAAGATCATGTATTTCGACGAGCCAGCACCGGGATTCGTCCCGATGCCTGGCATTCTGAAGGCGGTGCTCGGCGCGAGCGGCCTGTTCAACATCCTGTTCTTCGTCATTCCCGCGCCGCTGGTGGCGGCCGCCGCCGCGGCGGCCAAGTCTTTGTTCTAGGCAATGCAGCTCGATCCGTCCGTTGCGGCTGCGGGTTTCCGACTGATCATTCACGACAGCATCGGTTCCACCAATAGCGAAGCCTGCGCGCTGGCGCGAGCAGGCGAGCGCGGCCCGCTCTGGATCATTGCCAGAGAGCAGACCGCCGGCCGCGGCCGCCGCGGCAACAGCTGGATATCTGAGCCCGGCAACCTCTACGTCAGCCTGCTGCTTGCGGATGTGCCACCGGGCCGGGCGGGGGATCTGGCTTTTGTCGCCGGGCTTGCCGTGCATGACGCCGTTGGCGAGCTTGCGCGTAATATGCCCGTCCGTCTCACGCTGAAATGGCCGAATGACGTGCAGCTGGGAAATGCAAAATTTGCCGGTCTTCTGATCGAGGTGGAGAATTCCTGGGCGGTGATCGGTGTCGGAATCAATTGCGCGCATCACCCGGCGCAAATCCCGAATGTGACGGACCTGAAATCGTCCGGCATCGCGGTCTCGCTGGAGCAGCTGTTTGCCGCCTTGTCGAAACATATGCTGATCCGGCTGCAGCAATGGGAAATGGGTAATGGCTTTGCGGCGATCCGGGCGGACTGGCTGAGCGCGTGTTCCGGGGTTGGACATCCCATTCTTGTGCGCCTTTCGACACAGGAATTGACCGGCAAGTTTGAGAATATCGACGGTCGGGGTCACCTCATGCTTCGTCTCTGCGACGGCCGCATCGAGACCATTGCAGCGGGCGAAGTGTTTGGACTTGGACAGGCCGGCCAAAGGGAAATGGCGCGGTAACGATCATGGCCGACCCGATCCAAGAACTTGTTTTTGCCCCGCTCGGCGGCGTCGGCGAGATCGGCATGAACCTGTCCATCTATGGGCTGGGCGACGAGCGCCGCCGCACCTGGCTCGCGGTGGATTGTGGCATCGGTTTTGCGTCCGAGGAGCATGTGCCTGGCGTCGATATTGTGCTGCCCGACATCCGCTTTCTGGTGGAGGAGCGCAAAAATCTCGTCGGCCTCGTCATCACGCACGGGCACGAGGATCATATCGGCGCCATCATCGATCTGTGGCCGCGGCTCAAGGTGCCGATCTATGCCACGCCTTTCACCGCCGCCTTGCTGGAAGCCAAGCGCCAGGGCGAGCCGGGCGCGCCGGAAATCCCGGTCACCATCGTTCCGGCCGGTGGACGCATCACCCTCGGGCCGTTCGATGTTGAATATGTCGCGGTCGCGCATTCAATCCCGGAATCCCATGCGCTGATCATACGCACAGCTTCGGGCACCATCCTGCATACCGGCGACTGGAAGATCGACGCCACGCCGGTGCTCGGTCCGCCGACCGACGAAGCAAAGCTCAAGGCCATCGGCGACGAGGGCGTGCTGGCGCTGATTGGCGACTCCACCAATGCCGTGCGGGAAGGACGCTCGCCGTCGGAGGCCGATGTTGGAAAATCCCTTGCCGAATTGATCAGGAACGCGCCCGGACGTGTCGCGGTTACGACTTTCGCGTCCAATGTCTCCCGCCTGCGCAGTGTGGCCGATGGCGCGCGCGCCTGCGGCCGCGAGGTGGTGGTCGTCGGCCGGGCAATGGAACGCATCGTGCAGGTCGCGCGCGAAACCGGATATTTTGAGGGCGTGCAGCCCTTCCGCAGCCTCGATACCTACGGCTATCTGCCGCCCGACAAGGTGGTGGCGCTTTGCACCGGCAGTCAGGGCGAGCCGCGCTCCGCGCTCTCGCGCATTGCGCGCGATGATCATCCGGAAGTTACCTTCAATCGCGGCGACCGCGTGATCTTTTCCTCGCGCGCCATTCCCGGCAATGAAAAGGCTGTCGCCGGCGTGATCAACGGGCTGGTCGTGCGCGGCGTGGAGGTGATCACCGACCGCACCCATCTCGTCCACGTCTCGGGCCATCCGCGCCAGGCCGAGCTCGAGGACATGCTGCGCTGGGTGCGCCCGCAGATCGTGCTGCCGGTACACGGCGAGGCGCTGCACATGGCGGAGCATGCCGCTCTGGCGCGGCGTGTGGGCGTGCCGAAAGTCTTGACCTGCCTGGATGGGGACATGGTGCGGCTTGCGCCGAACGGGCCGGCGATCATCGACGAGGTGCCGGTCGGGCGCATCTACAAAGACGGCAGGATCCTTGTCGACGCGCAGGCGCGCACGATTCCCGATCGGCGGCGGCTGAGCTTCGCTGGCGTCGTTTCCATAGCGCTGGCGCTGAGCGAGCAGGGCGAGCTTCTCGCCGATCCCGAGATTGAGCTCACCGGCATTCCCGAGGTCAACGCGACGGGTGAAAGCTTGAACGACATCGTCTATGACGTGGTGCTGGAGATCGTCGAGAACCTGCCGCGTGCGCGACGGCGTGATCCCGATGCCGTCGCCGAGTCAGTCGAGCGTGCGGTGCGCGCCAGCGTTGCGCGCGAATGGAGCAAGAAGCCGATCTGCCATGTCCATGTGCTGACCGTCTGAGAGCTACGCATGTAGAACGGACGTTTTCCGCAACTCTTCCCCGCCTCTGCAAATAGGTTCGCCGTGTCGGCAACAACCGCAATCGCCATCTATTTTCTGATCTGGTGGGTGACCTTGTTTGCGGTGCTGCCGTTTGGGGTGCGCCGCCAGGATGAGGATAGCGAGATCGCTCCCGGCACCGATCCGGGCGCGCCGGGCATCCCGCGGCTCGGCCTGAAATTGCTATGGACCAGCGTTATGGCGGGCGTGATCTTCGGACTGTGCTATGTGGTCTTTGTGAACCGCCTGCTTCCGCTCGACACGCTCGCAGCTTGGCTGCGCTTTGGCCGCTAAATCGCAGCGCGATAAAAAAAGCAGGGCGCGCGGGGCCCTGCTGGAATTGAAGTCTTCGACGATGTTTCCCGGGCAGGACCTTTGTGGTCCTTGCGATCGCGAGTTCCGCGCGTTTCGGGTCTTCTCCCCAGACTTGGACCTTGCGGCGTGAACCTTGGGCGGACGGCCCACCACGGCGCTTGGGACGAGCTAGCAGGTTTCGACAGCGCTGTCACTTCCTGTTAACCGCCGGAAACCCGCCTGCCACTTGTATTTTCGCGGCTTATCCGCTTTGTCTGCCTGCGGAACCGATTCCATCAGCGAGTATTGATGCGCCTTTCCCGCTATTTCCTTCCCATTTTGCGTGAGACGCCGAAGGAAGCCGAGATCGTCTCGCACCGCCTGATGCTGCGCGCCGGGATGCTGCGCCAGGAGGCGGCCGGCATCTATGCCTTCCTGCCGCTGGGCTATCGTGTGCTGCAGAAGGTCTGCCAGATCGTGCGCGAAGAGCAGGACCGCGCCGGTGCGATCGAGATGCTGATGCCGACCATTCAGTCGGCCGATCTGTGGCGCGAGAGCGGGCGCTACGAGGACTATGGCAAGGAGATGCTGCGCATCAAGGACCGGCACGAGCGCGAGATGCTTTACGGGCCGACCAACGAGGAAATGATCACCGAGATTTTCCGGTCCTATGTGCGCTCCTATAAGGACCTCCCGCTCAACCTCTACCACATCCAATGGAAGTTCCGCGACGAGGTGCGTCCGCGCTTCGGCCTGATGCGCGGCCGTGAATTCCTGATGAAGGATGCCTATTCCTTCGATGTCGATCCGGCGGGCGCGCGGCACGCTTATAACAAAATGTTCGTCGCCTATCTGCGTACCTTCGCGCGCCTGGGCCTGAAGTCGATCCCGATGGCGGCGGAGAGCGGACCGATCGGCGGCAGCCTCAGCCACGAATTCATCATTCTCGCATCCACCGGGGAGAGCGAGGTCTTCTGCCACAGTGACTATCTCGACATGACGCCTCCCGGTGCGGACGTGAATTTCGACGACGTTAATGCACTGCAAGGCACGGTCGATCAGTGGACCGCGCTCTATGCCGCGACGTCGGACAAGCACGACGCCGCGGCTTTCAGCGCCGTCGCTTCCGACAAGCAGGTTTCCGCGCGTGGCATCGAGGTCGGCCACATCTTTCATTTCGGCACCAAATACTCCGAGCCGATGAAGGCGGTCGTGGCGGGACCCGACGGCACCGAGCGGCCCGTCCACATGGGCTCCTATGGCATAGGCCCCAGCCGCCTCGTTGCGGCCATCATTGAAGCCTCACACGATGACGCGGGGATTATCTGGCCGGAGGCGGTGGCGCCGTTCAAGGTCGCAATCCTTAATTTGAAGCAGGGCGGCGCGGACACCGATGCGGCGTGCGAGCGGCTCTATCGCGACCTGCAGGGCAAGGGGATCGATGTTCTCTATCACGACCTCGACGAGCGGCCGGGCTCCAAGTTCGCCACCGCGGATCTCATCGGCATTCCCTGGCAGGTGCTCGTCGGCCCGAAAGGCCTTGCCGAGGGCAAGCTCGAGGTCAAGAAGCGCGCCGACGGTAGTCGGCAACTGCTCACGCCAAGCGATGCTCTCGCGCTCCTCACGCAATGAGCTGTGCGCTGCGTACGATCCATCTCAAGGAAGCTAGCGTGACTTCGCCAGAATCGGATGAAATCCGGCGCAAGGAAACCTGATGAGCGAGCCCAGCGGCACGTCCGCCTTCGCCCCGTTTGAATGGATGTTGTCGCGGCGCTATCTGCGCGCGCGCCGCAAGGAAGGTTTTATCTCCGTCATCGCGGGGTTTTCCTTTCTGGGGATCATGCTGGGGGTCGCGACCCTGATCATCGTCATGGCGGTGATGAATGGCTTTCGCAAAGAACTCCTCGACAAGATTCTCGGTCTGAACGGACATCTCCTTGTTCAGCCTATCGATTCTCCCTTGACGGATTGGGACGCGGTGGCCGGGCGAATCTCCAAGGTGCCGGGCATCCGGCTGGCCGCCCCGGTCGTCGAAGGTCAGGCGTTGGCGTCCTCGCCGTTCAACGCCTCGGGCGTGCTGGTACGGGGCGTTCGGTCCGACGATCTGAACAAGCTCACCTCCATCGCCCGCAACATCAAGCAGGGCAGCCTGGACGGTTTCGACGAGGGCGAAGGCGTCGCCATCGGCCGGCGGCTGGCCGACCAGCTCTCGCTGCGTGCCGGTGACAATGTCACGTTGGTCGCGCCGCGCGGCGCCGTGACGCCGATGGGCACGACGCCGCGCATCAAGTCCTACAATATCTCGGCCGTGTTCGAGATCGGCATGTCGGAATACGACGCTGCCTTTGTCTTCATGCCGCTGAAGGAGGCGCAGGCTTATTTCAACCGCGCCGGCGATGTCACCTCGATCGAAGTCTATGGCGACGACCCCGATAAGGTGGAGCGATATCGCAAGCTCGTCAACGACGCCGCCGGGCGGCCGATCTTCATGGTCGACTGGCGCCAGCGCAATGCGACCTTCTTCAATGCGCTGCAAGTCGAACGCAACGTGATGTTCCTGATCCTCACCTTGATCGTGCTGGTGGCCGCGCTCAACATCGTCTCCGGCCTGATCATGCTGGTGAAGGACAAGGGCAGGGACATCGCGATCCTGCGCACCATGGGCGCAACGCAGGGCGCCATCATGCGCGTCTTCCTGATCACCGGTGCTTCCATCGGCGTCGTCGGCACGCTGGTCGGATTGCTGTTTGGCACGGTGGTCTGCCTCAATGTGGAGTCCATCCGGCGGTTCCTGTCGTGGATGACCAATACCGAATTGTTTTCACCCGAGCTCTATTTTCTCTCGCAGCTGCCCGCCGACATGGATGTCGGGGAGACCACCGCGGTGGTGGTGATGGCGCTCGCGCTTTCGTTCCTCGCAACGCTCTATCCGGCGTGGCGTGCCGCGCGTCTCGATCCGGTGGAGGCGCTTCGTTATGAGTAGCGTTGAAGCGGGCGCCGAGGAGGAAATTCCGGCCATTTTCCTGCAGGCCGTCGAGCGGCATTACCGGCAGGGCGACGAGATGCTCGACATCCTCAAGGGCGCCGAGCTTGCGGTATGGGCGGGACAATCCGTGGCCCTGGTGGCGCCGTCGGGAGCCGGCAAGTCGACGTTGCTGCACATGGCAGGCCTGCTCGAGCATCCCGACGCGGGCGAGGTCTACATCAATGGCGTTGCGACTTCGGGCCGCTCGGACGCCGAGCGCACGCGCTTACGCCGCACCGAAATCGGCTTCGTGTATCAGGCGCATCACCTGCTCCCGGAATTCTCCGCGGTGGAAAACGTCATGTTCCCGCAGATGATCAAGGGTCTGTCGAAACCGGAGGCGCGGCGGCGCGCGGCGGAGCTTTTGGCTTATCTCGGCTTGGGCGAGCGTCTGCTGCACCGGCCGGCCGAGCTCTCCGGCGGTGAGCAGCAGCGCGTCGCCCTCGCGCGCGCGGTCGCCAATGCGCCGCACATTCTCTTGGCCGATGAGCCGACCGGCAATCTCGACCTGCACACCGCCGACCATGTCTTCGACAGCTTGCTCCAGCTCGTCCGCTCTTCGGGCCTGGCGACCATCATCGCGACCCACAATATGGAATTGGCCGCGCGCATGGATCGCCGCGTGACCATTCGCGAAGGCCTGGTGGTCGAGCTCGACTGAAGGCCGCGTGTCGGCGGACGGGCAGCATTCCGGTTAGGCGCTCGGGGCCTGCGCCATCTGCAATCGATGCCAGGCGAGAATCTTCTCCCGCATGGTGGTGCTCGCGAGGCCCGGTTGCCCGCGCTCGATTGCGACATCCAGGCTTGCCAGATGCGCCAGCATGGCATGGCGGCGCTGCACTTTTTCCGGCGACGCCTCCAGCTCCGCATAAACCGGCGCATCGAGTCCCATCCGCTCGGCCATTTGCCCCTGATCCAGGCCGAGCTTTCCGCGCAACGCGGACAAGTTGAACGGCCTGCTCATGCTGCATTCCTTTCGCTTATTTTTCGATTTAATCTTATCGCGGGAAAACGCGCGACGCGGGAGTCTGGGTCGAAGCCTGCCGCGGTTTCAGGCCGCCAACGCGCTGATGCGATCGGCGCGTTGGCTCCGCTTCGAAACCAGCCGCCGATCAGCGGATCGGCAGCGGCAGACCCCTCACGTCCGTCAGTTGATCCATGCAGGAGATCTTGCCCCGTCGGGGCGCCGGGATTGTTGAGTTCCCCTGCAGTGTTGGGAGAGTTGTCGCGGCGGTTACCGTCGGAATTCGACGTGCAGAATTTCCGGCCCGACAGGAACGGACTGGTCGGAGTTTCGAGCGGTCCGCCATTGCGAAGCTTGGTTGTCGCGTCAGGCGGATTTCGAAAGATCTCGGTCACGTCTCCCGCTCGCTTTGCGACCACAATGGCGTTGCGCTCGTTCGCGTCGACCCACATGTTGCCGGCCTCGTCCAGGACAAACCCGTCCGCACCATCCAAGCAGCGGAGTGCTGGATCGAAGATATTGTCCTCAGGCAGAGCGTGTTCTCGGTAAACGTGGTGTCGCAACCGGTCTCGCTGCGCAGAGTGCCGCCACGACTCGAATTGTACCCTCCAGATGGCGCCACGCGCGGTGTCGGCGATCAGCAGATCACCGTGTCTAGTGAACTGCGACGCCGTTCGCCACGAGAGGCTGGGACCCGTCCGTGTTCGAGGCGTTGCGGCACGTCGGTGTCACGGCGATGGTTCCCTCCGGCAAGGTGCGCGCAGTCGCGGCCTAGTTGGCCAGGCCGCCGCTGAAGGCAGGATTGACTACGTTAGCCATCGGCTGGACGCGAAAGATCTCGACACCAGCGCCGCCAGCGGGGCCGATCTTCCACACTCGGCCCGGCCCGGTTGTGCCGTCGCCGGTCCAGAGATTTCCATTACGATCGAAGGCCAGCCCATTCGTGCCCGGCACACCCGAAGCGAATACGGTAGCGATCGGCGGCGTGCTCTCATTTCGGAACAAAGCGGTAAATCTTGTCCGTCTCGGTGACGTACGAGCCTGCCCGTAGCGATCAAAGGCAAGACCGGACGGCGAGCACTGGGTGCGTTCCAGTACGGCGCGGGGATGAAACCGACCATGACCAGCGATGGATTGGCGATGTTGACGCGCCAGACCGGACAGGGCAGACCGGCACCTGGCGTACGCCCGGGCGCATAGAGGTTACCGCGGTTATCGTCGGTCAGAGCCCTCAATGGCGAGCGTCGTCGTAATCAGAGTGCGAGAAGGTTTCCGCGTGCGCCGATGAAGGCGTCAGAAACGGCGCGGAAACGAGCAGGGATAAAGCGATGAAGCTGTGTCTGGCGTTCATGGAAGCCCCCGGTGGCATGTTGGAATGCCGTGCGTCATCAACCCGTGGGCAGGTTTTTGCCCACCGGCGGCAAGATTAGCGGCCGCGCCGGGGTCCCGGAAGTGCAAATATTTTCGCCATTGCCGGGAATTATTGCCGACCTGGCTCTTTTACGCGTTCCCGGCGGTCAACGCAGCCGGGGGCCAGACGCAATTTTTTTGACCAAAGCGCGCCTTGCGGGAAAATCGTCGATTGAAAGCGAACTAATGCGGCGACTTGGGATCAGTCCAAGATGCTTGCTCAGCGCGCGGCGCCTCTGCGCTGGTGGGGTTTCTTAACAACCGGAGCCATTGCTCCGCGATACGAAGCCAAGCCGCTTTATGGGTTGGATTGCATGAGTTCTCAGCCATTCGCTGAGCTTCGGCGGCATTGCGCCAATATTCTTCTGAGTCAGACATGCTGGCACTCACTCACGCTACAAGAACTAAACAGAGACTTTATTAAAATTAGGTAGCGCGGAAGCCAATCACCCTTCCGTGTTGAAGTATTTGGCTACCATGTCCCTGCAGCGGTACAGGCTTGACTCGGAACAAAAGGCGAACTATGTTCTTCCTTCGTTCTGATCAGGAGGCCTTTATGCTTCGCGCATTGATGGAAGAAGCCGCGGCTTTAGCGTCGATCAGCCTTTTTCTGGCGACCATTGCCATCTGGGCCCAGCTCTTCGCCAACTTCTAAATTCGCCGGACGCCTGGGGAAAACCGGCATGAATCCGGCTTTCCCGCTCGCGGCGATAGACAGGCAGGGAGGCCTTCCGCACCATCGGCCGGATGAAGAATCGTGATGACAAAGCGGCGACGGGACCGGGCTTCGTCCACCTGCACGTCCACTCGAACTATTCCCTGCTGGAAGGTGCGCTGACCATTCCTAAACTGGCGGATCTGGCCAAGGCCGACCATCAGCCGGCGCTGGCGCTGACCGACACCGACAATATGTTCGGCGCGCTGGAATTCTCCGAAAAGCTGGCGGGGGCCGGGATTCAGCCGATCGTCGGCTGCGCGCTCGCCGTCGATTTCGGCGACCAGGAGCAGAACGCGCGCACCGGTCATCCGGCGCTCGCGCCCCAACGCATTGTCGTGCTCGCCGCCTGCGATGCCGGTTACCGCAGCCTGCTGCGGCTTAATTCGCGGGCTTTCCTGGAAACTCAGTCGAACGAGGCGCCGCATGTGAAGCTCGCCTGGCTCGAAGGCGAGACCGATGGTTTGATCGCGCTCACCGGCGGGCCAAATGGTCCGCTCGATACCGCGCTCGCCGCCGGCCAGAGCGCGCTTGCCGGTTCGCGCGCCGAAACGCTGCTGCGTTTGTTCGGAGACCGGCTCTATGTCGAATTGCAACGTCATGGCATGGCCGCCGAGAAACAGGTGGAACCCGGGCTGCTCGATCTCGCTTATTCGATGAACCTGCCGATCGTTGCCGCCAACGAACCGTTTTTCGCCAGACGTGAGGATTATGAGGCGCATGATGCGCTGATCTGCATCGCCGAGGGCCGCCTGCTGGTGGAAACCGACCGGCGGCAACTCACGCCGGAGCACCGCTTCAAGACCCGCGCCGAGATGGCCGCGCTCTTTGCTGATTTGCCCGAAGCGCTGGCCTCCACAGTGGAGATCGCGCAGCGTTGTTCGTTTCGCCCGCGCACCCACGCGCCGATGCTGCCGCGCTTCTCGATCGGCGCCGATGGTGCGGCCGTGGACGAAGCCGCTGAGCTGCGCAGCAGCGCAGAGGCGGGACTTGAGCGGCGCATCGCCGCCTATGGTCTGGCCCCAGAGCGCACGTTGCAAGATTACCGCGAGCGGCTCGATTTCGAGCTGCGCGTGATCGAGGGAATGAAATATCCCGGCTATTTCCTCATCGTCGCCGACTTCATCCAATGGGCGAAGGGGCAGGGCATTCCGGTCGGACCGGGCCGCGGCTCGGGCGCCGGCTCGCTCGTCGCTTATGCGCTATCGATCACCGATCTCGATCCGATCCGTTTCGGGCTGCTGTTCGAGCGCTTTCTCAATCCAGAGCGCGTGTCGATGCCGGACTTCGACATCGACTTCTGCCAGGATCGCCGCGACGAGGTGATCCGCTATGTGCAGGGCCGCTACGGGCGCGATCAGGTGGCGCAGATTATCACCTTCGGAACCCTGCAGGCGCGCGGCGTGTTGCGCGACGTCGGCCGGGTGCTGCAGATGGCCTATGGGCAGGTCGACAAGCTCTGCAAGCTGGTGCCGCAGAACCCCGCCAATCCCGTGACGCTGGCGCGCGCCATCGACGACGAGCCGAAGCTGCAAGCTGCGGCCGACGCCGACCCGGTGGTGCGGCGCGCGTTCGATATCGCCAAAAAACTGGAAGGGCTGACGCGTCACGCCTCCACCCACGCCGCCGGCATCGTCATCGGCGATCGGCCGTTGAGCGAGCTCTCGCCGCTCTACCGCGATCCGAAATCCGACATGCCGGTCACCCAGTTCAACATGAAATGGGTGGAGCAGGCGGGGCTGGTGAAGTTCGACTTCCTCGGCCTCAAGACACTCACCGTACTCGACACCGCGGCCAAGCTCGTGCGTGCGCGCGGCATCGAAATCGATCTTTCGCGCATTCCGCTCGACGATCCCAAGACATACGGGCTCCTGGCGCGCGCGGAAGCGGTTGGCGTGTTCCAGCTGGAAAGCGCGGGCATGCGGCGCGCGCTGCTCGACATGCGGCCGGACCGTTTCGAAGACATCATCGCGCTGGTCGCGCTCTATCGGCCGGGCCCGATGGCGAATATCCCGACCTATTGCACCCGCAAGCACGGGCTCGAGAAGCCGGATTATATTCACCCCAAGCTCGAGCCGATCCTGCGCGAGACCTTCGGCGTCATCGTCTATCAGGAACAGGTGATGCAGGCGGCGCAGATCCTTGCCGGCTACACGCTCGGACAGGCCGACCTGCTAAGACGCGCCATGGGAAAGAAAATCCGCAAGGAGATGCAGGAGCAGCGCGCGGATTTTGTCAAAGGCGCGACCCTGCGGGGCATCGAATGGGCGCAGGCCAATGCGATTTTCGACCTGCTCGAGCGCTTCGCAGAATATGGTTTCAACAAGAGCCACGCCGCGGCGTATGCGCTGGTCGCCTACCAGACGGCTTATATGAAGGCGAACTATCCGGTCGAGTTCATCGCAGCTTCCATGACGCTCGACATGGGCAATACCGACAAGCTCGCCGAATTCCGCGAGGAGGCGAAGCGGCTCGGCATCGAAATTGTGCCGCCTTCGATCAATCGCTCGGGGCTGACCTTCGAGGTCCAGGGTAACAAGATCTATTACGCGCTCGGCGCGCTGAAGGGCGTCGGCACGCAAGCGGTCGAGTCCATTGTCGCCGCGCGTGCAGAAAGGCCGTTCGCCGATCTCACGGATGTCGCCTCGCGCATCAACCCGCGCGCAGTAAACAAGCGCGTGTTGGAAAGTCTCGTCTCGGCCGGCGCCTTCGATGCGTTGGAGCGCGACCGCGCCCGCGCCTTCGCCGGAGTCGACGCCATGCTTGCCGCCGGCCAGCGTGCGCATGACGCGGCGGCCAACGGCCAGAGTGAATTGTTCGGCGGCCGGATCGCGCGCGAAACGCTTGCCATCCCATCGGTTGAGCCATGGCTGCCGGCCGAGCGCCTGCAAAGGGAATACGACGCGATCGGATTTTTCTTGAGCGGCCATCCGCTCGACGACTATGCCGCCACCCTCAGGCGCATGCGCGTGCAGTCCTGGGCGGAATTTTCCCGCGCGGTGAAGGCGGGCGGCAGCGCCGGCAGGCTGGCGGCGACCGTGGTGTCGCGCACCGAGCGGCGCATCCGCTCCGGAAGCAAGATGGGCATCGTCGGACTGTCGGATCCCACCGGGCATTATGAGGCGGTGCTGTTCGCCGAGGGATTGGCGCAATATCGCGATTTGTTGGAGCCGGGCACTGCGGTGCTGCTGTTTCTTTCGGCCGAGTTGCAGGGTGACGAAGTGCGGGCGCGCATTCAGTCGGTGGAGCCGCTGGCACACGCCGCCGCCAGGCTGCAAAAGGGCCTGCGCGTTTTCCTGCGCGACGGCACGCCGCTGGAGAATGTCGCCAAGCGCCTTGACGCCAAGGGCGACGGAGAGGTCAGCATGGTGCTGATGCTGGATGGCGATACTGAGGTGGAGGTGAAATTGCCCGGGCGCTTCAATGTCTCGCCGCAGATCGCGGGGGCGATCAAGGCGGTGCCGGGGGTGGAGCGCGTGGAGGCGCTGTAGGCCACACACAATCCGCTCATTCCCGCGCAAGCGGGACTCCGGATTTTGTTCGATCAGCTGCGACCCCCGCTTTCGCGGGGTTGAGCGGTGAAGCTCTAAGGCAGCACTTCCTCGCGCTTGTCGATGCGCGCGTCGAGCGCAACGCGCAGGTCGGGCAGTAGATTCTTTTCAGCCGCGTTGATCACCGCCAAAAGCTCCTGCGCCTCAACCAGACGCGAAGAGAGCACGTAATCGGCGCCTGCCGCGTAGAGCCGCTGCACGTCCTCCAGCAGGTCCGCGACTGCAATAATCTTCGCCTTGGCGTTCTGCGCCCGCACTTTGCGCACCAACTTCTCGTTGCTGGTTCCTTTCAACAGATAATCCGGCACCGTGGAGATCACGATCTCGGCGTGCGAAATGCCGGAATGCGCCAGCGTATCGGGATTGCTGATGTCTCCGTAAGTGACCTGCACACCCTTGGATGTGAGCGTCTCGTAAACCTGCGGGTTGAAGTCGATGACGCCGACCTGTTCGGTCATCGCCGGATTTTTGCGATGCAACTCGCTCAGGAACGAGCTGGCGGTGCGGAAAAAGCCGAGCAGCAAGATCCGCCGCGGCTTCGCGTGGCCGTCATCCGCGTCTTGCGCCTCGTGGTCGAGATCGCGGAAGCCGAGACGCTTGAGCGGACCGATGAGCGCGCGCGTGATCGCATCACTCTGCATCATGGCGAAAGTGCTGAGCACCGCCAGGATGACGAAGGCGAGCGACGCCGCGCTCGCGCTCTGCGCGCTGGTTTGACCGGCGGCAACGCCGACCTGGATCAGCACCAGCGAGAACTCGCTCATCTGCGACAAATTGATGGCGGGCAGAAGGCTCGCGCGCAGTCCTTGCCGCATGAGATAGAGCGGAAAAAACACCGTCACGATCCGACTGGCGAGAAGGAAGCCCACGATCAGCAACGCCAAGCCCACGATCGAAGCGGTCGGCAACGGGATGGTCATGCCGAGCGCGACAAAGAACAGTGTAATGAAGAAATCACGCAGCGTCGTCACCTTGGCGGTAACGTCGAGAGCATAGGGGAAGGTGGAGATGGCGACGCCGGCGACCAGCGCGCCCATCTCGCGCGAGAGATCCAGGCGCTCGCCCACTTCCCCGACCAGGAAGCACCAGGCCAATGCGCCTACCAGCACCAGTTCCGGCGAGCGCGCGATGCGATGAAAAATCCACGGCAGCACGAAGCGGCTGACCAGCAGGGCGGCCCCCACCAGCACAATCACCCGTCCGACCGAAAGCAAGACAATGCCGAGGCGCAGGTCGTCGAGATTGGGCTGAACGGCGAGGAAAAGAATCGCGAACAGATCCTGCAGCACCAGCACGCCGAGCGTGATACGACCCGGCAGGGTATCGAGCTCGCGTTTCTCGTATAGAACCTTGACGATGATCACGGTGCTGGAGAGCGCCACCGCGATGGCGAGATAGAGAGGATCCCAACGCGCCCCGCCGGCGGGCAAGATCAGCCAGAAAAAGCCGAGGGCGAGAATGCAGGTCATGCCGATCTGCACCACCGAAGCGCCGATGATGACGCTGCCCGCCCGGATGATTTTCTTCAGGTCGATTTCCAGCCCGATCATGAACAGCATGAGGATCAGGCCGAGCTCGGAAATGACGTGGATTGATTCTTCCGACCGCACCAGATGCAGGCCGGATGGGCCAAGCAGGAAGCCGCCGGCGAGATAAGCGAGGATGGGCGGCTGGCGGAAGAACTGGGCGCAGACGCCGAGCACCCAGGCGGTGACGATGGAAAAGGTGATGTCCTGAATCAGCCCGTGCATGCCCGCCCCAAGCGCTTGATGCGGCGCCATAGTCTCAGGCTCGCCGCCAATGAACAAGGCCGGGTCTGCGGGCGAAAACCGAGATTTCGCGCGAGTTTAACGGCCTTTCGGGCCCGAGCTTTAGGTTGCGCCAGAGCCTTTTGGCCGCTATAAGCCCCCCATCTCACACGCGGACCGTGGCCCCTGGGCCGTCCGGTGGCTCAATCCGAAACGGGTCGAGCTCACACGTCCGCGGCGGAACAACCGGAGAATATGTTATGCCGCTACCAGATTTTTCTATGCGTCAGCTATTGGAAGCTGGCGTTCATTTCGGCCATCAATCTCACCGCTGGAACCCGAAGATGGGCAATTACATCTTCGGCACCCGCAACAATATCCATATCGTCGATCTCGCGCAGACCGTGCCGATGCTGCATCGCGCGCTGCAGGCGGTGAGCGACACCGTCGCCAAGGGTGGACGCATCCTTTTCGTCGGCACCAAGCGGCAGGCGCAGGATGCCATCGCCGAGGCGGCGAAGAAGTCGGCGCAGTATTACGTGAATTCGCGTTGGCTGGGCGGCACCCTGACCAACTGGAAGACGATCTCGCAATCGATCTCTCGGCTGAAGAAACTCGACGAGATGCTGAGCTCGGGCGAGGCCGGCGGCTATACCAAGAAAGAGCGCCTCGATCTGCAGCGCGAGCGCGACAAGCTCGACCGCGCGCTCGGCGGGATCAAGGACATGGGCGGGCTGCCCGATCTTTTGTTCGTGCTCGATACCAACAAGGAAGACATCGCCATTAAGGAGGCCCAGCGCCTCAACATCCCGGTCGCCGCTGTCGTCGACACCAACTGCGATCCCGCCGGCATCACTTACGTCGTGCCGGGCAATGACGACGCCAGCCGTGCCATCGCGCTTTATTGCGATCTCGTCGCCAAGGCTTCGATCGACGGCATTTCCCGCGCCCAGGGAGATTCAGGCATCGATGTCGGTGCGGCGGCTCAGCCGGTCGCCGAGCCGATGCCGGCGCAAGCCGAGGGTCTCGGCTTCGAGGCGCTTCCTGGCCCGCGTGGCGTGGCCGACGATCTCAAGAAGCTCACTGGTGTTTCTCCCGCGATCGAGAAGCAACTCAACGACCTCGGCATCTTCCACAATTGGCAGATCGCGGAGCTCAATCCGACCGCGGCCCATAATGTGGGTGAAGAGGTCGGTCTGCCCGGCCGCGTGGAAGGCTGGATCGCCCAAGCCAAAGCCATCACCGCCGAGGCGGAGTAAGTCTAAACCAGCGGCGCCGCGCAGCCTTTTCGCCGCGCGGTGCTCAAGACTCCGGCCAGGAATCCAACAATGGCGAATATCACTGCTCAGATGGTCAAAGAACTGCGCGACCAGACCGGCGCCGGGATGATGGATTGCAAGGCGGCATTGGCCGAAAATAATGGTGAGATGGATGCCGCGGTCGACTGGCTGCGCAAGAAGGGCTTGTCCAAGGCCGCCAAGAAAGCCGGCCGCGTGGCCGCCGAAGGATTGATCGGCGTCGCGCTTGCAGGCACCAAAGGCGTGGTGGTCGAGGTCAATTCCGAGACCGACTTCGTCGCACGCAACGATCAGTTCCAAGGCCTCGTCAAGATGATCGCGCAAGTTGCGCTCGACGCGGGCACCGACCTCGAGAAGCTCAAGGCGGCGAAGGTCGGCTCAATTGCGGTCGCCGAAGCGATCTCCGACACCATCGCCAAGATCGGCGAAAACATGACGCTCCGCCGCGCCACAGCGCTTTCGGTGAGCAAGGGCGCTGTCGGAAGCTACGTGCACTCCTCGGTCGCCGATGGTCTCGGCAAGATAGGTGTGCTCGTCGGGCTTGAATCCACGGGCAAGTCGGATGAACTGGTGGCACTCGGCCGCATGCTGGCCATGCACGTTGCGGCTTCCAACCCGCAGGCTGTGGATTCCAGCGGGCTTGATCCGGCGGCTGTCGCGCGAGAGAAAGACGTGCTGGCTGACAAGGCCAAGGCGTCGGGCAAGCCGGCCAACGTGATTGAAAAGATCGTCGAGTCCGGGCTGAAGACTTACTACAAAGAGGTCTGCTTGCTCGATCAGGTTTATGCGATCGATCCGAGCAAGAGCGTCGCCCAGGCGCTGAAGGAAGCGGAGACGCGCGTCGGCGCGCCGATCAAGGTCACCGGCTTCGTGCGTTATGCGCTCGGCGAAGGTATAGACAAGCAGGAATTGGATTTCGCCGCCGAGGTGGCGGCGGCCGCCGGTCAAGGCTGAACATTCGCCGCTTCGGGCGATCGAGCACGCCGCGGCGTTACGGGACGGAGCAATCGCATCATGCGCGAGCCTGGCTACCGTCGCGTCATCGTCAAATTATCAGGAGAGGCGCTAGCGGGTTCCGAAGGCTTCGGCGTCCATCAGCCGGTCGTCGATCGCATCGCCGCCGATCTCGTCGCTTGCGCTGATCTCGGCATTGAGCTTGGCGTGGTCGTGGGTGGCGGTAATATCTTTCGCGGGGTCGAGGTCTCCGCGCGCGGCGTGCCGCGTCCGACCGGCGATTCCATGGGGATGCTGGCGACGGTGATGAACTGCCTCGTGCTCGAGGCGGCTGTCGAGCGTCAAGGCACGAGCGCCCGCACGCTGTCGGCGCTGTCCATGCCTGCCGTTTGCGAGCCCTATACGCGCGCGCGCGCGCTCAAGCATTTGGCCAAGAAACGCGTTGTGCTGCTTGCGGCCGGCACCGGGAGCCCGTTTTTCACCACCGACACCACCGCAGTGCTGCGGGCGGCCGAGCTTGAGGCGCAGGCCGTGCTCAAGGCCACCAATGTCGATGGGGTCTATAGTGCCGACCCGAAGAAGGACGCGAAAGCCCAACGTTATGAGCGCCTCAGCCATCAGCAGGCGATCGAGAAGGACCTCAAGGTGATGGATTCAACCGCCTTCGCGCTTGCCCGGGAAAACCGTATGCCTATCATTGTGTTCTCTATCCGAGAGCCAGGAGCGATTGCTGCCGTATTGCGCGGGGAAGGGCGTGCGACCACTGTTGGCGAATAACGGCCGATGCCGTCGAATGCGGATTGCGCACCGCGCGGTAAAGCTGTCCCGAGGGATGCCATGGCAACCATGACGCACGATCTGAACGAGTTGAAGCGGCGCATGCAGGGCGCGCTGCAGGCTTTCAAGCAGGAACTGAGCGGGCTGCGCACCGGCCGCGCCACTGCGGCGATGCTGGATCCCGTGCAGGTCGACGCCTATGGCACGCATATGCCGCTCAATCAGCTGGCGACCGTGAGCGTGCCGGAGCCGCGCCTTATCAGCGTGCAGGTCTGGGACCGCTCTATGGTACATGCAGTGGAGAAGGCCATCATCAACGCCAATCTCGGCTTAAGCCCGGCCACCGAGGGCCAGGTTTTGCGGCTTCGGATTCCCGAATTGAATGAGGAGCGGCGCAAGGAACTGGTGAAGGTCGCGCATAAATATGCGGAGGCCGCGCGCATTGCGGTGCGCCACGTCCGCCGCGACGGCCTCGATGTGCTAAAGAAAATGGAGAAGGACCACAAAATCAGCAAGGATGATCACGATCACGAGGCCGAGCAGGTGCAGAAGACCACCGATCAATCGATCGCCGACATCGATCACATGCTGGCCGCCAAGGAAAAAGAAATCCTCACCGTCTAGGGAGCTGGGCGTTAAGCCCGTATGCTGATGCCGAAGGCCGAGATGCCCGCAGCCATTGCCAGCGCCCCCTTTGAGGTGCCGCGTCATGTCGCCATCATCATGGACGGCAACGGGCGCTGGGCGGCCGCGCGCGGCCTGCCGCGCACCGAAGGCCACCGCCGCGGCGTTGAGGCGTTGCGCGCCACGGTGCGCGCGGCCAGCGAGATGGGCATCCAGGTGCTCACGATATTTTCCTTCAGCTCGGAAAACTGGTCACGCCCGCCGGCCGAGGTGCGCGACCTGATGGGCCTGCTGCGCCGCTTCATCCGTCACGATCTCGCGGAGCTGCACCGGAACAACGTGCGCGTGCGGGTGATCGGCGAGCGCGAAGGATTGGCCGCCGATATTCTTCGCCTGCTGGAGGAGGCGGAGGAACTCACACGCAACAACGACGGCCTGATCGTGGTCGTCGCATTCAATTACGGGGCGCGCCAAGAAATCGCCAGGGCCGCGCGCCGGCTTGCCGCGGAAGTGGTGGCGGGCAAGCTGGCGCTGGAAGCGATCACCGCGGAGGCTTTGGAAAGTCACCTCGACGCTTCCGACCTGCCCGATCCCGATGTCATCATCCGCACCAGCGGCGAGCAGCGGCTGTCGAATTTTTTGTTGTGGCAGTCGGCCTATAGCGAGCTGGTTTTCGTGCCGACCTATTGGCCGGATTTCGACCGCGCGACCTTGGAAGGGGCGATCGCGGAATATCGCCGCCGCGAGCGCCGGTTTGGCGGTCTCGTCGCTCGGACCGGGTCCTGACGGGATGGTCGCGGAGCCCGCAAGTCTTTCGGACAAGCCTGACGCTTCCCCCGGCAAAAGCGATCTCATGCCGCGCGTCTTGTCGGCGCTGGTGCTCGCGCCGCTCGCGATCGTCGTGGCTTGGTTGCCCAGCAGCAGTTACGCCACGGCCGGTACCTGGGTTTTCGGAATTTTCTGGCTCATCGCCGCCGTCGCCGTGTGGTGGGAATGGACGGCGCTCGTGTCGGGACCGACGTCCAGCAATCGGCTCATGTTCTTTCTTGGGTCAAGCGCACTCATACTGGCGATGATTGTCGCTCTCACGCCGCGAACCCGCACGCCGATGCTGATCATCGCGCTCGGCGCGCTGGCGGCCGGTGTTTTCGCGCAGGCCGAGCGGCGGATCTGGGTGGCTGCCGGCGTGCTTTATGCCGGCACCTTGCTCACGGCTCCGATCCTGTTGCGACGCGACGCGGAGTTGGGATTGGTGGCGATCCTGTTTCTTTTCGCGCTGGTGTGGGCCACCGACATCGCCGGCTATTTCACCGGCCGTGCCTTCGGCGGGCCGAAGCTCGCGCCCGGCATAAGCCCCAACAAGACCTGGTCCGGTGCGATCGGCGGTGCGCTCGGCGGCATGCTGGCTGGGGGCGGCGTTGCCGCGCTCGCCGGCCTCGGCAATCTCCCCGCTATCGCGCTGGTGGCGTTGGGACTTTCGGCCGCCGCGCAGGCGGGTGATCTGTTCGAAATCCGCGATCAAGCGGCGGTTCGGCGCGAAGGATGCCGGACGCCTTATTCCCGGCCACGGCGGCGTCATGGACCGGCTGGATGGCTTTATTGCTGCGGCTGCGATCGCCGTTGCGCTTGGCATAACACGCGCTGACATGGATACGGCGGCGCAAGGGCTGCTGTTGTGGTGATCAAATGACCGTGCCGCGTCTGCGAGCGCAATCGTCGGCCATCCCGGCCGAGCGGACGGTGTCGCTGCTCGGCGCCACCGGCTCGATCGGCACGAGCACGATCGATTTGCTCAAACGCGAGAGCAAGCAGTATCGCGTCGAGGCGGTGACCGCGCATCGCAACGCCGTCGGCGCTCGCGCACATCGCGCGCGACATCGGCGCGCGTTATGCCGCGGTGGCCGATACAAATTCTTACCGCGAGCTGAAGGATGCGCTCGCCGGTTCGGGCATCGAGGCGGGAGCGGGCGACAGCGCGCTCATGGAAGCCGCGCAGCGGCCGGCCGACTGGATCATGGCTGCGATCAGCGGCTCGACCGGCTTGCGCCCGACGTTGGCGGCGGTCGAGCGGGGCGCCACCGTCGCGCTCGCTAACAAGGAATGCCTGGTTTGCGCGGGCGCGCTGTTCATGCGCAAGGCGGCCGCCGCAGGCGCCACCATCCTGCCTGTCGAATTCCGAGCACAACGCGATCTTTCAGGCCTTGACCGCAGGTCGGCGCGAGGACGTGCGGCGCGTCGTTCTCACCGCCTCGGGCGGTCCCTTCCGGACCTGGACGGCGGAGGCGATCAGGGCGGCGACGCCGGAGCAAGCATCCCGTCATCCGAATTGGTCGATGGGCGTGAAGATCACCATCGATTCCGCGACGCTGATGAACAAGGGCCTGGAGCTGATCGAGGCGCATCATCTTTTCGGGCTTCGCTGCTGGCGAAATCGATGTGCTGGTGCATCCGCAATCTATTGTGCACGGGCTTGTGGAGTTCCGCGATGGCTCGATGATCGCGCAACTCGGTGCGCCCGACATGCGCATCCCTATCGCACATTGCCTGGCCTGGCCTATGCGCATCGAGGGGCCGGCACCGCGGCTCGATCTGGCGGCCGTTGCGAATTTGACTTTCGAGCAGCCGGACCTCGCTCGTTTCCCTGCCTTGGCTACGGCGCGCCGGGCCTTGGTCACGGGCGGCGCCGCAGCCACCGTGCTGAACGCGGCCAACGAGGTGGCGGTGCGCGAATTTATCGCGCGCCGGCTTGGATTCACGGGAATTTCGGCCCTGGTTGAGGCGACCCTTGAAGCCGTCGAACGCGCCGGTATCACGGCGGAACCGGCCAATCTGGAGGACGCGCTCGCAATCGACCAGGCGGGACGGTCGGCCGCTGCCGCGCTTCTGCCCGAAATTGCCGCTAAGGGGTTCTAAAGAGAAAAGTAACAGCCAGCAGTTAACTGTTAGGGCGAGGGGTTTCATGGGTTCAGAAGTCATAACGAGTATGCTTTCCCTGGGCAGCGGATTTCTGGGTTATCTCCTCCCATTCCTTTTCGTTTTGACGATCGTGGTGTTTTTCCACGAGCTCGGCCATTTCATGGTTGCCCGTTGGGTCGGCGTGAAGGTCCTGGTGTTTTCTGTCGGCTTCGGCCCCGAGCTGCTCGGATTCAACGACCGCCACGGCACGCGCTGGAAGCTGTCTGCCATCCCGCTCGGCGGCTACGTGAAGTTCTTCGGGGATCAGAACTCTGCGAGCGTGCCCGACCAGGAAAAAGTCGCGACCATGACAACGGAGGAGCGTGCGCAGAGCTTCTTCCACAAGTCTGTGCCGCGGCGCGCGGCGGTCGTGGCTGCCGGACCAATCGCAAATTTCATTCTGGCGGTCCTGATGTTCGCCGGCATTTTCATGCTTTACGGCAAACCCTCGACCAGCGCACGCGTGGATTCGGTTCAAGCCGGCGGCGCGGCGGAAGCGGCGGGCTTCAAGCCCGGCGATGTTGTTCTTTCCATCAATGGGCAAGCAATCCAGACCTTCGCCGAAATGCAGCGTGTGGTCACCGGCAGCGCGGGACAGACGCTGCAGGTAGCCGTCAACCGCGGCGGTCAGAATTTGGTGCTGAAGGCAGTGCCGGAGCTGAAGGAAATCAAGGACTCCTTTGGCAACGTGCATCGTGTTGGCGTGCTCGGCATCACGCGCTCCATGGGCGACGATGACGCGAAGCTTGAAAAGGCGCCGCCGCTTACAGCGCTCAAGTTAGGCGTCGCGGAAACCTGGTTCGTGGTCGAGCGCACCATGGGCTATCTCGGTGGGATCATCACAGGACGCGAATCCGCCGATCAACTCGGTGGTCCAATCCGGATTGCGCAGGTTTCCGGGCAGGTGGCCACCGTGGGGATGGCGGCCCTGATCCACTTGACCGCGGTGCTCTCCGTATCGATCGGTTTGCTGAATCTTTTCCCGATTCCCCTGCTCGATGGCGGCCATCTTTTGTTCTACGCAATCGAGGCGTTGCGCGGACGCCCGCTTTCCGAGCGTGCTCAAGAACTTGGATTCCGTTTCGGTTTGGCCCTCGTCGTTATGCTGTTGATCTTTGCGACTTATAACGACGTTACTCATCTGCCTTGGCCCTGGTCCTAAACCGTTGCAGGGAAGCAACCTTTTGAGGGTAATGAGGCTGCAGAGGGGAAAGCCGGTTGCGCCTTGGGGGAAAGCCTGTACAAGCTAGGAATCATCGGGCTCCGTCGTTCGCCGCGGGGGCGGTTAAGCATTACAAAGGGCGTGTTACGGATGAGACTTTGGGTGGGTTTTTTCCGGGGCATCGGCTTGGCCGGATGTGTCCTTGCCGGAGTTGTTGCGGGTTCTGTCGGTACCACATTACTGACAGCTGTTCCGGCGTTCGCCCAGGGCTCTAGCATCGTCGTTGAAGGCAATCGGAGGGTCGAAGCCGACACCATCCGCACTTATTTCAAGGGCCGCGATGCGGCCTCGATCGACAATGGCCTCAAAGCACTCTACGCCACAGGCTTGTTTCAGGATGTGCGCATCAGTCAGCCGGGCGGCCGGTTGGTGGTGACGGTGGTCGAAAATCCGGTGCTTAACCGCGTCGCCTTCGAAGGCAATAAAAAACTCAAGGACGAGCAACTCACGCTCGAGGTTCAGTCCAAGCCGCGCGGCACTTTCTCTCGCCCGATGATTCAGGCGGACACCCAGCGCATCGTCGAAGTCTACCGGCGCGCGGGCCGCTATGACATCCGCGTGGTGCCGAAGGTTATCGAGCTGCCGAACAACCGGGTTGATCTGGTCTACGAGATCACCGAGGGACAGAAGACCGGCGTCAAGCGCATCGATTTCGTCGGCAACCGCGCCTATTCGTCGTACCGACTGAAAGATGTCATCAAGACCAGCCAGAGCAACTGGCTGAGCTTCCTGCAGACTGCTGACGTCTATGATCCGGACCGCCTGGAGGCGGATCGCGACCTGCTTCGCCGCTTCTATCTCAACCGCGGTTATGCGGACGTGCGCATCGTCTCGGCGATGAGCGAATACGACCCCGCGTTGCAGGGTTTCGTTGTCACCTTCAACATCGAGGAAGGCCAGCTATACCGCATCGGCTCCGTCGACGTGCAATCCAACGTTGGCGCCATCAGCGGCGCCTCGCTGAATGCGGTGCTGCGCTCGCGGCCGGGGAACGTATACAGCGTCGAGGCTGTCGAGAAGACCGTTGAAGCGATGACGATCGAGGTGTCGAAGCGCGGCTATGCCTTCGCTGCCGTGCGTCCACGCGGGGACCGCGACTTCAATACCCTGACGGTCAATCTCGTCTTCTTGGTGGAAGAAGGTCCGCGCGCCTATATCGAGCGCATCAATATTCGGGGCAATACGCGCACACGCGATTTTGTCATTCGCCGCGAGTTCGACGTCTCAGAAGGCGATGCCTACAACCGCGCGCTGATCGACCGCGCCGAGCGCCGGCTCAAGAACCTCGGCTATTTCAAAACCGTCAAGATCAGCAGTGAGCCGGGCTCCGCGCCTGATCGTGTGGTGTTGAACGTCGACGTCGAGGACCAGGCCACGGGCGAATTCTCGATCTCGGGCGGCTATTCCTCGACGGACGGCATGGTTGCCGAAATCAGCGTCGCCGAACGCAATATGTTCGGCGAAGGAAAATACGGCAAGGCGACGGTGCGCTACGGCGAATACACCAAGGCCCTGGAGCTTTCCTATGTGGAGCCTTTCCTGCTCGGCTACCGCATGTCCGGCGGCATCGATCTTTTTGCTAAACAGAGTGAACCGACGCCTTACCTTAGCTATGGCAGCGACGTGTATGGCACGACCTTACGCCTCGGCTTTGCTTTGACCGAGGAGGTGAGGCTCGGCCTGCGCTATTCGATTTATCAGCAGGATATAACGCTAGCCAATCATTTGAACAACTGCATCAACAAAGTGCCGCCTGTTGAGCCGGACAACAAATGCTATGAGAATGGCGAGGCGTCTTTACCGGTTCGCATCGAGCTCGCGCAGGGCGCCGTCCTGACCTCGCTGGTGGGTTACTCGCTCGGCTACAATACCGTCGACGACAACCGGAATCCGACAAAAGGCATGGCCATCGATTTCAAACAGGATTTTGCGGGCATCGGCGGCGACGTGAACTTCATCCGTTCCTCGATCGATTTCCGCTGGTATCAGGAGATTCTCTCCGACGCGGTCGGCGTCCTTCGCCTGCAGGCCGGGAACCTGAGCGCATGGGGCGACAAGGACTTGCGGATGCTAGATCATTTCCAGCTCGGCCCGACGCTGGTGCGCGGCTTCGCTCCGAGCGGCATCGGACCGCGCGAGGTGCCGCGAGATGAGTTCCCGGGCGGCTCCCTGGGCTCCACGAATTTCTGGGGCGCGAGCGTGGAAGTCCAATATCCGCTGTTCTTCATGCCGAAGGAGGTCGGTCTGAAGGCCGCCCTCTATGCGGACGTGGGCGATGCTTGGGGTTACGACGGCCCGACCTTCTTCCCCCTAACGGGCGAACGGTTACAGCTGCAGGACGAGAGGGCGATCCGCTCCTCGGTCGGCGCTGGCATAGTCTGGGCGTCCCCGTTCGGCCCGCTGCGCCTCGATTACGCGATCGCTCTCAGCAAGACGAGCTACGACCGCACTCAGGAAATCAGCTTCGGCGGCGGCGCGAAGTTTTGATCGCGGCTGCGCCGGCGCCCCACCGGTATCGGATGACCGAGCCCTTCTACTTCGAGCCGGCGCGGAAGCTGACGGTGGGCGACATCGTTCGGCTGACCGGCGCGGAGGCGCGTGAGGGAACGCCGCTCGATCGTCCTATCGGCAATATCGCCCCGATCGATCGGGCGGGCCCGGGCGACCTGACTTTTTTCGACAACGCCAAATACGTCGATCAGTTTGCGGCAACCCGGGCTGGCGCCTGCCTGCTGACACGACGTTTTGAAAACAATGCGCCCAAAGGCGTGGCTGTTCTGCTCGCCCGGGACCCCTACCGCGCCTTCGTGACCGTGATGCGGGAGCTCTATCCGGACGCGTTGCGCCCGTCCTCGCTGTTCGATGCTAAGGGCGTTGCGCCCGGCGCCTTCGTGCACGCGTCCGCGCGGCTGGAGAATGGCGTGGTGGTCGATCCCGGGGCTGTCATCGGACCCCGTGCGGAGATCGGCGCCGGTACCGTGATCGGTCCAAATGCCGTGATCGGCCCGCAAGTGCGGATCGGCCGCGACTGTTCGATCGGCGCCGCCACCACCCTGACGCATTGCCTGGTCGGCGATCACGTTCTCATCCATCCCGGCTGCCACCTCGGTCAGGACGGATTCGGTTATGTCCTGGACAAAGGCAATCATCTGAAAGTGCCGCAGATCGGGCGGGTCGTCGTCCAGGACAACGTGGAAATTGGCGCCGGCACCACTATCGATCGCGGCGCTATCCGCGATACCGTGATCGGCGAAGGCACCAAGATCGACAATTTGGTGCAAGTCGGCCACAATGTCGTGATTGGCCGCCATTGCATTCTTGTCGCGCAGACGGCGATTTCCGGCAGCGCAACACTGGAGGATTTGGTGGTGCTCGGCGGCAGGGTCGCCGTGAACAATCACGTCACAATCGGAGAAGGTGCGCAGATTGCCGCAACCAGCAACGTCAATGGGGACGTGCCAGCGGGCGCCCGATGGGGAGGCACCCCGGCCAAGCCAGTGAAACAATGGTTCCGCGAGTTGCTGTTGGTCGAGCGGCTTGCGCAGGAAAATAGAAATGGTGGCCCGCCGGCGGCGGGCCCGGATGAGCGGTGAGGATGAGGATGAAAGAGGATACGACCACACTTGAAACCGCCGATATCGCGACGATCCTCAAATCCCTGCCCCACCGCTACCCATTCCTGATGATTGATCGCGTCGTGGGAATGGTGCGCGACGAGTGCGCGATCGGGATCAAGAACGTCACGATCAACGAGCCGCAGTTCCAGGGCCACTTTCCTGGCAACCCGGTATTCCCCGGCGTGCTAATGATTGAGGGAATGGCGCAGACCGGTGGTGTGCTGTGTATCTATTCGCGTCGAGAAGGGATCAAGCCGCAGTCGGTTTATTTTCTTACCGTCGATAAAGCGAAATTTCGCCAGCCGGTCCTGCCGGGCCAAACGATCGAATATCACATGACCAAGATCGCCAGCCGCAAAGCCATGTGGTGGTTCCGAGGTGAGGCGAAGGTCGCGGGCCGACTGGTGGCCGAGGCCGAAGTTGGCGCCATGATCGCGGACGCTTGAGGGCACATGGCCGCTATAGACCCGACTGCGCGGATAGAATCCGGCGCGGTGATCGGCAAAAACGTGTCGGTCGGCCCCTATTGCGTGGTCGGCCCGAATGTTGTGATCGACGACGACTGCCGGCTCATCGCGCATGTGCATGTTGCCGGCCACACCACGTTGGGCGCCGGCACCGTCGTCTATCCTTTTGCCTCGCTCGGCACGCCACCACAGTCCGTAAAATACAAGGGCGGCCCCACGCGGCTGGTGATCGGGCCGAAGTGCGAGATCCGCGAGCACGTGACGATGAATACCGGCACCGAAGAGGCGGGCGGGGTGACGGAGGTCGGCGCGCGCTGCCTGTTGATGGTCGGCGCTCACGTCGCTCACGACTGCCGCGTCGGCAACGACGTGACCTTTGCTAATAACGCTACGCTCGGCGGCCACGTAAGCGTCGGAGACGGTGTTTTCATTGGCGGGCTCAGCGCCGTGCATCAATTCGCACGCATTGGCGAGGGCGCCATGATCGCCGGCGTCACTGGCGTTCCCGGCGACATCATTCCCTTTGGCTTAGCCCGCGGTTCTTATGCTGAACTCGTAGGGATCAACGTGGTCGGCATGAAGCGTCGCGGGTTCACCCGCGATGACATGCGGCGCCTGCGCCGCGCCAATATCGAATTGTTCGGCGGCCCTGGCACCTTTCCCGAGCGCGTCGAGGCGGCCGCGAGGAAATATGCTGGCGACCCCATCGTGAGTAAGGTGATCGCCTTCATCCAGCAGGGCAGGATGCGCGCACTGGTCCAGCCGGCTCGTGGTGCGCTCCCCGATGCGACTCTGGCTCGGCATGAGCGCAGAGGCGGGCTCCGGACCGCCGGATCGAGGTCCGCTTGCGATCATCTGCGGGGCCGGCACCCTGCCATTTGCGGTCGCCGAGGCCGTGCGCGCGCGCGGCCGCGAGGTGGTGATATTCGCGCTGCGCGGCTGGGCCGATCCGCAGCGCGTGGCAGCCTACCGGCATTACTGGGGCGCGCTCGGCCAATTCGGCTGGGTTTGTCGTCAGGCCCGCGCCGAAGGCTGCCGCGACATCGTTTTCATCGGCACCATCGCGCGGCCGCCGCTGTGGCGGCTGCGTTTTGATTGGGGCACCCTGCGGATTCTACCGCGCGTGGCCGCCGCCTACCGCGGCGGCGACAATCATCTGTTGTCGAGCGTGGCCCGCGCCTTCGAGCAGCAAGGCTTCCGCCTCGTCGGCGCTCACGAGGTGGCGCCGGAAATCCTGATGCCGGCAGGAGTTGTCAGCAAACGCCAGCCAAATGCACAGGAGCGCGCGGACATGGCCCAGGCGCTACGCCTTCTGGAGGCCATCGGGAAATTCGACGTCGGCCAGGCGGCGGTGGTTGCCGGCAATCATGTGCTCGCGATCGAGGGCGTCGAAGGCACCGACAAGATGCTGGAACGGGTCG
Organism: uncultured Alphaproteobacteria bacterium; assembly: GCA_963731585.1. GTDB lineage: Bacteria > Pseudomonadota > Alphaproteobacteria > Rhizobiales > Xanthobacteraceae > CANKHA01. Next base: position 60,602 of record CAVSWC010000001.1, read on the forward strand.
CCGAACTGCGTAAGCGCCAACTCGGCGGAACCGGCGGCGTGCTGGTGAAAGCGCCCAAGCCGGACCAGGACTGGCGCTTCGATCTGCCGTCCATCGGGCCGCTGACCATCGAAGGCGCGGCCCGCGCGGGCTTGGCGGGCGTCGCTGTGCTCGCCCGTGCCAGCATTGTGGCCGAGCCGCAGCGCATTACGGCACTGGCCGACGCGCATAACATCTTTGTCGTGGGCGTTAACGCCGACGGGACGCTGGGATGAGCGCACCGGCCGGATCCGTACCGTTGCGGGTTTTCCTGGTGGCCGCGGAGGAATCCGGCGATCGGCTGGGAGCCCCGCTGATGCGCGCGCTCAGAGAGCGCCACAATGAAGTGACCTTCGCGGGCGTCGGAGGGTCCGAAATGGCGCAAGAAGGGCTGGCAAGCCGCTTTCCCATCAGCGATCTCGCCATCATGGGATTTAACGCGGTGGCGCGAAAGCTGCCGCTGATCTTCCGCCGCATCCGGGAAACTGCGGCAGCCGCGATCGCGGCCAGGCCGGACGTGCTGGTGATCATCGACAGTCCGGATTTCACCCACCGCGTCGCGCGCCGGGTGCGCAGGAGGGCGCCCTCGATTCCGATCGTGAACTATGTCTCGCCTTCGATCTGGGCGTGGCGGCCCGGCCGGGCGCGCAGCATGCGCCGCTATGTCGATCATGTGCTGGCGCTGCTGCCGTTCGAGCCGCAGGCGCATGAGCGCCTGGGCGGGCCGCCCTGCAGTTATGTCGGCCATCCTCTGGCGGAAACCGCGCCCAGCCTGCGCCCGGACGAAACCGAGGCGGCGCGCCGCCGCGCCGATCCCGCCGTGCTACTGGTGCTCCCAGGCAGCAGAAGAGGGGAAATCAAGCGGTTGCTGGGTGTATTTGCCAAAGCAGTTGAAGCGCTTGAGCAGAGGATTGGTCCCCTCGAAGTCATCATTCCGGCGGTGCCCCATCTCGAAGCAACGCTGCGGCAGGAGACAAGCGGCTGGAGCAAGCCGCCGCGCATCGCGGTCGACGCCAGGGAAAAGCAGGCTGCTTTCCGGATCGCGCGCGCGGCACTGACGAAATCCGGCACGGTCACGCTCGAACTTGCCGTCGCCGGCGTGCCGATGGTGACCGCCTACAAGGTGACGGCGTTTGAGGCGCCGATTTTGCGCCGCGTGATCAAGGCGCCGTCGGTGATCCTCGCCAATCTCGTACTGGGCGAGAACGTCGTGCCCGAATTCCTGCAGGAAGACTGCACGGTCGAAAACCTGACGCAGGGCTTGCTGCCGCTGCTTTCGGACACGCCGGAGCGGCAACGGCAGCTGGACGCCTTTGCGCGCCTCGATGCAATGATGGAAATCGGCGTCGCTCATCCGAGCGCGCGGGCGGCAGAGATCGTGCTGCGGCAAGCGGGGCGGATGTCAGGCCAGGAGCCGGCGAAATGATCGCGCGTCAGCGATCATTTCCGCCGTGATATCGGGACATAGTCGCGCTGCGGGGCGCCGGTATAGAGCTGGCGCGGGCGGCCGATCTTCTGGTTCGGATCTTCGATCATTTCTTTCCACTGACCGATCCAGCCCACGGTGCGCGCGAGCGCGAACAACACGGTGAACATGGTGGTCGGGAAACCCATCGCCTTGAGCGTGATGCCGGAATAGAAATCGATGTTGGGGTACAGCTTCTTCTCGATGAAATACGGGTCGCGCAGCGCGATGCGCTCGAGTTCCATCGCCACGTCGAGCAGCGGATCGTCCTTGATGCCGAGTTCGGTCAGCACTTCGTGGCAGGTCTTCTGCATGATTTTCGCGCGCGGGTCGTAGTTTTTGTAGACCCGGTGGCCGAAGCCCATCAGGCGGAAGGGGTCGTTCTGGTCCTTGGCGCGCTTGATGTATTCCGGAATGCGATCCGGCGTTCCGATCTCCGCCAGCATCTTCAGAGCCGCTTCGTTGGCTCCGCCATGCGCCGGCCCCCAGAGGCAGGCGCAGCCCGCCGCGATGCAGGCAAAGGGATTGGCGCCGGAGGAGCCGGCGAGCCGCACGGTCGAGGTCGAGGCATTCTGCTCATGGTCGGCGTGCAGGATAAAAATGCGGTCCATCGCGCGCGAGAGCACCGGATTGACCTTGTAGTCCTCGGTAGGCACGGCGAAGCACATCCGCAGGAAGTTGGAAGAATAATTCAGCTCGTTCTTCGGATAGATGAAGGGCTGGCCGATGGAATATTTGTAGGCCAGGGCCGAAAGCGTCGGCATTTTAGCGATCATGCGAATCGACGCGATCATGCGCTGATGCGGATCCGAGATGTCGGTAGAGTTGTGATAAAACGCCGAGAGCGCGCCGACGCTTCCCACCAGGACCGCCATGGGGTGCGCGTCGCGCCGGAAGCCTTGGAAGAACCGGCTCATCTGCTCGTGCACCATGGTATGGCGCGTGACGCGATAATCGAAGTCGGCCTTCTGCGCCGGCGTCGGCAGGTCGCCGTAGAGCAGCAGATAGCAGGTTTCCAGGAAGTCGCCGTGCTCGGCCAACTGCTCGATCGGATAGCCGCGATAGAGCAGGACGCCCTCATCGCCGTCGATATAGGTGATCTTGGATTCGCAGCTGCCGGTCGAGCTGTAGCCAGGATCGTAAGTGAACATCCCGCTGACATTGTACAGCTTGGAGATATCGATGACGGACGGGCCGATGCTGCCGTCGTAGATTGGAAAATCCCAATTATTGTCGCCGACGGTTAGTTTGGCGTTCTTGGTTTTTGCCGTCTTCGCGTCCATGGTCGAGCCCTCGAAACCTGAGTGGACCTCCCATCAAGGCCGAGACGATGGGGTCAGAGCCGCGCGACGCCGGGCCGCCGGTAGAAGGAAATCCGCGCCGATTGGGGTAGCCCATCCAACTGTGCACTGCAAGATGGAGCCGGCCTGCGCCGCAATGTGAAAACTCAGTCAGCCGGGGGCTTTTCCGGCCTGATCGCGCAACCTTGCCAGGCTCTCCGCCTTTCCGAGCACCGTCAGCACGTCAAAAATCCCCGGCGAGGTGACGCGGCCGGTCAAAGCGGTGCGCAAGGGCTGGGCAATCGCTCCCAGTTTTACGCCGGCGCGCTCGGCAAAAGTCCGCACAGCCTGTTCGGCGCCGTCGGCGCTCCACGGCTCGACCGCCTCCAGGTCGGTCAGCACTGCGTTGATCAGCGCCCGCGCCTCGTCGGTCATCACCGCCTTGGCCTTGTCATCGAGCGCGATCGGCCGGTCGGCGAACAGGAAGCCGGCACTGTCGATCAATTCCAGTAAAGTCTTGGCGCGCTCTTTCAGGCCCGGCATGGCGGCTAACAGCCGGCTGCGCACGCCCGGGCTCAGTTTGGCCTTCAGTTCGGCACCGCCGGCCAGATGCGGCAGAAGCTGCTCGATCTGCGTCACAAGATCGGCGTCCGCAGTTTGGCGGATGTAGTGGCCGTTCAGGCTCTCCAGCTTGGCGAAGTCGAAGCGGGCCGGCGAGCGGCCGATCTGCGACAGGTCGAATGCGGCGATCATTTCCTCGGTGGAGAAAATTTCCTGATCGCCATGGCTCCAGCCAAGCCGCACCAGATAGTTCCGCATCGCCGCGGGCAGATAGCCCATTGCGCGATAGGCATCGACGCCGAGCGCGCCATGACGCTTGGAGAGTTTCGAGCCGTCGGGACCGTGAATGAGCGGGATATGCGCCATCACCGGCACCTTCCAGTCGAGCGCCTGGTAGATCTGCGTCTGCCGCGCGCCGTTATTGAGGTGGTCATCGCCGCGGATGATGTGGGTAATGCCCATGTCGTGGTCATCCGCCACCACGGCCAGCATGTAGGTGGGCGTTCCGTCCGAGCGCAGCAGCACGAAATCGTCGAGATTCTCGTTCTGCCAGGTCACGCGGCCCTGCACCTGATCGTCGACGATGGTTTCGCCGGTCTGCGGGGCCTTCAGCCGGATTACCGGTTGCACGCCTGCAGGCGCCTCGGAAGGATCACGGTCGCGCCAGCGCCCGTCATAAAGTCTGGACCGGCCCTCGCGCCGGGCAGCCTCGCGCATTTCCGTGAGTTCTTCCGGGGAGGCATAGCAGCGATAGGCTTTCCCCGCCGCGAGCAGTTGCTCGGCCACCTCGCGATGACGGGCGGAGCGGGAGAACTGGTACACCGTCTCGCCGTCCCATTCGATCCCGAGCCAAGTCAGCCCGTCGATGATGGCGTCAATCGCCGCCTGGGTGGAGCGCGCGCGGTCGGTGTCCTCGATCCGCAGCAGCATCTTTCCGCCGAAGCGGCGGGCATAGAGCCAGTTGAACAGCGCCGTGCGGCCTCCGCCGATATGCAGAAACCCGGTCGGGGAGGGGGCGAAACGGGTGACGACGGTTTCGGTCATGCAGGTTATGCGGATGGAAGCAGGCGCCCCCCTTAGCATAGCTGTCGGGCAAGATGTCAGCCTTTCGCGTCAGGCCGCTTGGCGCGAGAGGACGAAACTGGCAAATAGCGCGCAGCGAGCCTCAACGGAATTTAGGCATGACGACAAATGACAGCAGCGGCGAGGCAGGGCGCGATTTCATTCGCGACATCATGCAGGCCGATCTCGACGCCAAGCGGCATACGGGAATTGTTACGCGCTTTCCGCCCGAGCCCAACGGCTATCTGCATATCGGCCACGCCAAATCGATCGCGCTCAATTTCGGCGCCGCGAATGAATTCGCCGGCCGCTGCCATCTGCGTTTCGACGACACCAACCCGACGAGGGAAGAGCAGGAGTATATCGATGCGATTAAAACCGACGTGCATTGGCTGGGCTTCGATTGGGGCGAGCACCTTTTCCATGCGTCGGATTATTTTGAGCAGCTGTACGAGTGGGCGGAGCACCTGATCCGCGCCGGCAAGGCCTATGTCGATGACCAGTCGGCGACCGAAATGCGCGTCAATCGCGGCACGCTGACCGAGCCGGGCAAGAACAGCCCGTTCCGCGACCGCAGCGTGGCGGAGAATCTCGATCTGTTCCGCCGCATGCGCGCCGGCGAGTTCCAGAACGGCGCGCGCGTGTTGCGCGCCAAGATCGACATGGCTGCGGGCAATATCAACCTGCGCGATCCCGTGATGTACCGCATCCTGCATGCCAGCCATCCACGCACCGGGCCGGAATGGAAGATCTATCCGAGCTACGATTTCGCGCATGGGCAATCCGATGCCATTGAAGGCATCACCCATTCGCTCTGCACGCTGGAATTCGAGGACCATCGCCCGCTTTACGACTGGTTCCTGGAAAACCTACCGGTGCCATCGCGTCCGCGGCAGATCGAATTCGCCCGGCTCAATCTCACTTATACGGTGCTCTCCAAGCGCGTGCTGACCGAGCTGGTGCGCGGCGGGCATGTCAGCGGCTGGGACGATCCGCGCATGCCGACGCTGGCGGGTCTGCGGCGGCGCGGCGTGCCGCCGGAAGCTTTGCGCGACTTTGTCGGCCGCATCGGCGTCGCCAAGGCCAACAGCATGGTCGACGTCGGCATGTTCGAATTTTCCATCCGCGAGACGCTGAACAAGAGCGCGCTGCGCCGCATGGCCGTGCTGCGGCCACTCAAGGTCGTGATCGAGAATTATCCGGAGGGCCAGACCGAGCAGCTCGACGCGGTCAATCATCCGGACCAGCCCGAAGCCGGTACGCGCAAAATCCGCTTCGGCCGCGAGATCTATATCGAGCAGGAAGATTTCATGGAGAATCCGCCGAAGAAATTCTTCCGGCTGTCTCCCGGCACTGAGGTGCGGCTGCGCTACGCCTATTTCATCACCTGCCGCGAGGCGGTGAAGAATGCGGCGGGCGAGGTGGTGGAACTGCGCTGCACTTACGATCCGGCGACGCGCGGGGGCAACGCGCCGGACGGCCGCAAGGTGAAAGCCACGATCCATTGGGTTGCGGCTGCGGACGCGGTGCCGGCAGAAGTGCGGATCTATCACCAGCTCTTCACGCGGGAAAATCCCGATGCCGGCAATTTTGCCGCCGATCTCAATGCGCAGTCGCTGGAGGTGATCAGCGATGCCAAGCTCGAGCCCGCGCTGGCGACGGATAATTTCAAGGCGCCGGTGCAATTCGAGCGCAACGGCTATTTCGTGCGCGATAAGGACTCCCAGCCCGGCGGGATGGTGTTTAACCGCACCGTCGGCTTGCGGGACACCTGGGCGAAGGTGAGCGGGCAGAAGGGGTGATCGCCCCCAACCCGCTGTTTGACGGAATGCAATTCCACCGGATGCCCGGCCTACGCCAGCCGATGATTAATTTAGTCTCCAATATTACCGAGGCCGCGTTTGACAATGTTCGGATTGCTCACTGCCGACACCGCAGTATCGTTCGTTCCTGTCGTGTAATAGAGGCGAGCATCCACTGCGATGCGGTCGCAGTCTGTGACGTTATTTGAGCCAATAGCGGCGTTGCCTTCGATGGAGTCTAAGGCGGGAGAACACGTCGCGTTGCAGGTGGCGATCGCGCCGGGAAGAGGGCGCGAACAGTGCTCGCCGGTCTGCCCGCGGCCTAACGAGAGCGTGGTGGTGCAGGTAACGCTGCCAAAGCCGACGCGCCAGTCGACCGAGGTCACGCATGTGCCCTGCGACTGGTTGGTAATACTGACGACTGTCGCTGAGCGAATTGCTGTCGTGGTTGAGGATTTCATATAGGTGAGGCGATAGCGCGCAACGTGGCCCGCCGGAAGCTGGGGAGCGGCAGCTTCGGCGGCAGGTCCTCCATCGTCGGCTTGAGCCAGCGCAGCCACCGGAGGCAACGCCGCCAAAAGAGTGCAGGTGAGTGCCAGGAACGGTAATGCCTTGCTCATCGCTTCCTCCTTCTGCTCGGGAGCGACCAGCCGCCCCCGTTTTGCGGAAATCGCAGAAGGACCATAATGGGATTTCTCGCACGCCGATAGCGCCTCCCACTCACAGACCGCAATCCGAGGCGCCGGTGCAATTCGAGCGGCCAGGGTAATTTCATGCGCGACAAGGACTCCCAGCCCGGGGTGGTGTTTAGCAATCAGCTGTCCCCCACTGTCCGCTTTGGTACGCAGGAACCGCGTGCAGCGTCAGCGAATTGCCTTCACGGGGCAATCGCGAAAGGATGTCGACAATGGCTAATGAGCAAAATCAAGGCGGTCAGCAAGGCGGCCAAGGTGGTCAGCAAGGTGGCCAAGGCGGCCAGCAAGGTGGCCAAGGCGGTCAAGGCGGTCAGCAGAAACCAGGCCAAGGCGGCCAGCAGAAGCCAGGCCAAGGCGGCCAGCAGGGTGGCCAGGGCGGCCAGGGCGGCCAACAGGGCGGAGGCCGCTAATCCCACAAGCAGCACCCGGCCCTTGATGGGCCGGGTTTTTTTCTGCTGTCCCAAGTTGAAGGCGAATTCGGTGGCGTGGCCCACTCATTAGCGCAGGACCCGACGCACAAAGGCCAAAACCGAGCGAACACGGGCAAATGAGATTGGGGCGCGATCGCGTCAGCTGATCGACGCGCGGTCAGGCAGCGTCGTCGAATCGCTCCACGTCCACGTAGGTGCGGTCGCCAACATGGCAGGCATGGCCCTCGCCGGAGGCCAGCATTTCGCGCGCTTCCTCCGCTGTTTCCGCCTCTACGCACCATTCTTCAACGCGGGTCACCAGCATGGTCGCGTGGAACATTTTCTTTTGTGCGCTTGGGGGCATGTCATTCCTCGAATCACTAACGATTTTAGGATTCTAGCGAGAAGAGCCGGCCGAACAAAGCCAAAACAGGAACGATTGCGCACGGCTGCCGTTAAGTCGCAGTTTCAGCGTAATGTCACAGTTTCAGCGTAATGGAGAGGTCGATGGCGCCGCGTGCCTATTGGAAGGGATACCTAAAGCTGTCCCTTGTGTCGTGCCCGATAGCTCTTTATCCGGCGACGTCCGAGCGCGAAAAGATCAGCTTCCACCAAATTCATAAGGCTACCGGCAACCGGATCCGTTACCGGAAAGTCGACGCGGACACCGGCGATGAGGTCTCGAGCGACGACATCGTCAAGGGCTATGAGGTGAGCAAGGGCGAATATTTGGAGCTTGAACCCGAAGAGCTGGAAGCGGTCGCCATCGAAAGCAAACGCGTGGTCGAGATAGATCAGTTCGTGGAGAAGAACGAGATCGACGAGCTCTACATCAACAATCCTTATTACATCGTCCCGGACGGAGAAATAGGGCAGGAGGCTTTCGCCGTGATCCGCGAGGCGATCCGGCGTGAAGGAATGGTCGCGATCGGCAAAATCGTCTTCACCTCTCGGGAGCACATCTTTGCTTTGGAAGCTCGCGGCAAGGGAATGATGGGGCTCACGCTGCGCTATCCCTACGAGGTCCGCAACGAGGAAGAATACTTCGACGACATTACCGATCAGAAAATAACAAAAGACATGCTGGACCTGGCGGCGCATATCGTCGAACAAAAGCGCGCGAAGTTTCAGCCGGAGAAGTTTGAGGATCGTTACGAGGATGCGCTGAAGGATCTGCTGCAGAGAAAGCAGAAGGGATTGAAGATCGAAAGGCCGAAGGAACTCGCGCCCTCTAATGTCGTCAACCTGATGGATGCGCTCCGGGCCAGCGTGCAAAGCGAACGCCGCGGCGAATCTCCGCGAAAAGCCGCGAGCCGGAGCACGCGAACGCCGCAGAAGCGGGGGCGTTCGAGCGCGCGGCAGAAGAAGGCCGGTTAGCGCGACGCCCTGGGAGTAGCGTCCTCAAGTGCGGGCAGATTATGCACAGTACTCTGGCTGGCTGAACTAGTTGGGGCGTGATTTACAAAGTTCCTGACCGGCGGGAGCTGAGTGGGGTCTTCGTGCCTCACGTCGCCGCGCTCGCCGACAAGATTGCTCGCCACCCTCCCCACGAGTGGGAGGGAGAAGAGAGTTCGCGGCGCGTCCTCGTCCTTCCCGATTCAATTGTCAAACAGCCAAGCGTCAGCGGCCCGTGTTCTTGTCAGGCGACGGGTGCGCCTGTCTTTTTCTTCCCCGAAAAAATCCGAGGGAGCGGAGCGCCGACAGGCGCGTCAACAATTCCACGCTTGCGAGGCGCGGCGCGTGTCTTGCGCCGCAGACAAGTTTACGCAGTCTGCGCAAACGTCCACGAGACACGCTCGCCTCTCGGCGCTCCACCGCGGCGGTTTTTGCCGTCGGGACTGCTCCGTTCGACACCCGGACCGGCCTTTCGGCCTGATCCCGCAGGCTTCCGCCTGCGTTCGTCCGGGAGCGTCTGCCACGCGGCGGGCCCTCGTAGTAGGGCCGGGCAGCAACCCCGAGGCTCCCGGAGATGGCTTGCGAAACCATCCGCAGGCGCCGCACCCGCTCCGCCAATCAAGACGCCTCATGATGGCGCCCCCGGATGAGCAGGCAGCAACAGGATACAGAATTCGTCGAGGAAAAAGGCGTGCATACGCGAGATATGCGAGGAAAAGTGCAAGCGCTTGGTTCTATTCGGAAAAACCTGTTGATAGCGCGTTGATAACAGCACGCGTAGTTCAGGAGCCGTTAGACCTCGCTTTCGGCTCCACTCGTGAACAGAAGACATGCAGCGATTTTTCTGAATCCTGCAGCGCAAAAGGCCGAACGGCCCCCCTAGCTCCCGATAAAGCTTCATGTAGCATGCCCCGCAGGGGCGTTGTGTGATGTTGGGTCAGGGTACGGGGCGTGGGCGGACGACGCCGTGGCCGCTGGGCGGGCCGCGCGCGAACGCTTGGCGATGGCCCGCTTCCTGGACACGCCTCACCCAGTCTGTCCCGACCCTATTAAAAGAATGGGCGCTGGCCGACGTTGCGCCCGGCCGGCTCGTACCGTGGCTGCCGGTGGCTTTCGGCTCGGGCATCGCGCTTTACTTCGCCGCCGAGCACGAGCCATCGGCTTTCGCCGCGGCGGCACTCGCGTTGACCTGCGTTGTTTGCGCCATGCTGCTGCGCAAGCGGCCGGTCGCCTTTCCGCTCGCGCTTGCTTTCACCGCCATAGCCGCCGGCTTTGCGGTGGCGACGCTACGGAGCGCGAATATCGCGCATCCGGTGCTGGCGGCGCCTGCAACGCTCACCATCAGCGGCTGGGTCGAGGTGCGCGAGGAGCGCGAGCGCAGCGACCGCATCGTGGTGCGCGCGCATCGCGTCGAGGGCGGGCGGCTCCCGCAGAGCCTGGAGCGCGTGCGCGTCGCGGTGCGCAAAGGCACGGCGCCCCCGGTCGGAGCCTTTGTGGAAATGCGCGCGCGCTTGGCGCCGCCGCTCGCGCCCTTGCGGCCGGGCGGCTATGACTTCGCCCGCGACCTCTACTTCCAGCAGATCGGCGCGTCCGGCTATGTGCTCGGACAGATCAAGACCGCCGAGCCGCCGACCGCCCAAACATGGCGGCTGCGTTATGCCGCCGCGGTCGGCGCTCTGCGCGATGGCATCGACAAGCGGATCCGCGCGGTGGTCCCGGGAGATGAAGGCGCCATCGCCTCGGCGCTGATCACCGGCAAGCGCGACGCCATTTCGAAAGAACTGAACGACGCCATGTATATCTCCGGCCTGGCGCATGTGCTGTCGATCTCCGGATACCACATGGCGCTGGTGGCGGGCTTCGTGTTCTTTGTTTTCCGCGCCGGGTTTGCGCTGCTGCCGACCTTCGCCAGCCGCTATCCGATCAAGAAATTTGCCGCGCTGGCGGCATTCGCGGTCGCCGCTTTCTATCTCGTGCTGTCGGGAGCGGAGGTGGCGACGCAACGCTCCTTCATCATGCTGAGCATCGTGCTCTTCGCGGTGATGCTCGACCGCACCGCGCTGACGCTGCGCACGCTCGCGATCGCGGCGCTGGCGGTGATGTTGGTCACGCCCGAGGCCGTCGTGCATCCGAGTTTCCAGATGTCGTTCGCCGCCACGCTGGCGCTGGTGGCGGTCTACGGCAACGGCCTTGGCTGGGGGCGCCCGAACGCGGATGACAAGCTGCATGCGCGGGTCGCGCTCTGGGGCGGGCGAGAAATTGCCGCCCTGATCCTGGCGTCATTGGTTGCCGGGCTCGCGACCACGCCCTATGCGGCCTATCACTTCCACCGCGCGGCGCCTTATGGCGTGCTCGCGAATCTTTTGGCCATGCCGATCGTGTCGTTGTGGATCATGCCGATGGGCTTGGTCGCTGTGCTGATGTTGCCTTTCGGCTTTGACGGTTTTTTCTGGCGCTTGATGGGAGAGGGCATCCGCTGGATGGACGCGGTGGCCTTGTGGGTCGCCGGACTACCCGGCGCGGTGGGCCGCATCAGCGCCTTCGGCATCGGTCCGTTGCTCCTCGGCACCGTCGGCCTGCTGCTCGTCTGCCTTCTGCGCACGCCCTTGCGCTGGAGCGGTGGCGTCGCCGTCGTCCTTGCCTGTGTATGGGCGCTGGCGACACCATCGCCCGACATATTCGTCGCTTCCGACGGCCGTGTCGTTGCCGCGCGCGGCAGCGGCGGCCAGTTGGCGGTGATCAAAACCGGAAGCGATAGTTTTGCAGTTCGTGAATGGCTCGCTGCGGATGGCGACGCGCGCGCCCCGGGTGACGCCAGCCTGCCCGAAGGAACAAAATGCGATGCTGCAGGGTGCGTGGCGCGCCTGGCGGATGGCCGCTTCGTCGCGCTGGCGCTGTCGCCGGAAGCCTTTGCGGACGATTGCCGCCGCGCGGCAGTGGTGGTCACGCCCGGTAACGGCCCATCGTCCTGCCAATCGATGGTGAGCGATCGTCAGTCACGGCTGCGAACCGGCGCGGTGAGCTTGCGGCGGGCGGGGGACGGCTTCGCCATCACACCGACGCGGGCGCCGGGCTATGACCGCCCCTGGGCGCCCACTGTGCCGCCGATCGCCGAGGCAGAACCCGCTCCAGCCGCCCGCCCGGCCGCGCGCGATGCCACGCCGCGCGCCGAGGATCTGGAGCCGGGGGATTGATTGTCGACGGGAAAAAAGCGCCACCCGCGTTACCGACGCCGGAAGCTCGGCCCTAAACTAGGAAGCTACTTTTCAATTCATCCTGAGGCGATTGGCGGGCGGGGCCTTCAGACCGCGAGGAGGACGCGTGTAACCTGCCACACCCTTCGTGGCTCGACTGCCGCCCATCCGCAAACGTGGTTGGTTGGAAGCGCGAATGCGGCCCTGCGCCCGCGTTATGCGATCCGGTGCTTGCTTTGCCTGGGGAGATTCAACCGCAGCGCTTGCGGCAGGATCAGCTTGCGTCCGGGAGAGCTGACCCGGCGCTTGCTCGGAAGACGTAGCCGCGCCACTGCCCTCAGGGGCAGCGATGGCTGGGGCTGCTATCAACAAGATTATTGCCGCAGCGAGGCTTCTGGTGTTTTCATGGCCGTCTCCGCACCGATCAACGTCGCGGCCATCGCTTGGGTTCCCCTGGCGCTTGCCGCGCGGGAACACGCTGGCGCAAGCATGCTCTGCCTGATGAATGGAAATGGTCGGGACATCAGGCGGTAACGCCCGTCTTCGACGGGCTATGCCCGGCCATGATGACGGAATTCCGGAATTCAAAGCCGATCAGTATTTCCGGAACAGCCCGACCAGCTTGCCCTGGATGCGCACCCGGTTAGGCGGAAGGATGCGGACTTCGTAGGCGGTGTTGGCGGGCTCAAGCGCGATCGACGCGCCGCGGCGGCGGAAGCGCTTCAGCGTCGCTTCCTCGTCGTCGATCAGCGCCACGACGATGTCGCCGGTCTCGGCAGCCTCCATGCGTTTGATCAGCGCCGTGTCGCCATCGAGAATGCCGGCCTCGATCATGGAGTCGCCGCGCACCTCGAGGGCGAAGTGCTCGCCGGACGTCAGCAGGTCCGGCGGCATATTGATGGTGTGGGTACGGGTCTGGATCGCCTCGATCGGCGTGCCGGCGGCGATGCGGCCCATGACCGGGACAGCGATTGGCCGGCCGTTGCCTTCGTCATCGGCTGCAAGTTGCCGCACGCGGCCGAGATCGCCTTCGATGACGCTCGGGGTAAAGCCGCGCCGGCCGTTGCCGCCTCCACCCATGCCGTGGGCGACGCTCTCGGGCAACTTGATGACCTCGATGGCGCGGGCGCGGTTCGGCAGACGGCGGATGAAGCCGCGCTCCTCCAGCGCCGTGATCAGGCGGTGGATGCCGGACTTGGACCGCAGGTCCAGAGCGTCCTTCATCTCGTCGAAGGAGGGCGGCACGCCGGCCTCCTTGACGCGCTCATGGATGAAGCGGAGGAGTTCGAATTGTTTGCGCGTCAGCATCGCTGGCTCTTCTCCCGGAAAAGGCTGGAAACCACGGGACAGGGTCGAAACAAAGCATGAACATACCCTATCTGTTCGATATGTGTTCCGCAACCTTTTAATTTGGGATGAACAATGCGGCGAGGCCGCTAAAACCGCAGCTTAACGATGGGGCATTCGCTACCGGATGGCAGCGCGGGGGCATGCGCTTGCCGAATCAGCAGGCAGTCGGCTTTGGCCAAAGCCGCCATCATCGATGAGTCCTGCAGAGGCAACGGCGTCGCCACCGGCGCGCCGTCGGAGCCGACGCTGAGGGTGGCGCGCAGAAAATCCATGCGCTCGTCATTCGCCGGCAGGTCGCTGCCCAGCACCGCCGTTTCGGAAGCGGCCGACAAATCCGTGCGCCCCGACAGACGCCGGATGAGCGGGACGAGAAAGAGCAAGGCGCAGACATAGGAGGAGACCGGATTGCCGGGCAGGCCGAGCACATGCATGCCGCCGAGCCGTCCATGCATCACCGGCCGGCCCGGGCGGAGGGCGACTTTCCAGAAGGAGAGGGTGAGGCCTTCGGCGGCCAGGCTCTGCTGCACCAGATCATGATCGCCGACCGATGCGCCGCCCGCCGTCACCAGAATGTCGGCGCCGATCGTGCGCGCGCGTCGCACGGCACCGGCGATGGCATCGATGCGGTCGGGCGCAATGCCGAGATCGATCGTCGATGCGCCTTCCTGACGCGCCAGCGCGCCGAGAGCGAAGCCGTTGGAATAGACCACCTGGCCGGGCCGCAGCTCTGAGCCCGGCGGCCGGAGCTCGTCGCCGGTGCCCAGTACCGCGACTTGCGGGACGCGATGCAGCGGCACGGTCGCATGGTTCATCGCCGCCGCCAGCATCAAGTCGCGGGCGGTCAGGCGGCGGCCTTTCGGCAGCAGCACGTCGCCTTGCTTGAAATCGAGTCCGCGGGTGCGCACGTTCTTTCCGCGCGCTACGGACGAATTGATCACCACCACGCTGTCCTGGCATGTGGTGTTTTCCTGAATAACCACGGTATCGGTGCCGGCCGGCAGAACGCCGCCGGTGAAGATGCGCGCCGCTTCGCCCGCCGCAATGGGCGTCGCAAAGGGATGTCCCGCGGCGACTTCACCGATGACCTTCAATCTTGCGGGAACGCTCGCAACATCGTCGGCACGCACCGCATATCCATCCATGGCGGATACGTCGGCCGGCGGCTGTGTGATGCGGGCCGCAACATCGGCGGCAAGGACGCGCCCGGCTGCTTCTGTGAGCGGAACGTGCTCCGCCGGCAACGGCTCTACATCCTGCAATACCCGCGAAAGCGCGTCGCCCACCGATAACAAAGCCACCGCTCACTCCTTCGCGCGATAGTGCCCGGATTTCCCTCCGCGCTTCTCGACCAGGTGGATGGCTTCGATGGTCATGCCGCGCTCCACCGCCTTGACCATGTCGTAGATCGTCAGGCAGGCGACCGATACCGCGGTCAGCGCTTCCATCTCCACGCCGGTCTGACCGGTAACCTTGACCGTGGCGCGCACGATCAGGCCGGGCAGCGTGTGGTCGGGGGTTATCTCCACCTCAACCTTGGTGATCGGCAGCGGATGGCACAGCGGAATGAGTTGATGCGTCTTCTTGGCCGCCATGATCCCCGCGATCCGGCCGGCACCGAGCACGTCGCCTTTCTTGGCGTCGCCGCCGAGCACTAGGTCGAGCGTTTTGCGTCGTCATGATCACGCGGCCTTCGGCGGTCGCGACGCGCTCGGTGATGTCTTTGTCCGAGACATCGACCATGCGCGCCTCCCCGCTGCTGGCGAGATGCGTGAGCTTGCTCTTGCGCGCCATCGTTACCTCGCGTCCGCTACGTCGCGGCGAAGCAGCGCCTTGGTTGCGGCTTCCACATCGGGTTGCCGCATCAGGCTCTCACCCACCAGGAACGCCGAGATGCCCACCCGCCGCAGCCGCGCCAGATCTGCCGGCTCAAACAGGCCGCTTTCGCCCACCGCCACACGGTCCTTCGGCAGCATCGGCGCAAGCCGCTCGCTCACGGCAAGCGTCGTCTCGAATGTTTTCAGGTCGCGGTTATTGATTCCGATCAGGCGCGATTTCAATTTCAGCGCGCGCGAGAGTTCATCTTCGTTGTGCACTTCCAGCAGGACGTCCATGCCGTGGGCGCAGGCAACGTCTTCCAGCTCTTCCGCTGTAGCGTCGTCCACCACCGCCATGATGATCAAGATGCAGTCGGCGCCCCAGGCCCGCGCCTCCACCACTTGATAGGGGTCATACAGGAAATCCTTGCGCAGCACCGGGAGCGACGTCGCCGCCCGGGCGGCGCCGAGGAAATCGGGGCGGCCCTGAAATGAAGGCGCATCGGTGAGGACCGAGAGGCAGACCGCGCCGCCCGCCGCATAGGCGCGCGCGAGCGAAGGCGGATCGAAATCGGCCCGGATCAATCCCCTGGACGGGCTCGCCTTCTTGATCTCGGCGATCAGCGCATAGTCGCCGGCCGCAAGCTTGCGCTCGATGGCGTGCAGAAAACCGCGCGGGGCGGAGACGGCGCGGGCTTGCGCCTCGATCGTGCCGAGCGGCCGCCGGCGCTTGGCAGCGTCGATCTCCTTGCGCTTATAAGCTTCGATTTGGGTGAGGATGTCGGCCATGGATCACGCATGCGATACGGCAGCAAGGCGGTCGAGTCGTTTCTTGGCCTCGCCGGAATCGATGGACTGCTGCGCCAGCGCCACGGCGTCCTTCAAATTGGCAGCTTTGCCCGCAACGACCAGTGCCGCGCCGGCATTGATCACCGACACATCGCGATGCGGGCCTTTGGCGCCTTTGAGCACGTCGAGCAGCGCGGCTGCGTTGGCTTCCGGATCGCCGCCGCGCAGATCCTCTGGCTTACCGCGGGCAAGACCGACGTCTTCTGGGGCGATCTCGAATACGCGCACCTTTCCATTCTCCAGGGCTGCAACGCTGGTGCGCCCACAGATGGTGATTTCGTCTAGCCCGTCGGAGCCGTGCACGACCCAGGCGCTTTCAGACCCGAGGTTTTTCAAGGCTTCCGCCAGCGGTTCCACCCATTGTCGGGAGAAGACGCCGACCATCTGCCGCTTCACGCCCGCCGGGTTAGACAGCGGTCCAAGCAGGTTGAAGATGGTGCGCGTGCCGAGTTCCACGCGGGTCGCCGCAACATTCTTCATCGCGGGATGATGCGCGGGCGCGAACATGAATCCGATGCCGGCCTCACGGATGCAGCGCGACACTTGTTCAGGCGTCAGCTCGATCTTGACGCCGAGCGCCACCAGCACGTCGGCTGCGCCGGAACGCGAGGAGAGCGCGCGGTTGCCATGCTTGGCGACCGGCACGCCGGCGCCCGCAACGATCAGCGCCGCGCAGGTGGAGATGTTGTAGGTGCCCGAGGCATCGCCGCCGGTGCCGACCACATCGATCGCGCCGGCGGGCGCTTCCACCCGCAGCATTTTCGCGCGCATCGTGCTCACCGCGCCGGTGATCTCTTCGATGGTTTCGCCGCGCACGCGCAGCGCCATCAACAGGCCGCCCATCTGCGATGGCGTTGCCGCGCCGGACATCATCAAGTCGAAAGCTTTGGCGGCTTCATCGCGGCTCAAGGCAGCGCCGGTCGCCACCTTGCGGATAAGCGCCTTGAAATCGTCGGTCACATCCGCTCCCTTCAATGTTCCGGTTTGCGCGTCGCGTTCTTGCCGCGTCCTTGCTTCGCATTCCAGTCGGCGGTGAGCTCCAGAAAATTCCGCAAAATCAGATGACCGTGTTCCGAAGCGATGCTCTCGGGATGAAACTGCACGCCGTGCACCGGAAGCTTGGTGTGCGCCAGTCCCATGACCAGCCCGTCGTCGGTTTCGGCGGTGACGGAAAGCTCCTGCGGCATGCTTTTGCGGTCCACGACCAGCGAGTGATAGCGCGTCGCCTTGAACGGACCGTTGATGCCGCGAAACACGCTTTGGCCTTTGTGCTTCATCTCGGACAATTTGCCGTGTACCGGCACCGGCGCGCGCACCACCTCGCCGCCGAAAACCTGGCCGATGGCCTGATGGCCCAGGCAAACGCCGAAGATCGGAATGGTCGGCGCCGCTTGCTTGATCAGATCGAGGCAGATGCCGGCATCGTTCGGCGTGCAGGGGCCGGGCGACAGCACGATCGCCTCCGGCTCGGCGGCGATCACATCCTTCACCGCGATCTTGTCATTGCGATGCACGGCCACGTCCGCCCCCAGCCCGCCCAGGTAGTGGAACAGGTTGAAGGTGAAGCTGTCGTAATTGTCGATCAGCAGGATCATGGCGACACAGATGATGTCATCACCCTTCGAGGCGCCGCTTCCGGCGGCTCCCAAGGGCGAGGATCAAATGATTATCCGTTACGGACTAAGGTCTTAGACGCGGCTCTTGAGAGGGTCAAGGCGACCGCGGGAACCTGGACGGTCATGCTTTATGGATCGGATCGATCCATTTGACCTGTTCCGGCGGCTCGGCCGGCGCGATCTCGAGATTCACCACGACCGCTTCGTTGTCGCTGCGCACCACGACGCATTCAAGCGGCTCGCTCGGGCTGGCATTGATCTCCTGATGCGGCACATACGGCGGCACGAAGATGAAATCGCCGGGGCCGGCCTCGGCGGTGAATTCCAGCCGCTCCCCCCAGCGCATCCGTGCTCTGCCGCGCACGACATAGATGATGCTCTCAAGCTCGCCGTGATGATGCGCGCCGGTCTTCGCATTGGGCTCGATCGCGACGGTGCCGGCCCACAGCTTTTGCGCGCCGGCGCGCGCAAGGTTGATTGCCGCCTTGCGGTGCATTCCAGGCGTCTGCGCAGTATTCGGGTCGAGCGAGTGCGCCGGAATCACCCGGACGCCATCGTGCTTCCATTTGGCAGAGCGATCGTGCGACATGGCCGTCTCCCGATATCGTTGCGGCTTACTGCCCCCGTTTGGCGCTGCTGGCGAAACGCCGCGCTTCCTCGGCCGCACGGAACAGCGCCTTGGCCTTGTTGACGCATTCCTGCTGCTCGGCCTCGGGATTGGAGTCGGCGACGATGCCGGCACCGGCCTGCACATACATCACGCCGTCCTTCACCAAGGCGGTGCGCAGCACGATGCAGGTATCCATCTCGCCCGCGGCGGAGAAATAACCGACCGCGCCGGCATAAAGCCCGCGCTTTTCCTTTTCCAGTTCGTCGATGATTTCCATCGCGCGCACTTTCGGCGCGCCGGAGACCGTGCCCGCGGGAAATCCCCCGGCGAGTGCATCGATGGCGTCGTATTTGTCCCCGAGCCGGCCTTCCACATTGGAAACGATATGCATCACGTGGCTGTAGCGCTCGACGAAGAACTGGTCCGTGACCTTCACGGTGCCGATCTCGGCGACGCGGCCCACGTCGTTGCGGCCGAGATCGAGCAGCATGAGATGTTCCGCGCGCTCCTTCGGATCGGCAAGGAGTTCGTCCTCCAGGGCCTTGTCCTCGTGCGGGCTCGCGCCACGCGGCCGCGTGCCGGCGATCGGGCGGATGGTGACTTTCCCGTCCGCCACCTTCACCAAGATTTCCGGGCTCGAGCCGGTAAGCGCGAAATCGCCAAGGTCGATGAAATAGAGATAAGGCGACGGATTGACCCGGCGCAGCGCGCGGTAGAGCGAAAAGGGCGGCAGCGCGTAGGGCGCTTCGAAGCGCTGCGCCAGCACGACCTGGAACACGTCGCCAGCGGCAATGTATTCCTTCGCCTTCAGCACCATCTGGCGGTAGTCGGCGGCAGGGGTGTTGGAAACCGGTGCGCGTTGTCAGCGGACCCGTGTCAGCCTGGGCGGCTTCCTTATCGAGCGGACGGTCAAGCGCGTCGACGATTTGCGCCAGACGCTCTTGTGCACGCGCCAGCGCCGGCTTGGCGGCGACACCCTGTTCAGGACGCACCGGCGTCACAACGGTGAGCGTGTCCTCGACCGCGTCGAAGATGATTACCAGCGTCGGACGGATGAGCACAGCATCCGGAATCCCGATCGGGTCCGGATTAGGCGGCGGCAATTCCTCCATCAGCCGCACCATGTCATAGCCCAGATAGCCAAAGACGCCGGCCGCCATCGGCGGCAGCTTCTCCGGCAGGCTGATGCGGCTTTCCTGCAGCAATGCGCGCAAGGCCTGCAGCGGTGGCTGCGGGCAGGGCGAGAAGCCATCAGGCTTGTTGCGAGCGGCACGATTGATCTCGGCCTTGGCGCCTTGCGTGCGCCACACAAGATCCGGTTCAAGCCCGATGATGGAATAGCGGCCGCGGGTGTCGCCGCCTTCCACCGATTCCAACAGGAAGCTCATTGGCTTGCCGCCGGCGATCTTGATGAAGGCAGAAACCGGTGTTTCCAGGTCGGCGACCAGCGTGGTCCAGACCACCTGCGCTTCGCCGCGCGCGTAGCGCTCGGCGAATTCCCCTGCCGATGGTTCGATCTGCATCGGAACGCTCAGTTCGTGCTGCCGCCGCCGGTGACCTGATTCAAGGCGCTCGGGTTGATGGTGACACCGACATCACGCTCCAGCCGCTCCGCATAGCCGGCAAGCAATTCTTCGGCAAGCGCACGGCGCAATTCATCGGAAATGCGCTTGGCATCGGGGGAGTCCATATCCAGTTCTGGCGTTTTTGTGTCCTGGACCCGGAACGCCACACGCTGCGTTGCCTGCACACCCTCGGCGGAGCCGGCCGCGCCCTTGGGCGTTCGGAAGATGGCGTTGATCGTCAGCACCAGAAAGATTTTCCGTCGGATCGCCGCGCTTGACGCCGGAGGCGGTTTCCACCTTGAGCGCGTCTTCCGCGGCGACGTCCTGCAACGAGCCGCCCGCCTTCAGCTTCTCGACCATGGCATCGGCCTTGGTCTTCAGCCGCTTGGCGATCTCGTCATTGATGTAACGTATCTCGATCTCGGCCTTCACCTCATCCAGGCTGCGCTCGCGCGCCGGCGTGGTGCCGACGACGTCGTACCAGATAAAGCCATTCTCATGCTGCAGCGGATCGTTCTCAACGCCGACATCCGTGGCGAAAATCGCCGGTCCGAGCTCGCCTGGCTTTGGCAGGTCGGAAACCGGAACGCCTTCGGGCGTGCGGCCATTGCGGTCGATGGCCTCGATGGTGCGGCTGGCGAGTCTCAGCTTTTCGGCTGCCTCCGCCAGCGTCTCGCCGCCGGCGCGTGCGTCCTCGAGCTTGTCGCGCAGGCTGGAAACCTGCGCCTTGGCCTGTTCCAACGCTATGTCGCGCTTGATATCATCGGCGACTTGTTCATAGGTCAGGGTCGTGCCCGGCTGGATCTTCAGCACGCGCACGAGCGCGGTGCCGAAGCGTCCCTTGATCGGGGCGCTGACTTCGCCTTCCTTGAGCGCGAAGGCGGCATCCGCCACGGCCTGGTCGATCATGCCGGACTTCGGGATGGTGCCGAGGTCGATGTCGGATTCTTTTAGCCCGCGTTCCTGGGCCACGGCTTCAAACGCCGTGCCTTGAGCAATTTTCTCAGACGCTGCCTTCGCCTCGTCGCCATCCGGGAACACCATCTGCTGGATGTGACGCTGCTCCGGCGTGCTGTAGCGCGCCTTCCGTTCCTCGAAAATGCGCTGGGCGTCGACGTCGCTGATCGTCTCCCACTTTGCGATCTCGGCGGGTGTGACGACGACAAGGACGACCTTGCGATATTCCGGCGCGCGGAATTGTCCTTTGCGCTCCTCGAAGTATTTCGCCAGTTCGTCAGGGGAGGGCGGCGGGATGGCGCCGGCCTGCGAGCGGTCGAGCACGACATATTCGATCGCGCGTTCTTCGTTGCTATAGCGATATTCGGCCTCCACCGCCGCCTTCGGCACCGTGAGCTCGCCCGCCACCGTATCGACGATCTGCCGGCGCAGCATCTGCTTGCGATGCTCCGCAACATAACGCGACTCGCTATAGCCGGCCTGGCGGATGATCGCCTCGAACCGGGCCCGATCGAAACCGCCGGTGAACCCGCGGAAGGAGGGATCGTTCATGATCGAATTGGCCACGTCCGCATCGGAAATGTTCAGGCCCATCTGCCGGGCGCGCTCGTCGAGCGCGGCTTCCGCGATCAATTGGCCGAGCACCTGACGGTCGAAGCCGAAGGCGCGCGCCTGATCCATGGAGACGGGTCGCCCGACCTCGCGGCTGAGCTGCTGCAGCCGGTCGTTGTAGATCGTGCGGAACTGCTCGATGCCGATTTCGGTGCTCCCCACCTTGGCGAGCGCGGAGCGGCCGAAGCCACGGAATACGTCGCCGATCCCCCAGACCGCGAAGCTGAGCGCGAGCAGGCCTAGCACCACGGTCATGATGGCTTTGCCGATACGACCGGTGGAGGCGTTCTTGATACCTCTAAGCATGGGACCTGTGCATGGTTGGGAATGCGCGGGCGCCGACGCCGTTCAAGCGCCGCAAGGTCTTATCATAAAGATCGCCTTGCGCCGCCGCAAGATTTTGCCGCCGCCGCAACATTACCGCGTGGCAAGGTTGGACCTCTGGCGTGGGCTGGCCCGGTCTGCTACCCGCACCATGGGAAGAAGAAAAATCCGAGGATATAGGGATGGCGAATACGCCGCGGCCGCTGGTGGCGGGCAATTGGAAAATGAATGGCCTGCGCAGTTCGCTTACGGAGCTCAAGGCTGTTCTGCAGGGCGGCCGCGACCTCGCAGGCAAAGTCGACTTGATGGTCTGCCCCCCGGCACCGCTGCTGAAGGAATTTGCCGCGGCCGCCGCAGGTTCGACAGTCACAATCGGCGCGCAGGACTGCCATCCGGAGCCGTCGGGAGCCTTCACCGGCGACATCTCCGCTGAAATGCTGGCGGATGCGGGCGCCGCCGCCGTGATCGTCGGTCATTCCGAACGCCGCTCGCTGCATGGCGAGGAGGACGAACTTGTCCGGCTCAAGGCACTGGCCGCGCACCGCGCCGGCCTGACCGCCATCGTCTGCGTCGGCGAAACCAAGGCGCAGCGCGAGGCGAAAGAAACCATCCCGGTGGTGCGCCAGCAGATTGATGGTTCCCTTCCGAAACAGGCCACGGCGACCAACCTGATCCTCGCCTATGAGCCGGTCTGGGCTATCGGCACCGGGCTCACGCCACGGCCGTCGGATGTCGCTGAGGTGCATAGTTTTCTGCGCGAGCGGCTGGCCCGCCGCTATGGGGCCGAGGGGCAGCGTATCCGGATCCTCTATGGCGGTTCGGTGAAGCCTTCCAACGCGCGCGAACTGATGGCGGTCGGCAATGTCAATGGCGCCCTGGTCGGTGGCGCCAGCCTGAAAGCCTCCGAATTTCTGGCCATAGCGGCCGCCTGCGGCTGAGCTAGCATCATGCGGCGCGCGATCAGCAAAAGTGGGTACGGTTTTGCGGAAGCAATCACTGCGCAGATTGCGGAACTACGCGGTTCGCGCGCTAACCATTAGCCAGGCGCATGACAACCGGTTCCCGCAGGATATGCGCCGTGGTAGCCAGGATCGTGTAGAGACCGCCCCGACTTCCCATATGGCAATTGTCGCCTAGTGTCGGGTCGAAATTCGCTTCATGCCTGCCGCAAGTTGCTCAGCGAATTTCTGAACCAAACGACACTAGAACTTTGAATTTGCTAGTGTCCTGCAAATCCGAAGTTCGCTCTGAGGTTGCCGCAAAGTTGGGCGAACTTCGGATTTCGGACACTAGCGCGGCCCGAGGGCCAGCGCCGCTTGATTGGACCGGCTTATGCAGACCGTAGTCATTGTCATTCATCTCATGGTGGTGCTCGCCATGATCGGCGTCGTCCTGCTGCAGAAATCTGAAGGGGGCGGGCTTGGCATGGGCGGCGGAGGCGGTTTTCTGTCCAGCCGCGGCACTGCCAATGTGCTCACCCGCACGACCGCAATCCTGGCCGCGGTATTCTTTTCCACCAGCCTGATCCTGTCCATTCTGGCGGGCGTCGAGCGCAGGCCCACCTCGATCTTCGGGGGCTCGGGCGCCGCCCGCGGGTCAGCCGCAGCCGGGCAGCCCGCGCCCCGGCGACGCCCGGAGGCAGCCTGCTCGACCAGTTCCCGGGCCAGCCGGCGCAGCCCTCGACGCCGCAGGCCCCGCGCTCGCAGTAAGCGGGCCGCTCGACAGCTCTGGATAAGTGCGGCTGACGGCTTGGCCCCACTCTTAATGTAATGCTTGAGGATATGGGCGGACCATGAGGATCGGGCGGCAGCAATGGTCCGTTTGCGGCCTCCGCCGCCGCACCGTTGCCGCCAATAAATCCTCGTCGAATCGATTTGGCCGGATTAAAGCTTGAGCCCCATGGCGCGGTACATCTTCATCACCGGCGGCGTGGTCTCCTCCCTCGGAAAAGGTCTCGCTTCAGCGGCGCTCGGCGCGCTCCTGCAGGCGCGCGGCTACAAGGTCCGGCTGCGCAAGCTCGATCCCTATCTCAACGTCGATCCGGGCACGATGTCGCCTTATCAGCACGGCGAGGTTTTCGTCACCGACGACGGGGCGGAGACCGATCTCGATCTCGGCCATTACGAACGCTTCACCGGCCGTCCCGCGACGCGGCAGGACAACATCACCACCGGCCGCATCTACCAGGACATCCTCGCCAAGGAGCGGCGCGGCGATTATCTCGGCGCCACCATCCAGGTCATCCCGCACGTCACCAACGCCATCAAGGAATTCATCCGCGACGGGCAATGAAGGCTTCGATTTCGTGCTGGTGCGAGATCGGCGGCACGGTCGGCGACATCGAGAGCCTGCCGTTCCTGGAAGCGATCCGGCAACTCGGCAATGATCTGCCGCGCAACCACGCGATCTACATCCACCTCACGTTGCTGCCTTACATCCCGACCGCCGGTGAGTTGAAGACCAAGCCGACGCAGCATTCGGTCAAGCGAGCTGCTGTCGATCGGCATCCAGCCGGACATCCTGCTCTGCCGCACCGATCGTCCGATCCCGCAGGCGGAACGGCGCAAGCTCGGCCTGTTCTGCAATGTGCGCGAAAGCGCGGTGATCGAGGCGCGCGACGTGGACAACATCTACGCGGTGCCCGAGGCCTATCACGCCGAAGGGCTGGACAACGAGGTGCTCGCGGCCTTCGGGATCGAGACTGCCGCGTCACCCGATCTTTCCACCTGGCGCACGATCAATGAACGCGTGCGCAGCCCGGAAGGGAAGGTCACGATCGCGATCGTCGGCAAATATACCGGCATGAAGGACGCCTATAAATCGCTGATCGAAGCGCTCTCGCATGGCGGCATCGCCAACACGGTGAGGGTCAATCTCGACTGGATCGAGTCGGAAGTATTCGAGAACGAGGACGCCGCGCCTTTCCTTGAGCACGTCAACGGCATCCTGGTGCCCGGCGGCTTCGGCCAGCGCGGGGCGGAAGGGAAAATTCGCGCGGCGCAATTCGCACGCCAGCGCCACGTGCCCTATTTCGGGATTTGTTTTGGAATGCAGATGGCGGTGATCGAGGCGGCGCGTAATCTTTGCGGCATCTCGGAAGCCAACTCCACCGAATTCGCGCCCACATCAGAGCCGGTGGTAGGCCTGATGACCGAATGGCTGCGCGGCAACGAACTGGAGACGCGGCGCGCCGGCGGCGATCTCGGCGGGACCATGCGGCTCGGTGCTTATGCCGCAAAGCTTCAGCGCGGCAGCCGGGTCGCGGGCATTTACGGCTCGACCGAAATCTCGGAACGCCACCGGCACCGCTACGAGGTCAACACCGCCTATAAGGGGCGGCTGGAGCAGCACGGCATGCTGTTCTCCGGCATGTCGCCCGACGGCGTGCTGCCGGAAATCGTCGAATATCAGGACCACCCCTGGTTCATAGGCGTGCAGTTCCATCCCGAGCTGAAATCGCGCCCCTTCGCGCCACACCCGTTATTCGCCTCCTTCATCGAGGCCGCGGTAGAGCAGAGCCGGCTGGTCTAGCGACCTTGAGACCTGCCATTCCTGCATGTGGTGACCTAAATGCTTCGTGCAACACGAGAATCGTAACTGAAATCTTAACTTCAAGACAACGTGGGACTTCTAAGCTCACCGGAGCGGGGCCAGGCGCAAGCGAATGTTCCGGGTTATCAACTGCATTGCGGAGGAACACGACTGGCGGCTCGTCATTCTGGCGGGCCTGATCTGCTATCTGGCAAGCCTTGGCGCCGTCAGCCTGTTTCACCGCGCCTGCGCGGCCAACGGGCGGGCCCGCGTCCTGTGGACCCTGACCGCCGGCGCCGCCACCGGCTGCGGCATCTGGGCCACGCATTTCATCGCCATGCTGGCCTACAACCCGGGTTTCAACACCGCTTACGACGCCAGCCTGACCATCCTGTCGCTGTTCATGGCGATCATTGTGACCACCGCCGGCTTGGGCGTGGCGGTCTACACCCCTTCGCGCTGGGGCGCCGCGCTTGGCGGCGGCCTGGTCGGCGGCGGCGTCGCCACCATGCACTACATCGGCATGTGGGCGCTCTATCTGCCCGGCTGGATTATGTGGGAAATGGATCTGGTCGTCGCCTCCATTGTGCTGGGAATGCTGTTCGGCACCCTCGCGCTGGAGATCGCCGTGCGCGGCGACAGTATGCCGAAAACGTTGGCGGCCGCGCTGCTGCTGACACTCGCGATCGTTTCCCACCATTTCACCGCGATGGGCGCGGTGACGATCATTCCGGATCCAACCCGGACCATCGCGCCGTTTTCGCTGTCGTCGAATGCACTGGCGCTCGGCGTGGCCGCTACCGCCTTCCTGCTGTTCGCCATGGCGCTGGTCGGCGCTTTCGCCGACCGCTCTTCCGAGGAAAAGGCGCGCAAGCAGAACCTGCTGTTCGACGCCGCGCTCAACAATATGTCCCAGGGCCTGTTGATGTTCGACGCCCAGGACCGCCTGATCCTGTTTAACAAGCGCTACTGCGATTTGTACCGGTTGAATCCCGCTGATATTGAACTTGGATCGAATTTCACCAAGCAATTCCGATTTAGCGAGGAAACAGGCACTTTTGCCCCGGATCTCGACCAACACCTCGCGCAGGTGATGGACGATAGCGGCCGCTTCCGCGGAAACGCACAGGCCGGGAGTTTCTTGACCGAAGGCTATGGAACAAAGCTGGTTGAAATTCCCGACGGCCGCTGCATCTCCATCACCAATCAGCGGATGCCAAACGGAGGTTGGGTTTCTACCCATTCCGATGTCACTAAGCAGCGCAAGGTGGAGCGCGAGCGTGATAGCGCGCGCGCCTTTCTCGATACCATTGTCGACCACGTTCCGGTCACCTTGGTGGTTAAGAACGCGCAGGATCGCCGCTACGTGCTGATCAACCGCGCCGGCGAGAATTTCTTCGGCCTGTCGCGCGAAGAGATGGTGGGCAAGACTTCGCATGAGGTGTTCAGCAAGGAGCAGGCGGATGTCATCGCGCAACGCGACGAAGAGTTGCTGGCATCCAATACCGAAATGTTCGTCAACGATTATCCCCTCAAAACGCCGCGCAGGGGAACGCGGCTGATCGCGAATAAAAAGGTGACGATCCGCAACGATGCCGGCGAGCCGCAATATTTGGTCAACGTCATCGAGGATGTCACCGACCGCAAGCGCGCGGAGGCCCGCATCGAATATCTCGCCAGCCACGACGCGCTGACCGAGTTGCCCAATCGTGCTGTATTTTCGCAGCAACTCGAGGTGGCCATCGAGAGCGCTGCAAAAGGCGGTGAGAATGTCGCCGTGATCTATGTCGATCTCGACCGCTTCAAGGAGGTCAATGACATCTTCGGGCACGCCATTGGGGACCAGGCCTTGTGTGAAATGGCGCGGCGGCTGCAGGCCGTGGCCGAGGGAAGTTTTCTTGCCCGCATGGGCGGTGATGAATTCACGGTGATCGTGGAGGGCCCGCAGCCGGCGACCGCTGAAGCAATGGCCGATAAGCTGCTCGCCGCGGCGAATGAAGAGATCGAAGTCGAGGGGCAGGAATTCCGTGTCGGCGCCACTATCGGCGTCGCGGTCTATCCGATCGACGGGGAAGATGCCACGACGCTTTTAGGCAACGCCAATTCTGCCCTCGATCAGGCGAAGGCCGAGCGGCGCGGATCGATCCGTTTTTTCGAGGCGCAGATGGATCACTTGCTGCGCGCGCGGCGCGACTTGCAAATCGACCTACGCTCCGCCGCCGCCTGCGACGAACTCAAAATATATTTTCAGCCGCAAGCGCAGATCGACGGCCGGGTGGTCGGTTTCGAAGCGCTGCTGCGCTGGCACCACCCGCACCGCGGCATGGTCCCGCCCAGTACTTTCATTCCCTTGGCGGAAGAAAGCGGCCTGATCGTGCCGATCGGCGAATGGGCGTTAAGGGAGGCTTGCCGTGAGGCGGCGGACTGGCCGACGCCGTTACAGGTAGCCGTCAACCTGTCACCGGTGCAATTTCAGCACGGCGACCTCGTCAGCCTTGTGCATTCGGTGCTGCTGGAGACCGGGCTCAGCCCGAACCGTCTGGAGCTTGAAATCACGGAGAATGTATTGATCGGGGATTTCTCCAGCGCGCTCTCCATCCTGCGACGGCTGAAACTCCTCGGTGTTCGCATCGCGATGGATGATTTCGGCACTGGCTATTCGTCGCTGTCCTATCTGCAGTCCTTCCCGTTCGACAAGATCAAGATCGACAAGACCTTCACCTCCAATCTCGATCACAACCCGCAGTCCGCGGCTATCATCCGCGCCGTGATCGGTCTCGGCCGCGGTCTCGAGCTTCCGGTCGTGGCCGAGGGCGTCGAGACCAAATCGCAACTCGATTTCCTCACCCGCGAAGCCTGCGATCAGGTGCAAGGCTATGTGGTGGGGCGCCCGCTGCCGATCGAGGAATATGCCGACCTGGTCGGTCGTCCCCCGGCCGAGCCGAAGCAGCGGCTGGTGCTGGTGAAATAGCTTTCCCGCAGGCTTGCGAAGGCCCGTTGACCGCGCCAGCGGCGCGCTTCATGGTCCGGCCGGTGAAGGCTGATACGATACCGAACCTGAACGTGGAAATTGGCGAAGCGCGCTTCGGCAACAGCTTGCCGCTCGCGCTGATCGCCGGGCCTTGCGTGCTGGAAAGCCGCGCGCATGCCCTGGAGATGGCGTCCGCGCTGAAAGAGATCGCAGCGAGGCTGAAGATCGGGCTCGTCTACAAGACCTCGTTCGACAAGGCCAACCGCACCAGTCGCGACAGCGCGCGCGGCATGGGGCTGGCGCAGGCACTGCCAATCTTCGCCGAGATCCGCGAGAAGCTTCAGCTTCCGGTCCTGACCGACGTGCATGAAGCGGCGCAATGCGCGCAGGTCGCCCCCGCGGTGGACGTGTTGCAGATCCCGGCCTTCCTGTGCCGGCAGACCGATCTGCTGATCGCGGCGGCGCAAACCGGCCGCGTGGTGAATGTGAAGAAGGGGCAATTCCTCGCGCCCTGGGACATGAAGAACGTAGTCGCCAAGATCACGGCTGAGGGAAACCGCAACGTGCTGGTGACCGAGCGTGGCGCCTCATTTGGCTATAACACGCTGGTTTCCGACCTGCGGGCGCTGCCGATCCTGGCGCGCACCACTGGCGCGCCGGTGATTTTCGACGCCACCCATTCGGTGCAGCAGCCGGGCGGGCAGGGTAGTTCTTCCGGCGGAGAGCGGGAATTCGTACCGGTGCTGGCGCGCGCCGCGGTGGCGGTCGGCGTGGCAGGCGTTTTCATTGAAACCCACCAGGATCCGGACCATGCGCCATCAGACGGTCCGAACATGCTTCCGCTCAAGGACTTGGAAGCCTTGCTTCGGAAGTTGATGGAATTCGATTCGCTCGCTAAACACTAACCGTCGAACGTAGCTACCGGCCTTGTCCCGCGCGGGAAAAACGCCGATATTGCCAGCAACGGCCTGGGGTGCCGCGAACCTTCGCGGCTGAGATCAAACCCATCGAACCTGTCTGGGTCATGCCAGCGTAGGAAGCCGCCGATGAGTACCCGTCGATCGCGTCCGCCGTTACCGACCATCGCCGTCATCGGCGCGGGCGTGATCGGTTTGGCGATTGCCTGGCGCCTGGCGCAGAGCGGCGCCAAGGTCACCGTCTTCGACAAGGGCGCGGCCGGGTCGGGTGCGAGCCATGCCGCCGCCGGCATGTTGGCGGCACATCTGGAAGCTGAGCCGCGCGAGGAAAATCTCGTTGCGCTCAACCGGGCGAGCCAGAGTTTGTGGCCTGCTTTCGCGGCGGAACTGGAAACGGTTTCCGGCATGGCGGTGGATTTGCGCACCGAAGGCACGCTGCTGCTCGCGCTGACCGGCGACGACCAGTCACGGCTGAAACATGTGCTGGCTTTCCAGCAATCGCTGGGCCTGCCGCTGGAATGGCTGACGACCGCGGAGGTGCGCTTGCGCGAGCCGCATCTCACCCCCAGCATTTCCGGCGCGATTTTCAGCCCGCAGGACCATCAGGTGGATAACCGCGCCGTCGCCGCAGCGTTGCGCGTAGCCGTCCTGAAGTCGGGCGCCACGCTGCGGGAAAATGCGCCGGTCGAGCGGATCGTGATCTCCGATAATCGCGTCACCGGCATCGGGATCGGCGGCGAAACCGTTGCCGCCGACATGGTCATCCTTGCGGCCGGCGCCTGGTCGCGCGCGATCGCGGGCTTGCCAACGGCATTGCTGCCGCCGGTGCGCCCGGTGAAAGGGCAGATGCTGGCGCTGCGCATGGACCGCCAGGCGCCCCTGCTCACGCATGTGGTTTGGGCGCCGGGCGCCTATCTCGTGCCGCGCAAGGACGGGCGGCTCCTGATCGGGGCCACCGTTGAAGAAAAAGGATTCGATCCTCATTTAACCGCAGGCGGTCAGCTCGCTTTGCTGGAGGCCACCTGGCGCGCGCTGCCCGGAATCGAGGAACTGCCGATCGACGAGATGTGGGTGGGTTTCCGGCCGGGCACCCGGGACGATGCGCCGATCATCGGCTTAAGTTCGGTGCCGGGCCTCGTTTACGCCACCGGGCATTACCGCAACGGCATTCTGCTGACGCCGATCACGGCGGAGGCCGTCGCTGCGCTGGTGCTTGAGGGCGAGGCCGATCCGCGCGTGTCAAATTTCGGCTTCGAGCGTTTCGCGAGGCTAGCGTCCCGAATCCGAAGTTCGCATGATCTTGCGGCGCCCTCGGGGGCGAACTTCGGATTCGCAGGACACTAGCAAAATGTAGCGTTCCAGTGTCGTTTGGTTCAGAAATTCGCTTGAAGGACTCGCGGCAGGCATGAAGCGAATTTCTGAACACGACATGGGTGGGTGGCGGCGGAGTAGACCATGGGCATGATTCAGGGAATGATCCGCATCAACGGCGAAGGCGCACCGCTTTCCGCGGCGACGCTGGCGGAGCTCCTCGCGCAGAACGGGATCGACATTGACGGCAAGGGCATCGCTGTTGCGCTCAATGGTCAGGTCATAGGCCGGCAGGCCTGGATGCAGACAAAACTATCCCCCGGCGACGATGTGGAAATCGTGCGCGTGCGGCAAGGAGGATGAAGGCTAGTGCCATGAAACATAACGATCCTCTCGTCATCGCTGGACGCGTATTCCATTCGCGGCTTTTCCTCGGCACCGCCGGTTATCCGAACCGGCAGGTCATGCTCGATGCGGTAGCGGCGAGTGGCACCGAGATGGCGACAGCGTCCATCCGCCGCATCAGCCTGGCGGGCGAGGAAGAAAGCCTGCTCGACCTCTTGGCCGGCCGCGTGCATTTCCTGCCCAATACCGCAGGTTGCCAGACCGCCAAGGACGCCGTGCTCACGGCAGAGCTGGCGCGCGAGGCGCTGCAGACCAACTGGGTCAAGCTGGAGGTGATCGGCGACCGCGAATTGCTTTACCCGAATGTGGAAGAGCTGCTGCTTGCGGCGCAGGAACTGATCGCCAAAGGCTTTGTCGTGCTGCCCTATTGCAACGACGATCCGGTGACCTGCGAGAAACTCGCCGACCTCGGCTGCGCCACGGTCATGCCGTTGGGGTCGCCCATCGGCTCCGGGCTCGGTATTTCCAATCCGCATTTGATCGAATTGATTTGCGCGCGCAGCCCCGTGCCGGTCGTGCTCGATGCCGGTATCGGCACGGCCTCGGACGCCGCACTCGCCATGGAGCTAGGCTGCGCGGCCGTGCTGGTGAACACCGCGGTATCGAAAGCGAACGACCCGGTGCGCATGGCCTTCGCGATGCGCGCTGCGGTCGAGGGCGGACGGCTGGCGCATCTGTCGGGCCGGATCCCGAAGCGGACCAACGCCGAGCCTTCCAGCCCGCAATTCGGACTTGTCGGCACGTGAGGCTGCCTTCGCCGCCGCTATTGCTGATCACCGATCGGCAGCAGGCGCGCGGCGATATTTGCGACATCGCAGAAGCCGCCTTTTCAGCAGGCTGCCGCTGGCTGAGCCTGCGTGAAAAAGATCTGCCGGAACCGAAGCAGGCCTTGCTATTGCGCGAGCTTTTGGTCCGCGCGCGACAATTCCAAGCCAAAGTGACGCTGCACGGCGATCTCGCGCTCGCGCAACAGGCGCGCGCCCATGGCGTGCACCTTTCCGCCGGCAGCGACGCTGCCGCAAGCGCGCGGTATGCTCGGAAAAGACGCGCTGATCGGCTTGTCGGTCCATAGCCGCGAAGAGGCGCGCGCCGTCGATTCGAAATGCGTGGACTATGTGATTGCCGGGCCGGTGTTCGAAACGCAGAGCAAGCCGGGTTACGGCCCCGCGCTCGGCTCCGAAGGACTGGCGCAGATCGCTGCGGCTTGCCCGGTGCCGGTCGTCGCCATCGGCGGGATCGATCCGAAAAATGTGCCGGACTGCCGGATGGCCGGCGCCGCGGGTTTCGCCGTCATGGGCAGCGTCATGCGCGCTGAAAATCCTGCCGAGCTGGTGGTGCAGCTGATCGGCGCACTCGATGTGTCTCAGCCGCGTCCGCGATAGGGTGCGACGCCGGTGTCCGGCAGCCAGACGCCCGCCGGCAATTTTCCGGTCTGCCAAAACACGTCGATCGGCATGCCGCCGCGCGGATACCAGTAACCGCCGATGCGCAAAAATTTCGGTTTCAGCAGGCCGGCAAGTCTTTTTCCAATGGCGACCGTGCAGTCTTCATGAAACGCGCCGGTGTTGCGGTAACTGGCGAGATAGAGCTTCAAGGACTTCAACTCCACCAGCCAGCGGCCGGGCACGTAGTCGATCACCAGATGCGCGAAATCCGGCTGGCCGGTGATCGGGCAGAGCGTGGTGAATTCCGGCGCGGTGAAGCGCGCAACGTAATCGGTGTCCGGATGCGGGTTGGCGACACGGTCTAGCACGGCCTTGGCGGGCGAGGCCGGCCAGATCGTCGGCTTCCCGAGCAGGCGGGTCTTGATTTTTGACTTGCGCATGGCGCGGCTTCTTAGAGCATTTCCGCGCCATGCGCGAGGGCACGGCCTAGGGCGCCACGATCCTCGACAAGGCACCGTCAGTCTGCGTGATATAGATCTGGTTCTGCGGCCCGATGCCGAAACTGCTCAGACCGTTGGCGGTTATGCCGGTGAAGCGCACATCCGTCGCCGTTTGCGTCTGCACGTTCGGGGTCAATACGTTGATGCGGCCGGTGCACAGATCGCCGTACAGATACCTGTTCTGGATCAGCGGCACGCTCGGATCGTGTGCGATGTAGCCGCCGATGATGGCGCAACCGCCGTTATTGTGGCCGTAGACATACATCGGAAATTTCGGCGGATGCGCGCCGGGATGTGAATCGTCGAACCTCAGATTGCCTTCGTATTCCGGCCAGCCGAAATTCGCGCGCTTGGCGGCACCGAGCGTGAGGAAATTGAGCTCCTCCTGCCGCCCTTGGCCGACATCGCCGATCGCGATGCGGTTGCCGTCGAAGGAGAAACGCCACGGATTGCGCAAGCCGTAGGAAAAGATTTCGCCGCGATTGGCGGTCCCGACGAACGGATTGTCGGACGGAATGGTGTAGGGCTTCACGCCTTGCTGGCGCGGATTGATGCGCAGGATCTTGCCGAGCAGGGATTTCAGATTGGGCGCCTTCTCCGGCGTCGAGCCGCCGTCGCCGATGGAGATATAGAGATGGCCGTCGGGGCCGAATTGCAGCTGCGCGCCATTGTGGTTGCTGGCATCGCGATGCGGAACAACCAGCACACGGCGGCGCGAGGCCCGATTTGCCAGCATCGGATTGCCCGCCGAGCGCCGGAACTCGTCGACTTCGACGTCACCATTCAGGTTGGTGAACACTACATAGAAAAGCCGGTTGGTGGCGTAGTTGGGGTCGAACGCCATCGATAAGAGGCCGCGCTCGCCGCCGAAGGAAACGAGATGCGTGATGTCGAGGAAGGGCGTAGCCAGCTTGACCTCGTTCTCCAGCACGCGAATGAGACCGGGCTGCTCCACCACGAACAGCAAAGTGTTCGCGCCGGGCGCGCGGGTCACGTAGACCGGCGTATCGAATGTGTCGATGAAATCGGTTGCGGCCAGCGGCGCCGCCTGGGCCGGCATGCCGGCAAGCGCGACGACCATGGCGGTGATGAAGAGGAAGGCCTTTTCGACGGTCTGTTTCATGGCATGAGCTCCTCCGGGGATTGTCCTCTTAAGCTCATTAACGCAGCAAGAGGCGGATCGGCTCTTTTCGCCTTAAATTCTATCCTGTAGAAGCCCGAGATAAGAAATGAGGTACCGCCGTACATGACCGCCATCGTTGACATCATCGGACGTGAAATTCTCGACAGCCGCGGCAATCCGACCGTGGAGGTCGACGTCGTGCTGGAAGACGGCGCCCTCGGGCGCGCCGCGGTGCCGTCCGGCGCCTCAACCGGCGCGCATGAGGCGGTGGAGCTGCGCGACGGCGACAAGAAACGCTATGGCGGCAAGGGCGTGCGCAAGGCGCTCGATGCAGTCAATGGTGAGATTTTCGACGCGGTCGGCGGCATGGATGCGCAAGCCCAGACGAAGATCGACGAGACCCTGATCGCGCTCGACGGCACGCCCAACAAGAGCCGACTCGGCGCCAATGCCTTGCTCGGCGTCTCACTCGCAGTGGCCAAAGCGGCAGCGATCGCCAGCGGTCTGCCGCTTTATCGTTATATCGGCGGCACCTCCGCCCGGCTCTTGCCCGTGCCGATGATGAACATCATCAACGGCGGCGTGCATGCGGACAATCCGATCGACTTCCAGGAATTCATGGTGCTGCCGATCGGCGCATCCAGCTTTGCCGATGCGCTGCGCGCCGGCGCGGAAATCTTCCAGACCCTGAAATCGGCGTTGAAGCAAGCCGGCCACAATACCAATGTCGGCGACGAGGGCGGCTTTGCGCCGAACCTGCCGTCCGCGGACGCCGCGCTCGGATTTGTGGTCAAGGCGGTGGAAAAGGCCGGCTATGCGCCGGGCAAGGATGTCATGCTCGGACTCGACTGCGCCTCCACCGAATTCTTCAAGGGCGGCAAATACGTCTACGCAAGGCGAGCGCAAGACGCGCACGCATCAGGAGCAGGCGAAATATCTCGCCGATCTCGTGTCGCGCTATCCGATCGTCTCAATTGAAGACGGCATGGCGGAAGACGACATGGAAGGCTGGAAGTTGCTGACCGAAATGATCGGCGGCAAATGCCAGCTTGTTGGGGACGATCTTTTTGTCACGAACGTCAAACGTCTGGCGCAAGGCATTGAGGACGGACTGGCCAATTCCATCCTGGTAAAAGTCAACCAGATCGGCACGCTCACCGAGACGCTGGCCGCGGTCGAGATGGCGCACAAGGCCGGTTACACCGCGGTGATGTCGCATCGCTCCGGCGAAACCGAGGACACCACCATCGCCGATCTCGCGGTTGCCACCAGTTGCGGACAGATCAAGACCGGCTCGCTTGCGCGTTCCGATCGCGTCGCCAAATACAACCAGCTTTTGCGCATCGAGGAAGAACTGGGGCCGCAGGGCAAGTATGCCGGCCGCGCCGCGCTTAAAGCGCTCGGCTGAGCGAGGAGAGGGGCATGTCGCTGCAGCAGGAGATCAAGCGGCTGACGGCGCCCGACATCTGCGCGCGCAAGGGCGGCGCACCGATCGTCTGCCTGACCTCCTATCACGCGCATACCGCGCGCATCCTCGATCAGCATTGCGACGTGATCCTGGTCGGCGACTTGCTTGGCATGGTGATGCACGGGCTGGAAAACACCATTCCGGTGACGCTCGAGATGATGATCCTGCAAGGCCGCGCGGTGATGCGCGGCTCCGAACGCGCGCTCGTCGTGGTCGACATGCCCTTCGGGTCCTACGAAGCGTCGAAGGAACAGGCCTTCCATTCAGCCGCGCGCGTGCTGAAGGAAACCCATTGCGGCGCCATTAAGCTCGAAGGTGGACGCCGCATGGCGGAAACCATCGCTTTCCTGGTGGAACGCGGCGTGCCGGTGATGGCGCATATCGGCATGACGCCGCAGGCGGTGAATGTGCTCGGCTCGTTCCGCGCGCGCGGGCGCGATGAGACGGAATGGGCAGAATTCGAGGAGGACGGCCGGGCGGTGGCGGAGGCCGGTGCCTTTTCCGTCGTGGTGGAGGCGGTGGCGGAGCCGCTGGCACGCAAGCTCACGGCGCAGATTCCCGTCCCTACCATCGGGATCGGCGCGAGCCCGGCCTGCGACGGCCAGATCCTGGTGCTGGAGGATATGCTCGGCCTATCCCCCTGGGCGCCGAAATTCGTCAAGCGCTATAGCGATCTCGGGCCGTCTATCGGCAAGGCGGTGGAAGCCTATGCGGCGGAGGTGCGGGCGAGGGCTTTTCCGGGCCCCGAGCACGTCTATCCCATGAAGCGCAAGGACCGCTGAGCGTTAGAGCGCGCTCGGCCAAAGTGGGCACCGGTTTCGGGGAACGCAGTCCTTTGCCTTGCCTGCGCCATATCGGTAGGTTACCCGCGTTCCGGGGAATTGATGTATTTGCAGAGGGTTGGAGAAGTTAGTGTCCGACATTTTCAATGAAGTCGATGAGGAAGTCCGGCGCGAGAAGCTAAGAAGGCTTTGGGATCGCTACCAGGTCTTCATCATCGGCGGGGCTATCCTGATTGTCGCTCTGATCGGCGGCTGGCGCCTGAACGAATGGTGGGAATCAAAAAAGGCTGCCGAAGCGGGCGGCGCTTTCCAGACCGCCATGACTTTGAGCGCCGAAGGCAAACACGCCGAAGCGGAAGCCGCCTTCGCCAAGGTAGCGGAGAAGGGCGCGGCCGGATATCGCGCCCTTGCCCGTCTGCAGGCAGCAGGCGAAATGGCGCAGCGCGATCCCAAATCCGCGATTGAAGCCTACGATTCGCTCGCTGCGGATTCCCGCCTGAACGAGACGCTGCGTGACTTGGCCGCCGTACGCGCCGGCTTCCTGCTGGTCGATACCGCGTCCTATGACGATCTGCGCCGGCGCCTTGAGCCCGCGACTGGGCGGGAGCGCCCTTTCCGCAATTCCGCGCGCGAGATGCTCGCGCTGTCAGCCTTGCGCGCCAATGACGCCGCGGCCGCGCGCAAGTGGTTCGACCAGATCGTCACCGACGCCGCGGCGCCGGCAGGATTGCGTAAACGAATTGAAATGTTGATGGCGCTGGCCCCTGACACCGGCAACAGCTGAGCAGGAGATACCGTATGTTCCGCGTCCGCGCGATCCCGGTTGTTGCAGGGCTGATGACGGGGCTGTTGCTGTCCGCATGCAGCGGCACCAGCGGCAATTTTGATCCGACCGATTGGATCAGCGGCGAATTCTTCAGCACCAAGACGCCGCTCCCGGGCGAACGCAAGCCGGTCTTTCCAACTGGCGTACCCGGCGTTGCAGAAGGTGTGCCGCGCGAATTGGTGAAGGGGAATCAGCAGCCCGTGGTCGAAGCCGCTGCCCCAGAGGAACCGGCGCCGGCCGCGAAACCGGCTCAGCCGGCCCGGCCGCCAGCCGCCCGGCCTGCGCCCAAGCCACGCACGGCCAGCGCCCCGCCGCAACCCGCCCCGGTCCGCGCCGCGCCTGCCGCCAGGCCCGCGCAGCCGGCGACGAGCAGCCAACCGGCTGTCGCCTGGCCGGACCCGACCAATGCCCCGGCACCGAGACCTGCCCAGAGCACAGCCCCGGCTGCCAACTGGCCGGAACCGAACACCCAGGCCAATTGGCCGCCGCCCGACCCCAACGCCTTTTCGCGCTGAGAAGGGTTACGCGATAACCTAACGCCCGTTTCGGCAGCCGGATCATCGCGTCATGAGCTTTACCGTTGCCATTGTCGGCCGGCCGAATGTCGGCAAGTCCACGCTGTTCAACCGGCTGGTGGGGAGCAGATTGGCATTGGTCGACAACCAGCCCGGTGTGACGCGCGACCGCCGCGAGGGCAAGGCGCGCCTGGGCGACATCGATTTCACCGTCGTCGACACCGCTGGCCTCGAAGACGCGGCGGCCCAGAGCCTGTCCGGCCGTATGCGCGCGCAAACCGAAGCGGCGCTGGCAGATGCCGACGCCATCTTCTTCCTCATCGACGCGCGGAGTGGACCTTTGCCGGCAGACAAAGGCTTTGCGGAGCTGGTGCGCCGCACGGGCAAGCCGGTGATCGTCGTGGCCAACAAGAGCGAAGGCAAAGCAGGCGAGACGGGAGCAATGGAATCCTATCGGCTCGGGCTGGGCGCGCCGATCGCGATTTCGGCCGAACACGGCGAAGGCCTTTCCGATCTTTATGACGCATTGCGTTCCGCCTTGCCGGAAGCGACGGAATTGCCTTCCGGGACCGACGAAGAAACGGGTATCGATCCCGCAGCACCGGAAGTCATTCGCGTGGCGGTGGTGGGCCGTCCCAATGTCGGCAAATCCACCCTGATCAATTATCTACTCGGGGAGGAGCGTCTGCTTACCGGACCGGAAGCCGGTATCACACGCGACTCGATCGCCGTGCCGCTGCAATGGCAGGGGCGAGACTTTTTGATCTACGACACCGCCGGCATGCGCCGCCGCTCCAAGATCGACCAGAAGCTGGAGAAGCTCTCGGTCGCGGACGCGCTTAATGCCATCCGCTTCGCCCATGTCGTCGTGGTGCTGATGGATTCCGAGCATGCCTTCGAGGAACAGGATTTGCGCATTGCCGATCTGGCGGAGCGGGAAGGCCGCGCGCTCGTTATCGCCATGAGCAAATCAGATCTGATGCCGAAACAGGCCGGCGTGCTCAAAAAACTACGCGAGGAAACCGACCACTGGTTGCCGCAGGTGGCGGGCGTGCCGGTGGTCGCAGTGTCCGGCATCACCGGAGAGGGCGTCGACCGCCTGTTGCAGGCTGTGACCGACAGTCACGCGGTCTGGAACAAACGCGTGTCCACCGCTGCGCTCAATCGCTGGCTCGGTGACACACTCTCGCAACATCCGCCACCGGCAGTATCCGGGCGTCGGCTGAAGCTCAATTACATCACCCAGCCGAAGACACGGCCGCCCAGCTTCATGCTGTCTTGCACCCGCGCCGATGCGCTGCCTGAAGCTTACCGGCGCTATCTCGTCAACGGCCTGCGCGATGCTTTCGATCTGCCGGGCACGCCGATCCGATTGACGCTGCGTGAAAAAGAGAATCCTTTTGCCGGACGAAAGCGGCGCGTCAGCTGATCCTCCTTCGGTCTGATAAGATACCTATCTATCCCCTTGATTTAAAAATATTTGTTTCCAATGATCGCCCGTCACGTCCGGCGTTAAAGTCACATTAAGAGCGAACAGGCCATGGTGGATCATGGTCACCCGCAGACGGTTGCGTTCGTTTTTCACCGCGCTCAGTCTCTACGCCATCGCGGCTCTCTTCATCGGCTATTTCGCCGTCAATGCCTTCTCCGGCAATCACGGTCTGCTTGCCAAGCAGCAGCTTGAGGAGCAGATCACCGAACTGACCGCCGAATTCAGCCGCGCCGAAATAGAGCGGCTGCAATGGGAGCGGCGCGTCTCCTTGCTGCGGTCAGACCGCCTGGATCCGGACCTCCTGGACGAGAGGGCGCGCGCGGAATTGCACTACATGCATCCGCGCGAACTGACGTTCAATCTGCAGCCGCGATAAGAAGTTCGACCGAATATTTTGGTCTTCCTCCTGTTATTGCCCTAAAATTGTGCGTAGCCTTCACTTTCGTAAGGCACCCCCGGGCGCGCCTGCGCTTTCGCCTTTTCACGAATTGGGCTATGGGGTTCTAAGCCCCAGACAATCCCGCCTCAGGAGCCCCATGGCCGCCGTCTCCTCCGCCAAATCCGCCGCACAAAACACCTCCAACCGCGCCGGTTCCAGCGGCGATGGCAGCAAAGGTTCAGTGCCCGAGTTCAGCAAGGAGCAGGAGCTTGTCGCCTATCGCGACATGCTCGCCATCCGGCGCTTCGAGGAGAAGGCGGGCCAGATGTATGGCATGGGCCTGATCGGCGGCTTCTGTCATCTCTATATCGGTCAGGAAGCTGTGGTCGTTGGCATGCAGATGTCGCTGAAGCCGGGCGACCAGGTCATCACAGGGTACCGCGATCATGGCCACATGCTGGCTTGCGGCATGGATCCCAACGGCGTGATGGCCGAACTGACGGGCCGCAGAAGCGGCTATTCCCGCGGCAAGGGCGGGTCGATGCATATGTTCTCGGTCGAGAAGGGTTTTTACGGCGGCCACGGCATCGTCGGGGCGCAGGTGCCGCTCGGCACCGGCCTCGCTTTCGCCAACCGCTATCGCGATAACGACAATGTCTGCCTGACCTATTTCGGCGATGGCGCGGCCAACCAGGGGCAGGTCTATGAGAGCTTCAACATGGCCTCGCTCTGGAAGCTGCCGGTCGTCTATGTGATCGAGAACAACCGCTACGCCATGGGCACCTCGATCAACCGCTCATCCGCCAGCGTCGATCTTTCGCGCCGCGGCGTCTCCTTCAATATCGAAGGCGATCAGGTCGACGGCATGGATGTGCGCGCGGTGAAAGCGGCCGGCGAGAAAGCGGTGAAGCTGTGCCGCGAGGGCAAGGGGCCCTATATCCTGGAAATGATCACCTATCGCTATCGCGGCCATTCCATGTCCGACCCAGCAAAATACCGCACGCGCGAAGAAGTCGAGAAGGTACGCGGCGAGCAGGACCCGATCGAGCAGGTCCGCCTTCGCTTGCTTAAAAAGGGGATGAGCGAAGAGGCGCTGAAGAAGATCGACTCCGAGGTGCGCGCCAAGGTGAACGAGGCGGGCGAATTCGCCACCCACGACCCGGAACCCGACCCCTCCGAGCTTTATACGAATGTGATGCGCTAAACGGGCGAGAAGCCACCGGCCCCGATTTCAAGAGTTCAGAATATGCCGATCCAAGTGCTGATGCCCGCCCTCTCGCCCACGATGGAGAAGGGCAACCTCGCCAAATGGCTGAAGAAGGAGGGCGAAGCGATCCGCAGTGGCGATGTCATCGCCGAGATCGAAACCGACAAAGCGACGATGGAGGTCGAGGCCACCGACGAAGGCACGCTCGGGCAGATCCTGGTGCCGGAAGGCACGCAGGATGTGGCGGTGAACACGCCGATTGCAACGATCTTTTCCGAAGGCGAAGATGCTTCCGCCGCAAAATCCGCCAAGCCGGAACGCCAGGCGAAAGCCGCGGAATCCGCGCCGCCGGCTGCCGAGGATCAGAAACAGGCCAAAGCGCCGGCTCCGGCGAAATCCGCCGTCGCCACGCCACCGCAACCGAAGGCCTTGCCTGAACCCGACGTGCCTGCCGGAACCGAGACGGTCACCATGACCGTGCGCGAAGCCTTACGCGATGCCATGGCGGAAGAGATGCGCCGCGACAAGGACGTCTTCGTCATGGGCGAAGAGGTTGCGGAATATCAGGGCGCCTACAAGGTCACGCAGGGGCTGTTGCAGGAATTCGGCGCCAAGCGCGTCATCGACACGCCCATCACCGAGCATGGTTTCGCCGGCCTCGGCGTCGGCGCGGCACTCGCCGGACTGAAGCCGATCGTGGAGTTCATGACCTGGAACTTCGCCATGCAGGCGATCGACCAGCTGATCAATTCCGCGGCTAAAACACTCTACATGTCGGGCGGACAAATGGGCTGCCAGATCGTCTTCCGCGGCCCCAATGGGGCCGCCGCCCGCGTCGGTGCGCAACATAGCCAGGATTATTCCGCCTGGTATTCGCATATCCCCGGGCTGACGGTGATCGCCCCATACACCGCCGCCGATCACAAGGGCTTGCTGAAAGCCGCGATCCGTAATCCCAATGTGATCATCTTCCTGGAAAACGAAATGCTCTACGGCCAGTCTTTTCCTGTTCCCAAGCTCGACGACTACGTCGTGCCGATCGGCCGCGCCAAAATCTCGCGCGAGGGCAGCGACGTCACGCTCGTCGCCTGGTCGATGGGCATGAGCTACGCGCTGAAAGCGGCCGAGGAACTGGCGAAGGAAAACATTTCGGCAGAGGTCATCGATCTGCGCACGCTGCGCCCGATGGATACCGAAACGATCATTGCGTCGGTGAAGAAGACCGGCCGCGTGGTCACGGTCGAGGAGGGCTGGCAGCAGTCCGGCATCGGCGCGGAAATCGCCGCGCGCATCATGGAGCAAGCCTTCGATTATCTCGACGCGCCGGTGGCGCGGGTGGCTGCGAAGGACGTGCCGATGCCTTACGCCGCCAATCTCGAGAAGCTGGCATTGCCATCGGTCGCCGAGGTAGTCGCCGCCGCAAAAGCCGTCTGCTACCGGTAGGGCGCACCATGCCGACCAATATTCTCATGCCCGCGCTCTCGCCCACGATGGAGAAGGGCAACCTTGCCAAATGGGTGAAGAAAGAGGGCGACAAGGTCGCTCCCGGCGACGTGCTGGCCGAAATCGAAACCGACAAGGCGACGATGGAAGTCGAAGCGGTTGACGAGGGCACGCTGGCGAAGATCGTGGTGCCGGAAGGCACCCAGGACGTTCCGGTCAACCAGATCATCG
This sequence comes from uncultured Alphaproteobacteria bacterium, assembly GCA_963731585.1. Lineage (GTDB taxonomy): Bacteria > Pseudomonadota > Alphaproteobacteria > Rhizobiales > Xanthobacteraceae > CANKHA01. Next base: position 102,667 of record CAVSWC010000001.1, read on the forward strand.
CCGTACTCGCGGGCGAAGGCGAGGATGTGAAGGCGGCGGCTTCGGGAGCAGCAGGAGCGGGGACACAGGCGGAGAAACAACCATCCGCCGCAACCCCCTCACCCCAGCCCTCTCCTCAGGCCTCTCCCCAACGGGAAGCAGGCAGTGCATCGCCGCAAGGCAAAGCTCCTTCACCTCTCCCCGGGGGGGAGAGGTCGGCGCCGAAGGCGCCGGGTGAGGGGGTTCCGGCGCAAAAAGGGGATCGCCTCTTCGCATCACCGCTCGCCAAGCGGCTTGCCAAGGAAGGCAATATCGACCTCTCGCGCGTGCAGGGCTCCGGTCCGCATGGCCGCGTCGTCGCGCGCGATGTCGCGGCAGCGAAATCCGGCGGCGCACAGAAGGCACCGGTCGCTGCTGCTGGCGCCGCACCGCTCGCCCAGCCGCCGTCCGACGACAAGGTCATGGCGCTGTTCGAACAGGGCAGTTACGAAATCATTCCGCACGACAATATCCGGAAGATCATCGCCCGCCGACTGGTCGAGGCCAAGACGACCATTCCGCATTTTTATCTGACGGTCGACTGCATCATCGACAACTTGTTGAAGGCGCGCGAAGAGATCAACGGCTTGGCGCCGAAGGACAAAGAAGGCAAGCCGGCCTGGAAATTGTCGGTCAACGACTTCGTCATCAAGGCTTTGGCGCTCGCGCTGCAGCGCGTGCCCGATGCCAATGTGACCTGGACCGAAGCCGGCATGCTCAAGCACAAGCATTCCGACGTGGGCGTAGCGGTTTCCATCCCGGGCGGGCTGATCACGCCAATCGTGCGCCGAGCCGAGCTGAAATCGCTCTCGGTCATTTCCAATGAGATGAAAGACCTCGCCGGCCGCGCGCGCGCCAAGAAACTGCGGCCGGAGGAATTCCAGGGCGGCACCAGCGCGGTTTCCAACCTCGGCATGTATGGCGTCCGCGAATTCGCCGCCGTGATCAATCCGCCGCACGCCACCATTTTGGCGGTCGGTGCCGGCGAGCAGCGGGCGATCGTGCGCAACGGCAAGGTGGAAGCGGCGACCGTGATGACCACCACGCTCTCGACCGATCATCGCGCGGTGGATGGCGTGCTCGGCGCCCAGCTGCTCGGCGCGATCAAGGCGATACTTGAGAACCCAGTCATGATGGTGGTGTGATGGCGGACACCACCTTTGACATTCTGATCATCGGCTCTGGCCCCGGTGGTTACGTCACCGCCATCCGGTCGGCGCAGCTCGGGTTCAAGACCGCGATCGTCGAGCGCGATCATCTCGGCGGCATCTGCCTGAACTGGGGCTGCATCCCGACCAAAGCTTTGCTGCGGTCGGCGGAAATCTTTCACTATATGCAGCATGCGAAGGACTACGGCCTGAGTGCCGAGAAGGTCGGCTACGACGCCAAGGCCGTGGTGCAGCGCTCGCGCGGGGTATCGAAGCGGCTGAATGACGGCGTCGGCTTCCTGATGAAGAAGAACAAGGTTTCCGTGATCTGGGGCGAGGCGGCCATCGATGCACCCGGAAAGGTAACGGTTAAGGCGTCGCGAACCGAAGCGCCGAAGGGCATGCTCGGGCCTGGCAGCTATCAGGCCAAACACATCATCATCGCGACCGGTGCGCGTCCGCGGGTGCTGCCCGGTCTGGAGCCGGACAAGAAACTGGTCTGGACCTATTTCGAGGCCATGGTGCCGCAGACGATGCCGAAGTCGCTGCTGGTCGTCGGTTCAGGCGCCATCGGCGTGGAGTTCGCGTCCTTCTACCGCTCCTTCGGCGCCGAGGTGACGGTCGTCGAGCTGCTGCCGCAGATCCTGCCGGTGGAAGATGCCGAGATCGCCGCCTTCGCGCGCAAGGCCTTCGAGAAGCAGGGCATCAAGATCATCACCGGAGCCAAGGTAACCAAGCTCGACAAGAAGGGCGACAGCGTCACCGCCACGCATCGAAGACGGCAAAGCCACGCAGTCCTTGACCGTTGAGCGGGTGATTTCCGCCGTTGGCGTAGTCGGTAATGTCGAAAATCTCGGACTGGAAAAAGTCGGCGTGAAAACCGACCGCGGCGATTATCGTAGTCGACCCGCTCAGCCGCACTAATGTGCCTGGCATCTATGCCATCGGCGACGTCGCCGGCCCGCCCATGCTGGCGCACAAGGCAGAGCATGAGGGCGTCATCTGCGTCGAAGCGATCAAGGGCCTGAAGGTGCATCCGATGGACAAAAACCTCATCCCGGGCTGCACGTATTGTTCGCCGCAGATCGCCTCGGTCGGTCTCACCGAGCAGGCGGCCAAGGAAAAGAAGCTTGAAGTGCGCGTAGGCCGCTTTCCTTTTGCCGCCAACGGCAAGGCGATCGCGCTCGGCGAGGACCAGGGCATGGTGAAGGTGATCTTCGACAAGAAGACCGGCCAGCTCCTTGGCGCGCATATGGTGGGCGCGGAAGTGACCGAGCTGATCCAGGGCTACGTCGTCGCGATGAATCTGGAGACGACGGAAGAAGAGCTGATGCACACGGTCTTCCCGCATCCGACCTTGTCGGAGATGATGAAGGAATCCGTGCTCGATGCTTACGGGCGGGTGCTGAACGCCTGATGTCATTCCAGGGACGGCCGTAAGGCCGGACCCGGAATCCATACTCCCGGTGGTGGTTATGGATTTCGGGCTCGCTCGCTCACGCTCGCGCCCCGGAATGACAGCCTCACAACATCTCCAGCGGCACTTTTTTCTGCGGCGGTGGAAAGGCGGCATCGAGCGCGGTCATGTCTTCTTTCGTCAGACGCAGCCGACAGAGCGCCGTGATTTTCCTTCACATGCTCGACCCGCCCGGCCTTGGGAATGGCGCAGACATCTGGATGGGCCAAGACCCAAGCGAGCGCAACCTGCGCCGGCGTCGCTTGCAAGCCTTCCGCTACTTTGCGCAATGCGCCATGCCGCAGTAGGCGGCCTTGTTCGATCGGAGAGTAGGCCATGATCGGAATGTCGTGCTTGCGCGACCAGGGAATGAGACCGAGCTCGATTCCGCGCCGTGTGAGGTTGAACAGCACCTGATTGATCGCGCACGCCTTGCCGCCGGGCAGAGCTAGTAGCTCCTCCATGTCCTCGACGTCAAAATTGCTGACGCCCCAGCGGCGGATTTTTCCGTCCTTGATCAGCCTCTGAAAGGCGTCGAGGGTTTCTGCCAGCGGCACGCTGCCGCGCCAATGTAACAAATAGAGGTCGAGACAGTCGGTGCGCAGGCGTTTGAGGCTGCGCTCGCAGGCCCTCACGGTGCCTTGCCGCGAGGCGTTTTCGGGCAGCACCTTGCTGACGAGGAAGACGTCGCTGCGCCGGCCATCGATCGCTTCCGAGGCAAGTTCTTCGGCCGCCCCGTCCCCATACATTTCCGCGGTGTCGATCAGCGTCAGGCCGCGATCAATCCCGCTGCGCAGCGCCTTGATTTCTTCGGCCCGTCGCGAGCGGCTTTCCGCCGTCTGCCACGTGCCCTGCCCGAGCACGGGAATGGCTGCGCCGTCGGGCAGCGAAATGGAAGGGATCGTGGTCATTGCCAGGCGTCAGTTGGGCTGAATATTTGCGGCCTTGATGATCGGCGCCCACTTCTCGACTTCGGCCTTGTGGAATTTTCGCAGCGCTTCGGCAGTGTGCTCGCCCGGCGCCGGAAGCTCCTGCCCCAGCTCGCCATAACGCTTGCGCACATGCGGGTCCGCGAGCGCTGCGCCGACCGCGGCCTCGAGCTTATCGATAATGTTTTTGGGCGTTCCCTGCGGCGCCCAGATCCCAGTCCAGTTGGAAATGTACAGCCCCGGCAGTCCCGCTTCGTCGCCGGTCGGAACCTCCGGGGCGGCCGGCCAGCGGTTCCTCGACATCATGGCGAACGCCTTGGCGTTGCCGGCGCGCACCTGAGGCAGACTGTTCGCTGCCAGATCGCAATAGAAATCGACCTGGCCACCGACGAGGTCTTGCAAGGCGGGTGCCCCACCACGATAGGGAATGAACTGGAAGCTCGTCCCGATTGTGTTCTGCAGATGCAGGCCGCAGAGATGCGATCCGCCGCCTGCGCCCGTCGTTGCGGCTGAGGCCTTGCCCGGGTTTGCTTTGAGCCACGCCATGAATTCGGTGAGGTTCTCCGCCGGGAAACTTTTCTTCGCAATAATCCAGAAAGGAGCATCTCCCGCGAACGCGACCGGCTCCAAGTCTTTGAGGAGATCGAACGGGAGAGAAAATACTAAAGGTCGGAGAACATAGGGCGCCCAGCCGCCGACGCCGAGGGTGTGGCCGTCCGGTTCCGCGCGCATGACTCTGATAATTCCGCGATCGGCGCCGGGAATGTTTTCGACGACAACCGGCTGGCCCAACGTCGTGCGCATGTGTTCGGCGAGGAGGCGCGCCAGCGCATCGAAGGCTCCGCCGGCCGGCAACGGAACGACCAGCGTAATGGGCCGCGACGGAAAGTCTTGCGCTGTTGTAATCCGCGGCAACAGCGGGAGCGCGGCCGCTGCGGCGGCCAGATAGAGAAATTTTCGGCGAAGAAGCTTCATGTTGTCGCTCCGGATGCGAGCGCGTGCCCACCGCCCGTTAACTTACATCAGTTGCCCGAAATGTGGAGAAGATCGCGCGGTTCGGCCGTCGATCGTCCACTATTCGGCCGCGCGCGCACGATCCCGACTACCGGTCGCGCAACGCTCCAGCAAATCGAGCGCCGCCATCACCGTTTGATACAGCACCTCGCCGCGGCCGATTTCCCCGAAATGGTGCTCCTGGTGCAGCGTTGAGCCGGTACGCCGCGCCGCGGCAATATGCACAAGCCCGACCGGATTGCCGTCTTCGTCGGGCTCGGGTCCGGCCACGCCGGTGATGGACACCGAAAGGTCCGCGATGGAACGCCCAAGTGCGCCTTCCGCCATGGCGCGGGCAACCGCTTCGCTGACCGCGCTCTCGCGCTCGAGCAGGGCTCGCGGAATGCCGAGCGCAATCGTTTTCTGGTCCTTGGTATAAGTGACGAAGCCGCCTTGCAGGTGCGTGGCTGCCCCCGGCGCTTCCGCCAGCACGGCGGCCAGCAGCCCTCCGGTGCAGGATTCCGCGGTGATGATGGTGCAACCGCGCGCCTTGGCCAATTTGACGACCTCGGCCGCACGCTGCACCAGCGTGGCATCAATCTGCGGGAATTCGATCTTTTCCGGCATGAGCAAGCACGTGAACAGTTGCAGCCGGGGCAACGCCGGAAGCGAAAAGGCGTTCCTTGGCACGATCCGGTGGCGGAAAAATGCGTCCCTGCCCTGAATTTACGCAACTTGCGGTTCAGGCCCGGAATCCGTAGGTAGATGAAGGCGCAACGGAGATTCCATGGTTGTCGTCCTCGATACGGTGACGGGCGAGCCGCGCCACCCCGAAAAGGCGCATCGGCCCGATACGCCCGTGCTGAACAAACCGGACTGGATCCGCGTCAAGGCGCCGATCTCCCGCGGCTACGAAGAGACGCGGCGCATCATGCGCGACAATGGTCTTGTCACCGTGTGCGAGGAGGCGGGCTGCCCGAATATTGGCGAGTGCTGGGAGAAGAAGCACGCCACCTTCATGATCATGGGCGATACCTGCACGCGCGCCTGTTCCTTCTGCAACGTGCGCACCGGTCTGCCCGGACCGCTGGATCCGACCGAGCCGACGAAAGTGGCTGAGGCAACCGCCAAGCTGGGCCTGGCGCATATCGTCGTCACCTCGGTCGATCGCGACGATCTCGCCGACGGCGGGGCCGGGCATTTCGCGCACACCATCCGGGCGATCCGCGCGCGCTGCCCGCAGACCACGATCGAGGTGTTGACGCCCGATTTCCTGCGCAAGGAGGGCGCGCTGGATTTGGTGGTCGAGGCGCGGCCCGACGTATTCAACCACAATCTCGAAACCGTTCCGTCGAAATACGTCACCGTGCGGCCGGGCGCGCGTTATTTTGCGTCTTTGCGTCTGCTGCAGCGGGCGAAGGAGCTCGATCCAACGATCTTCACCAAGTCGGGCATCATGGTCGGGCTTGGGGAAGAGCGGAACGAAGTCTTGCAGGTGATGGACGATCTGCGCGCCGCGAATGTCGATTTTCTCACCATTGGCCAATATCTGCAGCCGACGCGCAAGCACCATGAGGTGGTGCGTTTCGTGCCGCCGGAAGAATTCGAGGCGTTGAAGACGGTGGCTTATGCCAAAGGCTTCCTGATGGTGTCGTCGAGCCCGCTTACCCGCTCCTCGCACCACGCCGGCGAAGATTTCGCGCGGCTCAAGGCCGCGCGTGAGTCCAGTCGGCGCTAAGCCTGAATGCCGCAATTCTCAACCAAACGCCGCGTGCGCCACACCGCCGCGGAAATGTTCGATCTGGTGGCGGACGTCGATCGCTATCCGGAATTCGTGCCGCTATGCCGCGCCCTCAAGGTGAAAAGCCGCACGGCGAAAGAGGAAGACGGCGGCGAGGTTTTGGTGGCGGACATGACTGTCGCCTACAAGCTTGTCCGCGAGACCTTCACCAGCCGCGTCACGCTCGACAAGCCGAAGCTGCAGATCCTGGTCGAATATCTCAGCGGCCCGTTCAGCCATCTGCAAAACCGCTGGAGCTTTCGTCCGGTGGATGAGGGCAGCTGCGAGGTGGAATTCTTTATCGCCTATGAATTCCGCAGCCGCGTGCTGGCGGCGTTGATGGGCACCATGTTCGACGCGGCCTTTCGCCGGTTTGCCGATGCATTCGAAAAACGCGCCGACCAGATTTACGGCAAGACGACTGCCTAATTCGTAAAATCCTCGCCCTCGGCGAGGTCGCTCAGCATGTTGATAGCGCGCAGCACCGAGAGCTGCCGCACGTGGGCGCGGCCGATCTCGCCATAGCGATGCTCGTGATGGATAAGCTTGCCGCTGCGCGCGGCGGCGACCGCAAAATGCACGAGCCCCACCGGCTTTTCCGGCGTGCCGCCGTCCGGCCCGGCGATGCCGGTGACGGCGGCCGACAAAGTCACCGGCGCATTCGCCAAAACACCCTTGGCCATGGCTTCCGCGGTCTCACGGCTGACAGCGCCGTAGCGCTCGAGTGTGGCGGCGGAGACACCGATCTGTTGCTTGGCTTCGTTGCTGTAGGTGACATAGCCGCGGTCTAGCACCCGCGACGAGCCGGGAATTTCTGTCAGCGTCGCCGCTAACAGGCCGCCGGTGCAGGATTCCGCGACGGCCAGCACCAGCTTCTTGCGCGCGCAGAGATCGAGCAGCGCCTGTGCAGCATCCCGCGATTCCTGATCCATCATGGGCTCCAGGGCAGGCGGATGGTCGCCGCTGCCAGCGCCGCGATGCCTTCGCCACGGCCGATGAAACCGAGTTTTTCGCTGGTGGTTGCCTTCACCGCCACGCGATCGAGCGAAATGCCGGCAATGGCGGCGATGCGCGCGCGGATCGCATCGCGGTGCGGCCCGATGCGCGGGGCCTCGCAAATCACGGTGACATCAAGATGCGCAATCATGCCGCCGCGCGCCCGCACACGCTCGCCGGCGAAGCGCAGAAATTGTTCCGAGGCCGCGCCGCGCCATTGCGGATCGCTGGGCGGAAAATGCACGCCAATGTCGCCTTCGGCCAGCGCCCCGAGAATTGCGTCAACCAGCGCATGCAGTACGGCGTCAGCATCGGAATGGCCGGCAAGACCACGCGCATGCGGGATCTTGACACCGCCGAGCACCACATGGTCGCCGGCGGAAAACGCATGCACGTCATAACCTGTGCCCATCCGGACGTCGGAAAGCGTCGCGAGCCGCTCGTTTTCCGCGCGCGCAAAATCCTCCGGCATGGTCAACTTCACGTTGGCTGCCTCTCCCGCGAACACGGCAACGGAATGGCCTGCCCATTCCATCAGGGCGGCATCGTCTGAAAAATCGTTGCGGCCGGCTGCAGCGGCAACGCGATGGGCCGCCAGCAGAGCGTTAAAATTGAAGGCCTGTGGTGTTTGGATCGCGCGCAGCGATGCGCGGTCAAGCGTCTGCGTTACCTGTTCGCCCGCGTTCACCGCCTTCACCGTATCGCTCAGCGCGATACCCGGCACCGCCGCGCCGAGTTTCGCTGCCGCCACCGCGCGGCCGATGAGCGCGGCCGATGCAAAGGGACGGGCCGCGTCGTGCACGAGCACGATCTCGGGTTGATGAGCCCCAAGGGCTTCGAGGCCAGCTCGCACGGAAGCCTGCCGTGTAGCGCCGCCGAAGACAGGGGGCAGCAAATCCAGTCCCTCTGCTGCCTCCGCATAGAGCCGCGCGTGGTCAGCATGGATGACGGGCTGCACCACGTTGACCTGCCGATCGCTAGAAAACAGGGTGAGGCTGAAACGGATCACCGGCTGACCGCTAAGCCATCGGTAGGCTTTCGGTATATCACCGCCCGCCCGGCTCCCGCTCCCGGCCGCCACGATCACCGCTGCAACTCCTGCCATCGCTGAACCATAAATCCTGTCCAATTGCTTCCAGCTTAAGGAGATTCCGGCTTGTCCGCGCCTGTTAAATTTGTTGCAGTGCAACACTTGCCGCAGCGCACCAGAATGGCTAAACTCTATGCATCCTCAGATTCCGCCTAAATGTTGGGCACGGCTAGATTGGCGCAGATCATGTCTTTCGTTTCAACAAAGCCTCTGGCCGTCGGGCCGGTGGCGCTCTCGAACCGGGTCATCCTCGCGCCCATGTCGGGCGTGACCGATGCGCCGTTCCGCCGTCTCGTCGCTGGTCTCGGTGCCGGTCTCGTCGTTTCTGAAATGACCGCCTGTGAAGACCTGGTGCAGGGCGACCGCAACGCCGTCCTGCGCGCCGAGGGTCAAGGCCTGGGCGTGCATGTGGTGCAGCTCGCCGGCTGCGAGGCGCGCTGGATGGGCGAGGGCGCGCGTATCGCGGAAGCTTCCGGCGCCGCCGTGATCGATATCAACATGGGTTGCCCGGCCAAACATGTGACCAACGGGCAGTCGGGCTCGGCGCTGATGCGCGATCTCGACCACGCCCTCACGCTCATTGAATCCACTATTGCCGCCGTCTCGGTGCCGGTGACGCTGAAGATGCGGCTCGGTTGGGACCATCAATCGATCAACGCGCCCGAACTCGCCCGCCGCGCCGAACAGGCGGGCATTCGTCTGATTACCGTGCATGGCCGCACGCGCTGCCAATTCTACAAGGGCGAGGCCGATTGGGCGGCGGTGCGCGCGGTGAAGGACGCCGTTTCTATTCCCGTCGTCGTCAACGGCGACATCGAAAGCTTCGATGACGCCGATGCGGCCTTGCAAGCCTCCGGCGCCGACGCGGTCATGATCGGACGTGCCGCGCAGGGCCGTCCATGGTTTCCGGGCCAGATGGCGCGCTATCTCGAAACCGGCAAGCGCGAGCAGGCGCCGCCGCTCGGCCGTCAGCTTGCGCTCATCATCGAGCTCTATCACGAGATGCTTTTGCATCATGGGTTGCGTATCGGGCTTCGTCATGCGCGCAAGCATCTCGGCTGGGCGCTGGATGCCGCCGCGGCGACTGCCCGCGTCCCCGCCGATCTTCTGAAGGCATGCCGCAACCAGGTCCTCACCGCGGAGAAGCCGGACGAAGCGGTTCGCCGGCTTAGCGATGCCTATGACACCTTCGGCTGGAGGGCCGCCGCATGAGCCTCGACGTAATACCCTCCTTTCCCTCGGTCACCGCAGACGCCGTGCTCAATGCACTGCCGCATCCGGTCATCATGGTTTCAGCTGACGGCAAGATCGCAGACGCCAATGTGGCGGCGGAGAACTTTTTCGATGTTTCAGTCCCGTTGCTTCGGCGCCATTTCTTGCGGGACCTGGTGCCCTTCGGCAGCCCGTTGCTGACATTGGTCGATCAGGTGCGCGCCCGTTCCGCCGCAGTCAACGAATACAAGGTCGATCTCGGCACCCCGCGCAACCCTGGCGACCGGCTAGTCGATCTGCACGTCGCCCCGATGCCGGAACGCCCGGATACCGTGGTGGTGATGCTGCAGGAGCGCACCATCGCCGACAAGATGGATCGCCAGCTCACCCATCGCGGCGCCGCGCGTTCAGTCAGCGCCATGGCCGCCATGCTGGCGCATGAGATCAAGAATCCGCTTTCGGGCATTCGCGGCGCGGCGCAGTTGTTGGAGCAATCCGCCAGCGACGACGACCGGACGCTGACCCGGCTGATTTGCGATGAGGCCGACCGCATCGTGAAGCTGGTCGGCCGCTTGGAAGTGTTCACCGATCAGCGCCCGGTCGAGCGCGAGCCGGTCAATATCCATGCCGTGCTAGAGCACGTGAAGCGCCTCGCCCAGTCCGGCTTCGCGCGCAATATAAAATTCGTCGAGGAATATGATCCCTCGCTGCCGCCGGTCTATGCCAACCGCGACCAGCTCATTCAGGTGTTTCTCAACCTGGTGAAGAACGCAGCGGAATCGGTCGGGCGGTCGGACAACGGCGAAATCCAGCTCAGCACCGCCTTTCGGCCCGGCGTTCGGCTATCGCTGCCGGGAAGCAAGACGCGCGTTTCGCTGCCGATGGAATTCTGCGTGCGCGACAACGGTCCGGGGGTGCCGGAAGAATTGCTGCCGCATTTGTTCGATCCTTTTGTGACCACCAAGCCCACCGGGTCTGGCCTGGGACTTGCATTGGTTGCGAAGATCGTCGGCGATCACGGCGGCATCGTGGAATGCGAATCGCAGCCGCGCCGCACGAATTTTCGCGTGCTGTTCCCGATCTATGCCGGAGAGGGCGCGGCACCTGAGGACCTGGACGCCATCGCGGTGGCGGAAGGAAAGAATTCGGGCAACGGCGCGGGAGACAGGAAACCGGCAGCCGTCGCTGATCTCGCGGATGCGTCGTTGCGGCCGCGGCAACGCACGATGAAAACTGGACGAGGCTAATGAACTCCGGAAGTATTCTGGTCGCCGACGACGACTCCGCGATCCGCACTGTTCTCAACCAGGCGCTTTCGCGCGCTGGTTACGAGGTGCGCTCGACAGGCAATGCCGCCACGCTGTGGCGGTGGGTGAGTCAGGGCGACGGCGATCTCGTCATCACCGACGTCGTGATGCCGGATGAGAACGCTTTCGACCTGCTGCCGCGGATCAAGAAAGCGCGCCCGGACCTGCCGGTGATCGTCATGAGCGCGCAGAACACGTTCATGACGGCGATCCGCGCATCCGAGCGCGGCGCTTATGAATATCTGCCCAAGCCATTCGACCTGAAGGAGCTGATGGCGATCGTCGGACGCGCGCTGTCGGAGCCGAAGGAGCGCTCCCCCGCCGCCGACAAAGCCAATGAATTCGATTCCCTCCCGCTGATTGGCCGCTCGCCGGCGATGCAGGAGATCTATCGGTTGCTCGCACGGCTGATGCAGACCGATCTGACCGTGATGATCTCGGGTGAATCCGGCACCGGCAAGGAGCTTGTGGCGCGGGCGCTGCACGACTACGGCAAGCGGCGCAGCGGGCCTTTCGTCGCCATCAATATGGCGGCGATCCCGCGCGAGCTGATCGAATCCGAATTGTTCGGCCACGAGAAGGGCGCCTTCACCGGTGCCAACAACCGCAGCTCTGGTCGTTTCGAGCAGGCGGAGGGCGGCACGCTCTTCCTCGACGAGATCGGCGACATGCCGATGGAAGCGCAGACGCGGCTTCTGCGCGTGTTGCAGCAAGGCGAATATACCACGGTGGGCGGCCGCACGCCGATCAAGACCGACGTGCGCATCATTGCCGCCACCAACAAGGACCTGCGCGTTTTGATCCAGCAGGGCCTGTTCCGTGAGGACCTTTTCTTCCGGCTCAACGTGGTGCCGCTGCGGTTGCCGCCGCTGCGCGAGCGCGCGGAGGACGTGCCGGATCTCATCCGCCATTTCTTCGCGCCAGGCCGAGAAGGAAGGCCTGCCGGCCAAGCAGCTCGACCAGGCCGCGTTGGAACGACTCAAGCGCCACCGCTGGCCCGGCAACGTGCGCGAATTGGAAAATATGGCGCGGCGGCTGGCGGCTCTGTATCCGCAGGAGATCATCTCCGGCGCGGTGATCGAATCCGAACTGGCGCAGCCGGCAATGCCGACTGGCCAGGGCGAGCCCGCCACGGACGATGGTTTGGCCGCAGCGGTTGAGCGCCATCTGGGTGAGTATTTTTCCGGTTTTGCCAATGGGCTGCCGCCGCCCGGCCTGTATCACCGGATCCTGCGCGAGGTAGAGTATCCGCTATTGTCGGCGGCGCTGGCGGCCACGCGTGGCAATCAGATCCGCGCGGCCGATCTTCTGGGCGTTAATCGCAACACCCTGCGCAAGAAGATCCGGGATCTGGATATCCAAGTTTACCGAAGCGGCAGCTAGCTCCGCAGACTCGCCGCGGAAATGGCGCAATCCGGCAACATTGTTGTATAAAAGCATCACCCCTATAGTGGGGACGCATCGTTCGCGTCGGGGTTGCGTCAGTCAAAGGAAGCTCATGTCCAGCCTCGATCAGGCCCTTGCCGCAGAAGCGGCTGTGGCTCAGGCCTCGTCCGCCCGGGTTGAAAACCGCGCGTTGGGCCGGATCGCGGTTATCGCTGCGCTGATCTGCGCGCTCGTCACCTTCTTTGTCCTTTCCGATCTGACCCCGCTTTCGCCGACGCATGAAGCGGTCGTGACGCTGCTCGCAGTCGATCTGCTGATCGTCTTGCTGCTCAGCGCCCTTATCGGCCGTGAGCTTTGGCTGATCCTGCAGGCACGGCGCCGCGGCCGCGCTGCGGCCCGGCTGCATGTTCGCATTATCGCGCTGTTCTCGCTCGTCGCAGCCGCGCCCGCCATCCTCGTTGCTGTGGTAGCGAGCGTCACGCTGGATCGCGGTCTCGACCGCCTGCTGTCAACGCGCACCCTGGGGATGATGGAAAACTCCATGGTCATGGCAGATGTCTATGTCGCGGATCGCGCCGAAGCGGTGCGCGCGCAGGCGCTCGCGATGGCGCTCGACCTCAGCGTCGGCAGGCGCTTATTCGATCAGGACCGCGAACAATTCCGCCAGCGTTTTACCGTGGTGGCCGCCAACCGCGGCCTCGCCGTGGCGCAGATCATCGACCGTGATCTTGCCGTGATCGAGAAGGCCGAGAGCAAAGTCGATCTGCCGGTTCAACTGCCATCGCGCGAGACGCTGGCGTCGCTTCAGGATGACGAGCCGCAGGTCAAGCTGTTTCCGGAGGGCAATTACGCCGCCGCCATCAGCAAACTGCCAAGCTACGAGAATTCCTATCTTTTCATCGCCAAAGTGTTGGACCCGCGCGTCGCCGGGCGACTTTCGAAGCTGCAGGATGACTTCACCGAGTTCGTCCAGTTGCAGGAACGCCGTTTCGGCATCCAGGTCGCTTTCGCCCTGGTCTATGCCGTGATCGCCCTGATCGCGACGCTGTCGGCGGTCTGGATCGGGCTGCATTTCGCCAACTATCTGGTGGCGCCGATCCGCCGCCTGATCAGCGCCGCCAATCTCGTCTCCACCGGCAATCTCTATGTGCAATTGCCCATTCGCCGCTCGGAGGGCGACCTCGCCCATCTCGGGGAGACCTTCAACAAGATGACGCAGGAACTGCGCACCCAGCGCGACGACCTGGTGCGCGCGCGCGACCTGATCGACAGCCGCCGGCGCTTTACCGAGGCGGTGCTGGCGGGCGCGAGCGCGGGTGTTATCGGCGTCGACGCAGAAGGCAGCGTCAGCATCCTCAACCGCTCGGCCGAGCGGCTGATCGGTCACGCCGAAACCGCTGCGCTCGGCAAGCCGCTGGCCGAAGTACTGCCGGAGCTTGCGGACATGCTCGCCGCCGCGCGCACCGGCTCGCAGCGGCAGGGGCAGGGTGACCATCAGCCGCAACGGCAAGGAACGCAATTTGTCGGTCCGCGTCACCAGCGAGCAGGAGACGGCAGCCGACCACGGCTATGTCATTACCCTCGACGACATCACCGACCTCGTTTCCGCTCAGCGGACCTCGGCCTGGGCCGACGTCGCCCGTCGTATCGCGCATGAGATCAAGAATCCGCTCACGCCCATTCAGCTTTCCGCCGAGCGTCTGCGCCGGAAATACGGAAAAATCATTGTCGAGGACCGCGACGTCTTCGAGCAATGCACCGACACCATCGTGCGGCAGGTGGACGATATCAAGCGCATGGTCGACGAGTTCTCGCGCTTCGCCCGAACCCCGAAGCCGGTGATGACGCCTGACGACGTAGCCGACGCCGTGCGGCAGGCAGTATTCCTGATGCGCGTCGGGCATGCCGAGATCGACATCAAGGTAGAAATCGCCACCGAGCCGCTGACCGCGCGCTTCGACCGGCGGCTGATTTCGCAGGCGCTCACCAACATCATCAAGAATGCGACCGAGGGGATCTCAGCGGTACCCGCAGCCGAGCTCGGCCGCGGCCGCATCGACGTATTCGCCGCGCGCGAGGCAGGCGACATCGTTATCGACGTCATCGACAACGGCATTGGTCTGCCGAAAGAAAACCGCAACCGCCTGCTCGAGCCCTATGTAACGACGCGCGAGAAGGGCACGGGCTTAGGTCTCGCGATCGTGGGCAAGATTCTGGAAGAGCATGGCGGCGGCATCGAATTGCATGACGCATCGGAAAAGACCCCGGGCGCGCGCGGCGCCTGGGTGCGGCTGCGTTTCGCAGCCGGCGAGGTGACCGGCTCTGCGTCCCCGGAAACTCCAATCACCATAGCCGCGAGCGGACATTAGGACATGGCAGCGGATATCCTTGTAGTCGACGACGAAAACGACATCCGGCAGCTCGTCTCGGGCATTCTGCAGGACGAGGGCTATAGCACCCGCACGGCCGCAGACAGCGACAGCGCGCTTTCGGCCATCACCGCGCGGCGGCCTAATCTGGTTTTCCTCGACATCTGGCTGCAGGGCAGCCGGCTTGACGGCCTGCAGTTGCTCGACACCGTCGTGCAGCAACATCCGGAAGTGCCGGTGGTGATGATCTCCGGGCATGGCAACATCGAGACCGCTGTCGCGGCCATCAAGCGCGGCGCCTATGACTTCATCGAAAAGCCTTTCAAGACCGATCGTTTGGTTCTGGTCGCCGACCGGGCGCTGGAAAACTCCCGGCTCAAGCGCGAGGTGAAGGTGCTGAAGCAGCTCGCGCCGCTGCCGTCCTCGGTGATCGGCCACTCGCCGCCGGTCAATCAGTTGCGTCAGATCATCGAGAAGGTGGCGCCGACCAACAGCCGCATCCTGATCATCGGCCCCTCGGGCGCGGGCAAGGAACTGGCTGCGCGCACCTTGCACCGGTTGTCCGCCCGCGCCGAAGCACCTTTCGTGGCCATCAACGCGGCCGCGATCACGCCGGAGCGCATGGAAGTCGAGTTGTTCGGCGTCGAAGAGTCGAATGGCTCCCACGGCCGCAAGATCGGCGCTCTGGAGGAGGCCAATGGCGGCTCCGTCTTTATCGACGAAATCGCCGACATGCCGCGGGAGACGCAGAACAAGATCCTGCGCGTGCTGGTGGACCAGACCTTCCAGCGCGTCGGCAGCAGTTCCAAGGTCTCGGTGGACGTGCGGATCATTTCCTCCACCGCGCGCAACATCGAAGCGGAGATCGCCGCCGGCAAATTCCGCGAGGATCTCTACCACCGCCTGTCGGTGGTGCCGATCCGCGTGCCCTCGCTGGCCGAGCGCCGCGAGGACATTCCACATCTCGTCGAATATTTCATGGAGCAGATTTCGCAATCCACCGGCCTGCCCAAGCGGCAGATCGGGCCGGACGCGATGGCGGTGCTGCAACTGCACGACTGGCCGGGCAACGTGCGGCAGCTGCGTAATAATGTCGAGCGCTTGATGATCCTGGCGGGCGGCGACGTGGATGCGGTGATCACCGCCGACATGCTGCCGCAGGACGTCGGCTCCATGGTGCCGGCGATGCCGAACGGCAATGGCGGCGAGCAGATCATGGGCCTGCCGCTGCGCGAAGCGCGCGAGGTGTTCGAACGCGAATATCTGGTGGCGCAGATCAATCGCTTTAGCGGGAATATCTCCCGCACCTCGGAATTCGTCGGCATGGAGCGCTCGGCGTTGCACCGCAAGCTCAAGGCGCTGGGCATAGGGTGATGCAGGGTCCCGACAAAATTGGCCCCGGACTTGATCCGGGGTGAGATCGGTTTTTCCACACGATCATGCGCCGCAAGGATTCGCTCCAGGAATAAGCCCGACATGTCGCGCATCGCCTATGTCAACGGACGCTATCTGCCGTTCGCACAAGCCACGGTGCATGTGGAGGATCGCGGTTATCAGTTCTCTGACGGCGTCTACGAAGTCTGCGAGGTGAGGGCGGGGCGCCTGGTCGACGAGCCCTTGCACATGCGCCGCTTGCAGCGCTCTCTGGCGGAACTGAAAATCGGCATGCCGATGTCGCTCGCGGCTTTGCGCGTGGTGTTGCGCGAGACCGTGCGACGCAACCGGGTGCGCGACGGTTTGGTGTATTTGCAGGTGAGCCGCGGCGTGGCGCGTCGCGACCATGCCTTTCCGCCGGCCGGCACGGCGCCGAGCGTCGTGGTCACCGCACGCAGCGCAGATCCCTCCGTTGCCGAACGCGCCGCGGCGGCCGGCGTCGCCGTCATCACCGTGCCGGAGAGCCGCTGGGAGCGGGTAGACATCAAAGCCATCGCGCTGCTGCCGAACGTGCTCGCCAAACAGGCAGCGAAAGAGCAGGGCGCCAAGGAAGCCTGGTTCGTCGGGAAGGACGGCTACGTGACGGAAGGCTCGTCCTCCAATGCCTGGATCGTCAGCCGCGACGGCAAGGTGATCACGCGGCCGGCCGATCACGGCATCCTGCGCGGGGTCACGCGCACGGTGCTGCTCAATGTGCTGAAGGCCCAAGGGCTTGAACTGGATGAGCGGCCTTTCACGGTGGAAGAGGCCTATGCCGCCCGGGAGGCTTTTATCACCTCGGCCAGCCAGAGCATCATGCCGGTGGTCCGCATCGACGGCAGCCCGGTAGGAAACGGCGCGCCGGGATTGGTTGCAACCGCATTACGGCAGGATTTTCATCGCTTTAGCGAACTTGTTTGAAGCGTTTTATGGGTGGCTAATCCTAAGTTGTGCTTGCGCGCTTCCATTGCCTACCATCTAATGGCGGCATCCCGGCCCTCGCCGCGCAACAGGATGAGTGGCTTCCGGGGAAAAAACAGCTCGCGCTCCAGACGAGCATAAAACGGAACACGGCAATGGCCGCCGAACGCGCTCAAAATCTGCAAGACACATTCCTAAATCACGTCCGAAAGAGCAAAATCCCGCTCACCATTTTTCTGGTGAACGGCGTAAAATTGCAGGGGGTGGTGACCTGGTTCGATAATTTCTGCGTGCTGCTGCGCCGGGATGGGCATTCGCAGCTCGTCTACAAGCACGCGATTTCCACCATCATGCCGGGGCACCCAATCCAATTGTTCGAAGGCGCCGAGGAGGCGCCGGCCGGGGAAAAGGAATAGTTGGAACCGCGCCGGCGCAGCACGCATGCGGATCGCCTGAGCCCGGTCGACGCCGGCTCAGCGACCGGACGCGCGATCGTGCTTGAACCTTTTTTGCGGCGTAATGCGCCAAGACTAAAGAAACCCGCAACACAGGATACCCGCCCGCCGGATACGCGGCTGGACGAAGCAGTGGGGCTGGCGCGCGCCATCGATCTGGATGTGGTGGGTTCCGGCGTGATCGCGCTCTCGGCCATCACGCCCGCCACCTACATCGGTAAGGGCAAGGTCGAGGAGATTGCCGGGCTGGTGAAGATCCAGGACGCCGGCATCGTGGTGATGGATTGCGTGATTTCTCCCGTGCAGCAGCGCAATCTCGAAAAGGCCTGGAATGCCAAGGTGCTCGACCGCACCGGTTTGATCCTGGAAATTTTTGGCCGCCGGGCGCGCACGCGGGAAGGCACCTTACAGGTCGAGCATGCGCATTTGACCTATCAGAAAAGCCGTCTGGTGCGCTCCTGGACCCATCTGGAGCGCCAGCGTGGCGGCTTCGGCTTCCTCGGCGGGCCGGGCGAAACTCAGATCGAAGCGGACCGGCGCGTGATCGAGGAGCGTATTGCGCGCATCGAAGCCGAACTCGACAAGGTCAAGCGCACGCGGAAACTGCATCGCGAAAGCCGCAAGCGGGTGCCTTATCCGATTGTCGCGCTCGTCGGCTACACCAACGCCGGCAAATCCACGCTGTTCAATCAGCTGACGCGGGCGAGGGTGCTGTCGGCGGACATGCTGTTCGCCACCCTGGACCCGACCTTGCGCTCGGTCGATCTGCCGCACGGCGCGCGCATTATCCTGTCCGACACCGTCGGCTTTATTTCGGACCTGCCGACCATGCTGATCGCTGCCTTCCGGGCCACGCTGGAAGAGGTGATCGAGGCCGATGTGATCCTGCATGTGCGCGATGTTTCACATGAGGAGGCCGAGGCGCAATCGCATGACGTGGAGAATGTGCTGCGCGAGCTCGGCATCGAGCCGAACGACAAGCGTCTGGTCGAGATCTGGAACAAGATCGACCGTCTGACGCCCGAGCGGCGTGGTGAGCTGGCGAATATCGCCGAGCGCCAGGCGGGCGCGCGCAAGCCGGTTCTGGTCTCCGCCTTGACCGGAGAGGGACTGGAGCGGCTGCGAGCGGCGATCGAGGCCGGCGTCGGCGCAGGCCGCATCGTGCACGACCTGCTGCTCGATCCATCGGACGGAGCGGGCGTGAGCTGGCTGCACCGGCACACCGAAGTGCTGGCGAAGGTCATGGACGAGGACGGCAAGCTGAAACTCACCGTCCGCGCCGAGCCCGCCGTCATGGAACGGGTGAAGGCGAAGTTTGCGCTTTAACGCGACATCGGAAGCAACAGAGGAATCTCAGAGCAAAATGCGCAGCATCACGATGGAGCAGGCGCTTTCTATCATCCTGGAGACTTTCAAGCATGCGGAAGCGATGAAGGCGCATGGGCTTGCCGCCATCGTGCTCGATGCCGGCGGGCGCGTGAAAGCATTCCTGAAGCAGGACGGCGCCTCCATCATGCGGTTCGAGGTTTCCCGCGGAAAAGCCTTTGCCGCGCTGGCCATGCACCGCTCCTCCCGCATGGTGTTGCAGAAGGCGCGTGAAAAGCCGCTCTTCATGGAGACTCTCCGCGCGATCGCCGATGGGCCGATATTTCTGGAAGCCGGCGCACAGCTCATCCGCGACGAAACCGGCGAGATCATGGGGGCGCTCGGCGTGACCGGCGATGTCAACGAGGTCGACGATCTGTGCGCGCTTGCCGGCATTCGGGCAGCCGGGCTGAAGACCGACGAAGACTTCAGCGCCGAGGACGTTCAACGGCTCAACATCAAGCTCGGTCCGAAAATCGTGGACCCCCGAGGCAAGTGAGACTCTGGAACGTCAACGCGGGTGGCAAGCGCGCGAAAGAACACGACATGCGTCGCGTCATCGTCAGTACATTTCCTAATGCGAAAGCGCTGCCGCTGTGGGCTGGTGTCGAGCACAATCTGTTTGCGGAACACGGCCTGGATTTCGTTCTCCACGAAACCGGCAGCTCCAAGGAGCAACGGACCGGCCTTGCAACGGGCGAAATCAACATCGTGCAGGCAGCCGTGGATAACGCGCTGGCCATGATCAAGGCGGGCCATGACGTCATCATCTTCATGGGCGGCGAAGGCGGCATGAATGATTTCATCGTTGCGCCGTCGATCCGGTCGTTCTCGGACCTTGCGGGGCGGACGCTCGCGGTGGATTTGCCGGATACGGCCTATGCGTTATTGGCACGCAAAGTCCTCGCGCAGCATGGATTGCAGTTCGGAAGAGACTACCAACTGCGGTCTGTCGGCAATGGCGCCAAGCGGCTGCGCGCTCTCAAGGAGGATTCCACCCTTGCGGGCGCCATCCTCAATCCGCCGTTTTCAGCCGAAGCCTTGCTGGCGGGCATGCGAAGCCTTGGCTCGCTCGACGATCTTGCCGGGCCTTACCAGGCCGGTGGCGCATTCGCGTTGCGCGCCTGGGCCGACGGCAACGCTGCAATCATCGAGCGTTACATTGCCGGCTATCTGGACTGTGCTCGAATGGCTTCGCGATCGACGAAGAACCGACGATGCAGCCGTAGACTTGCTGCGGCAACGCCTCGGACTTACTGGCGCCAGTCGCGCAGGCAACTTACAGCCAGCTCCGCGATCCCAACAAAGGCTTCACACCTGGCGCGAAGTTCAACCAGGCCGGTTTCGTGGGCGTCCTGAATGTCCGCGCCGAGACAGAGGGAGTTGATGCGGCCACCGCAAATCCAGCAGCCTACGTGGACTTATCGTTCTATGATCGGGTCGCTGGCGTGAGCGATCGTCGCACGACCAAGACAATGAAAGGTGCGGATTCTTGAAAAATCATTTGGATGGCGGTGACGCGATCCTGGAAGCAATCCGGGATCTCAAGGTCGAGTACATCTTGTCCTCGCCCGGGACCGAGTGGGCGTCGATTTGGGAAGCGATGGCCAACCAGATTTATCAAGGCAAGGACGGCCCGAAGTTCATGGACTGCTGGCACGAGACCCTCGCCGTCGACATTGCCTGCGGCTATACGCTGGCGACGGGTCGGATGCAGGCGGTGCTGCTGCACGCCGGATCCGGTCTTCTGCAAGGCTTGATGGGCGTCCACGGTTCGTTGATTGCCGGCGTGCCCATGCTCGTGATTTCCGGCGAGTCGCTCACTTATGGTGAGAACCCGGAGTTTGATCCCGGGCGTCAGTGGACCGACAATCTTTCTATTGTCGGCGGCCCGCAGCGCTTGATCGAGCCGCTGGTCAAATTCGCCAGCCAGAGCCGCAAGCCCGTACACGATCTACCAGAGCATAGTCAGAGCGGGAGAGATGGCTCAGCGACAGCCGGCCGGACCCACGTATCTCTCAATTCCCCATGAAACAATGATGGCGGGCTGGACGAGGCCGGAAAAGCGGAAGGAGGTCCCGCCTGCTCCGAAACTCGTTTCGGCACCGGACGATATCAAAAGGGTTGCGGAACTCCTGGCCAAGGCACGCAACCCGGTGGTGCTCACCGAGGCAGCGGGACGGGACGCAAAGACATTCCACGCACTCGTGGCATTGAGCGATAAACTCGCCTTGCCGGTGGTCGAAAGGCCGGGGGCCATCTTCGTCAATTTTCCAAAAGATCACCCGATGCATCAGGGGCACGACTTCGACAAGTTTTGGGAAGACACCGACCTCGCGATTGTCATCAGCACGCGGACACCCTGGTATCCGCCGAGCAAGCGGCCGCCGAACGCCATCGTCGTGGATATCGATGAAGTAGCTCACCGGCCCTATATGGCCTATCAAGTTCATCAGGCGGATATCTACCTCGAGGGTGACACCACAAGCGTGCTGATCGACCTTGCCAAGGCGCTTGACGAGACCGGGATTGACCAGAACAAAGTTGCCGAACGGCGCGCGAGGCTGACGGCTTCCCACGATGAACTGGTGAACCGCCGGCGCGCCGAGCAAGCGGCGGCCCGCAAGAAGGCGCCCATCGATCCTGTCTGGCTTTGCGCGGCGCTGAATGAAGCAATGCCCGCCAACACGATCTATCTGGACGAAGTCACGACCCACACCAATTTGCTGCGCGAGCATCTGGCGTTGAACAAGCCGCAGTGTCTGTTCACGCGGCAGGGCGGTCTTGGTCAGGGGCTCGGACTTTCCCTGGGATTGAAACTGGCGAACCCCGATCGGCCGGTCGTCACGCTGATCGGCGATGGCGGCTTTCTCTATAACCCCGTTCTGCAGAGCTTCGGCGCCGCGCGCGATTACGATCTGCCGATCATGGTGGTCATCTTCAACAACAAAAAATATGCCGCCATGCAAAACATGCACAAGCGGCTCTATCCCGACGGCACGGCGGTGGAAAAGAGTACGTATCTGGGAACGCACATCAATGGGCCCGACTACGTGAAAGTCATTGAATCGTTCGGTGGTTACGGCGAAAGGGTCGAAAGCCCGGATGATTTGGTCGAGGCCCTGAAGCGCGGATACGAAGCCACCAGAAGCGGAAGGACGGCGCTGATCGACGTTGCGATTTCCAAATGAATTAGAGCCTACAGATAGAACAAGCCATCCAGGGAGAGAAATATGAGCAAGTCAGGACAACGGGACCGCACTTTGATCGCGGCATGCGCAATGCTCGCCTGTTCCACGGGAGCCATGGCCGACGTCGCGGATTTCTATAAAGGCAAGACCATCACCATCACCGTCGGCTACCCGCCCGGCGGTGGTTACGATGCCTATGCGCGTGCGCTCACCCGGCACATGGGGCGTCACATTCCTGGCAATCCCACACTGTTGATGCGCAACATGCCGGGCGCGGGAAGCCTGGTGGCCGCGAACCACATTTATAATTCCGCGCCGAAGGATGGCACTGTCCTCGGCATGTTCGCTTCCTCGACCTTGTTTTCGGTCAAGATGGGGGAAAAGAAAGCCCAGTTCGAGATGGATAAGTTCACCTGGATCGGGAACATGGACCAGACGATTGGTACATGCGTCGTCAGTGCTGCCTCGAAGATCAATTCCTTCCAGGAGCTATTCACGAAAAGCGCTATCTTTGGCGCTTCAGGCCCCACTGCCGTCAACAGTATTCATGCACGGGCCTTCAATTCATTGTTCGGCACGCGCATCCAGGTGGTGAATGGGTATCCCGGCTCGACCCATGTCCTTCTCGCCATGAGCCGCGGCGAGGTTCAGGGAGGCTGCGGCTTCGCGCTTTCCTCGCTCAAGACCACCCGGCGCCAGGATTGGGACTCGGGAGAGATCAAGCCCATCATTCAGACCGGCTTCGAAAAGAGCGACGAGCTGAAGGGTGTGCCTCACATTTATGATTTCGCGAAAAGTGAGGACGACAAGAAGATCATCCATGTGCTTTACGGAACGCATGCGCTGGGGCGGCCGATCTCAGGGCCGCCCGGTATTCCAGCCGACCGCACAGAGGCGCTTCGCAAGGCCTTCGACGCGACGATGATCGACGCGGATTTCCTGGCGGAGGCGCGCAAGCAAGACATGCCGATCGCGCCGTTGACGGGAGAGCAGACCGAGAAGTTTATCGCCCAGTTCGCGAACTACCCGTCCGCAGTTTACGACCGTGCGATGAAAATCCTGGAAGCCGGCGAAGTCGTCAATGTCAAGCTCAAGGTGATAGAAGGCTCAGTTGCGAGTGTCGCAGACCACGTGCTCACGGTGGATGGCGGAAGCGGCAAAGCCATCAAGCTGGAAGTGGACGCCCGCGAAACAAGCGTCACTATAGCAGGAACAAAGTCGCAGGCATCCGACATCAAGCAAGGCATGTCTTGCCGGTTCGAGTATTTTGGTGAAAACGACCTGGCGCCGAAAGCGGACTGCAAATAGGACCTTTGCCCCGACCTGGGGGAGGGGTCCTTCATACCGCCGCTTTCACCATGATTCCCGGCGGGAAAATTTCCTCCGGCGTCATCAGGCGCCGCGCGATGCCTTGCTCGTGGGCATAGCGCAGGAACAGCTCGAGCGCGGCGCGGTTCGCTTCGATCCCGTAGGGAAAATAGTCGCCGCCGAAGCTCTCCATCGCGGCTTCCGCCTGCTCGCCATGGCCGGGCAGCGCGATATAGCCGGGGCGCCGCAGGCGCGCCAGGCTCTGGCGGCGCGACTGATCGAAGGCGTCGTAGAGATTGCGCGCGATCCAGGGATTGTCCTTCAGGACGGCCTTGCGGATTACCGCCACATGCATGATCGGATAGACCCGCGTCCTGGCGTAAAAGGCCTCGCCCATGGCGGTGAAATCAGGCCATAGCCGCACGATGTCGGGATGCTTTCCGAAGCAATCCGGCGCCGTCGCGCACATCGCGGCGTCGAGGTCGCCGGCCGCCAGCATTTCGCTGAGCGACTTGCCGGCCTCGACGGTGAGACGCACGCCCTTCGGCAGGTCCATCTCGACTTTCTCGGTACGGCCCTTTTCGTTCACGCCGGCCTGCACCCATTCGATCTCGGTGAAAGGCACGCCGAAGTCGTGCTGCAGCGCGCCGCGGATATAGACCGTCGCGGTCTGCGCCCATTCCGGAATTCCCATCCGTTTGCCGCGCAAATCCTGCGGCGCGCGGACCCGGTTGCGGTTGACATAGAGGATGCCGTAGCGAAATTCGCGCCGCAGGAAAACGGGCAGGGCGATGAGATCGGGATCGGGACCGCTCGCTTCGGCGATGTATTTCGCGAAAGACAGCTCGGAGACGTCCCATTCGCGGTTGGCCAGAAACCGCGCGAAGATCTCGTGCATGTTCAAGTTGAGCCAGGTCACGTCGATACCGACTGGCCGGATTTCACCCATGCGCAAATCACGGACGTGGTCGTAGTCCCAGGTGGCGATGGTCACATGAACGTTGGGCATGCCGTTACAATGTCCGTGCTATTTCTCGGCCGCCTTGGCCTGATTCCATAGAGCATCCATTTCCGTCAGGGTCGCTTGCCGCGGAGCCTTGCCGCGCAATGCCAGCGCCCGCTCGATCGATGCGAAGCGCCGCTCGAATTTGGTGTTGGTTTGCCGCAGCACGGCCTCCGGATCCGCCTGCAGATGGCGGGCCAGATTGACGACCGCGAACAGAAGGTCGCCAACCTCGCGGGCCGCCTTGTCCTGCTCTCCGGCCTTCACTTCAGATTCGATTTCATCAGCCTCCTCGCGGATTTTGGCGAGCACGGCGAGTGGATCATTCCAGTCGAAGCCGACTTCGCCGGCCTTGTTCTGCAATTTCAGCGCGCGAGTGAGTGCGGGCAACGCAAGGGGAACACCGGCGAGGGCGCCTTGCGTGGCGGCGGTGTCTGGCCGGGACGCTTTTTCCTGTGCCTTGATCTCCTGCCAGAGCTTGCCCACGGCCTCATGGTCGAGCCCGCCGGCCTCGCCAAAGACATGGGGGTGCCGGCGCAGCATTTTTTCGGTGATGGCCTGCACCACGTCGCCGAAATCGAAGGCGTCTTGCTCCTGCGCCATGCGCGCGTGATAGACCACCTGCAGCAGGAGATCGCCCAGCTCCTCGCGCAGGTCGCCTAGGTCGCCGCGCGCAATGGCGTCCGCCACTTCGTAGGCTTCCTCGATGGTGTAAGGCGCAATGGTCGAGAAATCCTGCTTCAGGTCCCAGGGACAGCCGGAATCCGGGGTCCGCAGCGCGGCCATGATTTGGATGAGACGGGCGATATCGCGCGATGGAGGCATAACGGTCCCTGGACTAGTGCGGCGGTTCAGAAGTTCCCCGGTTGTCGCGGTTCGGCTGGGAGGGAACTTCTGAACCAAAGCCGCACTAGCAACGCTATGCTTGGTAGTGTCCCGTTGAAACTGAAGTTCGCAAAGCGTTCGCAGCAGGGTATGTGCGAACTTCGGATTCGGGACACTACTGGCCCGGGACCGTATCAGACCGGCCGCGCCTGCGCGAAGCCTCAGGGGTCAGTGGCCGGTCTGGTCCGGCTTGCGGCTCGCCTCGAACAGGAACCAGGCCCGCTTCTCGGCCTCGTCGATCCAGATTTCCAGCATGCTTGCGGTGGCCACGTCTTCGTGCTTGTCGCTCAGCCCGTGAGCCTCGCGCATGGATTTGGCCACGGCCTTGTTGTCCTCCATCAGCTCTCGCAACATATCGACCGGCGGGACGTAATTTTCCTCATTATCCTTGATGCGCTGGAGCCGCGAAATTTCGCCGATGGAGCGCAACGTCATCCCGCCGATCTTGCGCACCCGCTCGGCCATGTCGTCAGTAGCGCCGAAGATCTGGGTGGCCTGTTCGTCCAGCAGTTCGTGATAGTCACGAAAGTGCGGGCCGCTGACATGCCAGTGAAAGTTCTTGGTTTTCAAATAGAGCGCAAAGGAATCCGCCAGGATCGCGTTCATCGCCTTGGAGATGTCTCGCACCGCGTCTTCGCTCAGGTCGGTGGGTGTATCGAGCGCTGCGGGCGACTTACGGGGTTCGAGTTTTCCGACTTTGTTGCTGCTCACGGCATCACCTGAAAGTTGGCCCAACGGGACGACCGATAACAGAAGGGATCGATCAAGGCCAACCCGCCAAAGCCGGAAGCTTTTCCGGAAAGCCAAGCCGACCACGGATTCGCATAAGACATATTATGGAACATTTCGGTCGCTTGCGCTAAATGAGGAAATTTGACCAGCCCGTTTTAAACACAGGATAAAACCCAGTATCCGAGAAATCGGGATCAGGCGGGCAGCGCCAGCTTGAGCCCATCATAGGCAGGCTGGATATGCGGCGGCAGCTTGGCCCGCAGCGCCTCGTAATCGAGGTCCGAATGCAGGTTGGTCAGGATCGCGCGCTTCGGCTTCAGCCGTTCGATCCAGCGCAGCGCGTCATCGAGCGAGAAATGGCTCGGATGCGCCGTGTAGCGCAAGGCATCCACGACCCAGACCTCGAGCCCGCGGAAAGCTTCGACGCCGGCTTCCGGCAGGCCGTTGATGTCGCAAGAATAGCCGAGCCCGCCGAAGCGGTAGCCGAGCGAATGGATGTCGCCATGCTGCTGCAGCACCGGCAAAGCCGTGATCGCGCCGCCGGCCCCGTTAACGATTATCGGCTCGCCGGCGACAGCCGGATGGCTCTGCACGATGGCTGGATATTCGCTTCCGGGCGGGCTTTCGAAGCAATAGCCGAACTTGGTGCGCAAATCGCGTCCGGTGGTCTCATCGAGGTAGAGGTCTACACGCCGCCGCGCCTGGATGAATAACGGCCGCAGGTCGTCGATGCCGTGGGTATGGTCGGCATGCGCGTGGGTGAGCATGACGGCGTCGAGCGCATGAACATCGGCCGCCAGAAGCTGCTCGCGCAAATCGGGCGAGGTATCCACCAGCACGCTGGTGACCCCGGTATCGCCATCGCTGCGCTCGACCAGCAAGGAGCAGCGCCGGCGCCGGTTCCTGGGATTGGATGGGTCGCACGCGCCCCAGCCGAGCGCGACGCGTGGCACGCCCATGGAGGAGCCGCAGCCCAGAATGGTGAAGGTCAGCGTCATGCCGCGGCCGCCGGTCGCGGGACCTTGTTGAACAGGCGGAAGAAGTTTTCCGTCGTCTGCCGGGCGAGTTCGTCTGGCGAGACGCCCCGCAGCTCCGCCAGCACCTTCGCCGTTTCCACGACAAAGGCCGGCTCGTTGCGCTTGCCGCGATAAGGCCCAGGCGCGAGGTACGGCGCGTCGGTTTCCAAAAAGATGCGGTCGGCGGGCAGCTCCTTGGCGATGTCGCGCAGGTTCTGCGAATTCTTGAAGGTCAGGATGCCGGTGAAGGAAATGGACAGGCCGAGATCGATCGCGGCCAGGGCGAGATCGCGCCCGCCAGTGAAGCAATGCAACACGGCCGGGAAGGCGCCCTTCCCGGTTTCTTCTGTCAGGATTTGCGCCATGTCGGCATCGGCCTCGCGGGCGTGAATGACCAGCGGAAGCCTGGTTTCGCGCGCGGCCGCGATATGCGCGCGGAAGCCTTTTTCCTGCAGGTCGCGCGGGCTGCGCTGGTAGTGATAATCGAGCCCGGCCTCGCCGATCGCCACCACCTTCGGGTGTCGGGTGCGCTCGACCAGTTCACCCGTGCCGATGTCCGGCTCCTCCTCCGCATGGTGGGGATGCGTGCCGACCGAGCAATAGACATCCGGGAAGCGCTCGACGATGGCGATCAGCTCGCCATGGCGTTTCACCCGCGTGGAGATGGTGACGATGCGGCCAATGCCTTGTGCCCTGGCGCGGGCCACCACTGCGTCGAGTTCGCTGGCGAAGTCAGGAAAATCCAGGTGGCAATGGCTGTCGATCAGCATGATGGATTATTTGGCGGTTATTTCGGCGCGCTGGCTTCGGGCTCGACATAGCGCGGAAATACCGCCGCGGGGGCCGGCAGCTTTGAACCGGGCGCCAGCCGCCGTCCGCCGCCGAGCCAGCGTAAAATCACGCTCGTCGTCCGGCACCGCCAAAAGATCGAGCAGCTTCCTCGCCGAGCCCGGCATGAAAGGCTGCGCCAGGATGGCGACCTGCCGGATCACTTCCGCGGTGACGTAAAGGATCGTTCGCATGCGCGCCGGGTCCGATTTGGCGGCGGCCCACGGCGCTTCGCCGGCGAAATAGCGGTTGGCGTCCGCCACCACGTCCCAGACCTGATTCAAAACCTGATTGAGCTGCTGCGTCTTCATCTGCCCGCGCGCGTTGACAATCATGGCATCCGCAGAGGCGAGCATGACCCGGTCATTATCGGTGAATTCGCCCGGCTGCGGCAGCACGCCGCCCAGTTGCTTGCCGATCATCGACAGCGAGCGCTGCGCCAGGTTGCCGAGATCGTTGGCGAGATCGGCATTGGTCCGATTGACGATCGCTTCATGGCTATAGGTGCCGTCCTGCCCGAACTGCACCTCGCGCAACAGGAAATAGCGCAGCGGATCGACCCCATAAGCGTCGGCCAGGGCGAAGGGGTCGATCACGTTGCCGACCGACTTCGACATTTTCTCTCCGCGGTTGAACAGAAAACCGTGGCTGAAAATGCGGCGCGGCAGTTCGATGCCTGCCGACATCAGGAAGGCCGGCCAATAAACCGCGTGGAAGCGCACGATGTCCTTGCCGATCACATGCAGCGCGGCCGGCCAATAGCGCTTGTACTGCTCGCTTTCCGTATCCGGAAAGCCGACGCCGGTGATGTAATTGGTCAACGCGTCCACCCAGACATACATGATGTGCTTGGGGTTGCCCGGCACCGGGATGCCCCAGTCGAAGGTGGTGCGCGAAATCGACAGGTCCTGCAAGCCGCCGCGCACGAAGCTTGCCACTTCGTTCAGCCGTTCCTTCGGCAGCACGAAATCCGGCTGCCGCTTGTAGAGGTCGAGCAGCTTGTCCTGATAAGCGGAGAGCTTGAAGAAATAGCTCGCCTCCTCCACCCATTCTACCGGCGAGCCTTGCGGACCCATGCGCTGGCCGCCTTGCGTGACGCTGGTCTCGCTTTCGTCGTAGAAAGCTTCGTCACGCACGGAGTACCAGCCGGCATATTTCGACAGATAGATATCGCCGGCTTTTTCCATCCGCTCCCAGATCGCGGCAGACGAGCGGCGATGCCGTTCCTCCGTAGTGCGGATGAAATCGTCGTTGGAGCAATCCAACCGCTGCACCATGGCCTGGAACCGTGGCACGTTGCGCTCGACCAGCTGGGCGGGCGTCATCCCCTCCTTCACGGCGGTCTGCTGCATCTTCTGGCCGTGCTCGTCGGTGCCGGTCAGGAAATAAACGTCGTAGCCGTCAAGCCGCATGAAGCGCGCGATGGCATCGGTGGCGATCGCCTCATAGGCGTGCCCGATATGCGGCAGGCCATTGGGATAGGCGATCGCGGTGGTGATATAGAAGCTCGGCTTGGCCATTTAAGGACGTCGCAAGTTTGATTGAGCGCCGTTGGTGCCTACAGAATGCGGGGAAATCAAGGGTCAGTGACGATGCTCGTGCAGGCTCAACTGGGCATGAACTCTTGGCCGCTCAAGGCCCCCTTCGGCAATCCAGGCGTCGGAGCTTTTGATCGCGCGCTCGATCAACTGCTCGGTCTGGGAAAAGTCATACGGTGATCCGGCCAGCGGGCATAGCGGCGGCAGCACAAAATAATCGATGTGCGGTTCGAGTTCTGCCAGCTCGCCCAGCAGTTGCGTTGCGATCAGCAACGTCAGGGCATGCAGTGCGTTGGCGATGGCGCCGGTCGGCGGCGTTTCTCGCGCACAGGCATAGCCGGTCGGCAGGATGATCAGACGCCGGGCGCCAAGCGCGACCGCCACTTTGGCTGGCGTGTTGCTCGACAACGCGCCGTCGGCCAAATACTTTGTCTCGAATTTTACTGGCGCAAACGCTGCGGGTATCGCGGTGCTGGCAAGAATGGCTTGTGCCGCCGAGCCTTCCGACAGCACAGCCGTTTTGCCGGTCAGAATATCAGTCGCAACGATGTGGATCGGGACTTTTGCCTCTTGCAAGTTGCGATAAGGCAAATGCTTGTCGACGAGCGCGCACACCCCCTCCGACGAAAGCAAGAAATCCCGCCGCCGCAAAAAGCCGAGCAGTGTCCGCCAGGTCAGAGGAAATATGTCGCGTCGATGCAAGCCGCGCCAGATCGTCTCCAGCCGGCGGATTCCTTCTGGCGTGGGGTTGCCGGCATAGTAGGCACCATTCAACGCACCGACGCTTGAGCCGACCACCATGTCCGCCGCGACGCCGCGGCCCACGAGCGAATGCAGCATGCCGACCTGAATGGCGCCGAAGCTGCCGCCGCCTGCGAGAACGAAGGCGGTTATCGGCTTGTTGGAGCTGGCCTGCATGGGCCGCAAGTCCTGTCCGTATCGCACGGCCATGGCTTCAGCTCCGGGCCGTTTCGGCAAGAACGGCGAAGACAGAGAAGACCAGGGGCTTGCGCTCCAGGTTGAACTCCTCGACCTCGCGGGCGGCGCGATTGACCTTTTCCCAAGCCTCGGCAATTTGCGCCATGCGCCTGGTTTCCTGCGGCGCGGCCAGGCGCGCGGAGAGCCAGGCGTTCACGGTATCCAGAAAGGTCGCCAGCGGTTGTGGATCGACCCCAGCCATCGCGTCGCCGAGGGCATGCAGCGCCAGCGGGTCCGTCTCGGGCAGGCTTTCAAGCAACTGGGTGAGGCGCTGGCGCAATGCCAGAGCCGGCCCTTGCAGCATGGTTACGGCGCGGCCGACACTGCCTTCCGCCAGCCCTGCGGCTTCCAGCACCTCCGCGTCTAGATCGCGGCCGCGCGCAGCCGCAACGGCTTGCGCCACCTCTCCGGCCGACAAGGAGCGCAAAGTCAAAACGCGGCAACGCGAGCGGATGGTCGGCATCACCAGACCCGGAGTATGGCTGATCAGCAAAAGCAGAGCACGCGGCGGCGGCTCCTCGACGATCTTCAGCAGCGCATTGGCACCGACAGTCATTCAGCTCATCGACCGCGTCGACGATGGCAATACGCCACCCCCCTTCCCCGGCGGTGGAACCAAAAAACGAGACCGTGCGACGCACATCATCGACTGCGATGTCCTGGCGCAGCTTGCCGCGTTCATTGATGGTTCGCTCCAGCACCAGCAGGTCTGCTTGCGCCTGCACAGCCATGCGCTGCGCCACCGGATGTTCCGGACCGACCGCAAGCGAGCGCGCGGATTGCACTTCCTTGCTGTTGGGATCCGGATGCGCCAGCACAAAGCGCGCCATGCGGTAAGCCAGCGTGGCTTTTCCGACGCCGCGCGGCCCGCCGATCAGCCAGGCATGCGGGATCCGGCCGCCGCGATAAGCCTCGAGCAAAATGCGCTCTGCTTGCGCATGCCCGAACAGCTGTTGGGTTTCGCGTGGCTGCAGGCCGTCGATGGCCTCCTCGTCGTCATCGGCGCTCACGGTGCCGCCTCGTCGGCAGCAGGTGCCGCAGTGGCCGGGTTCAGGCGCGTCTCGACGATGCTCCAGATCTGCTGGGCCACGTCAGAGCGCGGCGCAGTCACGTCGATAAGCACGCACCGGTCTGGTTCGCTCTGCGCGAGCGTGCGAAAGCCGGCGCGCAGCTTTTCGTGGAAATCCACCCCTTCGCTCTCGAAACGGTCTGCATGCGCTGAGCCGCGGCGCTGACCGGCGCGCGCTAGTCCCACTTCCGCCGGCAAATCGAGCACGAAAGTGAGGTCGGGTACCGTTTCTCCCACGGTGATCCGCTCCAATTCCTGGATCAGCCACAGGTCCACATCACCGACAATGCCCTGGTAAACGCGCGTGGAGTTGGCGAAGCGGTCGCACAGCACCCAGGCGCCGCGCTCCAGCGCAGGCCTGATAGTGGTGCGCAGATGATCGTCGCGCGCGGATGCAAACAGCATGGTCTCGGCTTCGGCTCCGAGCGGCTTCGCCGCGCCCGACAAAATGATATGGCGAATGATTTCCGCGCCCGGCGAGCCGCCGGGCTCGCGCGTCACCACGACCTCGATCCCGGCATCCTGGAGGCGCTCCGCGAGCAGCTTCGAATGGGTCGACTTGCCGGCTCCTTCGCCGCCTTCGAAGCTAATGAAGCGTCCGCGCATCTCATGTCTCGCGATCCGCCCTATAGGCGTTCGGCTCCGGCGCGGAACAGCGTGATTACCGATTCAGTCACCGCATCGAAAGCGCGCTGCGAGAGACTGCCCTTGCCTACTTCCTCCCCGGTTTGCAGCGGGACTTCCAGCGCGAGGGTATCGCCGCGCCAGACCTTCAGAACGCCCGCCGGCCGTCCCCGCTCCACCGGCGCGGGGAGCGGACCGGTATAAGTGACGCGCGCGACGATCTTTTCGCTGAAATTGCGCGGTACCATCAGCCGGATCGTGCCGGAGCCGACCAGGGGCACGTAGCCCTTTTCTCCGGCGAAGACTTTAGCTTCGCCGACGGTCTGCCCTTCGGCAAACAGGATGCGGGCTTCGAAGCTGCGAAAGCCCCACTCGAGCAGCTTGCGGGCTTCATCCGCACGCTCTTTTTCTCCCTTGGCTCCCATCACCACGACGATGAGCCGCATGCCATTCTGCTCGGCGGAAGCGACCAGCCCGTAGCCGGATTCTTTCGTGAAGCCGGTCTTCAGGCCATCGGCGCCCCAGGCCAGCAGCGGATTGCGGTTATATTGGCGGATCCTGTTGTAGGTGAATTCGCGCTCGCCGTAGATCTTATAAAAATCCGGATAAGTGCGGATGATATGCTGCGCAAGCTTGCCGAGCTCGCGCGCCGTCACTTTCAACCCCGGATTATGTAATCCGGTCGAATTGGTGAAGGTTGATTTGGTCAGCCCGATCTCGCGCGCGCGCGTGGTCATCTTGACGCCGAAGGCCATCTCGTTGCCCGCCAGAGCCTCCGCGATCGCAATGCAGGCATCGTTGCCCGACTGAACGATGATGCCGCGCAAAAGGTCGTGGACTTTCACCCGGCCATTGATCGGCGCGAACATGCTCGAAGTGCGCGAAGGCGCCCCGCCGGTGCGCCAGGCGTTCTCGCTGATGACGACTTCATCCTCGAGGGTGATCTTGCCTTGCTGCAGCTCGTTGAACACGAACTCCGCGGTCATCAGCTTGGCCAGGGAAGCGGGATAGACCAGTTCGTCGGCGGCACGTTCGTATAGGACGCTGCCGCTTTCTGCCTCGATCAGGATCGCGTGCGGCACGCTGGTCTGGAAATTGTCGTCCTTCTTCTGCGCGGCGGCGGGGCCGGCGACGAGAAGGCTTAGGGCAGCAGCTGTCCAAAGAAAATGCTGAAGCATCGCCCCTCCTTCGAGGCCGCTCGTTCAAGCCGAATTCCCAGCGATGTGAGTGCGTCGGTACTAATAAAGGCCGCGACCGCTCAAGAATGCAGCGGGAGCATCATAGCGCGTCGGGGCGAAGGCGGAAACAGGCGAGACCATCGGCTTATCGATGCCCGCTCCGGAAGGCGCCCGGTATCCGGCGTTGGCCGGAGGCAAGGCCATGGCCTCGACCCTGACGGCCCGCTCCATTTCGGCACGGCCCAGCGCCGGCGGCGTGCGCTCATTGGCCTGGAGCGAAGCCTGGGCGGAAATTTCCGGCAAATTGGGCGAACGATCATAGCCCTCCGCGAGCGCAGGTTTCTGTTCCGGCAGGAAGGGCTTTGCCGCGGCGACCCTGACCGCCGACGGCGCGGGCGCGGCCTCGCCTTCACGCAGCGTCGCAACAAGCTGACGGTCGTCGGACCCTTCCAGCCGCGCGCGGCCGACATATTCGACGCGAACCCTGCCAAGGCCCTTGTCGTGGAAACCAAGCAGCTTCGCCGCTCTCACCGAAAGGTCAATGACGCGGTTGGCCGCATAAGGCCCGCGATCGTTCACGCGCACCACGATTGATTTCTGGTTGGCGAGGTTGGTCACCCGCACGTAGCTCGGCATCGGCAGCGTCGGATGCGCGGCGGAGATCGAATGCATGTCGAAGACTTCGCCGTTCGCCGTCAGGCGGCCGTGGAAATCGGCGCCATACCAGGACGCGATGCCCTCGGCGCGGTAATTGGTGTTCTCTTCCGGCATATACGTGCGGCCGGCGACTACATAAGGCTTGCCGACGCGATAGGTACCGCCGCCCTTTGGCACCGGATCACCAGCCTTGACCACCCGCGGGCTGGCGGAGACGCCGTATTTCGGATCGACCTGGCTCGCGCAATTCGCCAGCGTCAGGCAGGCAATAATTGCCACAGCGGCGCGCGCAATCTGCGCCAAAGCCCGCTCGCGCTCCCCTCGCCCCATGTCCCCCCCGTGTGCCGGCTGAACCATTTAGCAGTCGGCAGCATCAACCAAACACAATACCGCCACCTTAACGCGGCGGAAATGCGGCGCCTTTCATATGGTAATGCGTGGTTGCCGAAAATGCTTTCGGCTGCCGCGGTACGGCAGCCGAAGACATTGCGAAGCCTCGTCTGGTTCGAAATCAGACCGAAGGAATGATCTTAAAGAACGGGAACCAGGTTCCGAGCAAGGTTTGTGGCCAGGGCACCGCCATGAACTTGTCGAACGCGATCACAATGAAGGTAACCACCGCCGCCGCATAAGTGAGCACCAGCGGCCATGGCTCCGGACCTTCTATCCGCATGAAGATGATGACGAAGAAGAAAGCCGTCGGGATGAGCCCGATGGTTGCCATAGAAGCCATGAAGCAGATCAAATAGGTAAAGAAGATCGCACCGCGCTTGGCGATCGTGCCGACGGAAAGATGCCCGGTATCGGACGTCATATCCATGTGGATTTTCTTTTCCACTTGCTGCTGAGTCTCATCCGCGAGACTTTCAGCGGACACGTCGTCCGGCTTGCGGCACATGTCGTTGAAGAGGCTCAGCGATGCGGCAAAGAGGCCAACGAGGCCAACGATGACGGGAACGATTTGGGCCTTGAAGCCCCATCCCATGGCCGCCACCAGCCCGCTGATGATCACGCAGATCACGAAAATCGTGAACAACTGCGAGGGACGGAAGTGCGGCGAACCGAAGCCGCCCAACATCTTTCGTACCCCGCCATGGATGCGGACGTCCTGCAGCAGCGGCCGCACCAGCCCGAAGAAGGCCATCAGGAACAAGATCGCCACCACCGGCCGCGCAAACCAGCTCACGCCGTAGCGCTCGATCGAAATGAACAGATAGCGTTCGATGGTATCGCCCAGCACCACCCCGAGAATCAGCGGCGGTCGCGGCCATTTGAACTGCTTCATCAGCCAGCCGACGAGGCCGAAGAACAAGAGGAGGTAGAGATCGCCCCAGTCGCGCGAGGCTTCGAAGGCGCCGATATAGACGATACTGAGCACCGCCGGCAGGATCAGCGTGTAGCGCAGCGTCGCCAGCTTCGCGAATTGCGGGCTGAAGGCGTAGCACATGCCGGCGCCGAGAATATTGGCCAATCCCACCGACCACACCATCGAATAGGTGATGGGGAGGTTCTTGCTCAGCATGTCGGGGCCGGGCACGAGGCCGTGCATCAGGAAGGCGCCGAGCAGGATGGCCATGCCGGCGCTGCCGGGCACGCCGAAGGCGATGGTCGGAACCAGCGAGCCGCCTTCCTTGGCGTTGTTGGAGCTTTCCGAGGCGATGACGCCGCGCACGTCGCCCTTGCCGAAGGTCTCGCTGGCGCCTTTTTCAGTCTTCAGCGCGTGACCATAGGCCAGCCAGTCGATGACTGAGCCGCCAATGCCCGGGATGGCGCCGATACCGGCGCCAATCCACGAACAGCGCAGGATCAGCCAGATATTGTCATAGCAATCCTTCATGCCCTGCCACTGGCCCTTATAGACGCTCTGCTTCAGTCCGCCTTTGGCAATGGCAAGGCGCGTGATCAGCAGGTCGCACAGCTCGGGCAGCGCGAAGATGCCGAGCAGCATCGGCGTCAGCGGCATGCCGTCCCAGAGATAAAGGCTGTTGAAGGTCCAGCGCAGCGTCCCGGTCTGCGGATCCGAGCCGATCATCGCGAGCATGATGCCGGCGCAGCCCGCGGTGATTCCGCGCAGCGGCGCGTTGCCCGACAGGATGGCGACCATCGATATGCCCAATACCGCGAACGCCAGGAGTTCCGGGGATCCGAGATAGAGCATGATCGGCCGCAGGATCGGGATCGAGAGGCCCAACAGAATAGCGCCGAAAATACCGCCGAGCAGCGAGGACATATAGCAGGCGCTCAGCGCCCGTCCGGCTTCGCCGCGCTTTGCCATCGGATAACCGTCGAGCACGGTGGCCGCGGAGGCAGCGCCGCCGGGCACGCCGAACAGCACGGCGGGAATGGGGTCGCCGGTCGCGGTGGTCGCGCCGAGGCCAAGCAGCAGTGCAAAGGCGGCGTAGGGGTCCATGGCGTAAGTGAAGGGCAACAGCATCGCCGTTCCGGCAAGGCCGCCGATGCCCGGCACGATCCCCAGCACCAGACCCATGACGCATCCGAGCGCCAGGAATCCCAGCCGATGCGGCTCCATCAACAGGACAAAGGCCTGCCCCGCCGAATTCGCCATAAAGGCTGCTTCTGCCGCAAAACTTTCCATGACCCTAGAATCCCCTCGCTCAAAGGTTGCAGCACGTCACGATGGGAGCACCGGCGAGCGCGGGATCACGTTATTCCTGAGATGAATATCGCGCCGCCGACTAACGGGATTTTTTTGATTGCGCTTTGTTATCCGTCGATCGCCGCCCTGGCAGCACGAAAGGCGGCGGCAACCCCTCCCAAGGTTCACATCGTATTGCTGACCATGTTCTATCGGCTGACAAAAAAAAGCAACGGTCCTGGCGCGTTTGAGCCTCCGGCGCGCATGGACCCGCCGGAATTCTTCCGGGTTCGGCCGCTTGCCACTCGCGGTAAGGCCCGAGCTTTTGCGGGTGCGGGCCCATCGCGAGCGCGCCCGTCTGCCCGGCGGCACTGAAAGATCAATGCTTCCGCGAGCTTATCGCCAGCAATATACGTAGAGCGAACCCCTTCGGCGCGCACGTGCGTGCCGTTTAAGCAGGCTTGGGCGTTGCCGCAGCGGTGATGGCGACCTTTCGGGGAGCGCCCCGATATGGCCCGGGAACGCTAAGTTCGGTGGCGAGGAGGCCGATTCCTGCAACCGCGACCTCTCGGTTTCCAGACTCCGGGCGCGCGACAAGATCGTAAACTAAGGCCCGGAGGCTATCTTGCGGAGGCCGAATTTGATAGCGACTCGCGCGGTATTTCCATTGTGGTAGCCTTAGGAAGGGTGGCCGAGTGGTTTAAGGCAGCGGTCTTGAAAACCGCCAGGGGTGCAAGCCCCTCGTGAGTTCGAATCTCACCCCTTCCGCCATGTTTCGTGCCAATAGCCCATCTGCGTTTGCGGTGGGCACCATCGCGGCCTCTTGATATTGTCCTGGATTAGCGGCCAGATCGGGATGGAACGCCGATGAACGAAGCAAAACGCGCAAATTGGGCGCGCGCTCTTACAGACGATCAGGCGTTCAAGCTGGAGCAGGACCGGCTCGGCAGTGTCTGGACGTTGCTCGGCATCACGCACGACCTCAAGAAGGAGAATGACTGGTTTCGCGCCATGCTCGGCGGCCGCTCGGTCTTTGTGCAGCGGTTCGGCACCGCACTGAAGGGATTTGAGAACCGCTGCGCTCACCGGTCCTATCCATTACGGACCTCGGACAAAGGCAACGGGCCGCTGATCTGCGGATTTCACCATTGGGCCTATAACCAGGATGGCCGTGCGGTCGGAATTCCGATCTGCAAGGAGGTCTTCGGCGTCGACCCGCGCGGAATGACCGCGACGCTCAATCCGCTGCAAATCGCGACGTGCGGCTCGCTCGTTTTCGGCCGCTTTCCAAAGGAAGGCGCGACGGAAAGCCTGCAGGATTTTTTAGGCGAAAGCTTCTCCGCTATCGATGCCATGTGCACGATCCCAGCGAAGGCGCACAGGATCGAAGATGACATTCAGGCCAACTGGAAGTTGCTCTTTCAGATCACGCTCGACGACTACCACATCGTCGCTGTGCATGACCGGCCGCATTACCACAAGAATTCCGACTTCAACTATTTTCGCCTCGGTCCTCACAGCGCGCACTTCATCGGCAATGAGGATACGCCGGCCTCGATGTCGGCGGCTTGCCGGGAAAACCGCTATCGCCCGACGGCGTACAAGATATTCAATATCTTCCCCAATCTTGCGATCTCGCTTTTCAAGGCCGTGCCCTATTGGTATTGCCTGGTGCAGCAATTCGTTCCGCTCGCGCCGGCGCACTCCCTGCAGAAGGGTTGGTTCTTCCGCACCAACTTTTTGATGGACGAGGAGCGCGCGCTCGACCGCTTGATCCGTCCGTTTTCAGAACCGATCCGCGCGCGCATCGTGCGATATTACGTCGAACAGACCGGTGACGAGGACCATCGCGCCTGCGAGCGGTGGCAGACCATCGCACATCAGATCGACAGCTGGCCTATTCTTGGCGCGCAGGAAAAGCGCGTTGACTGGTTCGAGGAATCCTACGCGCAGGCGCTGCTCGGCTCGAACTTCCAACGGCCCTAAAAATCGAGCGGCAGCAGCGGCCCGCCATAGAGCCGGCAATCGCGCTGACAGAAGCGGTCGCAGGAGCCGTTGTACGCCAGGCAATTGCCGGAGCTGTCGAAGCTGAGGCAAATCTTGAGCTGGCGTCCGCAATCCTGGCACAGCCGCGCCAGCAGGCATCGCCTGCCCAGACCAGCGAGGCTGCGGCGCTGCGCGGAACGGCCCGATAGGCCGAGACCGGGCCCGCGACCGGTTTGCGCCAGCCGCCGGCATCGGCGGCGTTGGCCGGCGCCAACCCTGTCATCATCAGCAAGGCTAGCAAGCAGCAAAAGTCGCATGCTTTCGGCTCCGAGGGCCCTCCCAAGGATAGCAGAAAGGCCCCTCCGCAGCTGCGCAATTCCTTGATATCGCCATCGATCCCGGCTAGCCCCTGCCCCATGTCAGCGGAAACCGTCATCAGTCCTGCGCCTGCGGCCGATCCGGCGCCGGCGCCGAAGATCAGCTTCGTGTCACTCGGCTGCCCCAAGGCGCTGGTGGATTCCGAGCGCATCATCACGCGCCTGCGCGCGGAGGGTTATGAGCTCTCGCGCCAGCACGAGGGCGCCGACCTCGTGGTGGTGAATACCTGCGGCTTCCTCGACAGCGCCAAGGAGGAGTCGCTTGCCTCGATCGGCGAGGCGCTCGCGGCCAATGGCAAGGTGATCGTCACCGGCTGCATGGGCGCTGAGCCCGAAAGCATCACGGAGCGTTATCCCGCCGTGCTCGCGGTCACCGGTCCGCAGCAATACGAGAGCGTGCTGGCCGCCGTGCATCGCGCCGCCCCGCCCAAGCACGATCCGTTCCTGCGATCTGGTGCCGCCGGAGGGCATCAAGCTCACGCCGCGGCATTATGCTTATCTAAAGATTTCAGAAGGTTGCAACAATCGCTGCACCTTTTGCATTATCCCGAAATTACGCGGCGATCTGGTCTCCCGCCCGGCTGCCGACGTGCTGCGCGAAGCCGAACGGCTGGTGCAGGCCGGCGTCAAAGAGCTGCTGGTCATCTCGCAGGACACCTCGGCCTATGGCCTCGATCTGAAATATGCCGGCAGCACCTGGAAGGACCGCGAGGTGCGCGCCAAATTCCTCGATCTCGCCCGCGAACTGGGCGAGTTCGGCGCCTGGGTGCGGCTGCATTACGTCTATCCCTATCCGCATGTCGACGACGTCATCGGGCTGATGGCCGAGGGCAAGGTGCTGCCCTATCTCGATATCCCGTTCCAGCATGCGAGCCCGGACGTGCTGCGCCGCATGAAGCGGCCGGCGGCGCAGGAAAAGACGCTGGAGCGGATCGCCCGGTGGCGCGAGATCTGCCCGCCGCTCACGCTGCGCTCGACCTTCATCGTCGGCTTTCCCGGCGAGACCGAGCAGGATTTCCAGCTGCTGCTCGACTGGCTCGACGAGGCCTCGCTCGATCGCGTCGGCTGCTTCAAATACGAGGCGGTCAAGGGCGCGGTCGCCAATGATCTCGCGGCGGCCGTGCCGCAGGAAGTCAAAGAAGAGCGCTATCACCGCTTCATGCAGAAGCAGCAGGCCATTTCGGCGCGCCGGCTGAAGCAGAAGGTCGGCACCCGTCAGCAGATCATCATCGATGAAGTGGGACCCACGGTTGCCAAGGGCCGCACCAAGGGCGACGCGCCGGAGATCGACGGCAATGCCTATGTCTCGAGCCGCAGGCCGCTGAAGGTCGGCGAGATCGTCACCGCCAAGATCGAACGCGCCGACGCCTATGACCTGCACGGGGCCGTGGTGGGGTTTTAGGGCCACCGCCTAAGTCGTGACCTCGCCCGGCCGGTTGATATGCCTGTCGATCGCCGTATAGACCTGCCGGTCGGGCGTCCCATTGAGCAAAGGCAATCCCTTGGCGAAGGCCTGCTGCACATGCGCGGTTGTGAGATGCGCATCGAGCGACGGCTGATCGCGCCAAGTCTCGTACAGCACGAAATCAAACGGATCGCTCTGGTTCTG
Organism: uncultured Alphaproteobacteria bacterium; assembly: GCA_963731585.1. GTDB lineage: Bacteria > Pseudomonadota > Alphaproteobacteria > Rhizobiales > Xanthobacteraceae > CANKHA01. The sequence goes on from CAVSWC010000001.1 coordinate 143,080, forward strand.
AAACACCTTATAGGAGTGGCAGCCATCCTCCTTGCTGGAGGCCGCGGCCAAGTCGAACAAAACCGGTTTCAATTGTTCGACGGTTTCCGGCCGCGCCCGTAGCCGCAGCACCACCCTGACATCATCCGTCATGCGTCACCCGTAATCGTTGTGTTGGGAAGCCTATCGCAGAATTTTCACGATCGCGCCGGTCAATTGGCGAAGTTCGCTTTCGCCGATGGTGAAGGCCGGCGTCAGATAAACGATGTTGCCGAAGGGCCGGATGAAAACGCCCTCCTCGACAAAACGCGCGGTGAGCGCCTCGCAACTGTCGATGCGATCAAGCTCCACCACGCCGATGGCGCCTTGCACCCGCACGTCCGTCACGGCCCGCATGCCGCGGCAGGGCTCCAGTTCGTGCGCCAATGTTGCGGATATCGCCGCCACCTGCTGCAGCCGCGGCTCCTGCTCGAACAGGTCAAGCGAGGCATTGGCCGCCGCGCAGGCGAGCGGGTTGCCCATGTAGGTCGGCCCATGCATCAGCGCCTTTTTCGGATCGTCCGACCAGAAGGCGTCGAACACTTTTCGCCGCGCCACGGTCGCTGCCAGCGGCAGCGTCCCGCCGCTCAGTGCCTTGGACAGTGTGACGATGTCCGGCACCACGCCCGCCGCTTCGCAGGCGAACATCGTTCCGGTGCGGCCAAAGCCTGTGAAGATCTCGTCGAAAATGAGCAGGAGATCGTAGCGGTCGGCCGCCTGCCGCAGCCGTTGCAGCACGGCAGGCGCGTGGAATTTCATTCCGCCCGCACCCTGCACCAGCGGCTCGACCATGATGCCCGCGAGGTCGTCCGCGTGACGGTCCAGCGCCCGGTGGAATGCCGCGGTGCTTTCCTCATCACGCGGCAGATCGACGATGACATGCTGCGGGAGCAGGCCGGCAAACAGCGCATGCATCCCCTCCTCCGGGTCGCACACCGCCATCGCGCCGGTGGTATCGCCGTGATAGCCGTTCCTGAAGGCGATGAATTTGCGCCGCTTCGGCTGGCCCTGATTGACCCAGAACTGCACCGCCATCTTCATCGCCACTTCGACCGAGACCGAGCCGGATTCCGAAAAAAACACGCGGTCGAGATCGCCCGGCAGCAGCGCCGCCAGCCGCCGCGCCAGCGAGAGGGCCGGCTCATGCGCCAGCCCGCCGAACATCACATGCGGCATGACCGCGAGCTGCCGCTCCACCGCTTGGCGGATATGCGGATGGTTATAGCCATGGCAAGCGGTCCACCAGGATGCGACGCCGTCGATCAGCTCGCGCCCATCCGCAAGCGTGATGCGGCAGCCGTCCGTGCGCAATACCGGTAAAGGCGGCGCGGCGATTTTCATCTGCGCATAAGGCAGCCAGACATGCGGCAGTCCCTGCGCAAGCCAGTCATGCGAGCCGGTCTTGTCTTCTGGCGCCCTGCTGCTCATTGATGCATTCTGTTTCCGACGCAGGAAAAAAGCGATAGCGGCCGAGATAACTGCTGATGAACGATTTGTCTTCCGCCCCGCGCGGCACCCCGCCGGTTCTGTCTTCGCTCGATCATTTCGCCAGCGAGAAGCTGAGCTGAACTGGAGCGCGCGCATTTGCGCCGCACGCTGGCGGAGACCGAGCGCGAGGATGGCCTCTGGATCACGCGCAACGGCCGGCGGCTGCTGTCTTTCTCCTGCAATGACTATCTCAATCTCACCCATCATCCCGCGGTCAAAAAAGCGGCGATCGCCGCGCTGCAACGCTATGGCGCCGGCTCCGGCGCCTCACGGCTGGTCACCGGCAACCACCCGCTCTTCGCCGAATTGGAAGCGCGCCTGGCGCGGCTGAAGGGTACCGAAGCCGCCTGCATCTTCGGCTCGGGCTATCTGGCTAACGCCGGCATCATTCCGAGCTTGATCGGCAGTGCCGATCTGGTGCTGATCGATGAGCTGGCGCATGCCTGTCTGTGGGCGGGGGCGCGGCTGACGCGCGGCGAAGGTGATCGCCTTCCGCCATAATGACGTCGCCCATGCCAAGGCCCTGCTCGCCGAGCACCGCGATCATCACCCACGCGCGCTGATCGCCACCGACGGCGTCTTTTCCATGGATGGCGATCTCGCGCCGCTGCTGGAACTTGCTGCTTTGGCGCAGCACTTCGACGCCTGGCTCATTGTCCGACGACGCCCATGGTGTGGGCGTGCTGGGCGGCGGCCGCGGCTCGAGCTTCGCCACCGGCAGCAAGGCGGATATCCCATTGCAGATGGGCACGCTGTCGAAGGCGATCGGCGCCTATGGCGGCTATCTCTGCGCCTCGCGCCCCGTGATCGAGCTGATCCGCAACCGGGCACGCACCTTCGTCTATTCGACCGGCCTGCCGCCGGCCATTGCCGCCGCCGCCATTGCGGCACTCGACGTGATCGAGAACGAGCCGGAGACCATTGCACGGCCAATGCAGAATGCCCTCGCCTTCACCCGGCTTGCCGGCTTGCCCGACGCAACCAGCACCATCGTGCCCGTCATCATCGGCGATGAGCAACAGGCGCTGGCGGCCTCGCAGATGCTGGAGGAAGAAGGCTTCGCCGTCATCGCCATTCGCCCGCCGACCGTGCCGGCCGGCACGTCGCGGTTGCGGCTGACCTTCAGCGCCGCGCACCCGATGGGCGAGATCGAGCGGCTGGCGAACATCGTGCGCACCCGCGTGCTGGGCGGCTGAGCCGTGCCCGCGGTCTTCGTCACCTCGACCGGCACCGACATCGGCAAGACCTTTGTGACCGCCGGCCTGATCCGGCATTACCGCGGCAAGGGCCTGCCGGTGAGCGCGATCAAGCCGGTCGTCAGCGGTTTCAATCCCGACACCGCCGCCGGCAGCGACCCGGGCATCCTGCTCGCCGCGCTCGGCAAGCCGGTCACGCTGGAGGAGATCGCCCGCATCTCGCCCTGGCGCTTCACCGCCGGCGTGTCGCCCGACCTCGCCGCCGAGCGCGAAGGTAAAGCCATCGATTTTTCCGCCGTGGTGGATTTCTCTCGCCGCGCCATGGCGGTCAACGCCATGCGCTTCATCGAAGGCGTCGGCGGCGTCATGGTGCCGCTCGACGATCGCCACACCGTGCTGGACTGGATGACCGCGCTGCGCCTGCCGGTGATCGTGGTGGCGGGCAGCTATCTCGGCGCCATCAGCCATACGCTGACGGCGCTGCATATGATCGACGCGCGAAAGCTCGCGACTGCCGCGGTCGTGGTCAGCGAAACGCCCGGCAGCCCAGCCCCGCTCGAGGAGACGGTCGCGAGCATCGCGCGCTTTGTCGATATCGAGGTGATTGCACTGCCGCGGCTCGCCCCCGGCACGGAGACGCATCCAGCCTTCGAGCGGTTGGCGAGGCTGATTTAGGGGATGAGGATTGAGCGAGCCGGTGGTCTTGCGGCCTTCCAGGTCCTGGTGCGCTTTGGCCGCATCCTTCAGCGGATATTTCTGGTTCACCGGGATTTTCACCGCGCCGCTCTCCACCACGTCGAACAGGTCGTTGGCGGACTCCACCAGATCCTCGCGCGTCGCGGTGTAGTGAAGCAGCGTGGGCCGCGTCATGAACAGCGACCCTTTCTGCTGCAACAGCGATGGATTGAACGGCGGCACCGGGCCCGACGCATTGCCGAAGCTGACGAACATGCCGCGCGGCCGCAGGCAGTCGAGCGACGCCGGGAAAGGTGTCCTTGCCGACGCCGTCATAGACGACGTCGCACAGCTTGCCGCCGGTGATTTCCTTCACCCGCGCGACGAAATCCTCCTCGCGGTAGAGGATGACATGGTGGCAGCCATTGGCCTTCGCGAGCTCGGCCTTCTCCTTCGAGCCGACGGTGCCGATCACGGTCGCGCCGAGATGAGTTTGCCCATTGGCAGATGATGAGGCCGACGCCCGCCTGCCGCCGCATGCATGAGCAGCGGTCGTGCCCTTCTCGACCTTGTAGACGTCGCCGCAGCAGGTAGCGCGCGGTCATGCCCTTCAGCATCATGCGCCGCCGCCTGCTCGTAGGAGATGCTCGTCCGGCAGCTTGATCGCGCGGTCCGCGGGCATCAGCGCGCTCGGCCGCGTAGCCGCCGTGCGTGATGTTATAGGTGACGCGGTCGCCGACCTTGAAATCCTTGACGCCCTCACCGACGGCGACCACTTCGCCCGCGCCTTCATTGCCCGGAATGAAGGGCATCTGCGGCGCCGGATAGAGGCCGCTACGGAAATAGGTGTCGATGAAATTGACCCCGCAGGCGCGGTTGCTTGACTCTGGATCTGCCCCGGCCCCGGCGCTCCCACCTCGATGTCCTCGTAGGTCAGTACCTCGGGCCCGCCGACCTTGTGCACGCGAATTGCTGCCACCATTTTCCTCGCTCCTTGCTACTGTTTCCGTTTCGCCGCCCGCCGCCGCTGCCGCGCCGCCAGCACATTGAACAGTTCCACCGCGCCGGCAAAAGCCATGGCGAAGTAAATGTAACCCCTCGGGACATGCACGTCGAAGCCATCGGCCACCAGCGCCACCCCGATGAGCATAAGAAAGGCCAGCGCCAGCATCTTGGTGGTCGGATGCCTGGCGATGAAGTCGCTCACCGGCTTAGATGCGATATACATCACGATCATCGCGATAACCACGGCCGCGACCATGACTTCGATGTCCTCGGCCATGCCGATGGCGGTAATGATGGAATCGATGGAAAACACCAGATCGACGGCGATGAGTTGCACCACAATCCAGAAGAAGGATTGCGCCGTGGTCGCCCTGACCTTCTTGTCGTGAGGCTCGATCTCGCCGTGGATTTCATGCGTCGCTTTGGCCATCAGGAACAGTCCGCCGCCGATCAGGATGATATCGCGCCAGGAGATGCCGATACCGAAGACCGTGAACAGCGGCGCACGCAACGCCATCAGCGCCGTCAGCGTGAACAGGAGCGCGAGACGAAAAACCAGCGCGAGCGAAAGCCCGATCTTGCGTGCGCGCTCGGCCTCCTTGGGGTCGCAGCGCGCAACCAAGACGGAAATAAAAACCAGATTGTCGATGCCCAGCACGATCTCCAGCGTGGTCAGCGTAATAAGCGCAGCCCAGGCATGCGGATCGGTCAAAAGCTCAAGCATGCGGCCCGTCTCCGGCAGCGAAGCGCTGCATCAGCGCCGCGGCAAAGAAATAAAGTCCGATTGCGGAAAGTGCCACGGCAATCCAGGCCGGCGGATTTAAGTCGCGCATCAGCGCGACGATCGCGAGCACCGCACCGGCTGTTCCCAAGGCAAGCGTCAACCGGCGCCAGCGCGCGACGCGGATCGGGTGGATGAACGGAAAAGGCACGAAGGTCAGCACCAGCAGCAGGGTCACCCCGGCGGCCCCGATCCAGGGCGGCGGCTTTAGCAGAAACAAGTAAAAGGCGGCGGCGTTCCACAACACGGGAAATCCGCGGAAACAATTGTCCTCCATCTTCATCCGATTATCAGCGAAATACAGTGCGCCGGTCACGACGATCAACGCGCCAAGCGGGATGGCGAGGATGTCAGGCAGCAGGCCGCTCGACGGCGATCGCATAAGCCGGCACGAAGACATAGGTGACAAAATCCACCACGAAATCGAGGTTGGCACCGGACCATTGCGGCAGCAGTGCCTCCACCTTCAGCCGCCTGGCAAGCGGGCCGTCGATGCCATCGACGATGAGCGCAACCGCCAGCCACCAGAACATCGCGGTCCAGTCGCCACGCACTGCCGCCATGAGCGCCAGCAGCCCCCACAGGGCGCTGGATGCGGTGAGGATGTGAATGCAGAAGGCCCAAACGCGCGGCATGGCGCAACCTAGCGCATGATCCCGGAGAAGTGGGAACCGGTTTGCGGATAAGATCATGCGCCAAGTTAATAGTTAGCGCAGGTGCGTTCAAACAGGATAGGTAGGCGATGACATGGATCGATTGAAAACGGAAGTAGCGGTGGTAGGCGGCGGTCCCGCGGGCTTGACCGCGGCCATCGCGCTTGCGCTCGCTGGCGTGGAAACCGCGCTGATATCGAAACGTCCGGCGCAGGATGACCACCGCACCACGGCGCTGCTGCTCGGTTCGGTGACCGCGCTGCAAGCGCTCGGCATCTGGTCGGCCTGCGTCTCGCAGGCGGCCCCGCTTCGCCGCATGCGAATCGTAGACGATACCGGGCGGCTGTTGCGGGCGCCGGAGATCACCTTCGATGCTGCGGAAATCGGACTTGAGGCGTTCGGCTACAACATGCAGAACCGCGATCTTCTGGCCGCGCTCGATGATGCCGCCAGATTGCTTGACGGTTCGCTGAACCGCATCGACAGCGCGGCGCGCGCAGTCGCCGTCGGCGACGACGGCGTGACCATCACGCTGGACAATGGCGATGAAGTTGTGGCGCGTCTCGTCATCGGCGCCGACGGACGCGGTTCATTATGCCGCGCCGCCGCCGGCATCGAAAGCGATGCCCGCGCTTATCCGCAGACGGCGCTCACCTTCAACCTCGCCCACGCACGGCCGCATCAGGATATATCGACGGAATTCCACGCGCCGCAGGGACCCTTCACCCTGGTTCCCCTTCCGGGCCAGCGCTCCAGCCTGGTCTTTGTCACTGATCCGGCAAGCGCCCAAACGATCGCCGCGCTGGACGACGCCGCGCTGGCGGAGGAACTGGAGCGGCGCTCGCACTCGATACTCGGCAGGCTTGCGCCCGAGCCCGGCCGGGGCGCTTTTCCGCTCACCATAGAGACCGCGCGGCGCTTTGCCTCGTCCCGTATCGCCTTGATCGGCGAGGCGGCGCATGTGTTGCCGCCGATCGGCGCCCAGGGCCTCAATCTGGGTTTGCGCGACGCCGCCACCATTGCAGAAATCGCGGTCGATGCCCGCCGCGCCGGCGAGGATATCGGCAGCGCCTCCGTGCTCGCGCGGTATGATGGATTGCGCCGGTCCGATGTCACCAGCCGGGCGCTCGCCGTTAACATGCTCAACCAGACATTGCTGTCGGACTTCCTCCCATTGCAGGGCGCGCGCCAGCTCAGCTTCCTTATGCTTCAGAGCGTCGGCCCGTTGCGGCGCGCGATCATGCGGGAGGGCGTGGCGCCCGCGCTGTCGCAACCCCGGCTGATGAAAGGCGAGGCGCTGTAAAATTGTCACACATGAACGGGCATTCAATCTTCGGGCCGTCTGCCGCCACAATCATTTGCTAGATTCGCCTCATGACCAAGACGCGCATGGCAAAGTTCACAATCGGACAGGTGGTCAAACACCGGCTTTTCCCGTTTCGCGGGGTGGTCTTCGATATCGACCCGGAGTTCGACAACACCGAAGAATGGTGGCTGTCGATTCCCGAAGAAGTCCGGCCCAGCAAGGACCAGCCCTTCTATCATCTGTTCGCGGAAAACGCGGAGACGGAATACGTTGCCTATGTGTCAGAGCAAAATTTGCTGCTCGACACATCCGGCCAGCCCGTGCGGCACCCGCAGGTAGGAGAGATTTTCGAGGCCGACGATAAAGGCAGCTACCGGCCGCGCAACGCCCTGCTCAACTAGCCCGGGGTCAGCTTTGCGTCCGATCGCGCGCGCTAGCTGTGTTCAAGGCTTACTGCGACTTGGTCGCGCCGCCGCTCTGCTCGAGCTTCTGGCGCGCTTCGTTAGCCTTCTTCTGCAGCTCTTCGCCTTTCTTCTTCAGCTCTTCTTCGAGCTTTTTCTGGCGGTCTTCCAAAACCTTCGGATCGGTTGGCGCGCCGTCAAAAGCCTTGGCGAATTCCGTCAGCGGAACCTGGAAGGTCATAGCGCCGCCCTGGTAATTGATACCCTGCACGTACGCGATCTTGCCTTTTTTGACCTTGCCGAGCGTATCGGCAGTCAATTCGTAGTCGGAGATGCAGCCGTTCGCAAAGCAAACGACATAAGGCGAGGTCATCGGCTGCGTTTCGTCAACGATGACACGCGTTCCGTGCTGCAAGTGCATGCCGACAGGCAAAGTGACGCGCAGGATTTTCTTTCCTTCGGCCGGCGGATCGATCGTCGCCACGGCGACGAGCGGCACGCCTGATTCCGTGCGACCGTCCAGGCCCGTGAGGCAGATCTGCTTGCTCTTAATGGCGGGATCTTTCTGATCGGCTGGCTGGCCATCCGGTCCGACGCAGAATTTTATCCACTGCGAATAAATCAGCTGCGGCATTGGTGATTGATTGACCGTGGCAGCTCCTGGCTGTCCGGGCTGCAAGGACGGGGACTGCGCAGGCTGTGTTTGCTGAGCCGGCTGTGTCTGTGCGGGTGCCGGCGGTTTGGCCGGCGTGCTCGCCGCGGGTCGCGCGGGCGCCGGCTTTGGCGCTGCAGGCTGTTGCGGCGGCTGCTGCGCCAAAGCCGAAGAAATCATCAAGGCGCCGATCGACGTGGTCGCGATGGCGGCAACCGCGTGCGCGACCGGCTTGGCCGATGCCAAAGTGAAACGATGCATTGGGTCCTCTTTCTTGCCGTTCTGACGGCCTCAAGCCGAACATGAAAGGCGCCCCCGTTTGGCGGCTCTGTCGGCGTAAAATGAGGCATTAGCGTGACTTCTGGCATCGTGATAGCTGGAATCGCCCGCTAAATAAAGCGCGGAAAGCGGGCGGCGCGAGCAGCGTCATAGCAGCGCGCTAATTCCAGTCCGTTAGCGGCATGCGCTGCGATCGCCTGTGATAAAAACAGTGGGCTTGGAGCCGAATCAAACCGCCGTATGACCGTGTCGATATTCCGTCTTCCCAGGCTGCAACCAATGGTCATCGGATCCGCGGCGGCGCTCGCGCTGCTCTGCGGAGATGCCCGGGCGCAAGACAAGCCGAGGCCGCGTCACGCCATCGCCATGCATGGCGAGCCGGCACAGCGCCGAAGGTTTTACGCATTTCCGTTACGCCAATCCGGATGCGCCGAAAGGCGGACGTTTTTTGCAGGGTATCCTCGGCACCTTCGATAGCCTCAACCCTTACATCGTCAAAGGCCTCGCCGCGCAGGCCGCGCGCGGCTCGGTGATCGGCGGCTACGTGATCGAGTCGCTGATGCAGCGCGGCTATGATGAGCCGTTCACGCTCTATGGGCTGCTCGCGCATTCGGTGGAAACGGACGCCGCGCGCTCCTACGTCACCTTCAACCTTAATCCTGCCGCACGTTTTTCGGACGGCAAGCCGGTGACGCCGGAAGATGTCTTGTTCAGCTGGCAACTGCTGCGGGACAAGGGCCGTCCCAATCACCGGCTCTACTACAGCAAAGTGACCAAGGCGGAAGCGCTCGGAAACACCGCGGTGCGGTTCGATCTCGCCGGCAGCGACGACCGCGAGCTGCCACTGATCCTCGGACTGATGTCGGTGCTGCCGAAGCACGCGGTCAATCCCGACACCTTTGAGGCGACCAGCTTCGAGCCGATGATCGGCAGCGGTCCTTACGTCGTGCTCGACGTGCGTCCCGGACAAAGCATCACCATCAAGCGCAATCCGGACTATTGGGGCCGCGAGCTGCCCGTTAACCGCGGACTGTGGAATTTCGACGAGATCCGGTTCGATTATTACCGCGATGCCAACGCGCATTTCGAGGCCTTCAAGAAAGGCCTCTACGACCTGCGGGCGGAAACCGACTCCACGCGCTGGGCGGCCGGTTACGACTTCCCTGCACTGCGCGAGGGTCGCGTCGTACGCGAGACCTTCACCACCGGCTTGCCGAAGCCGAGTTTCTTCTTCGTGTTCAATACCCGCCGTCCGATCTTCGAGGACATCCGCGTGCGCGAGGCGATCTCGCTGCTCTATGACTTTTCCTGGATCAACAAAAATCTTTTCTCCGGTTTATATGCGCCGGTTGCGAGTTACTTCGAAGGATCCGAGCTTTCGTCCCACGGCCGTCCAGCCGATGCCCGCGAACGCGCGCTGCTCGCGCCGTTTCCCAACGCCGTGCGCGCAGACGTGCTCGAAGGGAAGTGGTCGCCGCCGGTGACCGACGGCTCCGGCCGCGACCGGCCCACGTTGCGTCGCGCACTCGATCTGTTCGCCGCCGCCGGTTACGAATTGCGCGGCGCGGACCTGGTCAATCGCTCGACCGGCAAGCCGATGTCCTTCGAAATCATGGTCACCAGCCGCGACGACGAGCGGCTTGCGCTCCTCTTCGCCCAAGCCGTCAAGCGCGCCGGAATCACGGTCAGCGTGCGCTCGGTAGACGCCGTGCAATACGACCGCCGCCGCGTGAGCTATGATTTCGATATGATTCTCTTTCCGCTGGGACCAGTCGCTGTCGCCGGGCAACGAGCAGAGCTTCTATTTCGGCTCGGCCGCGGCCGACGCCGAAGGCACCCGCAATTATATGGGGGTGAAGAGCCCCGCCGCCGACGCTGCTATCGCCGCCATGCTGAACGCGGTTGATCGCGCCGACTTCGTCGCGGCCGTCCGCGCCGAGGATCGCGTGCTCACGTCGGGATTTTACGCTGTGCCCTTGTTCAGCATTCCGGCGCAATGGGTGGCTCATTGGAAGCATCTCGACCATCCCGAGGCGATCTCGCTCTATGGCTATCTGCCGGAAACCTGGTGGCGGAAAACGGCACAATGAGGTTCGCATGATCCTCGGCGATCCTCGCCAGACGATCGCGGCCACCGCGCCCGGCGCCCAGGCCACGCTGGACGATCTTTTCCGCCGCGCCGCACAGCGCAATCCGGACAGGCTCGCGCTCGTCGATCCGCCCAACCGGGCGAGCTTCACCGATGGCGCGCCGCGGCGGCTGACCTATGCGCAGGCGGACCGGATGATCTCCGCCATCGCGGAGCGGTTGCACGAGCTGACATTGCCCGTCGACTCCATCGTCGGCATCCAACTGCCAACGACGGTGGAAAGCGTGCTCACGCTGCTCGGCGTGCTGCGTGCCGGATTGATCGCGGCGCCACTGCCCCTGCTCTGGCGGCATGGCGACCTGGTGGCCGCGCTCGGCCGTGTGGGAGCCAAGGTCGTGATCACTTGCCGGCACGTCGGCGCGACCGATCATGCCACGCTCGCGATGCATGCCGCGGTTGACATCTTTCCTATCCGTTATGTTTGCGCCTTCGGCAGCGGATTGCCCGACGGCGTTGTGAGGCTCGACGATCTTTATGCCGAGAAAAATCCACAGCCGCCGCAGCTCGACCGCGCGCGCGCCGACGACCGCGCTGCGCATCTCGCCTTGATCACCTGGGAGGCGACCGCCGACTCGCTCGTGCCGGTGGCGCGCAATCATGCCGAGATCATCGCCGGCGGATTGGCGGTGCTGCTGGAAGGACGGCTTGAAACCGGCGCGATTTTGCTTTCCGCCGTGCCGCCTTCAACCTTCGCCGGCCTGACCGTGAGTGTGCTGCCGTGGCTCATCAGTGGCGGAACGCTGGTGCTGCACCACCCGTTCGATCCGGAGACGCTGGCGCGGCAACTGCGCGATGGCTGCGATGCGGCAATCCTGCCCGGGCCTGTGGTGCCGCGCCTGTTGGATGCCGGGTTTTTTGCTTCGAATGTGCGAACCATGATCGGGCTGTGGCGCTCGCCGGAGCGCATGAACACGGCGCCGGCCTGGCGGCAGCAATTCACCGACTTTGTCGATGTTGCCTGCTTTGGGGAAACCTGCGTGATCCCGATGCGGCGTGGCGCAAGCGGCAAGCCCGCCCCGCTCCCGCTCGGTATTATTGCTGCTCCGCGCGGTGCGCCCGGGGCCCTTGTCGTGGCAGAGCTGAAACCCACGCGCGAGCCGCACCTTGGCGCTCAGCGGCCCCATGGTGCCCCGGAATGCTTACCCGCCCGGTGCCGAAAGCACCGGACTGCCGCGCTTCAAGACATCGGACGGCCTCGTCGATACCGGCTATCCCTGTCGTCATTAATTCCGAGACACGCACCCTCACTATAACCGGGCCGCCGGCCGGAATCGCGGGCGTTGGTGGGTATCGCTTTGCATTGCGCGAGCTGCAACGCCTCATCACCGACATCGACAGCGGTGGCCGCATCGCCGCTCTCCCCGATTCTCTGTCCGGCCAACGTCTGACGGGTGCTGCCGATGACAGAGATGCGCTGCGGAGCGCTCTGGTCAGGCGGGGCGTCAATCCGCTGGTGGCGGATGCCTTCGGCGCATAACTAGCTTTGTCCAGTTAGCGTTGACTCCCCATTAAGGCCGGTTGGCTAGGTTGCGTGCTTTGACGCCACCCTCGAGCTGTCATGTCCCTGCAAGGTCCGATGGTCGTCGTTGCCGACAATCCGGCGCCGGATCTCGTTGAGGCATTGGGCGCAGCCGGGGCTTTTCCCGTTGTCGAGAGCCGCTGGACCGACGCCCCCTCCGCTTTCATTTCGGTACAGCCCTCCGCTGTCGTGCTGGCCGAGCCCGGCCCCGCCTCCGATCTCAAGGCCGCCGACGCGCTAAGGCTGCAGATCCAGACCCGCAACGGTCCCTTCATCCCGCTCATCGGCCGCGCGCGCAGCGATATGGGCATGGCCATCCCCGGCGGCCTGCCGATTGACGCGGATGCATCAGCCACGCGGCTGGTGGCACGGCTACGCATGGCGCTCCGCGTGCGCGCGCTGCATGCCGTGGTGCTGCGGCGGATGGAAACCTTCACCAGCCAGGACGGCGCGGTGCCGACGCTTCCGCAAACCGATCCGGTCGAAGATGCTACAGTGCTGGTCGCCGGGCGCGGGCGTTCTTATCCGGCACTTGCCGTCGCAGTTGGTGAGCGCGTGGGACTGATCGGCGCGCTCAGTGTGGAGACCGTCGCAAAATATCTCAATGCGCGCGACGTCGATGGCGTTGTGATCGGCGACGGCTTCAGCCCGAAAGTGATCGGAGCGCTTCTCACCGCCATGGCCGAGGACGCCCGCTTTCGCGACCTACCCATCGCGCTGGCCGGCGGCACGCCCGCCCTGCTGAACGAGTTCGGACCCAAGCTCGCCAATCTCGAGGCAGCCGGCGGCGAGCCGCGCGCCTTGATCGACTGGATCCTGCCGCTCGTGCGCCTGCACGCCTTTGACGCGCGGCTCAAGCGTGTCATGCAGGCCTTCGACGCAAAAGGCATGGTTGATCCGCAGACCGGCCTGCTCACCCGCGAGTGCTTCTGGCGCGACCTTTCCAGCGCCATGCAGCAGGCAGCCCAGCGCGGCGTCAGTCTGTCGGTCGCACGTTTCACCTTCGGCCCGGTGCTGGAACGCCGTCCCAGCATGGACATAGCGCGGCTGGTCAGCCACATCGTGCGCAACATTGACTTCGCCTGCCAAGGCTCTGATGGATCGATCCTTTGCGTCTTTACCGGGACCGATTTGCGAGCCGCCCATGTGATCTCGCGGCGTATTGCCAGCGGGCTCAGGCATACCATGCTGACCTCGGAAGGCGGGCGGCCGAAGCTCGAGACCCATATCACGCTCGGCACCCTGAAGCCGACCGATACCGCCGACAGCTTGCTGACGCGCGTCGGCGCCGAAGCCTTCGCTGCCGGTTGATATTGCGACGCGCCAGCGCCACATGCGGCGCGTGACGGAAAACGCAACGCCCTTGCGCATCGATGTGGTTTCGGACGTGGTCTGTCCCTGGTGCTTCATCGGCAAGCGCCGGTTGGAAAAGGCCCTGGCGATGACGCCGGAGATTCCGGTCGAGGTCTATTTCCACCCCTATTTCCTCAACGATTGGATTCCGCGCGACGGCATCGCGCGCAAGGAATATCTCACCAAGAAATTCGGCTCGCCCGAGGCCTATCGCGGCATGGCCGGACGGGTGGCGGAAGCAGCGGCGCAGGAAGGGCTGACCTATGCGATCGACAAGATCGCACGCCAGCCCAACACGCTCGACAGCCACCGGCTGATCCATTGGGCCGGGAAACGAGGCAAAGGCCCGGAGATGAAGCAGCGGCTGATGGACCTCTATTTCACCGAAGGTGCCGACCTCACCGACCGCGAGGTTTTGCTGCGGGCCGCCGCCGATGTGGGCCTCGACCCCGACGTTATCCGTCCGCTGCTCGAAAGCGAAGCGGATGTCGAGGAAACAACTTTGGCGGCGAACGCCGCGAAAGAAGCCGGCATCAATGGCGTGCCGACTTTTGTTTTCAATGGACGTTACGCGATCTCGGGCGCCCAGGCGCCGGAAACATTGGCGGACGTGATCCGCAAGGCAGCGGCCGAAACCTAAGCTGCCTTCGCGCGGTCCGCGATCGAGGCCAGCCGCCGCAGTAGTTCGGTCGTGCCCTTCAGCCGTTCCACCGGGCTTTCCCAGTCATCGAAAAACACCACCTTCATGTCGGGACGCACCTTCGCGCCGACGCCGTGCTCGCGGATCAAGGCGACCAGCCCCTCCGGATTGGCGAACGAATTATCGCGGAAAGAGAACACCGCGCCCTTCGGCCCGGCATCCACCTTCTCGACGTTGGCGTGGCGGCATAGCGCCTTGATGGCGACCACCTGCAACAGGTGGTTGACCTCTTCCGGCAAGGGGCCGAAGCGGTCGGCCATTTCCGCGCCGAAGGCATCGACCTCGCGCTCGTCCTCGATATCCGCCAGCCGCCGGTAAAGTCCAAGCCGCACCGGCAGGTCGGCGACATAATCCTCCGGGATGAGCACCGGTGTGCCGATGGTGATCTGCGGCGACCAGCGGTCGGCGACCGGCGCGGTGATGCCCGCCTTCAGGCTCATCACCGCTTCTTCCAGCATCTGCTGGTAAAGCTCGAAGCCGACTTCCTTGATGTGCCCGGACTGCTCCTCGCCCAACAGATTGCCCGCGCCGCGGATGTCGAGGTCATGCGAGGCAAGCTGGAAGCCGGCGCCCAAGGTGTCGAGCGATTGCAGCACCTTCAACCGCCGTTCCGCCTGCGGCGTGATCTTGCGCGCCTCGGGCAGGGTGAACAGTGCATAGGCGCGGGTCTTCGCGCGCCCGACCCGGCCGCGCAGCTGATACAGCTGCGAGAGGCCGAACATGTCGGCGCGATGCACGATCAGCGTATTGGCGGTCGGAATATCGAGACCGGACTCAACGATGGTGGTGGACAGCAGCACGTCATATTTGCCGTCGTAGAAGGCGGACATGATGTCCTCCAGCACCTGCGACGGCATCTGACCATGGGCGACGGCGACACGCGCCTCCGGCACATTCTTGTCGAGGAAGTCCTTGGCGCCGGCCAGATCCTCGATGCGCGGCGCGACATAGAAGGCCTGGCCGCCGCGATAGCGCTCGCGCAGCAGCGCCTCGCGCACCACCAGCGGATCGAAGGGCGAGACGAAGGTGCGCACCGCCAGGCGGTCCACCGGCGGCGACGCGATGATGGAAAGATCGCGCACGCCGGTCAGCGCCAGTTGCAGCGTGCGCGGGATCGGCGTGGCGGTGAGCGTGAGCACATGCACCTCGGCGCGCAAAGTCTTCAGCTTTTCCTTATGCGCGACGCCGAAATGCTGCTCCTCGTCGACGACCACAAGGCCGAGATCCTTGAACTTGATGTTCTTGCCAAGCAGAGCATGCGTGCCGATGACGATGTCGGTCTGGCCTTCGGCCAATCCCTTGCGGACGCTGGTGCGCTCCGCGGCGCTCACCAGCCGCGAAATGTGACCGACATGGACGGGAAAGCCCTTGAATCGCTCAGTGAAGGTCTTGGCGTGCTGGCGCGCCAGCAAAGTGGTGGGCGCGATCACCGCCACCTGCTTGCCGTTCATGGCCGTCACGAAAGCCGCGCGCAGCGCTACCTCGGTCTTGCCGAAGCCGACGTCGCCGCAGATCAGCCGGTCCATCGGGCGGCCTCCGGCGAGATCGCCGAGCGCGGCATCGATGGCGGCCTGCTGGTCTTCGGTCTCCTCGTAAGGAAAACGCGCGCAGAATTCGTCATAGCTGCCGCGGTCCGGCGCGAGCCGCGGGGCTTCGCGCAACTGGCGTTCTGCCGCGATCTTGATCAGTTCGCCCGCGATCTCGCGAATGCGGGCCTTCATCCGCGCCTTGCGCGATTGCCAGGCGCCGCCACCCAGCCTGTCGAGATCGACGTGAGTTTCTTCCGAACCGTAGCGCGAGAGCAGCTCGATATTTTCCACCGGCAGGAACAGCTTGTCGCCGCCGGCGTAATGTAGTTCCAGACAGTCGTGCGGCGCGCCGGCAACCTCGATCGGCCGCAGGCCGACGAAACGGCCAATGCCGTGATCCACATGCACCACGAGGTCGCCGGCCGAGAGGCTCGTCACCTCGGCGATGAAGTTCTCCGCCCTCCGCGCAGCACGCCGCGGCCGCACCAGGCGGTCGCCCAAGATGTCCTGCTCGCTGATGATCGCGACATCGGCGGTCTCGAAGCCGGATTCGAGACCGAGCGTGATCAGCGCGATGGCCGGCTTGGGCAGCGCCTGCATCTTCGGCCAGGATTCCGCGCTGGCGAGGTTCATCACCTTGTGGTCGGCGAGAACATGGCTCATGCGCTCGCGCGAGCCGTCGCTCCACATCGCGATGGCGACGCGCTTGTCCGCCGCCTGCAGCGCCTGCACATGCTCACGCACCGCGTCGAAGACATTGCCGCCTTCCCGGGCGCGCTCGGCGGCAAAGCCGCGGCCCTGGCGTGCGCCAATATCGATCATGGCGCCGGAGCCTTCCGGCACCGCGAAGGGCGTCAGCCGTGCCAGTGCGACCTCATTGAGGCGGCCTTTCCACTCAGCCTCGTTAAGATAAAGCCGGTCCGGCAGCAGCGGCTGATAGACCGGCCCATCGCCGCGCGCGCGCAAAACCTCGCGCCGGGCGTCATAATAATCCGCGATTTGGGCAAAGCGCTCATGCGCCGCATCTTCCGCGAGCGGCTCCAGCACCAGCGGCGAACCCGGCACATAATCGAACAGCGTGTCGAGACGGTCGTGGAACAGCGGCAGCCAATGCTCCATCCCGGGATGCCGGCGGCCTTCGCTCACCGCCTGATAGAGCGCGTCGTCCGGCGCTGCCGCGCCGAAAGCTTCCACATAACCGCGGCGAAAGCGCTTCATGGTGTCGGTGGTCAGCTGAAATTCCGCGACCGGAACAAGGTCAAGTGCGCGCAGCGTATCTTCGCTGCGTTGCGTTTCCGGATCGAACGTGCGGATTGACTCCAGCGTGTCGCCGAAGAAGTCGAGCCGCACCGGCATGTCCATGCCCGGCGCGAATAGATCGACGATGCCGCCGCGCACCGCATAATCGCCCGGCTCGCGCACGGTAGAGGCGCGGATGAAGCCGTTCAGCTCGAGCCAGCGCGTCACGCCGTCCATGTCGAGCAGGTTGCCGGGGGCGACCGAAAGCGATTGCTGCGCCAGCACGTCCTTCGGCGGCACCCGCTGCAGCGCCGCGTTGACGGTCGTCAGCAAGATCGACGGGCGTTCGTGTCCTTTTTTTCGCGCCAGCCGCGACAGCGCGACCATGCGCTGCGCCACGACGCCGGCATGCGGGGAGACGCGGTCGTACGGCAGGCAGTCCCAGGCCGGCAGCTCCTGCACCGCAATGTCCGGAGCAAAGAAGGACAAGGCACGCGACAGCGCCGCCATGCGCGGGCCATCGCGGCAGACCACCACGAGGCTGGTCGCGGGTGCGTCACGGCGCGCGGCTGCCGCCCGCGCCAGATCGGAGATCACCAGTCCTTCGGCGCCGTCCGCGACGCTGGCGAGCGTCAGCGGCCTGCCAGGCGCGAGAAGTTCAGCGGGCGATTTCGCCATTACGCCTACTCCGCCTCACGCGCGCGGGCGCTAAATTCGCGCATCTTGCGCAAGACTGGGGTGTCGTATTCGGCGGGAGTTGAAAATTCGCCGGTGAACCAGCCCAGCAGCTTCTGGTCGGGTTGCTCGGACAGGCGTTCAAGATCGGCGAGCTCTTGATCGCTCAAGCGGTCGATATTCTCGTCGGCGAAGCGGCCCATGATCAGATCCATCTCGCGGATGCCGCGGTGCCAGCACATGAAGAAGAGCTTCCGCCGACGCGGATCGAGCCCTTCACTTGAACGCGTCGTGCCGGTCATGGTTTCTCCAACGCGAAAAACCCGGACGGGGCCGGGCGGGGGGCTTTATAGACGCGGAAACCGCGGATGTCATCGCTGCATGACGGCGGAAACTCTGCAATTATCTGCTCATGCGCCCGCCCTTGCTCAACCCGCTATTCGCCGCATTGACCAGCCTGACCGGCGTGGGGCCACAGCAGGAGAAGCTTTACGCCCGCTTGCTTGAGCGCGAAGGCGAGACCCCGCGCATCGCCGATCTCCTGTTCCACCTGCCATCGGGTGTGGTGGATCGCCGGGCGCGCCCGAAATTGCGCGACGTGCAGCCCGGCACCGTCGTCACCGTCGCGGTGACCGTCGATCAGCACAGACCCTCGCCGCCGCACCGTCCGCGCGCCCCCTATCGCATCTACGCTTCGGACGACAGCGGTGGCACGCTGATCCTGACTTATTTCAACGCACGGCGGGATTATCTGGAAAAGCTCTTTCCTAAAGGTGCTGTGCGCTACGTCTCCGGCACCACGGATCTCTACGACGGGATGCTGCAGATGGTGCATCCCGACCGCGTGGTGGACGAGGCCGGGCTTGCCACATTGCCGCTGGTCGAGCCGGTTTATCCGCTCACGGAAGGCCTGGGGCCGAACCTGCTGCGCAAGGCGGTGGATGGCGCGCTGGAAAAACTTCCGGAGCTTCCTGAGTGGCAGGACGCAGCCTGGGTCTCGCGCGAACGCCTTCCCGCCTTTGCCGAAGCGCTGCGCTCGCTGCACCGTCCAGCCGAGCCGCGCGATGTCGAGCCGCAAAGCGCGGCCTGGTCGCGCCTCGCCTATGACGAATTGCTGGCCGGACAGCTCGCGCTCGGCCTCGTGCGCGCGCATATTCGCCGGCCGGCTGGCCGCGCGCATGCCGGCGACGGGAAATTGCGGGAAAAAATCGTCGCAGCCCTGCCCTATTCCCTGACAAAATCGCAGCGGCGCGCATTGGAGGAAATCACCGCCGATCTTGCGCTGCCGCAACGCATGTTGCGGCTGCTGCAAGGCGATGTCGGCTCCGGCAAGACTATTGTCGCGCTGCTGGCCGCGGCGGCGGTGATCGAAACCGGCCGCCAGGCGGCGCTGATGGCGCCGACGGAAATCCTGGTGCGCCAACATCACAAGACCATCGCGCCTTTGGCGGAAGCCGCCGGCATCCGCATTGCCGTTCTCACCGGCCGGGAGCGCGGGCGCGAGCGCAGTGACACATTCGAGCGTCTCGCCGGTGGCGAGATCGATCTGTTGCTCGGCACGCACGCGCTGTTTCAGGAGGACGTCGCCTTCAAGGAACTGGCGCTGGCGATCGTCGACGAGCAGCATCGCTTCGGCGTGCATCAACGCCTCGCGCTCGCGCGCAAGGGCGCCTCGGTCGATGTGCTGGTGCTTACCGCCACGCCAATCCCGCGCACGCTCGTGCTCACTTACTTTGGCGACATGGACCTCTCGGAGCTGCGTGAGAAGCCAGCGGGGCGAAAGCCGATCGATACCCGAACCGTTGCGCTCGATCGCCTCGCCGATGTCGTGCAAGGCAGTCGGCCGCGCGCTCGCCGCCGGCCAGCGGGTTTATTGGGTCTGCCCGCTGGTGGATGAATCGGAAAAGCTCGATCTCGCTGCCGCAGAAGAACGGTTCGAGATGCTTGAGCAGCGTTTCGGCGACACTGTTGAGCTCGTGCATGGACGCATGAAAGGCACGGAGAAGGATCGCGCCATGCAGCGCTTCGCTTCCGGCGAGGCGCGGCTGCTCGTCGCGACGACGGTGATCGAAGTTGGCGTCGACGTGCCGGAAGCCACGGCGATGGTGATCGAACATGCCGAGCGCTTCGGCCTCGCCCAGCTGCACCAGTTGCGCGGACGCATCGGCCGCGGCTCGGAACATTCCACCTGTCTTTTGCTCTACAAGGCGCCGCTGAGCGAGACCGCAAAGGCGCGGCTCGCGATTTTGCGCGAGAGCGAGGATGGCTTTCACATCGCGGAGGAGGACTTGAAGCTGCGCGGGGAAGGCGACGTGCTTGGCACGCGGCAGAGCGGCATGCCGGGCTTCCGTGTCGCCCGCATGGAATTCCACAGCCGTCTGCTGGGCCCGGCGCGCGACGACGCAGCGCTGATCCTTGCGCGCGATCCCAAGCTGGCGAGCGAGCGCGGAGCGGCGCTGCGGCATCTGCTCTATCTGTTCGAGAAGGACGAGGCGGTGCGGCTTATTCAGGCGGGGTAATCTTCCCTCTCTCCCCGTTCTTACGGGGAGAGGGTCAGGGTGAGGGGCAAGTAGGGACACGCAACGAACGCTCTGCACCCGGCTCGGCTTCGCCTCGCCACCCTCTCCCCGCAAGCGGGGCGAGGGAAAGAAAAATTAAACTGGCGAAGCGCGGGCGGCCTGTGCCGCCACGGCCATGGCGGCCAGCTTCTTTTGCTGGTCGTCGCTCGGCTGCACCATGCCCGCCGACATCAATAGGGTCATCGCGCTTTCCACCGTGATATCGAGCTCGATCACGTCTTTGCGCGGAACATAGAAGAAGAAGCCGGTGGTCGGGTTCGGCGTGCAGGGCAAGAAAGCCGAAACATGCTCGCTCCGCGGCAACCGGGCGGAGACGTCCGCGCTCGGCGGCTGCGAGAGAAATACCAGCGACCACATCCTGGGCGCCGGGAATTCAACCAGGGCCACGGTGCGAAAGCTCGATCCGTTTTTCGAGAACAGCGTTTCGAAGATCTGTTTCATCGTGCGGTAGATCGGCCGCACGATCGGCATGCGGTCCAGCAGCTTCTCGCCGAATTCCACCAGCGTGCGTCCCACCAAATTGGCGGTGAGGAAGCCGAGAAACGTCAGCATCACGAAGGCGATGATCAGCCCGTAGCCGGGGATGTAGATGTTTAGATAAGTTTCCGGCCTGTAGGGCTCCGGGATGAAAGGCCGCACGAGATCGTCGACCCAGGTCACGAAAGCCCAGGTCAGCCAAACCGTGATGGCGACAGGACCGGCGACCACCAGGCCGGTGAGGAAATAATTGCGCAGCCGCGCCATCGGCCGTCTTTCCGCGGCCTCCGCAGTTGCCTGCGCCTCCGGAGAGAGCGCCTTGGCCGTCTCAGTCAGGGACTTTTCCAGCTCGGAGCTCATTCCACCGTTACCGATTTCGCGAGATTGCGCGGCTGGTCAACGTCGGTGCCTATCGTAACCGCCGTATGGTAGGCGATCAGCTGCACCGGCAGCGCATAGACCAGCGGCGTTACGGTTTCCGGCACGTCCGGCAGCTTCAAGGTGAGCATGGATTCCACCGGGGCGGCAGCAACGCCCTTCGCATCGGTCATCAGGATGATGCGGCCGCCGCGCGCGGCAACTTCCTGCATGTTCGAAACGGTTTTTTCGAACACACCGTCATACGGCGCGATCACGATCACCGGCATGGTTTCGTCGATCAGCGCGATCGGACCATGCTTCAACTCTCCGGCGGCATAGCCTTCGGCGTGAATGTAAGAAATCTCTTTCAGCTTCAGCGCACCTTCAAGCGCCAGCGGGAAGCTCGTGCCGCGGCCGAGATAGAGGACGTCGCGAGATTTCGCCAGATCGCGCGCCAATGCCTCGATGTTCGGCTCCAGCGCCAGCGCCGCCGCCATGTGGCGGGGCACTTCGATAAGCGCTCGGACAAGTTCCTGCTCCTGCTTTTCGCTCAGCACGCCGCGCGCGCGGCCTACCGCGATGGCGAAGCAGGCCAGCACCGCGAGCTGACAGGTGAAGGCCTTGGTGGAGGCGACGCCGATTTCCGGACCAGCCAGCGTCGGCAGCACCAGGTCGCTTTCGCGCGCGATGGTGGAGGCCGGCACATTCACGATGGAAATCACGTGCTGCTTCTGCTGGCGCGCGTAGCGCAGCGACGCGAGCGTGTCGGCGGTCTCGCCCGATTGCGACACGAAAATCGCAAGGCCACCCTCCTCCATCGGCGCTTCCCGGTAACGGAATTCCGAGGCGACGTCGATTTCCACCGGCAACCGTGCGTAGCGCTCGAACCAGTATTTGGCGACGAGACCGGCGTAATAGGCGGTGCCGCAGGCCGAGATCGAAAGCCGCTTCAGCTTGGCGGGATCGAACGGTAGCTTTGGCAGTTGGATCCGTTCATTCGCCATATCAAGATAATGCGCGAGCGTATGGCCGACCACTTCCGGCTGTTCGTGGATTTCCTTCGCCATGAAATGACGATGGTTTCCCTTATCGATGAGCACGGAGGAGGCCGAGGATTTCAGCACCTGCCGCTTGACCGCGCGCCCGCTGGCGTCGCGGACGGCCACGCCGTTACGGCTGAGCTCGACCCAGTCGCCGTCTTCGAGGTAGCTGATGGTGTCGGTGAAGGGCGCGAGTGCGATCGCGTCCGAGCCGAGATACATCTCCCCCTTGCCATAGCCGATCGCGAGCGGTGAGCCTTTGCGCGCGCCGATCATAAGATCGTCCTTGCCTGCGAACAGGAAGGCGAGTGCGAAAGCACCGCGCAGTTGCGGGAGCGCAGCGGCGACCGCATCGGCGGGTGAAAGTCCCTTGTTGATCTCCCGGCTGACCAGATGCGCCACCACTTCTGTATCGGTCTGGGTGACGAATTTGGCGCCGCTCTTTTCAAGTTGTTCGCGCAGCTCGCGATAATTTTCGATGATCCCGTTGTGCACCACCGCCACTTGCTCGGTCGCATGCGGATGCGCGTTGTTTTCGGTGGGACGCCCGTGGGTCGCCCAGCGGGTATGGCCGATGCCGATGCTGCCGGCGAGCGGCTCGTCCCGCAGGCGGTTTTCCAGGTTCTTCAGCTTGCCTTCGGCGCGGCGGCGGGAAAGCTTGCCGCCTTCCAGCGTGGCGACACCGGCAGAGTCGTAGCCGCGGTATTCGAGCCGCTTCAGCGCATCGACCAATTGCCCCGCGACGGCCTCACGGCCGAGAATTCCGACAATCCCGCACATCGATTGAGCTTAAACTCCCTGCCGCTGGCGCCGAAACGAAGTCCCGGCGCGGCCGGCCTGCCCAGTGAAGCCCCAAAGCATTACGCGGTGTGACATGTCGCACCACAAACGGCATCACTGCGGCTATTTATCCTTCTTCTTGCCCGCCGCGGCTTTCTCGCGCAAGGCTTTGGCGCGATTTTCCTTAATAACTTGCCGCGCCCGCCCGAAAACCAGCGCATCGGCCGGCACGTCGTCAGTGATGACGCTGCCGGTCGCCACGTAGGCGCCCTCGCCGATCTTCACGGGCGACACCAGCGCCGAATTCGAGCCGATGAAGGCCCCCTTACCGACCTCGCTGCGGTGCTTGGCCTCGCCGTCGTAATTACAGAAGATCGTGCCTGCGCCGATATTGGCCTCGGCGCCCACGCTGGCGTCCCCGATATAGGCGAGGTGATTGGCTTTCGCCCCCTCGCCGAGCTTGGCTTCCTTCAGCTCGACGAAATTGCCGACACGGGAATTGGCGCCGAGCTGCGTACCCGGACGCAGCCGCGCGAACGGTCCAACCGAGACACCGGTCCCAACATGCGCGCCTTCCAGATGCGAAAAGGAATGGATCACCGCACCATCCTCGACCACCACACCGGGGCCGAAAACGACGTAGGGCTCCACGGTCACGTCGCGGCCGAGCTTGGTATCCGCCGCGAGGAAAACGGTTTCCGGCGCCAGCATGGTCACGCCGGCCTCGAGCACCGCCTGCCGCAGGCGTTTTTGCAGCACGGCTTCGGCCTCTGCCAGCTGCGCTTTGGTATTGATGCCGCGCACTTCGTCCTCCTCCACTTCGATCGCCGCCGTGTTGAGCGCCAGTTCCCGTGCAATCGACACGGCGTCGGTCAAATAGAATTCCCGCTTCGCGTTGTCGTCGCCAATCCGTTCCAAAATATCAAGCGCATGCTTGCCGGCGAGCCCCATCAGCCCGCCGTTGCAAAGCGTGATCGCGCGTTCGTCGGACGTCGCATCTTTCTCTTCACGGATGGCCGTGAGCGTTCCTTCCTCGACAATCAGCCGTCCATAACCGGTCGGATCCGCCGGGCGGAAACCCAGCACCGCCACCGCCGCGCCGTCCGCGAGCGCAGCTCGCAGGCGCCGCAATGTTTGCGCGCTCAACAGCGGCGTGTCGCCGAAGATCACCACCACATCGTCGGCGCCGCGCGCGAGCGCAGCCTTGGCCATCAACACGGCATGCGCCGTACCGCGGCGTTCGTTCTGAATGTGAATTTCGGCCTCCGGCAGCAACCGCCTGGCTTCTGCCGCCACCGCCTCATGGCCCGGGCCGACCACCACCGCCGTCGCGGTGCCGCCCGCCTGGCGCACCGCCGCCAGCACATGCCCCAACAGTGACCGACCAGCCAGCGCATGCAGCACCTTCGGCCGCGTCGATCGCATGCGCGTGCCCTCGCCGGCGGCAAGCACAATTGACAGACAAGTCCTCCCCTGCATCGGGTTCTCCAAGCGCCCTCCGGGGCCAACTCTATCGTCCGAAGCATACACGGCTGACGAATCTCCCAAAGCAGCAGCGGAACCAAGAACCAGCGGACTTTTCAGTCAGGCGGCAGCGCGCCACGCCGGGAACCGCCAATCGCATGTGCTCGACCTCACCGTAGGCAAAGTAAACGCCTCGCACCATAACACCGCGCAGTTGCGACGCCATCGCCTGCATTGCATAGTCGGCGGATGGCTCGCCCTCTATTCCTTCCCAGCACACGGCAAACCAACTGGCTGCTGATTGTCGGATTCCTGTCAATCGGCTACGCACTCTATCTTCGTTATACCGCGATCGAAGTTCCGGTTGTGGCGCTGGCCTGTCAGGCCGGCCTCGACACCTGGCTCTGTCTCGCACGCAAGACGGCCACGACATTATTCCAGCATTCCATTTTCGGCGCCGTCGCGCTGGGCGTGGCGATCCTCAACCTGTTGCGGCCATCGGTCGTGCTGGTTGCCGTGGCACTTGCCGCCGCCGGTCTCGGCATCGTTCTTTATAACGTGACGCTCTCGGCTTTCGCCGTGGCCCTGCTGGTGCTCAGTCTGGCGCGGCCCGCGAGCGCAGCAGAGTGAGCGCGAGCGCGAGCAGCGCGCCGCTGCACCAGAGTGCCTGCCAATTGGCCAAGCTTTCATTGATCGCGATATAGCCCGCGCAGAGCGCGAGTGCGCAGCCCATCACGACTTCGGCCGCGCCGCGCGCGCCTGTCGACGGACGCATCAAGGTAAGCACAAGATAAGGCATGACCGCCGCGGTCAACGGCGCGAAAGCGAAATCGCGGTAACGCGGATCAAAGGCAAGGCCGAGCGCGCGCTCCAACGCCAGCACGCCGATCACAACCAGGACAGCACCGAGCGCAAAACGCAGCGGATCGCGCAGACGATCGGGTGCAGGCCCCAGCACCTGCGCGAATGCCGGGAGGGTGATGCCGGAAGTCATGGCTGCGGCGGCCACAAGCGGCGCTGCAAGTGTAACGGCGAGCAGCGCGAGCGAGCGAAACCATCCGCCGACGCCGAGGCTTTCGATCGGCACATTCTCCACTGCCCATCCGGCAAGAATTCCCGGAGCCGCCGCGATCGCCGCCACCGCCAGCCACTGCCTGGAATTCACTCCCCCCCGGCGAGCGGTCCAGGCGGCAGCGAAGGTCAGAAAAACCAGCGCCATCCCTCCGAACGCCTGCCAAAACCACATTGGATGGTTCGATACCGTACCACCCCACGCGAATTTGATCCGGCGCGTTTTGCCGTCCATCAAGCCCCAATGGCCGCCGACGGTGCCCTCGTGAACACGTTTCCAAGATTGGTCGAAAGCCTCGATCAAATTGGCGCGGAAGTTCTCCCGCTTGGCGAGCGTCAGCAAGTCATGCAGCACACGGGCCTGGCTCACCGGCGAAGGCAAGGCGCCTTCCCGCATTCGCCCAGCGCTCGGCCAGCCGGTTTCTCCGATCAGGATTTCCTTGCCGGGAAAGGCCGCCGCCACTTTGCGCCGGATCGCCTCGATATGCGCTCCGGCTTCTTTGGCCGGGATCGGGAAGTCTTCCCAATAGGGCAGGATATGGATGGTGACAAAATCGACCGCCTCAAGCAGCGCCGGGTTGCGCAGCCAGAATTCCCAGACATCGGCATACGTCACCGGTACCGGGACCTGGGATTTTACCGTCCGGATGACATTAAGGAGGTCCGCCGCCGACATCTCCCCCCGCAGCAGCACCTCATTGCCGACGACAATAGCGGTGATGACGTCAGGATAGCGTTTGGCCAGGTCGATCGCGGTCTGGATTTGGGAGCGGTTTTTTTCCGGCTCGCCCGAAAGCCAAAGCCCCTGGATGACCTTCAACCCATGGCGTTTGGCGACCTCCGGGACGTGGTCGAGGCTGTAGTCCGTCGAATAGGTGCGGATGCAGCCCGTCACCGGAGCAAGCAGAGCCAGGTCCTCGTCGATTTGCCGGGGCTCGATCGAGGTTGCAGGATCGAACGGAGACTGGCCGGGGCGAAATGGCGCGTAGGACACGCAGTTGAGCTTTTCGCCCGGTACCAGGGGCGACGGCGGCATCTGAGCGGCGGCGCCGAGCGCCCACCAGACCGCGAAGATCACCGCCGTCAAAACGGCAAACAGCGCTAGGGGAAGGCGCATCCGCGCTCCGCTGACCGGGAATCGGCTGGGATTGCTACTTTGCTACAGACCGGTGCCAAAGGTCCGGCTCTTAATCAAGAGTATGAACGGTGCTGGACATGTGGCCGCAGTTCCGCAAAGTAGCGAATGAACGTCGGCTTGCGTCTTGTCGTATTCCTGTCGGAATCTAATGCGCAGGTGACCGTTCCTGTTGGGGTGGCGTCAAGCAAGCAAAGAGTATGATGGGTTTCTATCCGCCTCTGTTGCCGGCCGTGCTCTGTGCGGCGGCCCTGTGCTTTTCGGCCCTGCCGGCGCTGGCCCAAAGCGGCGAGCTGAGGCCGGACCAGCAGAGCCAGTCGGGCGAGAGCGGCAAAAACGGCCAAAAATCCGACGGGATGGCTGAAGCCGATGCGGCGTTGAACGGCCCGGCTGGCGATGCCGAATGCGTCTGGCTGGGACGGCGCGTGGTCAGCCTGCTGTGGCGCGACGATCTGGATACGGCTTTCCGCCATCTCGACCTCTATGATCGGTTCGGCTGCCCCGCCAGCCATATCCAGGCAACCTTCCGCTGCGTCGTCCGCCAAGGACCCTTCGAGAGCAAGGCACCCGAGGGCAAGCCGCCGGAAGGGAAGGCTGCCGACAGCTTAAACAGCCGCGTGCACGCCTGTTGGATCAATCCCGGTCCTGCCAACCCGCAGGACGTGCCGGCGGCGACGACCGCGAACCCCGCCCGGCGATGAATGGGCGCTCATCTAGGTTTCGTTTATTTAATCGCAGACCCTCGACGCCCGCCCTTAATTCGCCATCACGCGCACCTTACTTGCTGCCTTAACGGGCGCTGAGATAAGTTGTTTTCGGCAGCCGTTCTGGTCGAGCCCCGGGGACGGGTTCGGGTCCAATTTCTCCTGCCCCGCTTGGTAGTTGATTTCGATGCGCAGTGTAATTGCGGTCATCACGCTGGTTGCGTGTGTGCATGCCGGTGTTTGGGCATTAGCGGGCAACAAAACGGCGGCGCCGAATTTCGAAGGCGCCCAGCTCAATAGCGTTTCCTACACGCCGTTCAACCCAAGGGTCCGGCACGACAACTCCGCCGCCAACCTTCGCCTGATCCGCGCCGACATGCGCACGCTCGCTTCTTCGACGCGCGCAGTGCGCACCTACACGGCGACCAACGGTGTTGAACTCGTTCCTGGTGCCGCCGCTGAGCAGGGCCTGAGAGTCACCGTTGGCGCTTGGATCGACAAGCCCTATCCGAACGACGACAAAGCAAAGAAGCTGGAAGATTGCGATCCAAGCCGATCCCCTGCGAACTCAGGATTCGCCGCGAACTCAGCTGAACTCCGTAGCGCGATTGATCTCGCCAAGCGCAATAACAACGTAAACGGCATCGTGGTCGGCAACGAAACAATCTTCGCTGGGCTTTTGCATCCGGGTAACTGCGATCAGTTGGTTTTCGACGCTCAGAAAATGGCCGATCGAAATCAGGCCGCCTTGCCGGGTTGGGTACAGAACATCCCCGACGAAATGAAGCTGACCGATCAGCAGAACGCGGAGCTGGCCGCGGCCACCACGGCACAACAGCTGACTAAGGTCAGGGAGAAGATCGCCGTCCACCGGCTTACCAAGCTTATCCAGCGGGTGAAAAAGATCAGCCCGGTGCCCGTGACCACCGGTGAAATCTGGAGTGTGTGGCGCGACTATCCGGAGCTTGTCTCCGCCGTCGATTATATCGGCGTCCATATCCTGCCCTACTGGGAAGGCGTGTCCGAAAAAGCCGCCGTCGATGCCGTGATCGGCGCTTACGACACCTTGCGCCGGCTCTATCCCGGCAAACGCATCGTGATCGCCGAGTTCGGCTGGCCGAGCGCCGGTTACAATTTCAAGAACGCCAATCCGGGGCGCGTCGAGCAGGCCACCGTGCTGCGCGACTTTGCTGCGCGCGCCGAAGCCTATGGCATCGACTACAACATCATCGAAGCGCTTGATCAGCCATGGAAAACGGATCGAAGGCAGCGTCGGCGCCTATTGGGGTATGTTCGATGCGTCGCGGCAAGCGAAATTCTCCTGGACCGGGCCGATCGGCGATCCCGATCACTTCAAACTCGCCGGCCTTGCGCTTCTGCTGGCACTTCTTTTCTCGCTGCCCATGCTCGCGCTCAGCGCGCCGACGGTCTGGCAGGCTGCGACGCTGGCGGCGTCCGCGAATGTGGTCGGCGCCTGGTTCGCCATCGTCTTCTCTTTCTGGGACAAACATTATTTCGTACCGGGTTCTGCCTTCGCGCTCGGGCTTGGACTGTTGCTGCTGATCCCCTTGGTCGCCATCGCCTTTGCCCGCATCGATGACATCGCTGCTGTCGCCTTCGGCCGCAAACCGCGCCGCTTGGCGTTGACCGCTTCGCCGTCAATCGTGCCGGAGGAGCAAGCCTTCGCGCCGAAAGTCTCGATCCACATTCCCGCATATTTCGAGCCGCCGGAGATGCTGAAGGCAACGCTCGATTCGGTCGCGCGCCTGATCTACCCGAACTTCGAATGCGTGGTCGTGGTCAACAACACGCCCGACCCTGCCTTCTGGCAACCGATCCAGGAGCACTGCCTCACGCTCGGCGAACGCTTCAAGTTCGTCAATGCGGACAGCCTGCCTGGCTTCAAGGCCGGCGCGTTGCGCCTCGCCCTCGCCCACACCGCCCCTGACGCCGAGGTAATCGGCATCATCGACGCCGATTATGTCGTGCAGCCGGACTGGTTGAAGGATCTGGCGCCGCTGTTCGCCGATCCCAAGGTCGGGCTGGTGCAGGCGCCGCAGGATCACCGCGACGGCGACCGCAGCGTGATGCATCACGCCATGAATGGTGAGTATGCCGGCTTCTTCGACATCGGCATGGTTCAGCGTAACGAGGTCAACGCCATCATCGTGCACGGCACCATGTGCCTTATTCGGCGTGCCGCGCTGGATCAGGTGGGCGGATGGTCGAGCGACACCATCTGCGAGGACACCGATCTCGGGCTGAGCATCCTGGAGCACGGCTGGCTCGCTCATTATACCAACCGCCGCTACGGCTACGGCCTCCTGCCCGACACCTTCGAGGCCTACAAAAAACAGCGCCACCGCTGGGCCTATGGCGGCTTCCAGATATTGAGAAAGCACTGGCGGCGTTTCCTGCCGGGCGCCAGCCGTGCTCAGCCGCGAACAGAAGCGCGAGTTCGGGCTCGGTTGGCTGAACTGGCTCGGCGCCGAATGCATCGGCGTCGCCGTTGCCATCCTCAATCTGATCTGGGTGCCGTTCGTCGCCTTTGCCGGCATCGCCATTCCCGACACCATCCTGACCATCCCGATACTGGCGGCCTTTGTGGTTTCGGTCGTGCATTTCGGGGCGCTCTACCGGTTGCGCGTTGCGATCCCCCTGCGCCAGCTGACCATCACCGTGTTGGCCGCCATGTCGGTGCAATGGACCGTCGCGCGGGCGGTCACCCATGGCCTGATTTGGGAGCATCTGCCCTTCGTGCGTACCGCCAAGGGCGGGCGCGGCACGCGCGGCCCTGACTTCCCGGCTTTCTGGGAAGCGGTTCTCAGCGCGCTGCTGCTGTTTTCCGCCGTCGTCCTGGTTGTGACCAATTACAAGGAAGTGCGCGAGATCAACATTTTCGCCGCCGTCCTGGTGGTGCAAAGCCTGCCTTTCATGGCCGCTGTCGTCATGGCGCGTGGTCGAGGACACCAGGCTCAACGACTTCGCCTATTGGCGCAGCATCGAGGCCCGCACCGCCGAACTCCTGTTGCGGCGGCCGGCGACTGCCGCCGTGGCGGGGACGCCTGTGGTGGCTGAGGCACCGGTCCGCTCCGAACAAGGCGTCGAGACCGCACCCCAGGGTTAAATTCGTTCTCCCGGTTTTCGTCTGCGCATTGTCAGGCGCGCCGCAGCGCCGTAACATCGCGGCCGCAATCACCATTGGGAGGATGACATGACGGTTACAGCGCTTCGGGATTCAACGGACGCCAAAGGCCGCTCACCGCTTCCCACCCACCGCGATCTCTATTATGGCGGCGCCTGGCACAAGCCGCAGGGCGGCTACGCCGAGACCATTAACCCGGCCACCGGCGAAAGCCTGGGTAACGCTCCCAACGCGAATGCCGCCGACGTCGATGCCGCCGCGCAGGCCGCGCATCAGGCGTTCCAGGACTGGCGCAGGGTCAAGCCGACCGATCGCGCCGCGCTGATGCGCAAGGTTTCCGCGGTGATCCGCGCCAATGCCGAGGAATTTGCGCTCATCGACTCGCTCAATTGCGGCAATCCGCTGACGGCGCTGCGCCGCGACATCGGCAACGCCGCCGCTGCCATCGATTATTTCGCCGGCCTCGTCCTGCAGGTCCACGGATCGACCATGCCGCTCGGTGAGGACGTCGTGAACATGACCGTGCGCGAGCCGGTCGGCGTGGTCGGCCGCATCGTCGCCTATAACCACCCCTTCGCTTTCACCGCCGCGAAATTCGGCGCCGTGCTGGGCGCCGGCTGCACCATGGTGGTGAAGGCGGCGTATCAGGCGCCGCTCTCGGCCTATCGGCTGATGGAGTTGATCGACGGCATCCTGCCGCCGGGTGTGGTCAATGTGATCAGCGGCGGTGTCGAATGCGGCCAGGCAATGGTGGCGCATCCGCTGATCGCCAAGATGAGCCTCGTGGGCAGCGCGCCCACCGGACGCGCCGTCGCAAAAGGTGCCGCGGATCGCCTCAAGCATGTGGAGCTTGAGCTCGGCGGCAAGAACGCGCTGATCGTCTATCCGGATGCCGACCTCAAGAAGGCCATCAAGTTCGCCATCTCCGGCATGAACTTCTCCTGGTGTGGCCAGTCCTGCGGATCGATGTCGCGCCTCTTCATTCATGAAAAGGTTCATGACGAAGTGCTCAAGGCCGTGGTCGACGGCATTGCGAAGATCAAGCCGGGCAATCCGCTCGACGAGGACTGCAAGATGGGCGCGCTTGTCTCCAAGGCGCAGTTCGACAAGGTGATGTCCTACATCGAGATCGCCAAGAAGGACGGCGCCAGGCTGATGACCGGCGGCAAGGCTTCCGACGATCCGAAGCTGAAAGGCGGCTTCTTCGTCGAGCCGACGGTGTTCGCCGACGTCAACCAGAGCATGCGCATCGCCAATGAAGAGGTGTTTGGGCCGATCCTCTCGGTGCTGAAATGGTCCGACGAAGAAAAGCTGTATGCCGATGTCAACGCGGTGGAATACGGCCTCACCGGCGCGGTCTTTACATCCAATATCAGCACCGCGCATAAAGCCGCGCGGCGGATCGAGGCGGGCTATGTCTGGGTCAACACCGCCGGCGGCCAGGCGCTCGGCACGCCCTATGGCGGCATCAAGCAGTCCGGCTATGGCCGCGACAAGGTGATCGAGGAGATGCTCTCGAACACCCACGTCAAGAACATCGCGATCGCGCTGTAACTCAATTTCCGCTCATCCCCGCGAAAAGCGGGGATCCAGCCTTATTCTAGAATTCTGGTTTCCCGCTTGCGCGGGAATGAGCGGCGCTGCCGCTATTTCGCCAGCGCGGTTTCCACCAGCCGCACCCAGTAGGACGTCCCGACCGGGATCGCCTCGTCGTTGAAGTCGTAGGCCTGGTGATGCAGGCCGGCAGTGTCGCCGTTGCCGACGAAGATGAAAGCGCCGGGCCGCGCTTCCAGCATGTAGGAAAAATCCTCCGCGCCCATCACCGGCGCCATGTCGGTGTCGACCCGGTCGGCGCCGGCTACTTCCGCCGCCACCTGCGCCGCGAACGCCGTCTGCTCCGTCATGATTGCGCGTGACCGGATAGCCGCGCCGATAGGTCAGCCTGGCATTGGCGCCGTGTGCGCTCGCGATTCCCTCCACCAATTCGTGCAGGCGGCGCTCCAGGAGATCGCGCACCTCCGGCACAAAGCTGCGCGCGGTGCCGCGCAGCCGCGCGGTCTGCGGAATGATGTTCTCGGCGGTGCCGGCCTGGAACACGCAGATCGAAATGACCGCGGCATCCTGGGGGCTGACATTGCGCGCCACCACCGACTGCACCTGGCTGATGATCTGCGCGCCGACCAGGACCGGATCGATGGTGAACTGCGGCCGCGCCGCGTGTCCGCCGACGCCTTCGATGTCGATGGTGATGGTGTCGGCCGCCGCCATCACCGGGCCGGAGCGGATGGCGAAATGCCCGACCGGCAGGCCGGGAAAATTATGCATGCCGTAGACCTCCTCGATCCGGAAACGGTCCATCAGGCCGTCGTCGATCATCGCCTTGGCGCCGGCGCCGCCCTCCTCCGCCGGCTGGAAGATCACCGCCGCCGTGCCGGCGAAATTGCGCGTCTCGCTCAGATATTTCGCGGCGCCGAGCAGCATGGCGGTATGGCCGTCATGCCCGCAGGCATGCATCTTGCCGGGATTCTGCGAGGCATAAGGCGCGCCGGTGGCTTCCGCGATCGGCAGCGCGTCCATGTCGGCGCGCAGCCCGATCACCCGCTCGCCGCCCTTGGCGGCACGCCGTCCGCGGATCAGGCCGACAACGCCGGTGCGCCCGAGCCCGGTCGCGACCTCGTCGCAGCCGAAGGCGCGGAGCTTTTCGGCCACGCTCGCCGCGGTGCGATGCACGTCGTAAAGCAGCTCCGGATGCGCATGAATGTCGCGCCGCCAGGCGGTGATTTCGCCATGCATGGCGGCGACACGGTTATTGATCGGCATCGCTTAACTCTTTCGCGCTGATATGAAGGGCAGTGTAGCAAAATCCGGCCCGCTCCGGGCGGGGCTTTTTCGCCGCTATCTGCCGCATAAATCGAGGGTCGGCGAGGCTCTGGCGGCGCTATTGACCGCATGCCGGGGCGCCCGTAAACCACGCCCGGCGAGCGCGTAGCTCAGTTGGTAGAGCACCTGACTTTTAATCAGGTGGTCGTGGGTTCGAGTCCCACCGCGCTCACCAGCAAAATCATTGTCGAGCCCGGACACATAGGTGACGGATCGTACCTAAGACATAGGTGATGTGCTTCCCAGTTAACGCCATTTGGAAGCACATGGGAACGCAGGGTTGTGATCGCATTTTTTTCTGGCGTTCACGAACGGGGAACAAGACTTGGACCGTTGGCTCAATCACGGCGACGGTTATTTTACGTCGAGCCCGTAGGCCACTTTCGTAACCGGAAGCAGATAGGCGATGACCCGCTCGGTGGACCTTGCGCGCAGGCGCACCGCGTTGCCGTCATTGCCGGACAACAGCAGCACCTTGCCCGGCTCCGGCACGCCTTTCACGAGGCCGATATGCCCGCCGCGTTTGCCGCGCTGGAACACGGCGATCTGTCCGACGGCCGGGCCGCTTACGCGCGTGAAGCGTTTGTCGTCCAGCCAATTCAACACGTAGTAAAGCTTTTTGTCCTGGTAGCCGAGATGCTGAGCAAGCCACCACCCGCACCACATGCGCGGCCGCGCTTCGGCCGCAGTGTTAATCAGCAGGCTAAGGCAAAACGCAAGCGTAATAACTACTGGTCTCATACACACCACCCCGAGGTTGTTCCTCGGAACGGGCGTAATATTGATTCAACTATAAGCCAATTGTTACTATCCGCGATAGTAAAGCTTAAGCATTAATGCGTAAAATTCTAGCTTTTAACCTTCTACCTTACGACGAGCGAATACCGCATGTTCGTAGGCAGGTTCGCGCGGTTTCCTCGCGCGCTCATCAAGAAACTGCTGACACATAAGCTTCGCCGCGTTTGATTTCCGTTGATACTTTTTCAATGAGACGGCGGCCGCCGCCCGCCTCGAAAAGGCATGGTGTCCGTGGCGGCGCTCCGGGGCCTGCCACCATTCCAACCAGAATTTGCTGGGACCACCCCGAGCCTGTTTAGCTGATTGATAACCAACCCTTGCTAATGCTTTTCGGCAAGCGATTTTCCGTCAGGTCGCAGAGCAGCGTTGGCTATGAAAACACCAGGCGACACTCCTCACATCGATGACCGCAGAACAGCGGCCAGGCTCCTCATCAAGGACCGCAGAGTAGGTGGCGATGATCGCCGCCGCACGCCTCGCAAGGGCACGCTGAAGAGCGGGCAAATTGTCTGGTCCACCGCTTGGCCCGTTATGTGTCTCATTCGCACCCTATCGCCGACGGGAGCTACCCTGGAGGTTCACAGCCGAGTCCCCGGTGCCTTTGAACTTCTCTTTGATGGCGGCCGGTCGCGCCGATCATGCTGTGTCGTTTGGCGCCGCCAAACCCGTATCGGCGTGAAGTTCCAATCGTGAAACCTTCTCCCGGCTGATCAGCCGGCGTCGGAAGCGGCCTATCTGCGAGACCGAAACCGAGGTTGCGGCCTCCAGACGGCGGACGAAAGCCGCCGTTATCGCAGATCAAATAAACTCTAGCATTCCCAGTCGACAGCTGAATTTAACAGGCCGCCTCGCTCGCTGCCCCTGGCGGCACCGCAATGGCGCGTTTCGCTAACTTACCTCGCAAGCGCTGCCGTCTCTTGGTGCTTTCGTAGTTGTGCGATGTCTTGCTGCTGTTGCTTTACAAGGGCACGCAGCTCCGTGAGCTCGCGCCGAATATCGCCGCTGTCGTTTGTTGACTGAGCCGAAGCAGCCATCAGCGCTTTTACCTGCCCAACAGTGGCGGCATCGGTATTAGCCACGCCAGGCTGCACATTGACGATGCGCCGCCGTGCCGTGCCGGTGCCAACCGAAAGGGTATTTGCCACGTCGGCGACCGATCCTGCGCCGATCGCAACGGCCCTGTTCTTCGTGGCATGTGCAGCGCGGCCGATCGCGACGGTGTTGTTAGCGGTGATGTTGGCGCCCGCACCCTCGCCAATCGCGATATTGCCATGGCCAGTCACATGATGACCGGCGACATCGCCCAGTCCGGCGTTGTAGCTGCCGGTCACGTACCGGCCGGCGAAATGGCCCAGTGCGGTGTTGTAGTCGCCGCTGACGGCAGAACCGGAGAAAACGCCGACTGCCATATTGCTGTTACCGGTCACTTTCTGACCTGACTCATGGCCAAACGCGATATTGTGGGCGTTGCCGGCGGCGGCGTCCTTCCCGGCGGAGACGCCAACGGCTGTGGACCCTTCGCCGATCGCGTTGGCACTCCGACCGATCGCCAAGCCGTACGGGCCAGGCGCCTCAGCGTACGTGCCGACCGCGGTAGCACTTTCGCCCCCCACGCTGGAGACGCCCACGGCCACAGCATTGTGGCCTGCCGTGGCAAACTTCGAGACGGCGGTCGAGCTAATGCCGGAGGCGTCCGCTTGGCATCCCTCAGTCTGCAACAAGGCGGAACTGCGTTACTACCCGAGTTACATCCGGCCATCACCGGAGCGGCCGAAAGAGCCAGCGCCCCGGCGGTAAACGCGCAGCTTGCCAACAAAGCGATGGGATGGCGGCGCGCGCGATTGGCGCAAAGGATGTGTGGCATGGTCGCCCCTGGTTGTGACCCCCGCGGCGAAGGGGTCGACGCAACCGGGGATGCTAGGCTTATAGCCGGCCTGAATCTATGCCCTTCCGCCCACGCGCCATCGGTACGGTTTTCGACATGACAGCCGACGACTCCTGCGAGGTGACGTTCCTGTCTTTATAGGCACGACGATCATGTCATTCTCGGTATAGGTCCGGTGCCTGTCAGCGCCCGGACGCTACATTCCGCGCCACCCCTCGGAACCTCCAGACCGCTTTCTCGTTGCTGCCTTGGGCGCGCCGTTCTGGCTGCGCCGGCAAGAAGGAGGCGACCTATGCATGGACTCATTTATTTGATCGGCGTGATCGTGGTGATAATGGCAATTCTCTCTTTCTTCGGATTGCGCTGAACCAACACTGTGGGAGGTCACCTTGACTGAAGTTCGCACCGCAACAATTGCGGATCAAACTGTTGCTAGGGTTGAATGGGGCCCGGTTATCGCGGGTTCGCTCGTGGCGGTGGCTGTCGCCATGGTTCTGCATGGCTTCGCAGCGGGTGTCGGTATTTCCGCCGCTTCCTCGGCGCCGACCTGGCGAGATGCCTCCATGGCGCTGGTGCTGCTCTCGGGCTTGTACCTGCTCATCGTCGGTCTCGCAGCCTACAGTCTCGGTGCCTATGTCGCAGGGCGCTTGCGGCAACGGTTCGGTGCAGGCCCTAATATGGCCTTAAGCGACGGCATGCACGGCCTAGTGGTTTGGGCTCTTGCCACTCTCCTGACGGCTTTGATGCTGGCCGCATTGGCAGTGGGTGCCTCCCGGCTGGCAGCGCCGTCCGGTGCTTCTGCGGGTCCCGCGGCGTCCGTTGCCGGTGAAAACATCATTGCATTTGATCTGGACCGTTTGTTCCGCGGACGGCAGATGCAAGGCGACATCAACCATACCAGGGCAGAGGCTGCGCGCATCTTGCTCACCGCCTCCAGCCACCGCGGCATGCTGGACGAAGACCGGACATACCTGGCCCGTCTTGTCGCGGCGAATACCGGCCTGTCGGCGCCGGATGCCGAACGGCGGGTGGCCGAGGTGAGCGTGCGGGCCAAGGAAAATATCGCTCGGGCCCGGCGCAGCGGCGCTATACTCGCCTTCATGGCCGCGGCGGTAGGACTGCTCGGAGCAGCGGCCGCTTGGTTTGCCGCCTCCGTCGCAGGCAGCCACCGCGAAGGCCTGGAGCCTGTCCCGGAATTTCTTGATTGGGATAAACCGTATCGTCGAACCTGACCCACGTTGATAAGCCGCCCGCGCCAGCGGGCGGCTACTTATCCAAGTAGAGGCGCGCGGTCCAGGCAGATCCGCATGCTGCGTGGCTTACAACCTCACAGCGTGCTCTGTTGATGCCCACACTCCTTGCACTTGAAATTGGCGCGGGATTGTCCGGGCGTAACCTTCACGCGATTGACGACGCCGCATTTTCCGCATTTGGCTTCCATACGCGTGTCGCCCTTTTTCACCGCGACGGCTTTCTTTTCCATTGCCTCGCGCACCATGCGTTCCAAATTGGCTCGATCTGCCTGTTTTGACATTTACCTTCTGCTCTCCTTCACGCGGCGGGTCTTTCAAGACCAGCCCTCGCATGCAAGCGCTCGGCGATTCCTTTTTAAGGCAATCCCGCCTCAGCTTTGCTGCCAACTTCGAACCTGGCGCAGCCATTGTCGCAAATTTCCCTCCATCACATTCACGCGAGGCGGCAGACAGGGGCTTCCCGGCAAGTCAACAGCGACCGTTATCTCGCTGGCGTTTAACATAAAAAGGCGGTTATCCACACATCTTCCACTAAGCAACGCGATAAAGACTTTCACCTTGCAGTCGCGGCCCCGCCATACTGCGCTTCTAACGTCGAGGAAGACCGACAGAGGAGCATCGCCATGAGTCTTCATAGCCAAGCCCCCCTCGCGTTCGAGTTCCTGCGTAATTTGAGTAACCCAAGCTGCCCTCGCTGCGGCAATCACCTCGTCGCCGCGGAAGCCTCTGAATTTTTGGGCGGCGGCCATATCCGCCACTCCTGGGCCTGCGAGTCCTGCGGACATGATTTCCAGACTGCGGTGACTTTGGCCGAAGGACCTGAACTTCCCTCGCCTGCGTAACCTCTGCCATTGTATTAGCGTGTTGGTTAAGCCCGGCAGCCGCCTCGAAACGGCCGCCGTGCTTTTTTTCGCGCGCTGGCGGCCGGGTTTCCTTCACGCTAGATAATTGCGGGGGTATTGGGAGCTGTTCGCGTGGAAAAGACGAATGGTCGCGATCTGCCGATCCTGATCGCGGGCGGCGGCATCGGGGGGTTGGCGGCGGCACATGCGCTGTCGCGCCAGGGCTTTCGGGTGCGCGTGCTGGAACAGGCGGCCGAGTTCCGCGAGATCGGCGCCGGCATCCAGCTCTCGCCTAATATTTTTGCCGCCGCCGAGCGGCTCGGACTGAAAGACGCCCTGCTGGCCGACGCCTGGCAGCCGCCGGCCATGGAGATGCGCTGCGCACTGTCCGGCGATCTGGTCACCCGGCTGCCGTTGGAACAGGAACTTGTCGCCCGCTTCGGGCAGCCCTATGCGGTAAGCCATCGCGCCGACGTGCACGGCGTATTCCTGAAAGCCTGTCAGAACAGCAATCTGGTCTCGCTGGAGACCAGCCAGCGGGTGGAGCGTTTCGAGGATGACGGCACCGGCGTCACGGCAATTCTGCACGGCGGCGAACGGGTGCACGGCCGCGCGCTGATCGGCTGCGACGGCATGTGGTCGAAGACGCGGGAAGAGATCATCGGCGACGGCGCGCCGCGCGTGAGCGGCCATATCGCCTATCGCGCGGTGCTCAAGCGCGCCGAGGTGCCTGAGGATCTCTGGCGGCCTGACGTTGTGCTCTGGGCCGGACCGCGCACTCATTTCGTGCATTATCCACTGCGCCGCGGCGAGCTCTATAACCTCGTCGCCGTGTTTCATTCCGACCGCTACGAGGAAGGCTGGAACACGGAAGTCGATCCCAGCGAGCTGTGGAAGCATTTCAGCGGCCAACAGCCGGAAGTGCTGAGGCTGCTGGAGCAGATCGAAACCTGGCGCATGTGGGTGCTGTGCGA
The DNA here is from genome assembly GCA_963731585.1 of uncultured Alphaproteobacteria bacterium. GTDB lineage: Bacteria > Pseudomonadota > Alphaproteobacteria > Rhizobiales > Xanthobacteraceae > CANKHA01. Next base: position 182,085 of record CAVSWC010000001.1, read on the forward strand.
CCGGGAGCCGGTGAAGAACTGGTCGCAGGGCCGCGTCACGCTGTTGGGCGACGCCGCTCATCCGATGCTGCAATACCTCGCGCAAGGCGCCTGCCAGGCAACCGAGGATGCGGTCGTTTTGGCGGAAAAGGTGGCCGAGCAGCCGGACGATCTCGCCGCGGCGGTGCAGGCCTATCAGGCGGCGCGTTACCTGCGCACCGGCCGCGTGCAGATCATGGCGCGGGTTTATGGCGAATTCTATCACGCGCGCGGGGTCACTGCCGAGCTGCGCAACATCATGCTGGGCGCGCGCACGCCGCAGCAGGCCTATGACGGCATCGCCTGGCTTGCCGCGCAACTGGCCCAGCAAGCGGCTGCCTTCGAACTCGAAGGCGACGAGCGACATTGCGCAGCACGCTCAGATGCGGAAACACCGAGTAGCGTTGGAACACCACGCCGCGGTCCGGGCCGGGCTCGGGCCGCAGCGGCTCACCGCCCAGCAGGATGGCGCCGCGCGTCGGTTGCTCCTGTCCGAGGATCAGCCGCAGGAAACTACTCTTGCCGGCGCCGGAGGGGCCGACCAGCGAAATGAATCCGCCGGCGGCGATATCGAGATTGATGCGCTCCAGCACGATCTGGTTGCCGTATTCCAGCCAGAGGTCGCGCACGACGATCGCGCTCATCAGCGTCGCTCCTGCACGAAGGCCCAGGGAAAGACGCGGCGCGCAAACTGCGCAAGCGCATAGTCCATCAGATAGGCAAGCAGGGTGATCCAGGCGACGTAAGGCAGGATCACATCCATAGCCAGATAGCGCCGCACCAGGAAGATGCGGTAACCCAACCCGTTTTCGGCGGCAATGGCTTCGGCAGAAATCAGAAACAAGAAGGCAGGCCCAAGCGACAGCCGCAGGGATTCGATCAGCCGCGGCGTCACCTGCGGCAGCACCACGCGGATGGCAAGCTGCCAGGTCGAGGCGCCGAGCGTCTGCGCCTTCACCAGTTGTTCCGCCGGCAGATTGCCCACCGCCAGTGCCAGGTCGCGCACGAGAAACGGCGCCACGCCGAAGACGATCAGCACCACCTTGGATAATTCTCCGAGCCCAAAGACGATAAACAGGATCGGCAGCACCGCCATGGGCGGGATCATCGACAACACGGCGATCAGCGAGGACAGGCTGGCGCCAACGACCGGCAACAGTCCTGTCGACACACCGAAGACCAGGCCGATGGCGGTGGCAATGCAAAGCCCCAGACCCAGTCTGCGCAAGCTGGCACCGGTATCACTCCACAGCACCACTTCTCCCGATCGCCGGTCCGGCTCGAACGCCAGACGATGGATTGTCGCCGCCATCTCCGAGACCGGCGGCAGCAATTTGTCATTGGGATTGGCCGCGCGGCGTTCCGCCGAACTGACGACATAGATCACCGCTACTAATACGAAAGGCAGCAGCGCGAGGAGAAGCCGGGTCGCGCGGCCCGGCACCGTGTTCATAAGCCGGCGAATGGCCCCTCTCCGTTTTATGCGTCAGAGCTTACCGTCGGCAGCCATTTTGGCGTAGGCGGAATCGAAGCGGAGCTTGATATTCTTCTTCGATCCCAATTCGCCAGCCGGCATGGCAATGCCGACGGCATCCTTGGATTTGACGCCTTCACCGAGCAGGCCGTGATCGAAGGAGAATGTACGAACGAGATCCATGGTCTTGGTCAGCGCCGGGCCTGTCACGAACGACACCGTGTCCTTCGGCGTGTAGAACATGCGCGTGGTCTTGAGCTGAGCGTCGTAGCCCGCGAGATCGGTGCCCGAGAGTGTCGCCATTTCCTCGCGCGCCGCTTTTCCCTTTTCGGCCGGATCGGACATGATCGCCATCGTCTCGTACCAGGCGCCGATCAGCGCCTTGCCAAAATCGGGATTGTCCTTCAGCGTTTCGCTGTTCACCGACAGCGTATCGATGATCTCCCCAGGAATCTTGCTGGAATCGAAGACCGAAGTGGCGCCCGGTTCGCCTTTGACCTCCATCAATTGCGGATTCCATGTCACCACCGCCGTAACATCCGACGACTTGAAGGCGCCGACGATATCGGCGTCGGAGGTGTTGACCACCGTGATGTCTTTTTCCTTCAGCTTCGCCGATCCGAGCGCGCGGGCGAGCAGATAATGAGAGACCGAGAGCTCGACCAGGTTGACCTTCTGTCCCTTGATATCGGCGAGCGTCTTGCCTTTCTTGAGCACAATGCCGTCATTTCCATTTGAGAAGGAACCGACGATGAGCACCGTGGTATCGACGCCACCTGCGGCCGGAATAGTCAGCGCGTCCATATTGGTCATTGTCACACCGTCGAATTTGCCGGCGGTGTACTGATTGATCAATTCGACATAGTCGTTGATCTGCGTGACGTTGATCGTGATGCCGTATTTGTCCGCCCATTTTTTCACGATGCCGGCCTGCGCCGCATAGGGCCATGGCATCCATCCGACATAGATCGTCCAGGCGATATTGAATTCTTTCTTCGGCGCCGCGAGAGCGCCGTTATGCGAGCCTCCGATCACCGCTAGAGCGGTGAACAGGCAGATCAGCATGCGCGTGACGAGTTTCATGACACCATCCCCATTGTGCATTCGCTGTCTTCGGGTCGAGGATAGGCGAGCACCATCGATGCCAATCCTGGCGACCGAGGCCTCCCGGGCTTTTGTCCCTCCGTGCACCCGACGGCGCCGGGCGGCTGCTCTCGGACCAGCGCTCCGCTTGCACGGAGCCGGAACCCTAGCGGCCAACTCACAACTAACTCAGCAAACGGCGTGCCAGCCGGAATCCCGAGAAAAATCGCCCCGCCGGAAGGGTGCCCGCCCAAGGGCGCGGCAGCACGCCAAGCGCGCAGCCAGCCTAAAAGAAATGCAGGCGTGGAGCGCACCGGACGGCGCTGCTAGAATGGCGACATCCCGCCACGTTGCGGCAGGGGGAGGAATTTGTGAGCCTGATGGCCAACCCAAGGATCGCGATAACAAAACGAGGAAACACGATGAAATCCAGTATCCTGCTTGCGTTTTGCGGCGTGGTGGCCGCTTCGTCCGCGCTCGCCCAGAGCGATCCGGTGGCCGACTTTTACAAGAAAAACAACCAAATCCGTCTGCTGGTAGGATCCGAGCCCGGCGGCGGTTATGACGGCTATGCCCGCCTGCTAGCGCGCCATCTCGGCAAATTCATTCCCGGCAACCCCACCATCATCGTGCAGAACATGCCGGGCGCCGGCGGTATCGTGGCGGCAAACTTTCTCTACAACGCCGCGCCCAAAGACGGGACCGTGATGGCGCAGGTGCAGCGCCTGGTGCCCTTCGTGCAGATCATGGGCGAGCCGGGACCGCAATTCGAAACCGCCAAGTTCAACTGGCTGGGCAGCCTCGCGAGCGAAGTGACGATGTGCGTCTCCTGGCACACGTCTCCGGTCAAGACGTTTGAAGATCTGAAGAAGCAGGAGCTGATCGTCGGCGGCAGCGGGCCGAACGACACCGAAACGGTGCCGGCGCTCCTGAACAACGTCCTCGGAACAAAGTTCAAGCTCATCACCGGCTATCCGTCTTCGACCGCCATTACGCTTGCGATGGAGCGCGGCGAGGTGCATGCCGTCTGTTCGTCCTACTCCTCGCTCAGCACGCGTAATGCGCACTGGTTCAAGGAGAACAAGGTAAACGTCCTGGTTCAGGCTTCGACCCAAAAGCATCCGGCCCTGCCGAATGTGCCGCTGGCGCTCGAACTCGCCACCAATCCAGAGGACAAGGCGCTGCTCGAGTTCAGCGATGCCCGGCTTGCGATCGGCCGCCCCTTCATGCTGCCGCCCGGCGTGCCGCCCGAGCGCGTGAAAGCGCTGCGCACGGCCTTCAACCAAATGGTCAAGGACAAGGACTTTCTCGCCGACGCGGAAAAGGAAGGCCGCGAGCTCGACATCGTCACCGGTGACGATATGCAGGCGCTGCTCGAGCGCCTCGCCAAAACGCCGAAATCTTTGATCGACCGGCTCGCGGACTCGATCAAATACAAGGGACCGACGGTCACGGCCAAGGTCGAGGCGGCTGCCGCGACCGAGGGCGCCATCACGGACATCGAAAGCGACGGCGCGAAAATCACGATCAAGACGAAAGACGGAAAGCCCTTCAAGACCAGCATCTCCGGCTCGCGCACCAACCTGCAGATCGCCGGCAAGAAGGGCGACCGCAAGGAGCTGAAAGTCGGCCAACAATGCGCCGTCACGGCGCCGGCTGATGGCCAGGAGGCCTCGCAGGTCGAGTGTAAATAGCCAGTCCCCGAAACGAGATTAGCTGGCGAGATCGAACTGGCCTCCGCTCCCCTGCGGAGGTCGGTTTTTCTACGGCGGCGGCATGCTGATGCCGCTGCCGGAAAAACCATTATTCCCGTAGGATGGATACCGCGGCTGCGGATAGATGATACGATTTCCGTCGATTACCGGGCATTCCGCGGCTCATGCGACCCGGACTTTGCCGATTAAAAAATGGGGAGGACCAAGCCATGACATCCAAATTCCTGCTGGCGCTGTGCGCCGGGCTTGCCCTGTCGACGACCGCGCTGGCGCAGGCGGACAAGGCGGTCGAGGATTTCTTCAAGGGCAAGACGGTCCGCATTGTCGTCAGCTCCGAGCCCGGCGGCAGCTACGACGGCTATAGCCGTCTGGTCGCGCGGCATCTCGGCAAGTTCCTTCCCGGCAATCCGCAGATCGTGGTGCAGAACATGCCCGGTGCCGGCGGCCTGGTCGCAACCAACTGGCTCTACAACGTGGCGCCGAGGGACGGCACGGTTCTGGGACAGATCCAGCGCCAGATCCCGCTGATGCAGATTCTCGGCGAACAAGGCACCCAGTTCGAAACCGCGAAATTCAACTGGATTGGCAGCATGGCGAGCGAAGCTACGATCTGCCTCTCGAGGCACGACAGCCCGTTGAAAACCGCTGGCGATCTCATGAAGCAGGAGCTGATCGTCTCCGGCAGCGGCCCAAACAGCTCAGAGAACATTCCGACGGTGCTGAACAATGTGCTCGGCACCAAATTCAAAGTCATCTCCGGCTATCCCTCGCAGACCGCCGGGACCCTGGCGGTGGAGCGCGGCGAAGCCACGGGTGTCTGCACCACCTATTCGTCGCTGCTTGTGCGGAACAAGCATTGGTTTGAAGGTCCGAACAAAGTGAACATCCTGCTGCAGGCGGGTCTGCACCGGCACCCCGATCTGCCAAATGTGCCGCTCGCCATGGAGCTGGCGACCAAGCCGGAAGACAAGGCGCTGTTCGAATTGTTCGACACCCCGCTGCAGATCGGCCGGCCCTATGTGCTGCCGCCGGGCGTGCCGGCTGAGCGGGTGAAGGCGATCCGGACCGCATTCAACCAGATGGTCAAGGACAAGGACTTCATTGCGGAGAACACGAAGGAAGGACGCGAGCTGGAGTATATCGATGGCGACGCGATGCAGGACCTGTACGAGCGCCTCGGCAAGACGCCGCAGCCGATGATCGATCGGCTGAAGGACGCGCTCAAGCCCAAGGGGCCGGTGGTGATGGCAAAGGTTGAAGCGCCAAAGCCGGTGGAAGGCGCCATCGCCGAAATCGAAGACAACGGCGCGAAAATCACCATCAAGCTTGACGACGGCAAGACTTTCAAAACCAGCCTCTCGGGCTCGCGCACCAACCTGGAGATCGCGGGCAAGAAAGGCGAGCGCAAAGAGCTCAAGGTCGGCCAGGTCTGCGCCGTGACCTCGCCGGGCGACGGTCAAGAGGCCTCGGCAGTCGCCTGCAAGTAGTGCGCAATCTGCTACCGCCGTGTTGCTACCTCCCCCTGAAAGGGGGAGGTAGGTTTCGGCGCGGTGTCAGGCTGGACGGCAGGATCATCGCGCCGCCGCGGCGGCCGCTTCGTCTGGACTTGCCCATGGCCGGCAAGGGTTTGGCGATTAAGAACGGCAAGCTGATCGACGGCACCGGCCGGCCGCCGGTGGAAAATTCGGTCATCCTTATCGCGAACGGCCGCTTCCAGGCGGTCGGCAATAGCCGCGATTCCTTTCAGCCGATTCCCATTCCACAGGATGCCGAGATCGTGGACGTCTCCGGCAAGACGGTGATGCCGGGGTTCATGGATGGCCACGGCCATCTCGAGGATTTCCACGGCGAGCTTTATCTCCATCTCGGCATCACCAGTTGCTTTACGATCAAAACACCCAGGACGGTCCCTGGACGGCCCGGAACTCGGCAAAATCCGGGGGCCGCCATTTTCGCCTCGGGCCGCGCGATCGGCGGTGAACGCGAGGTTGCGGAAGGCGCATCGAGCAACCGGGCGATCCCGAGCATTGTCGTCAGAAATGCCGACGACACGCGGGCGGCAATCCGAAAAAAGAAGGAGCTTGGCTGCGATCAGATCAAGCTCAACGAGTTTTTGCCGTTCGATCTGGTTGAAATCGCCGCTGACGAAGCGCACCGCCTCGGTATGGCGGTGACCTGTCACAGCGTCGATGCGATCCGGTCCTCGAACGCCGGCGTCGATGCGATCGAGCATATCTGGTCGATCGGCAACACCACCATCTTGTACGCGCCAGCGCGGTGGCAGCTTCATAATGACCGCCTGCAGGGCTTGATCGATCAGGAGGTCGTCTGCTCTTATTATGAAACCGAGAATTATCAGGCCATCATCGACGTGATGGCGAAGAACCAGACAGCCTGGACGCCGACACTTGCCAAGATTCTGCGTCCGCTGTCGTCCTACGCCGAGCGCTTCCGCACGAAAGAAAACGAAATCCTCGATAACCCGAAGAATGGTTTGCCCGCATCGGTGCGTGCCGTGACCGACAATGCCTATGACAAGCTGTTCAAACGCTACACGCCCGAGAAACTGAACCGCGCCAAGATTGGCCTGGAAAAATCCTACGAATTCATCCGGCGCTTCGTCGCGGCAGGCGGCCGCCTCAAGGAAGGCTCCGATCCACCGCGCGGCATGGCGGCGTTGTTGATGCATCAGGCCATGGCGATGGACGTCGAAGCCGGCGTGCCGAACATGACGTCGATCGTTTCCGCCACGCTCAATGTCGCCAAGGCCTTCCGCAAGGATAAGGACTACGGCAGCGTCGAGCCGGGCAAGGTTGCGGATCTTTCCATCGTGGACGGCGATCCATTGCAGGACATCTGGGCGACCACCAATGTCAAGCTGGTGGTGATGGACGGAAAAGTGATTGATCCCGCCTTCACCGGCGTCAGGAACCCGATCCCATCATTCTATGCCTATCAAACGTTGCCGGCAGATCTCGAGATCGCACCCTTTTCGACTTTGCAGAGCACGCCAACCACCATCCGGGTGAAAGGCCCGGGGATGTGGCCATTTCACCGGGTGATGCTCAAACGCGAGTTCGGCAGCCTTTTCAATTTCAATTCCATCGAGCTGCCCACCAGATACATCTCCAAGAGCGAGCTCGAGGCGACGATTTCGCCCGAGCTCATCACGGAGGCAGGCACCTACACCATCACGGTGAAGGCGGAGGGCGAAATGCTGCCGGAGTCAAACCGCGCGCATCTGATTGTCGGGTTCAAGCAGTAAGCGGATCCGCTACCTTCCCCTGAAAGGGGGAGGTCAGGGAGGGGGTCTCTGTTTCCACGAGATGATCCCCACCCGCTCGAAGCGCGAGCGACCTCCCCTTTTCAAGGGGAGGTTGGCACCGACAAATCCCCCCGCGCCCAGCCTTCCTTGGTCTGCGCGCGAAAATCATCGAACCGCCCTTCCCCAATGGCTTCCCGCATCCCGCGCATCAAGTCTTGATAATAATGCAGATTGATGCTGCTCAGCAGGATCGCGCCCAGCATCTCGTTCGCCTTGACCAGGTGATGCAGATAGGCGCGTGAATAATCCCGCGCGGCAGGGCAGCTGCTTTCGGCATCGAGCGGCCGCCCATCGTCGGCATGCCGCGCATTCTTCAGGTTGACTGGGCCAAAGCGGCTGAAAGCGAGGCCATGGCGGCCGTTGCGCGTCGGCAGCACGCAATCAAACATGTCGATGCCGCGCGCCACCGCCTCGAGAAGGTCTTCCGGCGTGCCAACGCCCATCAGATAGCGCGGGCGGTCCGCCGGCAGCGCCGGCGTGACTTCCGCCACCGTTGTCAACATGACTTCCTGCGGCTCGCCCACCGCCAGGCCGCCGATGGCATAGCCGTCGAAAGCCGATGCCGATCAGCGCGCGGGCGCTTTGCAAGCGCAGCGCCGTATTGTCCCCGCCCTGCACGATGCCGAATAGCGCCTGGCCCGGCGGCGCGTGTTCGAAGGCGCGCTTGCTGCGCTCGGCCCAGCGCAGCGACAGCTGCATGGCGCGCTCCATCTCGGTGGCAGGCGCCGGCAGCTTCAGGCACTCGTCCAGCTGCATGATGATGTCGGCGCCAAGCAGCAACTGAATTTCGATGGAACGCTCCGGCGTCAGCTCAAACATGGCGCCGTCAAGATGCGAGCGGAAGGTGACGCCCGATCTCCTCCACGCTTGCGCAGGCCGGAGAGCGACATCACCTGAAAGCCGCCGGAATCGGTCAGGATCGGCCGCGGCCAGTTCATGAATTTGTGCAGGCCGCCGAGCGCCGCGACGCGCTCCGCGCCCGGCCGCAGCATCAGGTGATAGGTATTGCCGAGCACGATCTCGGCGCCGGTGGCGCGCACCATCTCCGGCGTCAATCCCTTCACCGTCGCCTGCGTGCCCACCGGCATGAAGGCCGGCGTGGATACACGCCCATGCGGGGTGACGAATTCGCCCAGCCGCGCGGCGCCGTCGTTCTTGATCAGGCGGAAGGAAAATTTCTCTGCCATTCGTTTGTCCGTCATGGCCGGGCTTGTCCCGGCCATCCACGTTCTCTCTGTTGCGCGGTTTTAAAGACGTGGATGCCCGGCACAAGGCCGGGCATGACGAAATCTACGTTTTGGGAAACAGCAAACACGCATCGCCGTATGAATAGAATCGATAGCCCGACGCAATCGCATGCGCATAGGCGCGCCGCATCGCCTCGAGTCCGGAAAAGGCCGATACCAGCATGAACAAGGTTGAGCGCGGCAGGTGAAAATTGGTCAGCATCACGTCCACCGCGCGGAAGCGGTAGCCCGGCGTGATGAAGATGGAGGTTTCGCCGGCAAAGGGCCGAACGATGCCGTCCTCGCCGGTGGCGCTTTCCAGCAGCCGCAGTGCGGTTGAGCCGGCGGCGACGATGCGGCCGCCCGCGCGCCGCGCGGCGTTGAGCGCGTCCGCCGTCTCCGCGCTTACCGTGCCCCATTCCGGATGCATGACATGGCTTTCGGTATCGTCGGTCTTGACCGGCAGGAAGGTGCCGGCGCCGACATGCAGCGTGACAATATGCGGAGCAACTCCCCTCGCCTTCAGCCGGTCGATTAGCTCAGGCGTGAAATGCAGGCTGGCAGTCGGCGCCGCTACCGATCCTTCCTGTCGGGCGAACAGGGTCTGATAATCCTCGCGGTCTTTCGCATCGACGCTGCGGCGTGAGGCAATGTAAGGCGGCAGCGGCATGTCGCCACGCTCGTCGATGGCCTGATCAAGCACCGCGCCGTGAAACGAGAAGGAGAGCGTCACCTCCCCGCCCTCAGCCTTTCTCCTCCACCGTGGCGTCGAGCTGGCCGAGGAAACACACCCGGCCTTCGGTGCCGAAGCGCAACACGTCACCCGGTTCCAGCCGTTTTGCCGGCCGCACGAAAGCACGCCAGCGCGAGCCATCGAGCCGGCGGTGCAGCGTGGCCTCGATCGCCGGCTGGGCATCGCCGCGTCCGAGACGCCGGCCTTTCAGCCGCGCTGGGATAACCTTGGTATCGTTGACCACCAGCGCATCGCCCGGCTGCAAAAGTTCGGGCAGATCGCGCACGCCGCGGTCTTCCAGCTCCGGCTGCCCGCCCGGGCGCACGACCAGCAGCCGTGCGGCGTCGCGCGGCGAGATCGGCCGCAGCGCGATCCGCTCCGGCGGCAAGTCGAAATCGAACAGGTCGGTGCGCATTCTTTCTTATACCTCCCCTGAAAGGGGAGGTCGGCGTGCGAAGCATGCCGGGTGGGGTCGGCGAAGCTGCATGACCCCACCCTGCCCGCCATCGCTACGCTCGGCGGCCGACCCTCCCCTTGCAGGGGAGGGATAAACAAGAGCTACTTCTTATCCGCTGCGATCGTCGCCTTCACGATCTTGTCGGGGTTCTGCACCGGCTCCCCGCGTTTGATTTTGTCGACGTTTTCCATGCCCTCGGTGACCTTGCCCCAGGCGGTGTATTGACCATCCAGGAAGCGTGCATCGTCGAAGCAGATGAAGAACTGGCTGTCGCCGGAGTTCGGGTCCTGCGCCCGCGCCATGGAAACCGTGCCGCGCACATGCGGTTCGCGGTTGAACTCCGCTTTCAGCTTCTTGCCGGAACCGCCGGTGCCGGTGCCTTGCGGGCAACCGGTTTGCGCCATGAAGCCCTCGATCACCCGGTGGAACACCACGCCGTCGTAAAATCCTTCGCGCACCAGTTCCTTGATCCGCGCCACATGGTTGGGTGCCAGGTCGGGCCGGGTTTCGATCACCACCTTGCCCTGCGTCGTTTCGAGATTGATCGTATCTTCGGGTGAAGCCATAATTATTCCCTTACTGTCGGTTGGCAGAAACTACTTGGCGTCGGCGGCGACCTGCACCTTCGTCATCTTGTCCGGATCGGTGACGGCGCCGCTCTGCGAGCCCGCGGGCGCCTTCTTCAGCTTGTCGACGACGTCCATGCCGGCGACAGTTTCGCCGACCACGGTGTATTTGCCGTTGAGGAACGACGCGTCGCCTAAACAGATGAAGAACTGCGAGTTCGCCGAGTTAGGATCGTTGGAGCGCGCCATGCCAACCACGCCGCGCACGAATGGCGTCGGCGTGAACTCGGCCGGCAGGTTCGGGTATTTCGAGCCGCCGGTGCCGTTGAAATTCTGACCGTCGCCGGTCTGCGCCATGAAGCCGTCCATCACCCGGTGCCACGGAACGTTGTTGTAATAACCGTCGCGCGCGAGCTGCTTGAGGCGCTCGGCATGCTTGGGGGCCAGGTCGGTGCGCAGCTTGACGATGATGCGGCCTTTGGTGGTGTCGATCACCAATGTATTCTGCGGATCGACGCCGGCGGGAAGCTTGGGCGCCTGCGCGAAGGCAGGTGCCGCGCAGAGCAAGCGCGAGTGACGACAGCGAGAATACGGATCATGCGATGTCTCCTTGAGAGTTTAGCGTCTTTGGACCGCGAATTTCTTTTGTCAATTGCGCGGCGACATTAGCCGGCACAAAAGCAGAAACGTCGCCGCCCATGGCGGCGATTTGCCTTACCAGTGTGGCGGCGATCGGGCGGACCGCCGGGGCGGCCGGCAGGAATATCGTTTGGATTTCCGGCGCCATGCCGGCGTTCATTCCCGCCATCTGGATCTCGTAGTCGAAATCGGTGCCGTCGCGCAGACCGCGCACCAGCGTTGTGGCGCCAAAACGCCGCGCTGCTTCGATCACGAGATCAGCAAAGGTGATGCATTGCAGTTCGCATCCGGCGGCGCGGGCGAGCGGGGTACAGGATTCCTGCAACATGACTATCCGTTCATCCGCCGAAAAAAGCGGGCGCTTTGCCGGGATGCAACCCCACCGCGAGAATCAGGCGATCAAAAAGCCGTGCGGCATGCGTTACGACGTCGAGATGACCATTGGTTACCGGATCAAAAGAACCTGCGTAAAAGGCGATTCGGGACATGGGTTCTGGGGGGTGGGCTGCTTCTCGGAACCTCAAGGCTAGCCTTCGCGTTGGTCGTGTACAACACCAAAGGGGGAGGTGGATCGGACGTTCCCGGGAGAGAGATTCATGTCGAAACGACGCGATTTGTCTATCCAGGGGAAGCCGGTCCGCCAAGAAGGTTCTTATTTTCCCGCGATGATGGTGTTATGCGCGGTTTCCGCGATCGCGCTCGGTGCTGGCGTGATTCTCGCCCTGCCCGACGCCCCTGACACAAAATCCCAAGCTGCTTCCGCGACCGCGAGCGCGCCCGAAACCACCGGGAGCACAACCGCGTCCGTGGATGAGTCGCTCTGCGACAAACAGGCTTGGCCTTACGTCGACCAGCGTTGTGCGCAACGCGTCGATGCGGCGCGCGGCACGCGCCAGGTCCGCATCGTTACTGACAAGGGCAATTCGGTAACGGTACGGACGCCAGAGCCGATCGTGGAGCCGAAGTCGAAACCTGCACCGCCAGCGCCGGTCGTGGCCGGGGTTGAAAAGCCCCTGGGGCCGCCCGTGGCGCCCGTCGCAGGGTCGCCGCCGCAAATTGAAAAGGTCGTCGCGGCGCCGCAGCAGCAGGTCGCGTCGGCGCCTCAAAATCCTGCGCCGCAGGCTGCCCCGAAAGTTGCACCTGCTTCCACTGTACAGGTGACAACGGCGCCGCAGCGATCCTCGCCCGCGCCTGTAGCGCCGGATGCGGCTGTAGCGCCGGCCGCTGCCTCACCAGCGCCCGTGGCGGCGGGCGTTGACGCGTTCGCTGACGCTGATTTCAAGAAATTTAAATCCGCCCGCGCGGCGGAGAAAGCTGCAAAGCGCGAGGCTAGGCGCGAGGCCCGGCGTCAAAGGGCCATTGAAGAAGGCAATGCCGACGTGGCGGAGGAAGTGGCCGCCACAGTCAACGGACGGGGTAGCCGCCGTAACCGCAATGCGGTGTCGGATCGAGCGCGCAATGGCGTGCCGGAGGAGGTCCTGCAGGCGGTTGAACAAGCCACGGCGAGCGAGTTCCGCGGACGCCGTGACCGCCAAGTGGTGACGGTTGGCTCCACCCGCAACGGCACCCGTATCTATATGGTTCCCAGTAACGAGGCTGGGGGCTGGTAACCCGGCCTAAGCTGCCTCTTCGCCATTACCCGTGTCCTCTTCCGACAGTCGCTCCACCGAGACCACGCGCTCATCTTCCGCGGTGTCGAACACGATCACGCCCTGCGTCCCGCGCCCGGCGATGCGGATGCCGTTGATCGGACAACGGATCAATTGCCCTCCATTGGTCACCAGCATGATCTGATCGCTTTCCTCCACCGGGAAAGATGCGACCAGCCGGCCGATTTTCTTTTTGATCGCGCCGTCCTTCTCACGGATGTCCATCGCGACGATGCCTTTGCCGCCGCGGCCGGTGGTCCGGTACTGATATGAGGACGAACGCTTGCCAAAGCCGCGCTCGGAAACCGTCAGGACGAATTGCTCCGCCGCGGAGAGCTCCACATAACGCCTCTCGCCGAGCTCGATGGCGCCGTTGGCTTCCTCGGCGTCCGCCGTAACATCCTCCGGCTCGCCCGCGCTGCGGCGCACGGCGCTCGCCCGCTTGAGATAAGCCACGCGTTCCTCGGCGCTGACGTCCAGATGCCGCAGGATGGACAGCGAGATCATCTTGTCGCCTTCGCCGAGCGCGATGCCGCGCACGCCCATCGACGTGCGGCCGGTGAAGACGCGCACGTCCTCGACCGCAAAACGGATGCACTGACCCTCCGCCGAGGTGAGCAGCACGTCGTCCTTTTCGGTGCAAATCTGCACGTCGACGATGGCTTCGCCTTCCTCCAGCTTCATGGCGATGATGCCGGAGCGGCGCACGTCGACGAAATCCGACAGCTTGTTGCGGCGGACCGTTCCTTTGGTCGTGGCGAACATCACATCAAGATTGGCCCAGGATTTTTCGTCCTCCGGCAGCGGCATGATGGTGGTGATGGCCTCGCCCTGCTCCAGCGGCAGGATATTGATCATGGCCTTGCCGCGCGCCTGCGGCGCCGCCAGCGGCAGCCGCCAGACCTTTTCCTTATAGACCTGGCCGCGCGAGGAGAAGAACAGCACCGGGGTATGCGTCGAGGCCACAAACAGTCGCGTGACGAAATCCTCTTCGCGCGTCTGCATGCCGGCGCGGCCCTTGCCGCCGCGCTTTTGCGCCCGATAGGTCGAGAGCGGCACGCGCTTGACGTATCCAGCATGCGACACCGTCACCACCATATCATCACGCTGGATCAGATCCTCGTCATCGACCTCGCCTTCCTGGTCGATAATGACCGTGCGGCGCGGGGTGGCGAACTGCGTCCTCACCTTCTGCAGCTCGTCCTTGATGATGCCCTGGATGCGCGCTCGCGAGCGTAAGATGTCGAGATAGTCCGCGATCTCGGTCGCCAGCTTGTCGAGCTCGACGGCAATCTCGTCGCGGCCCAGAGCCGTGAGCCGCTGCAGCCGCAGGTCGAGAATGGCTTTCGCCTGCTCCGCCGTGAGCCGCGCGGTTCCGGCCGAGGAGACGCGGTGGCGCGGATCGTCGATCAGTTCGATCAGCGAGACCGCGGTGGTAGCCGGCCATTCGCGTTCCATCAGGGCCTCGCGCGCCTCGTTGGCATCCTTCGAGCGGCGGATCAGCGCAATCACCTCGTCAATATTCGCTACCGCAATGGCGAGACCGACGAGGATATGGGCGCGGTCGCGCGCCTTGTTCAGCAGATGCTTGGTGCGGCGGGAAACGACTTCCTCGCGAAAGGCGAGGAAGGCGGACAGCAGGTCCTTCAGGTTCATCACCTGCGGGCGGCCGCCGTCGAGCGCCACGATATTGGCGCCGAAGGTCGATTGCAGCGGCGTGAAGCGATAAAGCTGGTTCAGCACCACATCGGCCATGGCATCGCGCTTGAGCTCCACCACCACGCGATAGCCGTCGCGGTCGGATTCGTCGCGCAGGTCGGCGATGCCTTCGATTTTCTTCTCGCGCACCAGGTCGGCGATCTTCTCCACCATCGAGGCCTTGTTCACCTGATAGGGAATTTCGGTGATGACGATGGCCTCGCGCTCCTTGCGGACGGTCTCGATGGCGACTTTGCCTCGCATGACGATGGAGCCGCGGCCGAGATGGTAGGCGCCACGAATGCCGACACGGCCGAGGATAATGCCGCCGGTCGGGAAATCCGGTCCGGGCACGATTTCGATGAGGTCCTCGATGCCCATTTCCGGGTTGTCGATCAATGCAACGGTGGCATCGACGATCTCGCCAAGATTATGCGGCGGGATATTGGTCGCCATTCCGACCGCGATGCCGCCGGCGCCATTGACCAACAGATTGGGAAAGCGCGCCGGCAAGACCACCGGCTCTTTTTCATTGCCGTCGTAGTTGGGCTGAAAATCGACCGTGCTGCTGTCGAGGTCCTCGAGCAGCGCCAACGCTGCGCGGTGCAGACGAGATTCGGTGTAGCGCATGGCCGCCGGCGGGTCGCCGTCGACCGATCCGAAGTTGCCCTGCCCGTCCACCAGCGGCAGGCGCATGGAAAAATCCTGCGCCATGCGTACCAAAGAGTTGTAAATCGCCTGGTCGCCGTGGGGATGATATTTACCCATCACGTCGCCGACGATGCGCGCTGATTTCACATATTTCTTGTCGGGCGTATGGCCCTGCTCATTCATCGAATAAAGAATGCGCCGGTGCACGGGCTTGAGCCCGTCACGCGCATCCGGCAGCGCCCGGGCCACGATCACGCTCATGGCGTAATCGAGGTAAGAACGCTTCATCTCCTCGGTGATCGAAATCGGTCGGAGATCCGAAGGGCCGCGGTCCCCCGGCTTTGGATTTTCAATATCGGACAATGAGAAATCTCGCGCGAAATTTGTTTGAATTTTTTGTAGCTGATTCAGCCTCCTAAGGCTACCCAAAATCCACCCCTATACGGACAAAGTTATCGAGTGAATTCAATGTCTTAAATTGAGGTTTCTGTCTTACCCGGGGCCCCGGGAAAACGCGCTTGCCGGGAGCTTGCGTAAACGGCAGATAGTGCACGTTCCATGCCGCTTGATTTTCTCATCTCGGCCTTTGTCACCCTGGTGATCGTGCTCGACCCGATCGGGCTGGCGCCGACCTTCGTAGCCATCACGCACGGCATGCCGCGCAGCGCGCGCCGTCAGGTGGCGATGCGGGCCAGCGTGATCGCGGCAGGCGTTCTGGCCGGCACCGCGCTGGTCGGCGACAAACTGCTCGCCACCGTGGGCATTTCGTTACCCGCCTTCCGCATCGCCGGCGGGCTGCTGTTGTTCTCCATCGCCTCGGAAATGGTGTTCGGAGTGCGTATCCAGCGGCAATCCGCGACCGCGGAGCAGGCAATGGAAGAGCGCGTGCGCAACATCGCCGCCTTCCCGCTCGCCATTCCGCTGATGGCCGGGCCTGGCGCCATCACCGCCACGGTGCTGTTGGCGGGTCGCGCGGCCGGCCAGCCTGCGCTCCTGGGCGGATTGATCGGCGTGGCCGTGCTGGTGGTAGCGCTCTGCCTCGTGGTGTTTCTCGCCGCTTCGCGGATCGAGAAAATTTTGGGCATCACCGGCAATGTCGTGCTGTCGCGCCTGCTCGGCGTGCTGCTGGCCGCATTGGCGGTGCAGTTCGTGGTCGACGGCGTGCGCAGCGTGCTGGCGAGCTAAAGGCCGGCGCTGGGCGCCGGCCTCAAGGTTATTCAGCCACGTCGCGGCGGCGATCGAGGCGTCCTTAGCGATTTATCTTTTCGCGGGTCCGGTCGTGCAGTTCTGCGACTTCCGGCGTTAGGGCATCGCCGAAGTCCGCCATTTCGTACATCGGCCGGATTTCGATCTCGCTCGGGCCGGGCATCGGATTCGGGCAGCGCTTCACCCACGCGACCGCCTCGTCCATGTCCTTGACCTGCCAGAGCCAGAAGCCGGCAACGAGTTCACTCGGTCGCGCGAACGGGCCGTCGATGACGGTGCGCTTCGCACCGTCGAAGGCCACGCGCTTGCCCGTGAGAGAAGGCTTCAGCCCTCACCGGCCTTCATGATGCCGGCATTGACCAGTTCCTCGTTGTATTTGCCCATCGCCTCGAACATTTTAGTCATTTCGGCCGTTGGCAGAAGGCCCTTTTCGCTGTCTTTCGTGGCTTTCACTAGAACCATCACGCGCATTGTCTTGTCTCCTCTGATTGGTCGTTGCTGTGTTCAGCTGACGCGTGCCCTCAGGCCGACGCACCTTCGCCGCACATCGCCTTCGCGGCGGCTTCCTTGATTTCGGCTTCGGTCATCACCTTTATCGTGGTGGCGATCGACCATTGATGGCCGAACGGATCTTCGACGATTCCGTAGCGGTCGCCCCAGAACATGTCGGCGACCGGCATGATCACCTTGGCTCCGGCGGCGATGGCTTGATTGGTCACCTTGTCCACGTCATCCACCATCAGATGGATGGTGACCGGCGTGCCGCCCAGCGACTTCGGGCCGAGCGCCTTCCATTGGGGATTTTCGTCCACCAACATCACGGAAGAACCATTGATCGAGACACAGGCATGCATGAGCTTGCCGTCCGGACCCTCCAGCTTGATCAATTCCTGGGCGCCAAAAGCGCGCTGGTAGAATTTGATCGCGTCGGCGGCGCCGGCGACGACGAGATGCGGCGAGAGAGGGCTCACGCCACGTGAAAGCTGCTTGTCCATGATTGTCGCTCCTGTTCGTTGGGGGTTAAGGCGAACGCTCGCTACGCCGAACTTCGGTTGCGTTCCTTCATGCCTTCATGCTTCGGCGCACTTTTTTCCCGGCAGCACGGGTATTCGAGTTGCTCCTCCCAGCGCGGCCGGCCGCCGGGCGTGAAATCCATCAAGTTAAAGAGGGGCTCGATCGTACCGACATGCCGCGGGTCCTGGCCCGGATCAGCATGTGCATAGAGCAATTCCGAGCTCCAGAAGTGCCGGATGCAGCCGTCGCTTGCGCGCTGAAAAACACTCAGCATCGGCATTTGCTGCCCATCGGCATCTTCGCCGCCATAGTCGCGCTTGAACGTATTGCCCAAGGCCGACAGCATTCGGAGCCGACCCCAACCGCGGTCGCGGGCGAAGGCGGCGACGCGATCGATCGGCGCTTTGGCGACGGCGGCGAAGGTCATACCCGCCGCCTCCAGATGCGGGATTACCGGGTCGATCTGATCGAGCAGCGCCGTGCAGGACGGGCAAGGTCCCTCGGTCTTCGGCAGGTGCTTGAGCGATCCCGATGACGGTTGCGGCCGGTCGTCAGTCGCGTGGCGGGGAAACATGAAGTGATAGACGATCAGGGAGCCGGACTTACCGGTGAAGAGCTCGGAAAGGCGGACCTTGCCGGGTCGCCCCGCATGATCGACGGCGTCGAAAGAATAGTCCTCAGGGACCTCGCCTCCGGGCGGCAACGCGCGCCGTGCGGCTGCCACGGATTCCATGGCACGCCGAAGAGCAACTTCTTCGTCGAGCAAGCGCGCACGGGCCCGGCGATATTCGTCGGATTCATTGGGGAAGGTCAAAGTCATCGTTGCCTCCCTTTACCCGTTGAAAGCTTTTTGCAGAGCGGCAATGTCGAACTTGACCATCTTCATCATCGCTTCGGCGTAGCGCTTCGCCTTCGCCGGGTCCTTGTCCTGCATCATCTGCTTGAACACCTTCGGGACGATCTGCCAGCAGAGGCCGTAGCGGTCCCGAAGCCATCCGCATTGCTCGTACGTGCCGCCCTCGCCGAGTGCGTCCCACAGACGGTCGATTTCCTTCTGGTCTTCGCATTCGATCATGAAGGAAACCGCGTGATTGAAATCGTCGAGCGGGCCTGCGGTCATCGCCATGAATGGCTGGCCGTTCAGCGTGAAGTCGACAACCTTCACCGATCCCGCCGGCCCGCTGGGGCTGTCGACCGGTAGCGCGGTCACGCTGTTGACCTTGGAATTCGGGATGATCGACGCGTAGAAGGCCGCGGCCTCCTCTGCTTTTTCGCTGTACCAAAGAAACGGAACGATCCTGGACATGGCTCAGGTCTCCTGTTTGTTGGTTGAAACTCAGTGTGGCGTCGGCGTCCTGCCGAATAGGAATTCGATGTAGCGGCGCAGATGCAGGATGCTTGCTTCGGCCGCCTTCGGGCCGTGCTTGGCCTTTGCCAGGATGAAGGAACCCTGCACGACGACCTGGGTGAACAGCGCGAGCTCTTCCGGGCTCCAAGTTGCGTTCGGGGCATAGAGTTTTTTGGCGGCGGCGATATCCCTGGCGACGGCTGCGGCATGCCGGCTGATGCTGGCGTCGCAGGCCTTGCGGATTTTTGGGCTGCTCTCGTAAGCCTCCTGCACCATGGTGCCGACGAGGCAGGTGAAGTCCTCGATTTTGCCGCGCAGGATATCTCGCCGGAAATCGACATAGCCGAGCAGCCGGTCGAGCGGATCGGTCAGCTGCTGATAGCGAGCGCTATTGAAAAATTCCGTGGTGAAATCGCTCCAATAAGCGGCGGCCGCGACCGCAAGGGCTTCCTTGCTTTCGAAGTGGTGGAAGAAGGCGCCCTTGGTGACGCCGGCGGCCTCGCACAGGTCGTCGACCGAGGTGGCGGCATAGCCCTTCTGGCGAACCACATGCACCGCGGCGTCGAGCAGCTTGTCCTTGGCGGACCGCTTGGCTTTCGCCGGGAGCTTTGACTGGGCTGTCGGTCTGCTGGGCATGGCCGTTTTCCTCATTGGCGCAAACATACCAACTGGTCGGTATGTCGTCAAGCGGAAAATGGCGGCTTACGAAAAAGCAGAAGCCGCAGGGAGTCATTCGGGGAAAACGCCGCCCGCCCGCAAACGGGAACGAGCGGCAGTGAAAGGATCAGAGGTTGCGGTAATCCGCCCTGCCTTTCGACATGGCGAATTCCTCTTCCGGCGACAGCACCAGCTTGTTCCGGCCGATCGCGGCGAAATAGACGATGCCGACCGCGAACCAGATCGCGACGCCGAACACGCCCTGGCGGTAGACCGGATCGATCAGCTGGAACGCGATGGTGATCAGCGCGATGACGATCGTCGCTATCGCCCCTGCAATCCCGAAGGGGCTGCGATAGGGCCGCGGGATATCGGGGAAGTTCTTGCGCAGCAGGATGAAGGACATCCCCTGCAGGACGTAGGAACACATGGCGCCGAACACCGCCATGTTCAGCAGCGTGCCGCCGATGACCGCGCCGCCCGCTTCCGCCCCGAGCCAGAACCAGATGACGAGCATGATGACGAGCGCGACCATCGCGCCGGCGATCATCGCCACGTGCGGCGTCTTGTAGGTGCCGTGCGTCACCGACAGCCAGCGCGGGAAGTAGCCCGCGCGCGACAGCGAATAGATCTGCCGGCCCTTGGCGTAGATGATGGTGTGGAAGCTGGCGATCAGGCCGATCACCGCGATCAGCGCCAGGACTTTGGCGATGCCGTCGCCGTAGATCGCGCGAAGCCGTCGAGCAGCGGCTCGCCGGAGCTCGCCCGAGCGCGAAGGCGCCGGTCCGTCCGCGCGGACCGGATGCGAGTTCAGCCACAGGATCATGAAGGCCGAGACGATCAGCGTCAGCATGCCGAGGATGATGCCCTTCGGCATGTCGCGTTCTTCGGATCGACGGATTCCTCGGCGGCCAGCGGCAACTGCTCGATGGCGAGGAACAGCCAGACCGCGAAGGGCAGCGCGGCCAGCGCGCCCCACGAGCCGAACGGCAGGAACGGACCGTTGCCATCCGGCAGCTCGCGTGCCGTCTCGGCGCCGATATTGAGCGCCCAGCGGGAGAAATCGATCACCGGCAAGGCGCTGATCCAGAACGCCGACCAGGCAGGCCAGCGCCAGCAGCGTGACCATCAGCGTGACCTTGAAGGACAGTTCGACGCCCGCCATGTTCAGGCCGACGAAGATCACGTAGCAGACGATCCAGTAGACCGGCTGGAAGTCCGGCCGGCGTGCCGAAGATCGTCGTCAGATAGGTGCCGATGAAGAACACCACCACCGCCGGCGTGATGACATATTCGACGTTCTCGCACAGCCCGGTGATGAAGCCGCCCCAGGGGCCCATGGCGGTGCGCGCGAAGGAATAGGCCGCGCCGGTATGCGGCAGGGCCGGCGACATCTCGGCGATGCAGAAGACGAGGCCGAGATACATGATCGCGATCAGGATGGCGGCGATCAGCATGCCGCCCCAGCCGCCCGAGGCGAGACCGAGATTCCAGCCGGAGAAATGGCCGGAAATGACCGCGCCGACGCCGAGCGCCCACAGCGACCAGACGCGCGCGTGGCGCTTCAGCCTGCGTCTTTCGAAATATTCGATGGTGACGGTTTCGTAGGCGACGCCGCCCGCTCTGCCCTCAGACATGACAAGCCCCCGCGGCGCCAGCCACGCGTACGATGGAGCGCCCTGTTGCAAATGCCCGGCGCATCATGCTTTCTGAACCTTGGATGAAAGTCAAACGTGATTACCAAATACACGTCATGCGGCACGTTCAAATATTGCACACGATATGCGCAACAGTCCTCAAAGACGTTGAAGGCAATATCTGAAAACTATTCGGGACGTCCGGATTTCGTTTTTCTGATAGCAAGCATCGCTCGAAACCAAATCGTTGAACGAGACAACCGAGCCAAAGTAATTCAGCTGCGCCATCATCACTCCAACTTACGAAAGTGAGTGGCAAGCTTTGACGGCGACGTTGTCCAATTGCCGACCACGGACCAAGCAGCCAGTTCCGATACCGTTTAAGCCCGTGAAATGACTTGGTTCACTTAAAGCGCGCTGAATCGAACCTGGATCGTTTGTCTCCGCTCGTCCCCGCGCAAGCGGGGACCCAGGGCGATGATCCTGCACGCACCGATGCTGGATTCCCGCGTGCGCGGGAATGAGCGGAGAGAGAGTGGCGCGCGCGCCAACCGAAACGCATCCCGCACTAGAACGGAATCTCGTCGTCCATGTCGTCGCGACGGCCGCCTGCAGCGGCCGCCGCCGGACGGCGCGACGCGGTCGGTCCGGGCGAGCCGAAATCGCCGCCCTCCTCCGCGCCTGCGCCGGCACCGCCGCGCCACGCCCGTCCAGCATGGTGAGCGACGAGTTGAAGCCCTGCAGCACCACCTCGGTGGAGTATTTATCCTGGCCGTCCTTGTCCTGCCATTTGCGTGTCTGCAGAGCGCCTTCGAGGTAAACCTTCGAGCCCTTCTTCAGGTACTGCTCGGCGATCTTGCAGAGGCCCTCGTTGAAGATCACCACGCGGTGCCACTCGGTCTTTTCCTTGCGCTCGCCGGTGGTCTTGTCGCGCCAGCTTTCCGAGGTCGCGATCCGCAGATTGGCGATCGGCCGCCCGTCTTGCGTGCGCCGGATTTCGGGATCGGCCGCCGAGATTGCCGATCAGGATCACCTTGTTGACGCTGCCTGCCATGAAACTCTCCTACTGTTCGGCGCACCCTAGCCCGTGCCTGCGCATGCGCGCGAGGCGCGGCGCGACTTGTCCACAGACGCTGTGGCAAGCGTCGTAGTTCTTGTTTTGTTCTAGCATAGGATCGCGCCCCTGTCACGGCCCTTTGCGAGCGCGACAGCGGCTGCGAGCTTGGCGGTCAGCCCTAGAACAGCTGGCCCGCGGACCGCGCCGGCCGGGAAGCCTGCGCCGCCGTGTGTGGACGTTGACGTAGAAATTCGGCGGGGTTGGCCTTGATCTGGCTGAGTTTCTGAGCCGTGACTCCGGTGGTCGACGCAGCCTGCCCAGGCACGCGGATCGCCTGAGACAATGCTCGCGCGGCGACATGTCGATGAAGATCGGCCCGTTGATTCCAGCCTGCCCTGTATGGATATGCGCGAACTCTACCGGGCCGACATTGTCGACGGCGATGCCGAAGCAGATCCTTGGCGTGCGGACTAGGTACCAGAATGACCGTGGCCGAGCCGTAAGCGTTCGAGATCGCCCTGGCGGCACGACCGGCGGGTCGTCGCCGTCGCATTCGTTGCCGCCGTTGAGCACCGCGAACAGCGGCACGCCCTGGGCGGAAGCGCCTGGTGGACCCGAACATCGTCAGGCTGGCGAGCGCCGCCAACGCGATGGCCAAAAGACGTGCGCGCATGATCATCCCCTGGATCTTGATGTCGCCGGGCCCGCGGCCGATGACGATGGCCGTGGCCCCGATGATCCAGTAAACATCCGCGCGCCGGCGCTTATTCCGCGACTTTGCGTTGTTGGCGGGGGACAGCGCGGATCTGTTATGCGGCTGCTGGCTCTGGCAAAACCGCCTCGTTCTCACTACGTTCTGACTTTGGACATATTCGGACTTTAACCCCCAGCAATGCCCGATCTTTCCGACAAGCGACCCGTCCGCCGCGCCGATGCCCGCGTGATCTCGATCCGCGGCGCGCGCGAGCACAATCTCAAGAATGTCGACGTCGACCTGCCGCGCGACCAGCTGGTGGTGTTCACCGGCCTGTCCGGCTCGGGCAAATCGTCGCTCGCCTTCGACACCATCTATGCCGAAGGCCAGCGCCGTTACGTCGAGTCGCTCTCGGCCTATGCCCGGCAATTCCTGGAGATGATGCAGAAGCCGGATGTCGACCAGATCGACGGCCTCTCGCCCGCGATCTCGATCGAGCAGAAGACCACCTCGAGGAATCCGCGCTCGACCGTCGGCACCGTCACCGAGATCTACGACTACATGCGGCTGCTCTGGGCGCGCATCGGCGTGCCCTATTCGCCCGCCACCGGCCTGCCGATCGAAAGCCAGACCGTCTCGCAGATGGTCGACAAGGTGATGGCGCTGCCGGAAGGCACGCGGCTCTACATCCTGGCGCCGGTGGTGCGCGGCCGCAAAGGCGAATACCGCAAGGAGATCGCCGAGTGGATGAAGCGCGGTTTCCAGCGCCTGAAGATCGACGGCAAATTTTACGAGATCGCGCAGGCGCCCGCGCTCGACAAGAAATTCAAGCACGACATCGACGTGGTGGTGGACCGCGTCGTGGTGCGCCCCGACCTCGCGCAGCGGCTGGCGGAATCCTTCGAGACCGCGCTGCATCTCGCCGAAGGCATGGCGGTGGCGGAATTCGCGGATGGCCGGGCCACATCCTTCGAGACGCGCCCTGCGAGGCGCTCCGATCGAGCGATGAGGCGCAGAAGTAAGCGCGCGCTGCTGCTCGCAAGGACGTAAGTTCCCCTCATCCTGAGGAGGCGCGAAGCGCCGTCTCGAAGGACGAGGGGCCCGAGCGTACCCGCAAGATCGCCAAAATCCACGACCAGAGCGGCGCGCGCCGCCTCATCTTCTCGGAGAAATTCGCCTGCCCGGTGTCCGGCTTCACGATCGCGGAGATCGAGCCGCGGCTGTTCTCGTTCAACAATCCGTTCGGCGCCTGCCCGAAATGCGGCGGGCTCGGCGTCGAGCAGCACATCGATGCCGAGCTGGTGATGCCGGACAAGAACCTCACTCTGAAGAAAGGCGCGATCGCGCCCTGGTCGCGCTCGTCCTCGCCCTATTACACGCAGACGCTGGACGCGCTCGGCAAGCACTACCGCTTCACGCTCGAGACCAAATGGAAGGACCTGCCGAAGAAGACGCAGGACGCGATCCTGTACGGCTCCGGCGATGACGACATCCGCTTCATCTATGACGACGGCCTGCGCTCCTACACCACGAACAAGCCGTTCGAGGGCGTGATCACCAATCTCGAGCGCCGCCACGAAGAGACCGAGAGCGACTGGGCGCGCGAGGAGATCGAGAAATATTTCACCGACGTGCCCTGCGCGGCCTGCAACGGCTACCGCCTGAAGCCGGAGGCGCTGTGCGTGAAGATCGCCGGCCTGCATATCGGCCAGGTCTCCGAAATGACGGTGCGCGCGCGCCGGCGAATGGTTCACCGCAGCTGCCGAAGCATCTCACGACGCAGCAGAACGAGATCGCCGTCCGGGTGCTGAAGGAAATCCGCGACCGGCTGCGCTTCCTGGTCGATGTCGGGCTCGATTATCTCACGCTCGCGCGCGGCTCCGGCACGCTGTCGGGCGGCGAGAGCCAGCGCATCCGCCTCGCCTCGCAGATCGGCTCCGGCCTGACCGGCGTGCTCTATGTGCTGGACGAGCCATCGCATCGGCCTGCACCAGCGCGACAATGCGCGGCTGCTGGAAACCCTGAAGCGCCTGCGCGACCTCGGCAACACCGTGATCGTGGTCGAGCATGACGAGGACGCCATCCGCGTCGCCGATTATGTGCTCGATATCGGCCCCGGCGCCGGCATCCATGGCGGCGAGATCGTCGCGCAGGGCTCGCCCGGCGACATCATGCGCAGCACCGCATTCGCTCACCGGCCAATATCTCACCGGCGAGCTCGGCATCGACATCCCGCAGCGGCGCAAGCCCAATCCGCAGCGCACGCTGAAGGTGATCAACGCGCGCGGGCATAACCTGAAGAATGTCAACGCCGAGATTCCGCTCGGTCTGTTCACCTGCGTCACCGGCGTGTCCGGCGGCGGCAAGTCCACGCTGCTGGTGGACACGCTCTACAAGGCGATCGCGCGCAAGCTCAACAATGCCAGCGACGCCCCCGCCCCGCACGACAGGATCGAGGGGCTGGAGCATCTCGACAAGATCATCGACATCGACCAGTCGCCGATCGGCCGCACGCCGCGCTCGAATCCGGCGACCTATACCGGCGCGTTCACGCCGATCCGCGAATGGTTCGCCGGCCTGCCGGAGTCGAAGGCGCGCGGCTACGAGCCCGGCCGCTTCTCGTTCAACGTCAAGGGCGGGCGCTGCGAGGCCTGCGAGGGCGACGGCGTGATCAAGATCGAGATGCACTTTCTGCCGGACGTCTATGTCACCTGCGACATCTGCAAGGGCAAGCGCTACAACCGCGAGACGCTGGAGGTGACCTTCAAGCAGAAATCGATCGCCGACATTCTCGACATGACGGTCGACGAGGCGCTGAATTTCTTCAAGGCGGTGCCGCGCATCCGCAACATCCTGCACGACGCTGCAGCGCGTCGGCCTCGACTACATCCATGTCGGCCAGCAGGCCACCACGCTGTCCGGCGGCGAGGCGCAGCGCGTCAAGCTCGCCAAGGAATTGTGCAAGCGCGCCACCGGCCGCACGCTCTACATCCTCGACGAGCCGACCACCGGCCTGCATTTCCACGACGTGGCGAAGCTGCTCGAGGTGCTGCATGAGCTCGTCGAGCAGGGCAACAGCGTGGTGGTGATCGAGCACAATCTGGAAGTGATCAAGACCGCCGACTGGATCATCGATCTCGGCCCCGAAGGCGGCGACGGCGGCGGCGAGATCGTCGCGCCCGGCCCGCCGGAAGAGATCGTCCAGGAGAAGCGCAGCTATACCGGGCAGTTCCTGAAGCCGGTGCTGGCGCGGCGGGTGGCGCGGAAGAAGGGCGCCGGGGCGGTGGAGGCGGCGGAGTGACGAATTATTTATGTTTTAGAATTTCGTCTAAAACATGCTGAAGGCGAGGTCCCAAGGCTGCATTATCCAAAAAGTTGCGCACCTCATGTTTGGTAGCGGCGTCATTAGCAATATTAATACCGCGACCGGAGACGCCACTTATATGGTGCCGCTCGATAATTTTCTCCCTGAATAGTTCATCCCAAGCAACTTCTCGACAAGGGTTACGGGCAACTGGGCCGGAGTTTCGATCAGCCTCCTTGATAGTCGAAAATCCGAATGGACCGAGGAATTTTCGTAAGATTTCACGCAATGCATCTCGGACAGTTGATTGATTGATTATCCGTTTTGAAGCGCGACCAGCTTCCTTATTCCATTCTTCTTCTGCCGAATTGGAAAGTGAGCAGTCTATCAACTGCACGCGCCCTGCTTGAACGCAATTTTCAAAAGTCAGATCCCCATCGAAGCGGCATCGTTGAAAAACGGTTTTCTCATCAAATAGGCAATTATGGAATTCGGCGTCTCTGAAAATGCAGTCAATAAAGGTTAGTCCGCTTAAGTCCAGTCCACTGATTTGGCCAAAGACTGCGAGCCGACTAACTGGGCTCGCGAGTTTTAACGACCTTAGGAGATTTTCCGTACGCGCCTTTTTCCCAATTTCTATTTTATGCGCGAGGCGTTGTGCCAAATGGAAGATCGCACTCGAAGCTCCGTCCCACCGGGGTCGGCTGCGTACCATTTCAAGCGCATGTGCGATAGCTGCTTGAGCTTTAGCCAGTTCCATCCCGTGAAAACGGTCAACCAGGAAATCAAAAACGTCAGTATTTCCGGACGCGTTTTGTTCTAATAGGTCCGCAAGCCTGGGAATCGAACTCGGGTCCGCTACCGCGCGCCTCTAATCTGTTGGCTAGCCATCTCGCAACAAAGTAAACTCTGAGGCTTTCAAATCTGGGCCGCACTCCTTGGCCACCAGGTGGAAAAATGCGTGGGATTCAAACCGGACGAGGGCGTCTGTTGTCACGGTAGGTGCCGGGCAGAATCTCGAACATACAGGGGTAAATCTGCTCGCGGAATGTCATCGGCGTAGTCCCGAAATAGTTCCTCGAAAATCCTCATCTGCTTCTCGGCGTTAATTTGCAACTGTTGCCGTACGTTTTCGCGCTCGCAAACGGCTTCAAGCAACGGGCCGAACGGGTCCTCGGTGGCGGAGCAAAGGTCGCAGCCGGATTTCCTTCTACGTACAGTGCGACGAGCTCCAACAGCAGAGGCATGCCGCTTGCCCGTTCAGCCTCGTGGGTTTCGCGGCCAATCTCATCTCGTAAAGTCTTTCTCCAATTTCTCGCGCTAAGCGATTTGCAATGTCTCTTTCGTCGGGTTTCTTCAGCGCTTTTGGAAGAATTGCTTCCGCTGATCATTGGAAATCCCTGAAGATTTAGGCGGTAAATTTGTTCTGAAACGCTGGTTGTTCCATAAGTTTGCCAAAATGTTTCGCGGGTCGTAATTAGAATTTTCGCGCCAGTATCGCCCACCAACTCCAATAGTTCCGTCAACAGCTGGGTGGGACTGTAATTTGCATGCCGGGGTGAAGACAAAGTTCATCGAACCCATCGAATATCGACAATAAGTAGCTGCTCGCGAACGAGGAGCTGGAATAGCCTGGAATTAGTAAAGTCGAACTGCTTCTGGAACAATCTGGAGTAGTGCAGCGTTTAGGATGTTCGGAAGCGTCAAATTAATCAGGTTCTGCCACTGTGCGATTTCACAAGAATGGGTATCGCCTGACGTTTGGACTCAAGCACGTCGTCGTGCAACTGCACGCGCCAGCGTGGTCTTCCCAAGTCCAGCAGGCGCAACAAGAACATCAGCAGAATCGGCCGTTGGCTTTCGGTTCGCTCCCTCGAGCAGTTCTGCGACTACATAATTTAGCGCAGGACGACTGTCGCCACTGGGCAAGGTAACGTCCGGCTCGATGTAGTATTGCCCTTCTTCGATCATTTCGATTCTCGGGGCATAAACGCACTTACAACATTCTCAAAAAGCAATTCGCGGGAGGTTGTCACGACGCGTGCTTTAAATTGATTTCGCGTTTTTTCTAGATCCTGTGCAAGCCTCGATCGTTTTGTCACTACGAGAGTATAGGAGGATCCAGCGCCGGGAATATTTTTCCACTTTGTCAGATTCCGGTTGGACGCCTCGCTTAAAGGGCAGTCGTGCGCGAGACTCAAGTAGTTCGCCACCTTAAACCCGGCAGGCGCGTCGGGTACTTAACCCTGAAGAAATCCCAGTAAGCGCTTGTCTCCACCGGAACCGTATCAATCGCGCCGCAGCGCTTCCAGCACGTTTCCAAAGCGTAACTGCTGATCTTTGCATGATTAAACCTTCAACTGCTTTCCTTACGTTATAGCAACGGCTTGCATGTGCAGATTCAGTTACTTCTGCGTAACACTCACAACCGGCAGATTGATGATGCGGTACTTTTTGCCATCGCCACCCCTTTGCGACAACAACGATAGCGGATAATTGGGTCTCGCGCCCTATCCACTGGCATGCTGAAGGTGAAGCGCGTCTCGCCGGCGGATGACTCCACCTCGATCTTGCCGCCAGCGCGCGGGCGATCTCCGACGCGATATAGAGCCCAGCGCAAGGCCCTGCTGGTTTGGGCGCACCGCGCCGCGCGTGAACGGCTTGAACAATTGTAGACATGGCCGCGGGCGGGATTGACCTCCGGCGTTGCACCGACAAGAAAGTCTCCCACGCCGCCCCAATAACAAACCCCGCCCGGTTTCCCGGACGGGGGATAATCTTCGCCTTGCAGCGCGCGCTTATTTAGCGGCCGTGCCGGAACCGACAGTCGCCGCCCCGCTCCAGCCCTTCTTGAGCTGCGCCACGGCGAAGTCCTGCGCCTCCTTGGCCTTCGCCACGACGGCGTCCATGCCGAAGAATTCGTGCGTCACGCCGGAATAGAGCTTGTGCGTGACGTCCACGCCCGCGGCCTTCAGCTTCTCCGCCAGCATGTCGCCGTCGGATTTCAGCGGATCGATCTCGGCGAGGATGATGGTCGTCGGCGGCAGACCCTGCAGCTTGGCCTCGACCAGGTTCAGCCGCGGGTCCTGCTTCGCATTGTCGTTTGGCAGCACATGCTTGAAGAACCAGCTCAGCATCGGCGTGTTGAGCGGCTTGGCCGCCGCATGCTCCTTCTTCGACGGCGTATCGAGCGTGGTGGCGGCGACCGGATAGACCGCCACGATCGCCACCGGCTTGGTGCAGGTTCTGGTCGCGCGCGGCAATCGCCGTGTTGACCGCGAGGTTGCCGCCGGCGCTCTCGCCGACGATCGCGATCTTGTTTGGATCGCCGCCCCAGCCCTTCGCATTCTTGGCGACGTATTTGTAAGCGTCGATCGCTTCGTCATGCGCCGCCGGGAACTTGCTCTCCGGCGCCATCGGATAGTCCACCGACACCACGATCGCGTTGGCCTTGCGCGCGATTGCCGCCGGGGAGGCATCATAGACATCCAGGCTGGCGATGACCCAGCCGCCGCCGCGGAAGTAGACGACGACGGGCAGGTTGGAATCCTTCTTGGCGTTCTCAGGCGTGTAATAGCGCAGCCGCAGGTTTCCCATGTCGGCAAAGCGACTGTTGGAAACATCCAGGCCCGCGTGCGGATCGGCCTTCAGCTTCTCGTCCTTGATGATCTTGGCGACGGCGTCCGTCGGTGTGGGCTGCTTGCGCGCGTCGGATGGCTCAAGGCTTTCGATCGGCTTCGGTTCCAAGCCCGCAAGCGTGCTGAGCACCTTGGCCATGTCGGCATCGGGTTTTCCCGCCGGCTGGGCGGAGGCCGCCGGATCGGCCGGGGCGGCCGGAGCGGGAGCCTGTGCATGGGCGGACGTGAATGCGGCTGATGCGATGGCGACTGTCGCTAACAGCCTCGGAAGCGTCGAGGACGAGGGCATTGTGTTCTCCGGTTGAAAGAGGGGCAACGTCAGGCGCGGTGCAACGTTCCATGCGCAGGTCTGCGTTGCGCCGGGGTCGCGGTTTGACATTGTGATCGCGCAGAACACTCAACCTCATCCTGAAGGAACGATGCGGAGCATCGCGTCTCGAAGGATGGGCCAAGAACTCCGGGGCCTACATGGTTCCAGAGGCATCGCACTTCGTGCGACGCTCCTCACCACAAGGAGAAAGCTTGCTGCCTCACCATCCTGCCGTTGCTTCCTTCCCTGACCGGCTCATAATCGGCCTTCTCAAGCCGGGCACTCTGGAGAAAACCGATGCAGACTGCGTCCCTCACGCTCCGCTCCCTTTGCGCCGCCTTCGCGCAAATCTTCGTCGCCACCGCCGCGCAGGCCGACGGCGTCGGGCCGCTCACCATCGCCAAGACCGGGCATTTCTTCGTCGGCGGCAAATATGTGGAGAGCAAAGAGGGCCAGGTTCTCGCCGGCCAGGCCTATGTCGAATATTTCATCCCGACCAACCGCACCCATCCTTACCCGATCGTCTTCATCGAAGGCTGCTGCCCCTCGGGCGCGCCCTATATGGGAACGCCGGACGGCCGCGACGGCTGGGGGCAGTATTTCCTGTCGAAGGGCTACGCGGTCTACATCATGGACCAGGTCGGCCGCGGCCGCTCGCCCTATATCGCGAGCGTCTATGGCAGCGCGCGGCCGCGCACGCCGAAGGAGATCGAGCAGGAATTCATCGCCGTCGGGAAATACAACATGTTCCCGCAGGCCAAGCTGCACACGCCAGTGGCCGGGCCCCGGCACGGTCGGCGATCCGGTGTTCGACCAGTTCATGGCGGCGATGTTTCCCAACCAGAGCAGCGCCGGCGACCTTGCGCGAGACCATCAACCGCGACGCCATTGTCGCGCTGCTGGACAAGATCGGCCCGGCGATCCTGGCGCCGCATTCGCAATCCGGCTCGCCGGTCTGGCTCGCGGCGGATGCGCGCCCGCAGCTGGTGAAGGCGCTGCTGATGGTCGAGGCCGGCAGTTCGTCATTCTACGACGTCAAGCTAGTCGGCGCGCCCGAACTGGTACGAGGACGGCGGCCTGAGCAAGCCCTTCGGCGTCACCCGGGCGCCGATCACCTACGATCCGCCGGTGAAAGGCATCGAGGATTTCGTGCTGGTGCGCCAGGACAAGGCCGACGCTCCCGATCTCGCGCGCTGCTGGGAGCAGAAGGAGCCGCTGAAGAAGCTGGTCAACTTCAGGAACATCCCGACGCTGCAGATGTCGGCGGAGGCGTCGTTCGGCGCGCCCACCGCGCATTGCAACGCGAAGTTCCTGGAGAGTGCCGGCGTGCCGGTGGACTTCATCAAGCTCGCCGACATCGGCATCCGCGGCAACGGCCACTTCCTGATGCTGGAAAAGAACAACCTGGAGATCGCCGCCGTGATCGCCGACTGGCTGGACAAGCGCGTGACGCCGGGTGAAGCGGGCGCGAAGAAGGCGGAGGCGAGGTGAAGCTGGCTGAGGCCATGCCGTTCGGCGCGGGAGAAATTTCCTGAGCCGGTGCTGGCGCCGTGAAGCGCAAGAACACCGGCGCGCGCGACACGCTCTACCTCATCCTGAGGAGGCGCGAAGCGCCGTCTCGAAGGATGGGCAAGCGAACTCGGGCCTCTATGGTTCGAGACGCGTTGCACTTGCGTGCAACGCTCCTCACCATGAGGAGGTGAGTAGGGAAAGCCCGCGCTATTCCAGCTCCGCCTTCAGCGAAATCTGCGCGTTGAGCAGTTTCGACACGGGGCAGCCCGCCTTGGCCTTCTCCGCCAGCTGCAGAAATTCATCGCGGCTGATGCCCGGCACCTTGGCCTTCAGGGT
Source organism: uncultured Alphaproteobacteria bacterium (assembly GCA_963731585.1). GTDB lineage: Bacteria > Pseudomonadota > Alphaproteobacteria > Rhizobiales > Xanthobacteraceae > CANKHA01. The sequence continues at coordinate 214,032 of CAVSWC010000001.1, forward strand.
GAGCGTCACCGCGTCGATGCGCCAGCCTTCGCCCTCCTTGACCATCGAGACGTCGGCTTTGGTCTCGAGCCGCTCGGGCGGATGGCCGGCGCCGCTCAGCTGAAAGGCCAGCGCCATGGAAAAGCAGCCGGCATGCGCCGCCGCGATCAGTTCCTCCGGGTTGGTGCCCTTCTCCTCGCCGAAGCGCTTGGCAAAGGAATACGGCGCCTCGCGCAAGGTCCCGCTCTCGGTGGTCAGCGTTCCGCGCCCGTCTTTGCCGGTACCGGTCCAGACCGCGGTCGCATTGCGAAGGATAGTTGCCATCGGACACCTCTCGTGGTTGTGGCGTTACTCTACCGTATTTGGTGAGCACGCAAAACATTCCTCATCCAGAGGAGCCGCGCAGCGGCGTCTCGAAGGATGAGCAGCGGTCTCGGGCCTACCGATCCCGGGTTTACCCGGAGATCGGCATTAATAAGTGCGCAAAGTCTATGCCTACTTGCGATGCTTCGAGAGGCGTCGCACTTGCGTGCGCCGCTCCTCACCATGAGGTCGAATATTTTGCGTGCTCAAGGCGGGGACGGGGGCGAAGAAGAAGCTCAGCTCAGCCCCGGGTATCTCCACCAACAACCAGAAACCGTTGATGGTGAGCAGCACGCCGACCAGTCCCACCGTGCCGCCGAAGAAGGCCAGCCATGGCAGGCTGGCGATGATCGAGACGGAAATCAGCACGATGGCGATCTGCAGCAGCGCCTCGGCGTAATCGAAATACGGATCCTGCTTCAGCGCGTGGTCGCGCAGCGCCTCGTGCTCCTTGGCGCGGGTCAGCAGTTCTTTCTTGCCTTCGTTGGTCGCCGGCTCGGACTCGTAGCGCGCGATGGTCGCCTTGTAGTCGCTCAATTTGGCTTGCAGCGCCTGTTTGCTGGCTTCCGGCACCGCCGGATCGGCGAGCCGGTCGAGCTCGATCTCGTCGGCGGCGAGGATGAATGCGGTCTGCCGCATGTTCTTGGCCTGGTAGAAATTGAAGAAGTTGGAGGCCAGCACATTGTTATTGACCGCTTCCTTGCCGGCGTTGGAACCGCCCAGTCCGCAGATCGCCAGCACCATGGCGAAAACGGCAATCGCCACCGCGGCGCGCTGCTTGAACAGATCGCGCTCTTTGTCCTTTTCCATCATCTCGGCGGCTTCGTCGGCTTTCATATGCTCTCCCAGGAAACATCTCCGGGCTTCTTTCACCTAGATCGCGGGCGCGCGCAACAGCCCCCTGCCTTGCCCTCCCCCACATAGTCCGTCGAAGACGGGCGTAAACGCACTGATCCCGGGGGAGGTTAAGGAGGGGTCTCTCAGCAATCCGATCCAGCTTCGTGCAAATGAGATTCGCGCTGACTATATCAAGCGCATGACCGAGACCTCACGCCGTTCAGAATAACGCCGCCCGCTCCCGCTTCGAGCTCGATACCGGAGATGGCATTGCGTTCTTGAGTTATCACGCGACGCCTGGCGTGCTCATTTTTTATCACACCGAAGTGCCACGACTCCCTGCGCGAGCGCGGCATCGCCTCAAAGCTGCTGCATGCCGCGCTGGAGCAGGTGCGCGCGGAGGGGCTGAAGGTGGTGCCGCGCTGCGGTTTCGTGCGCCACTATATCGACACGCATCCGGAATTTCAGGATCTGGTGGCTGCGCGCTGATCGCCGCCTGCACCGAGGGAGTACAGATGCCGGAACCCACAATCCACCTCGGAAGCTGCCATTGCGGGCGCGTGCGCTACGAGGCGACCGTCGATCTCACCCAGGTGATCGAGTGCAATTGCTCGCACTGCCAGCGCAAAGGCTTCCTGCTCACCTTCATACCGCCTAGCCAGTTCACGCTGCATTCCGGCGAGCAAGATCTGACGGCGTACCAGTTCAACAAGAAGATCATCCAGCATCTGTTCTGCCGCAGCTGCGGCGTGCAGCCTTTCGCCCGCGGCACGATGCCGGACGGCTCGCCCGCCATCGCGGTCAACCTACGCTGCCTGGAAGGCGTCGATCTGCAGGCGCTTACCCCGATGCCGTTCGATGGCCGAAACATGTGACCGCCGTCACCGTCGGGCTTGCGAAGAAGTGCGCATGGCTTCGGTGCTGCGGAGCCGAACGCGCCTGCCGGGTTTTTTGCCCGGGCGAAGCGCTGCGGGCCGTGAGGCTTTATTAAAATCGCGCTTGATTAAGCCGTCGCCAAAGCAGAACCTGTGCGTTGTCCCCTATCCTTGGGGGCACATACCAGGGTGGTATCGCTATGGCGCAACTCCATGTCATCGCCGGCGCGGAAGCGCGCCCGGCCCGTCCCATCATCCGGACCATCACCATCTCGGACCTGCTGGATGCCTTGGCGCGCGGCTGGGCCGATTTTTCCGCCATGCCAAGCCATGTGCTGTTTCTGCTCCTGATCTATCCAATGGTCGCCATTTTTGCCGGCGGCCTCACCATGGGCTACAACATCCTGCCGCTGGCCTATCCGATCATGGCCGGCTTCGCGCTGCTCGGACCGATCGTCGCCATCGGGCTTTACGAAATGAGCCGCCGGCGCGAGGCCGGGCTGGAAGCCGATCCCAGCCACGCCTTCGACGTGCTGCAATCGCCCTCGCTGCCCGCCATCGCGGCGCTCGGCCTGCTGCTGCTGGTGATCTTTCTGACCTGGATCGGCCTCGCGCAGCAGATCTATCAATCGCTGTTCGGCTATCTGCCGCCGACCTCGCTGCCGCAATTCATCAGCAGCGTGCTCACCACGCCGGAAGGCTGGCAGCTGATATTGCTCGGCAACGCGGTCGGCTTTGTCTTTGCTCTGGTCGGTTTCGTGCTCAGCGTGGTCTCGTTCCCGCTGCTGCTCGATCGCGACGTCGGCGCCGCGGTGGCGATCACGACCTCGCTGCGCGCGATTGCGCGCAATCCGGTCACCATGATGGTCTGGGGGTTGATCGTCGCCGGGCTGCTGCTGCTCGGCTCGCTCCCCCTCTTCGTCGGCCTGGCGGTGGTGATCCCGGTGCTCGGCCATGCCACCTGGCATCTCTACCGCAAGGTCGTCGACGTCGCGCACCTGCCGCCGATCGAGTTGCGGCAGAAACCGCCCAAGGGCCGGCGCTACGGCGCCGATTTCCCGGCGTCGTTGTTTCCGTTTTACAGCAAGGACAAGGAGCCCTAGCGCGCGCCTTGGATTCCCACCTTCGTGAGTCCTGGGATGCGAACGGCGGATGGGCAGCGGCTCATCCGCCGCTTTGCGCTCTGACAGCGGCGTCTCGGCCCACTTCGCCGGATCATGCGCGCTAGAACGCAATTCCGAGCGCGCGCAGCAGCGCCGCCGCCGCCACGCCGACCGCCACCGCAAGGAAACTGTTGCCGCGCCAAATCATCACGCCCGCCGCTGCCGCGACCGCGATTGCCGCGGCCGGCCCGCTACGGGCGACGATCGGCAGCACCGTCGCCGCCACGATCGAGCCCGGCAGCGCTTCCAGCATCCGTTGCGTGCGCGTTGTCAGCGGCACATGCGCCATCACCCAGAATCCGGCAGCGCGCATCAGATAGTTCATTGCCGCCATGGTGACGATCGCCAGCAGGGCCATCGGTTCAGCGCTCATCGACGAATCCCCCGGCGATGCCGCCCGCCACCGAGCCCGCTATGATGAACCACCAGCCGGGAATGAGCGCCGCGACCAGCAAGGCCACGCCTCCGGCGACCGCCCAAGGAATGGCGCGCCGCGCGCCGCGCCATAGCGGCACCAGCATCACCACGAAGAAGGCCGGCATGATCACATCGAGGCCGAAGGCTTTCTGATCGCTTACCAGCGCGCCGAGCAGATAACCCGGCACCACCGAGCCGACCCACAGCAGCCAGAAAGCAAGGCCGCCGCCCACCAGGATGGAGGCGTCGCGTCCGCCGCCTGCGTGATAGCCCATTGCAATCAGCCAGCCCGGATCGGTGACGGTGAACAACGCCGGGTAGCTCTGCCATGAGGGCAAAGTGCCGAACCACGGCCGCAACGCCGCAGTCATCAGTATGAAGCGCATGTTGACGGTGGCGGTGACCAAGCCCGACAGCCGCGATGCCGGCGAAAGTGGCGATCTCGGGCCACATCTCGAGTGCGACGAATTGCGAGGCGCCGGCATACACCAAAGCGCTCATCAGCGTCGCTTCCAGCAGGCTCAAGCCCTTTTGCGCCGCGAGCGCGCCGAAGGCCGCGCCGAACATCAGCATGCCCGGCATCACCGGCAGCGCGAGCCGCGCGCCCTCGATCAAGCCGGTCCACGACCAGTAGGCCGCGCCGCCGCTGGCAGGAGTTTCCGGCATTAAATGGAAAACGCCTTGCCCTTTTCCGGCACGATTACCTTGGTGGCGGCGTCCTTCATCTCGGCCACGAATTGATCCGCGCTCTGGTCGATGATCGGGAAGGAGCCGTAGTGGCAGGGTATCACCGCATCGAGCTTGAAGAAGCGCCTGACCGCAAACGCCGCCGTTTTCGCACCCATGGTGAAACGGTCGCCGATCGGCACCATCGCCACTTTGGGCTGATGCAGCTCGTTGATCAGCGCCATATCGCCGAACACGTCGGTGTCGCCCATGTGGTAGACCGTCGGCTCGCCCGCCGCCTTGACGATCACGCCGCAGGGATTGCCAAGGTAGATCGGCATCCCGTCTGCTATGTCACCGGATGAATGGTCGGCTCGCACCAGCGTCACGGTGAAGTCGCCCAGCTTGGTCGTGCCCCCGGTATTCATCGGATTGAGATTCTGCAGCCCCTTGCCGACCAGCCACATCCCAAGATCGAAATTCGCAGTCACCGTCGCTCCGGTGTGTTTAGCGATGTCGAGCGTGTCGCCGACATGGTCGCCATGACCATGGGTCAGCAGGATATGGCTGACGCCTTTCATCGCCGCCGCCCTGTCGGAGGCGAATGCCGGATTGCCGGTGAAGAAAGGATCGATCAGTACCGCCTGGCCCTTGAAGTCGAGGCGAAAGGCGGAATGTCCGTACCAGGTGATCTGCATGACAGGTTCCTTTGGCGGCAGCCTTTGCGGAAGACGGCGCGAGAATAGCGGCAGCGATGGTAGGATCAACCGCGGCGGTGTGATAGCCAACCGGCATGCCGGCGCCGATTATTCCCCTGATTGAAGCCGTGGCCCTTTGGCCGCCGCGCGGCGCGCTGATCGGGATCGACCTCGGCACCAAAACCATCGGCGTTGCGGTCTCCGATCCCGACCGCAAGCTCGGTACCGGGGTGGAGACCATCGCGCGCAAGAACTTCACCACCGACGCCAGGCGCCTGCTGCAACTCGCCACTGAGCGCAGCGCGGTCGGCTTCGTGCTCGGGCTGCCGATCAACATGGACGGCGGCGAAGGCCCGCGCGCGCAATCCACCCGCGCTTTTGCGCGCAATCTCGCGAAATTGACCGAACTGCCGATCGCTTTGTGGGACGAGCGGCTTTCCACCGCCGCGGTGGAGCGCGAGCTGATCGCAGCCGATGCCAGCCGCGCCCGGCGCGCCGAGGTCATCGACCAGCATGCGGCCGCCTACATCCTGCAAGGCGCGCTCGATCGGCTGGCGGAGCGCAAAAGTTATCCGTCTCCCTGGGGCGGCGTGTCGGACGCGTTCTCTTCCTTCCCGATCCATCTTTCAAACAGCCAAGTCTTTCGTTTTCGTCATGCCTGCACTTGTTGCGGGCATCTCGCTTAGGCGAGCAGTGCCTTGATTATCGGGATGGCCGGAACAAGTCCGACCTGTGCGCAATTCGGGCTTGCACGAATTGCGGTGGCATCCACGTTCTTCAATTCAACACGCACCAACTTCTCCCCTCATGGTGAGGAGCATCGCGCAGCGATGCGTCTCGAACCATAGAGGCCGCTGCCCATCCTTCGAGACGGCGCTATCGTCGGCTCCTCTGGATGAGGTGGAATGTTTTGCGCGGTCACAATGTCAAACAGCGCAAGCGCGTCGCTCGTCTCGATCATGGCCCGGGCCTGCATCCTGAGACGGCGCTTCGCGCCTCCTCTGGATGAGGTGGAATGTGCACTGTCACAATGTCAAACGCCCGTGCGTATGCCCGCTCCCGGCATCCATCTTCTTGCGAAGAGAGCTGGATCGCCGGATCAAGTCCGGCGATGACGGAGCAAGCCAACGCTCCGCCGGCCCGTGTTTTCGTCAGGCGGCGGGTGCACCTGTTTTCATATCCCTCAACCCGAGGGAGCGGAGCGCCGACAGGCGCATCAACAATTCCACGCTTGCGAGGCGCGGGCGTGTCTTGCGAGACACGCTCGCCTCTCGGCGCTCCACCGCGGCGGTTTTTGCCGTCGGGACTGCTCCGTCCGACACCCGGACCGACCTTTCGGCCTGATCCCGCAGGCTTCCGCCTGCGTTCGTCCGGGAGCGTCTGCCACGCGGCGGGCCCTCGTAGTAGGGCCGGGCAGCAACCCCGAGGCTCCCGGAGATGGCTTGCGAAACCATCCGCAGGCGCCGCACCCGCTCCGCCAATCAAGACGCCTCATGATGGCGCCCTCGGAATGAGCAGGCAGCAACAGGATACAGGAGTCCTCTGCGAAAACAGGCGGCATGCCGGGGATATCCCAAGATCAATGCAAGAGCTTGTTCCTATTCGGAAAAACCTGTGCGTAGCGTGGGATAACAGTGCCCGTGCGGGCTAACATGTAGACCAACGCATCCATGGCTAATCCGGCAGTACCCGCGCCAGCAGCAGCGCGGCTTCCTCGCCGCTTAAATCGCTCGTGCCGAAATTGCGCGCCGCGCCGGCCGGTAAGCCGCGTGCGCGCAAATATCGCCGCGATGTCCGGTGCGCTGCGATGCAGGGCGGCCGCGGCGGCGAGCAGCGCCAGCCGTTCCACCGCGGCGCGCGCCTGCGCTTCGGCGTTGTCGCCCGCGAGGGTGCGCTGGATGAATTGCACGGCTTCGCCGGCGCCGGGCAGACCCGCCGCCTCGCGCGCAAGCCCGCTGAGCGTCTCTTGCGCGCCCTCGCCTTCGCTGCGCATGGCGCGCAGCACGTCCAGGCACATCACGTTGCCGGAGCCTTCCCAGATCGCGTTCACCGGGGCCTCGCGGAAGAGCCGCGGCAGAATGCTGCTCTCTTCCACGTAGCCATTGCCGCCCAGGCATTCCATGGCTTCGTAGGTGAAAGCGGGCGCGGCCTTGCAGATCCAGTATTTGGCCGCCGGCGTCAGCAGGCGCGCGAGACTTGCTTCACTTTCATCGCCCGCCGAAAGATCGAAGGCGCGGCACAGCCGCATCACCAGCGCCAGTGCGCCTTCCACCTCCAGCGCGAGATCGGCCAGCACGCTGCGCATCATCGGCTGCTCGAGCAACAGCTTGCCGAACACGCGCCGGTGCCGTGCGTTGTGCAGCGCCTGCACCAGCGCCGCGCGCATCAGCCCCGCGGAAGCGATGGCGCAATCCAGCCGCGTCAGCTGCACCATCTTCAGGATGGTGCGGATGCCCTTGCCTTCCTCGCCGACGCGCACTGCGTAAGCATTGCTCGAACTCCACTTCCGCGGAGGCATTGGAGCGGTTGCCGGTTTTATCTTTCAATTTCCGGAAATGCAGGGCGTTGACGCTGCCGTCGGGACGAAATCGCGGCATGAAGAAACAGGTCAGTCCGCCCGGCGCCTGCGCCAGCACTAAAAAGGCATCCGACATCGGCGCGGACATGAACCATTTCTCTCCCGTGATGCGGTAGCCATCGCCGTCCGCCACCGCCCGGGTGCGATTGGCGCGCACGTCGGTGCCGCCCTGTCTTTCCGTCATGCCCATCCCGAGCGTCATGGCGGATTTCTCCCACCATGGGCGAAAGCTCGGGTCGTAACTGCGCGAGGTGATCTTCGGCATCAGCATGGCTGCAAGCGCCGGCTCCCCCGCCAGCGCCGCCACCGAGGCGCGCGTCATGGTGATCGGGCACATGTGCCCGTTCTCCACCTGCGCCACCATGAAATAGCGCGCCGCCCGCGCGACCTCGGCCGGCGCAGGCGCCGCCGTCGCGTCTGCGCGCCAGGTCATGGCATGCAGCCCTGCCGCCATGCTGTCGGTCATGAAGCGATGATAGGCGGCGATGGAATTCGACCACGCCGGCATCGAGCCGCGGCGGATTCTTGTCGGCGAGGCGCGCCTGTTCGATCAGCTCCGCCCTGCCCCAGTGCCGTCCGAAGGACGACAGCGCCTGCGCTTCTGCGCCTGCGCCGTTGGCGGCGACCGCCTCCTGCAGCGGCCGGTCGATGGCGAAAAGATCGACATCGCCGAACGGCGGAGCTTGATTGAAGTCTTCCGGTGGATCGGACTGCGGCGAGCCGGGCATGGCGATTTACCACGTTTTGCTTGACGTTATCACGGATCGTTACCGTTACGGCGCCAAACGGCGGGGACATTGTCCCGCCTTCCCTCCGCCCGCCTTGCGTTGGCCCCGATCAGCGCCTAAGACAGCGTTTTAATGAACATTGCGCCGAAGTCCTCCTTCGTCCTCAGCCAGCGCCATTTGCTGGGCATCGAAGGGCTTTCCCGCGAGGATATCATCGGCCTCCTCGATCTTTCCGAGGAATTCGTCGACCTCAACCGCCAGATCGAGAAAAAGACCGCGACGCTGCGCGGCCGCACGCTGGTGAACCTCTTCTTCGAGGTATCCACCCGCACCCAGGCTTCGTTCGAGCTGGCCGGCAAGCGGCTCGGCGCCGATGTCATGAACATGTCGGTCAACTCGTCCTCCATGCGCAAGGGTGAGACGCTGATCGACACCGCGATCACCCTCAATGCCATGCGGCCCGACATTATAGTCGTGCGCCACCACGCCTCCGGCGCGGTCGAGCTGCTCGCCCGCAAGGTCGACTGCTCGGTGATCAATGCCGGCGACGGCTCGCATGAGCACCCGACCCAGGCATTGCTCGATGCGCTCACCATCCGCCGCCGCAAGGGCCGTATCGAAGGGCTGACGATCGCGATCTGCGGCGACATCCTGCATTCGCGCGTGGCGCGCTCCAACATCATCCTGCTCAACACACTGGGCGCGCGCGTGCGCGTGGTGGCGCCTTCGACCCTGCTGCCGCCCGGCATCGAGCGCTTCGGCGTGGAAGCCACCCGCGACATGCGCGAGGGTCTGGCCGGCGCCGACATCGTGATGATGCTGCGGCTGCAGAAGGAGCGGATGAGCGGCTCCTTCATCCCCTCGATGGGCGAGTTCTCGCATTTTTTCGGCCTCGACGAGAAGAAGCTGAGCTACGCCAAGCCCGACGCCCTGGTGATGCATCCCGGACCGATGAACCGCGGCATCGAGATCGACACGGCGGTGGCGGACGGCGCGCAGTCGTTGATCCGCGAGCAGGTGGAGATGGGCGTCGCCGTGCGCATGGCCGTGCTGGAAGCGCTCTCGAGGCATCTGCCCAATGCGTGACATGAGACGCGGTGAGTGTTGTTGCTGTCTCCCCCCTTGCGGGGGAGGGAGCCGCATCGCAGGCGTGGAGTAAGCTGTGCTGTCCGACCGCCGCCCCATCCTGCTCGCGAACGCCCGCATCATCGATCCGTCGCGCGATCTCGATATTCCCGGCGACCTGCTGATCGCCGACGGCGTCATCCGCGAAGCCAAGCGCGGGATCGGCGCGGCCGGGGTGCCGGAAGGCACCGAGGTCGTTGACTGCCGCGGCCGCGTCGTCGCGCCCGGCCTGATCGACATGCGCGCTTTCATCGGCGAGCCGGGCGCGGGTCACCGCGAGACGCTTGCGACCGCGGCCCAGGCGGCAGCCGCCGGCGGCGTCACCACCATTGTCTGCCAACCCGACACCACGCCGGTGATCGACGATCCGGCCATCGTGGACTTCGTGCTGCGGCGCGCGCGCGACACCGCCATCGTGCATATCCATCCGATGGCTGCGCTGACCAAAGGAATGAAAGGCGAGGAGATGACCGAGATCGGCCTGTTGAAGGCCGCCGGCGCACTCGCCTTCACTGATGGCGACAAGAGCGTCACCAACGCGCAGGTGATGCGCCGCGCACTGACTTATGCCGGCGACTTCGACGCGCTGATCGTGCATCACACGGAAGATCCCGATCTTGTCGGCGAAGGCGTGATGAACGAGGGCGAATATGCCGCCCGGCTCGGCCTGATGGGCGTGCCGCGCGCGGCCGAAACCATCATACTGGAACGCGACGTGCGGCTGCTGGAATTGACGGGCGGGCGCTATCACGCCGCCTCGCTCACCTGTGGCGAAAGTCTCGACGTCTTGCGCCGCGCCAAGCAAGAGGGTTTGTCGATCACGGCTTCGGCCTCGATCAATCACCTCACGCTCAACGATAACGACATCGGGCCCTACCGCACCTTCCTGAAGCTCGCGCCGCCTTTGCGCTGCAGAGGACGACCGCGCCATGCTGGTGGGCGCAGTCGGATCGGGACTCGATCGACGTCATCATGTCGGACCACAATCCGCAGGATGTGGAAACCAAGCGCCTGCCCTTCGCGGAGGCGGCCGCTGGCGCCATCGGCATCGAGACCATGCTCTCGGCCGGGCTGCGGCTGATGCACAGCGGCGAGCTTACGCTGATCACCTTGCTGAAGGCGATGTCGAGCCGGCCGGCCGAGATCCTCGGCCTGCCCGGCGGCACGCTGCGCACCGGCGCGCCGGCGGACGTGATCGTGTTCGATCCCGACCTGCCCTGGGTGCTCGATCCCACCGAGCTGAAGTCGAAATGCAAGAACACGCCCTTCGATGAGGCCAAGATGCAGGGCCGCGTGGTGCGCACGATCGTCGCCGGCCGCACCGTCTATGAATACGTTTGAGCCGCGATCTAATCATGTTCGGCTCGCCCTATCCTCACATCCTGCTCGCGCTGGCCTTTCGGCTATCTGCTCGGCTCCATTCCCTTCGGCCTGCTGCTGACCAAGCTGACCGGAGGACCCGACTTGCGCGCGGTCGGCTCGGGCAATATCGGCGCGACCAATGTATTGCGCACCGGCCGCAAGGCGCTGGCGGCGGCGACGCTGCTCGGCGACATGCTGAAAGGCACGGTCGCTGTTCTGCTCGCGCAGCAATTCGGGCTCGGCGCCGCCATCGCCGGCGGCCTGGCGGCCGGGCTCGGCGCTTTCCTCGGCCATCTCTTTCCGGTGTGGCTGCGCTTCAAAGGCGGCAAGGGCGTCGCGACTTATATCGGCGTGTTGCTCGCGCTGGCGTGGCAGGCGGTGCTCGTCTTCGGCGTGATCTGGATCGCGGTGGCAGCGGCCACGCGTTACTCGTCGCTCGCGGCACTGATCGCCAGCGCGGCGGTCACGCCCGCGATCTGGTGGTTCTGGGCTATCCCGCCGAAGCCGTGCTGTTTTTCATTCTGACGGCGCTGATCTGGTACATGCACCGCGCCAATATCGAACGCCTGCTCAACGGCACCGAAGGCAAGATCGGAAGTTAGGCAAGAGCGAAAAGCTGGCCGCACCCCTTCGCCTTCCGTCCGCTTTGGGATATCAAAAACTTCTCCAACAAAAAGGCCCCGTAAAAGGGGCTTGCGACGATATGCGGAATTGCCGAATCAGTTCGAAAAGGCTACGCGCCCGGTAGGCAATCCGCTTCGCAAAATTCTTCCAAGAGCAAAAGAGCGAAGCGGATTGCCTACCGGTGCAACCGCTTTTTTTCGTCGCGCTTTTACGCCCGCAGCTTTATGCGGCGGCCTCTTGGTCAGTTTTCTGTACGACATTTTCAGGCTCCTATTTGAGCTATTGATTGCTTATTTATTCTAACAGATTCTCGCGAACTCGGCGATAAACCGGACCAGCTATTTTGTATCGCTTGCAACCGCGCAGTCATTCCGATCGCGGCGAGATACCGCTACGTCACATAACACGTCGCAGCGTGCCACCAAAAAATCTTTGGTATGTCTCCTCGGATATCAAATGCGAGGCGATATGTCCCGAATGATTGTGAAAATATTCGTCTGGCAGCCTGGGCACAGGCGGGTACTTGAAGGGGGGATTCTATGAAGGACGGCAACGAATACCGGTGGGAGTATTCTTCACTTTCACGTTTCGGCAATTTTGTCTGGACGCGAATAGTTGACCCTTTGCTGAGGACCTTCGCCGGCGACGATCTCACCATGCTGAGGCGGCTTAGAGGCCTCATTCAAGTCATAGTCCTCGTTGCGGCGCTTCTGGCCGCGTTAAGCGTGGCTTATAATCCAAGCAAGCTTCTCACAACTTCGGGGCTGCTATTCGACATCGCCGGGGTCTTGCGTCTATTCCTTCTCGAGGAGCTTACTGATGCGCTTTCGGGCTTCAAGCCAAACAAGTATGGCAACCTTCCATCTGTCGCCATGCGCGAGCTCATAATGCCGGAGGCCGTTGGACCGTATGACACGACTTCGAATTACGTGAGCCTCTTCTACTACCAGAAGCGCGGCGTCCTCTTTCTTTTCATCGGGTTCGCTCTGCAGCTTATCGGCGGGCTCGTGGGATAAAGTACGGATGGATCAAACCACGGAAGGCGCCAACAGTTCGGATGGTTATCCGATTGAGGATATCTACATTGACGAGACGAGCCAGAGCGGACATCGCTTTCTGGTTATCGGCGGGATCATGTTTCCGAAGCAATATTCGGAAATGTTTGAACAGGCTGTGATCGCCGCTCGTTTGCCCGAGTTGCCCCTTCAACACATCGGAGGCGCGCCAAGGCAGCTAGCATGGAACCGTTTCTCTCTAGGGGAACTGGAACCTTACAAGCGCGTAGTAGATACGTTCTTCTCGTTCCGGTCCCAAATGACGGATACAAAACATTCGATTATTTTCCATGCATCGGTGGTGAATTGTTCGGTCCGCGGCAGGAAGTATAGCGGCGGAGCCAAAGGCCAGCTAGGATTTAACCGAGAGATTTATTTTCATTGCATGAGCATTGGTCGTCGTTACCACGATCGCGTCTTTCACGTTTATCCCGACTATCGTTCCACCAACATGACTATGAGAGAAATGGGTGTAATCCTTTCTCGCGGGATGATGCGGGAAGATCCCCGGCCTTGGCCTTTCCGCCGAGTGAAGTTCGCGTATTCGCATAAATGTCAGGCTATCCAGGTAGCTGACGTTTTCATAGGCGCCATCGCTTATCGTTTAAACCGACACTACGACAAGGCGAACGCAAATCCTGAGAAGAAAGAACTCTGCGATTACATTCTCAAACGCGGCCACGCCTTAGCAATATTTAGCTCTAGAAGGTTGAGGAAAAAGGATTGGGGCAATTTCAAAATTTGGGTGAGACGACATCCAAAAGTTAGAGCTTAAAGCGATCGCACGCTGCTACGTTTTCTCGGAAGGGCTTGGTCTTGTCGGATGTACTTCGAGCTGATGAAAGACCTGGGAGCCGGAACGCATGAACAGGCGACGGCGGCGATGAATCGAAGGCCTATGGTGAAAAAGGTACTGCAGCGCGGCGTATAAAAGGGGCCACGCTTAGTCGAAGATCGTGCGGGTTTCTTCGATGAGGGTATAGGGTTTCACGTCGGTAAACATTTTTTCGTCCATGTCTAAATTTAGAGGCATGCCGTTTTCGCCTCTAGAAGCGCGGTACTTGGCAATTGAGATGGACACGCGGTGCACCTTTTTGGATGGCGTGGCCATTGTAATTACGAAGCAGACTTCGGTTGGAACTGCTGCAAGCTGTCGGAGCTCCTTGCTCACGGCAATAGCCAGCTGTCCGGTTTTCTTATCAGTGCGGTTCTTAGTGAACGAATCTCGTGTGACCTGTACTGACTTCACCACAACCTCATTTTGCTTCACCACTGTCGCCTCGAAATTCGTTTCGAGTTCAGCTATGCCCTTGGCCTTTAATAGCGCACAATCCTCCGCAGATGTTCCCTCGGATTGAATAACCCAAACGTCTAGTTCGTAAATAAGCGCGGGTCTATTTCCTGAGTTGACGAATGCGAGTGTCATGTCAGTGAAGGATAGAGCAAGTTGGTCAGTTCCTTCCCGGAAAGCGATGGGGCGGTCCTTGGTGACCATGCTGATGCGGTCTACTTGACGGATGGCGCTGTAATAAAAACTGGCGACTGAAACCACCAAGGCTGCAATCGAGATACCGGTCGGTATCCAGAATTCCAGGCCCAACCAACGGGACCGCATGTTTTCCCTTATCCCCACGAACGCCGTAGCTTGCCTCTAGCTGCGGATTGCCTTACAAGCATGAAGGATGATACCGCCGGGACGCAAGAACAGACGACCGCGGCTATGAACCGGAGGCCTATGCCAAGAAAGGTATTTCAGCGGGGGATTTAAAGCTAAAAGAAAGAAAGCTCCCTTTCATTCACAAGTATCTGAGGCCGGACCCAATCGGAACCCTCAAAGTCCCCGAAGTACACCGCATCTTTTGTAACTACGTAATCGTACACAGCGATGGTTTTGCGGTAATTTTCAGTGGGGGTTGATAGTTGAACGGTCGCGCACACTTCGATCCTGATATACTCTTGGGACCGATACGCCGGGTCTACGGGAATTTCAATTTGATCGGGACGCGGTTCTATAATTTTTTTTGTTCCTACACTTACGACCTTTATCGGAACCGCTGATATTTCCTTCTCTTTGATTACGATGGGCTTGAAGTCGGTGTTAAGTTGGTTGCCCATTCCGTAAAAATTAGCACACTTGCCGTTTTGGATGATTGCCATCTGCACTGCCGCCACAACAGCACCACGCGTGCCAGAATTAATAAATATCAATCGCGATTCTCCTCCAGGATCTAAAACGAGCCTGTCACCCTCCATCCAATCAACAATTGGAGGTAGGTGGAAAATTACGCTTACTTTATCCACCTGTCGAAAGACTGTGATGTACGCCAGAAACAGTGACAACAACAGCGCGCAAAGACCTATCCATTCTTTAGGTAAATAGTCGCTAAGCCATTTTATTTTTGGCATGCATACCCCTTTATCCCCATGGTCACGCCACCTTGCCGCAAGCCTGCGGTACACTTCAAGCATGAAAGAGCTTTTTGCGCTCGTTGAAGACCACATCCAGCAATACGAAAACGGCTCGATTACCATCTCGGACGACATCGACTTTTCGATGCGCCAAACAATCAAACAGATAACGCACTACATCCTCTCAAAATACATCGGGCGGACAAACCGACCCGAAGACCGACCACCGGAAGCCGTTCCGCAATATCGGCAATGCCATTGTCGACATTGAGTGGCGCCCTCGCCGCGCTATTCGCCGCTCACTTGCATGTCTAGTAAATTACAGGCGGCCAGCTATCTTTGCCGACCAGCGCAGGGAAATAGCGTGAACCGCCTTGACCTGAGCGACCGCGTTCGCCTGACCGACGAGCAACGGCTCGACTGGCTGCGGCTGATCCGCAGCGACAACGTCGGCCCGCGCACCTTCCGCAGCCTGCTCAATCACTGCGGCGGCGCTCGGGCCGCGCTCACCGCCCTGCCCGATCTGGCGCGGCGTGGCGGCGCATCACGGCCCGCGCGCATCTGCTCGCGTGACGACGCCGAGCGGGAAATGGATGCCGCCCGCGACATCGACGTGCGCTTCGTCGCGTTGGGCGAGGCGGAATATCCGGCGCGGCTGCAAAGCATCGATGATGCGCCGCCGCTGCTGGCGGTGCGCGGCAAGACCGATGTGCTCGCGTCGCCCATGGTTGCGGTCGTCGGCGCCCGCAACGCCTCCGCCGTGGGGGTGAAATTCGCCGAACGGCTGGCGCGCGAATTGGGCGACGCCGGCTTTGTCATCGCCTCGGGCTTGGCGCGCGGCATCGATGCCGCCTCCCATCGCGCGAGCCTGCCCACCGGTACCGTTGCGGTGCTGGCCGGCGGGCAAGACAAAATCTATCCGCCCGAGCATGCAGGCCTGCTCGAGTCGATCATGACGGACGGCGCGGCGATTTCCGAAATGCCGCTTGGCTGGGAGCCGCGGGCGCGGGATTTTCCGCGCCGCAACCGCCTGATCTCCGGGCTCGCGCTCGGCGTGGTGATCGTCGAAGCCGCCAAGCGCTCCGGCTCGCTCATCACCGCCCGCATGGCGCTGGAACAGGGCCGCGAGGTTTTTGCCGTGCCCGGCTCGCCGCTCGATCCGCGCAGCGAAGGCACCAATAGTTTGCTGAAACAAGGCGCGACGCTGGTGACCGAAGCCGCCGACATTATTTCCGTGCAGCAATTGGTGG
>CAVSWC010000002.1:0-48342 GCA_963731585.1 uncultured Alphaproteobacteria bacterium
AAATGCCATCGCTGCCTTTCACGCCTGCGATGGCCGCGAAACGAGGGGTCACGCGCCGATAGGTGACCAATTCTCCCTCTCGGGGCAACGCGGCTCTGGGCAGACCGCGGCCCTCAGCCGGTGTCGCATACATCGTGGCCCATGCCCTGCCGTCAGGAGAGATAAACCGCAGCGGAGCGCTTGAGGAAGTCCGAGGTTCCTCAACCCAGTCTCCAGGAACGATGATTCCGCGCCCCTGAGCTGCGGACGTGTTTACGCTGCTGATGAGCAGGAGAACTATGAGTGGCTGTAGCCTCATAATGGTAGTAACGCGGCATGCCTAGCTTAGATCCATCCGTTCGTTATAGGCGGGCAATAACGGTGGTGTGAACTACCCTACAGTCCTTAAGCACAAAGTGTAGGAATTGCAGGAAGGCTACTCCCCGCTTGCGGACACCGTCGCAACCATTCAAACGTCTCCAGCGCACATGGTTCCGGGCCAAGGCCGCGCATTGAAGGCAAACGTATTTTCTCCCCAGCGATCGCGACAAAACGGTGGGTGGCGGGCGATAGGTCACCCGTTCGCCTTTGCGCGGCATCGCTGCGTCAGGGGTCCGCTTACTGCCGTTATCAGCTCTCGTCGCATACGTCTTCTCCCATGCCGTGCCGTCCGGAGATGCAAGAGCGGGACGCCAAGCGCGGATCCACGCCCTGGCCGCGCCGCAAGCCGGTCCGTAAGCCCCGCGGCGCCAGTGGACACCCGAAGTAAGCCGCTTGGAACTTTGGAGCGAGCCAATGGAATTTCGAACTATTGCTTCCACCTTGGAAAGGTGGCGCTCTGCCACTGAGCTAGACCCGCACCCGGTTAAACGTAGCGGCGGATGATGAGAGAAGTTTTAAGGGCAAACCGGGCGCCTGGCAGTAAGCCGCGTCACCAGCGGAAAACGCGAGCCGCCCGCCTGGAACCGGCCGCTCGCCTATACGCTGAGGCTGAACGATGGCCACCTTGTCACGACGATGAAGGAGGCAGCTGAGCTAATGCCGAACGGCTGCCAGCGGCGCGGCAGCAACGGACGGTCTGGCAGCACGCCGCTGATCTTTACCGAGGTGCCTACAGCAATCATTTGCGCTGCCGACATCATCGACGCGGCCAATTTCCCTCCCGGTCTTTGTTGCCCACAAGGCGGATGATCAGACTGCCAGGAGACGAGCGGGGAGAGGACTTAAGTTGCGCGACAGTCGCCTGCCGCGCCCTGCAGGCGGAAGGCGCATCTAAATCATCTCCTTATTAAAGAGAAATATAAGACGTTGAGCGCAGCTCCCGTAAATTGCGTTGCAATGCCGGTGGCGATGTTGCCGTTGATGTGACCAAACCGAATAATTATGTCTGCGTCACCGTCAATTGCGACTGAGCCGGTGAGGTCGCAGGCGTTGGGACTTGGTCAGCGTGCCGCTCACATTCATTGATTCAGAACCGCCACCGGCGTGAAAAGTTCTGCACGGCGCGGTGAAGGTGCCATTGGCCGCGACCGTAGCAATGACCTGAGGGCGGTGGCGTCGTCGCTACCCGGCCTGTTCTGAAGGGCGTGCAAGTGCCAAACGCCCTGCATCGAGGTGCCGCACGCGGCGTTGGCTGTTTGCACCATTGAAACGATAGTAGTGCCCGCGATCAGCGCGCGCACAAGGCCCTTCTTATTCCTTCGCATGGTGATTTCCCGGTTCGGCCGGCAGGCAGCCGCAGTCAAAGCCCTTATGATATATCGTACCATAACTCACGCATTTCGTGGGCAGCGAACCGGGGCTTCGTTGTCAGCGTTTGCGGTGTTGCGGGCCGACTTGATTAGAGCCGGCCAGATCACGCGGGCGTCGAGATTACCACCGGGCGGCATTGTTAAGCCGTCGCGGTACCGCGGAAGAAATAGCGCTGGGCGACCAGAAGGCGCGAAAGAAGAAGCGAAAACAGAAACGGAGTGTTCCCCCGACGGAAGCAAAAGGATGGGTATTGTTAGCCCACAAGCCACTCTAGGAGCAGCCAGGCGCCATAGCCAAACAAGAAAATCCACGCTGCCGTTATCACGATGGCGCCAACACCAAGCACAACGATAGTCAGCGGCAAGGATCGGTCGGCGTCCGGCTGAACAAGTTGGTTGACGCCCAGTTGGCCGATCACGTCAGCATCGGCGGTCGAGTATTGGCTCATCGCAAACCCGTCCTGGCGAGGAATGCTGCCCAGGAGGGCTCTGCCACTCCGCCAAAAGCCAAGCACAAGCTAGGATCGCGCGCTACGCGCCGGCCTGGAAAATCCCCAACCTGTGCGTCGTTTTGCGACACCTTTTGCAAAGGTGTTGCCTTTGTGCGACGGCGAGCCGCCATTTCCCCTGCCAGCCCGCTGAAACCCGGTCGCATAAGGTAACGGGTTGGGGCACTTCGGGTGGTTAGCCGGGACCGCTGCCCCGAAGCGGGAGCCGTGGTGCTAATCGCCACCGTTGGCGCCGGCGGGGCCGACCGCGGGCGGCGGCTGCTGATCATGGAAGGCTGGGGCGGTACCTACGTTTGCAGCGGTACGTCGCTGCCGCCTTCAGCACCTCAGAAGAGCGGCCATAGCTGGTGCAGCTGCATCGCTACAGCACGGCAATGCCAATCAAAATCCCGCCGGTGATGGTTAGAATGAAGGCCGCGATGGCGAGCAGGCCGTCATGGGCGACGAGCGCGAGGCTAAACGCAACCAGCGCCCCCCAAAGCGGGATGTCGACGAACGGCACCAGTTCGAGCGGCGGCACGGTCAGGGCGATCATCACGCAGACAACCGCAATCACATACGACGTGGGCCGCTGGGTCAGAAACATCAGCCGGGGGCGGATCGCCCTGTCGATCGCCCGCGCCACCGGACGCAGCGACTTAGCCCCGCGCACCAGCTTCTTCCCTTCGACCTTGCGGTCGAGCAGGAACTTGGGAAGCCATAGGCTTTCGAAACCCATGACAATCTGCATGGCGATGATGACGACGATGGTCGCCAGTGTGGTAGGAACGCCGGGAACGCCACCCAGCGGCGTAAACCCGACAATGCTTGTGGCGAGAAGCAGCGGCGCGAAGGAACGCCTTCCGATGACGTCGCGCAGCTCGCGAAGCGAAACCTCGGTCTTTGCCCGGCCGGCTTTCGCCAGAATTGCAAGGAGACCCACAAGGTCGGGAGGCTTCCCTTTCATTCATGCTCCGTTCGCGAAGCGGATCGGCAGACTGTTTGGGGAAGGGACGGTGGAAGCTGCAAAACCTCTTTTCGGTCCGCAAGCCCGCATTTTTTGCAACGATAAGTGTGAGTATCCCTGTCGCTACATACGGAGTGAGGCTCGATGGTTTCGAGGACCATTTTCGTTCGGCACTGGGAGCACTGCGGTGGCATAGCATCGCTGGGGAAGGGAACCACTTCGCTGGCTTGCGGCACTGCACGCCTCTTTGAAGCTTTTCGGTGCCGGAAAATTAGCTCGCGAGTATCTCAATTCTCGGAACAAATTAATTCCAACTTTAATAGCCGGCTGCTCAGCGGCTCTGAGTGACGTAGGCAGCCTTCCACCTTGCTTGATTTTATGCACCCAGCGGGGGGCCCTTCGTGCCACTTGGCGGCCTTTCGGCTACGTCGGCAGGCTCCGAGCGATTGCCGAATCTTCCACAACACATCCGGCACGGTTGGCAGGGCAACGCCGTGGTTCTGGACGGTGGAGTATCACCGATAACAGAGTGGGGTGTCACGGGCCCACCCCGTGCAATCCAACCATTCAAAACGTCTTCCACGCGAACATGGTTCCGGGCCAAGCCCTGCTGCGGTCTCCCGGCGTTTCTGTAACTGCCGCAGTCTCTTTTTGGCGCTATCAGCGATCGTTCTGAACAAACTTACGCTTTTCGCGTTCAACGTTCACCTAACTAGACCGGAGAATGATCATGCGTAAAATGTTGATAGCGGTAACTCTTGTAGCGTTTGCCATTCCGGCCTGGGCTCAACAGCAACCCCAGGCTAGGCCTCCGGCGAACCCCAGACGCAAACACGCCAGCGGTGAACACGCCCAACAGTCCGCCAAACCCGGGCGCTCCTGCCGCGGGCGCGAATAGCTTCACGGAAGCGCAGGCCAAGTCGCGGATCGAAGCTAAGGGCTTCAGCGGCGTCAGCGGCCTGCAGCAGGACAGCGCAGGCGTTTGGCGCGGGAAAGCCTCCCAAAACGGTAAGACTGTCAACGTCAGCGTGGACTTTCAAGGCAACGTCGTAGGCCAGTAACTAGTTCACTAATAGGGAAAAATCTCCATGACAACCACGATCTCGCGCCTCTACAACAACTACGGCGATGCGCGCGCCGCCGTTCGCCAACTCGAAGCTGCCGGTGTTCCCCACAACGACATCAGCATCATCGCGAGTAATGCGGAAAAATTTTACGACAATGGAAAGGACACCTACCCCGATCGCGATCTCGACGGAAAGGACGACCGTGCTGAAGCCGCGGGCACTGGTGCTGCTGTGGGTGCGGCGGTTGGCGGGGGGGCGGGCCTCTTGGCTGGGCTCGGCTTGATGGCCATTCCCGGTGTAGGTCCTGTAGTAGCAGCCGGGTGGCTGGTTTCGACACTGGCAGGGGCCGCGGCGGGTGGCGCGACGGGCGGCGCTATTGGAGCCCTGACGCAAGCCGGCATAAGTGACGATGATGCGCACGTATATGCGGAAGGTTTACGCCGCGGCGGCGCTGTCGTAAGTGCCCGTGTTGCGGAGAACGACGCTACTCGCCTGCAGGCAGTGATGGACAGGTCAGCCGTTCGTATCGCCGACCGCGCGGCGGCTTATCGTAAGTCCGGATGGAATAAATTTGATCCGAATGCCTCACCGTACACCGCAGATCAGGTGAAAAAAGAACGCTCTCTTTACTGAAGGTGCGCAATTGACAGGCCGTCCCGCAACGGGCGGCCTTTTCGTATAGCCACATAGCTAGACAAGCATGATGAAAGAGCATCATTGACTTGTACCTAGGATACGCATTGAGACGGTATCCGACCATCCACACTAATGTCGATCTTTGCGCTATTCCTTTATGGACTGGGTACGCTGGTCGTAATTACGACACTCCTGCCGATGTGGCGGACCCCCCATTGGTGGGTAAGGCTTTGCGACTTCCCGCGTTTCCAAATCGCCGTAGTTGGTATCGCGGTCGTCGCCCTCTTGCTGCTAACGAGGTGGCCGCTTGGTGGTTTTGAAATCGCCTTGCTGAGCGCTGTCGCGTTGTCGGCCCTGTGGCAGCTATCCTGGGTTTGGCGGTACATTCCGGGAGCCCCGCGTGAGGTTCCGAGCGCCAAGCCCGTGCCAGACGCTTCCACTTGCATCACCGTTCTTACGACCAACGTTTTTCAAAAATCACGTGACGTGGGAGCATTCCTCCGCATCATTTCCGGCACCGCTCCGGATCTAGTGTTCGCAGTCGAAACGGACGAGTGGTGGTGCCGGGAACTCCGCGCAGGCCTCCAGGGGCGTTACCCGCAGATTCTGACCTATCCGCTATCCAATGGATATGGCTTAGCGCTGTTCTCCCGATTCGAGCTGGTGGATCCGGTCGTTCGTTTCCTTGTCGATGACGCGATTCCATCGATCAAAGCGGGGGTGATGCTTCCGTCAGGCTCTGTAGTGGGTTTCTACGGGATGCACCCCCAGCCTCCCGCGCCGGGGCAAGATTCGACTGAGCGTGACCTCGAGATGGTGCAGGTCGGGAAAGGAGATTAAACGTGCAGGAGGCCCAGCGATGGTACTTGGTGACCTCAACGATGTTGCTTGGTCCCCAACCACCTCCCAGTTCAAACAAGTAGGGGGGCTCGTAGATCCCAGGCGCGGCCGCGGTTTTTTTAACACCTACCCGGCCGGGCTGCCTGGATTACGCTATCCCTTGGACTACATCTTTCACACGGCACACTTTGCTGTATGCGACATGCGGTGCTACCGCGGTTCGAGTCGGATCATTTACCTCTTGTAGCGAAGCTGTGCCTGTGCAGTTCTGACGAACCGGGCCTTTGACTTAACACCGAACGTTACGGAAATTTCGCGCCGGCGGCGCGATTGTCGCGGGGGAATCCAAGAGAGGCGGCAATGATTCCGCACAGTCCCGAGCCGCAAAGCTTAGGAGGGGAGGGCCTGTCCTGCCACGTGCACATCCAGACATCCAGCGCCGCCGCTAGACTAAGGCCTATTTCGCGCTAGCATCCCCGCGGCCAACTTTATGAGCCGGGAAACTACTCAAGAGGGTCATGTGGTCAAAAGGAAGCCGGTCAGTATCGAAATTACTCATGGCGATGACACCAGTTTCGTCGTGTCCATCTATGCCGATGGCGAAGTCATACGTGAACCCATCGTCAAAAGAAAGGCCACGCGAAAGCCGTTCCGGCGGCAGCGCACACTGACAATGGATCGTACTAGGAAAAAGCGGTTCTGACTGCGGGTGGGCCGCGCTTTACCGCGGTTCCCTGCTTTTCTCTCCGCTTTAACGCGGTGGGCGCTACACCGGCATCCCTGGGTCAAGGCCGCAACAGACCCAGGCTTCGCGGCGAGATGGTCAAGAAGCACGTAGCTGAAGCGCTACTCCCCCAGGGCGGCGCACTAAGAGCATGATCGAGAAGCCGCAGACTTTGAAGGCCAGGACCCTGATAAAAAGGGGTCTTTGGCGGAGTGACTCAGTGACAAATGTCAAAATGCCTCGATTCGGACTTATGCGACGGGGAATAACGGGACAATAGACAATAGTAAGAGCCTTCTCAAAGACCGCTCCAGATCTATCGCCAATGTTTCGCCAATGAAACGGTGGCTCTAAACGCAAACAGACGACCTCAGTCATCATCGGTTTGCACTGAATTTACAGGCTTTTCGTGATCCTGCGGCTCGCTCATAACGGTCCGGTTTGGGGTGCGTTCTCAGGCACACCCCACCTTAACCGGTCCGAAGATGTCGGTCAGCGGGGAAAGCTAAACCCATATCGCTAAATGCAGCGCGGACAGTGTCTGCCACATAGTTCGGCGCCAAGTGTCGCCATAATGCTTCTCGACCGATTCTCACGTCGGCATGTCCTAACTGTGCAGCGATGACTGCAAGCGGAACGCTACGCATCGCTAAGCGTGAGGCATAAGTGTGACGCAGTCCGTGGAAAGTTATTGCCTCTATCCGAGCTGCCTTACACGCTGCGACCATGCGGCGCTGTTGGTCGGAGGTTGACCATTTCGCACCGTTCAATTTTGTGAGGAGGCAGTCACCGAAGGCTTTAGCAAATCGCTGCTGTCGAAAAAGTTCGCAACCTTCCCTGGATAAGGCCACATGCCGAGGCTTGCCGCTCTTGCTCATTCGTACCGTTACCGTCGCGGCCTCGGCATTGAAATCCTCAACTAAGAGCGACGCCAGCTCCATATACCGGCAACCAGTCATGAGAGCAGCGGTTACCAACGCGCGAAAATCCGCTTCGCAAACGTTAACGAAACAACGCGCTTCTTCGTCAGAAAGGTAGCGAATTCGTACTGCGTCGACCTTCGGAAAGCTCTCACCCTCTGCCAGCTGTCTGCGCTAGCGGCCTGGCCTTCCCGGTAAGCCTCATTTAGCGCAGCCTTCAGAATAGCCAAGACGCGGTTAGCACTGGCACTGCACCGACGGTATCTGCTTCAGGCGTAGCCAAATGAACGCGGTACTTCAAACCATCACCGTGGCGGGTCCGAACCCGTGCAGCGCTGGTGGCGTTATCATGATGCCATTGCTCAAGGTTTCGGGCGGTGAGGGCGGAGACGGGGTCTGGCCCGAGAACCGGCATTATGTAGTTGCGAGCGGCGCTGTCGATCCGGCCGACATCCTTTCCACCGCGACGAATGTACTTGGCCTTATAGTTCTCCAACGCATCCGACACCGTAAAGCGGCCGTTATAAGGCACAAAGCCGCCGGCAATCTCCCGTGCCCTCCTACTAAAAAAGGCGTTGGCTTTGACCTGGGCTTCCGCAAACGAGGAAACCGTCAGGCCATCAGCATCGCGGGCATCGTCAGCTGCACCAAACGACTCGTAATGTTGCTTTCCGCTGTCGTCACGATAGCGACCCACCCAGCTTCCGCCTTTGGATCCACGCCGATATCCCAGTGCACAGCCTTCCGAGATGACTGTCCAATAAGGTTCCGCCCGCTGTACCAACTTTAGTCTTGCGGAACGGCTGTCGATCTTTGCGTTGCGTACGGTTCGCGCCATTCACTTCCCCAAAACGTACGGAAAATATACGGAAAGATTGTAGCAGAATGAGCGTGTACGGTCACGAACTGAGTTTCAGGAATGCCGGAAAAATAAGGGTTTCTGAACGTTCGCTGGAGTTCGCTGAAGACTTTCTTCATTCTCTCAAGGCTGAAACACGGGTTCGATTCCCGTAGGGAGCGCCAATCCCTTTTTCTCGTTTGAAAATATTTATGAATTTCCTCTCATTGTCTCACCCCAATTTGAGGTGGGACACTCACCACACTCACGTTCTTCGTCACAAACATTTTGAGAGCCGAAAGCCGCAGTAGGGTCAAAATCGACAAAGAAGATGGGAAGATGAATTTCGAGAAGACGCAAGGTACTTGGCTGCCCGAGTTTTTCGGCATGGCGGTTACCGGGGCTGCGTCATGAGGAGGCCGCGACCGCCTTTGGAAAGTCAGATGCTACAGGTCCTAGCGACAGTTAAAGGCATTAAGCCTCCTAACTACGCGCCTATATCACGGGAATTGCAGGCCGAATTGGGCTTCCAGATTGTTCCACAACTTCTCGATCTCACTTGCCACGCGATGTTAGTCGACCTTCGGCCGACAATCATGATGACCGTCAGGTGATGCACACTTGGCCAGATACTTGAACTGCACGATAGAGATTGAATGGCTAGGCAGATGTGTACCACCCCATCCTGGATGCTTCAAGTAACCGCGAATAATACAACACAATGACTTCCTTAAACGGGACGGCCGCCCATAGCTCTTGCAGAAGGCCAGCCTGCGGATTCGCAACTGAATGACAGACATCGGCGGGCGCGAGGTGGTGGCTTGACCTGGAACACCTGCGGTGCTGAAGCTTTGGCAACACGGTGAAGAAGTTCGCACCCAAAGGACAAGTGCAGCGGCAGGTCACCGAAAGAGCACGAGACATGCGCGTTAAGAACACTGCCGGTGCGATGTTTGTCTCCTTAGCCGCTCTCCTCACAGGGGCTGCGACGCACCGGGCGCTGGGACAGGGTATCTTCCCGATGTTGGGCAGCGAAACACCGGAAGATGATAAGAAGAGAGCACCAGCGGCGGGTGCTAATGATACGAAAAAACCGCTCGTGACTGCAGGCGCAGATTGCGTCGTTAATTTCCCGAGCGCTCCATCACTGAATTTGCGAGCGACACCTCGTGGAAAAGTACTCGGGACCGTGAAGAATGGCAGCAGTGTCAAGATTCAAGAAGTAGAGAACGATGATCGGAGTTTGCCGTGGGCCCAGATCGGTAGCGGCTGGGTTCTTACGAAATTCCTGGACTGCCGAGCCAGTACGCAGCCTGTGCCCCGCGTTGGTGCGGCCCCCGCCGCCTCTCGAAGGGAGGATTTGCCTGCTGCTAGGGCTGCCCCGGAACAGCAGGCCATGCCTCCGCCCACCCAGGACTCGCGGCTAAATCAAAAGCCCCCGTCACCTCGGTCAGATGCGCTGCAAGGTCGCCCGGCGGAATCTCGGACCTTACCCTCAAAAGAGCAGGCCGTTCGCGCTATCATCCAGATCTATGGTGGACAAGGAGATTGTTCGGAGCGGGACAAAGCTGCGACGCGGTCCTACATGAAGCTTGCTGTCGAGCACCATGCGGATCAACTGAAGTTTAGCAGCGTTGAAAAGTACGAAGACATGTCAGAGGACACAACGACAAGTCCTACTTTGTACGTCGCTACCGAAAACGTCCATCAGTATCAACACGCGTTCAATCCTGCGGACATCGACTACACCAAATCGGTATTTAACCAAATTCCACGTGTCCTGCGCATTCATTGCGCCCAGGAAAAGCAATGTGTAGAAACGCAGGACACATCCGCATCTCGGTATTGCTTCCGCTATGGACAAGCCGCCAATCAGGAGTGTTCCCCATCGATTGACGAGAATGAAACAAAGCGTGCAGCGGCCGTTTCTATCAGATTTTGCGACGCATCCAAACTTGAGCAAATCCATAAAGCCCTTCTGCATCTAAGTACCTTTTCCTCGCCCACTCCAAAACTTCCGTTTTAACCAAAGCTTCACTCGCAGCGACGAGGGGTAGGACGGCAACTTTGTCAGCTCTCAAGGGTGTGCCAAGCCTAGATGGGTCGCCGTAAAGAGCCAATCGAGGCTGAGATGATCGCACCCGCAACATAGACGCTCAGCAGCCATTTCGTGATGGATTTCATGTCCCCCTCTCTCGTTTATGTCGAGCATGTTTTCGTCATCTGAAAATGACTTTTGGCGAAGCAGGCGGCAGACACCGTACCGGTCCTTGAGCACCACGTTATGTGTCCGACGCAAATCCTGCATCTACTCCGCATTCCGCATGATCGGCCGTGCATTTTCTACTATCCTTCACGCCGGCCATGATTTTGCGCCGTGTTTAATGGATCGCTAGATATGCTCGACGGACGGATACCGTTCTGGACCTGGATCAGTCCGCTTGTCGGCTGGCTGCTGCTTGCCGCATCCTGGGTTTTCTCGATCCCGCTGCTCGATCTGGCGTTCGGCGCCGGATTGGTCGCCTGCGTGCTGGCGGCGGTCCACCATGCCGAGGTCGTGGCGCATCGCGTGGGCGAGCCCTTCGGCACGCTGGTGCTGGCGCTCGCCGTGACCGTGATCGAGGCCTCGCTCATCGTTTCGCTGATGCTGGCTGGCGGTGACGCCGCGGCCACGCTGGCCCGCGACACGATCTTCGCCGCGATCATGATCATCCTCAACGGCATGGTCGGGCTATGTCTGCTCGTGGGCGGATCGAGGCACGGCGAGCAGGCATTCGGTCTTTACGGCGTGAACGCGGCGCTGGCGACGCTGGCGGCCTTGTCCGTCATCATTCTCGTCTTGCCCAATACGACGACAACCGTTGCCGGACCGATGTACTCGGCGAGCCAACTCGTGATGATCGCGATCGCCTCGCTCGTTCTCTACGGCGCCTTCGTGCTCATCCAGACGGTCCGTCACCGGGATTATTTTCTGCCGAAAGGCCAAGCGGCCCGTGACGCGGAGGCGCATGCGGCGCCGCCCAGCGCGCCGGTGGCAGCGTTCAGCGCTGTTTTGCTGCTCGTCTGCCTCGGCGCGGTAGTGCTCTTGGCGAAAGCCTTGTCGCCGGCAATCGAGACGGCAATTGCCGCGGCCGGCGCACCGAAGCCGGTTGTTGGAATTATCATCGCCGCGATCGTGCTGCTGCCGGAGAGCCTGGCTGCGCTGAAGGCCGCCCGTCTCAACAGGCTGCAAACGAGCCTCAATCTCGCGCTTGGGTCCGCGCTTGCGACGATCGGACTGACGATTCCGGCCGTCGTCTTCGTCGCGCTGGCCACCGGCTGGACGCTGGTGCTCGGGCTCGATCACAAAGGCATGGTGCTGCTGGCGCTGTCGCTTCTGGTCGCAACGCTATCGCTTGGCACGGGCCGGACAACCGTTCTGCAAGGCGCCGTGCATTTGGTGATTTTCGCGGTTTACCTGTTCACGACCGTCGTCCCGTAACGCCAGGGAGCGAGCGAATCGGTTGCCGCCAAAAGTGAGTTGCCTAAGTCCACGGCTTGCCCCGCGCTTTTTATCGCGTGTCGTGGAGCAGATCGCCGCGAACGGCGTTATCCCGGCGGGCGCCTCGTGTCCGCGCTGCGCGCACATCGGATATACGGACAACAAATGATGGGAGAAGGCGATGCCGCGCGTACTGCTCGTTGAGGATCATGAGGAGATCTGGGACTTCCTGACTCGCCGCCTGAAGCGGCGAGGATACGAGGTTGTGTTGGCGACCGACGGGCAGCAGGCGGTCGAAAAGGCGCGGGCGGAACGGCCGGACGTCGTGCTCCTCGACATGAACCTGCCGGTTCTCGACGGTTGGACGGCGGCGGGCATGATCAAATCCCAGCCGGAATCGGCGCGCATCCCGATCATCGCGCTGACCGCTCACGCCATGTCCGGGGACAAGGAGAAGGCGCTGGCAGCCGGCTGCGACGACTACCACCCGAAGCCGGTCGATTTCGCCCTTTTGTTGACCCAGATTGAGGCGCTGACCAAGCCGGCAACGACACCGTAGCGGGTGCGGCGCCAGGTCAGCCGGCCAAGGCAGCCGCATCGCGCCCCGGGACGGGTCGAAAGCGCGCAGGCGCGGGCGCCGTGCCGCTCTGCTTCGATCGTTGCATGCGCGAGGACCACCGCCAGCGCCGCTCCGATCGTCGGCGCCATGGCATCCGCACGCGCCGCATGTCCGAGCGTGTTGCCGATGGCGGGATCGCGCTCGCGCCAAATACCAAGGATCACGCCCGGTCGCTGAAACCGCTTCCGCGCAACGCGCACGGCGTGACGCAGATGCAGCGTGCTCAGCGGCTCGACATAGGACAGGCACACCATCCGCACGTCGTCGCGCGCAGCCTCGTCCGTCTGACCAAGTTCCGAGGAGAGCACTTGCGTGGCGATCCCGTGCTTGCTGAGAACTTGCGCCAGCATCGTGGCGATGACCTCGTCGAGCGTGCCGGGCTTGGCGAAACAAACCACCGGCACGCGCCCGCGCCATTCGGGCCGCAAGTCCGAGGGAGCGAGAACCCGCGTCGCGCCCTCCCGATCCGGACCGGCCGCAAACACCGCCGCAACCGCCTCGGGGCCGATCGCGCCGCCCTTCGGGCGCGGATCGCGAACGAGCGCGCCGAGCCTTTCGATCAACTCGCCGGTCGAGCGGCGAAGCACCTCCTGACGCTCCGGGGTGAGGCGGCCGCGCGCGACGTCCTCATGCGCGAGCCGCAGCGCCTCGAGCGCGACCTCGTCGTAGTAAGTCGACAGCGCGCGCTCGCGCAGGAACTCGCGCGCTTGCAAGATCGCCTCGGACGGATCGCCGGCCAGCATGCGCTGGTAGAAGATCTGCGGAGGCGAGAGCGCGGGCTGGTCGCCGAGCATCACGTCGAGGAAGCCGAGCCGGCCGACATGCCGCCCGAGAACGACCAAGCACACCGTCAGCGGGGTCGCCAGCACAAGGCCGATCGGACCCCAGAGAAAGGTCCAGACCACCGCCGAGAGGATCACGGCGACGGGCGAGAGCCCCGTGCTATGCCCGAACAGGAGCGGTTCCAGCACATGGCCAAGGATCGGCTCCACGACGACGAACAGCAGCAGCGTCCAAAGCAACATCGACCAGCCGGGATCGACGGCGATCGCCAGCGCCAGCGGCGGCAACGCTCCTACGACCGCGCCGACATAGGGGACGAAACGAAGGACGCCCGCGAAGATTCCCCAAAGGATCGGGCTCGGGATGCCGATCGCCCAAAGCCCCAACGCGATGACGGCGCCGAAACCCGAGTTCAGGCCGAGCTGCATCAGGAACAAGCGGCTCAGCCGCTGGCCCGCATCGTCGAGCACCGCGGTCGTGTGCTGGATGTCCTCGGTCCCGAGCAGGCGGACGAAACGGTTCCGCAAGTCCTCTCGCCCGGCAAGGAAGAAGATCACGAAGATCAGGACGAGGCCGACGGTGGCCAAAGGATGCAGCAGCGGCGAGAGCAAGATCCCGACGGTTCCGATCAGGCCGGCGCCGTCCTGCACGACAACCGGAACGGGGTTCGTACCGGGGGAGGCCGTCGGCGCATCCTTCGAGGCCGGCCGCTCGCTGCCGAGCTGCTGCTGTAAATCCTTCCCGATGCTCTCGACCGCATCCTTGGCCCGGCCAAACGTCCCCCCGGCTCCACCCACTACCGGCGAGGGCGCCGATCTTGTCCTTGATCGTGCTCTGATATTTGGGAAGGTCGGCGCCAAGCGCGGCGAGTTGCGTTCCCATCACCCCGACCAGCGCGGCGATCGCTCCGAAGGCGAGCAGCGCCGTGAGCAGGACTGCGGCGCCTTGGGGAAGATGCAAGCGCTGGAGCGCGCGTACCCCTGGCGCAAGCACGAAGCTCAACAGCACCGCGAGCGCGACCGGCACGAAGATTTCGCGGCCGAGATGAAGGATGGCGCCGAGAGAAAGCACCAGCAGGCAGGCGGAAAGCGCGCTGTAGAGCGGCAGTCCGCGCTTCAGAAGACGGGTGGTTTCAAGGTCCATCAAGGTCAGCCTGCGGCGGAAGCGGGAGCGGGAGTAGGTGGCAGGTCCGCCTCGGCTTGCTTGGGATCCGCGCCGGCTTGTTTGGCGCGCGAACGCTGCAGCGATCGAAGCTGGGCCACGAGATCGTGCAGGCTGACGGCCCCCTTCTCGAAGATGCGGGCGCCGCCGCCCTTCAGTTCCGCCCGCTCTCCCGCGGACAGGTCCCTGGCCGTCATGACGACGACCGGGATGCCGCTCCATTGCGGCGTCGACCGGAATTCGCGCAGGAACGTGAAGCCGTCCATTTCCGGCATGTTGAGATCGAGCAGGACGAGGGAGGGTGCACGCTTTTTGACCGCATCGAGAGCGACCCGCCCATTCTCGGCCTCGGTGACGGTCCAGCCATGCTTCGAGAGCAGGATTTCCAGGCGTGACCTCGTATCGGCGTCGTCGTCGACGACGAGCACGTCGCCTTTCGGGGCGTCCTTTTCCACTCGCGCCAGAACCTCTCGCAGCCGCTCCCAGTCGACCGGCTTGAGCAGGTAGTCCGACGCGCCGAGCGAGAAGCCGAGGTTCTGCTCATCGATGATCGTGCACATCACGACCGGGATTGCCGCCAGCCGTGGATCGTCCTTCAGGCTGCGCAGCACCTCCCATCCGTCCATGCGCGGCATCGTCACGTCGAGCAGGATGATGCGCGGCTTCAAGGCTTCGGCGAGCGCCAGCCCGGAACGCCCGTCGACAGCGACCCGCACCGTGAATCCCTCCTTGGTGAGAAAGCGCGTGAGCAGCTCTCGCGTGGCTGGGTCATCGTCGATGACGAGAATGACGTCCTCGGTTGCATTGGCCGCCTCGACGATGGTCTCGGAGCCGTCTTCGGGGCAGTCGCGGGCAGCGTGGCGGGGATTGTGATCGTGAACGTCGAGCCCTTGCCGGGGCGGCTTTCGACCGATGCCTCGCCGCCAAGCATGTCGGTGAACGCCTTGGTGATGGCGAGGCCGAGCCCGGTGCCGCCGAAGCGCCGCGTGGTGGAGGCGTCAGCCTGCTCGAACCGCTCGAACAGCTTGGCGACTTGCTCTTCCGTCATGCCGAGACCCGTGTCGCGGACGGAGAACACGACATCGTCGCGCCCATCGGCCTTCTCTCGACGCACCGACAGATAGATATCGCCTTTCTCGGTGAACTTCGCCGCGTTGCTGAGAAAGTTGAGCAGCACCTGCCTGATCTTGACCACGTCGGAGTGCATGCTTCCGATATCGTCGGCCACTTCGACGTGCAGCGTGTTGTTTTTTTTCTCGACCAGCGAGCTGACGGTCGCCGCGACATCCTTGATCATGTCGGCAATTCCGAACGTCTCCGCAAACACCTCCATCTTGTTGGCTTCGATCTTCGAGATGTCGAGGACGTCGTTGATCAAGCTCAGGAGGTGGCGAGCGTTCGACTTGATCTTCTCCAGGTCCTCGAGCAGGCGCGGCTGGCCAAGCTCCTCGACTTCCTCCTCCAGCATCTCGCTGTAGCCGATGACGGCGCTCAACGGCGTCCGCAACTCGTGGCTCATATTGGCCAGAAACTGGCTTTTCGCGCTGTTGGCCTGCTCGGCGGCATCGCGGGCCGCGGCCAGTTCCTGTTCCTGCTCTCGCTGTGCCGTGATGTCGGTATTGGTGCCGAACCACCGGAGAATCTCGCCTTTCGCGTTGCGGATCGGCTGCGCCATGGAGAGATACCAGCGATATTCGCCATCGCTGCCCCGCAGCGGGAAGGTGTCCTGCCAGGGCTCGCCATTCGTGATCGCCTGCAGGTAGCGAGCGGAAACCTCGTCCCTCAGGTCGGGGTCTTGCGCATTCTGCCAAGCGTCTTCCGCCTTATCATCCGGCGAGAGGCCGGTGTAGTCGTACCAGCGCTGATTGAACCAGTAGAATTCGGCCGGCGGGATCGGCCATCCAGGCGAGCTGCGGAATGTTGTCGGCCAGCGTACGGAATCGATCGCCGAGCCCGACGAGCTCCTCCGAGGTCCGCATCTCTACCTTCCGCCGGTACCAGGCGAGCCATCCCAGATAAGAGATGGCCGACAAGGCAGCGGCCAGCGATAAGATCGTCAAGGCAAGAGAGCGCAGTCGATCCTGCCCCCGCAATATCTCCCGCCGTCCGACAGCCTCAGTTTGAAGCCGCGCCACCTCTATCCGGATGGCGTCCGTGGCTACCTTGCCCTCACCCGACGCGACAAGCGCAAGGGCCTCATCGAATCCGCGCCGGCGCGCCTCCACAACGCGTGTAGCGAAAGCCAAGGAGCGCTCCACAAGTCCGAGCAGCGTGGCGATGCTCGCTTCTGTTCCATCGCTATCCTTCCAAGTCTGTCTTGCCGCCGCGAGGGTCTCGGATAGGTACGACACTGAGTTTTGATAGGGTTCAAGAAAAGCTTCAGACCCTACCAGAGCGAAACCGCGCATGCTGGTCTGGATGTCCAGCGTTTCGGTGAGCAAGTGTTCAAGGCTCATGATCGCGGCGTTCTGGGCTTCCA
Organism: uncultured Alphaproteobacteria bacterium; assembly: GCA_963731585.1. Taxonomy (GTDB): domain Bacteria; phylum Pseudomonadota; class Alphaproteobacteria; order Rhizobiales; family Xanthobacteraceae; genus CANKHA01. The sequence continues at coordinate 16,734 of CAVSWC010000002.1, forward strand.
CCCGGTCCCGATCGAAGCTCGTTGAAACGAAGTTCCACGCGGTCGCGAATAGAGCAATGCCAAAGAGAATCGCCGCGAAACGGGGGCCGACAGCAGCCCACTGGGTTGCCGACCATCGCATTTTTTTTGGCAAGACCACGCGCTCAAACATGGCCGTCATACTCCGACGTTGAGGAGGGGCCGGCAAGCCAATACATCAAGTCACGGATGCCGCTCGGAGTTCACGCTTCGACGGCAGAAACTCCGTCGCAAATGGGCGGCGGACTTTTTTGTCAGTCCCGCGACCGCCGTGCGCAAGAGACGTGCGACTTATCGCGGCTACGGGGCTTCAAGCTTGAGCATCCCCGCCATCCAGGCGATCACCGCGATGATGGGAAGGCTTTCAGCAAGGGATACATGAAAAATCGTCATTGCCGGGCTTGACCCGGAAATCCATCATTAGGAATGAGCGCTTGGGTTCTTCGCGCGATCTATATAAATATCGGCGCCTGATTTTTTTATGGATCGCCGGGTCAAGCCCGGCGATGACGAAAATGGTGGCGGAAGCGATCAAGCCGCTTTGTGGAACGCGCTCTTGACATCCGCCTGCAGCGGTTGAACCGCGTAGGTCGTCACTTTTTGCGCCAGGTCCGTGAGGTGCCGCACCTGTTCGGTGAAAGTGTCCAATTGCTTGCGCGCGTGCGCGGCCGACAATTCAAGAAACTCGGATGGCGATTTCACGCTCACCAGTTGGCGGGCAAAGTCGAGGGTGGCGTTGGTGTTGGCGAGGACCATCTCGACCCATTGCACGTTGAAGTCCGCTGCGCCCTTGGCGGCTGTCGAATAGCTTTGCTCGAGGGCCTTGGCTGGTTTCTTCAACCGCCAGCTCGGACTTTTTATACATGTCCTTGCTGTGAGCGGCGGCCTGTTGCGCAAACGCTCTGACGCCTGCGGTCGGCCGTTCGGCCTTCCTGGCTTTTTTGGCCTTCCTGGCTTTTTTGGCGGTGTTTTTCGGCATGGCACTCGTCTCCTGTACGCGGAACTGTCCGCACGGTTGCTGGTCCTCGTATGTGGTAACGCCCATGTTGCGCCGCAATAGAGCATAGCCATATCGTAAAAGAATTGCGAATTTACTGGGCAAAAATCTATCGCTGCGCTGCAGCAACCTTTCCGCTCCTCAGTCGTTGTGCTGGGCTCATCAACGGACAGGTTCGGTGCTCCAAAAATGGTGCGGAAAATCCGTAGTTTTTGGACACAGCGGCGAAAGTGGGGAAAGTTGGTGCCAGCGCGCAGCCTTAACAATGGCGCGCCGTCGAGAGCGGCAGCCTTCAACAATGGCGCGCCATCAAGCCACCTCAAGGAAATCTCGGAATTTCGGCTCCAACCCCGGCGCCTTGCGCATGTTCACCCACCTGCCGCCGCAGGTCTCAGCGAGATCGCGCCCTCGTTGTCGTCCTGCACGGATGCACACAGAGTGCGGCCGGCTACGATCTCGGCGCGGGATGGTCGACGCTGGCGGACCGGTTCGGCTTCGCTCTGCTGCTGCCCGAGCAGCAGCGCTCCAACAACCCGAACGGCTGTTTCAACTGGTTTCAAGCGGGCGACATCGAACGCGGGCATGGCGAGGCGCTACTCGATCCGGCAGATGGTCGACAAGATGGTGTCCGATCACGGGATCGACCCGGCACGTGTGTTTGTCACCGGGCTGTCAGCCGGCGGCGCGATGACCTCCGTCATGCTCGCGACCTATCCCGATGTCTTCGCCGGCGGCGCGATCGTTGCCGGTCTGCCCTACGGCGCCGCGACCAATGTCCAGCAGGCATTCGAGACCATGTACCAGTGTCCGCCGCGTCCTGCACGCGCATGGGGCGATCTGGTGCGAGGCGCGTCGCCGCATAACGGACCCTGGCCGCGCGTATCGGTCTGGCACGGCGGCGCCGACGCGACGGTGATCCCGTCGAACGCGCGTGAGATCGTCAAGCAATGGACCGACGTGCACGGGCTGCCGGTGGCGCCATCGGCTCAAGCGATGGTTGACGGCTATCCCCGGCAAGTCTGGGTCAACGCGGCCGGCGATGAGCTCATCGAGTCCTACACCATCACGAACATGGCGCATGGTACGCCGCTCGCGACCGGTGCGGCCGACGATGAGTGCGGCGCTGCCGGACCGTTCCTGCTCGAAGTCGGAATTTCTTCGTCCTATCACATCGCCAAGTTCTTCGGCCTTACCGTCGCCGGTCCCCGCCATGTCGCGTCGACGCAGAGCGAAATGACGGAGGCCGCCAACAACCGCACGTCAGCGAGGCCTGCAGCGGCGCTCCCGCAGCCCCATGTGCTGGAAGGCGAGGTGCTGGACCCAGAGGTGGATGCGAGGCCCGAACGCACGCAAATTCCGCCGCCTCCCATCGATATCGGCGCGGTGATCACCAAGGCCTTGAGGGCGGCAGGACTGATGAAGGGAAGTTGAACTGGCCAGCCAAAGACGCGCGCGCCATCAACCCTACGCATTGGCGCCCGTATTGGTCAGCGAACTCAGCCCGAAGCTGCGAATAGTCATGAAGTGTCAGTCGGTCGAAGACCTTGGCGCGTCGGTTACGCGACCCTGAGATCGCGCGTAACCCTCGAAATAGGCCCTGACGCATTTGCGCGAGACTAACCTCCAAGGCTATCCGGCTCCGGCATTGCGCGCTCTTTAATTGAATCCAAAGTCCGCGTATGTTTGTCGTGCAAGAAGACAGCGAGCTTCTGTCTCATCGCTTCGCCCTGTGACATGACGGCTTCTTCGAAAATGTGCTTCTGAACGGCTGGAGGCAAATTGCTCCAAATTCTGCCGACGGCTTCTCCTAAAGCATGAAAAAGTAGTTCGTCGGTTTCGCTAGGTCCTTCCATCACAACCTCCTCCGAACAAATCGGCCCTCGCGTCTCTTTATCCCTCTCCTCCAGGGGAGGGATAAGAAACATATCGGCGCCGTACTAAGGTACGGCGTTTTTCACCAGGGCGGCGCGCTCGATCTCGTGCCTGAGCTGCGCTTCGGTGAAAGGCTTCGAAAGCTTGGCGAAATTGAGTTCGGTGCTCGGTTCTATCTCGGCGTATCCGGTCGCGACGATGATCGGAATTTGCGGCCACCGCTGCCGAACCGAATTGGCGAGTTCCACGCCCGTCATGTTGGGCATCGCCTGGTCGGTGATGACGAGATCGACCGCATTTCGCGCCAGAAGATCGAGCGCCTCGGAGCCTGACGACGCGTCTAGCGCGGTATGGCCGAGATCCTCAAGCATCGCGATGGTGTTTGTCAGCACCAGAAGATCGTCGTCAACCGCCAATACGACAAGCGGGCGATATTCGACCGGCTCGTCTTGCGATGCTTCCCGGTTGACCACCAACCCTTTGGTATCCGCGACCGGCAGCCAGACTTCCGCGGTGGTTCCCTTGCCCTGCTTGCTTTTCAGGATGAAGCAGCCCCCGAATTGTTCGGTCACGCCATGCACCATGGACAGGCCGAGCCCCGTGCCCTTTCCTGGCCCCTTGGTCGTGAAGAACGGCTCGGCGGCCCGGCTCAGCGTTTCCTCATCCATGCCGGTTCCGCTGTCTTCGACGGATAGGCAAATATAATTTGCCGGTTTCAGCTTGGGATGGCCGGCACGGACGGCTTGCTTTTTGGCCCCGATGATAATTTGCCCGCCGTCGGGCATCGCATCGCGCGCATTGACGACAAGATTGAGCAGCGCCATCTCAAGCTGGTTGGCATCGGCAAGCACCAACCCCGAGCCTAGGGGAAAGCGCGTTTCGATTTCGATGGAGGGCCCGATCGACCGCTGGAGCAGATCCGTCATGCCGCGGACGAGCTCGGAAATGTTAATCGGCTCCCGCTTGAGTTCCTGGCGCCGGGCGAAAGCCAGCATGCGGGCGGTGAGCGTGCTGCCGCGGCGCGCCCCCTGCAGTGCATTCTCCAGCAGCGCGCGGAGCCTCGGGTCGTCGGGAAGACGCTTGCGCATCAATTCCAGGCTGCCCTGGATCGCCATGAGCAAATTATTGAAATCATGTGCAATGCCGCCGGTGAGCTGGCCGATCGCGTCCATCTTCTGCGCCTGGAAAAGCGCGTCACGGGTCTTCTCTAGTTGTTGCTGCGTTTCCCTCCGTTCGGTGACGTCGCGCGTGATCTTGGCATAGCCCAATAGCTCGCCATCCTCGTCGCGAATGGCGTCGATGATAACATGCGCCCAGAAGCGGCTGCCGTCCTTGCGCACGCGCCAGCCTTCCCTTTCGAAGCGGCCCGTCTTGCTGACGGTATCGAGCGCCTTCTGCGGCTCGCCTGTCGCCTTATCTTCGTCGGTGTAGAAGCGGGAGAAATGACTGCCGATGATCTCGCCGGGGAGGTAGCCCTTGATCCTTTGCGCGCCGAGGTTCCAGTTCGACACCGTGCCTTCTTTGTCGAGCAGATAGATGGCGTAGTCGGTCACGCCCTGGACGAGCAGCCTGAACTCTTCCTGGCTTTTGCGGAGCGCATCCTCCGCCGCCTTGCGCTCGGTCAGGTCGCGCGTGATCTTGGCAAAGCCGACAAGCTCACCGCCATGCAGATAAATCGGATCGATGACGACATAGGCCCAGAACTGCGTGCCATCCTTGCGGACACGCCAGCCCTCGGCCTCGAATTTGCCCTCCCGCAGCGCCGTCTGAAGCGCGCGCGTGGGAAGGTCCGTGTCCCGATCCTGCTGGGTGTAAAAGCGCGAAAAATGCTGCCCGATGATCTCGTCTGCGGCGTAACCCTTGAACTGTTGCGCGCCCGGGTTCCAGCTCGTCACAAACCCGTTGGGATCGAGCATATAGATCGCGTAATCCGTGATCGCCTCGATCAGCAGACGATAGCGTCCATCCTCGGTCTGGGATGACGCGAAGATCTCTCGAGCCTGTGCCATGATCCCCGCGCAGCTTGCCCCCACTATCAACCAGCGAGCAAAAATCTGGTTCCGAGGAAATAGGCTAATTTTCCTGCCGGGGCGGTCGTTTCCGCGCCGCCGCTCATGCGCATTGATACTCTGCATCGAACAGATGCTTCAAGCGGGTGCGCGGCTTGACACTCTTTCGTCATTGCCGCTCGAAGACGGGGTAGCCGCCCTGATGACCCGGCAATCCATCACGAGGGAATGAGCGCATGGGTTTGTATCAGTATCTGCGCCTGATTTTTCGATGGATCGCCGGGTCATCAGGGCGTTTACGCCCGTCTTAGACCGGCTATGCCCGGCGATGACCAAAAAATGTTAGCCCGGCGATGACAGGCCCCGATGACCATTTTTAAATGTCCTGATTCCGGTAACCGCCTGTTGCAAATCCTCTGGTAGCAGAACTGCGTTCTAGCCGTTCATCTACGGTTCAGCCAAGGCCTGTTAGCCCCTCGCCATGCAAGACTTTGCCCCCCGCAATGATGACCACCCGCGCTGTTCAACCTGCGATGTGCCGATGTGGCTTGTTCGGATTGAACGCACAAAGGCCGGGACGAACAATCACTTCGAGTGCAAGGCTTGTGACGCCACCATGCAGATGATGGCGGCCCCTAAAGGCGATTTGTGCTCGGCCCCCTTGGATCGGCAGGCTCCCGAGGCGCGATCTTAACCCAATTCAAATGCCCGCATGACATGCACTCGTAGACGTCCATTCCCGGACGTTTTCCGAGGCGAGGGATACGCGCTGCCGGCTTTGTCGTTTTGCTGCATTTCTGGCACGGAGGCCGTGCGGATTGCTGGGGTATGTCACTCTCTCGCACAATCACACTCCCACCACTACGGGGTGACCTGAGCGCCGTATTGTCAGGCCACTGCAATCGCCTTGATACCTCAATAGCCTGGAGAATGGATCGTTCCGTGCAGTTCGATTGGCCGGAACCGGTACAGCCGGCCGCAAGCCGCCCAGTTACGCCCCGGTCCTGCGCCGGACTGGTCGCCCGGTATCGCGGCCAGCGTGGACCGCAGAAGACGCCGACGAAGGAAGTCGTCACCATTCGCCTGGACCGGGATATCCTCAGCCATTTCCGAGGCACCGGAGCTGGCTGGCAGACGCGCGTCAACACTATCTTGGCTGATTATGTCGCTAAGGGCGGAAAACTCCGCAAGCCTGACGCCGCCAATCCATCGAAGCGCGTGGCGCTTCGGAAGGCAAAGCTTGCCAAGCTCGCTCGGAGATCGGGGAAGGCAGTCGCCCGGAGGGCGTGATCAGCTAAGCGGGCGCAACCCGGTTTTTTTCGTTCTTGCGGTCTTCACCGGGACTATTTCAAAACGTTGGCGATGGCGGTGAGGAGTTGGTCGGCCCGATAAGGCTTGGCGAGAAAAACGTTCCGTTCGACAAACAGCGCATGCATTCCATCAGTGACGCCGCGCCCGGTTGTGTAGATGACCGGCAGACCGGGTCGCGCTTTCGAGGCAGCTTGCGCCACCTCCAGACCCGCCTCCTGTTGCTCCATCAAGGACAGATCGACGAACAGCACGTCGAATTTTTCGTCCAACTCCACGATGGCCCTGGCTTCCGTCATCGTCGCGGCCGAGCTCGTATCATGCCCGGCTTGTTGGAGAATCGATTCCGCCAGAAGCCGCACCTGTTCGTCATCTTCAACGATTAGAACAACAGCCACACTCTGCTCCCGACGCGATCCGACTGTGAAAAACGCTCATCAAGGGGAAGGGATTCCGATGCCAAACGCTGTGTAGAATCATGCCGCTCGACGCTGCAACGTCTTAGCGAAAACCCCGGCTTACGACGGGCTTTGGCTGACAGCCGCCCGCAAGAGGTTGCGGGAGCGACGCGCCAGCGATGCTTGCCAATATCAATTTTGCTACGCCGCAACGAAACAAAAAAATGTGAGGGACAGGTGATCAGCGGCGCCCTTATCGGTAGCGCGCCCGCCAGCGACAATCGCGGCCGCGCCACCGCTGCGACAGGCAGGCGGCGCACATCCAAACCATCTCCCAAATCGGTGGCGAGTTGTCAAAATCCAGGTGGACGAGCGACGCTGCGAATTGAACCGTGTTGAGGAGGATTACGACCGGTGCCGCGCCGGCGCGCGGGGATCACCTAATTCGTCTTCGGGCGAGTGGTGCTTCTCGCAATAAGCTCTCCCATCCTCTTTTGGGTATCGGCATCCTGAAAAGGATCGTCCAGGTCCTTCGGCTGGTCCGCTTGCGGGTCATGCAGCACGACCCCGGGGAAGGGATCGGTGTGGCGGCGCTTAAAGATGCGCAACCTGATAGCGCGGACCGCGCGCCAAAAAGCATGAGTCGGGCTGGGCATGTTTGCCACCGTCCTTGAAGCTTATGCGCTGGTCGTTGGCTGCGCTATCCCGAAAAGCATTCGGAGGCTGCTCCATATAAAAAAATCGTCATCGCCGGGTTATTCCCGGCGATAACGCGATCCACTGCGGCACTGGTGTGAACCGGCCGTTTTCGCGATGGCCTTGGTTGAGTGGCCGAATATAGTTACGGCCGGTGCCCCGCGCCGCAGGGGCCGCAACCAAGGGGGCTGCCATGTCGTACCTGCGTTTGACTGTTGCCTCGCGTCCCATCGGGTCGGTTGTAAGTTGCGCGTTAGTTACCTGTGGGCTGGTATTTTTGACCGCTCCTGTTATGGCCGGATGCAATTCGGGCGACTTGGCAAACAGTAATTTGCTCTCCAGTGCTAATTGCAGAGCAAATGCTTCAGCGGTCGCCAGCACAGCGGTAGGCGGTGGTGCCCTCGCCACAGGCGCCAACGCAACCGCGATAGGTGGTTCCAGCGGCCCCAGTGCTGCCATTGAGGGTGCGACGACGATTGGCTATGCTGCTGGTAGGACTGGGGCCGGCATTTACTCCATAGCCATAGGGGCTGGCGGTAACGCAGTCCTTGCAGCTGCGGGTCCCCGGGCTATCGGTGGGTACAGCATCGCCATCGGCGGCAGTGATGATGGAAACAATCTCGGCGCCAGGGCGAACGGCTATCGTTCCATTGCAGTCGGCCAGAAAAGCATCAGCGCGGACTTCGGTACCTCGGTCGGCTTCAACACCAATACAGCCTTCGCCAGCACGGCTATCGGCACCGACGCGCAAGCCACGGCAGACAGCAGCACGGCCCTGGGACGCTTCGCGAAGGCAAGCGCCGCTTCGACGCTTGCGTTGGGACAAGGAGCCGTCGCTACGAAGCCCAGATCGGTCGCAATAGGCAGCGGCTCGCTTGCCAACGTGGCCGATACCGTTTCGGTTGGCACCAACACGGCACGGCGGCGCATCGTCAATCTTGCACCCGCCGTGGCCAACAGCGATGCCGCCACTCTTGGGCAGGTGAAAGCGCTGGCTTCCGCCGCGGCTCAGGCAGAAATCGCGGGGGCTGCCGGCAGCTCATCGATCATCGCCGACCTGCGGCGCGAACTGGCGGACTTGCGCGCGTTGCAACAGCAGCAACAGCAGGAGCTTGCCGAACTTAAAGCGGGCGGGACGCGGGCCGCGCTTCAGTAACTGCCCTAATTGGCAAACAGGCCCGCGTTGCTATCTCTGCTGGTCCGAATCGCGTTCAGATCCGGACTTGAAACCCGTCCCGCTGCCGCGTCCCACCGGCGGCTATTCCCTCGCGCATCACTTTGCCGGCGGGATCGGATCCGGCACCTTGTTTTTGATCGGCGGGATTTGCCGCAGATAGGCGTAGACCGCCTTCAAATCTTCGTCGGTCATTTGGCCGATATACTGCCACGGCATCGGCGGAAGAATCTCCCGGCCTTGGCCCAGATGCCGGCCCGTGCGCATGGTCTGGATGAATTGCTGCTCGCTGAAATCCCGCAGCACGCCGGTTTCCGGATCCGGCGTGAGGTTGGCGGCAAAGCTCACACCCCACGGGCCTGACCAAGCCGGCGGAACGGCAAGAACGTGGCGGGCGCGGAAACCTCGCCGCCGCTTAAGCCCGCGCCGCGTCAGCGGTGCGGCAATGGCGCAGTATTCTGGCTTCCCAGATGCAAACGACCAACATCACGGCCGTGGTCATCCAACCTATCACCAGAAGATCGATTGCGAAGGCCAATGGCGCAAGTGCGGCAAGCGCCAGGACGCCGGCGACGTGCGAGACGGGAACGCTGTCGTAGACGACCTTTTTATATATCGCGCTGCCGAGCAGATAGATCGCCGGACCGCCGCACAGCACGAGAATGTAGGCAACAGACGGGGCGTCGTGCGGGTGTGCGAGCACCAGATCATTCCCAACCGCCGTCGCGATGATGCCCGCCACGAGAATGGCGTGGACGTAATGGAAATAGGCGCCGATGCGGCCGGGATCGCCGGATTGCGTGATTGTCGCGATCGCGTCCTTGCCTGCGGTGCCGAAATAAAGCCACCACATGGCAAGCGTGCCGAGGAAGGCGGCGAGCAACGCCAGCAGGACCGATGCATCCCAGCTTGTCGCCTTCGCCATGGTAACGCCTGTCGCCAGCAAGGTCTCGCCGAGCGCGACGATGACGAAGAGCTGGCAACGCTCCGCGAGATGCGCGCCTTCAATCGTCCAGTCCCTGGTCTCGGAACGTCCGAGCCCAGGCAGGGCGAAGCCGAACATCGGCGAGGTGTATTCGCACAGGACCGCGACCGTCCACAGCGCTACCCGCCATTCATGCTGAGCCAAACCGCCCGCGATCCAGAACATGCCGGAGATCGAGAGCCAACCAAGCATGCGGCGGTAATTTGGAGCCATCGCGTGATCGCGGCCGAGCAGGAAGACGACAAAGCCCGTGCGCCCCACCTGTATTCCGACATAGGCAGCGGCAAAGATCAGGCCGCGTTCGCCGAAGGCGGCCGGAATGGCGGCAGACATGATGAGCGCCAGCAGCATGCTGGCGAACAGCACGGTGCGAATAAGCGGCGTCTCCGGATCAAACCAGTTGGTGAACCAGCAGGTATATTGCCAGCCGAGCCAGACCGCGAACCAGAGAATGACCGTCTCGATCAAGCCACCGAGCGAAAGATGCTCCAGCAATTCATGGCTGATTTGTGTGACGGCGAAAACGTAAACGAGGTCGAAAAGCAGCTCCTCGTAGGTGATGCGGGCATGGTGCCCGTCACGCTGCCGTAGGAAAGGGCGCTGTTGGTCGCTCACGATATGTGCCGTATCAGGGGCGGCCTGAAAAGCCAGATCACGAACCGCCGCGGCCGCGCCCGGCAGCGCGAAGACGATCAACAGGATCGGCAGTTCTTCGCGCAGTGTGTAGCCGGCTTTGCTCACGCCGACCCAGAGATTGACGATCGCGATCGCCAGCCAGACCGGAATGAAGATTTTCGCGGCTGTCGCGCTTCCCATGGCGTCGCCGCCCCAAAGCTTTCCGAACAGCAGGAACACGCCGAGCAGGAGAATCCCTCCCGCCATCACCATCGCCATGTGCATGAATGCCGCCCTTATTGGCCGAACAGGCCCGCGTTGCTATCGCTGCTGGTCCGGATCGCGCTCAGAGCCGGACTTGAAACCGGTCCCGCCGCATCTCTGACATTTCACTTTCTTGCTGCCCAGCTTGAGCAGGCCTTTGCCTTCGCAATTCTTGCATTTAATTTTTGGTTTGTCCGTGTTTTTTGGCATGTGCTCCCCCGATCTTCGGCATGGTTCTCTATACAAATATATCTGCGCCTGATTTTTCGATGGATCGCCGGGTCATCAGGGCGTTTACGCCCGTCTTCGACGGGCTATGCCCGGCGATGACGAAAAAATGTTAGCCGCTCCATCAGCTTGTTTCGCCGATTGTCTGGATCATGAAAATCGTCATTGCCGGGCTTGACCCGGCAATCCATCATTCAAGCATGGGCGCATGGGTTTTATGGCTGGCTCCCCGATCAACCCAAGGTTACGCTCAGGCCATGGATAAGGCCCATTTTTGTGGACAATGGCCTAGGTGCGCTGCCGCCGCGGCTGTGCTAGAACAACCGTCATGCTGCTTCGCCGTCTTCCCCTTTTTCTCATGACGCTTGCCGCCGGCGCCCTGCTGGCGGCATCGCCCGTCTTTGCGCAACGCGAAGACATGTCTATTGGCGATCAGCCCGGAATGGTGCCCAACGCAGCGGACGAGCAACTGCCGGCCGAGTTCCGGCGGCAGGTGGTGTTCTTCCGCTCGAACGAGGCGCCCGGGACGATCGTGGTTCATACCTCGGAGCGCTTCCTTTATGTCGTTCAGGGCAACGGGCGGGCGCTGCGCTACGGCATCGGCGTCGGCCGCGACGGGTTTCAGTGGCAGGGGCTGCTGCGCATCACCCGCAAGCAGGAATGGCCGGACTGGACGCCGCCGCCGGAGATGATCCAGCGCCAGCCTTATCTGCCGCGCTTCATGGCCGGCGGGCCGGGCAATCCGATGGGCGCGCGCGCGCTCTATCTCGGCGATACCATCTATCGCATTCACGGCACCAACCAGCCGCAGACCATCGGCAGCGCGGTTTCGTCCGGATGTTTCCGGCTGGTCAATCCCGAAGTCACGATCTCTATGAACGCATTCCGGTCGGCACCAAGGTGATCGTCCGCCAGACTCCACAGCTGTAAGCGCGCATCGATAACTCAGCGAGGCCGGCATGCTCAGATTTTTCCCTCGCACGTTCCGCTCCGGTCTTTTGGCCGGCGCTGCGCTCGCGGTCGCCGTCGCGGCGGCCGCCATCACTTACGAGCGTTACGACACGCAGACGCTCAAGCGCACGGTCAAGCGCGGCGAACTCCTGTGCGGCGTCAGCACCGGCCTGCCGGGCTTCTCGCTGCCCGACGCCAAGGGCAACTGGTCCGGCTTCGATGTGGATATCTGCCGCGCCATCGCGGCGGCGATTTTCAACGATCCCGGCAAGGTCAGGTTTGTGTCGCTTGACGCCAGCGAGCGCTTCACCGAACTGCAGAAACGCAAGATCGACGTGCTGTCGCGCAACTCGACCTGGAGCATGTCGCGGGAAACCAACTACGCGCTGAATTTCGCGGCGGTTTCCTACTACGACGGCCAGGGCTTCATGCTGCGGAAAGCCCGCAACATCGATTCCGGCCTCGAGCTCGATGGCAGCAAGGTCTGCGTGCAGGAGAGCACGACGACGCAGCTCAACCTTGCCGATTATTTCCGCGCCAACAATATCAAGTACCAGGAGATGAAATTCGCGCGCGCGGACGATGTGGTCAAGGCCTACGAATTCGGACCGTTGCGATGTGTTTACCGCGGACGTGTCGCAGCTCTACTCGCAGCGCATCAGGCTCTCCAGGCCGGACGACCATGTCATCCTGGCGGACGTGATCTCGAAGGAGCCGCTGGCGCCGGTGGTGCGGCACAAGGACGACGACTGGCTGCTGATCGTGAAATGGACGGTCTACGCCATGCTCAATGCGGAGGAGCTTGGCATCACCTCGAAGAATATCGACGAGGCGCTGAAGTCCAGCAAGCCGGAGGTGATGCGGCTGGTCGGCACGGAAGGCACTTATGGCGAGCAACTCGGGCTCGCGCAGAGACTGGGCCGCCCGCATCGTCCGTCACGTCGGCAACTACGGCGAGGTCTACGAGCGCAATCTCGGGACCGGCTCGAAGCTCGGCATTCCGCGCGGCATGAACCAGTTGTGGAGCGCCGGCGGCATCCAATACGCGCCGCCGATCCGCTAGGCCGCTCCGCCGATCATCACTCCCCTTTAGGGGAGGGCGGCTGAGCGAAGCGAAGCCGGGTGGTAATCCTGATGACCCGGACATTTCCGAATCGTCATTGCCGGGCTTGACCCGGCAATCGCATCGAAAAATCCGGTGCAAATGATCTGTATCGCGCGCATCATCTTGTATGAAGGATGGATCGCCGGGTACAAGCCCGGCGATGACGAATAAAAGTTGACTGCTTCGCTACGCCGCCCGGCCTTCCACGCACAGGCGCGCGCGGCCGCGGAAATTCGGCACCCGCGCATAGATCAGCTCGATGCGGTCGATCCCGCGGTCGCGCCCGCGCAGGTCGAGCGCGCCGCTGGTCCCGCCCTGCGCGATCCGCGCCCGCACCCGAATATCATCCGGCTCGCCGTTGCCGTAGATCACCTTGAGATCGAGGACTTGCACGGCGTTGCCGGCCGCGCGCAGCCGGATGGCGCTAAAGCGGCCATCGCGGCGATCCACTTGCACGACGTCGCGATCGAGGTTGAGGTCGACGTCGCGGCAGCCGAGCTGCACCCAGCCGGCCGCTGCCGCCTGCGCTTGACGCCCCTCGGCACAAATGCGGGCGCGGCCGCGGAAATTCGGCACCCGCGCATAGATCAGCTCGATCCGGTCGATCGCCCGATCGGCCCCGCGCAGATCGAGCGCGCCGCTCGTCCCGCCTTGCGCAATCCGCGCCCGCACCGGAATGTCGTCCGGGTTGCCGTTGGCATAAACCACCTTGAGATCGAGCACCTGCACGGCGTTACCGGCCGCGCGCAGGCGGACGGCGTTGAAGCGGCCATCGCGGGCGCTGACCTGGATCACGTCGCGGTCGAGATTGAGGTTGACGTCGCGGCAGCCGAGCTGCACCCATTGCTGTCCCTGCGCCTGTGCGCCGGTGGAGGCCGGCAGGATCGTCAGCAGGAAAAGCGCCATAGTCAGGAAATGCTTGCAGGACATGGGTTATCTCCAATGATTCAACAGAAACGACTCGCGGGCAGCATGACGGCACCAATGAAGCCTAGCAAGATCATGCGCAGGGCCCTTCGGAATCCGCATGATCTGAAATGACATGTCCCACGTGAATGCCTGCTGAATAGTCCGGATCAAACCCGAAAGCTCTTCTGCACCTGCGGCAAGAACAGGTCCTCCGGCGTGAGCCGGCGGTGGCAGACGCCTTGCTCGTGGGCGTATTGCAGGAAGGCGTCGAGCGTCTTGCGGTTGGCCTCGATGCCGTAGGGCCATGGGTCGTCGCCGAAGACCGCCTTGGCCCGCCGCGCATATTCGTAACACCAGGGGATCGGCACCGTCGTCGAGGTGATCGCCTGCACGCGCGCAACGCTGCGGTTTTTTGCTTCCTCAAAAGCCTTGAACAGGTTCATCGCGATCCAGGGATGGCGTTCGACCAGATCGCGGCGGATCGCGACCGCATGCATGATCGGAAATATTCCTGTTTCCTTGACGTAATTCATTTCCACATCCAGGAAATCCTCGAACAGGCGGCCGATATTCGGATGGCCCTGCGTCGAAGGAGGAGGGCGCGTGCGCGCTCAGCATGGCGTCGATCTCGCCCGCGAGCAGCATCTCGTTCAGGCTCTTGTCCGGCCGCGGCGTCAGCTTCACGCCGGCCGGAAGGTTGAGCTTGACCTTTTCGGTGCGCCCCGGCTGATCGACGCCGGCCTGCACCCATTCGATGGCGGTGAGCGGGATGCCATAGTGGTGCACCAGCAGTCCGCGCGAATAGACCGCCGCCGTCTGCGCCCATTCCGGCAGGCCGACTTTGCGCCCTGCAAGATCGGACGGGCTTTTCACCGGCCCGTCGCGGCGGATGTAGATCGAGGAATGCCGGGGCACGCGCGAGGGAAACACCGGGATGGCCGCCAGCGAATTGTCGCCCTGCGAGATCGTCGAGCAGAGTTTGGCCATGGAAACTTCCGAGGCGTCGAAATCGCGGTAAACGAAAGCGCGAAAGAAGATCTCCTCGATCTGCAAAGTGAGGCAGGTGAGGTCGACGCCTTCAACCGGCACCCGGCCGCTGACCAGATCGGTGACATGGTCGTATTCGCTGAGGGCCAAAGTGAGGGGGACTTTTGTCACAAAAATTTCTCCCTAATAAACAATCATGGCTGCTCACGGCGGCGTCTTCAATCTATAATCCCTGTCGTCATGCCCCGCGCAGGCGGGGCATTCAGTAAACCGGCAACGCCGGCGATTACTGGATCGCCCGCTTTCGCGGGCGATGACAAAGTGGCCGCAATTAATAAAGAGATATTGATGCCCGATTCCCAGTTGTGGCCGACGGAGCTGCGCCTGCACAAGGACCGCAAGACCCTGACGGTCAGTTTTGGCAATGGCGAGAGCTTCGACCTGGCGGCGGAGTATCTGCGGGTTAAAAGCCCCAGTGCGGAAGTCCAGGGCCATTCGCCGGACGAGCGCAAAACCGTGCCCGGCAAGAAAAACGTGATGATTCTTGAAGTGCAGCCGGTCGGAAATTATGCCGTGCGGCTCGTTTTCGACGATCTGCACTCGACCGGCATCTTCAGCTGGGCCTACCTGCACGAGCTTGGCCGCGCGCATCGGCGCAACTGGCAGGAGTACCTCGACGAACTGGCGCAGAAGAACCTGTCGCGCGAGCCGGCCGGCAGCCGGTGATTTGTCATCCCGGCCGACCCCCCGACTTGATCGGGGGAGAGCCGGGACCCACCTTACGGTTGCATTGGGCCCCGGATCGGCTCGCTTCACTCGCCGTCCGGGATGACAATCAAAGCTTGACGATCACCGTGGCGCCGACCTTGACGCGGTCATAGAGGTCGATCACGTCGGTATTGGTCATGCGGAAACAGCCCGATGAGTTGGCCCCGCCGATGGTCTCTTCCTCGTTCGAACCGTGAATGCGATAGAGCGAGGAGCCGAGATACATGGCGCGGGCGCCGAGCGGGTTTTCCGGTCCGCCTTCCATGTGGCGCGGCAGATGGGGCTCCCGTTTCACCATTTGCGGCGGCGGCGTCCAGTCCGGCCACTCCTTTTTCAGGCTGACGTTGTGGACGCCGGCCCAGCGAAAGCCGTCACGCCCGACGCCGATGCCGTAGCGCAGCGCCTTGCCGTCTCCGAGCGCCAGGTAAAGCCGGCGCTCATTGGTCTTGATGATAATCGTGCCGGGCTTGTGTTTTTCCTGAAAACTGACGACCTCGCGGGGAACGCGGGCGATCTGCGCCATCGAGAAAAACGAGCTGCTATTCACCAGCCGCGCATTCGCCTCGATCTGCTGGCGCGACAAATTGTTGCTGGTCTGCTGCGGAACGCAGCCCGATAACGCAAGACCAAGGACAGCGGCCGGAAGAATCCCCCCGGGAAGAACCAAGCGCATGCCAATTCCTGTAGCTTAACGGCGAATCGTGCTGAGGAGCCCCCGCCCCGTAGCGGACGAGGCCATAAAAGGTCCGGTTCGGCAACGGATTTTCGCCCCTTTTTTGCCGCCCGGGCCGCATTCTTGCGCATGTGTTGCTTTCGCGCATGGCAAGGTGCAAAGTGCTTGCCGCGCACGGACTTCCCGCCCCTGATGGCGCCTGGGAAGGGCGCTCAGCGGGCTACACGGGAGGTGTTGCGAGCATGGCCGAACAACTCGTCGGTAAAGCTTCAGATTTTAAGGACGGCGACCGCCGTATTCTCTTTATTGGCGATCGCGAGATCGGCATCTTCCGGCATGAAGGCGAGTTCCACGCCTACAGCAATTACTGCCTGCACCAGGGCGGTCCGGCCTGCGAGGGGCTGACCATTGCCAAGGTCGAGGAAAAGATCATGCCGGACATGACTTCGCGTGGCCTGTATTTCTCCGAAACCGAAATGCATTTCGTTTGCCCGTGGCACGGCTATGAATACGATCTGCTCACCGGCGAATGCGTGGCCGACCGCAAGCTGAAGTTACGGAAATACCAGGTCGTGCAGAAAGGAGATGACATCTATGTCGTCGCCTAAAGCCGCCGTGAAGACGGCGCGCGGCAAGCTGAAAGCGGTTCCTGCCCCGGCACGGAAAGCCAAGGCCGAGGGCGCGCAGGCGGCCTCGGCGCAGGCACTGCAGCTCGTTGCGCAGATGGAGCAGGGCATCGAATCCGGACACCCCATCGTTTCGGAAGAGGCGCGGAGCAAGCTGATGGCGGTGTTATGCAAAATCTATTCGCAGCAAATCCAGGCGCGGAGTGCCGGAGCCTGCCTTCGACGCGCGGTGCGGAGTCAGTCCGACCGACGTAATGATCACGGCAAGCGGTCTTTTGAAGGCGGCCGACCTGCAAGTTTTCGAATTGGGAATGTGGCAGAGTTGGACCGGGCGCTGACAGGCGGTCAGCAGTAACATCGAGGAGACAAAATCATGGACTTGATCGCTGATCGTGGCCGCCGGGTTTCGGTAGAAGAGCTCAACACCAGCCGGCTGCTCGCGCATGCGCGCAAACAGGCGCAGCAGCGCAAGTTCGACGACATCCTGATCGTCGACGTCGACGCGCATCACTATGAGAACGAGAATTTCGGCGAGATCCTGCCGTATATGGAAAATGACGTGCTGCGGCAGCTCACGATCTCCGGCCGCGCCAAGGCGCGCCACAGCATCGTACCCGGCCAGATGGGCTACCAGGACATGGGCGGCCGCGTGACGCGCTATCCCTTGCGCTCCTCGGAAACAGTGGAGCCCGGCAAGCTGCGCGACATCCAGCTCGGCCACCGCTGGATGGACGCCATGAGCGTCGACTATTCCTGCCTGTTTCCCACCGGCATGCTCAACGTCGGCCTGCATCCGCAGAAGGAAATGGAGGTGGAGCTGTGCTGGGCCTATAACCGCTGGCTTACCGAGAACGTGCTGCAGGAGTGCGACAACCGCATGTATTCCATGTTGTCGCTGCCGTTCTCCGATCCCGACGCGTGCCTGCGGCAAGTCGAGAAGTTCGGCGATTGCCATGGCGTCACCGGCTTCATGGTGACCACCGTGCGCACGCTGCAGGTCAATGACAACGCCTATATGAAAGTCTATCGGGCGATGGAGGAGCGCGGCCTGGCGCTTGCCTTCCATTCCGGGCCGAACTGGGGCGAGCCGGTATTCCGCGCCTGCAACCGCTTCCTGTCGGTGCACGCACTCGGCTTCTCCTTCTACAACATCCTGCACTGCACGAACTGGGTCATCAACGGCATGGGCGAGCGCTTCCCCAAGCTGCCGGTGCTCTGGGTGGAGGGCGGCCTGTGCTGGATTCCCTTCCTGATGCAGCGGCTCGACCACGAATACATGCTGCGCTCGTCGGAATGCCCGCTGCTGAAGAAGCGGCCGAGCGACTACATGCGCGACATGTACTACTCCTCGCAGCCGATGGAAGTGCAGGACATGGGCGCGCTGGAGACGACTTTCCGCATGATCAACGCGGAAACCCAGCTGCTCTATTCTTCCGACTATCCGCACTGGGACTTCGACTTGCCGTCGACGATCTACGATCTGCCGTTCCTGTCGGAAAAGGCCAAGCACAATATCCTCGGCGGCACCGCGGCACGGCTGTTCAATCTGCCGGCGCGCAACGAGAAGCAAAAAGAAAACCTGGTCAAATACGGCAATCTCGCCGCCTGAGAGTGATGAATGGCCAAGGAAGACGCGATCGTCTCGAATGAACTAGCCCAGAAATTCGAGACCGAGAAGGATTCGCCCTATACGCGCTGGGTGGCCGAGCAAGGCCTCGATATCATCAGCGGGCATTACGTGCGCAATCTGCGTCACGTCGAGCTGAAGCCCTGGGCGCGCCGCGGCGGCAAGGGCATCTTCATCAATCACGAAGCCTCGCGAACCTCGAACGACTGCTATGTCTGCGAGATCGCCCCGGGCGGAAAGCTTGAGCCGCAGCGCCAGCTTTACGAGGAGATGATCCTGATCCTCAAGGGCCGCGGCTCCACCACGGTGTGGAACGATGCCGGCCAGCGCATCACCTTCGAATGGAAAGCCGGCGCCATCTTCGCCATCCCGCTCAATTGCTGGCACCAGCATTTCAACGGCTCGGGGCAGGAGGCCGCGCGCTACGTCGGCGTCACCAGTTGCCCGCTCGGTGATGAATCTCTACGGCGATCCCTTCTTCGTCTTCAATACGCCGTTCGATTTCAACAGCCGCTTTGCCGGCGAGCCGGATTATTTCAGCGCCAAGGGCGAGCAGAAGGGTTTCCTGCTGACCACCAACTTCGTGCCGGATGCGGTGAATATTCCGCTGATCAGCGCAAAGGAACGCGGCGCGGGCGGCGGGCATATCCGCTTCAACATGGCCAAGGGCTCGCTCGCCAGCCATATCTCGCAGTTCGGGGTCGGCACCTACAAGAAGGGCCATGCGCATGGGCCGGGCGCGCATGTCATCCTGCTCAACGGCGAAGGCTATTCGCTGATGTGGACGGAAGGCGAGGAGCCCAGGCGCTATGACTGGGAAATCGGCACCTTGATCGTGCCGCCCAACAAGACCTTCCATCAGCATTTCAACACCGGACCCTCGCCCGCGCGCTATCTGGCGTTCAAGCATTGGTCGCCGCGCAACGCGCAGGGCGTGCCGATGAGCTGGATCAGCCGCCGGCTGGGCGGCTACCAGATCGACTACGCCGACGAGTCTCCGGCCATGCGCAAGATGTATGCCGACGCCTTGGCGCGGCACGGCTTAAAGCCGCAGATGGACGAGGCCTACACGGCGGAGCTTGAGACGCTGCCGCCGAAGTCGCAGGTGGCGTAAGGTCAAGATCACCGCTCGTCCCAGCCCCCGATCAAGTCGGGGGTAAACTCCAGCGGGCACCCAGCGCGATCAACGGGATTCCCGCTGGCGGGAATGAGCGGTTGCTCCGCTCGTCAACCGCTCAAAGCTCCGCGAAAGTGAACGGCTTTTGGGAACCCGCCGGCTGCAACGCCGCTTGATCCAGAGCAGGCTTTGCGCGAAAACACCTACCACCAGTTCAGCAACGCCTGATCCCCGGGTCCCGCCCGGCCAGCAATGGAGAACGACATTGGCAGACATCAACACCGAAACCCGGCGGAAACCGGCGGAGCCGGGCCCCGGCCATAACATCGAGACCCATGTGCCGGGCGAAGAAGCCGTGTGGGAGCGTTGGACCAAGAAGCGCGTCTTTGTTCGCGCGCTTGAAGGCACCTACGGCGAGCTGGTGAGCGAGTTGTTCACCCAGCCGCGCGTCTACCCCACCAAAGATCATAAGTGGAAAGGTGGCCCGACCACCTACGGCAAGAAGATCATCAACCCGCAGGTCGCCAAGGTCGCGCAGTCGATCGAGACCCATATGGAGTGCTTTGCCCCCGGCGGCTACGGCCAGAAGCACGGCCACATGAACTCAGCGGTGTTCTTCGTGCTGAAGGGCAAGGGCCACGACGTGCATGACGGCCGCAAGCTTCCCTGGGAAGCCGGCGATGCGCTGATCGTGGAGAACGGCTGCGTGCACCAGCACTTCAATGACGATCCGGATAATGAAGCGATTGTCATTGTGATGAAAGCCAAGCCGCTGTTCCTGTTCATGCACATGCTGTTCCAGCGCGTCGTCGAGTATCCGCCGAAGACGGGTAACGAGAAGCAGATGGCCTATGTGCCCCCGGCCGATCTCTAAGGAGTAATTTGATGAGCAACGCCATCGATCCCCAGGAGCGTGAACGTTCCCGCTCGAGCGAGTATGTGGACTTCTACGCCGAGGCCTTGAAGGCCTCGGAGGAATTTCGCCAGGAATATGACGGCCGGATGAACGTGGTGAAGGCCAGCCAGATGCCGATGGAGCGTTCGCCCGACGGCCTGATCAAGTGGATCATCAACGAGAAGATGGACACCAAGGAGTGCTGCCTCGACATCTATATGCAGTTCCTGCCGCCCGGTAAGGCGTCCGGCAAGCACCGGCATTTGTCGGAGGAAGTGTTCTATGTCGTCGAAGGCAGCGGGTATGACCTGCACTGGGACGTGAAGTTCGACTGCAAGGACAAGATGGAGTTCGAGTGGGAGACGGAGCCGCAGAAGTTTGAGTGGAAGATGGGCGATTTCGTCTACATCCCGCCCTATTGCACGCACAAGCACTTCAACTCCGACCCGAAGAACGAAGCGCGCATCGTCGTGGTCAACAGCCGGATCGTGAAACCGATGGGCTTTGACTGGTTCGAGCAGCTGGAAAACGCCGAAGGCTACTGACGCGGATGTCATCCCGGACGGCGAGTGAAGCGAGCCGATCCGGGACCCAGTGAACAGCAAGATGGGTCCCGGTTCTCGCTTCGCTCGGCCGGGATGACACAAGGAGAGGAATCCATGTGTGGCGAGATCGAAGAAGACGGCCCAAGCGGCGTCGAAGAGCGGCTGCATCATCGCTTTCTCGGCCATGCGCGCACGCTCTTGGCGCAATATGCCAAGGCGCCGAAGCCGAAGGACGCCAACGACCTGCACGCCTATATGGACAAGCTGTTCACCGACGCGCTTTCGCGCGCGGCGCGCGACGCCGACAGCGCGCAGGACGGGCAGCATTACGCGCGCCTCGCGTCCCAGCCGCTGGTGTTCGCCCGGCTGGCCGGATTCCTCGCCGGACACATGTCGCTGCAGGAGGATCCGCTGCGCAAGGTGATGGAGGCCTTGATGCTCGGTTACGGCGAAGCCGAAGAGATGACCGCCGCCGATCACGAGCACGGCCACAGCCACGACCATGACCACGACCATGACCACGGGCATTCCCATGGTCACGGCCACG
This sequence comes from uncultured Alphaproteobacteria bacterium, assembly GCA_963731585.1. GTDB lineage: Bacteria > Pseudomonadota > Alphaproteobacteria > Rhizobiales > Xanthobacteraceae > CANKHA01. The sequence continues at coordinate 38,048 of CAVSWC010000002.1, forward strand.
ATCACGATCACCAGCATTGATAAACTGTGCCCATTCGCCGGCCCGGCGCCCGGCGATACGGAATGACTTCTCCTCCGCTCATTCCCGCGAAAAGCGGGAATCCAGTTTTGCTGCACTGGGTCCCCGCTTGCGCGGGGACGACCGGTCATTGGATGGGTTAGCATGGTACCAGAGCTTTTTGAAACGAGCGGAACGATGTGATGGTCGAAATCAGATACTAACATTTGATCGAATATGATCGCAGAGGCGGATAAGATCGTCATCCATAGAATGTTGGAGTCCGGTCAGAAACATCTCTATACGGAAATTTCGATTTCAGAGATCAGCAGAAAACAAAGGACGCTGGAGACCGTCGGCCGATATCTTGGGCGAGAGTTTGTTCTTGATATGAATGAAATACGAGACACACTGACTTGAACATGAGATGGGTGCGTGCTGGCACCCTGTCTTGGCCCTTATCCCACATCACGGCCCCATCCAGCCGATGCAGCACAAGAGTTATGCCCCGATGCTGGCGCGCTGGCATGCCATGGAGCCGGTCGCGCGCGGCGCCGTGCTGGTGTCGGCGGGCGCTTTGACCCTCGTCGCCATGGCGACTCTGGTCAAATTCCTCGGCGCGCGGCTTCCGAGCATGGAGATCCTGTTCTTTCGCTCGCTGATCGGTTTTTTCTTCGTGCTCCCAATTTTCATCCGCGACCCGATGCAGCCGTTCCGTACCAAGCGCTTCGGCATGCATCTGGTGCGCGGCGCCACCGGCGCGGTCGGCAATGCCTGCTTCTTCTGGACCATCACGCATCTGCTGCTGGCGGACGCGATGGCGCTGCAATTCTCGCGGCCGCTGTTCATGATTCCGCTGGCGCTGATTTTCCTTGGCGAGATTGCCGGCTGGCGACGCTCCATCGTCGTCGTGGTCGGCTTCGTCGGCATCCTGTTTTACGCGCGGCCGTTCACCGCGGGCTTCGAGCCGGGCGCCTTGGTCGGCGCGATGGGCGCATTCTTCGGCGCGCTTGTGGTGATCTCCATCAAGCGCTTGCAGACCACCGAGTCGACGCGCGTGATCATGTTCTATTACGCATTCTGGAATGCCGCTCTTCGCGTTCATACCGGCGGTGTGGTTCTGGGTGACGCCGACCTTGCCTGAATTGGCGCTGCTGACCGTGATCGGGTTCCTGGGCATCGCGGGCCAGACCATGATTACCCATGGCCTGAGCCAGGGCGAGGCCACCGTGCTGGTGCCGCTGGATTATTCGCGCATCGTTTATTCCGCAGCATTGGGCTATCTGCTGTTCGGCGAGCTGCCGGGGTTGTGGAGCGTCGCTGGCATGGCGCTGATCGTGGCAAGTTCGCTCTATCTTGTGCTCACCGAAAAGCGCGCCCGCGCCGCTGCTCTGACATGACCATTTCTAGATGCTTTTGCGTGACCACTGATGGCGCTCCAAGCGACTCTTTCATATTAAGGGCGGATTGGGCTGCCCGCCTGGGCTATCGGAGGAGTTGGCTGCCTGTTAGTATCTAGCGGCTTCATCTGGGAAATGTCGGGTCAAGAGATCGGGCTTCAAGAAAAAACGGGAACGAACGCGACGCAAGGCAACACTTGGGAGGATCCCATGAAAATCTTCGATGTCTCGCGCAGTATCCTCGCCGGTCTCGCGTTCACGCTGCTGCCCCTCGTTACGGCTCAAGCCGGAAGTATCTTTACGCCGGTGATTGTCGTTGAAAAGGATGGCCAGGCCATCTGCATTGCGAACAACGTGCATACGGCGCCGGTCACCGTCACGGTCAGGATAAAGAGTACTTTCAATTTCGATTCATCCCAGACTTGCACGCTGCCCGTTGGGGACGACGATGGCTGTGTTGTCTCTAGGAGCTATACGCAACAGCAGGGTGTGCGTTGCGATATCTCCATTTCCAGCCTTGCCAATGCCGATGTCGCCGCGCGGCTGCGCGGCAGCCTGTTCTATCGTCAGGTCGGTAGTTTCAGGGTACAATCTTTAGTACGCGCCAGATAAGTCCGCACGAGGACCAGTGCAACAATTGGAGACGTCCGATGACAATCTTCAACGTTTCGCGCGACATCGTCGCGGGCATCGCATTCACGCTGCTGTCTTTCGTTGCGGCGCAAGCCGGCAGCATCTTTACGCCGCCTATTATTACTCAAACAGCCTCTACGGCCACCTGTATTGCGAACAACGTGCATACGGCGCCGGTCACAGTCACTGTCAAGTTGATCAGCAGCATCAATGTCGATGCATCGAAGACCTGCACTTTGGCCATTGAAGACGACGCTCAGTGTTTTTCTTCCAAGACATACAACGATCCGCAGGTGCGCGCGCGTTGCGAGATATCGATTTCCGGTCTTACCAATACCCAGGTCAGGGAGCGGGTGCGCGGGGTCCTCTTTTATAAATTATCTGGGGGTGGTGCCCCATTTTCGGTGGTTGAGGCTGATTAGCGCTGAATTTCTCGCGGCCGGGACGGTGGCGGGACTGCCGCCGACCTGATTCCGCAATAACAAGCAGCCGGCCAAAATTCCCAGAACGTGAGTTGGATCTGCCCGGGGTTGTGGAGCATCGCCGGAATGCTCCTCATCATTTCGGCCTCGCTCTATCTCGTGCTGACGGAACGGCGGAGCGCCCGCCTCGCCGCGCCTGAATTTCCTTTGCGATCAAGGCGCTGTGACCACGCCTGCGACAGAATCAACATTGCTTTCGAAGCTCGCAGGTCTAAAATCGGGCCACGCAAAACAGGGAGAAATTGATGCGGATGCGGTTGAACCGGGTGTTAGCGCTCGCCGGAGTGACAGGCGCCGCCGCACTGGCTGCCTCTTCGGCATGCGCGCAGACCGGGGCCGATTTCTACAAAGGCAAGACCGTGACCTACATCGCCGCCACCTCGCCCGGCGGCGGCTACGACCTTTATGGCCGGCTGGTCGCCGAGTTCATGCAGAAGCATCTGCCCGGCTCCACCTTTGTGGTGAAAAACGTGCCCGGCGCGGGCCATATCGTCGGCGCCAATACCATCTACGCCTCCAGGCCCGACGGGCTGACAATCGGGATTTTCAATACCGGCCTGATCTACAATCAGGTGCTGGGAGCCGCCGGCGTCAAGTTCGACCTCGGCCAGATGTCCTGGATCGGCAAGGCGGCCTCCGACCCGCGCGTCATCACCATCGCTGCCCAGTCGCCGATCAAGTCGTTCAAGGATTTGCAGAACAGCAAGGAGACGGTGAACTTCGCCGTCGGCGGCATCGGCAGCGCGACCTATATCGAGTCGATGATGCTCACCAACGTGCTGAAGCTGCCGGTCAAAGTGCTTACCGGTTATAGCGGCGGCGACGACCAGATGGCCGTGCGCCGCGGCGAGATCACCGGCTCGGTCGCGTCGCGTTCCTCCTGGGAGCAGTTCGTGAAGAACGGCTACGGCAAATTCATCGCCCAGATCGGCGGCAGCCAGACCGACGTCCCGCAGCTCGCCACGATGGTGGATGATCCGACGGCCAAGGCGGTCATCGCGCTGATCCAGTCGCAGGGCGACATCGGCCGCCTCACCGCCGGCCCGCCCGGAATCCCGCAGGACCGGCTTGTTGCCTTGCGCGCCGCCTACAAGGCTGCGATGGAAGACAAAGAGCTGCTGGCCAAGGCCGAAAAGCTGCAGGTGCCGATCGATCCGCTTTACGGCGACGACGTGCTCAACCGGGTGAAGCTCGCGCTCAACCAGACGCCGCAAACCGTCGCGCTGCTGAAGGATGCGATGGAAAAGAAGGAGGAGCCGGCAGCGGCCAGCAAGGGCACGATCGCGGAATGGGATGGCCGCGCCAAGCTCGTGCTGAAGCTGGACGACGGCAAGATGTTCCCCGCGCAAGTATCCGGCTCGCGCACGGAGGTCACCGTTGCGGGACAGAAGAGCAGCCGCGACGACATCAAGCTCGGCATGGCCTGCGCGGTCGAAGGGCCGAGCGGCGGAGAAGCCAAAGCGATCATTTGCAACTAAATCCGGCAAGACCCGCGCCATAAGATAATGCGGGACCAGGGAGGAAAAAGATGCGCAACCGACTCACGATTCTCGGAGCTGCTGTTCTCGCGGTGTTTGTTTCATCCACGGCCGGGGCCGACCCGATTGCGGATTTCTACAAGGACAAGCAGATCTCCTGGATCCTGAGCGCCGGTGCAGGCGGGGGTTATGCCAGCTACGCGCATGCCTTCGCCGCGATTTACTCCGACCATATTCCCGGCAAGCCGAAGATCCTGGTGCAGAACATGCCGGGCGCCGGCGGCATCAAGGCGATGAACTATTTGATGTCGGTTGCGCCCAAGGACGGCACCACCATCGGGCTGGTGCATTCCAGCGTCGCTTATGCCCCGCTTTATGGACTGGAAGGCGCCACCTTCGACCCGCGCCAGATGCACTGGATCGGCAGCCTCAATACCGCGTCCGGCATGTGCGTGGCCTGGCACGGCTCGGGCATCAAGACCTGGGAAGACCTGCTGAAAAAGGGTTTTGTGGTCGGCACTTCCGGCGCCGGCTCGCAAATGGAAACGCTGCCGCGCGATGCTCAACAAGCTGTTCAACGCCAACATCAAGATCATCTCCGGCTACAAGGGCGGCAACGAGGTGTTTCTTGCCATGGAGCGCGGCGAGGTGCACGGCCGCTGCGGCGGGCTGGTGAACTCCATTCAGTCGACGCGGCCGGATTGGTTCCCGGAGAAAAAAGTGCATGTGCCGATCCAGCTTTCGCTCGAGCGCAGCGAGCGCTTTCCGGACGTGCCGACCGTGGGCGAGCTCGCCAAGGACGAGAAGACCAAACAGGTGCTGCGGCTGATCTTCTCGCCGCAAGGCATGGACCGCCCGATGCTGGCGCCGCCCGGCGTGCCGGCCGAGCGCGTGGCCGCGCTGCGCAAAGCCTTCCAGGCTGCAACCTCCGATCCGCGCTGGCTTGCCGAAGCCCAGAAGCAGAATCTCGAGATCGATGCCGTCAGCGGCGAGAAGGTGGCCAAAATTATCGCTGATGCCTACAAGTCCTCGCCGGAAGTCATCAAGGCGGCGGGCGAGGCCACGGCCACCAGCGGCAACTAGGAAGGTTTGAGATATGGACGCGGCGCTCGCTACCAAAACCGAAGACAAGTACGTCACCGTTGCGGGATTACGCACGCGCTATCTCGAGCAGGGGCAGGGCCCGGCGGTCATCCTGCTGCACGGCGCCTCGCTCGGTTCAGCCGCGGACGTCTTTCGGCGCAATCTCGCGCCGCTCGCCGGCTTCGGCCTGCGCGTCATCGCCTACGACCAGCCCGGCTTCGGCCTCTCCGACGATCCGCCGGACTGGGGAATCGGCTTCCGCACCAAATTCATCCTGCAATTCATGGATGCGCTTGGCATCGAGAAGGCGGCGCTGGTCGGCCACTCGCAGGCCGGCAACATGGCCGCGGAAGCTGGCCGTCTCGAATCCCGAACGCGTCAGCAAGCTGGTCGTGCTGGGAACCGGCAGCCTGTTGCCGCCTTTGCCCGAGAGCGAGGCGGCCAAGAAAAGCGCCGGTCCCGCCGAAGGCGAAGAGGGCGGCGAGCGCGAGCCCACCGCCGCCGACGTGCGGGAGATACTGGCGAAGAACGCCTTCCATCAGGAGCTGATCACCGATGACGTGGTGCAAGAGCGCCTGCGCCTGAGCACCGGCAAGAACCACAAGGCTTTCCTGGCGCGCAACGCGGCCGGCGCCAAGAACAAGGGCAAGCCGAAAGACCCCAACAAGAAAGCGATGTGGCAGCGCCTGGATGAGGTGAAGCAGCCGATGCTGATGATCTATGGCCGCGATGATCGCGGCCAGGCTGCCACGCGCGCCACCGCGCTGAAGCAGCAGAAGCCGCAGCTCGATCTGCACATCGTGCCGAACTGCAAGCATCTCGTGCAGTGGGATGCGGAGAAGGATTTTTATCGCTTGGCAGGCCCGTTCCTGCGCGGCTGAGCGGGGCAGGACGCGCTTTGCAACCTTTCTGTCGTCATGGCCGGACTTATTCCAGCCATCCCAATCAGGAACGCAGTGCTCACCGAAGCGAGATGGCCGGGACATAAGGGCGTTTACGCCCGTCTTCGCGGGCTTGCGGCGCATTCGAGACGCAGCCTTCGGCTGCCCCTCAGGATGAGGGCGGAGTAAGTGGCAGCGAAACCATTATCTCTCGCACGCGCCAACCTAAATGCGGCTCTAGCGAAATCTCGCCGGCAGCAATGTCATAGCAAATGGGTTGCAGCATCGTCGGCAACCTGGCGTCGAGGCGCTAGCCCCCGGCTGGCTGGCTGTTCTCGACCTTATCCTGACAGCCAAGCTGCTTTTTTACCGCCGATGCACAGTCACCGACCTTCTCGATCGCTGCGGCAATTTCCTCTCGCGATTTCCCGAGTTTCTTCGCCCAGGCGCGGGCCGCGACGTCATCGGTCAAATCTATCCTCGCTCGGTCGGGTTTGCCGGGGGTGATTTTCATGGCTGTTCCTGTCTGATTTAGGCCTTAAACGCCCATCGCATGCTTGCGTTCCCGGCGCTCTCGCCGACCCGTTAGGGATGACTAACGAATTGCCCTCGCTCATCGTCTGCTGGAGAGGCCGCATCTTGACGGGCAGGAATTTATGGAAACTCTCGCTCTCAAACCCGCCATCTGCCGGGAACTTAGCCCGCATGGCCTTCTTCATTATGCATTCGCTTTCGGCGGACCGAGCGATCAATTCACGCCGCGGCGGCTTAGGGTGCGTAACATGCCTCCAGAAATCATTGCGAAGGACTCGCTGCATGAGGGTTGGTGCAATCTGTTCCGCGTGCTGATGCGCGTCGACGGCGGCGAGATCATCAGAGAGGTGAGGATCACGGGCGCGCGGTTGCGGTGTTGCCCTATGATCCGGTCCGTCGAACGGCGCTCCTGAGGCGCGGGAATAAGCGGGGAGAACATAGCGTCGCCGCAAACACAAAAATATCTCCTCATGCTGAGAAGCGTTGCGCAGAAACGCGTCTCGAAGCATCGCAAGTCGGCTATGGCACTGCGCACCGATTAGTGCCGATCTTCGGGAACGGGACCGGCTGCTGCGGGCATCCTTCGAGACGCAGCCTTCGGCTGCTCCTCAGGATGAGGGGGGTCTTCCTACTCGGCAGCTAACGGCGGCGCGTGGTCGTGCGCGTTCTCGATTGCCGCTTTGATGTCCTCCACCGTGGCCGCGACGACCCCAAGCGCTCCCCATATTTCACCGACCGCGTCGACCGCAAGGACGAGCAGCCGGCGATAGAGGGGTAGGGGAGTTCAAGCATGGCAAACCAACCGGCACTGCCCCAATGGGGTCCTGTCCCAAATCGATACTGAGTGGCCTTATTCCGCTTATCCCGCACCGTCCTAATTCACTAATTTTTGTTTTGGAGGGTATAACGACTCGTTAGTAAGTTGCGGCGCATTTAAGCAGAGCTCAACAAAAGCTTCTGGGCCGCGTCATGAGCACAGCCGACCAGTATCGCGTAAGAGCGGCGGAGTTCGCCGCGATGGCAAAATCAGAGCCAGCACCAGCGTTGCAAACTGAGTATGCCAAGATGGCGGCAAGCTACATGCGGCTTGCAGAGCTTGCAGATCGCAATGCGAGGACTGACTTGGTGTACGAGCCGCGGCCGGGTCAGAAATATGGCGCACCCTAATTAGGTCGCCATCTTCTTCGTCATGTGCGGGCTTGACCAGCGAATCCATCTTGTCTGATGGGTGGGTAGACGAGTGCATGGATTGCCGGGTCAAGGCTCGACAGGATGGATTGCCAGGGTCAATCAGGGCATTTACGCTGTCATTCATGGGAGGCCGCCTCGGTTGGCGGCCTTTTTCATGTAGCGGCGGCCTGCGTTTCGTTACCTGACACGCTTGCGCTGTTTGCTGCCATGGCGATTAGCAAAGGTCTTGGTAAACTCTGCACCGAGCAAGAATATCTGCACTGAGTAATAGACCCACAGCAGCAGCACGATCAGGCCGCCAGCGGCGCCATAGCTGGAGGCGACTGCGCTGCTGCCAAGATACCAACCAATGAGGGATTTCCCGATTGTAAAGAGGATCGATGTAGCCATCGCCCCAACTATCACGTCCCGCCACTCAATGTGCCGGTCCGGCAGTACCTTGTAGATCGCAGCAAAGAGGACCGCGAGAAGCGCAAAGGACACGACAAAGTTCAGTATCGTAATCAGGATCTTTCCGATCGGCAGAACCGCATCGAGATAATTGCCGAATGCGGTAAGTCCTGCACTCACCGCGAGTGACACAATGAGCAAGAAGCCGAGGGTCCCGACCAATCCTAAGCTGGCCGCCCGCGCCCGGATTAATCGCGACACGGTCGTCGCTTGCGGCTTGGCTTTCCAGATTGCGTTCAAAGCAGATTGCATTTCCCCGAACATGCCTGATGCAGTCGCGATTAACGTGACGACCCCAATGATGGTCGCCAGGATCCCGGATGACTGGCCGGCGGCGCTGGCTATCGCTGATTGCAGAACGTCGGCCGTTTGCTGACCCATCAGGCCGCTGAGCTGTCCGGTGATGGCGTTCTGCGCCGCATCACGCCCGAATGCCAGACCAGCAATTGCAACAACGATGAGGAGAACCGGAGCAATGGACGTGACGGTGTAGAACGCTATCGCAGCGCCTTTACTCAAAGCCTCGTCGTCGATGAATGAAACTACGGTCTGCTTGAGCAGCGCCCAGGCGTCCGAAAGCATCTCAAATCCTCAACTGAGGCTCGCTCACTTCACCCAACGGCAAGGGCTCGATCAGCTGCGGTTTTTTTTTTGGAAGGCGCTTTTCGACGGCTGGCTTGTTTGCGGGGCCTGGCTTGTTTGCGCGTCCGCGGTTGGCGTTTTTCCGTCGCCTCGGAAAACATCAGCCAGCCGATCCCCGCGGCGATCAGCAAATAAGGAAGCGGGTGTTTCGCCAGCTGCCGAATGAGGGAGTCGCCCAGCTCGGCGGCTCCGTCGGTAGAGAAGCCGAGGGCCTTATCAAGCATGACTCCCGGGGACATTTGGCTCTGCAGATCATCCATCAGTCCGGTAAGGCGCCTGCGGGACTTGTCCGCCTGCCGTTCCAATGCTTGGGTCGTGTCGGTCATGAAGCACCTACTTCTGATTTGGCCACGGCTAGGTCGCGTTCCACCTGCTTAATCGTTTTCGATGGGACAAGGTTCTTGGCCTGGAGCTCGCGTGACGCCGAGCCATAACAGGACCATTCCCAGGATCAGGACAACTACCGCTACGACAAGAGTTGCGACGGGCAGGCTCCAACCATAAGAAACGAGTGTGCTGATAATCGCCTGCAAGAACAACATCGCCGCAGCCATCAAGAGAACACCGCCCGCCACAATCAGGCCTATTCCAATCCCGATAGCCGCCACCGCCTCGGTAAGCTCCGTTCGCAGCAGCCGCAGTTCGGTTTGCACGAGGGTGGTAAACTCCTCCACAATTTGGGCGAACGTTCCCGTCACCCCTTCGGGTGGGGGAGATTTTGGAGTGGCCATGATGCACCTGTCTCGCAGAGCGAGATCGGAGAACTTCTACACAACTATTAGCAGGGTCGAAAGTTCGGCAACCCAATACCAGGAGAAATTTGCTGCGGTGCAAACGTTACGGTGGACATCGCCTAGAGGCCGCAGCATCGAGCCGCTGAATGGGCCAGCCTGAAAATGGGAACTGGCCAATGCTATTTCGCCCTTTTCCAGTTCAACGTGACGCTGCCCCCTCCCGATGAGACGGCGCGTGTAACCAGATCATCACCGGCAAGAGTGAAGGGTCTTTTTTGCTCGGTGCCATCCCATTTCGGAAATGAAGCGCGCTCAATTTTGAAAATCAACGTATCGCCACTGACGGCATATGAGCCATAGTGGGCAACCACTCCAGCGGTTATGGCTTTAACCTTCCTCGGGCGTAGCCGTGATTTCGAAGTTGTTCGAGGCGATCTTGGGAAGGCCGCGGGCAATCGTTACGAGGCTATAACGCCCTGTCTGTCAACATCAAGCAACGCCGTCAGCGTGGACTTCTGTTTAACGCCGTTGCTCTCCTGCGTCTCATATTCGAGCCTGTAGGCGCCGGCAACTTCCTGGCTCGTTTGCGCCCATGCCGGAAACGAAAGGCAGATGAACGCTGTGACCGCATTGATGAATGATTGCACGCCCCGGTTCCCCTCGGCGCTCTGTAAGGCAGCGACTTTATGGATCGACGGAATGGGCAGCGGACGGTGAGCAGCTCCGGCCACACTGAATTGCTACGGTGGTCCGGCGCGGTGGTCACGGTAATCGGCGCCAAGCGGAGCAA
>CAVSWC010000003.1:0-412500 GCA_963731585.1 uncultured Alphaproteobacteria bacterium
GATCGGCGTGGGGTTGCCTTGCCAGACATATTCAAAGTGCGCGGCGGGCCGCACCATTAGAACCAGACGTGGCCTGAAACAGGCAATACATTCGCCGCCAACATGGCGAACGCTTCGATAGACGACGCCATTGGACCCGGTCACCCGGCGGGTCGTCCGCGAGAGGCCTGCCATTATCGTAATTGTTCGGGTCGTGAAGCACATCGAAGGCTAGTCTCGCGCGGACGTCATGAAATTCGGCGTTGAAATCAGCAAGGTACTGGCGCATCTCAACGCGAGTATCAAACACGCCAATTTCGCTTAGCTCTTGCGTGCGGTGATAAACGGTTTCCGCGATCGCTGTTTGAAGAGAAAAGCCAGCATACCAAGCACCCCTATTACTTGAGCTGAAGCGACCGCCGGTTGGGTAAGATGGGAATAAGCGGCCATGATGGCAGATGCATGGGTGAAGCCAACCACCCATTCGGCTGCGGGAACGGTCATTATGACGCCGAGCTCGGATTGGAGCCGGTCATTTCCAGCTCTCTAACTCAATGATGTACCGCAGATCCTGGAGCCACTATCGTGTCGAGAAGTCCCAGCTGGCGACCAACTCGGAATTAGGCGGCTTGTATTTTGTTGGTCAACGTGAACGGCGGACTCAATTCCACCCACCCCGCCGTCCGTCCAGAAGCCGCAGACCTGTACATGGCGTCCATCCCGCCCTCAGTAACCATGAATTCAATCGGCGTCTTGCCACCAAACACCATATTTGAATTTGGAAGCTTTACCCAACGATTAGCCAAATTCGCGTCGGATAAAGTATGTTCAGCGCCTTGAACATACCAAGGACCAGAGAAATGCGTGTGAGCGTGTCATACGACAACGTACTAACGTCGCCGCTTTTGTACTTGTGGTACGTTGACGGCGCTGGCCAACCAAGGAGGCCGCGTCTCTCGTCAACACTTAGGCTCCACTAGGCCCGCATTAAAAAAGACCGGATTCCAGGACCAGACATCTCCTTCCGAACGTCGCTGTCAGCGCGGCGATCGATTGCAATCGGTGTCGGTGGTGGGTCTTTCGCCTTCACCTTTGCCATGCGATTTCTCCATATATGGATATAGTACTCCATATATGGATATAATATATCCATATATGGACACTGCGCAAGAAGGGCGCTGCCATTTCGAGATCACCTACGTCGGCTTAAGCGGCTGGGCCGCCCAGGCAACGCCGTAGCTAATCCACGGCCTTCGGCAGAAAGGAATTTCAGCGCCGCGTGCCGGCGTTCGGAGATAGAAAAGCGCGAAGTAGGTTGGCGAAAGCCTCGTCCAAGTTGGGTGGAAGCCTCGGTGGATCCTGAGATTCCGACAAGGCCGTCGAGTGCTCGTCAACTATCGCGGCAAAGGGCTCGGAAAGTGTTTTTTGTCTCACGCGTTCGCTGTGTGAGCTTTTTAGCGCAAATTTAGCGTCTGCGCCCCAGGCGACAGGTAAATTGGCCCGCACAGCCGTTGATCCCGCCGCTTCGCGACATGTATGGCTGCAGCGCCTGATCGGGTCGCTTATCCTGTGCGACGAAGCGGAGGGCGCGGGACCACTTGCTGACGGTGCGGCGATCGATCTTGGTCGGGTAAGCCGCTGCGACTATCAGCCCAGCAAAAGGTTCGATCATTGCAGGGATATTAGCCCCAGCCTTGCGCAACATACGACGTGTACGTTTGACCTCGCGCTGTTCAACCCTCCAGACCGTAACCGTGAAAAGACGGTTTCCAGGAAGCCATAGTAGATCGCGCCCCGATCACGGTCGCATTGACAGCGCCGCCACGCAGTTTGCAGGCGCAGTAGTTCAGCCTGCAAAGCAGCGTCGGAATAGGGTGTGCGCTCCCCGCCCGGTTGCGCATGTTTGCTTAAGGTCACGGCCGAGAAGGTCATAAAATCGTTCTTCAGATCAGCTAACGCGTCGCGCTGGCATCGGCAAGGCGTTGACGCATGTGCTCGGTTGGCCGCCAAACAATTGAGCCGCCTTTCCCGATGTCGCGCATGGCATCCCCGCACGCTTCGAATTCTTGCAACGCGTCGCGGATCAGTTCCGCCCGGTCTTCGTCCATTCCCCGGTCTTGCAATTGAATGTCGATCCAGAATTTCAGCTCCTTGGTCATTTTCAGGCGCATGTCGCAGTCCTCGCTAGATGAGAACTCATCGCACTCAAATTAGCGTTCAGCGCACGGGTCGCTAACTACTGTTTCGCCGCGGGTTTAATGTTGGAGCCGCGTTAGTGAATTAAGTCAGGCCCGCGGATCACTTCACGCCCGGAATGGCGTCATGCAGAGCAACATCTGTAAACTAATTTGACATTGTAGCTCGTGTGATGATGCGGAAAGCGTACGCGGCCGATCAAAGCAGTTCTACTGACATCAGTCCCACAATCGAGCGACCGGCGGCGTTAGAATATGAAGGAGATATGTTCAATGAGGTACTATGTTCAATGAGGTACTATGTTCAATGAATACATTGGCTGAACTGACATCTAGAGACTGAGACATTGATTACAGCATAGAGATTCATGATTTTTTAGGAGGCAATGATGAAAAAGGAATTTACGTATTGGTTGATTGGAATGGAACAGTGGATAGAGGATTACAGGATGCTGGGATGGAAAGCGTACTTCATAACTTTTAAATTCAAAGCACTCAAGGGATCGTCAGATTCAATTGTTGAACAAATGCACCGAGCGATAAGCGCAAGGTTTTACGGTCAGTTTTGTCTGCGCTTCACCGCGACCCGCGCGCCCCAAGTCAGCAAAGATTCCTGCCTATCGTGTTCGGAATACCAGATAGACCGGTGTTCAAAGGGGAAAAGACAAGCCTTCGCGAGCTTTTCTTCAATGACGGCGGCATTCATTTTCATGCCATTCTGCTGACACCCCCCGTACTCAAGATGGAAGGAATGCGCGGTCCAGCATGTTGAGGACCACCAAAGCAGATATGCCCGTGGTGCCATTAGCGAAATTGGGTGCGAAAACGTGACGTATGCACGGGGCTTGGTGGACTATCTACTGAAAACCGTCAGGCGTGGTCGCGCAGATGAAAGCCAGATACTGATCCTGCCAAAGGTACGATCTGAGCTTTGAAGATCGCCGTTAAGCTGCTCGGCGAGAACCTGAGCTTACGCCTTAGCTGCATGTGCAAATCAACGCCCAACCATGCCGGGGTGGGCAAGTTGCCCACCCCTGATGCATTCACGAACGCCCCAGAAGCAATTCTATCCCATCATAATGTCTTCGAAGAAACGCGTACGTACTTTTTTATGTGACTGCTTCCAGACAAGGCGGAAGGCTTCGCTCGAATGCCAGGCTTTGTTTAAGGTGGCACGCTCCTTTGCAGCCTTACTGCTGTTATTTTTGAGACCTGCAGAAAGCAATTCATCCTTCAGGCTTTTTGGCCGAGTTCGGGGACTCGACTTCTTCAAATTTGCCAGTTCTTTTGCCTTCTTTACTTGCAGCTCGGGACTGGCCTGTTTGGCCACCGTTAGAAGCGCCTGCTGGTTATCGTAAGTCCCAGACGTCGCGCCTCCAATTTCGCCTCAGATGATATGCCCTGTATTATGTTAGCTCGCCTTATTGTCTCTTGGAGAGCCCGGTCGCTTTTGCTGCCTTTTTAAAACCCTTGTCATGCTTCGGATCTCGCTCAGACTTTTTCTTTTGTAGAATTTTCCGCCATTCCTCGCTTAATTCAGCGCGCTGCAGGGCCGTCAAATCCGCTCTATGAAAATTTTCGACAAGTCGCCAGGTACGAGCCTTTTCGTTTGTGCCTTTGAAATAGACGCAATCGATTTTTTTCCAACCCAGCAGTCTGGCAGCTTCCGCCCGGTGGGCACCGGCGACTAAAAAGGGATCCCCTTTTTTCGTTTCATTACGGTTATCGGCGTTCTCAGCCCTATTCTCTTCATCGACTCGGCAATTGATTAATTTTCTCCTTATCGATCGCCCGGTCGCCTTTCGTGACCGTTATTTTAGAAAGCGATATGCTGTGGATCTTTTGACTTGTTCTTCTCATGGAGTGCCTCCTTTTAGCGAGGGAGTTCTCCATGCGGGTTGACGCTCTGCGCGTAAAATTTATTAATTCGCGGAATTCATTTTCTTTCTGAATCTCGCCATGTTCTCGTACACGAACGGAATGATGCCGCTTATTCGTAGTGTCTTTCGGCAACTTGCTGACGTCTCCATCTTTGCTTGCTTCCTCAAAAATCGCCTTACCAGCTGCGGTGGCGTCGAGACGAGTAGATACTTCTACTTTATGCTCTACAAGCATATAAGCCGCGATTAAGCCCGCGAGATCGCGCCACTTTTCTTTCTCCCGCGCGCCAGCGTTTGAGCCGTGTTCCGGCCGTTCAAACAACTGGTTTTCTTGAAGATAGGTTTCCCAGTCCTTGTCGAGCACCATGACCTCGTAGCGATCTTGCCCCGCTTGAAGTAGCGTCTTTAAGTGTTGCAGGATAATTTTCAGAGACGGAAGTCTTACCGATCGTCTTTTCCAAGAGATCGACACACTGATCGGCGAAGTCACTGAGGGGTACTCTCAAAGTGCCCCCGCCGTCCGACTTCAATGATCGCAGCTGTTTCAATGAAATCTTTTTCCAATAGTCGTCGGGGATTACTATCCAATCGGCGAACGGTTTTGGGCTTTGGAAACCAGCCCTAAGCGAGTTCTCTTCTGGAGTTCGCTGAGCAGTTTATCCAGTGCAATCCTCTTACTTTTAGGATTTTTGATCTTTTCCAGTTTTAGAGCAGCTGTTCGCAGTGATATCGAGCCCATTCAAAACCTCCTATCTCACGGCGATTTGCGAATTAATCCATTTTACGGGCGCAGCGCGGGCGTCATTAGTCCTCGTCGCTCATCAGACGACGAGGCTGACGGTCAGGACAATGCAACGGCTCGCCCTAAGCATCGAACAAGCCGCGGAACTATCCGGCATCGGCAGGACCACTATCTATGCCGCCATCAAACGCGGGGACTTGGTGGCTCGTAAGTGCGGTCGGCGAACTGTAATTGTTTCCGATGAACTCGCTGTATGGCTTAGAACTCTACCAAAACTCGAAGGTGATGCGAGGCCGACAGATGCAGAAAGCGAAGACCATAGCTAAGTGGAAAAGATCCGGCGGAGTGATCCGGGCAAGATTAGGAAGTTACAAAGGGCGCCAACGTTTGGATATCCGCCTTTGGTATAAGAAAGAAGGAAAGCTCGCTCCCACACCGAAGGGCATTAGTCTTGGGGCCGATGAGATTGGCTACCTACGCAAGGCGCTCGAAAATGCCGAAATGATTTTGGAGCAGATTGAACGGGCCGACTGAAGTTTGCTGAGCTGGAAATATGTCCAACCAAGTTGATCACGGGATCGATTGGTTTCGAATTGGGCTTGCTGGGCTTATGCGCGCTCGTTCAAGAAGATACGCACAAGTCCGCGCACGACCATTCCGTATATTTTCCGTATGAATTAGTGCGTTGAAAAAGACGCTACTAGTAGTGGGTGAACTTTCAGAAGTCCCAATACATGGCGCTCCCTACGGGAATCGAACCCGTGTTTCAGCCTTGAGAGGGCCGCGTCCTGGACCGCTAGACGAAGGGAGCGAAGGGCCTTGGAATTAAACAACATCAGGCAGTCAATGCAAGCGCGCGCGGGCGCGCCTGCATAGCGCCGGCTAGTTTTGCGCCAGCTAGTTTTGCTTGGCGATGATCTGTTCCTTGATGTCGTCATAGACGTTCTGCGGAACGATCTTTTTCTGCACCAGCTCGTCCTTGCCCTTGTAGGGCCGGCCCTTGATGATCGCTTCGGCGCGCGCGGGACCGATGCCCTTCAGCGGCTCGAGCTGCGCCTGGCTGGCGGTGTTGATGTCGATGAGACGTGGCGGCCGGCGCCGCGGCCGGCTTGGCGGGCGTCGTGCCGGGCTGCATGGCGCCGCTTTGCGCCAGGGCGGGAACCGCGGCGAAGATGGGAAGCAGCAAAGCAAGGATCAGGCCGTGAATGCGCATAATAACCTCCGGTGTGAAAGCGGTGCTGACTAACGACGCAGGATGCCCCCGAGAGTTCCACGCACGATGGCGCGGCCGATCGATCCGCCCATCGAGCCGCCGAGCGACTTGCCGATGTCGGCGGCGATCTTGCCGGCGACACGGTTGGTGACCGTGCGGGTGATTTCGCGCGTCACCAGTTGCCCGGTCGACAGCCGCTTGCCGCGCCCGCGGCCGGTGCCGAAGATGCCGCCGAGCGCATCGCCGATCCTGCCCAAAAAGCCGCCGTCCGCGGCCCTCCGCCGCGCGCGGTCTCGGTTGCTCGACCCGCTTCTGCAGCATCTCGTAGGCGGATTCCTGGTCGACCGCGGTGTCGTATTTGCCCTTCACCGGGCTTCCTGCGATGATCGCGCTGCGTTCCGCGGCGCTGATCGATGCCGAGCCGTGCCGAAGGCGGGCGGATCATCGTGCGCTCCACCATCGAGGGCACGCCATTGCCTTCCAGGAACGACACCAGCGCCTCGCCCTTGCCGAGTTCGGTGATGACCTGCGCGGTGTCGAGCTTCGGGTTCGGGCGGAAGGTGTCGGCGGCGGCCTTCACCGCCTTCTGATCGCGCGGCGTGAAGGCGCGCAAGCGCGTGCTGCACGCGGTTGCCGAGCTGCGCCAGCACCGTCTCCGGCACGTCGAGCGGGTTCTGCGTGACGAAGAAGACGCCGACGCCCTTGGAGCGGATCAGCCGCACCACCTGCTCGATCTTCTCCAGCAGGGCTTTCGGCGCATCGTTGAACAGCAGATGCGCCTCGTCGAAGAAGAACACGAGCTTCGGCTTGTCGAGATCGCCGACTTCCGGCAGTTCCTCGAACAGCTCCGACAGCAGCCACAGCAGGAACGTCGCATAGAGCCGCGGATTCTCCATCAGCTTGTCGGCCGCCAGGATGTTGATGATGCCGCGGCCGTCGCGGTCGGTGCGCATGAAGTCGTCGAGGTCGAGCGCCGGCTCGCCGAAGAAAGCTTGGCGCCCTGGTTCTCCAGCACCAGCAGCTGCCGCTGGATGGTGCCGACCGTCGCGGTCGAGACATTGCCCGTATCTTCTGCAGCTCGGCGGCGTTCTCGGCCACCAGGCCGAGGATCGCGCGCAGATCCTTCAGATCGAGCAGCGCAAGCCCCTGCTCGTCGGCGATGCGAAAGGCGATGTTGAGCACGCCTTCCTGCGTGTCGTTGAGCTCCATCATCCGCGACAGCAGCAGCGGTCCCATTTCCGAGATGGTGGCGCGGATCGGATGGCCCTGCTGCGCCGAAGACGTCCCAGAAGACCACGGGAAACTCGTCGGGCTGGTATGACAGGCCCATCTCTTCGGCGCGCTGCACCAGCGCTTCCTTGGCCTCGCCCGCCGCGCTGACGCCCGACAGATCGCCTTTGATGTCGGCGGCGAAGACCGGCACGCCGGCTTGCGAGAAGCCTTCGGCCAGCACCTGCAGCGTGACGGTCTTGCCGGTGCCGGTCGCGCCGGTGATCAGCCCGTGCCGGTTGCCGAACTTCAGATCGAGCACTTCATACTTGCCGCTCTTGCCGACAACGATTCCGTTTTCGGGAGCGGTGCCGCCGACGGAGGGTTTCTTGGAGGCTTTGGCTGGGGTCTTCGACATGCTTCCTCTCAGTTACAGCGAAATTAGCACCGCCCGGTCGGGCTGAACACTGGCCATGCGTTTACGGCTCCACCAGGAAGCGCAACCGCCCGGCGGGCTGCAAAGTTTTGGCATCAAAGGTGCGGATTTCAATCGCATCGGCGATCTGGATGGTGACGGTAATACGATCGCCTGCCGCAACCGTGCTGATAATGCGTGCACCTTTCGGCAAAGTGGCGGTCACCTCGACGATGCCGGCGCTTCCTTCGGCCCTGAAAACGCGATAGCCGATAACGGCAAGCACCGCCCCGACAGCCAGCATTGTGGTCAATGCCGAAACCAGCATCAGCAACCGCACCTTGGCGGCGAAGCGCGCGGCTTGCGGGATCGAGCGGCTCTTCGGATTCGGATAATGAAGTGCTCATGACGATGCCGCAGGGTTCCAGTGAAGAAGTCGTCATCGCCGGCGAGGAAGCCGGCGAGCGGCTGGACCGCGTGCTCGCCGCCCGTATCGAGGCGCTGTCGCGTTCGCGTCTCAAGGCCCTGATCCTCGATGGCGCGGTGGCGATCGGCGGGCGCACGATCCTTGATCCCGGCTATCGCGTCAAATCCGGCGAAGTCGTCACCGTCGCGGTCCCGCCGCCGGAGCCGGCCGAGCCGCTCGGCGAGGATATTCCGCTCAAGGTGGTCTACGAGGACGACGATCTCATCGTCATCGACAAGCCGCGCGGCCTCGTGGTGCATCCAGCGGCGGGAAACTGGACCGGCACGCTGGTCAATGCGCTGATCGCGCATTGCGGCGACAGTCTTTCCGGCGTCGGCGGGGTGCGGCGGCCCGGCATCGTGCACCGGCTCGACAAGGATACCACCGGCCTGATGGTGGTGGCCAAGAACGATGCCGCGCATCGCTCGCTCGCCGACCAATTCGCCGACCACGGCCGGACGCGGGGCGGTTTGCGGCGCGGCTATCTGGCTTTCGTCTGGGGCGCCCCCGACCGCCCGAAAGGCACGATCGATGCCCCGCTCGACCGTCATCCGCATGCACGCGACAAGCGGGCGGTGCGGCAAGGCGGGCGGGAGGCGGTGACCCATTGGGAGGTGCTGCAACGCTACACCGGCACCGACGGCAAGCCGGTGGCGAGCCTGCTCGCCTGCCGGCTGGAGACCGGAAGAACCCATCAAATCCGGGTGCATCTGGCGCATATCAGCCATCCGCTGCTCGGTGACGATACCTATGGTCCCGGCTTCCGAACCAAGGCGGTGCATCTGTCGCGGCCAGGCGCAGGAGGCCCTTGCGGCCCTTGGAAGGCAGGCCTTGCATGCTTATCTCCTGGCCTTCGAGCACCCCTCTTCGGGGGAGATGCTGGAGTTCCGTTCGGAACTGCCGGCCGATCTCGCTCGTTTATCACGCGTCCTGACCGCGAATGGCGGGACGCGGGCAGAGCCCTAATCCGGCGAAATCCGTAACCCATCAACGGCTTGCAGCGAATAAGCTGGCAGCTGAGACTTGTCGGCGCGGGGCCCTATTTCTTTGGGCCCCCGGCTCCTGTATGCTGCGTATGCGGTCTGCACTTCGCAGCCGCAGCATTGGATGCGCCGTCGGCTCCTGAAGCGGCGGCGCGACTCGCCCGCCGATCCCGGGGGCAGCAACTTGGAGGGCGCTAACTATGGCCCGTTCCTCGGCCTTGCCGATCCTGACGGCCGAATCCGGTCTTACCCGCTATCTGGAAGAGATCCGGCGGTTCCCGATGCTGGAACCGCAGCAGGAATACATGTTGGCCAAGCGCTGGCGCGAGCACGACGACCGCGAGGCCGCGCACAAGCTCGTCACCAGCCATCTGCGTCTGGTTGCGAAAATCGCGATGGGCTATCGCGGCTATGGCCTGCCGATCGCCGAGGTCATTTCCGAAGGCAATGTCGGGTTGATGCAGGCGGTGAAGCGATTTGAGCCGGAGAAGGGATTCCGCCTCGCCACCTACGCCATGTGGTGGATCAAGGCGGCGATCCAGGAATACATCCTGCGCTCCTGGTCGCTGGTGAAGATGGGCACCACCGCCAACCAGAAAAAATTATTCTTCAACCTGCGCAAGGCCAAGAGCAAGATTTCCGCTCTCGACGAGGGCGACCTGCGGCCGGATCAGGTCAAGCTGATCGCGCAGCGCCTTGGCGTGACCGAGCAGGACGTGGTCGACATGAATCGCCGCCTGGGCGGCGATTCCTCGCTCAATGCCCCGATCCGCGACGACGGCGACGCCGGCGAGTGGCAGGACTGGCTGGTGGACGACGCGCCAACCCAGGAGCGCATCCTGGCCGAGAGCGAAGAGGCGGATAACCGCCATTCCGCACTGGTGCAGGCGCTCGACGTGCTGAACGATCGCGAGCGCCGTATCTTCGAGGCGCGCCGCCTTGCCGAAGACCCCATCACGCTGGAGGAATTGGCAACGGAATTCGGCGTGTCGCGCGAGCGCGTGCGGCAGATCGAGGTGCGGGCTTTCGAGAAGGTGCAAAAGGCGGTGAAGAACCGCGTCGCCACGATGGAGGCGCCGGAAGCGCGTCCGGCTGTCGCCGCGCAGTAACCGTCACGAACAGCTATCCTCGTCATGGCCGCACATAGCCCGCGAAGACGGCGTAAACGCCCTTACGTCGCGGCCATGTCGCTCAGCAACGCACTGCTTCTCTCATCGCGGATGGCCGGAATAAATTCGGCGATGACGAACTGAGCAGGTCGCCGGTCTCAGCGGCTTGGCTGCGGCGGGGTCTGACCCCAGGCGTTCAAGGCCTCCTCGAAAACGCGGTCGCCTGGGACGCCTTTTTCGATCGCCAGCAAAGCGCGCTGCCCGTTGTTATAGCTGATGCGGATGTGCAGCCAGGCGCGCTCCTTCAGAAGTTGCACATTGCGCCGTATGTCGCTCTCCACCGAGGACAGACCGATCAGGAAAAAGCCGCTGGTGACTTTCACCCGCAGACCGGTCAGCGGGGTGCCGCTGCGTTGTTCGGTATCTTCCATCAGCACGCTCGGCACGTCGGCGATGCCGCCGGGCTGAAAATCCGGCGGCGTGCTGAACAGGATCTCGATGGTATGGCTGGCCGGGAGCGACTCGTCCAGATTGCGCCGCACGGTGAAGCTCATCCGCATGTTGCGTTCCGGGATTTCCACCTCAGCCTTTACCGCAACGTCGGCGCGGCTGACCGGGTCCGGGAGAGGTCGTCTCCGTGCGCCAGATCACCGAGCCGACATATTGCTTGCGCTCCTGCGGATCCGATTGTTGTTCATAGAGCACCGCGCGCTGCGCTACCGCGGCTCCCGTATTGCGCGCGGGACGCGCGGCTGAATCCTGCTGCGCGCCACCGATCCGGTCGGAAATTTTCGGCCGTGCCTGCGGCGCTTCCTTCGACGCCAGCGTGGCGGGGCTGCGCCCCGACTGAAGCATGCCGGAGATGTTGCTTCCCCATTCGAGGTAGGCAAAGAAGGCCGCCGCCGCCAGCACGACGATGACAGCGAGGGCGACGATCATGCGGGCGGCGCCGCCCCACCCCCGGCGCAGCCGCTGTTCTTCCCGTTCGTCAAATTCCTCCGGATCCGGATGCGGCGGAACCGGATGCCCGGCTTGGCCGGCGCGCGGTTGCGGGCGCGGCGATGCCAGCGGAAACGCCTGCCCCGATGGCCCAAGATTTTCCGGCCTCAAACGCGGCTCTGTGCGCTCGGTCTTGTTTGGCGGCGGGTCGGCTGCGCGCGCCTCGCGTGCCGACATGGCGGCGGAAGCGGCGTCTTCGCCGCGATCATCTGATTGCCCCGCTACGCCACGAAAGCCCTTGAGGCTTTCATCGACCAGAGACGTGCGCAGGCCGGAAAACCTGGCGTTGCGTGCAGCAGTCGACGACTCCGGCGGTGCGGCCTCTGATTGCGCAGCCGGCTCCCGCCGCGCAGCGTCATCGGGCGGTGATTGCGGCTCGAACGGCAGCGGCGGCTCGTCCCCGCTGGGCTCCGGCGGCGGTTGCGCCGGCGCCTCCGTCTGGCGGTCGGGCGCTTCCGGCCGTGGCGCCGCGAGGTTGGCGCGCGCGGACTCTGGAGATTGCGGTCGCGGCCGCCGTGCCGCTTCGGCTTCCACCTTGCGGATCGCTTCTTCCAGCGCTAGGCGCTCGCGCGTGATGTGGGCTTCGGTCAATGCCGGCTCCACGCCGCGCAGCTGCGCGACCAATGCCGTGCGCGCGCGCTCATACAGCGCACGGCGGACTTCGCCGGTGCCCTTGTCGAGACCGGTCACGGCCCGGGCGATCAGCGGATAGTAATCGGTCATTCTTGCCGCTATGCCTCGAACGGATTCTGCATCAGAATCGTGTCCTCACGCTCCGGGCTGGTAGAGAGCAACGCCACTGGACAGCCGACCAGCTCTTCGACACGCCGCACATATTTGATCGCCTGCGCCGGCAGCTGGGCCCAGGAGCGCGCTCCCGCGGTGGCGTCCTTCCAGCCCGCGATCGTCTCATACACCGGCTGGACCTCTGCCTGCGCCCGCTCACCGGCGGGCAGATAATCGATTTCCCGGCCGTCCAGACGATAGCCGATGCAGACCTTGATTTCATCAAATCCATCAAGAATGTCGAGCTTGGTCAGCGCCAGGCCATCGATGCCGCTGGTGCGGACGGTTTGTCGCACCAGCACGGCATCAAACCAGCCGCAGCGCCGCGCCCGTCCGGTCACGGTGCCGAACTCGCGGCCGCGCTCGCCGATGAGCTGCCCGATCTGGTTTTTTTGCTCGGTCGGAAATGGTCCCTCTCCCACCCGCGTCGTATAGGCCTTGCAGATGCCAAGCACGTAATCGATCGCGGTCGGCCCAAGCCCGGAACCGGTGGCGGCCTGCGCCGCCACCGTGTTGGAAGAGGTAACGAACGGATAAGTGCCATGGTCGACGTCGAGCAGCGCGCCCTGCGCGCCTTCAAACAAGATGCGCTTGCCTTCACGCCGTTTCTCATCGAGCAGCGCCCAGACACAGTCCATGAACGGCAGCACGTAAGGCGCAATCGCGGCGAGTTGATGATGGATCACGCGCGGCTCGATCTCCTTCATGTCCATGCCGCGGCGAAGCGCGTTGTGATGCGCCAGCAGCCGATCGATCTTCGGACGAAGAGCGTCCAGATCTTTCAGGTCCATCAGCCGAATCGCGCGGCGGCCAACCTTGTCTTCATAGGCCGGGCCGATGCCCCGGCGCGTGGTGCCAATCGCGGTGGCGGGGTTCGACGTCTCGCGCAAAGCGTCGAGCTCTTGATGCAGCGGCAGGATCAGCGCGACATTCTCGGCCACGCGCAGATTGTCCGGGGTGACGGAGACGCCCTGTTTCTCCAGCCGGTCGATCTCCTCGATCAGCGCCTGCGGATCGAGCACGACGCCGTTGCCGATCAGCGCCAGTTTGCCTGGACGCAGGACGCCTGAGGGCAACAGCGACAGCTTATAGGTGATGCCGTCGATAACGAGTGTGTGGCCGGCGTTATGACCGCCCTGGAAGCGGACGACGATGTCGGCCTGCTCCGATAACCAGTCGACGATTTTCCCCTTGCCTTCGTCTCCCCATTGGGAGCCGACCACCACGACATTCGCCATGCAGAATCCTTCCCCCCGGGGCGGCGGCGCCCGCTTCCGCAGCCGCACCATCCGCGATGGGGCTTAGACCCGGGATTAAAGGATGACGGCGTGCGAGGCAAGGTGAACGCCACGCCCAGCCTCGACACGCCGAAGAAGTCAATTTACCCGCCTTTTCAGACGCTTGTGATTCTCCCGGCTCAAGACTCGGGGGCGAACTGCACAGACTTGTCCTTCGGCCAGCGCACCCGCCAGCCGAGCTTGATGTCGCGGCTCTCGCCGGGCTTGGCCTCGAACGCCCATTCCAGCACGCCGCGGCGGTCGCGCAGATCGCGCGCGGTCGGCGGCGTGGTGATCGGCAGCATCTCGACCTGGATGTCTTCGTCCTCGCTGACCGGAAGCTGATCCTCGATCGCGACCTGGATCGGGAAGTCGTGACCGTTGCGGATGGTGGTCTTGAACTCGCGCTCGTCGATCTTGGACGAGCCGATCAGGCCCGGCGGTGCCTTCGAGTCGGCGCACCACCGTGCGGGCGATCTTGACCTTCTCGTCGGCGCCGAAGCCGAGCCGCACGGTCTCGTCCTTGGCGGCGAGCGCCATCGGGCTGCGGCCGACGAACATGCCGTCGCGATAGATCGACACGCGGCCGGGCAACAGCGGCGCGTCCTCGGTGTGCTTGAAGCTCGCCTGCAGGAACGCGGTCTCGGTCGAGCGCCGGCACCGCATGCACCATCAGCTCGGGCGCGATGGTCGCCGACGCGATGCGGAAGCTCTTGGCGCCCTGCCCGGCCGGCACCGCGATCCGGCCGGGAATCGCGGAACATCACCTGGAAGCCGCCGGCTTCGACCGTCGGCCTGCTGCTCCTCGGCCTTCTTCGCGCGCGGCTCGTCGGCCGCTGTCGCGCGCGCCAGCATCGGTCCGGCGCGCGCGGCGCCCGCGACACGATGCGGAACGCCGGCGCGCCAGGCGGTCGCAGCGGCGACCGGATAGCGCACGATCAGCGGCCGCAGCTCGGGCGCGCTGCCGCCGCGCGCGGTGCGCACGGTCGAGACCGACGAGCGCGACGTCGGCCCAGTCCTCGCCGGTGGTCTGCACGATCTCGGCGCGGCGGACCAGTTCGAGCGACGGCTTGCGGTCCTTGCTGCCGGTGTCGAGCCGCGCGTCGTAGAGCGGCGTCCAGCGCGCGCCGCGCACCGCATAGGTGACGCGCAGCAGCGCCGGCGCGGCGGCGTCCGCGTTGAGGTCGATGCGGACTTCGAGCTTCTTCGGCGGCGTCGCATTGCGCTCGGCCTCGAGCCGCGCGATCTCGCGGTCGATGTCGCGCTGCTTGATCCTGGCGTCGCGGATCGCGTTGTCGGCGGTGGCGATCTCCTCGGCGACGGCGGCGAACGCCAGCGCGCCATTCGGCGAGCGGACGCGCCTCGCCCTTTTCGCCGAGGCCGGTGGGCGACGTCTCGGCAAAACGCTCGGCGAACTTGCGGCGCGCGGTCGGCCGACGCGATCGCGCCGTCGAGCGCGGTGCGCTCGTCGCGCAGCGCCTCGATGCCGCCGGTCGATCTCCGGCAGGTTCGCGGCCGGCTGCGGCAGCGGCGGACGCGCTTCGACCGCGCCGATGACGAGGCGGGCGCCGCCCTCGCCTTCGACCCGCAGCGACGACGGATCGAGCGTGAGCGGGAAATCCTGCGCGAGCAGCGTCGAGTCGCCCGCCGGAAGATCGAGCCGGATCAGGCGGGTGACCATCGCGCTGTCCGGATAGACGGTGACGGCGTCGATCTGCGAGGTGGTCTCGATTTCCGCCGGCGAACGCGGGCATGGCGGCAATGACGGCAACGTGGAAACGAACGAAAGCAATTGGCGGCGCATGGCGCTCCCTCCCAGGATGATGACCGCGGAAGGAACCGGCCCAATTCGGGTTTCCGTGAGGCGGAGCGACGGCGACATCGCGACTGCGGGACAATGCTTAATGTTGATGCTGAGCGAGCGCTCGCGGGATGAACATATCCGCTCATTCCCGCGCAAGCGGGAATCGCACGATGCAAGCTGCTTCTTCTGGGTCCCCGCTTTCGCGGAGAGCGGGATGTCGTTAGCGCCCGACCTGCGCGCCACTCGATACCGCACGGCGGATCAAATAACGCCCTGCGGCCTCAGAACCGAGCGGCTTGGCCTGCTGCACCTGCGGCAGGGCCTGCACCTTCTTCAGCACCTCGGCCGGCAGCTCGCCGTCGATCTCGATCAGCGACACCGCGTTGCCGCCCGCCGCCTCGCGGCCGACATGGAAGGTCGCGATGTTGATCCCGGCCTCGCCGAGCACCGAGGAGAATTTGCCGATGAAGCCCGGCTTGTCGAGATTGGTGATGTAGATCATCGACGGACCGAATTCCGCGTCCATGCGGATGCCCTTGATGTTGACGATGCGCGGCCGGCCGTCGGCGAACACCGTGCCGGAGACATGCCGCGACTGCTGCTCGGTGGTGACCGTCACCGTGATCAGGTTCTCGTAGTCGCCGGCGCCTTCGCGCGTCATCTCCTCGATGACCATGCCGCGCTCCTTGGCGACCACCGGCGCCGAGACGACGTTCACCTCGTCCCAGCATCGGCTTCAGCAGGCCGGACAGCGCGGCCGAGGTCAGCGCTTTGGTCTTCATCTGCGCCACCGGGCCCTCGTAGCAGAGCTGCACCTTGATGATGCCGGTTTCGGTGAGCTGGCCGGCGAAGGAGCCGAGCTTTTCCGCGAGCACGATGTAAGGCTTCAGCTTCGGCGCTTCCTCCGCGGTGATGGAGGGGAAATTCACCGCGTTGGAGATCGCGCCGGTGCAGCAGATAATCCGACATCTGTTCGGCGACCTGCAGCGCGACATTTTCCTGCGCTTCCGTCGGTGGAGGCGCCGAGATGCGGCGTGCAGATCACGTTCGGATGCCCGAACAGCGGATTGCTGATCGCCGGCTCCTCGACGAAGACGTCGAAGGCCGCGCCCGCCACCTGGCCGGAATCGAGCGCCTGGCGCAGCGCCGTTTTCAGTCGACCAGCCCGCCGCGCGCGCAGTTGATGATGCGGACGCCCTTTTTCATCTGCGCGATCGCATCGGCGTCGATGATGTTCTTGGTCTTCTCGGTCAGCGGCGTGTGCAAGGTGATGAAGTCGGCGCGCTTGAACAGCTCCGGCAGAGTCGACCTTCTCCACGCCGAGATCGATGGCGCGCTCCGGCGACAGGTAAGGATCGTAGGCGATCACCTTCATCTTCAGGCCCTGCGCGCGGTCGGCGACGATCGAGCCGATATTGCCGCAGCCGATCACACCGAGCGTCTTGCCGGTGATCTCGACGCCCATGAAGCGGTTCTTCTCCCACTTGCCGGCCTGGGTGGAGGCGTCGGCCGCGGGGATTTCACGCGCCAGCGCGAGCATCATGGTGATGGCATGTTCGGCCGTGGTGATGGAATTGCCGAACGGCGTGTTCATCACGATCACGCCCTTGGCGGTAGCGGCGGGGATTTCGACATTGTCGACGCCGATGCCGGCGCGGCCGATCACCTTCAGCTTGTTCGCCTTCTCCAGCATCTTTGCCGTCACCTTGGTGGCGGAGCGGATGGCGAGGCCTTCGTAATTGCCGATGATCTCGGCGAGCTTGTCCTTGTCCTTGCCGAGGTTCGGCTGGAAATCGACTTCGACGCCGCGATCCTTGAAGATCTGAACGGCGGCGGGCGAGAGGGCATCGGAGATAAGCACTTTGGGCTTGGACATTGGATCGTCCATTCGGTTGTTGCGTCCCTCGCCCTGCGGGAGAGGGTCGAGCCGGCAAGTTAGCGCAGTCTGCGCAGTTGACTGCGTTGCGAGCCGGATGGGGGGATACTGTTGCGAGCGTAGTGCTGGCCCCGCACCCGACCGCTTGCGGCGACCTCTCCCCGCTCAGCGGGAGGGTGAGAGCATCACGCGGCCTTGGCCAGCGCTTCCTTCGCCCGAACGAAGGCCCAGTCGAGCCACTCGGTCAGCGCCTCGACGTCGCGCGTGTCGACGGTCGCACCGCACCAGATGCGCAGGCCCGGCGGCGCGTCGCGATAGGCATCGATGTCATAGGCGATGCCCTCCTTCTCCAGGATGGCGCCGAGATTCTTCACGAAAGCGGCCTGCGCGTCCGCCGGCAGTTTCCGAATCTGCGGATCGACGACCTTCAGGCAGACCGAGGTGTTGGAGCGGATGGCCGGATCCTTGGCGAGGAAGTCGATCCAGGGCCTATGCGCGGCCCAGTCGGCGATCGCTTTCGCATTGGCATCGGAGCGCGCAACCAGCGCCTTCAGGCCGCCAAGCGATTTCGCCCATTGCAGGGCGTCGAGATAATCCTCCACGCACAACATGGAGGGCGTGTTGATCGTCTCGCCCTCGAAAATGCCTTCCATCAGCTTGCCGGCATTGGTCATGCGAAAGATCTTTGGCAGCGGCCAGGGCGGCGTGTAGGTCTTCAGGCGTTCTGCGGCACGCGGCGAGAGGATCAGCACGCCATGCGCAGCTTCGCCGCCCAGAACCTTTTGCCAGGAGAAAGTCGCGACATCGAGCTTCGGCCAGTCCAGCTTCTGCGCGAAGGCGGCGGAAGTCGCGTCGCAAATGGTGAGACCCTCGCGGTCTGCCTTGATCCAATCGCCATTGGGAACCCGCACGCCGGAGGTCGTGCCGTTCCAGGTGAAGACCACGTCGGTGGCAAAATCGACCTTGGAGAGATCGGGGATTTCGCCATAGGCCGCTTTCGTCGTGGTCACGTTCTTGAGCTTGAGCTGCTTGACCACGTCGGTGACCCAGCCTTCGCCGAAAGATTCCCAGACCAGCATGGTGACAGGCCGGGCGCCGAGCAGCGACCACAAGGCCATTTCGACCGCCCCGGTGTCGGATGCGGGGACGATGCCGATACGATAATCGGCGGGTAGTTCGAGGACTTCGCGGGTCAGCTCGATCGCGCGCTTGAGCTTCGCCTTGCCGATCTTCGAGCGGTGCGAACGACCCAATACGGCGTCGGTGAGGACTTGCAGGCTCCAGCCAGGGCGCTTGGCGCAGGGGCCGGAAGAAAAGTGCGGATTGGACGGCCGCACGCCGGGCATCGGATTCGTCATGCAAATCTATCCTTCCAGATAGGCGCCCCTCGGTGGGGAGGGGTTTCCCGCCGCCGGGGATAAGGAAGGGCGGGCGCGCCGTCAAGCGCATCTGCGAAGGAAAACGCGCGGCGAGGATGACTCGCCGCGCGTCGCTGCCGCAAAAAGCGATTTAGATCGCCGTCCGGTCAATCCAGAGGGTAACGGAACCCGACCCGGATCTCGTCCGCCGACATCTTCTTGAAGGCCAGCTGATTGTCAGAGGCCTTGACGCTGAGCACGTCGCCCATGTTGATGTGCCGATAGCCGACATCGATGTGGCTATTGCCGATCTTGTAGCTGACGCCGGCCATATAGGCCCAAGCGAAATTCCAGCTGTAGGCGGAACCGGTATCGACGCCGGTCGAGCGCTCGGAGTTGACGTGGAAATTGGCCGTCCGAAGGTGTGAGAAACCGAGACCCGCGCCGATATAGGGCGTGAGGCCGTACCAGGTGCCGAGATCGCCATAGACGTTCACCAGTGCGGTGCCGCTTTCGATGCTGGCGGTGTGGTCTTCGGGCCGGATGCGGCTGTCAGCGGAGAATTCTCGCTTTGCTGCCATAGTCGAACGTCAGATCGGCGCGGAACCATTCCCATTGGTAACCGACGCCGAGGCCGAACATCCAGGTTTGGTCGAGATCGTGGTCGCGGACACCGGGAGGAGGATACAAATTGGTGGCGCCGTCCAACCTGTTTAAGCGGTAGCCGATGTCGCCGCGCAGGTACCAGCGTGAGCTGAATTCATCGACCAGCAGCGGGGCGCTTTCCAAAAGCGGCGGCATCGAAGGAGAATAACGGCCTGCGTCGGCTGCGTTCGCGACGCTGCTGATCATGAGGGCGAGCACCCCGATCGGCGTTAGGATTTTCGTGATACTGCACATTGATAAGGTCCTTCGGTTACGCCACGGCTCGGCACCCGCGCCAAGCCGCTTTTTTCCAGCGCAAAAATCATCTCAGACAGGGGTTAAGACGAGATTAACCTTAATATTTCGTCGCCGACGCTCTGCCGGCGCAACGCCTTGCATGCTGAAGTGCTCCCCTCCCCGCGTAGCGTAGCGAAGCAGTGGGGAGGGGTCGGGGGGGGTGCTTTTCAAACAGAGCGCCCCGCCACCCCGGCGCTTTTCGCGCCGACCCTCCCCACCGCCGCGCGGGGGGAGGGTAAAGCCGGCACCAGGAAATCGAGAGCGTCCGCGCGCCGAAGGCCTTATGTGTTCAAACTGAAGGAAACGTCCCAGACAGGCGTTACAGGCGAGATCCGCCCAACGCCTTCCATGCTCAGCCCTTGGTCAGGACCGGCGCCGCGGCTGGAACATCACAAGGTCCAGCGCAGACCGAGCTTGATATCGTGTGAGGTGATGTCTTTGAACGTCGTCGGATTGAAGACGTTGTTGATGCCGGTGGAAGTGATGACGTCTCCGGCAATGCCGTCGCCGAGATGGGTGTAGCGATAGGCAAG
This sequence comes from uncultured Alphaproteobacteria bacterium, assembly GCA_963731585.1. Taxonomy (GTDB): domain Bacteria; phylum Pseudomonadota; class Alphaproteobacteria; order Rhizobiales; family Xanthobacteraceae; genus CANKHA01. The sequence goes on from CAVSWC010000003.1 coordinate 19,767, forward strand.
CTCGATCGCCAAGTTGCTGCTGGCCTGGTACGCCAGACCGGCGTGCAGCGCCCAGGCGAAATTCCACTTCGAATCGGTATCGCCGAAGGCAACACTGCCGCCCGCGCAGCTCGTGCAAATGTCAGTGAAGTCTGAGATCGTGACCTGGCTGGCGCCGATGCCGGCGCCGACAAAGGGGGTGACAAACCACCAGGTGCCGAAATCAATATAGGCGTTTGCCAGCAACAACCATTCCGACTTCTCCGCCCGATGTTTGTTCCTGACGATACCGCCGGGGCCGAAGTCGATGATGTCGCGACCGCTGAAGCTCGAATCCCCGCGATATTCCCCGGTGACGTCCAAGCGCAGCCAATCGTTGAATTTGTAGCCGGCGCCGAGCCCGAACAGCACGGAGCTGTCGAATTCCGAGGTCACGATCTGCGCGAAAGGCGGAAGCAGCTTGTTTTCGAGCTTTCCAAGCTGCTGATTGGTAATGCCGATATCACCGCGCACATACCAGGCGCCGATCAGCAGTTGCGGCTGAGGAGCCGGCATATCGGCGGCATTGGCCGCAGTCGCAGCCAACAAAGCGGTTGCGACCATCACGCTGATACGGGCACGACGCATGCTTTCCGTCCTTCTCTCAGCGGTCGGGAATCACGGGGTCCGTGAAACCTGACCTTAAAGAAGGAACGATCTCGGAAAACCGTTAACCAAGAGTTAACCACAGTTTTTAACGAAAAAATTTAACCCAGCTGACCCGCGGCTGCGCCGAGGGCCCAGGCTGCTGCGGACTTTCGGCGGTCGTGGGATTAAGCTAGGTTAACGATTGATCTAACGGGTGGGGTAGGTCAGGCGGCGACGTGGTTGAGCGCGTCGACAATGCCGTCGACGACTTCCTCGACCAGAATCTTGTCGTCGCCCTCGCCCATCACACGGATGACCGGCTCGGTGCCGGACGGACGGATAATGAGGCGGCCTTGACGGCCGAGACGCTGCTCGGCGTCAGCGATGGCGGAACGCACCTCGGCATGTTCCAACGGCTTGCCGTTCCGATACCGGACATTCTTGAGTATCTGCGGCAGCGGATCGAAGCGGTGACAGACCTCCGACACAGGCCGGTTGTTCTTCTTCACCACCGCGAGCACCTGCAACGCCGCGACAAAGCCGTCGCCGGTGGTGGCATAATCCGACAGGATGATGTGACCGGACGGTTCGCCCCCGACATTATAACCGTGCTCGCGCATCTGCTCGAGTATGTAGCGATCGCCCACCGGGGTGCGAACCAGTTCAATCTTCTTATCCTTCAGGTGCCGCTCCAGCCCGAGATTGGACATGACGGTGCCGACGATGCCGGGCCGCGCCAGGCGATCGTCCTCCTTCCAGCTCTCTGCGATCACCGCCATCAGCTGATCGCCGTCGACGATGCGCCCGCGCTCGTCCACGACGATGACGCGGTCGGCGTCGCCGTCGAGCGCGATGCCTACGTCGGCGCGCATTTCCACCACCTTGCGGCGGAGCGCGTCCGGCGCGGTGGAGCCGCAATCCTTGTTGATATTGAAGCCGTCCGGGTCCACGCCGACGGTGAAGACCTCGGCGCCAAGCTCCCACAGCGCGCCGGGGGCAACCCGATAAGCCGCGCCGTTGGCGCAATCCACCACCACGCGCAGATGCTCAAGGCTCATGTTTTTCGGCAGGGTGCGCTTGGCGAATTCGATGTATCGGTCATGCACGCCATCGATGCGCTTGGCGCGGCCCAGATCGGCGCTCTTCGCCAGGCGCTTGGAGACATTGCCGTCGATCAGTTTCTCGATCTCGTGTTCAAGCTCGTCGGTGAGCTTGTAGCCGTCCGGCCCAAACAGCTTAATCCCGTTGTCGTCGTAGGGGTTGTGCGAGGCGGAGATCATCACGCCAAGGTCGGCCCGCATGGAACGCGTGAGCATGGCGACGGCCGGTGTCGGCATCGGGCCGAGCAGCAGGACATCCATGCCGACCGAGGTGAAGCCCGCGACCAGCGCGGTTTCGATCATGTAGCCGGAGAGGCGCGTGTCCTTGCCGATGACCACGCGGTGGCGATGGTCGCCCCGCCGGAAGACCGTTCCGGTCGCCTGGCCGACGCGCAGTGCGAGTTCTGGGGTAATGACACCATTGGCCCGGCCGCGAATGCCGTCTGTGCCAAAATATTTGCGGACCATGGTGTTCCTGTTCGAGCCTGCGGCTGCCGGGGCTTGCAGGCTCGGCTTATAGTATGGCGATCCATCTTCAATTGGGTAAAAAACCGCCAGCAACCTTTATACTTAAAAAAGGCCGCTGCGGGCGAAGCCCACCGGGCCGATATTCCATGACTCGTTCAACGGCTTAGTACCTCCGCGGTCAGCGACGATCGTTAGCTCTGTTCCTTGTCTTTTTTGCTTGGCGCCGGCTGGGTAACGTTGACCGGGTCGGACCCGGGAAGCTCTCTTCCAGACCCTGATCCAGCGCCTTTTCCTTGGCATCGCGCTGCTTTTCCGCGGGCGGCTTTTTCACATCGGCTTCGCCGCCGCGGGTCTTGGTCGCGTGGCTCTTACCGGAACCTCCGGATTGAGCTCCCATGGGCTTCTCCTTTGCGTTTCATGAAGAACTCCGAAACAACGTTTTTAAACGGATGGAGTTCCGCGTAGCGCGCGATCAGCAAAAAGCCTGCCCCGGACTTGATCCGGGGTGGAACCGGTTTTGCGTGCGGATTACAATGCTACCAAGCTCCGTGGGGATTGCGTGAAGTGGGGCAAATGACCTCCATCACCTGTATCGACGACTTGCGGCAGCTTGCCCGCCGCCGGGTGCCGCGCGCGTTTTTCGACTATGCCGACCGCGGCTCCTATTCCGAAGAAACGCTGCGCGCCAACCGCGAAGATCTGCTGGCGCTGAAATTGCGCCAGCGCGTGCTGGTGGATGTCTCGGAGCGCGATCTCAGCACCAGCATTATCGGCGAGCCGGCTTCGCTCCCGTTATCGCTCGCGCCGATCGGCTTGTGCGGCATGCAGCATGGCGATGGAGAAATTCTTTCCGCGCGCGCAGCGCAGGCAGCCGGCATTCCTTTCACGCTCAGCACCATGTCGATCTGTTCGATCGAAGACGTGGCAGCGGCGGTCGACAAGCCGTTCTGGTTCCAGCTCTACGTGATGCGCGACCGCGGTTTCGTACGCGCTCTGATCGAGCGCGCTATCGCGGCGAAATGCAGCGCGCTGGTTCTCACCATCGATTTGCAGGTGCTCGGCCAGCGCCATGCCGATGTGAAGAACGGCATGACGGTGCCGCCTAAAATCCGGGTCAAGAACGTGCTCGATATCATGACCAAGCCCGGCTGGGCGCTCGGCGTGTTGCGCGGCAAGCGCAAGAATTTCGGCAATCTTGCCGGCCATGTGCGCGGCATGGAGAGCGTCAATTCGCTGGCGCATTGGATCGCGGGGCAATTCGATCCGGCGCTGAACTGGAAAGATGTGGATTGGATCCGCAGCATCTGGCCCGGCAAGCTGATCCTCAAAGGCGTGCTCGATGTGGAGGACGCAAAACTTGCGGCCAAATGCGGCGCTGCCGCGCTGGTGGTTTCCAACCACGGGGGACGGCAACTCGACGGCGCGCCGTCGACGATCTCCGCGTTGCCGAAAATCGTCGATGCGGTCGGCTCCGAGATCGAAGTGATGTTCGACGGCGGCATTCGCTCCGGGCAGGACGTGTTGCGCGCATTGGCGCTGGGCGCCCGCTCCTGCATGATCGGGCGTGCGTATATTTATGGCCTGGGAGCCGGGGGCCAGGCCGGCGTCGCCAAGGCGATCGACATCATCCGTCAGGAGCTCGATGTCACCATGGCCTTGACCGGCACGCGGCGGGTTGCCGACATCGGCAGGCACGTGGTGTCGGGCGTAGCGGGCTGAATATGCCGACTGCAATGAAACTACCCGGCCCGGATCATCCGATCTCGATCGCGCCGCACCGCGGACGCGTGCGCGTCATCTTTAAAGGTCGCGTGGTGGCAGACAGCAACCGCGCGCTGGCGCTGTACGAAAAGTCCTATCCGCCGCGCTTCTATATTCCACGCGAGGACGCGCAGATGGCGCTGTTCGAGCGCACGCCGCACACCAGCCATTGTCCCTACAAAGGCGATGCGGCCTATTACTCCATCCGCATCGGCGAGGCCGTCAGCGAGAACGCGATCTGGAGCTACGAGCACCCCTATCCCGCGGTCGCCGAGATCGCCGGCCATCTGGCGTTTTATTCCGATCGCGTCGACGCGATCGAAGTCATGACGGCATAGCGGCAAGAATTCCCACCGCCCGCGCAGTCTAATTTTTCTTTGTGCGCTCAATCACAAAGCCCGCGGCAGCCGGGAACGGGCCGCAGCGGCGGCGGTGTCTTTTACCCTCCTCCCCGCGCAGCGGCGGGGAGGGGAGCACTTCAGCTTCTATTTATTGCGGCACGTAGCCGTCGCGGCCGACGTTGATCCGGGCGGTTTCAAACACGCCCTCGCCTTTCGGAGTCGCGGCGCTGATCGTAACCGCGGCGCCGGGCTTCAGGTCGGCCGCGCTGCCCGGCACGTTACGCTGGATGACGGCCTCCGGCGGAACGATGATCTTCTTCTCACCGTCCTTGTATTTCAGCATCAGCACCTGGCCGTCGACGCTGCTGACGGTGGTATCCACCGTGGCATTGGTCATGGTGCCTTTGCGACTCCGGACCCCAACCGGGACGGTGGCCCTCACCGGTGCCGCGCCGCGCTTCGTCAAAGATATTGATGCGGACGGCACGCTGGCTGCCGTCCGCCTGCGGCATGGCGCCGACGCCGACAAACTCACCCTGTTTAATACTATCGATGGTCACTTTCTCGACCGCCAGGACCGTGCCTTTTTCGGTCAGGCTGACTTTTACGTCCTCGCCTTTGGCGGTTTTGAGCATGACCGTCGGCCCGTCGACGCTCACGATGGTGCCCGAGAGGCGCTGGGCCTGCGCCAGGGCGAAAGACGGCAGCGCCAGCACAGCGAGGGCAGCCAAGCATGTTGCGGCAGATTTCATGGTGCATCCTCCCAGGAGTTGATCACTTCCGCTTTTTGCGGTTTCACAGCCAGCAACACCGGCCTGCAACCATTATTCCATGCCGGCTACTTTTCCGCTACCGCGCCTGTTTGCAAATCCGCCTCCACCAGGGCGCGCAGCTCCGCCGTCACTTCCGGCCGCACCCCAAACCACAGCGAAAAGCCGCGCACCGCTTGGTGCAACAGCATTCCCAGCCCGTCCGCCGTGCGCAGTCCGCACGTGCGCTTGCCGCGGTCAACAGCGGCGTATCCAGCGGAACATAGACGAGGTCGGTCACGACCGCGCCCGGCGGCAGGTTCGATACCTCGATGTCGAGTTCGCGCTGGCCGGTCATGCCGAGAGAGGTCGCATTCGCCAGCAGCTGCGCGCCTGGCAATAGCCCATTGACGTCCTCCCAGCGCAGCGGATGCACGCGCTTTCCGAAGCGCGCGCGGAACGCCTCCGCCTTCTCGAAGGTGCGGTTGGCCACATAGACGCGCCCGGCGCCACGCTCGAGCAACGCAAAGACCACCGCGCGCGCGGCGCCGCCCGCGCCCAGCACGATCGCGTTCGCCAAACCGGCATCCCAGCCGGGCGTCGCGGCATCGAGATTTTCAGTGAAGCCTTCCACGTCGGTATTGGTGGAACGCAGCAGGCCTGCCTTCCAGCCACAGGGTATTGGCCGCGCCGACCGCCTGCGCGCGGTCATCCGGCTGGGAAAGCTTGAGCGCGGCCTCCTTGTGCGGCAGCGTGACATTGGCCCCGACATAGCCGCGCTCGCCCCAGGAGGCGATAAATTCGGCGAACTTCTCCGGCGGCACCGCCTCGCGCCGGTATTCAGCCGTCACGCCATGTTGCTTGATCCAGTAGTTATGGATCAGCGGCGAGCGCGAATGGCCGGCGGGCCAGCCGATGACGCAGGCGGCGCGATACCCCTCATTCATATCCATGCGCTGTTTCGGGATCCCTTCGTAATAGCTCGGGCCAAAATGAAACTTTCCCACGTTGTTGCCGTTGACGCAGAACCTTATGGGGGATTGAGCATGGCCGAACAAGCTACCAAGCAAGCCACCACCTCGGTCGCCGCCCATGGCTCGATGCGGCTGCCGGCGGTGGACCTCGACAGCTACAATCTCGAACTCAAGGACGACGAGGGCTTTATCGGCGACCGCGCCAGCAAGGGCGCCTTTCGCAATTTCCTGGAAAATTCGCGCAAAGCGATGCGCAAGAGTGGCAACGATCCCTTCGGCGACGAGCCAAGCGAGGACATCAGCAAGAAAAAGCTCGACGCTACCCTGAGCACAGGCGATCCGGAGGCCGCCGGCGTCCTGCAGGGCGCCATCGAGGATTTCGCCCAGGAGCTGGCGCTGATCACCCGCCGATTCCTCAAGACCAAGGGCTGGCGCGACACCGAGCGCATCGTGGTCGGCGGCGGCTTCCGCGCGAGCCGCGTGGGCGAAGTTGCGATTGGCCGCGCCACGGTGATCCTGAAAACCGAAGGTATCTCGCTCGACGTACTGCCGATCCGCAATGACCCGGACGAAGCCGGCCTGCTAGGCGCGCCGCAGCTCGCGCCGACCTGGATGTTTCAGGCGCATGACGCCGTTCTCGGGGTTGATATCGGCGGCACCAACATCCGGGCCGGCGTGGTCGCGCTCAATCTGAAGAAAGCGCCCGACCTGTCAAAGGCGGCGGTGTGGAAATTCGATCTCTGGCGGCATGGCGACGAGGAGAAGCTGAAGCGCGATGATGCGGTCGAAGGTCTGGTCGATATGCTCGAAGCGCTGATCAAGAGCGCAAAGAAGGAAGGCCTGCGGCTCGCGCCTTTCATCGGCATCGGATGTCCGGGCCGGATTGAGGAAGACGGCTCAATCGATCGCGGCGCGCAGAACCTTCCGGGCAACTGGGAAAGCAGCCGCTTCAACCTGCCCACAAGTTGCGCGAGGCCATCCCGAAGATCGGGCCCGATGAGACCGTCATCGTCATGCACAACGATGCGGTGGTGCAGGGCTTGAGCGAAGTGCCCTATATGAAAGACGTCGAGCGCTGGGGCGTGCTCACCATCGGCACCGGACTTGGCAACGCCCGTTTCACCAACCGCAAGCCGGCGAAGGTTGATCGGCAAGGAACGCCCGAGGCAGCGGTGGCCTTCCGTTCGTCATGGCCGCACATAGCCCGCGAAGACGGGCGTAAACGCCCTTATGTTGCGGCCATCTCGTTCAGCAATGCACTGCTTCTCTCATCGGGATGGCCGGAATAAATCCGGCCATGACAACCGAGACGCCTCCATACGCTCGGACAATAACCGCTACGCCGCGGCGGCCGCCTTTTTCGCCGCGATGATCTGATCGGCGGTACGGCCGGTCAGTTCCGCCATGTGATCGAATTTGAAGCCGAAGCTGCCGACACCGGCGGTGGCGGACCGCACCTCGACGATCAGGTCGCCGACCTCCACCTCCGGCATCATCGCCCGCACCACGTCCCAGCCCGGCCAATCCTCGCGGGTATCGAAGCCGAGGATTTGTCCGCGCCGTCCGGCCATGATGGCGTTGATCTTGGCGGTGGCTTCGCTCGGGACAGACAATCTCCACCAGATGGATCGGCTCCAGCAGCACCGGCTGGCATTGCGGCAGCGCCTCCGCCACCCCGATGCGGCCGGCCTGGCGGAACGCCATGTCGGATGAATCCACCGTGTGATACGAGCCGTCGATGAGCGTCACCGTGAGGTCGACCACCGGAAAGCCAAGCGGCCCGTGCTTGAGCGCGTCCAACACGCCTTCCTCCACCGAAGGAATGTAATTGCGCGGCACCACGCCGCCGGTGATCTTGTCCTCGAATTTGAATCCGGAACCACGCGGCTGCGGTTTGATGTCGAGCACCACGTCGCCGAACTGGCCGTGGCCGCCGGACTGCTTTTTATGCCGGCCGCGCTGCACCGCGCCTTTGCGGATGGTTTCGCGGTAGCCAACCGAGGGCGGGCGGGTCGCCACGCCGATGCCGAAGCGTTCGGTCAGACGCTCGCCCGCGACCCGCAGGTGCATCTCGCCCTGCCCCCACATCACCACTTCGTGGGTTTCCGGATTGTGGAACACCGTCAGCGACGGGTCCTCCTCCACCAGCTTGTTGAGCGCCTGGCCGAGCTTGACGTCGTCCTTGCGCTCCTTGGCGGCCGCAGCGATGGCGAGCACCGGCGGATGCGGATTGATCCGGGCGATCTGCGCGGGGCTCTGCTTGCCAGACCCGAGGGTTTCGCCGGTCTTGGCATGATCGAGCTTGCCGAGCGCGACGGTCTCGCCCGCCGCAGCGGCGCCGCGCTTCTCCGATTGCTGACCGAACAGCTTGAACACGCCGGCCACGCGATCCGCGATATCGGAGGGCCCGACCAGCTGCGCGCCTTCGGCGATGGAACCGGCGAGCACGCGGGCGACCGACATTTTGCCGCCATGGGCGGTGTGCAGGGTCTTCATCACGAAGGCGGCCGCGTCGTTGCCCGCGGTCTTCAGCCCGAGCCGCTTGACGGTCGCCTCGACGCCCGGCGCCTCGTGCCGCAGCGCCTTCAGCAACCGCAGCACGCCGTTGGTGCGCGTGGCGGAGCCGAGCAGCACCGGACAGACCAGCCCTTCGCGCAGCTCCTTGGCAAGATCGTTGAACACCTTGTCGCGCGGCGGCGGGATGTCCTCGAGCAGTTGCTCCATCAGCTCGTCGTCGTGGTCGGCCAATGTCTCCAGCATGGAGAAGCGCGCGGTCTTTTCGCGCGAGAGCACGTCGCCATCGAGCGTGACGACTTCCGAAGGCGCGTGTTCCTTGTAGACGAAGGCGCGCTCCAGCGCGAGATCGACGAAGCCGTTGATGGTCTCGCCGGAGAAGGTCGGAAGCTGACGCAACAGCAGCTTGCAGCGCGAGGCGGGCTGCAGCAGCGGCAACACGTCGTGGATGGCTGCCGTGGCCTTGTCGAGCTTGTTGAGAAACAGGAAGTGCGGAATCTTCTGGTCTTCCAGCTCGCGTAGAATAATTTGCAGCTGCGGAATTTTCTTTTCGTCCATTTCGCAGACCACCACCGCGGCGTCGACGCGCGGGCAGCGCCGCGCGCATGTCGTGCGAAAATTCGATGGAGCCGGGGCAATCGATGAAAGTATAGCTGTCGCCCATGAAGCTGGTGGTGGCGGCGGACAGCTCCGCGCTCATGCCATGATCGCGCGCTTGCTTGCTGGCGTCGCCGACGGTCGTGCCGGCTTCCACCTTGCCCTGGCGCTGGATGGCGCCGGTGCGCGCGAGTATCGCTTCAAGCAGCGTCGTCTTGCCGCTCTGGAACGGGCCCACCAGCGCGATGCACCGGGGACCCTTGGGACTTGTGCCGTTGCCGTTCCCTGTGGCCATGAACGCCTCCCATGCTGCATGGCGCCGGCCGGAGGTTTCCGGTCAGACGCCGGAACAGCATCGTTTCAGGAGGCAAGGCCGATTGGCAAGTCCCACTTAGTCGAACGCGTTGCCGCAGGCCGGCCGCAGCGGGAGGCGGCCCCAGATCGACCTAGTCCAGTCCGGCGATCCAGGCGGTGGCGGCGTTGACGACCTGCTGATCGAGTCCCCAGAAACCGTGCGGTGACTTGCCTTCGCATGGGCCGGATTCCGGCGGCGCACCGCCGGTGAACGATTTGCGCGACAGCATGAGATGCGTGCCCTGCTCCCACCATTTCCGTGAACGGAGGCACGGCCGACGGCGGCGTGACAATACATTCATCCTGGACATGCCACATCACCAAGGTCGGCAATGTGAGCAGCTGCGGCCGGTTGTTGGTCAGGCACCACAGATTGATGATCTCGCTGCAATCGAGCGGGAGAAAGGCCGACGTATAGATCACCCCGTCCGGCCGGCGGCCATGGGTCATTTTGGCGACCGCGTTGGCGGCTCCGCCCGAGCCGCGGCTGGTGCCGATGACGACCACCGGCTCCGCCCCGTGTCTGGCGCAGATACTTGACCATGGCGCCGATGTCCTTGGCGTAGTTCAGCGAGACGCGGTAACCGGACACGACGTCGTCACTGCCGACTTTCATGTCGGGAGCGAGATCGGGAACCAATGTGTAGTAGCCTTTCGCCCGGTACTTCGCGCGCGTGCGCACGAGCTGATTGCCGGTAAGCTTCGTGATCTCGCCGCCCGCCGTGATATCGAGCCGTCCATTGCCGCCGGCGAGCAGAATGACACTGCCCACCGCCGCCGTACTGGGCTTGAGCAGCACGACACGGATATTCTGGCCGCGGGAATTGATGTTGACGGTCGGGTCGGCCGCTGCCGCGGTGGACAGCGTCAACAGCCCGCACAGGGCAAGCGCGAACATCCGCATGTCGCCCTCCTGCATGAAGATGCGGGAAGGCTAGACCGGCCGGGCCTCGCTTACAACGGCTGCGCTATTTCAGGTTGCCGCAGAAGCGCTGGATGCGGCGGCAGGCTTCTTCCAGGTCTTCGGTCTTGGTGGCGTAGGAAATGCGGAACGCCGGCCCGAGCCCGAAGGCCGAGCCATGCACCACCGCGACGCCTTCGGCTTCCAGCAGCTCGGTGACGAAGTCCTCGTCATTCGCGAGCTGTCTTGCCCGACGGCGCGGTCTTGCCGATCGTGTCCGCGCAGGACGGATAGACGTAGAACGCGCCCTCCGGCTTCGGGCATTTGATGCCCTTCGCCTGGTTCAGCATCGACACCACGAGATCGCGGCGCTCCTTGAAGATCTTGTTGTGCTTCGGGATGAAGTCCTGCGGCCCGTCGAGCGCCTCCACCGCCGCCCATTGCGACACCGCCGTCGGGATTGGAGGTCGATTGCGACTGGATCATCGCCATCGCCTTGATCAGCGGCTCCGGCCCGCCGGCATAGCCGATGCGCCAGCCGGTCATGCAATAGGCCTTCGACACGCCGTTGATGGTCAGCGTGCGCTCGTAGAGCTTCGGCTCGATCTGCGCCGGCGTGAAATATTCGAAGTCGTCATAGACGAGATGCTCATACATGTCGTCGGTCATCACCCAGACATGCGGATGCTGCAGCAGCACATCGGTCAGCGCCTTCAGCTCCGCGCGGGTATAGGCCGCGCCGGTCGGGTTCGACGGCGAGTTCAACAGGAGCCACTTGGTGTTCGGCGTGATCGCCTTTTCCAGCGCCGCCGCGTCGAGCTTGTAGCCGGACTCCACGGTCGTCTTGACCTCGACCGGCTCGCCGCCGGCGAGCAGCACCATGTCCGGATAGCTCACCCAATAGGGCGCCGGAATGATCACCTCGTCGCCCGGGTTCAGCGTCGCCATGAAGCGCGTTGTAGAGCACCTGCTTGCCGCCGGTGCCGACGATGATCTGCGACGGCTTGTAGTCGAGGCCGTTCTCGCGCTTGAACTTGCGGATGATCGCCGCCTTCAGCTCCGGAATGCCGTCGACCGCCGTGTATTTCGACGCACGGCCGCTCTCGATCGCCTTGACCGCGGCCTGCTTGATGTTGTCCGGCGTGTCGAAGTCCGGCTCACCCACGCCCAGGCCGATCACGTTGCGGCCGGCGGCCTTCAGCACGCGCGCTTTATCCGTCACCGCGATGGTGGCGGAGGGTTTGACGCGCTTGAGCGAGTCCGCGAGGAAAGCCATAGGTCTGCTCCGGAATTGCACGCCGTTCCTAACGGCCCAACACGGCGGCAGCAAGCCGCAAAAGCGCGGCCGGACAGGATTATTCGCAGGTGTGGCCCGCTGGAGGACAGCCGTGGCAACCGTCCCTAAGTCGGCGCGTGGCCGGACCTTGCCGGTGGAGGCGGCATGAGCGGACGTGTCGGGCTGGTGCGAGCGTTCAAATGCTCGTGACACTCACAGCGCGGCGGCTACGTCGATACCACTGCGCTCCGCCAACCGGCGCCGGACGCTTTGGCTTTTTCCGCCCGCACGCTAAGATGAGAGCCGTGTCGCGTGGGGCGGCAGCGTGAGAAAACTATGCAACTGAGCCCCGAACAGATCCGCGCCTTCGACGAGCAGGGCTTTGTCTTCTTCCCGAACTGCTTCTCCGAGGAAGAAGTCGCGCTGCTGCGCGACGAAGCCGACAGCATTCTCAAGCTCGACCGGCAGGAAATCTGGCGCGAGAAGACCGGCGCGCCGCGCACCGCTTTTGCCGCGCATACCTACAGCGAGGTCTTCGGCCTGCTGGCGCAGCATCCGCGCCTGGTCGAGCCGCTGCAGCAGCTGTTCGGCGAGGACGTCTACGTCCATCAGTTCAAGCTCAACGCCAAGGCGGCATTCGAAGGCGACGTTTGGCAATGGCACCAGGACTACGGCACCTGGGCGCGCGACGACGGCATGCCGCGAACCGCGCGCGATGAACATCGCGGTCTTCCTCGACGAGGTGCTGCCGATCAACGGCCCGCTGATGTTCATCCCGAAGAGCCACAAGCACGGCACGCTCGCCGCCGGTCACGACACAGCAACGACGTCCTATCCGCTGTGGACGCTCGACAACGACACGGTGACGCGGCTGGCCGCCGAGGCGGCGGCAGCCGCGCGGCCTCGGCATCGTCGCGCCGACCGGCAAGCCGGGCTCGGTGCTGATGTTCCACGGCAATCTGGTGCATGCTTCGCCGCCCAACATCACGCCCTATCCGCGCAAGATCGTCTATCTCACGCTCTGCGCGGTCTCCAACCACATCACCAAATTCACCCGCGCCGAATGGATCGCGCACCGCGACTTCACGCCGATCGAGCCGGTGAACGACGACGCGCTGCTCGCGTGCGCCCGTGCGCCGCATCGCGGCGGAATGATCTTCTAAGCGACACGTTCGCCGCGAAATATTTGTCTCAAATGCTCCGCAGCTGCGAAGCACTCGTCGCTCTATTGCCGGGATGTGTCATAGTCGCCTTGCAATCGCCTGACTTGATTTGCTCAATCGAGTCGACGAGTTCATGCGCCGGGCGAGGACGATGTACACGCTCTATTCCATGCAGCGGTCGGGCAACAGCTACAAGGTGCGGCTCGCGCTGGCGCAGCTCGGCATTCCGCTATCGCCTGCATCGAGGTCGACATTCTCAAGGGCGAGAGCCGCACGCCCGAATTCCTCGCGATGAATCCGAACGGCCAGGTGCCGCTGCTCGAGGTCGCGCCCGGCCGCTACCTCGCCGAAGTCGAACGCGATCCTCTGGTACGTCGCCGGCCGGCACGCCGCTCGCGCCCGAGGACCGCGATCGACCGCGCCGAGACGCTGCAATGGATGTTCTTCGAGCAGCACAGCCTCGAGCCGAATATCGGCGCCGCCTGTTTCTGGCTGGCGCTGGTGAAGGGCGGACGCGAACTGCAGCAGCACGCGCTCGAGGACTGGATGGAGGAAGGCTATCGCGCGCTCGGCGTGATGGAGAAGCATCTCAAGCAGCAGCCGTTCTTCGTCGACCGACCGCTACACCGTCGCCGACATCGCGCTCTATGCCTATACGCATCTTGCCGACGCAATGCGATTTCGACCTGACCACCTTCCCGCAGGTGCGCGCCTGGCTCGATCGCGTCGCCGCCGAACCCGGCCATGTCGCGATGGACTGGCAGCCTTCCGAAGGGTCGCGGCGATGCGCGGCTGAATGGCTGCCGAGTCGCGCGAACGCTCATCCGGTCGCCCGCGTTAACCTTTCATTTACCGGCGCCACCAAATCGCCACTGTTCGCCAATCGCTTCGCCGCAGTGTGGCCGGGTGCCCGCCCGCATTTCGCACCAAGTTGATGTCATGTCAGCCGATTCGCCCGAGCCACGCGACGCGTCAGGACTTAAGAACAGGCGGATTCGGCCCGCCTTCGGGCTATCACGCGACGAAGGCGCCAACGGACTGCGCTCTCGCTGGCCGCCGGGCTTGCGCTCGCTATCTGCACGATGATTGCCGTCACCATCGTGTCGATCGGAATCGCATAGGCGGAAATTCTCGTCGCACCCCAGAGCGGCGACGGCAGTCTCGCGGTGCTCTGCTGCAGCATCATCATCGGCGCCGCGGAACCCGCCAGACGGCCAATCCGTTATGCTCCCGCATATGACGCCGATCCTACAACGGGCCCCCTGATGATCCGCGCCAGCCTGTACGCCATCGTTGCAAGCGCGGCCTGTGCTGCGGGTGCCTGCGCCGCGACGCAGACCGTTCCCTCCTCCGCCGGGCCGATCCAGGTCGAGACCGTGGTCGAGCGGTCTGCAGCATCCCTGGGCGCTCGCCTTCCTGCCCGACGGCCGCATGCTGGTGACCGAACGGCCTGGGCGCATGCGCGTGGTCACGCCCGACGGCAAGCTGTCACCGCCGGTCGCCGGCTTGCCGAAAGTGTTCGCGCGCGGCCAGGGCGGGTTGCTCGACGTCGCAGTCGACCGGGGATTTTCGCAGAACCGCACCATCTATTTCTGCTACGCCGAGCCATCCGGCTCCGGCGCGCTCACGGCGTTGGCCCGCGCACGGCTGGCGCGAAGAGCCTTATGTCGAACGACCTGCGTGTCATTTTCCGCCAGGAAGGCCCGCTCTCGACCGGCAATCATTTCGGCTGCCGCATCGTGCAGATGCCGGACAACAATCTCTTTCTCACCATGGGCGACCATTTCACCCAGCGCGACGAAGCGCAGAATCTTTCCAACCATATCGGCAAGATCGTCCGCATCGCGCCCGACGGTTCGGTGCCGAAAGACAATCCGTTCACCGAGCGCACGAGGCGCCAAGCCGGAAATCTGGAGCTACGGCCACCGCAACTCGCAAGGCGCGGCGCTTAATCCATCCTCGGGAAAATTATGGATGCATGAACACGGGCCGCGCGGCGGCGATGAGATCAACATCCCGCAGGCCGGCAAAAATTACGGCTGGCCGGTGATCGGTTTCGGCATCGACTATAGCGGCGCGAAAATCCATGAGGGCACGAACAAGGCGGGCATGGAACAGCCGATCCGGCAATGGACGCCCGTCATCGCCCCCTCGGGCATGGCCTTTTATACCGCCGACCGGTTCCTGCAATGGAAGAACAATCTGTTCATCGGCGGACTGGTTTCGCAGGCCCTGGTGCGCCTCGAGCTCGACGGCGAAAAAGTGACAAAAGAAGAGCGCCTGTTGCAGGACCTGCGCCAGCGCATCCGCGACGTGCGCGCCGGCCCGGACGGCGCATTGTGGCTGCTCACCGACAGCGCAAATGGCCGGTTGCTGCGGCTGACCCCTGGGCAGTGACAATCATTGCAGATGGCGAAAGACGAAAAGCCGCAAGGCCGCTGCGACGGTTGATTCCTCACGTCGGTGCGGTACAACCGCGGCCCAAACCATGGACACGGCCGCCACGTGACAACCTCCCGCTTTTGCAAATCCATCTTTGCGTTATGCATGGTCGCAGGCGCTGCTTTTGCTGAACCCGGACACGCCCACGATTATCGGATCGGCTCTCTGCGGATCGATCACCCCTGGGCGACCGCCACGCCGCACGGCGCCAAGGTCGGCGCCGGCTATATCACGATCATCAATGACGGTTCGCAGGCCGACCGCTTGATTGCCGTCACCAGCCCGGCCGCGCGCAAGGTCACCATCCACAACTCGGTGACGGAAGGCAACGTCGTGAAGATGCGCGCGCTCGACAAAGGCCTTGAAATCAAGCCGGGCGAGACCGTCGAAATGAAACCAAATGGCACGCATGTCATGTTCGAAAACTTGCGAGCGCCCCTGCTCGAAGCCGGACGCGTGCAGAGCCACGCTCATTTTCGAGAAGAGCCGGCAGCATCGATGTGGACTTCACCATCGAGCCGTTGGGAACGAAGACGCCGTCGCCCGTCCCGTCCGCGCATAAACATTGAGCGATCCGCAGATATCACCGGCGGACGAGGATATCGTCCTCCACCGATACTTTCTGAAAATCGTCGATCAGGATTTCAACGCGCAGCCGCCAGCGGCCGGCGGTCGGCAGCACCACGTCGTCGACACGCCAGCGGTTATCGCCGATGCCCACCGCCTCGCGGCGCAGCGGCTCAATTCCACTCGCCGGCTGAGAGAAAACCAGCGTCACGCCTTTCGGCGCCATCGGCTGATAGTTCCCGTCACGGATCATGATCTCACCGGCAGAGCGGCCGACGCGGCCCGGCGTCAGCGTGAGATCGGCCATCACGGTGCCGGAATGGAAATGGATAAATTCCGTTTGCTCCTCTGCCACGATCGAGCGCGGCGGCGGCGTGAAGCGCCAGCCGGCGGCCAAGGCGAAGATCAGCAGCGCTAGACCGATTTCTGCGGCGATGGATCGACGAAGACGCAGGCGTTCGGCAACGTCGCCCGCTTCCATTTTCCGCGTGAGCCAAAAGCGGTTGGCGGCGGCAAGCGCCAGCAAGCCCAAGACCGCCGCAAGCTTCATCGACAGGATCAGGCCGTAGTTCGTCGTCCATAGCGCCTGCACGCGCGCCAGCTGGATGACAGCGAGGATGGTCCCGGATGCAAGCAACGCCGCAAGAACCAAAGGGATAATGAGGGTGAAACGGCGCAGTGCCGCGGAGGCAGACGCGGAATCGCCGCGCAGCAGCACCGCCAGCGGCCAGAGCGACCCGATCCAGAGCGCCACCGCTACGGCATGCAGCCAGACCGACGGACGCGTAAGCCATTGCGGCGCGGCCGCCGCCGCATGACCGCTCGCCGCCAGGGCGAAACCGGCGGCGGCGAGCGCGGCCAGCGCCAGCATCTGCACACCGCGCGCAGGAGCAAGGAAAGCCACGCCGCCGCCAATGCCAGGAAGGCCAGAAGCGCGCTGATGCCGTAGGAGGTGCTGAAACCGGTTTGCCAGACATTCGCCTGGCCGAGCGCTGGCAGTGGTAGTTCCAGCGCGTCGAGCCCTTGCAGCCCGACTGAAAGCGAGGCCGCGAGCAGTCCGGCAGCGCATAAAGCGCCTAATGACTTTTCCGTGCGTCCGGGCAACGGCCGCGGGGCCGCGAACCAGTTTGCGAACACGGCGCCGCCAAGGCCAAGGAATAGCGCAACGAATATCACAATCCGCGCCAGCCAGATCGTGGTGTTCAGCAACGGATCGGACTTGGCTTCGCGTATGGGCGTGGTCGCGTCGGGCTGGCCGACGGAAAAGATCAGCGTGCCGCCGACCGGATGGCCGTCGGATGACACCACGCGCCAGCTCAGGGCATGCGTGCCCTGATCAAGCGTGCCCGGCGGCCGCACGATCACGGCCATATTGTGCTGCACGACTTCGGTGAGTGGCGTCGCCTTCCCAAGCCGGTCTATCAGCTGCAGCCGCAGCGGCGCGACCGGCTCGTTGAAGATCAGAATGAACCGCTCCGGCGACTCCCGCAGCACCGCGCCGTCTTGCGGCTGGGATGAAATGAGCGAGGCATGCGCCAGCGCTGTTTGCGCCGGCGCAAGCCCAATCAGCACGGTCACGGCGAGGGCGAATAACCGCGCCATAGCCAGCCGCGTTTTCGCCGGCTTCATCTCTTCGGCAAGATCATCAATTCCGCAGCCGGAAACTGGTAGTCGTCGAGTTTCTTGCCCTCGGCGGGAATTTCAATCCAGCGTTCGACGCCTTTCTCGCATTCCGCCACGATCGGGAAATAGATCGGCTTGCCGGGGGGCAAGTCGCCGGCGAGGCCGGCACGGAAGACAAATTCGTCGTAGTTATCATCCGGCAATCTTCCGCCGGACCAGCTCAGCTCCACGACGCCTTCGCTCACGTTATTTCCGTGCCCGGCATCGTAGCTCTTGGCGTATTTCCCTCTCTTGGTCTCGATGGTCCAGCCCGGCTTTGGCATGGGCTTCACATTGAAGACGCCTTCCGGAATCCTGACGCGGATGGCGACGGTGGGACTGCCCTCGCACCCATGCGGCACCCGCAGCACGGCTTTGTACGTGGTGCCCGCAGGCGCCTGCCGCGTTTCAAGAGTGATGTGGGCAAAGCAGGCGGTATTGTAAAGCGCGCAAATTGCTCCGAGAAGAAACGAACGGATCATGACGATCTCCGCTATTCGCAAATGAACGGGCAAGCGCACGCTCGGCGTGGCTCGCAGGCGACATCAGGTTCAGTCGAAATGCGGCGGGGCGCGGGAGGCGCCGCGCGGCGGCGGCCTTACGACGGAGATTCTCGCAGACAAAAACGAATAAGCCGATGCGGTGATCGCGACCGGAACCGAGATCGCTGGACCTGTAGCCGGCAAAAGCGCCGCGCCGGAAGCCGGAAGCCAGCAGAAATTGCAGCGCGCAAGCACGTCGTCGCTGTCAGCGGGGTTTTGATCACCGTTGCCATGGCAAAGCACGAGCTGCGGGCCGACGGCGGCCGTGATCCCGGCCGCTTGCACCAACAGCGTTTGCAGCACGAGGGAATAGCAAAGCCCCGCGAGCAAAATAAAGCGCAGCCAACGCATGCGACGGCTTGCCACCATCAAAAAGCCTCCGGCCGCAGCCATTCTAGCACCTGCTTGCAGGATGACAAAAGGACGCTCGACAATCCTGCCAAGGATCGTCCGCCGCCGTTATGAATAGACAGGCTACGGTGAACCGGCAGCCACTTCCAGCGTTGATGAATTGAACAGCTCAAATCCTGCCCGTAAAGGAAAAACTCATGCCGTCTCTCGCGATCCGACCAATCGTGGCTACGCTCGTACTGGCAGGTTCGCTGTTGTGCGGCTCGGTCATCGCGCAAGAGCAACCACAGCAACCGGCGCCACCCAAGCCATACAAGAAAGTGGCGGTAAGCATGTCGGCGCCAATCAACGATCCGAGTTTCGAAACCTTCCGCAAGCAGCTCGCCGATATCGCCGAGCGGAAGGACCGCAAGGCGCTCGGCGCGCTGATCGTGTCCGAAGGATTTTTCTGGGAACGGGAGAGCGGCAACGGCGCCGATGAGAAAAAATCCGGCGTCGATAATTTCGCCACCGCCATCGGACTGGATGCTGCCGACGAGTTCGGCTGGGAATTTCTCGCCGACTACGCGGCCGAGCCGACGGCCGCCCCGGTTGGCGACCGCCAAAACATGATCTGCGCTCCCGCGCAACCCGATTTTAGCGAGGATGAATTTATCGACGTGGTGCAAGCCACCGAAACCAATCCGATCGAATGGGGCTATCCGACGAGGGACGGCATCGAGGCACGTGAAACCGCCAAGCCTGATTCCAAACTGGTGGAAAAGCTCGGCATGCATTTGATCCGCGTGGTGTTCGACGATGTGGCGCCGGATTCTGCCGAGCCCATGCTCCGCATCGTCACGTCCTCCGGTCAGCTTGCCTTCATTCCAGCCGATGCGCTGTCGCCGCTCGGCATCGACCAGCTCTGCTACATCAAGCAGAACGGCGGCTGGAAGATAATAGGTTATGTCGGCGAAGGCGCGCCGCAATAGCCGTAGCAAAAAGGAAACGTCATTCCGGGCGCATGCGCCTCAGCCGTGCCGCAGCTTGAGCAGGATGATCGGGACGACCAGGACCAGCGTCACCACATTGGAACCGATGATCGGCCAACTCCCCAGTAAAATCCCGTAACACAGCCACAGCACCAGCCCGACGCCGAAGACCGAATAGGTCAACAGCGAAATCGCGGCGGTATCGCGCGTGCGTAGAATTTGGAAGGCCTGCGGCAGCCAGCAGATCGTGGTGAGGGTTGCCGCACCAGCACCGACAAGATTGACGATAACGGGATCCATGCCGCGCCTTTGCCATTGTCACGCCGATCCAGCTGTTCAACGCGCTAAACCACCGATTCGCAACGGCATTTGCGCCGTTCTATGATGGACCCGCCTATGTTTCGCCGATTCGAAAAGCTGCTGAACCCCACGCAAGCGCCGGCCCGGCCCGAGCCGCCGGCGGGCTTGCTTGCCTTCTATTGGCATTTCGCCCGCCAGGCAAAATGGCTCTTTGTCTCTTTGATGGTCATCGAGTTTTTTCAGGCGCTGCTTGATGCGGTGATCCCCTGGTTTTTCGGCCGCATCGTTACGCTCGCCAGTACCGTTGCGCGAGAGCATTACCTTGCCGAGGGCTGGCCCGTTCTTCTCGGTCTCGTGCTGATCCTGCTGGTGGCACGGCCCGCCGTCGTCTTCGCGCGTTACCTGGTCACCAACCAGGCAATCTCCGGTCCCTTCACCAATCTGATCCGCTGGCAGTCGCATTGGCATGTGGCCCGCCAGAGCTGGGCGTTCTTCCAGAATGATTTCGCCGGACGTATCGCCAACCGGGTCATGCAGACCGGCGGCGCCATGCGGCAGACCATCGTCTCCGGCATCACGGCGCTGTGGTACGTGGTGGTTTACGGCGCCACCGCCGTGTTGCTGGTCGCGAGTGCCGACGCGTGGCTGACAGTCCCGCTGCTTCTTTGGTTCACCGGCTACGTGGGGTTGCTGGTCTATTTCGTGCCGCGCATGCGCGACCGGTCGAAGCAAAGCTCGGAAGCGCGTTCGGCGGTCATGGGCCGCATCGTCGACGCCTATACCAACATCCTCACGGTGAAACTGTTTGCGCGCGCCCGCGACGAGGACAATTACGTACGCGACTCCATCGACACGCATACGCAGGTATTCCTCTGGTCACAACGGCTGATGACCATATTCGGCGCGGTTCTCTCGCTGCTCAACGGCCTGCTGATTACCGGCTCCGTGGGTCTGGCGATAGCTCTCTGGCAGTCCGGCGCGGTCGAGATCGGCGCCATCGCCATGGTGCTGACGCTCACCTTCCATCTCACCGACATCTCGCGCCGCATTGCCATCCAGATCGCCGACATCTTCGAGGACATCGGCGTCGTGCAGGAAGGCATGATGAGCATCGCGCGCCCGCTGCAACTCATCGATCACCCCGATGCCAAGCCGCTGGCGGTGAAAGAGGGCCGCATCGAATTTAACGACGTGCGTTTCGGTTATGGCCGCGATGTGGGCGTGCTCGACGGTTTCTCGCTGACAATAAAACCAGGCGAGCGCGTCGGCCTGATCGGCCGCTCCGGCGCGGGCAAGTCTACTGTGGTCAACCTGCTGCTGCGCTTCTTCGACCTGGAAGGCGGCCGCATCCTGATCGACGGGCAGGACATTTCCCTGGCCACGCAGGAATCGCTGCGCGCGCAGATTTCGGTGGTGACGCAGGATACCTCGTTGCTGCACCGCTCGATCCGATCGAATATCCGGTACGGCCGCCGCGGCGCCAGCGAAGAGGAGGTCATGACGGCGGCGCGGCTCGCTCATGCGGAAGAGTTCATCCAGGAGTTGCAGGATTGGCGCGGCAACACGGGCTATGACGCCCATGTCGGCGAGCGCGGAGTGAAACTTTCCGGCGGCCAGCGCCAGCGCATCGCCATCGCCCGGGTGATCCTGAAGAACGCGCCGATCCTGGTGCTGGATGAGGCTACCTCGGCTCTCGACAGCGAGGTGGAGGCCGCGATCCAGGCCAGTCTCGACACGCTGATGGGCGGCAAGACCGTGATCGCCATCGCCCATCGGCTCTCCACCATCGCCCGCATGGACCGGCTGGTGGTGCTGGACCGCGGCCATATCGTCGAGCAAGGCAGCCACGACGAACTGCTGCGGCTGGGCGGCCATTACGCCGCGCTGTGGAAGCGGCAGTCCGGCGGCTTCATCGATGCCGCGCCGGACGAACCGGCCAGCGCCACCGCCGCGGAATAGAACAAGTCATGGGACTGGTTTCCGTCGGCCGAGGCCGAACTGGTAATTTAATACCACTACCGCGCCCGTTCGCAGGGCTTTTTTAAGCATTCTACCCGCCATACTGGGATTTCCGCGGTCGGAACAATCTCCGCATGGCTCGCCTCATCCGCATCGCGCCTCTGAAGCTCCGCGCCAAGCTGGCAGCGGCATTTCTCTGCCTTTCCATCCTGATCGGGATCTGCGGCGCCTCCGGCCTCATCTTCGTCCGTGGCATCGGCGCGACCCTCGCGGTCTTTGCCGACGTCACCTCGCCGCTGCTCAACCAGACTGTGGTGCTGACAGACAACGCGCAGCGCGTGCGCAGTGTGTTTCTCGATGCGGTCAACAAGAACGACGATGCCGCCTTTCTGGAATCCAGCGCGAAGCTTGAGGATCTCGGCGTTGCCGCCGGCCAAGTCATGGATAAGCTGCGGGACCTGTTGGAAAAGGCCAGACTGCCCGTGCGGCTGGACGAAATCAGGCAGCTGCAAAACGAATTTCACCAAATCTATCTCTCCCTGTTGACGGCTCACAGACAGCAACAGACTGCGTTCCTGGCAGTACAGGAGCGGTTGATGTCTTTCGAGGCCAACCGGCGAGACT
This sequence comes from uncultured Alphaproteobacteria bacterium, assembly GCA_963731585.1. Taxonomy (GTDB): domain Bacteria; phylum Pseudomonadota; class Alphaproteobacteria; order Rhizobiales; family Xanthobacteraceae; genus CANKHA01. Next base: position 41,989 of record CAVSWC010000003.1, read on the forward strand.
TTGATTCCCTTTTGCGAACCATCACTGCCCGAGGCGAAGTGCTGATGTCGCAGGCGCGCGAGCGTGCCGCGCTGGAGGTATCCCTCGGCACCGCAACGGTCAACGGACTCAACCAGTTGTTTTCGTCCACGATGAACGAGAGTTACCCGCTGGTGCAGAGCCTGTACAAGCTGACCCGGGACGCAGTCAGCCTGCAGGAGGCAGCTACTTCCTACACCAACATTACTCAGCCGGAATCCCTGCCGGCGGTGGAACGCCGGGCAACGCTGACCTTCGACAACGCGGACGAGGTCATTAACCGCCTCGCCGCCCAAATGCAGACGGCGGAAGGACAAGGTTATGTGAGGCGGTTCAAGGCCAGCCTGGAGGAGTTGCACAGCCGGCTGACGGGTGGCGGTGGACTGTTTTCCGCCTATCGCGATTACCTCAAACTCAAGGGCGAAATCGCCTCGCTGCAAACCGCGGTCGCCGCCATTGAAACACGCTATATGACTTCGCTTGAAGAGGTGCGGGCGCTTGTCGAGTGGCACAACGAAGGCGCCAAGGCGCGCGCCGAGCAAATGATCCGCCAAGCGCTGGTCTTTATCGGCGCGGTGGTTGTGGCCGGCCTGATGATTGGGCTTCTGTTCAGTCTTCTTTTTGCCGATCGGCTCGTCCGTCCGATCAGACGGATAACCGAGACGATGACGAAGCTCGCCGCGGGTGGGCTCGATGTCAGGGTGCCGGCGCAGAGCCGGACGGACGAAATCGGCGACATGGCCGCGGCGCTGCAGGTCTTCAAGGATAATGCCATCACCGCCCGCAACCTGATCGAGGAACGCGGGCGCGAGCAGGCGGTGAAGGAAGAACGCACGCAGCGGGTGACCGAGCTTTGCGCGGCGCATGAGCGCTCGATCACCGACCTGCTGCGCGCCCTCAACAGCGCGGCGGCCGACATGCGCTCCACCTCGCAGACCATGCACGCCATCGTGCAGGAAACCGGCGAGCAGGCCATGGCGGCGGCCAGCGCCTCGCAGGAAGCCAATACCAACGTGCAGACCGCGGCGGCGGCGACCGAGGAATTGTCTGCCAGCACGGCGCAGATCAACAACCGTGCGCTGCATTCGGCCCTGATCGCCAACAAGGCCGCCGAGGAAACCGAGCGCGCCGGCACGGTGGTGCAGGAGCTGCATTCCACCGCCTCCGAGATCGGCGAAGTGGTCCGCATGATCGATGAGATCGCCAGCCAGACCAACCTGTTGGCGCTCAACGCCACCATCGAGGCGGCGCGCGCGGGCGAAGCCGGGCGCGGCTTCGGCGTCGTGGCAGGCGAGGTCAAGCATCTGGCCGGTCAGACCGCCAAGGCGACGGCCGACATTGCTGCGCGCGTCGCCGCCATCCAGAGTGCGACCGAGCAGGTCGTGAAGGCGATCCAGGGCGTGCGCGGCACCATCGGCGAGATGCGGGAAATCTCCCGCTTCGTCGCCACCACGATGGAAAGCCAGAGCACCGCCACCAGCGAGATCGCGGCCAATACCGGTCTGGTCGCGAGCGCCACCGCGCAGGTGACCGCGAATGCGGAAAACGTCAGCAGCAGCCTGGAATCCACCGGCTCCGCCGCCAATCAGGTGGTGGAAGCGGCGGTCGACCTAAATCGCCAGGCCGAGGCGCTACGCACGGAAATCGGCAGCTTCCTGGGAAATATCCGCGCCGCCTAACGCGCGCAGGGGACATGAGCGGGTCACAACCCAGCCGTCTATCCCCTACAGCGGCGGATGCGAGCCCCGACCGCTTATGCGGGCAGAGGAATCTGGCGCCACTGGGGGTGAACGGCAGGCCTTTCTCCGAACCCGCCGGTCATCCTCTGGCCCGCCGCTGCCCCCGCGGCGGGCTTTTTGTTGTCATTTCCACGTCGTGTCGCACGCAACCGGGCCGCGCAACCGTGCACGGCAGCCGCATGCAGCGCCATTTCCGACGCATCTACGCGTGCATGAACAAGATAGCTCTGGGTGAGGCGGCGAAGTTCGAGCCGCCTACCGGCTAAGGTCGGCGCAAATTCCGCCGATTTGCCCCCGATTTGCATGTGTGACGACTGCGTAGACTTGCATCACCTAGCGGTTGCAAATCACAAAACTGTGCGCATGCCGAAGGACTGTCGTGATGGCGTTAACCAACATGAGGCTCGCGCCCTTTGCTTTGTTGGATGTCAGACGCGGATGCTTTCGAGAAAGGGTACTTTTAAGAGTAAAATTTTATCAGTCCGGTTTTAGCGACCGTTACGATAACGGCAACATGTAGCCCATCCGGTTCGATGTGGATGTGATGTAGCCATGTTTGATCGATCAATTTTACTTCGTATTTTACATCCAGTTGTACATATCACGCTCTAGCATCGTTCTGATGCATCGAAGGCTAGGGCAATGTCATTCTATTTGGTTGGATTATTCGCAGCCGGGCAGAGGAACGACAGGCATTTAGCGATCAACATCGCTGCCTGTGCCCTGGCTCTATATTTGTCATCGGGCACCGGTTTCGCTCAACCTGCTCCTGTGCCGGCGCTGCAGGCCATGTCCTCACCTGCGCCGGAGGATGTCTGTCGGCGACGATGCCGCTGGGCGTGTTGACCAACACCGGCATCAACCTCACCAAGGCAATCGTCGAAGGTGGACGCTTGGTCGTTGAAGGCACGACCGTTTTGCCTTCGACAATGGTCACTCTCGACGGCAAATTCAACAAGAGATCGACGGCGTCGAGAAAGTTCGCCTTCTCGCTGCTCTATCTTCCGAACGACTGCTTCATTGAATTGAAGGTGGGCCCGACATCCGACATGGCGGAGGTCGGCTCCTGCGGGCCGAAGGGGGTCAATTTCCTCGGCCCGTGGTTGGCGACCACGACCTACCAGATCGACGATCTTGCCACGATCGAGGGTGCGACCTGGCGTGCGAAACGCATCAACCTCAACAAGCGACCGAATCTGATGCCCGCGGATTGGCAGATATTCGCCGCGCGCGGCTTGCAAGGCTCGCAAGGCGTGGCTGGCGTGGCTGGCGCGGCTGGCGCGACTGGCGCCACCGGCCCGGCGGGAGCAACTGGCGCGACCGGTGCAACCGGCGCGACCGGCGCGCAGGGAGCGCAAGGTCCGCAGGGTCAGCAAGGCGCGCAAGGCACGCAAGGCGCCACCGGGACGCAGGGCGCGAAGGGACTGACCTGGCGCGCTGCCTGGTCCTCGGCGACGGATTATCTGGTCGACGACGCGGTGCAGTTCGGCGGCAAGGCCTATGTTGCCCTGCAGGCTGCGACCGACAAGAATCCTGCCAGCGAGCCGACCTTCTGGTCGCTGCTGTCGGCTGCATCGAACTGGCGCGACGTGTGGGACAACGGCGCCAATTATGCCCTCAACGATACGGTATTCCGCAGCGGCTCGTCTTATGTGGCGATCCAGGCGAACAACAATAAAGACCCGGCGACGCAAGCGAGCTTCTGGTCGCTATTGGCGCAGAAGGGCGACACCGGCGAGCAAGGCACGCAAGGCGCGCAAGGTGCGACCGGCGCGCAGGGAGCGACTGGCGCGACCGGTGCAACCGGTGCCACCGGTGCGGCGAGGCCGGCAAGGCACGCAGGGTCCGCAAGGCGTACAAGGCGCGACTGGCGCCACCGGCGCGCAGGGCGCCAAGGGAATGAACTGGCTTGACGTCTGGTCCGCCGCGACCGCTTACGTGATCGACGATGCGGTGTTCCGCGATGGCTCGTCCTATGTGGCGATCCAGGCGAGCACCAACAAAGATCCCGCCACGCAAGCGAGCTTCTGGTCGCTGCTGGCGCAGAAGGGCGATACCGGCAAGCAAGGCACGCAAGGCCCGCAAGGCACGCAAGGCGCGCAAGGCACGCAGGGTCCGCAAGGCGCGACTGGCGCCGCAGGAGCGGACGGCGCGACCGGTGCGCAAGGCACGCAGGGTCCGCAAGGCGTACAAGGCGCGACTGGCGCCACCGGAGCGCAGGGCGCCAAGGGAATGAACTGGCTTGACGTCTGGTCTGCCGCGACCGCTTACGTGATCGACGATGCGGTGTTCCGCGATGGCTCGTCTTATGTGGCGATCCAGCCGAGCACCAACAAGATCCCGCCACGCAAGCGAGCTTCTGGTCGCTGCTGGCGCAGAAGGGCGATACCGGCGCGCAAGGCACGCAAGGCACCAGGGCCGCAAGGCACCCAAGGACCGCAAGGCACGCAGGGTCCGCAAGGCGCGACTGGCGCCGCAGGAGCGGACGGCGCGACCGGTGCGCAAGGCACGCAGGGTCCGCAAGGCGTACAAGGCGCGACTGGCGCCACCGGAGCGCAGGGCGCCAAGGGAATGAACTGGCTTGACGTCTGGTCTGCCGCGACCGCTTACGTGATCGACGATGCGGTGTTCCGCGATGGCTCGTCCTATGTGGCGATCCAGGCGAGCACCAACAAAGATCCCGCCACGCAAGCGAGCTTCTGGTCGCTGCTGGCGCAGAAGGGCGATACCGGCGCGCAAGGTCCGCAAGGCACGCAAGGCCCGCAAGGCACGCAAGGCCCGCAAGGCACGCAAGGTGCGACCGGCGCGGCGGGAGCGGATGGCGCGACCGGCGCTACCGGTGCACAGGGAGCGCAAGGCCCGCAAGGCCTGCAAGGACTGATCGGACTGACCGGACTGACCGGCGCGACTGCAACCGGTGCGACCGGCGCGACTGGCGCGCAGGGTCCCACTGGCCAGGGTCGACGGGCGCCACCGGGGCCGCTTATCTCGATACGCTCCTTTTCAAGAATCTTGCGGCCGATGCTACCGGCACCAATGTCAATACCGCGCAGAATTGGTTCCCCACCGCGGGCGCGGTCGCTGTTGTGGCGGACACCACCTACGAGTTCGAGGGCCGCATCTATCTTACGCGCACGGCCGGCACGACAAGCCACACCACCGGAGTCCAGTTCGGCGGGACGGCGACGTTGACCGCTATCGATTACGTTGCGTCGTCCAAGACAGCAACAGGGAACGCTCTCGGTCCCGTCTCAAATATATCCGGCACAAGCGCAGCTCTCGTGATCGTCACCGCTACGTCCACTTCGGCGACGGAAAACCTTGAGATCATTGTGAAGGGCACGGTCCGTGTGAATGCCGCCGGTACGTTTATCCCGCAGTTTAAGTACAGCGCCGCGCCGGGCGGAGCGCCCACCATCAAACGCGGATCATTCTTCCGGCTGCAGCCTATTGGGAACGGCAGCGTCGTGTCGCAAGGAACATGGAATTAACCGGGACGGATCTGGCCGGCCATGCCGGCACAACGGCTCGGGAGCACCAAGACCGCTCAAGCGGCAGCTTCCATGGATTGGGCGACAGCGGGACCTCTCAATTGTCATGGCCGGATTATTCCGGCCATCCCGTTGCGAGAAGCAGTGCGTTGCTAAGCGAGATGGCCGCAACAAGTGCGGCCATGACGAAGGAAAGCTGTGCAGTGACGCTATCGCGCAGGCTTATCTGCGGCTCGCACGCTGCCTTCATAAGCCGCGCATGATCCTTCGGATCATGCGCGTTAAACATGCCCATCAACCATGCGGCGCGTTAACTGTGGACGCGCGATACCGCCGGCGCGCGGGCTTTGCTAAAACGGGTTCTTCGTTGTGTAACCGGAACCCGAACGCCGCCCATGTCGGAGCACATCCGTTTCGCCGCTCTCGCCGCAGCGTTGTTTGCGATGTCCTATACCGGCGTCGCCTGGGTGATGGCCGGCACGCCGTTACCCGGTACGCCGCCGGAGCAGCCGCAGACACGCGTTGCCACACTGCCGGCTCACGCGCCAGACGATGTGACGTCCAGTCTGCCGCTCTCGTCTGGGCCGTCGTGCCGCCGCGGCCGGTTCAGCCGGCGGCGCTGCCGCGCGGCGATGGCCATCCGCAACGTGACAAATTGCGTGCCGCCGCGCTCGAGGCCAGCACGGCCTACGCGCTGACCCCCTGCGATGAAGCGGCGAAGGCCATCATGGTCCGGGCCGTCAGCGCCTATGCCAAGGCCTGGGCCGACATGATGGGTTGCGGTCCCGACGGCTGCGACTACCGCAAGATCAATGTCACCGCCGCGACCTTTTCCACGCCGCTCGATATTTCGGCGCGCGAAGCGATCGGCGTGGCGTTCGAAAAGCGCGGCGTTTCCCTCGACGACTTCCCTTCCTCGCTCCGCATCAATGTCGCCATGCTGGTGCGCGGCCGCGCCTTCCCCGCCACCGCCTGCCCGCAAACGGGCGCGCAGGTCATGCCGCTAGGAAAGATTCCGCTCGTCCCCGCCCCGACGCGGCGACTCGAGACGCAGCTCCGGCTACTCAAGATGAGGCCGGTTGGCGCGGAACCAGTGCAGTACCCTTTCCTCGCTGGCAAGACTGCACCCATATTGCGGTGATGCCGAAGCCGCCCAAGCCGAAAAAGCCGAAAGACCCGGCCCGCCCGACCCGTTCCAAGGCGGCGGCGGAGCATATGAAGCCGCTCGCGCCGGAACTGGAAAAGCTGCTCAACCCCGGGATCGCCAAGGGCACCGCGGGCGTCGGCTCACAGACAGGGCCGGGACAAACGACGCGGACATCTGCTGCTTCTTCACCTCCCCCCTTGCGGGCGAGGTCGACGCGCGAAGCGCGGCGGGTGGGGGGTGAGCAACAAGTCACAGCGAATTTGTCGACCCCCTCCCTGACCCTCCCCCGCAAGGGGGGAGATCACGCTGAGCGGCATCCAGCCGCCGGCCGACAATTCCTTCGACCGGCGCGCCGATTTTTCCAAGGCGCATACCGCGCGTAAATCCGTCCAAGGCCTGGGCGAGGCGCCGCAGTCCGGCTATGTCGGCAAGGGCTCGGTCGAGATCAACAAGGAGATGGCCGAGGCGCTCGGCTATAAGGAAGACGACCTTTCCGGCCTGCGCTCGTCCGGCATCACCGCTACCGTGCAGGCGCTGGAAAATCTGCTGCGCGAAGGCCGCAGGGAGTTCGAGAGCGTTCCCTGGGTGCCGCATCGCCCGCCCCGTCCGGAGAAATCCGAGGGCGGCCAGCGCCTGGTGATCAAGTCCGACTTCGACCCGAAGGGCGACCAGCCGCTCGCCATCAAGGAACTGGTCGAGGGCGTCCGGCGGCACGACCGCAGCCAGGTGCTGCTCGGCGTCACCGGTTCCGGCAAGACCTTCACCATGGCGAAGGTGATCGAGGCGACGCAGCGTCCCGCGCTGATCCTGGCGCCCAACAAGACGCTGGCGGCGCAGCTCTACGGCGAGTTCAGGAATTTCTTTCCCGACAACGCGGTGGAATATTTCGTCAGCTATTACGATTACTACCAGCCGGAAGCCTACATCCCGCGCACCGACACTTATATCGAGAAGGATTCCTCGATCAACGAGCAGATCGATCGCATGCGCCATTCGGCGACGCGCTCCCTGCTCGAACGCGACGACGTGATCATCGTCGCCTCGGTGTCCTGCATCTACGGTATCGGCTCGGTCGAGACCTATTCGGCCATGACCTTCGGCCTCAAGCGCGGCGAGCGCATCGACCAGCGCCGGCTGATCGCCGACCTGGTGGCGCTGCAATACAAGCGCACCGCCGGCGATTTCTCCCGCGGCACGTTCCGGGTGCGCGGCGACTCGATCGAAATCTTCCCGGCGCATTATGAAGACCGCGCCTGGCGCGTTTCGCTGTTCGGCGACGAGATCGAAGCCATCAATGAATTCGATCCGCTCACCGGGCAGAACAGCGACGAGCTCGAATTCGTCAAGATCTACGCCAATTCCCACTATGTCACGCCGCGCCCGACGCTGATCCAGGCCATGGCCGCGATCAAGCAGGAGCTGCGCTGGCGGCTGGAGCAGCTCAACGCGCAAGGCCGGCTGCTGGAAGCGCAGCGGCTGGAGCAGCGCTGCATGTTCGACCTCGAGATGATGGAAGCCACCGGCAGTTGCGCCGGGATCGAGAATTATTCGCGCTATCTCACCGGAAGGAAGCCGGGCGAGCCGCCGCCCACGTTGTTCGAATACGTGCCGGACAATGCGCTGGTGTTCGTGGACGAAAGCCACGTCACCATTCCGCAGCTCGGCGGCATGTATCGCGGCGACTTCCGCCGCAAGGCCACGCTGGCGGAATACGGCTTCCGCCTGCCCTCCTGCATGGACAACCGGCCGCTGCGCTTCGAGGAATGGGACGCCATGCGGCCGCAGACGCTGGCGGTCTCGGCGACGCCCGGCCCGTGGGAAATCGAGCAGGCCGGCGGCGTCTTCGCCGAGCAGGTCATTCGTCCCACCGGGCTGATCGATCCGCCGGTGGAGATCCGCCCCGCCCGCACCCAGGTGGACGACCTCGTCGGCGAGGTGCGGCAGACCGCGGCCAAGGGCTACCGCACGCTCTGCACGGTGCTGACCAAGCGCATGGCGGAGGACCTCACCGAATACCTGCACGAGCAGGGCATCCGCGTGCGCTACATGCATTCCGACATCGACACGCTGGAGCGGATCGAGATCCTGCGCGACCTGCGGCTCGGCGCCTTCGACGTGCTGGTCGGCATCAACCTGTTGCGCGAGGGCCTCGACATTCCCGGAATGCGCGTTGGTCGCCATCCTCGATGCCGACAAGGAAGGTTTCCTGCGCAGCGAGACCTCGCTGATCCAGACCATCGGCCGCGCCGCGCGCAATATCGACGGCAAGGTGGTGCTGTATGCCGACCATGTCACCGGCTCGATGCAGCGCGCGATCGAGGAGACCAACCGCCGGCGCGAGAAGCAGCTGGAATACAACGCCGCCAACGGCATCACGCCGGAGAGCATCAAGAAATCGATCGGCGACATCCTCTCCAGCGTCTATGAGCGCGACCATGTGCTGATCGAGACCGGCGCCGACAGCGCCACCGGCGAGGCCATCACCATCGGGCATAATTTCGAGGCGGTGCTGGGCGACCTGGAAGCGCGCATGCGCCAGGCGGCGGGCGATCTCGACTTCGAGGAAGCCGCGCGGCTGCGCGACGAGATCAAGCGGCTGCGGCAGACCGAGCTGGCGGTGGTGGACGACCCGACGGCGAAACATCTGCGCGTGCAGCAAGGCGGGCGCATCTTCACCCATCTCCCGCTCGCGGGGAAGGTCGGCGCGCAGCGCCGGGAGGGGGAGAGCAAAGTCCACAAGCCCGATCTCGACGAGATGGGGATCGCGCTCTGGCACGAAGTGAAGCCCGCGCGCGGCGGTAAGCGCAAAGGCGGGCCGCTGACGACAGCGATCGACTCCTCGGGCCCGCGCAAGCCCGACCTCGACGAGATGGGCCCCGGCGTGGAGTCGGTGCCGGGCAAAAGCGCCGGCCCGCGCTCGACCTTGGGCCGGCCCGGCATGCGCGGCGGGTGGAAGGGCAAGAAGCGGTAGCAACGGCTTCGACAGAGCCTCCATCGTCTTGCCTCGCCCCAGGCAACGGCGCAGTATCCCGCCATTCGCGTTGTACCCAGGGAGGCGATCATGGCCAGAATGTCGATCGACTGTCGCGATTACCCGAGCGAGAACAACTGCACGGTGGAGATCTCCGCCGACACCAAAAAAGAGTTGCTCGACGCAGCGGTGCAGCACGCGGTGGCGGTGCATGGCCATCAGGATAATCCGCAGCTGCGCGAGCAAATCGGCGGCATGATCAAGACCGGCGGCTAATACGAAAGCACGCGTTTATGTGATCCCGTCTTGCGCGCGGCCGCTGACGCGCCGGTTGGCCATATCGATTCGGTGCCGGCGCAAGCTTTCCGCGCCGCTGCCCGCTTCGTCATCAATCCTTAACATTCATTAACCGGATTGCTTCGATCTTAGGCAGCGCGCGGCGCGATTGCGCTCTACATGCACCAAAGCGAGCACTGCCGCGCCCGTCCATGTGCTCAGCGCATGAGTCTTATCTCGCATTGTGGGAAGCATTTGCGCGCCACTGCCGCTATATAGACAGTAACAACAATAAGAAAATTCGGGAACGCTCTTGGATCACAACGATGGAGTTGCTGACCATGGCCCCGAATCTTGCGCTGCTGGCTTTCATGCCCGATCTCACCGGTCTTTCAGCAGGCACTGGGGGCAAATCGTCCCGGCTGCCCTGGTTTTACGATTTCATCGTAACGCAACAGCCCCGTCACACCACCAGCGAAGCCGCGCGCTAAGGCTCGCGAGCGACCGCCCGATGGCGCCGTCAAAAGCGGTGGCGCCGTATTTTTGAGGAGAAATTGTTATGCTTGCCTATCTGATCTATCTCGTCGAGATGGTCCGCCGCATGGCGCACAAAATCACGCACGGCGTCTGGATTGTCGTCGTCAGCTTTCGTGAGGCGCAGGCGCTTCGCCGGAGCCTGCCGCGCAGCTTTATGGAGGAATAAGCCGCGTCAGCGCGGCGCCTAGGCTTTACCCCGCTTCGGCGTCCGCCGGCGTTGCTTGCGGCCGGCAATTCAGCGCGGGGACCTTTTGGCATCGTTATGGGTCAAACTCGTTCGCCACTTTGGTCGCCAGTTCGTCGGTCATTGCTTCGGCGGCATCTTCGCTGTCAGCGGCGCTGCCGATGACGTGCCCGTCTGGGTAAATGGCGACGACGAGCCACGGAAGATCGTCTGACGGTGGGCCATACACCGCCACGATCACTTCTTCTTCGTCTTCGGTGGACATACAAGCGTTCCTCTTGCACAGCGCCTACTTTGGACCTGCCGAGTTTATTCGCCTAGAGGGCCCGTGATTCAGAGAGGCACGCGCACGGCCGTCTTCACCGTCGGCTGGGTGGCGGTTGTTATTTACCTGTTTGTGGTGCTGACGTCCTAGCGCTGTGGCGGCGGCGGCGGAGCTCCGGCGACGCGCCGTCCGCGAACGCTTGCTCGATCGCCTGCAAGAGCGCTGCCCGCTGGAAGGGCTTGTACAAGGTCGAGAAGGCGCCAACCTCGGTTGCCATGGCGTCGAAATTCGGCATTTCCAGGCGCCTGTTGCCCAGCATGAAGCCCGATACCGCGATAATCGGCTGTGACGGGTTAAGCTGCCGGATCGCCTTGGTCGTTTGCAGCCCATCCAAGCCCGGCATGAACACGTCGACGATCACCAGATCGAATGCTCCTGCCCTGACAGCTTCGACGCCGGATTTCCCGTCCGGAACGGCCACCACCTCGAAACGCTCCGCTTCGAGCAGCATCGCGGTTGCTTCCCGCACCGCATCGTCGTCATCGATCACCAGGATGCGGGCCATCCGAGACTTCGCCAGGCGCGGCATGATGTTCCTTGCGAAAAGCGTTGCTATGGTGGAACGCGATAGCTCGCTGATTAAGCGAGCTGGACGATCATTCAACGCTGTACTGGTTAATACCGGGTTACGCAATTGCTTGCTTACGACGCCGCAGCCCGCGCCAATTATTGTTGAAAAGAGAGAGTTGTTGTTGAAATAGAGGCGGATTCAACTTCACGTAAAGTTGAATCCGCCTCGGAGCTGCGCGTAACAGTCGATGTCGCGGCGTGCTTTAGTTGGTGATCTCGCCCACCACGACGGATTCCCGCGGGTTCACCACCAGGATCCGGTCCTTCAGCCGGAGGAATTTGTAATCGGCAACCGACGGCATGCTGGCGGCCATCTCCGGCGGCAACTCCTGCAGCGCCAGCGTGGCCGGCACCTGTTCCGACGGCTTGGCGGTGATGTCCGAGGCCGGCGCCGCGCCTTTGGTCAGGCCGGGCTCCGCGCCTTGGGTGAGGCGTTGATAGATCGTGCGCTTCTGCTCGTCGGTGAGCGCGAGCGGATAGGCCATGATCGGCGTCTTGTCGAGCTTGTCATTCTTGGCGGAGAATTTCGCCGGCTGGTCTTGCGTGCGCTTGCGGCGCGCCCGGCGCCGTAAGCTTGCCTTCACTCAAAGGCGGGCCTTCCGGCTGCGTGCCGGGCTGCGAAGCTTCGTTTTGTCGCGCCGCGCGGCGGCGCCTGCGGAGCATCCTTCGCCTCCGGGGCGCTGCGGGTCAAAGCCTCGTCGGCGGAGTTCTGCTGGGTCTTTTCCTGCTGCGCGAAGGCGACCGAGGTGGCGGCCAATAGCGCGACCGCGATCACGCCGTGAGTGAAATCGCTGCATGAAATCCTCCTGTTAGAGCTGGAGGAAAACGCCCGAAAGCTCAAAACGTTGCAAATGCCCGTTGACCGATCCCTTCGCTGTAGGCTCTTGCCCGCGCCGCGCAAGGGAGCAAAATACCGCCTGCGCCGGATTCGCCGGCAGCCCGCCTGATCCCCGAGACGCCTGTTTCGGACCAGATCGGGCCGAAGTGAGAGGACAAACGCCATGGCCAAGGGTCAGATGCGGCAATCCAAGGAAAAGAAGAAGCCGAAGCAGGATAAGGAAAAGAAAAAAGGCACGTCGGCATACGCGCAAACTTATCACGCGCAGACGAGCAACAGTCCGATCGGCAAGAAAGACTAGAGGTGCGGTTGAGCTCGGAGCTCGTCGGCGGCCGAGGAGGCCGCGCGATCGCCGCAGCATCATTTCAAACGCGCTCGTTCTGAAATACCTCCCCCTGCAAGGGGGAGGTCGGACAGCAGAGCTGTCCGGGTGGGGTCATCCGCAAGATCGTGGACGCCACCCCGGCTCCCGCCCGATCAAGTCGGGGTCGCCGACCCTTCCCTTTCAGGGGAGGGATTTATTTTGCTCATGAGTTAGTTCGGGGCCACCGTGCGCGGCAGCGGATAATCGGCACGTTCGTACAGGCGGCGGATATCGTCGCCGCTGTAGCGCACCTCATCGACCTCCAGATAGGCACCCAGCAGCAGCGCCTCGGGCATGCCCTCAATGGCGAACCGAACGGCCTCGGCCGCGGTCGCAAAGCGCCGGTAGGTCACCGGACGGCGGACTTTGCGGTTGCGGCTGGGAAATAGCTCCGCCGGGGCATTGAAATCGATGTCCAGGTCGCGCTGCGGAGCGCGCACCTGCTGTATTGTGGCCTGCGCCATGGGCTTCTACTCCTGACTGAAAATTCTTGGCCACGGCTTTCGGGATTAAATGACCCGGCCACGCGGCATAGGTGTCGCGAAGCTTGATATAAGCATGAATTGGCCAAATGCGAGGGGCGCAGGGCGCGCAAAAGCGCCCCGGCGAGGCACCCGGAGGCCTTTACGCACCGCTCCAACTGGTTGTGAAGCGGACATTTTACGCCATCGCCGGGCATAGCCCGTCGATGACGATTTTGTCATTCAGCGGTTAATCGGTGCCGCCGTATTCGACGGCAGCTCAAGCTTTACGGTCTTCGGACCGGTTCCCTGGCCGCCATAGAGAACGAAGGCGATGACCGCCAGCACGACCACGACGCCGCCAAGAACGAAGCCGAGAAAACCCATTTCACCACTGTCGTCCGCCATGATGCATCTCCTGTACCGTCAGGGCGCAAACGTCCGCCGCACCGGCGTGGTTCCGCTAGCGGGTTACCGCGGATACCAGCTGCGGCGCCATCGCCATGTCGTCGAGGTGAAGACGCCCTTCGACGTGATCGCGCACCAGAAGAAAGGCGACGAGAGTCACGGCGAAGGTAATGCCGCCAAACATCAAGCCTAAAATTCCGAGACCGTTCTTGTCAGCCATGTCAACTTCGCCCTCTGTGTCTTTATTGCCGTTTGGCCGGATGCTGGCCCCCCGTCCGCGTAGCAACGTTGTCACTGGATTCCGGTTCCGAGTAACGCATCACACGGTTTCGTGCGCAGGATTGTGGCAGCGGACCCCGCCTGCCTCGGTTGTGAGTAGTTCGGTTCGCGGCAGCCGATCCGCGCCGCCGTGCGGTTCGCGCTCAAGCCGTGCTTCAGCGCCGTGCGTTTCTGCGCCTCGCCTCTGGTGAGATTCTCGTCAAACGCATCGGTATCGCCGGCACGCCGCCACAGCTCGTTCAGATGTTTGATCTGGTCGGCGTCATCGGCGCTTCCGCGTCATCGGCTGCTTGACGGAAGCCTGCGGGACCCCGGTCGAGCTTTTCCGGCGCGACATGCGACCTAGTTGATGATCTCGATCACCTGTTTGCTCTTGGGATCCACCAGCAGCACCTGGTTGGTTACCATTGCGTATTCATAATCCTTCAATTCCGGAATCAGCTCGACGATCGTTTTCGGCAGCGCCTGTAGCTCCACCGATGACGGCATGACCGCTCCGACCGCCACGTGAAAGTTAGGCGGCGCGGTTTCCCTTTGCTTCTGGCTGCTGATGCTGGAATAGATCGTTTGCTTTTGCGCGGCCGTGAGCTTGAGGTTCGGCACGGCGGCGGGATTCACCTCCGCGCCGGGATGCGAGGGTGTCGCCTGGGCGGCGGCAGGGACGGCCGATCCGCCGAGCAGCAACAGCGCGATGGCGGCCTGGTAAAGTTGCTTGCCCATTGCATCCTCCCATTGCCAACCGGCGTGTAACAACCGCGAAAGCGATGTTTTGTTGCATCATTCCGCAAAAACCGGGGCTGAAAACCGGGTTTTGCGCGCGCAGCCGTCCATCTTGCCGTGGACGCGGCTGGGACGGATGCTTAACAATTAAGGCACAAATTCAGGGGAATTGGGGGCGAAAGGAATTGCCCGCCAGGTGGAAGGCAGCCCGCTGCAAGATGCGCGCAAGGCATGATCCAACGACAGCCTGTCCCGGACTTGATCCGGGATGGGACCCGGTTTGCCGATAAGATTATACGAAAATAATAGTTAACGAAAAATGGCCCGGCTTCGGGCCATTTTGATTTCAGCTATTGCCGGTCGCGCGTTAACTGCATTTGCGAACCTTGCGGACCCAGATCGTGCCATTGGCACGCTTGGTGCGCACGGTTGTCGTGCGGCAGTTCGTGCCGACAACGATCTTTTTCGTGACGACGCGCTGTTGCGAATAGGCGCTATAGCCGGGATCGCCGACGCGCACGCTGACCGATTGCGCGCTGGCGGACGAGATCAAGGCGGGACTCGAAAAGCCGCCGCCGCGGCCACCAAAATAAGTTTTTTCATTGCGCGTTCTCCCGAAGTTTGCCGGCTTACCGGAAGCCTGATGCTTCCGGCTACGTGGTAGCGCCGCGAAACCCCGCGGTTGCTGCGTGCCTACCAATGTTCGGGCGGCGATTTGGTTCCGGCGAGGCCTGCGCTGCGATTGACCGACTCAGAGGCCAAGTGCAGTCTGCACGAGGAATTTTGCGCTCCGTCCGAAGGAGAGGCCCATGTTCGATTTCAGCGACCTGTTCCAATGGGAACGTTTCATTACGCCGCAGATCATTAAGGTATTTTACTGGCTGGCGGTGGCGGTATCGATTCTGGCCGGCCTCTCGGGCATCGGCTCCGGGCTCATGATGCATGTTCGTCAAGCCCGATCGCCGGGCTGATCGCCGTGATCATCAGCGTGCTCGGCATCGTTATCGGCGTGATCTTCGCGCGCATCGCGGCCGAGTTCATTCTCATCGTCTTCCGCATCAGCGAGCATCTCGGCGCCATCCGCCAGCGCGGCGGAGAGATGTAGAGGTCGTTCCTTCTCCCCGTTTTGACGGGAGAAGGTGGCCCGAGCGCAAGCGAAGGCGGATGAGGGGCAGATTTTTCGTGCCTCACGGGCGACAAGTCGCCATCAAGCGCCGCCCCGCAGCCGTCCGCAACTTCGTTGCTCGACACCCTCTCCCCGTATGAACGGGGCGAGTGTAGCTAAGTCGCGAAATCGTGAAATGCATCACGTCGCCGTCGGCGACGACGTACTCCTTGCCTTCCAGCCGCAGCTTGCCGGCGTCGCGCGCGCCGGCCTCGCCGCCGAGCGCGACGTAATCGTCATAGGCGATCGTCTCGGCGCGGATGAAGCCGCGTTCGAAATCGGTGTGGATCACGCCGGCCGCCTGCGGCGCCTTGGTGCCGTCGGTGCACGGTCCAGGCGCGCGCCTCCTTCGGGCCGACGGTGAAGAAGGTGACGAGCTGCAGCAGCTCGTAGCCGGCGCGGATCAGCCGGTCGAGGCCGGGCTCCGCCAGCCCGACGTCGCGCAGGAACTCCTCGCGCTCTCGCGTCGGCAAGCTCGGCGATCTCCGCCTCGATCTGCGCGGAGATGACGACGCGCGACGCGCGCCCTGCCTCCTGTCGGCCGCGCTCCTCGACCTTGCGCGAATGCTCGTTGCCGGTGGCGGCCGAGCCTCGTCGACGTTGCAGACGTAGAGCACGGGCTTGGAGGTCAGCAGGTTGAGCGCGTCGAAGGCGCTTCTGCTTCCGTCGTCGATCGAGCGAGCCGCGCCGGCTTTCCCTCGCGCAGCAGATCGAGCGCCAGCTGCATCGAGCGTCGAGCGCTCCTTGGCTTCCTTGTCGCCGCTCTTCGCCCTCTTCTCCAGCGCGTCGACGCGCCGCTCCAGGCTGTCGAGATCGGCCAGCATCAGCTCCGTCTCGATCGTCTCGATGTCGGCGAGCGGATCGATCGTGGCCCTCGACATGCACGACGTCGGGATCCTCGAAGCAGCGCACGACATGCGCGATGGCGTCGACCTCGCGGATGGTGGCGAGGAACTGGTTGCCGAGCCCTTCGCCCTTCGACGCGCCGCGCACCAGGCCGGCGATGTCGACGAAGGTCAGCCGCGTCGGGATGATCTCCGCCGACTTGCCGATGCTCGGCCAGCTTGTCGAGCCGCGGATCGGGCACCGCCACCTCGCCGATGTTCGGCTCGATGGTGCAGAACGGATAGTTCGCCGCCTGCGCCGCGGCGGTCTCGGTCAGCGCGTTGAAGAGCGTCGACTTGCCGACGTTCGGCAGGCCGACGATGCCGCATTTGAAGCCCATGAATTAGCTCATTCGATTGGTAAGGAAGTTGTCCGCTCATTCCCGCGCAAGCGGGAATCTAGAGGTCGCGGCACCTGGTTCCCAGCTGGAGTTTACCCCCAACATGATCGGGGGCGGGGACGAGCGGATATTTTTTCTCACTTGTCGTTTGTCTCTTTATCGTTGTTGAAAAATCCCTTCGCCGCCAGGGCAAGATGCACCTTGTTCTGAAACGCCGCGTCCTGGCCGCGCGCGATCAGTTCGGCGTTGTCGGCGATGGCTGCGCACAAGGCTTCCACCCATTCCATGTCGGCCTTGCCGAAATCGCTCAGCACATGGCCATGCACCAGTTCCTTGACGCCCGGATGGCCGATGCCCAGCCGCACGCGGCGATAGTCATTGCCCAGGTGGTTGGTGATCGAGCGCAGCCCGTTATGGCCGGCGTTGCCGCCGCCGGTTTTCACCCGCAGCTTGGCCGGCGGCAATTCGACCTCGTCCTGGAACACCACGATGTCGCTCAGCGGGATCTTGTAGAAAGCGGCGGCTTCCTGCACCGCGCGCCCGCTGTCGTTCATGAAGGTGCCGGGCAACAACAGCAGCACGCGCTCGCCGCCCAGGCTGCCTTCGGCGGTCACGCCCTGGAAGCGGCGCTTCCACGGCGTGAAGCCATGGCCGCGCGCGATCGCATCCACCGCCATGAAGCCGATGTTGTGGCGATTGCGGACATATTGGCTGCCCGGATTGCCGAGGCCGACGAAGAGCAGCATGGCGCAAAATCTCCCCGTCCGCCGCATCCGATCTCGGGTCTACCCGAGATCGGCCCTGTGAGTGTACAAGTCGGACATATCCGACTTGTGGGCGGCGGACGGACAGCGCGCGATTCAGCAAAAGTGGGTACCGGTTTTGCGTCCGAATCGCGCGCTTACTAATTAAATTGGCGCATGATCTTATCGGCGACCCGGTTCCCACTTCGTCAAATCATGCGCTGCCGCCTTACTTCTTCGCGGGCGCTTTGGTATCCGCGGCGGGAGCAGCAGTACCGGCAGCCGGAGCCGCGGGAGCGGCGCCCGGTGCACCGGTCGGAGCAGGCGGCGCGGCGGCGGCAGCGGCAGCAGCGGCGGCCTGAGCGGCAGCGGCTTCGGCGGCGGCCTTGATTTCTTCCGCATAGCCCGAGGGCGGCACGATGGTGACCAGCGTGGCGTCCGGCGCCTCCATCACCTGCACGCCTTCCGGCAGCGTGATCTCGTTCAAATGCCGCGAGTGATTGATATCGAGGTCGCTTACGTCCACCACGATCTCTTCAGGAATCTGGTCGGCGCGCACACGCACTGCGATGGTGTGCTCGACGATATTGACCGCGCCGCCGCGCTTGACGCCGGGCGAGTTTTCCGCGCCGCGCACATGCACCGGAATATTGACGCGGATGACGGCGCCTTCGCTCAGCCGCAGGAAGTCGACATGCGCGGGCGTGTCCTTCACCGGATCGAGCTGGAAGTCGCGCGGGATCACGCGCTGCTTTTTGCCGTCAAGTTCGAGGTCGTAGATCGTCGTGAGGAAGCGGCCGGCATAGATGCGCTGGCGCAGTTCCGCATGATCGAGCGAGATGCAGAGCGCGGGTTTGTTGTCGCCGTAAATAACGCCCGGCACGCGGCCGGCGCGACGCTCAGCCCGGGCGGCCCCCTTGCCGCTCTTCGGACGTGACGTCGCTTTCAATTCCCTGACGGTAGCCATTGTCGGTCACCCTACCTGTTTCTGGAATAAAAACAGCCGCTTAGGCGGCCTCTCCGGCGCAGCCAGCCTCCAGGGGTGTCGGGGCTGCGCGGGATGAGCGGCTTATAGCGGAGGCGGCCAATCGAGGCAAGGAAGGGGGAACCGGACGGTCAGGTTAAACATTTGTCATTTAGCGGACCTTTTTGGGGCGTTCCGGATTTGTTTAGGAGACCTGACGCGCCCGGGAGGCGAAAGTGCAGAGTATGCAAGCAGTGAAAACGATGAACCAGGCCTTGGACACCATTGCCCATGTCGCCTTTGAACCAGGCGTTGACCCCGAGCACGCGCTGGCAATCATAAAGCAAGTCGCGGATGACGCGCTGTCTCGCAGCCAAGCCGGCGAGCACGTCTCGTCCCGGGCATTTACCAACAGCTAGATAGACCGCGCTTCGGGAATGCGTCGCCGGCGCCGCCACCCTCCAGGGTTGGCGCGCCGTGCTGGATCAATCAGCGCGCCTTATTCCTCGAACGGCTCGTTCGGTGCGACGTTGGGCGCGGCCTTTTCCGGCGGCACGGCCGAAGGCGCCCCGCTCGGCGGAGCGGTATCGGCGGCCGGCGTGGTTTTGAGCCGCGCCTCCAGCGCCGCGACCCGCGTCTTCAGCGCCTCGTTTTCCTCGCGCGCGATTTTCGCCATTTCCCGCGCGGCCTCGAACTCCTCGCGCCTGACCACGTCGAGATCGCGCAAAATGCGCTCGGCCTGGCTCTTGAACAAAGTGTCGAACTCGCGCCGCACGCCGGAAGCGACGCCGGCGGCGTCGTTCATCAGCCGCGCCATCTCGTCAAAAATCCGGCTGCTGGTCTGGGTCATCGTCGCCTCCGGCTTGTCTGTTCGAAGAATGTTAGCATAGAAAGAATGGCGATGCGGGTGCGCACCTGCAAGGCGTCCTGTCATCCCGGCCGAGCCAACGGGTCCGCGCGAAGCGCGGCCCGATGACAGGCTCCGCGAGAGCCGGGAACCCAATCAAGACAGCGTGGATCCCGGCTCGGCCTTCGGCCGTCCGGGATGACAACCGGTGAGGCTCCGCTGGTATGCTAATGTGATTCAATTGTCAGGACGTTCCATGCCGCCCTTCCTCGTGCTGCCCTTTCCCACCGTCGATCCGGTGCTGGTCTCGATCGGGCCTTTCGCCATCCGCTGGTATGCGCTCGCCTATATCGGCGGCATCCTGCTCGGCTGGTTCTATGCCCGCGCGCTGATCCGCGCGGAGAGATTGTGGGGCGGCAAGCCGCCGCTCACGCTCGATGACATCGACGACTTTATTCTCTGGGTGACGCTCGGCATCATTCTCGGCGGGCGGTTCGGCTATGTGTTGTTCTACAACCCGGCGCATTTCGCCGCGAATCCGCTCGAGATCCTGGAATTGTGGAGCGGCGGCATGTCGTTCCACGGCGGCTTCCTCGGCTGCGTCGCCGCGGTGATGCTGTTCGGCTGGAAACGCAACATCCGCATCCTTTCGCTCGGCGATCTCACCTGCGCGGTGGCGCCGATCGGCCTCTTCCTCGGACGGCTGGCGAATTTCATCAACGCGGAATTGTGGGGCCGCGCCACCGACGTGCCCTGGGCCATGGTGTTCCCCGGCGCCGGCCCGCTGCCGCGGCATCCGAGCCAGCTTTATGAGGCGGCGCTGGAAGGGCTCGTGCTGTTCGTCGTGCTTTACCTGCTGATCCGCAGCGGGGCGCTGCGAAGGCCCGGCCTGATCCTCGGCGCCTTCGCGCTCGGCTATAGCCTGGCGCGCAGCTTTTCCGAATTTTTCCGCGAGCCTGATGCGCTGATCGGCTTTCTCTGGGGCGGCATGACCATGGGCATGCTGCTCTCGATTCCTTTGGCGCTTGCTGGCATCATCCTGATCGCACAGGCAATGCGGCGGCAACCGCAAGAGGCGTGAAGCAGGCGTGATGGCGAATGAGACGCCCCCGCTGGAGGCGGAAATCCGGCGGCTGATCTCCCTCGCCGGGCCGATGCCGATTGCCCAATTCATGGCGATTTGCCTCTGCCATCCGACCCACGGCTATTACATGACGCGCGATCCATTCGGCGCGGCCGGCGATTTCATCACCGCGCCGGAGATCAGCCAGATGTTCGGCGAGCTGATCGGACTTTGGGCGGCGGCGGTATGGCGGCAGATGGGGTCGCCGGAAAACATCCGCCTGGTTGAGCTGGGACCCGGCCGCGGCACCATGATGGCCGACGCGTTGCGCGCGGCGAAAGTGGTGCCTGACTTTCACTCCGCCATTGTGGTGCATCTGGTCGAGCTCAGTCCCGTATTGCAGCAGTTGCAGCAGCAGCGGCTCGAGCGGGTCGGCGTCACCGTGCTCTGGCACGAGGCGCTGGAAGAAGTGCCGGAGGGTCCGGCCATTATCCTGGCCAATGAGTTCTTCGACGCGCTGCCGGTGCATCAGGCGATCAAGCAGGAAGACGGCTGGCACGAACGCGTGGTGACGGTGGACGGCAACGGCAATTTCACGCTCGTCCCCCTGCTCTCGCCGCTGCCGCATCTTGAACGGCTGCTGCCGCCGCGCGTGCGCGATGCCCCGCCCGGCAGCGTTTTCGAATGGCGTACGGATTCCGTCGCGTTGCAGCTCGGCCGCCGCGCGGCGCGCCAGGGCGGCGCCGCGCTGGTGATCGATTACGGGCCTACCGAAACCGAAGTCGGCGACACCGTGCAGGCTGTGGGCGAGCATGCTTATGTCAATCCGCTGGCGACGCCGGGGCTGGTGGATCTCACGGCGCATGTGGATTTCCAGTCGCTCGCCGAGGCCGCCGAAAGCATCGGCGCCCGCATCCATGGCCCGCTGCATCAGGGCAAATTCCTCCGCCGCCTTGGCATCGAAACCCGCGCCGCCACGCTGCAAGCCAAAGCGCCGCCGGACAAGATGAGCGAGATCGACGCCCAGCTGGAGCGGTTGACCGGCAGCGGTGCGCGGGAGATGGGCATGCTGTTCAAGGTGCTCGGGATCGCCGATCCCACGCTCGGCATGCTGCCGGGATTCGAGCCATGATGCTGCAGGCGAAAAACCTCTCGGCGCTCGGCGGCATCCGGCATGCTTTTTTCACCCGCGAAGGCGGCGTGTCGGAAGGCGTCTATGCGGGTCTGAATGCCGGCGTCGGATCCGGAGACGATCCGGCCAAGGTGGCGGAAAATCGTGCGCGCATGGCGAAGGCAATGGGCGTGACGTCCGAGCGCTTTCTCACCGCCTATCAAATCCATTCGCCCGACGTGGTGGTCGCGGAAATGCCGTGGCCCGCCGATGCCCGTCCACGCGCCGACGCCATCGTCACCCGCGTGCCCGGGCTGGCGATCGGCGTCTCCACCGCCGACTGCGGGCCGGTGCTGTTCGCCGATCCGCAAGCGCGCATTGTCGGCGCAGCCCATGCCGGCTGGCGCGGCGCGCTATCCGGGGTGCTGGAAGCCGCGATCGCCGCCATGGAGCGGCTGGGCGCCGAGCGCGGCCGCCTCATTGCCGCGATCGGCCCGATGATCAGCCAAGGCAATTACGAGGTCGGCAACGAGCTGGTCGGGCAATTCACCAGGGCGGACGCGGACAATGCCGGCTTCTTCACGGCCGGCCGGCCGGGCCATGCGCAATTCGATCTGCCCGGCTTTATCGCCTCCCGCCTTGCCCGCGCCGGCATTCGCCGCGTCGAGGATCTGGGCGTCTGTACCTATGCCGATCCGTCGCCGTTTCTACAGTTTTCGCCGCGCCACCCATCGCGGCGAGCCGGACTATGGACGCCATATCAACGCCATCGCTGTTTCAGAGTAGCGGCAAAGCCCGGCGGCGCATAAAAACTGGCGGGACAAGGATTATGGCTTATTGCCAGCCTTGCTGCCTCCTTGTTAGGACAGCGGCCATCGGGGACAGCAAAGGCGGGGATAGAGATGGGCAAGAATGGCGCGCTCAAGCTCGTCGCCGGAAATTCCAATCCCGTCCTTGCCAAGGCGATCGGCGGCTACCTCAAAACCCCGCTGACCAAGGCCAGCGTCCGGCGCTTCGCCGATATGGAGATTTTCGTCGAGATCCAGGAAAACGTGCGCGGCGCGGATGTCTTCATCGTCCAGTCGACTTCCTTTCCTGCCAACGACCACCTGATGGAGCTGCTGATCATCATCGACGCGCTGCGCCGCGCCTCCGCGCGCCGCATCACCGCGGTGGTGCCTTATTTCGGTTATGCCCGGCAGGACCGCAAACCCGGCGCGCGCACTCCGATCTCCGCCAAGCTGGTCGCCAACCTGATCACCCATGCCGGCGCCGACCGCGTGATGACGCTCGACCTGCATGCCGGGCAGATCCAGGGCTTCTTCGACATCCCGACCGACAATCTCTACGCCTCGCCGGTGATGGTGCGCGACATCCGCGAGCGCTTCGATCTGGCCAAGATCATGGTGGTCTCGCCCGACGTCGGCGGCGTGGTGCGCGCGCGCGGCCTCGCCAAACGCATCAATGCGCCGCTCGCGATCATCGACAAGCGGCGCGAGCGCGCGGGCGATTCCGAGGTGATGAACGTGATCGGCGAGGTCGCCGGATATACCTGCGTGCTGGTGGACGACATCGTCGATTCCGGCGGCACGCTGGTGAATGCGGCCGATGCTCTGCTCGAGCAGGGCGCGAGCGACGTCTATGCCTATATCAGCCACGGCGTGCTGTCGGGCGGCGCGGTGGCGCGCATCAACGCGTCGCGGCTGAAGGAACTGGTGATCACGGATTCCATCCAGCCGACGAAGGCCGTGCAGGAAGCCAAAAATATCCGCGTGCTCTCGATCGACACGCTGATCGGCGAAGCGATCGGACGCACCGCGTCGGAAAAGTCGGTGTCGAGTCTGTTCGACTAATTAGACCAACCACAACCCATATCCCTCATGGTGAGGAGGCCCGCGCGTCAGCGCGGGCCGTCTCGAACCATCGCAAGTCGGCTCTAGCCGATTTGCGCACTATTAGTGGCGATCTCCGGGTAAACCCGGGATCGGTAGGCCCTCGGACCGCCTCGTCCTTCGAGACGCAGTCCGATCGCACGATCGAGATGCTCCTCTGGATGAGGCGGAGTGAGGTTGATTGAGTCAACTTGTCGCATCGATGCCTGTGGAAGAGGCGCGTCGACGCGTTGCGCACAGCCTGAGAATCCCCGATCAAGAAATGGCTTTGGCGGCTGGACTCCTGCGCTTTATATTCGAGTCGCTAAGTGATTCGCGGCTTCGCGGTCAATCGGCCCGCAGCGCGCGATCAGCAAAAGTGGCTACCGGTTTTGCGATCGCAATCAAGCTGGCGCAGATTGCGTAGACTTATCTGCGGATCGCGCGTCAACTTTTAAGTGGCGCATGATCTGATCCGAAAACCGGTTTCCACTTTTCGGGATCATGCGCGAGTAGCTCCTGCGTCAAATTGCTGCCCCGTAAGCGTGCTCCTGCGCGTGCGGTTCTGCGCGCCCCATTACCCGGACTTGTGGAGACGGCATGTCCCTGATCGACTATTCCCAGCCGCAACGGATCAATCCGCTCGACGTGGTCGAGCGCGTAGCGGGCACGCATGACTGGGCGTTCGAGCGCGCCAGCGAAGACGAGATCAACATCGTGGTCGCCGGGCGCTGGACCGATTACCAGGTCTCCTTCACCTGGATGACCGACATCGAAGCGCTGCATCTGGCCTGCGCCTTCGACCTGAAGGTGCCCGACCGCCGGCGCGCCGAGGTGCAGCAGCTCATTTCGCTGGTGAACGAGCAGCTCTGGGTCGGCCATTTCGATCTTTGGGTGCAGGACGGCATCGTGATGTACCGCCATGCCCTCGTGCTGAGCGGCGGCATCCCGCCTTCCAGCCAGCAATGCGAGGCGTTGCTCGGAACCGCGCTCGATACCTGCGAGCGCTATTTTCCCGCCTTCCAATTCGTGGTCTGGGCGGGCAAGGGCGCGCGCGAGGCGCTCGACGCCGCCATGTTCGAGACCTCCGGCGAGGCGTGACCGCCGGTTACTTGCTGGTCGCGCGCCAGCCCGGGCGGTGGCACAATGGCGCCATGAGCCGGCTCGCACGATCTCAAGGATATTTCCCAAAGCATCGTGCTGGTAGGCGCCGGCAAGATGGGCGCCGCCATGCTGCAAGGTTGGGTGGCGCGCGGCATCGATCCTTCAAAACTGATCGTGCTCGATCCGCAGCCGGCGGATGACATCAAGCCGCTGAGTGCGCGCGGCGTGCAATTCAATCCCGCGAACAGGCCCGCCGAGAGCGGCGCTATTGTCATCGCGGTAAAGCCGCAGGTCGCCGACAGCGTGGTCCCGCCGCTTGCGCCGATGGCCGGAGCGTCGACCATCTTCGTCTCGATCATGGCGGGCAAGACGCTGGCATTCTTCGAACGCGCCTTGCCGGGCAAGGCCATCGTGCGCGCCATGCCCAACTGCGCCGGCCGCGATCGGGCGCGGCATCACCGTGGCGGTGGCAAATGCACGCGTCAGCGGTGCGCAGCGTGACGTGGCGGATGGGCTGCTCGGAGCGACCGGCGCGGTGGAATGGATCAGTGATGAAACGTTGATGGACGCGGTGACGGCGGTGTCCGGCTCCGGACCGGCTTATGTGTTTCTGCTGGCGGAAAGTCTTACCCGCGCCGGCATCGCCGCCGGATTGCCACCCGACCTCGCCGCCAAGCTGGCGCGCGAAACGGTCGCCGGCGCGGGCGAGCTGCTGCATCGCTCGGCGCTCGATCCGGCCACCTTGCGGCAGAATGTGACCTCGCCCGGCGGCACCACGGCGGCGGCGCTGGAGATATTAATGGCAGCCGCCGACGGGCTTGATCCGTTACTGGCCAAAGCCATCGCCGCTGCCGCCAAGCGGTCACGGGAACTGGCCGGATATTGCCTGTCGTCCCCGCAAAGGCGGGGACCCATACCTGTCGCGGATCCCGGCCTCGTTCACCGGCCGGGACGACAGATAGCGCCCTGGAACTGTCGCCTTTGCCGGCTTAGATTTAAGCTTAGACATCGCGACCAGGAGGTACCCGTCATGGCCCGCAAACCGTCGCGTCGCCGACCATCCAAAGCCCGGCCCGCCCTGCCGCCGCCTGCCGGCGGCGACCGCGAGCGCATCGTCCGCGCCTTTATGCAGCTGCTGGCGGAAAAGCCGCTCGAGCGCATCGATCTCAGCGAAGTGGCCAAGCGCGCGAGCGTCTCATTGGCGCGTCTGCGCGAAGAATTCGACAGCCGCCTTTGCCATTCTCGCCGCGCACATGAAGAACATCGACCGCGCGGTGCTCGACGGCGGCGATGCCGATATGGCGAAGGAGCCGCCGCGCGACCGGCTGTTCGACGTGCTGATGCGGCGGCTGGAAGCGTTGGCGCCTTACAAGCCCGCCGTGCGCTCGCTGCTGCGATCGTCAAGGTGCAATCCCGGGCTGGCGCTCGCGCTGAACGCGCTCGGCCTGCGCTCGATGCGCTGGATGCTCGTTGCTGCCGGCATCAGCACCTCCGGCGGCAAGGGCGCTTTCCGCGCGCAAGGCTCGGCGCTGATCTTTGCGCGGGCGCTGCGCGTCTGGGTCGATGACGACGATCCGGGCCTTGCGCGCAGCATGGCGGAGCTCGACCGCGGGCTCGCGCGCGGTGCGAGCTGGTCGCGGCTGCTCGACGATCTTTGCGCCGTCATTCCGACCCTGCGACCGCGGCGCCGGCGCCGGTCGCGGCGTGACGAGGACGACCAGGCCGCGGCAGCCTGACTGCGCAAAAGGACGGGCGGCGAATACGGATGATGGCAATGCGCGGCCGTCATTCGGCGCCGCAGAGCGTCGAACGACAGGCGTTCGGGCAAGGGGGATCTGAAGTGACTCACCATATCGCCTTTCTCGGCACCGGCATCATGGGCGCGCCGATGGCCGCCAACCTGATCAAGGCCGGCTTCACGGCCGCGGTCTGGAATCGCACCCGCTCCAAGACCGACCCGCTCGCCGCGCAGGGCGCCCGGGTCGCCGACGGCCCGGCCGACTGCGTCAAGGGCGCCGACTACATCCTCTCCATCCTCGACAGCGGGCCGGTTGTGCGCGAGGTGTTCTTCGACAGCGGAGCGGCGGATGCGATGAAGCGCGGTGCCGTGTTCATCGACATGGCCTCGATCCCGCCGAAGATGGCGCAGGAGCACGCCGCCTGGCTCAAGGAGCGCGGGGTCGGCCATCTCGACGCCCCGGTCTCGGGCGGCAGCTTCGGCGCCGCGGAGGGCTCGCTCGCGATCATGGCCGGCGGCGAGCAGGCCGATTTCGACCGCACCGAGCGCGACGGGGTATGGAAGCCGATGGGCCGGGCGAGCTACATCGGCCCCGCTGGCAGCGGCCAGATCGCCAAGCTCGCCAACCAGATCATGGTCGCCTGCAACATCGCCAGCGTGGCGCAAGGCCTTCTATTCGCGCAGCGCCGGCGGCGCCGATCCCGCCCAGATCCCGGTGGCGCTGGCGGGCGGCCATGCCGACAGCCGCGTGCTGCAGGAGCACGGCCGGCGCATGATCAACCGCGACTTCCGCCCGGGCGCGCCAATCCGCAATTTCGTCAAGGACCTCGACACGGTACTGGCCACGGCCGAGCAGATCGGCCTGCCGCAGTTGCCGATCGTCAAGGCGGTGCGCGACGTGTTCAAGGCGCTTTACGACCAGGGCCACGAGCGCTGGGACCACAGCGCCTTCTTGCTCTATCTGGAGAAGCTGAACGCGCCTGCACGCCTTGGCGACAAAGCCGACACGCCGCCCCAAGGCTGATGGCGGGCGCTACACCGGGATCCGCACGGTCGCGCGCAAGCCGCCGAGCGGGAGTGGCGGCGAGGCCGACGAAGCCACGGCGGCTTGACTGGCATTCTCAACGCTGCCGATATTCTACGTCCGCGAGCGGCGGGCGTAAAACACATGGAGTATCCCCATGCCAATGTTCATATTGTCGCTCAACTGGACCGACCAGGGAATCCGATCGGTCAAGGATTCTCCCAAGCGGGCTCAAGCGGCCCGGGAGCTCGCCAAGAAAGTGGGAGTTGAAATCAAGGAGGTCTATCTCACTTCCGGCGAGGGCGATCTCGTTGTCATTGTCGATACCCCCAACGGAGACAACGTCGCCAAGTTCGCGCTCGCGCTCGGCTCGCAGGGAAACGTGCGTACCCGCACCGCCCGCGCCTGGCCTGAGTCCGAATTTAAAAAGCTGATATCCGAGCTTCCGTAACAACTCGGAGGGCGCCCACCCTTCGAGACGGACGCTGATGCGCCTCCTCAGGATGAGGAGAGATCACACGGGTATCCGCACGGTCGCGCGCAAGCCGCCGAGCGGGCTGTTGCCGAGCGTGATGTCGCCGCCATGCGAGCGCGCGATGTCGCGGGCGATCGCGAGCCCAAGGCCGGTGCCGCCTTCATCCTGGTTGCGCGCGTGATCGAGCCGCAGGAATGGCTTGAACACTTCCTCGCGCATGCCGGGCGGGATGCCGGGACCGTCGTCGTCGACGGTCACGGTCAGCCAGCGATGATCGCGATGGCCGGTGATCGCAATCGACGAGGCGTAACGCGCTGCATTCGACACCAGATTGGCAAGGCAGCGTTTGAAGGCGGCCGGCCGGACGGTGATGACCGGCTCGCCATGGAACACGACGGTTGCCTTGTCGCCCTGCCGTTCGGCGTCAAGCTTCAGTTCCTGCAGGAACGCCGCCATGTCGGTGGGTGCAGACGGCTCGGCGGAATCGCCGCGGGCGAAGGCGAGGTATGCCTCAAGCATCAGCGCCATCTCGTCGATGTCCTTCTTCATCGCGTCGACTTCGGGGCTATCGCCGAGCAAGGCCATCTCCAGCTTGAAGCGGGTCAGGATCGTGCGCAGGTCGTGCGACACGCCCGCCAGCATGGTGGTGCGCTGCTCCATGGTGCGCTCCACGCGCTGCTTCATTTCGACAAAGGCCTGCGCCGCGCGGCGCACCTCGCGCGCTCCGCGCGGGCGGAAATCCGGCACTTCCCGGCCCTTGCCGAAGCTTTCGGCGGCGTCGGCCAGCCGCAGGATCGGCTTGATCTGATTGCGCAGGAACAGGATGGCGACGGTCAGCAGCACCAGCGAGGTGCCGACCATCCAGAACAGGAAAATTTCCGAATTTGACGCATAAGCCGCGTTGCGGCGCGCGAAGACGCGCAACACGGTGTCGTCGAGCTGGACGCGGATTTCTACCAGTGACGAGCGGCCGACGGTGTCGATCCAGAACGGCTTGCCGATCTGCTTGCGCAGCTCTTCCGACAACGCCTGATCGAGCAGCGAGAAGAACGGCTTCGGCGCCGGTGGCGGCATCTCGGTGACGGGAAGAAAGTCGACCACGAGGTTCAGGTGCCCCTGCGCCACCCGGCGAATGCGCCGCTGCGCGTCCGCGGCGGGCAACAGCGGATAAAATTCGATCAGCGCTGAAATATCCTGCACCACGCTGGCCGAAAGCCGCTGGGTCACGGTGTTCCAGTGCCGCTCCATGAAGACGAAGGCGACGACGGACTGCAGCAGCACCATGGGCGTGACGATGATCAGCAGCGTGCGGGCATAGAGCCCCTTCGGCATGAAGCCGTTGATCCATTTCCAGATCTGCGCCCAGACGCCGCGCACGCGTTCGGCCGCCGAACGCAGACTGGCAAAGCCGATGTCGAGGCTGGTCATGGCGTGAGCACAAGTCGGTAGCCGATGCCGCGCACGGTCTGCACGATCAGCGGATTGGCCGGGTCGCGCTCGATCTTGCGCCGCAGGCGATTGACCTGAACGTCGACCGCCCGCTCATTCAGCGATCCGCCGTTGCCGGAAAGCGCCAGGCGCGGCACCGTTTCTCCCGGCGCCGCCGACAGGAGACGCAGCATATCGCGTTCCCGATCGGTCAGGCGGACGATCTCCTCGCCGCGCCGCAACTCGCCGCGGCCGATGTGGAAGACGAATTGCCCGAAGCGGACGGATTCGGCCGGCGGCGGCACGGCCGGCTTTGCGCGCTTGAGAATATTGGCGATGCGCAGCGACAGCTCGCGCGGCTCGAACGGCTTGGAAAGATAATCGTCCGCGCCGGTTTCCAGGCCTTCGATGCGGCTTTCCAATTCGTCGCGCGCGGTCAGCATCAAGATGGGGACCGGGGAGTTCTCGCGAATAGCGCGCGCCAGCTGGAAGCCGGTCTCCCCCGGCATCATCACATCCAGGATGAGAAGATCGAAGCTCAATCCATCGAGCTTGAGCCGCGCATCCGCCGCCGTTTCCGCAGTGGTGACGCGATAACCTTCTGCCGACAGGAAGCGCGAGAGAAGAACGCGGATGCGCCGGTCGTCGTCCACCACGAGCAGATGCGGCGCGTCGTCGGCAAGAGCGGAAGTGGTTGGCGAGTTCATGGCGGCTCGCGGTTAAGGCGCGCTGTGATTGGCATGCCCGATCAGCCGCAGAATGTCGTCGCGGCCATCGGCTTCGAGCATGGCGACGAGAAACTGGCGGGCGGTCTCATGCGCTCCGGGCGGCAGGGTTCCGAGGGCGCGCAGAATGCGCTTGGTCTGCAGACCCGCGAGCTTCAACGCCAGGGCTTCGCCTTCCGGCGTGGCGTAAAGCAGCCGCTGGCGGCGGTCGCTCTCCCCCTCCTTCTGCACGATATAGCCCTCGTCGATGAGCTGCTTGAGCACGCGCCCCAGTGATTGCTTGGTGATCTTGAGGATATCGAGCAGATGGGCCACCTTGATGGCCGGATTGCGGTTGACGAAGTGCAGCACGCGATGGTGCGCACGGCCGAAGCCAAGCTTTTCCAGCACGTCATCAGGATCAGCGACGAAATCCCGATAGGCGAAGAAAAGCAGCTCGATGAGGTCCCAGACCGGCTGTCCGACAGGCTCCGAAGCCGCGGTTTCGTCGGCGGGAGGCCGCTGGCGGGCAATGGAAGAATTTAGGTCAGCCATATTGACATATTTCGATCTGATTGTTACTCAATACTGCCGTTGAACGAAAGGATCGTGCCCAAGGGGCCATTTGTCGCCCTGCCGTTGCACAGGCTGGTAAAGCACGCTCTCATTGAGGAACATACCGGGTGTCAGCCCGCGAGGCAAAACCGGCCACTAGTGCCCGAATCCGAAAGTTCGCTCAACGTCGCGCGGCACTGCGGCAGCGAACTTCGGATTCCAAGGACACTAGCAAACTTAAGGTTCTAGTGTCGTTTGGTTCAGATATTCGCTTGCAGGACTCGCGGCGAAAATGAAGCGAATTTCTGAACCCCGACACTAGTTACGGAGGGAGAAAGAAAGCCATGGCTGCACCCGCTGCACCCTTTGACCAGCGCGAAGGCGTCATCTGGTACGACGGGAAGCTCGTGCCCTGGTCCGACGCCACGCTGCACGTGCTCTCCCACGGCCTGCATTATGCCAGCGCCGTATTCGAGGGCGAGCGCGCTTATGGCGGCGAGATTTTCAAGATTACCGAGCATTCCGAGCGGCTACGCTATTCCGCGCAGATGCTCGACTTCGAGATCCCCTATTCCGCCGCCGAGATCGACGCCGCCAAGCGGCTGGTGCTGGAGACCAACGGGCAGAAGGACGCTTATCTGCGTCCGATCGCTTGGCGGGGCTCGGAGATGATGGGCGTCTCGGCGCAGAACAACACCATCCATCTCGCCATCGCGAGCTGGGAATGGCCGAGCTATTTCGATCCGGCGCAGCGGCTGAAAGGCATCCGGCTCGATTTGGCGGAATACCGCCGCCCGGATCCGAAAACCGCGCCGGCCGGTTCCAAGGCCGCCGGGCTCTACATGATCTGCACCGTGTCCAAGCACAAGGCGGAGCGCAAAGGTTATGCCGATGCCTTGATGCTGGATTGGCAGGGCCGCGTCGCGGAATGCACCGGCGCCAACATCTTCTTTATCACCGACGGCAAGATTCACACCCCGACGCCGGATTGCTTCCTTGACGGCATCACGCGCCGCACCGTGATCGGGCTGGCGAAGAAGCGCGGCATCCAGGTGATCGAACGCCGCATCGCGCCGGAGGAGATGTCGAATTTCAGCGAATGCTTCATCACCGGCAGCGCCGCCGAGGTAACGGCGGTGGGCGAGATCGCGCAGTGGAAATTCACGCCGGGCGCCATCACGCAACAATTAATGGAAGACTATAGCGCCGAAGTGCAGCCCAAGGGCAAAGCCGCCGCGGCGTAAGCAGCCAAGCACATCATTTATCCAAATGATGAGAAGCGCGGCGCGCGCGGAAGAAAAATAAATGAACGCAGTCACCAACAAGGCTGAATGGCGGCAAAAATTTTAATCAACGGCCTGTCGCGCGATTGACGAAGGCAGCCAAGGCCGTAGGAGAGCGTGTTTTGTCCGGCGCAGTCAAATGGAGGTATTCACCAACTCCTCCTCAATTGCGGCCTGATGAAATACACGTCTGGCTGAATCCTCTGGTCATTAACGCCTCGACCCAATCTCGGCTGCACTCGTATTTGAGCGCCGACGAGAAACAGCGAGCAGCGCGTTTTCACTTCGAACGCGATCGAATTCGTTTCATTGCCGCACGTGGTACCTTGCGCACGCTGCTGGGCCAGTATCTGCGCAGGCAACCAGGAGAATTGCATTTAAGCCTTGGGCAACAGGGAAAGCCGGCTCTTGCGCCCGAGTCAGCCGGAAGATCATTGAGTTTTAACCTATCTCATTCGGAAGATTTGGCGGTTTTTGCCTTCGGCTGGAATCGAAACATCGGGGTGGACGTCGAGAGAATTCGTCCCGGTGTCGGGCACGAAGATATTGCGCGCTACCATTTCTCCGCTGGAGAAGTACGATCGCTCGCCAGCCTCCCTCCGGAGAACCGAGTCGAGGGCTTCTTCTTTTGCTGGACCCGCAAAGAGGCCTACATCAAAGCAAGCGGTCGCGGACTTCAAATTCCGCTTGATAGCTTCGATGTGAATTTGGAACCAGGCACCCCTGCGTGCTTTCTTCGGGGGGTCGACCCCTCGTGGCGCATTGTTGGCTTTGAAGCGGATCAGCAATATCCGGCTGCGCTCGTGTACGATGGGCTACCGGCCGATCTTCGTTTCTTAACCTTGCACCCCGAACACGCTTGAATAGGTCGGGTTGCGGTGCATCGAGCCCTGATACCATTCCCCCATCACACGATATTTTCGACTGGGTGGCCTTGAAGCACGCTGGATCACAGCGCGGCACGGATTCCGGAGCGAGAGGGGACAGCAGGTCCACAGCAGAGCCGCCGCGCGGATGGGATTGGTGCAGGGATGAACCTTCGGCCGAAGTGCCCGAAGTACCTCGTCGGATCCCTGCCCCCAAGTTGGCAGACCGTGCGCGAGGAACGGCGTGATTGAACCTCACCTTCTTGCGGCGACTGCCCGGGACGAGCACCCACTTGCCGCCTTGGGGCAACGATCTACCGTTGGTTTGTGAGCACCAATCACCTACATGCTCGATCGCCAACGAATGGCCGCAAATTGAGTCCCACGGGCGCGATGATCGATGGCTCAGCGCGCTAAGGCTACTACCTGTTGGTCTGGATAAACGTCAGCTGCCGTCGATCGTCGGGTAGCAGCCACGCCCTGGGCGAGACTGAGCAGACTCCCATGAGTACCGTCCGCGTCGGGCTAACGATTTTTATGCCAGCCCCTGAGAAGCCCTGCGAGCCGGAGACACCGACACCGGCCACAAGGACATCTTGCGGTTGAAGCAGGTTAAGGCCATGGAGCATCGGGACGCCCCCGGTGATTGCACAGGCGGAAATCTTCCCTAACGCACCGGCTCCAACCTGAATACTGGTCTGGTTTGCTTCCATTGATAG
The DNA here is from genome assembly GCA_963731585.1 of uncultured Alphaproteobacteria bacterium. GTDB lineage: Bacteria > Pseudomonadota > Alphaproteobacteria > Rhizobiales > Xanthobacteraceae > CANKHA01. The sequence continues at coordinate 75,202 of CAVSWC010000003.1, forward strand.
GCCGGAAATATCAAAACCGGAGGTTTGAAACACCGCATCGTTTGTGTCGTAGCCGACCTTGATCGCGATCGTGTTGACCTCGTAGCGCCCACCGTGAACGGTCAAGCCGAGGTTGTGGTGCCGGATGCCTTGGGTGCAGTGGTTGATGTCGCAGTTCAGCACCGCCGTGGCATTGCCAGCCATGATACCGACTTTGCTGCCGACGATGGCGCAGGTGTCGACGGTGATGGATTGTGAATTGAAGGTTTCGATGGCGGTCCCGGCAATCCCGAACTGACAGTTCACAACCTTGGCGGATATGCACGAGTGGAACATCACCCCCTTGCCCGCGGGGTGCTGGTTTTCGAAGCGCAGGTTTTCGATCACATGAACGCCACCTGTCGGATTGCTGGCGCTGCGCTTGAGCAGCGCGTCGGGAATGTCGCCTTTGATAAACGCGCCGGGCTCGCCGAGGAAGCCGATATGGATTGGGTTAGTGTCGAATGTTATCGGCCGGGTGATTTTATAGGTACCCACCGGAAAAAAGAGCGTCCCACGATTGGCCGCAGCGGTCCAATTTACCGCCCGCTGAAGCGCATTGGTGTCGTCGGTAATTCCATTCCCTTTAGCGCCGAGCATCATGACATTCATGATGTGTCTGCCCTCCACGGCATCCGCTTTGGAGGGCGGCATCGCTAACGCCAATGCACCAGCTCCCAACAACGTCCTGCGGGCGATGATATTTTGTGTCATAAAATCACGACCTTTCTTTAGTGGCCTTCAGCGCAGAGCTTCGCCGAGGCCGGAGACCTTTGTTTAGTCAAACGGGCCTTCATGAAGTCAGGTACGAGTAAACGCGTGCCTCAGATCGCGAACGATGTCGAACGTCACTCGCGCAGTCACGCGCAAGAAACCTGCGAGCCATCACAAGCGTCTGCAGTGCGAGTTAGATCACGGATTGCGCGCCCCCTCCCAATTCCCCCTCTATGAGCGCAAGAGCATTTAGCGCATGAAAATTGGCGATGATGTGGCGGTGGCCGCTGTCGAGCTGCCTTACTTACGGCTTCATTTGATGCGGACGGCGCGCTCGCCGAAGGCTTAAAAAAAGCTGACAGATCAGGTCTCTGGGATGCAGCACGCCGCGTTTGAGCCGCAAGCTCGCGCATAAATACGCTGCCCTAAATGCCTGCTGAACCGATCCCGGAAGGACACTCGTTCCGCAAAGTTGTCGTCAATTGGCATCGACCAGTCAGAGGTCTCGACCAGTCAGAGGCTCGACCAGTTAGAGGCGTCGACCTGAGCCGGCCGCGGCAGGCAGCTTGCCGCCATTCATCGCCATATTCTTCCCCTTCGGCGCAGTCTTAGAGCGCTCCAATAGGCCTCGACCGCAGCCCGCCTTCGTACCGGGGTGAGCTGAGTTCAATCCAACTCGCCGTAGATTCGCGCTTGTAAAGACTTGCAGTGATCTCACGCGCGGGAAGCGTTCTTCTTTGCGTGCATTTTAGCAAATACGCGCGAGTTTTTTTTAACGGGCTGCAATTCGTGACCTGCATGATCGTACCACGCCCGCCTTGTAGTGGCGATCATCAACTACGGTCACGGATTTTCGGCCATGTATTTCAACAGCCGAGGCGTTATTCTTGTTGCTGCGATTGCGCTATATGCATGTTACGTACCGGCGCTGGCTCAACACGCCGCGAAACCCGGCAGTTCCACAAGTGCCGCTCCCGCTGCCGTGGCCCCGGCCGACAAGTTTCGACACCCGGTTGGGGATGGAAGGCTCACCGAGAATTATGACGACCGAGATGGGTGGTTTGTCTCAAAGGGGTTTGGCGATCCATTCGGTCAAGTATGTCCCGGGACATCACTTCCGTTCTGTTACCATTTGGGGGAAAATTGGAACTTCATCGGTAGAGATTTAGGCCAGCCGGTCTATGCGGTCGCCAACGGTGAAATTCTCGAGTCTGGCTACGCGTCAACCGCCGGAGGCAGGTTGCCCGGCTCGCTGGGAAATTACGCTCTGATCAAGCATACCTTGCCCGCGCCTGGCCGGTACGTGCCGGAATACGGCTGGGTGAAGAAAATCGTTTCGCTCTATGCCCATCTCGGCGACCTCAAGGGCATTTGCGGCGATGACTCGGTCAGCTGCAGGGCCGGTCAAGCCGTCAGCAAAGGCGCCTTGATTGGGCACATCGGCAACACCGGATTGTCAGCCTTGATCGGTGGGGGGGGCCTGCATTTTGAGATGCGGCTGCACGAGGAAAAATGCGTCAATGGTCCGACGCAGACTACGGCAAGGGCCAGCTGTCTCGAGTATTTAAAAGCCCGCTATCCCGTCAAGTACGCGAGCGGTGGCGGATGGGTCGACCCGACCTGCTTTATTATGGGGCTGAACCCGCCGAAGAACGATGACTTTGCGGCCGCCGTGACGATCAAGGCCGGCACCCCTTCCAAAGGCAGCAATCTCTGCGCGACGCGGGAAAATGGTGAACCGAACCACGCGGGCAGGACCATTGACGCGCATGAGCTGCATGCCGGCGGAAGGTCGGCGTGGTGGAAATTCACGGCGCCCGAAAGCGCCAAATACGTCGTCAGCACGATCGGCACCAAGTTCGACACGGTCCTTGGCGTCTATACGAGCGGTACAAGCGAGCAAATCAAGGATCTGCATCGCGTCGTCAAGCAGAACGATTCCGAACATTCTAACCTTTGCAAATCTGCTGAGTTCTGTGCCAGCAAAGTGACGTTCACCGCGGTCGCCGGAACAACCTATTATTTCGCGGTCGATGGAGCCAGCAAAGGTACGATGGCGGCAGCCGGTGGCTATATTCACCTCGTTGTGACGGAGGCCGGTCCCAATCTTGTCGTGGCGGGACAAACCAAGACCCTCGGGCCGTTTTACGAGGGAGGACCTTTCCCCTCATCGACGCTTCGGTTCTCCGTGGCCGCCAGTCGGGACAAAGTGGCTTACGGGATCTACAACGTGCCGCCTTGGCTCACCCCTTCTTCAACTTTCGGCAGTGCAACGACCTCGCCCGAACTCATTACCTTCAACGTCAATACCAAGGCTAAAACGCTGCCGGCGGGAAAGCATTCGGCCGAAATCGTCTTTGCAAGCAGCAGCGATCAACGCCCGCAGACGCGCAAGGTGTCATTGGACATCGAGAAGCTTCCCACGCTGGACATGTCGCCGATGGAGGATGTCATTGCATCGGGCGGGAAAGGCGGGCCGTTTGAACCGGGCTCATTCTCGTACCAGATCAAGACTTCGACCGGGACGCTGATTTATTCGATTTCCGGTGTTCCCAGTTGGCTCACGGCGTCGTCGGCCTCGGGCAAGGCGACGACGACGCCAAAGTCCATCAGCTTCGCGCTGAACGCAAACGCCGAGAGCTTGCCGGTTGGAACTCACCGCGCAACGATCAGCGTCAGCACAATGGTGGCCGGACAAGAGCCAAGCATACGGGCGGCTGCCAAGTCGCACACGCGTAGAATCGAGTTAAAAGTCGCGCACTCTCTGCAGGTCAGCCCCGCAAGCGGCCTCAGCATATCCGGAAACCAGGGCGGGCCATTCACGCCTTCCTCATCCGACTTTTCGCTCACCAGCACTCGCGGGAACATCAACTATGAGATCTCCGGCGTGCCGGACTGGCTCACGGTGTCGTCCCCGACCGGAACGGCGACGACAACTCCAAAACTCGTGACCTTCACAGTGAACGCCAACGCCAACGCCTTGGCTGCGGGCTCGCATAACGCGAACGTCATCTTCACCAATACCACCGACAACAAGGGGACGACGTCGCGACCAATCAACCTGACAGTGAATGCGCCCAGTCTGCAGATCGGCCCAGCGACCAACATTGCCGCCTCCGGAACTCAGGGGGGGCCGTTTACTCCGTCTTCCTTCTCCTATCTGCTGAACGCTACGACCGAGACGTTGAATTATGCAATAAGCGGCTTGCCAAGTTGGCTTTCCGCATCTTCGACGTCGGGGACGCTCACGACAACGCCGACGATCATCACCTTCACCGTGAACTCGAGCGCCAACGCCTTGGCCGCCGGATCACACAGCGCCAGCATCACGTTCAGCAACTCGACTAACGGCCAGGGCACGACTTCGCGCGGGGCCGACCTGACGGTGAATGGCCCCTCGTCTACCGATTATCTTACCGACGGCAAGGGGAATTATCTCCTCAGTGCAACTGGAATAAAGATCATTGGATCCTGATCGCCCTTTCGCAATCGTGATCATCTCTCGCAAGTCCGGCGGGGACTTGGAGAGACATGTGATGACTCAAATGGATCACGGCGGCTTTTGTCGACGACATGCCGCACCTCGGTCCCGACTTTGTAGCCACCATGGGGACCTGGAAGGCTGAAATTGGGACAAAATGCTAACGTTCAATGCGCTACCGACCCCCGCCATCCCAATGAGCACTGACCCGCACTGCTTCAATGGCCCTGTAAAGTCGCTGCGATCGTAGCGCCACCGGTCTTGGGATCACTTTCCTGTCAGCACCCAGCCTGATGGCGGCCTTGAGCTATTTTTCAGGAGCCGGCACGCCCACGAGATAATTCTCCAATTGCTCGGCCAGATGCGACACATTCGGTGTACGCATCATTGAAATGTGGCCTCCAGGGATATCGTGAACCTTCACACCTCCCTGGACAACGTCACTCCATCCCAACGTCCGGTCGTCGTTCAATTTTTTTGGCCGCTCACTCGCCCGGAACAGCAACAGCCGTCCGGAAAACACCTTTGGCTTGTAGGTGTAATTCAGCGCGATGAAAGTATCGAGCAGGCTGTGCATGCTCTTCGGCACTGGCCGGCCACTCAGGACGCAAACGCGTCTTACCATCTTCCAAAGAAACAATCTCGCGCGCGTTCGGGCACTTTTTCGAATATCCGAAGCAACCTCTTTGAAGTTGCCGCGAAACAATCGTCCCACATACTTGTCATAGCGGCCGACAATTTGAGACGTCCAAGACCGACCCAATTCCGACAAGTGTACCTTGTGATAGGTTGCAGGATTCGGCGTGTCGAGCAACGCTATCACCGCGACCTCTTTTCCGCCTTTGGTCAGCTGCGTCGCCATCTCGTAAACGAGGAGCCCACCGAACGACATTCCGCAGAGCTGATACGGGCCGTTACTTTGAATCTTTTGTATCTCGTCGATGTACATCGCGGCGAGGCGGTCAACTGCCAGGACCCCGCGGAGGGTGTCGACATCGGGAGGCCGCAGCCCGTAGACGGGCTGGTCCTCCGGCAGCGCCTTCAGCAGGTCAAGATAATGGAAAAGGTGTCCCCCGCCGGGATGAACAAGAAACAATGGGAGCTTCGCCCCGTTCTTGCGGAGGGGAATGATCAGCGAATTTTCCGTCCCTTCGTGGGCCAATCGTATCTTGTCGGAGAGCTGGGCGATCGTCGCCGCAATAATTACGGTTGAGAGGTCGATGCGGATACCACTTTCCTTTTCCAATTTCGAAACGAACTTCGCGGCAAGCAACGAATTGCCGCCGAGGGCGAAAAAATCATCGTAGACGCCGATCGCCGGCAACCGGAAAAGGTCTTTCCAGATCTCAGCCAGCAGAGTTTCATACTCGTTGCGGGGAGGAACGAGGACGGCGGTGTATCTGGTAGCCCTTCTGCGCCTCGAGAAGAGACGTCGAATAATTGATTTGTGCCGCGCTCTCTCACGTCCCTTCTCTTCCGGAGATGGCAGCTTATCTCGGTCCACCTTACCAATCGGCGTTAGTGGAAGGGCATCCAAAAAAATAATCGCCTCCGGCAGCATATATTGAGGCAATGCAGTGTGCAGGTGCTCATATACTGCCTTCTCGGACAAGCTGTCACTTTGCTTTGGCACGCAATAGGCCAGAAGCCGTTTTACGCTTACCCCGTCGCGCTCCGCCATGACGCACGCTTGGCGGACGCCCGGGTGGCGCCGCAGCACAACCTCAATTTCATCCAACTCGATACGATAACCGCGCAACTTAACCTGACTGTCCGTGCGCCCTAGGAATTGAATAGTGCCATCCTGCAGGAAGCGGACCTGGTCGCCGGTGCGATATAGCCGTTCAGCTACTCCGTCCGAGCGGACGTGAGTCATGAACTTCGTCGCTGTCAGTTCAGGACGGTTTAGATAACCGCGCGCGAGGCCATCGCCGGCGATGAATAATTCTCCGGTCCTTCCGATCGGCACCGCTTGCAACGCGGAGTCGAGAATATACACACGAGTGTTCGAAATCGGCCGGCCGATGGGCACTGGATCGGGCACCACCTCCCCGGGGACAAAGATATGGCAGCAGGTGAATGTCGTATTCTCAGTGGGGCCATAGCCGTTGATCAGGCGCAGGGCCGGAAATTTGTCGAGCACCTGGCGAATGTGCCACGGCGAAAGCACATCGCCGCCCGCAACCAGCTGGCGCAACGGACGCAGATCTTCCAGTCGCTCCTCTACCATCGCGTGAAACAGCCCGGCTGTCAGCCACAGTGTGGTAATGCCCTGCTCCCGGATTACCCGCCCCAGATCCTGCAATGATGGCGGTTCCGGCGGCATGACCACCAGTCGAGCACCATTCAGTAACGCTCCCCAGATCTCAAAGGTCGAGGCATCAAAGGAAATCGGAGCCAATTGCAGGAACACTTCATCGCTGCCAAAACGGCAATAGTTTGTGTCGCGAACTAGGCGGACAATGGCGCGATGCTCCACCATCACGCCTTTTGGTTGGCCGGTCGAACCAGATGTATACATCACGTATGCAAGGCCTTGAGGCCCCGCACCGTTGTCAGGATTCGCGATCGAAGCTTGTTCGATTGTCTTCCAGTCTGTATCTAAGCAGAAGATTTTTCTATCCAAAGCAATCAACTCGATACTTGGATACAACTGCTCTTGTGTCAGGATCAATGTTGCATTTGTTTCATTGAGCACGAAATTAAGGCGCTCTTTTGGGTCGGACGTATTCAGCAGGACAGTACCGCCTCCGGCTTTCAGAACGCCCAAGATCGCGATCAACATTTCCAGGGACCGCTGGATGTAAACTCCCACGAGAACTTCAGGACCAACTGCGTGTTCAATCAAAAAATGTGCAAGCTGATTCGCTCTTTCATTCAATTCACGGTAAGTTAAACGCTCATTCTCGAGAACGACTGCTACAGCATCCGGCGTTCGTCTCGCTTGCTGCTCGAACAATTCATGGACCGTCAATTCCCTCGGATAATCCGTCTCCGTCCAATTCCACTCGACAAACTTGCGGTGCTCGATGTCGGTCGGCAGCGACAACTCACCGATCTGCTTGTGGGGATTCGCAACGATGCCTTCCAGCACTATCTTGTAGTGCCCCAGCAGGCCAAGCACCGTTCCTGCCTCGAAAAGATCGGTGTCGAATTCGCAGAACGCCCGCCAGCCTTCGGGACTTTCGACCATGAAGAAATTGAGGTCACAGATCGCGCCTGGCGAGTATGCGGGCACTCCCGTTAGCTTGAAAACGTCGTAGTCTACGCTCTCCGTAAACGCCCGTTGGAATTGGAAGTTGACCGAAAACAGCGGGTTGCGGCTCAAATCTCGCGTCGGCCGCACGATTTCGAGGAGGCGCTCAGTCGGCATCTCGCCCTGATCAAATAACTCTTGAACTACCTCTCTCACTTGCGTGAGTACGTCGACAAAGGTCGGATTGCCAGACAGATTGCCGCGCAACACCAGCGTATTGACGAAACACCCGATCAGGTCCTCGAGATCGACTTCGTGCCGCCCAGCAAGTTGTGTGCCGACGCTGATGTCTGTTTCGCCGGTGAAGCGATGCAACATCGTCATCAGAGCGGCAAGTGCTGTCATGTACAGGGTTGCGCCGTACCGTCCACCCAACTCCCCGACAGCGTCGGACAACGCGCGAGGAAGCAATATAGACGCGATATCTCCGTTGTGGGTCCGAGCCGGAGCACGCGGATAATCCGATCGCACCTCGAAATATTTTAAACCGGCTAACTGTCTGGTCCAATACTCTTCCAGTGATCTCAATGCCCCGCTCTCGTTCCACTCGCGCTGCCAGCGGGCGTAGTCGCCAAATTGAAGCGGGAGACGCGGAAGTGACGGCAGACAATTCTCGGCGAGAGCTCGGCAGATCTCGCCGATTTCCCGTCGCAGCACACCGATCGACCAACCATCAAAGATTGTATGATGGGCGGTCACAAGCAGCATGTAGCGTGTTTCGGAAAGCCGCAGCAACCTTGCCCGCAGGAGCGGCGCTTCGTTCAGCCGAAATGACTTAGAAGCTTCTTCTCGGCCAATGCGCTTAGTCTCGGTCGATTGCTCTGATTCACTCAGGCCCGTTAAGTCGCTAAATAGAATGCTAAAACCGACCGCCGGCTCGACTTTTTGATATGGCTCGCCGTCAATCTCGATGAAGCGGGTGCGGACAACCTCATGGCGATCGATAACGAAAGCGAAGGCGCGTTCAAGGAGATCAAGCGTTATTCTGCCATCAAGCTGCCAGCACATGTTGACATTGAGCGATGGGTCACCAGGAGAGAATTTGTCGAGGAGCCATAGTTGCCGCTGCATGAGCGAGCATGGCAGCAAAGACGTTCCTGACTTGTCACCACTAAACTCACTATCGCCCGCTATCAAACTGCCGGACGAGCTCGCGTTGCTCTCCGCAGGCGATTTCGAACCCGAGTCCGGAACATCAGTCTGGTTAACTGCAGACATCGGACGCATTCTCAGCTACCTGCTACTTGAACGCATGAATGACTTGAGCGTCGATACCTTGTTCTGGGTCTCCGTTGATTTAGCTAAACCCGACGCGATTCCTCTAATAGTCCGATGCACCAAGATTTGGCGTGGAGTCACGGCAAGTCCTGCCTTCCGTGCACGCGCCGCAATCTGAAAGATATGCAGCAAGTCGGCGCCAAGTTCGAACAGGTTGTCGTCAATTCCGACGCGTTCTCGTCGCAGCACTTCAGCCCAGATTCCGGCCATCGTCTTCTCATCCGGACTGCGCGGAGCTACGAAATCGGCGCCGCCGGATTGGCTTGACCAATCGGGAGCGGGAAGTGCGCGGCGATCGACCTTTCCGTTGGGCGTCAAAGGCATTGCTTCGAGAAGCATAAACGCCGCCGGCGCCATATAGGCCGGCAACTTGCCGACGACAAAGTCGCGCAGATTCGCAGAAGTCGGCTTCGACATCCCTGCAGGCACGAGATACGCGACCAAGCGCTTATCTGACTGCACATCCTCGCGCATCAGCACCACGGCTTGGGCAACCTCTGGATGGCTGGCGAGCACTGCCTCGACTTCGCCCAGCTCTATGCGGAGGCCGCGAAGCTTGACCTGATCATCCGACCGGCCAAGAAATTCCAGGCTTCCATCGCTGTGGCGACGAATAATATCTCCTGTACGGTACATCCGGGCGCCCACCTCGCTGCTGAAAGGATCCAGAAGGAATCTTTCCGCGGTAAGTTCAGGCTTGTTCAGATATCCCCGCGCTACGCCGAGACCGCTAATATACAACTCGCCCGGCAGTCCCAAGGGAACGGGCTGTTGTTCCTTGTCCAAGACATAGAACCGGGTGTTGGCAATCGGATGTCCAATCCGGACGGGATCCTCTCCAGCCTCCACGGCCGCAACCGCAGACCAGATCGTCGTTTCGGTAGGACCATACATATTCCAAACCGATCGGCTCCTTTGCACGAGTTGGTTGGCAAGGTCGCGAGGCAACGCTTCTCCGCCGCATAGAACCTTAAGAGCAGGGTCGGTCGTCCAACCGGCGGCAATCAATTGGCGCCAGGTGACCGGCGTCGCCTGCATAACGGTCGCCCTCACTTTCTTGAGATACTCAAGCAGTTGAGCTGCATCCTGAGCCACCTCTTGACTGACGATCGCCAGCTTGGCTCCAACAGAAAGTGGCAGAAACAGCTCCAGCCCAGAAATGTCGAACGACAAGGTCGTGATCGCGGCCAGAACGTCGGTCTGCTCCAACCCCGGCTTTGTGATCATCGCCTGCAGCAAGTTCACTACGGCCCGATGCGAAATCTCAACACCCTTGGGCTTGCCGGTCGAGCCCGATGTATAGATCACGTACGCCAAGTCCTCGGGCCCGGCGATTTTCTTTGGCTTGGCCGCATCCTCCCGGGCGATAAGCTCCCAATCGCGATCGAGGGATACCACCTGCGCGTCACCGAACGACCACGACTTGGTCAAGCCTCTTTGCGTCACGACGACCGACACACGCGCATCGTCCAGGATGTAGCGGAGACGCTCCTGCGGATATGTCGGGTCCATGGGTACATAAGTCCCACCCGACTTCAGGATTCCTAACAAGGCGACGACCATGTCCAGGCTGCGATCGACGAACAGGCCCACCATGACCCCGGATTTCACCCCGAGCTTTTGCAGATAGTTGGCAAGCTGATTTGCCTTGTAATCGAGCTCCCCAAAGGTGAGCTCCTGCCCTTCGAATACGATAGCCGCGGAGTCTGGCGTTTTCTTCACCTGCTTTTCGAATAGGCCATGAACAGAAAGCCCGGCAGGAAGCTCGGTCCCGGTGGCATTCCACTCCTCGAGCGATCGGAAACTCTCGGTTTCCGAGAGCAGGGGAAGCTTGGAAATCGGCTGATCGACATTCGCAACCATGCCTTCCAGCAGGAGTTCGTAGTGACCCAACCAGCGCGCGATCGTCTCTTCTTCGAATAGCCGAGTGTCGTAGTCGCAGTCGATCACCAAGCCGTCCTTCAATTCCAAGACATTGAGAAAGAGATCAAAATTCACGAAGCTTTTCGGGTTCGGATCGATCTCGGCCTCAATGCCATCGAAGCAAAGACCGTCGCCAATGCGCTCAAGATTGAACAGAATTTCGGTGAGAGGAAGACGGCTGGGATCGCGCCGCAGCGCTAGTTTTCGGACCAGCCTACCGTATGTGTAGTTCTGGTGATCGAAGCCAGCCAGCACGGTCTGCTTCATCTGCGCCAGAAACTCAGCAGCAGTGAGATTGCCAGCGAGATCGCCGCGCAAAGGAATGAAGTTAACGCAGTGCCCTACCAATATGGCGTCTTTGATGAGAGATTGACCTGCAGTCGGAACGCCTACGACGATGTCGTCTTGTCCACTCAAACGATTGAGCAGAATCTGCCAGCCCGCGAGGAGAGTTATGAACAAGGTGCACTTCTGCCGGGCACCCATCTTCTTGATATTGTTGTACGCCTCGGTCCCTATCTTGTAGCGGTACGTCGCCCCGTCGAAGCCTCTCACCGACGGACGCGGATGGTCGAGCGGCAAGTCGAGCAACGGACCAGGCTGCTTGAACTGCTCAAGCCAATACTGCTCGACCTTCGCGCCCTCGGGGCTGTTCAAAAATTCCTGTTGCCGCTTAGCGTAAGCGGCAAAGCTCATTGGTGCGGGAAGCTCCAAGGACGCATCCCGAACGATCGAGTTGTAGGCATGAGCGATTTCATCAATGAGCACATTGGTGGACCAACCATCGCAAACGATGTGATGCGCCGTGAAGATCAGAAGCTGATAGCGAGCCTCCAAATAGATCCATTGAGCGCGGATCAGCGGACCTTCGCCCAAGTCGAACGGCGTATGCGCATTCTGCTTGACGATTTCTTTGAGGCGCGCCTCCCGTTCGCCGGGAGTCAATTGAGTGAGATCAACGGTTGGTATTTCGAGGTCAAGCTTCGGTGCAAATCGCTGGCAATTCCCTTCCTCATTGAACGTCGCCCGAAGGCAATCATGGCGATTGACGATCTGACTTAGCGCTCGTCTGAGAGCGGATTCGTTCACATGCCCACGCATATGAAGCGTGAAGGCTTCATTATAGCTGCAAGATGCTTCTTCTCCGAGTTGATCAGAAAGCCAAATCTCGAGCTGGGATTCAGTCACAGGAGCTTCCCAAGCCGCTTCGGGCTCCTGGCCGAACGGGCTGTGCCCCTCGCCGGCCGGCGATGTCGTCGCGCGGGCGTCGGGTTCCTGTGGCGCTGCGGCTGCGATGGTTGCCCGCGATGTCGGCGCGGCAACCACGCCCGTCGGCGACAATCCTTGCAGGGCTGCCAGCTGGTTCGCAAAAAGCTGGTTCATGGCTTGTCGCTGCTCGCGCATGAGCCGCTCGACAGGCGTTTCGGAGGGTGCCGCTAGTTCCCTCACCGCAGCGGTAGCTGGACCAGCCGACGGCGCAGCAGCGGGAGAGACCGAAGCGGCTGGGGCGGCGCCTTGCGGGGGCGCCCGCTCCGCAACGTCATCCTGCGGGAGCTTGTCATCAATATATCGGCCCAATGCGTTGAGATTGCTTTCGCTATCCAAGAGCTGGCGGAACGTGATTTTAAGTCCGAATTTCTCCTGTAGGGCCTGAGTTACTTGGGTCAGGAATAGGGAATCGAAGCCCATTTCCAGAAAGGTTGTGGACCCAGCGACTGCGGAAAGGTCCTGCCCGGACAGGTCCTCAAAGATGTCTACCAGCAACCCTCGAATCCTTGGCTTGCGGTTCGCAGGCGTTGCCGTTGGTTCTGCCGATGACAGAGCTTCTGCCACGGAGTTTACAGCTACTGTTGCGTGTGTGACTGGAGATGTAACGACGGTTTGATTTGATCCTGCCTCTTGCGCAAGGGCTACTGTAGGCGACCGCGAATCCGCTGGAACTTCCAAATCGTAGCGCTTGCGTTGGAACGGGTAGGTCGGCAGCGAGACGCGCTGGCGGCTCTCTTCGGGATACAGCGCGGACCAGTCTGGCGTGATCCCAGCAAGCCACAGGGAGCCCAGAGCATCCATGAGCTGCACGGAATCGCCATCGCCCGAAAATCCGTCCGAGAGCGAGGAAACGATGATTTGGTCGATTGCAAACTCACTATGCTGTCGCGCAAGTGTCGCCAGCACGTTGCCCGGACCAACTTCAAGGAGCACCGCGTTCGGATCCTTGCGAAGTTCCTTGATCGCGGCCGAAAATTGCACCGGTTCGCGCGCATGCCTTGCCCAGTATGACGGATCGGTTGTCTCGCGCTCAGTGATCCAGGTTCCCGTCACGCCAGACAAATACGGAATTTCCGGCCGATTAAGCTTCAACTTTGACACGATGTCCGTAAGCGGTTCGATGAACGGCTCCATCATTGCGGAATGGAACGCATGCGACGTGACCAGACGGCGGCTAGCCACCCCTTCGCGATTGAGGTCCTGCTCGAATTGATCGAGTGCCTCAGATGGACCGGCAACAACGCACAGCGCGGGCGAGTTCACGGCCGCGAGCGACAAGGGCTCACGCAGGCGCTTGACGACCTCCGGCTCCGGCAGGCGAACCGAAAGCATTCCTCCCGGAGGGGCGTCCTGCATCATCCGTCCCCGGGCCGCGACTAGCGCAAGAGCGTCCTCCAGCGAAAAGACGCCAGCAATGCACGCCGCGACGAATTCTCCGATGCTGTGGCCGGCCATCGCCTGCGGCCGGACGCCCCAGCTCATCCAAAGCTGCGCCAAGGCGTATTCGATCGTGAATATCGCCGGCTGGGCGATGGCGGTCTCGGTAACACGACGCTTGGCTGCATCCGTGATGCCTTCGGGCGGATAAAGCAGCTTGCGGAGATCGGCACCGAGGTGAGGACGCAGTATCTCCGCGCAGCGATCGACCGCATCACGGAAAACCGGTTCGGAATGATAGACTTCCCGCGCCATGCCCGGATGCTGCGAGCCCTGGCCAGGAAAGAGGAAGCAGACCGCGGGAGCTTCGCTTTGCTCAAGACGAGTCCGCACGCGCTCGCAACTGCCTCCCGACAGGGCTGAGACGGCGTCCGCGGCGCCGCGGGCGCTCACCGTGCGCCGGCAGGCGAACGGCCGCCTTCCTGCCTGCAGCGTCCACGCGACATCCGAAAAATTCAAATCCGGATTGGTTTTCAAGTGAGCGACGAGGTTGCCTGTCGCATGGTCAAGCGCCGTTTCTGACCGAGCAGAAAGAACGATCAGATGAGAGGATCGTTTTGAGGGCGACGACTTGCGCTCCGGCGCCTGTTCGATGACGACGTGCACGTTGGTGCCGCCGACCCCGAATGAACTGACACCGGCCCGCCGAGGCGCTTTCTCCATACGCCATTTGGACCGTTCGGCTCTGACCAGGAACGGACTGTGCTCGAAGTCGAACTTCGGATTAGGTTTCCGAAAATGAAGCGTCGGCGGAAATTCACCATGCCGGACGATGTGCGTCGCATTAATCAGTCCGGTCACACCGGCCGCAACGTCCAAATGCCCGACATTCGTCTTGGCGGTACCAATCGTGCAGAACTGCCTCTTCTTGCTACGCGCGCCAAAGGCCTGCGTTAAGCCTTCAAGCTCGATCGGGTCTCCCAGCGGCGTTCCGGTGCCGTGGGCTTCGATGTAGCCAATCGATTCCGGCTCGACGCCGGCAGCTTCTTGCGCCGCCGCGATGACGCGCGCTTGCCCTTCCACGCTCGGCGCCGTGTAGCCGACTTTTGTCGAGCCGTCGTTGTTGACGGCAAAACCGCGGATGACCGCATAGATCTGGTCGCCATCATGTACCGCGTCTTCGACACGCTTCAGGAGAACTACACCGACACCGCTGCCGAACACGGTTCCCTGAGCATCGGCATCGAATGCACGACAGTGACCATCCGGCGACACCATGCCGCCATCCTGGTAGTAATAACCTCGCTTTTGAGGAAAGGTGATGGAAACGCCACCGGCCAGTGCCATATCGCTCTGATAGGTCAAAAGCGATTGGCATGCCTGCGTGACAGCCAGCAGCGAGGTCGAACAAGCGGACTGCATCGTGAAACTTGGGCCGCGCAAGTTCAGCTTGTAGGAAACTCGCGTCGACAGGAAATCGAGGCTGTTCCCCATCATCTCGATGTAATTCGAGACCTGATAGCCCGAAGTAAATGCTTGAATGAAGCCGGGCGAGGTGCATAAGCGGGTCAGAAAATATGACCAGACACTTGAGCCTGCGTAGACGCCGATCTGTCCGGGATAGGTATCCGGGACGTAGCCAGCGTCTTCCAGCGCCTGCCAGCAACTCTCGAGAAACAGCCTTTGCTGCGGGTCCATCAATGCCGCTTCGCGCGGATTAATGCCGAAAAATTCGGCGTCGAAAAGATCGACGTCGTCCAGGACCGAGCGGGCTTTGACGTATTGAGGGTCGCCCGCAACCTCGGCCTTGTTGGCGATCTCCAGGTCATCGAGCCGGAACTGAGAAATCGAACTCGATGCCCTCGAGTTGATTGCGCCAAAACTCAGCGACACTCCGGGCGCCAGGGAAGCGTCCGGCCATGCCGATGACGGCGACGCCTTCTACCACCGCTGCCTGCACTTCATGGTCCCTCATAACGCGCTACTAATATTCCGCCTATGCTGACGTGCAAAGGCAGCACGTTGCTTCTGTGCCCGCTGCCGGGCGTCGGAAATGGACGTCTCCGACGAGACGTGACCAGAGAGATAACGAGCAAGCGATCGCACCGTGGCGTACTCGAACAAGGCTGTAATCGGGAATTGAACCTCGAGAGCTTTCTGCAGTCTCGTGTGGACGCGCATCAACGAGAGCGAGTCTCCGCCGGCGTCGAAAAAATTGGCAGTAGGTCCGAGCTGCTCGGTGCTGAGATACGCGTGCCAAATATCGATGATCGTTTGTTCCAATTGGGTTGCAGCTGACTTCGCTGATGCGCCGGGCCGAGCAGCGATGCTTGGCCCTGGCAATGCCGCCCGATCGATCTTTCCGTTCGGCGTCAACGGCAGCGAAGCAACGGGCACAAAAATCGCGGGTATCATGTGTCCCGGTAATTTTTTTGCAAGGAATGTTCGCAAGTCGGCTGCCGTCACGTGGGGGCCGGAACAAACGTAGTATGCAATCAAGCGCTTCGATCCATCCGCCTCGGTCCGCGGCACCACGCAGCTTTGCTTGATGTGTTCGTGCGCTCCCAAAACGGATTCAATTTCGCCGGGCTCGATTCTGTGACCCAGGATTTTTACTTGGCTATCAGCGCGGCCCAAAAATTCGATCACGCCATCGGCGCGCCAGCGCGCCAAGTCTCCGGTCCGATACATCCGGGCGCCACATTCCGCAACGAACGGGTTGGGCAAAAACCTTTGTTCTGTCGTTTGAGGATCGTTCAAATAACCGCGTGCAAGACCATCGCCGGCTGCATATAACTCTCCCTCTGTTCCAGGCGGCACCGGGCGCAATTGCTCATCGAGGATATAGACCTGGGTGTTGGAGATGGGTCGACCAATCGGAATTCGAATCCGGCGCCGGTTCCCCGGCGCGCATGGTGTGGCAGCACGTAAATGTCGTGTTCTCGGTTGGGCCGTATCCGTTGATGAGATGACAGTCCTGAAGGGTGCTGAGAGCCAACCGGACATGACGCGGAGAAAGAACGTCACCGCCGGCAAGAAGCTGCCGGACCGGCCGCAAATCCTCTAGCCTCTCCTCAACCATAAGATGGAAGAGCCCAGCGGTAAGCCACAGAACCGTGACGTTCTGCTCGCGGATCGCGCGCCCAAGGTCCTCGAGTGAGGTCGCCTGCGGCGGCATGATGACCAGCCGGCCGCCATTGAGCAGCGGTCCCCAGATTTCGAGAGTCGACGCGTCAAACGAGATCGGAGCGAATTGAAGAAATACTTCGTCGGCGCCGAACCGGCAATAATTCGTGTTCCGAACGAGGCGAATGATGGCGCGATGCTCGACCATCACCCCCTTCGGCCGGCCCGTCGAGCCCGAGGTATACATGACGTATGCGAGGGAATTGGGACCTCCGACAGGAACTGGATTCTGCTCCACGTTTCCCGACCAGCGCGGCTGTGCGTCCACCACCAGGCAGGTGTTCGTGTAATCGGCGAGAACGGTCGAGGCAATCGATTGCTGTGTCAGCATCACCTGCGGGCGCGTATCCTCGAGCAGTAGGTTGAGGCGCTCCTTTGGATAGGCCGGATCCAACGGAACATAGGCACCGCCGGCCTTAAGCACCGCCAGCATCGCAACGATCAACTCGATCGAGCGCTCCATACAGCAGCCAACCATGGCCTCCGGGCCGACACCGATCATGCGCAAATGATGCGCCAACTGGTTCGCCCGGCTGTTCAACTCGCCGTAGGTCAATTGCTCCTTGTCCAACACCAAGGCGACGGAGTCGGCGTGCGCCGCTGCGGTTTCTTCGAAGAGCTGAGCAATTGTCTTGTGTCGAGGGTAGCTTGTGGACGTCCCATTCCAGGACCTGACCGGTTCCATCAATCTCGGCATCCCTCATTTCCGCGACAAGAAAGTTCTGTACTCATGTTACCAATCCGCGGCTGCAACTTCAGCCTTGAAAACTTATAGCAAATCGCGGCTACCCCGGCAGCCAGTTCTTACCCAACGGGGAAACGGATCGTTACTTAGGTTAATTGTCGCGCCTCCAATAATAGCACAACTTTTATGGTAATCGCACACACGAATACTTCATTTATCGAGAGATAATCGTATTATACTGTCATCCTCCTGCCTATACTATTATTCTCGATAATCCAAAGGCGCCAACATCATTTGGGGGAGCAATCGATACATTGCCACGCAGCCCGGCCAGGCCAGCCCGGGGATGCCCGCGAGGCTGATGGCCCATCTGGATGGGTGTCACGTTCGGGTGCGAAGACCGACCAACCGCTGGAGGATCGGCGTCAGCGGTTCCGCTTGAGCTTCTGCATCAAGTTCAGCGGACGTGGCCGGGGCGACGATCAACCGCATCGAGGGCGTTAAGCTTTGCGTTCAGCACGGATGCGATCACTTCGATACTTCGCGGTTGGAACACCGACTGATGGGTCGCATGGACTTCATGGACCTCGACGTTCCCGCCGACATGACTGCTCCAGCCAAGCGTCCAGTCGGCGCGTAGAAACTTCAACTCAGCCTCCAGCCGCTCCGAGGCGCGGAACAACACAATATTTCCAGCAAACCCGGATGGTCGATAGCGTGCCTGCGCACGCATAAAGGCTTCCACCGCCTTCTCGCCAATAATTTCAAGATGCGACCGTGTATCTGAAATGACTCCTTTCTTCATCAGTCGGTTGCGCAAATTCCGCCATCGAAAGATGGAGTGACGAATCGGCCAACCCAGGAGAAACAGTGGAGCGCGGTGCTTGAGGACCCGAATCTTGTCCCATCGGCTCAACGGAGCGTGAGTCTCTACCGGCGCGAGCGTGTCGAACATCGCTAGTAGCTCCACCTCTCCGCCGTCGCGTACAATTTGTTGCGCCATCTCATACGCGATGAGGCCCCCGCCCGAATAGCCGGTGAGGCGATAAGGCCCGGACGGATCAATCGCCCGGACCGCCGCAACGTAGGTTGCCGCCATCTCTTCGATCGTCTCTTGGAACGGAGCTCGGCCGTCCACACCCCGAGCCTGAATACCGAAAACAGGCATATCGCGCGGCAGACAGTCCACAAGTGGTTTAAACACAACAATGTTGCCCCCGGCGCCATGCACACAAAATACCGGCCGGCGGGCCGGCGTGCCCGGGGCCATACGTACCAGCGGGGACCAGACCGCAGGCGCGGCCGGGTCTCGAGCGGCCTTGCGCACGAGCGCAGCGAGCTGCCGCACCGTAGGCGCTTGAAACAGCGCGCTCAACGAAAGATTGACACCGAGTTCCTTACGGATTCTGGCAAACACTCGTACGCCCGCAAGCGACCCTCCTCCATACGACATGATGTTCGCCTCGGGCGGAACCCGCTCAATGCCGAGAACATCGCTGCAAATGTTCGAGATGATTTCCTCGGTTTTGTCCGCATAGTCTCCCGCATGCACGACAGACTGCATTTTGGTCTTTGATGCGCTCGGCGTATAGACCGCGCGCATCAATTCAAGCGAGATCGAAGATATGATGATTTGTCGGCCCCGCGACGTCAGTGCCCGGGCAAAGACTTCCGGCGCCTCCGCAGCTCTTATACCCGCGGCAAGCAGCTCGCCGAACGGCGAGGCGTCGGCGCCCGTCAGAGCTTTTGAATCCGCCGTTTTGGAGATCGTGAGCGCATCGATCCAGAGGAGCGTGAAGCCCGACAGACTCGCGACGAGACGCTGGCGTTCGTCGGCGATTTCGACATCGAAAGTGACGTGGTCGCCCACTTCCCCAACCAAGCGTGTGCAGACGGTGCAGCGCTTCGGGATCGGCGTATGCAGCAAGACTGAATCGATCGACATCGGTACATACAACCCGGCCGGACGCCCGCCGTTTTCCAGCAGGAGCAGGCCGATGGTAGCGGCAACATCCACCAGCGCAGGATGAACGCGATAAGTTTCAAGATCTGCCGCAAACTCCGAGTTCAACGAAACTTCGCCCTTGGCCACATTGGCAAAGCGCGCGGCCGACTCGAGGCATTGCCAACGTGGGCCGTAGGCGAGTCCACGCGCGGCCAAGCTGAGCTGGTTCTGCTCAATCGGATGGAGTGCCAATTGCCTGGATGTCATGACACGGCTTCGTTCGCCCGGCGCAAAGGTTGCTTCGAAATGCAACGTCCATGACTTCGCCTGCATTGCGCCGGCTTTCGACCTCACATCGATATTCGCCCGCGCTGCGCGGCGTGAGAGAGGTGCGCACCTGCCGCCTGACTTGGCTAGCAAAGGCCAGCGGCGCAACAAAATTGATATTGCGGATCGTCACGTCTGAGCCAAGCCCTAGGCGTATCGCGGCCGCGTCGACGATTTCCAAATAGGCGGTGCCGGGCAGAACAGGGCAACCCGCGATTTGATGTTCGGCAAGAACCCACAGCGCGGAAGCGTCGTAAGTCGCCGTGAATCGAACGGTTTGGCCGTGCTCGCTGCGCGTCCCGAGGAGTGGATGCGCCTCTGGGCCGATATCCAATCGTGCCGGCGCTGCCACCAGGCGCGCGGCCATACCGACATCAGCCCAGATCCCAAAGCTCATCGACAAACCGTCGGCCCGCGATGATGCGATGGCGTCGAGCACGGCATTTGCTGCCGCATAGTCGATCTGTCCGGGCGGCCCCACAATGGCGCTTGTCGAGGAAAATACTGCGAAGATGTCAACAGAACCGGGGGGCAAGAGCTTGTCGAGCGCGCGGACGCCAGCAATTTTTGGTGCCAAAACCTTGTGGGCGCTTTCGAGCGTTTTGATTGCGACCAAACCGTCATCAATCATCCCGGCAGCGTGAAACACGCCGTTGATCGTTCCAAATCGCGTACGCACGGCTTTAATAGCCCGCCGCACCTGCTGGAAATCGGCGACGTCGGCCTGCAACACCAGAGTTTCCGCCCCGAGCTCCTCTAACGCCATTAGGTGGCGGATTTGGTCGGCCGACGTGGGGTGGTCATGGTCATCGGCGATCGACGCCCATTCATGGCGCGGCGGAAATGGCTCGCGAGACGTAAAGGCGAGCCGCGCCCTCATCGTCCGCGCGAGATAGGTCGCCAGTTCCAAGCCGAGGCCGCCGAGGCCGCCAGTGATGAGATAAACACCCTTCTCCCGCAATCGCTGAATTGGCGGATTCG
The DNA here is from genome assembly GCA_963731585.1 of uncultured Alphaproteobacteria bacterium. Classification (GTDB taxonomy): domain Bacteria; phylum Pseudomonadota; class Alphaproteobacteria; order Rhizobiales; family Xanthobacteraceae; genus CANKHA01. The sequence continues at coordinate 95,642 of CAVSWC010000003.1, forward strand.
CTTCCGCCGGTTCTTCAAGCAGCGCCCACCGCGTCCCGGCGCGGTAGGCGATTACGTTTTCGATGGCTCCCGCGTCGGCCTCCGCCAGAAGGGACGCAACTGCAGCGGCCGAAGGGGCAATGGGATCGAGGTCAACGAGTTGGACTATCAACCCCGGTATCTCGCGCGGGAGAACGCGACAGGGGCCGACGAGCGCGGCTAGGTGAGGATCACTCGGCCCTTCACCATTTGGTGCCAGGGCGCCCGATGTGGCGACGCACAGCCGCCCCTCGTCACCCCAGCTGTTCAGCTGCATAGTCTGTCCGAGCAGCAAGAGGCTGTCGAAACCAAGTGGCTGAGCAACCTCGCCCGTTTCCACATCCGGTACGGACGCGTTGAGCGACCACAAATGCATAATATGCGATGGACGCCCGGGCAGCGCCTCGAAGAGGCGCGCATAGTCCCCTGGTGAGGTGGGGCGGATCGTGAAGTGCAGGGAATTGCGTCGTGCATACTCCTTGCCGGCTTCTACCACGACCGGCGGCACGCCTCGGGCGCTGATCGAATCGAGGACCGCCTTGGAGATTGGTGATTCGTCGGCAAAGACGAGCCAGAAAGCGTGTCCGTCCGGTACAGCTGGAGTGAGCGGATGAGGCGCCCAAACCGGCGCAAACGCCCAATCCCCGATCGAGTCAATACGTCTAATGTGCATCGGCGGAATCTCAGCCGCATCGACAGCAACATCAGCTGAACCGGTTACGCCGCGTGCGGGCGGCTCAATTCCATGACGCTGCTTCTCGAAGGCGTAGGTTGGCACCGGAATGCGCCGCGGCGAACGTTCGCCGCGCAGAGCCCTGACGCCTATCGGCACTCCGTGCGCCCAAAGCCGTCCGGCGGCAGCCAAGACGAAATTCTCGTCATCAACGAGCTCGCTGGCCGGCTGCATAGAAGGAATCAGCGCACGAGATTTGTGAGTACCCGTGGCCAACGTCGCGAGCCTAGTCAGTGTCTGAACGAGACCATCCGAGGACGTCGCACCCTCTTGTTCGGCAATCGCGTTCGGCGCCGGCAATGCCCTGCGATCAATCTTGCCGTTCGGCGTCAATGGAAATGCGGCCATACGTACATAAGTCGCCGGAATCATGATCTCGGGGAGACGATCACGCAACGCGGCTCGGAGCCCGGCATCATCGAAGATGGCGCCGGGTTTGGGAACATAGTAAGCGACTAGCCTCTTGTCGCCGATGACCTCCTCGCGAGCGACGACAACAGCATGTGCAATGCCGGTGGTCTGTTCCAATGCCGCCTCAATCTCACCGAGTTCGATGCGATGGCCGCGGACCTTAACCTGACTGTCCCGCCGCCCCAAGAACTCCAGCCGCCCATCCGGATGGCGGCGCACGATGTCACCGGTCCGATACATCAACGCATTTGCTGAGGGCCCGGGGTTCACGAAACGCTCGGCGGTTAGGTCGGGCCTGTTCCAGTAACCCATCGCGACACCCGCACCGCCGATCCACAATTCTCCCGGTACCAGTGCCGGCTGATCTCTCCCGTTAGATCCCACCACCCGGAGCGTCGTGTTTACGATCGGTTGGCCCAAGGGTATGAAATCGCTGATCTCATCAAGCGCACATACGGTCGACCAGATCGTAGTTTCAGTCGGGCCGTACATATTCAGTAACTTCGCCTCTGCTGGCAATAAGCGACGTAGCTCAAGGGCGAGCGACAGCGGCAGTTCCTCACCGCCTACCATCAGGTACTTCACGCTCGTGAGTGCGGCTGCAGCGGTAGGATCGGCCGCTATCATGGACGCCAACGACGGCGTACATTGAAGGTGCGTGGCGCCGAAATGGCGGATATCTTCAACGATCCAGAATTGTGGTTCTTCCTCGATCTCGCGTGACGCCGCAGGAGTGGCGGCGACGAGGTCAGCGAGGCTGAATTGGAGCGTCGATGACTGTGTGGCGGGTGGGGCGGCGCCATGCAGCGCGACGGTGAAGCCGCGCGACAAAGTCCAGAACAGCTCGAGTATCGATATGTCAAAGCTCGGACCCGCCACCGCGAGCCATGTGCCCGGCTCGTCGCGAGCGATGTGCGCATCCATCCCATGAAAGAAGTTCGCGACCGATCGGTGTGAGATCATCACTCCTTTCGGCTGACCGGTCGAGCCCGACGTATAAATGAGGTAGGCAAGGTCATGCCCGGCCAGAGGCGGAGGCTCCCACGTTTCCAGCGCGTCGTCCTCGACGAGAAGCAAATCAGCGAAGGCAACTTGAGCGTCCGCAAACTCGTGCCGCGTCGCGCAACGCCGGCTGGTGATGACCAAAGAAGACCGAGAGTCCGCGAGCATAAAGGCGATCCGATCCGCGGGGTATGTCGGATCGAGTGGCAGGTAAGCGGCGCCCGTCCGCATCACGGCCAGAAGTATGATGACAAGCTCTGGGCTGCGCTCCAGACATACGCCAACGGTCCGCTTCGGGCCCGCACCAAGGAGCGCGAGCCGCCGGGCGGCGACATCGACGTGGCGCTGCACCTGCGCATAGGTGAGAGTTTCCCAGCGGGTACGAATTGCTGAGCGGTCGGGCGTCAGCTTTGCCTGTGCCGCGACCGCATCGGGAATCGCATCGTCGATAAGCGGCTTTTGCGGTCCGATCGACGCGTGAGCGAACAGTTCTCGTTCAGAGTCATCGGACAGCTCGACATCAGCCAGACGAGCGCGGCCGTTGCCCTCGACGGCGGCCAGCGCCATCCGAATTTGGGCCGCCATTACCTGCGCAACGGGTTCATCGAACCTGGATGCGCGCAGATACAGGGTGACCTCGCCCGTGTCGGACGTCGTCGTTGCGATGACGTCGGCTCCGTGCGAAGCAGCCGTCTCGCTGCCCGCGTCCACCGCTATCGCAATGGGCATATTCTCCGGCCCAATCGAGGCGCCTTCACCTAGCGGGGCGCGCAGCCGGAGATCACACGCCATGGGGGGCGCTGCGTCCGCTTGCTGGCGTGCGCGCCTAAAGGCACCAACCGCATCCTCGATCGCAACGCTGGGTTCGAGATCGACCGACAATGGCCGCCAGCGGCTAAACCATAATGCGGCCTCTCCGAGATCTCGATCATGCGCGCCTGACCGATAGGCCATGGAGACGCGATCGATGCCCGCGACCTTGGCCGCCCAGGCAAGGATTGCAGTGATACGACTATCGACGTCGAGCGGCGCACTCAATTGGAAGCGATGGTGGGTCGGGCCGGCAGCTCTTGCCCGCGCCCTGGGAAACGGCAGGTCGACAGCGCAGGCCCGTCTAAGCACGTCACTCCAATACACTTCTCCGCCCGCCGCCCTTTGGTTGAGCGCGTCGATTCGTACGATGAGTTCAGGCGGGATCGGGACAAGGTTGGCGGCTGACGCAAATGGCGTGCCTTCCACGCTCTTTAGATTGTCCAATCGGATGGGAATGGTGCCGGTGGCAACGACGACAGAATCCGTCTCAGCCGCCAACACCGTTCCCGGAGCATCGCCACGGCCGAGTTCATGTGCCTCAACGGCGTTGCCAACCAACAGCAGCTGATCACCCGTGTACAATTTGGCAAAACCAAGCGGATTGGCATATGGCCCAAAATGAAGCGCCCGCACCTGAGCAGCAATGACGTGCGCCGGTTGTGAAAGATCGAGCGTCGCGGCGGCCGGCGGACGCTCTGACTGACTAAAATAGCTTCGCTTACCGACTTGCGGCTGCAGCCTCAGCGCGCCACTTTTAATGGCTTCAAGGATCTCTTCGAAGCATGCAAAGCCGGCTTCGTAACATTTCGCATTCAGGCTCAGGGCGGTTTCGTCCGGTTCGATCGTGATGTCAGCTCTGGCGGCAATTCGACCGGCGTCGGGGCTCTCGGTCATCTCGTGCCAGGCGACTCCATGACGGGTCTCACCATTGCGAATAGCCCACGATGGAGCGTTGAAGCCCGCATACCTCGGCAACGGACCGTCGTGAAATTTGATCGCCATCTTGCGGGCGCAGCGCAGCACATCTGCCGCAATGATGTTCAGATGGCCCACGCTAAATAGATAATCGAAGTCAAGACCGGCAAGCTGTGGGCCGATATCGTTGGCTTTGTTAAGAACCGATATTCCGTGGTCCAATGCCCATGATTCAACGCGCGCATCTTTCGTAACAAGAGCGACAATGTCGCCTCCCGCCAGCAACGTGGACTCCGCACATCGTATGAGCAGCGAAGAGTCGCCAATGAATATTGTTCGGAACGTCGGCATTCTCGGTTAACTCTGCGCTGCCTCTGAGTGCTTGAACGGTTCCAAGACCGCGGCCGAACGAAACAGCGAGCTCGAAGATACCTGATCAATCTGGCTCGAAATCGTCCCGATAGCCGAGCTTGAGGGCGGGATTCTGCTGATCCTTGCGGAGCATGCAATTGCCGACGACCGGCAGCTCGATCTCGCCACCCATGAAGCAGCGGAAGGCGTCTTCTGGACTGTACACGAGGGCATCAAAGCTGGGTGTTCACCAATACTGGGCAACCGGTCTTCTCCTTGAAGCGCGAGAAAAGGGCGGATTGGTGTCGGCGTGGACAGTCTGCACCCGCACCGAGTAGTCAATACCGGCAACGGCCCTTCGGACCGCGCCACGCTTGTCGATGCCGAAAAGCTACGCTCTTCATGAGTCATCCGAGCCGCCCTGCTTTCTCACGTCGGCTACCAGCAGCATATAGGATGAATCGCAATCGATCTCGAACCAACCTGCTACATCTTCGCGCAGCACGGCCGGCGCAAAAGGCCGGTAGCTTTCGCGATACTTCACCCGCAGGTTGAGCGTCTTCTGCATCACGCCAGCACCGGATTTATAACGTCAGATAAGCAGTTGAGGACAGTGATTTGGGCGACTGGGGACCAAATCCCCCACGAGGGTGCGTCTCACCGGCTTCGGCAGCGCCCAGCGTCGGTCCTTTCGTAGCAGGGAATCTCAGGCACAAATACCGCGTCGATCTGGGTCACGGCGCGATCGAGTGGCGGTCGCAGCACGGCCGAATAATGTCAAATAGGACAAAGCCGATATCGCGCACAAGCCCGACGATTTGCGCAAATTCTGCACCGCCCGCCACAGTCGGAATTAAACTGGTGTCCGTCCGAGCTTCGCAATGTGCTCAGAGAGCCGAACAGCAAGTGCGACAGCAGGTAGCGTTGGGCTTGCTTGGCCAGACGTCGGGAATATCGAAGAGCCGGCAATAAACAGATTTTGGAACTCGAATATTCTGCAATTCTTGTCTATGACACCGTTGGTCGCTGTCTGCGCCATTCGGGTTAGCCCGATCTGATGCAGTCCGTCGGGCGCTAGATGCTGTAGCTGCTCTAGGGGATCTGAGAAGTCCTTCGACATCATGATAGATAAGTTCTCCGATCTGTGAATTGCGCAAGGAGCGATCGAAGATCTTGTGCGCCTGGATAACCTTCCTCATCTCCTCCACCGAAAAGTCGAATTCCACGACCGCCCTGCGGACACCTAGCCAATCCCTTTCGCTGGACAAACGAATCCCGTTCAGCAGGTTGGGCAGCTGTTCGGCATGAAAACGTAACGGATAGACGCCGTGCCGATTGGTTACGAAAAGCCGAGGTAATCGTCGCCCATACCGGAAGCGCTGACGCAGTATTTCTCCAGCGCCAGCAACGGTCCCCTGGACATCTGTGACGACATTTCTAAGATGCGGCCAGACATTCGAAAATCGCCGGTCGTGAGCGTGAAGTATCGCTTCCGACACAAGCTTCGGACCGAAACCCGGAAACCTTAGCACCAGAGCTATGGCTGACAGAATGCCGCTGGCATGTCGTGCGTCGGTATAGCTGGGATTTTCCGGCCAAAAGGCTATGTTGGGAAGTCGATGTTCCCGCTGACTAGCACTCGAAAGCCTCAATCTGCGACGCCCAAAGGAGCGGCTGCCCTCGATGTTGGCAAAGCGGTAGACTGTCTCAGGTTTAAAAAAGCGAATACTTGCGATCGATCCTGACAAGTGACCCATATAGTAGCGACCGAGAGGTCCGGTCGGCCCTCCGAACAGACGCGGATGGTTGGTTTGAACATTCAGAAGCAGCCGAGCAGAACTCTATACCGCCCATTGCAAGAACATAAAATTTTGCTCCGCGAAAAATTTCCTTGCGGCCGTCCCTTTCGACATGGAGACCCCGGATCGATCGGGTTTCGGGCGCAACTTCGATACCGACGACGGTTGCATTCAACAGACAAGTGATACCATCACCAGAATCAACCTCAGGCAATCGCCAAGAGAGTCTGGTCTCATTCACCCAACGCTCGAGTTTGGCTACATCAATGTTTAAATCGCCGCTTGGCGTCCAATCGTGAATCGTGAAATTTCCGTCGGAACCCAAGAGTTCAGCTGCGCGCTCCAAATAAGGCGCTACATCGTTCAAATCAACAGGCCAGCCGCTATTTTGAACGTATTCCCGCTTCTCGAAATCAATTTCATCCAGAAAAACACAGCGTCCACCCCACAGCCGCGACGTCCCGCCAAGCGAGCGGCTAATGGCATGATCCATTCGATGATGGGTTCGAGGCGATTTGATAAAAGCATCCGACAGCGACTGGATCCTCTGGTCTGAATTCACGAGGCCGGATTCAAGAACCAGAACAGAAAGCCCTCGGCAATTTAAATCCAATGCGAGGGCACGACCCACGGGACCGCTGCCTACGACGCAAACATCGCACTTGGCCGATGTTAGAATGTCGAAGTCGCATGTGATCATGTCAGGATTGATACCAAAATGTTCGTCTTACAACTTTGCTATTTCAAGCGGAGCATAGAGCGTCCTTGACGACGTCAGCCAATCGAGCAGCGTATTCTTCGGATATTCTGAAATGGGTGGGAAGTGTAATCACCGATCTAACCAAACGGGACACGTTCTGCGACCGGCCGGCAATCTGATCGAAGCCCTGCATCTCGTGGACGTTTGGATACAAAGACAGGCCGACATCGAAACCGCTTGCTATGATTTTCTTGTATATGTCGGTTCGTAACTCTGGATCGACACAGATTGGATAGTTTACCAGGCACGAGCCCTCGCGGACCTCCGCTGCAGTTTCGCGTGAAACCAATCGATCATGCAAAACACTGTTGTAGATGGCGGCGATTGCCCGACGATGATGAATAAATTGGTCTACCAAGCCCAATTTACGATTCCATTCCCTAATCGCCTGCGAAGACGGTCTGCTTAGAATCGTAGCGTCCAACTCCTTGGTGTCCACGCGCACCATTGGAAGTAATTCACCCTGACGTCGCAGCGCTCTCCACCTAAGTAACGGGAATGTCAGTGTCGAAAAAACAACATTCCGAGTCATCAGGTCATATTTTGCGATTTTTGCGATCTGTTCGCTATATTGCACCAACCGAAGTCGCGGCCATTTTTCTACTTCAGCGCTCACGCAATTCGCGAGTTCCGCGGAGCGCGTCGCCACTGCTCCGCCCCAGAAGAAGTTCAAGGCTTTAAATCCCGAAAAGCTGAAGACGCTTCCGTCAGTGCAAGAACCAATGCGCCCCGCGAATGTCGAGCCACCTAACGCAAGCGCACAGTCGTCAAACAACAGGATGTCCTTTGAAGCCAATAGATCTCGGATTTCCTTCATTCTGCTTTGATTGAAATGGTAATGCGTCACGATTACGCAGCACGTCCTTTCGTCGATGAGCTCGGATAAATGATCTAGATCGACGTTTGTGGAGTTCGGGACGACATCTACAAAAACCGGTTCGCCACCGGCAAATCGAATCATATTTATGACGTCAGGTATCGTATAGGGAGACAAAATAACTTTGTTTCTCTTGCCGCTAACCGTATCTTTGGCGAGAAGGTAGAGTCCTGCCCGCGCGCGGCCGATGGCCTTAACCCGCACATTGCAGCTTAGGTAAGAAGCTAGTTTTGCTTCAAAGGATTCTTCCGAAGCGCCGTCTCTCCTGAGTGAGGACCGGAAATATCGCAGAGGATAGATGATCTGCTTAGCCCGAGACATTCGAGGAGCCTTGGAGTCAAAAGTTCGACTCGGTAGGGTACGCGTCAGAGCCATAGGTCGCAAGGTTTGCAACAGTGGACCGCGTCGTAGACGACGGGCGTTACAGCGTTGAAGCGCAGCGACGCGAGTTGCCCGCCAATCGGAAGCCGCTCAACCGCCCGTCAACCACCGCACGTTTGCGCACCACCGCCGCCAGCTTGAAACGCGGCTTATTCTATGGCTTGTTAACCTTAGCCGAGGGCTTCATGGCCTAACGTGGCTGGGTGGTTCTTTTGACCCAGCAAACCAGTGCTTTAGTCACCCTGCCAGCAGCGCCCGGCCCGCGAAGGTTTTGCGATGAACGAAAAAGCGTCTGTCGCTTACGCCTATACGCATGGCGGCAAGACTTACGAACACGACTATTTGGTGCGCCCCGCGCTCGCCATTTTGACCAAGCAGCAACACCGCCGATTGTTCGACTTGGGCTGCGGCAACGGAGCAATAGCAGCCGATCTGCAATCAGCAGGCTTTGATGTTACTGGGGTCGATGCTTCCGAGTCTGGAATCGCGAACGCGAACCTCGCTCACCCGGAGATCAAGCTGCACGTTGGCTCGGCCTATGACGATCTGGCGGCCCATTACGGTCGCTTCCCTATCGTCGTGTCTTTTGAGGTCGTCTGTTACATGTACGACCCGCGATCATTTGCCCGTGCGGTGTTTGATCTATTGGAACCGGGCGGACTGGTGCTGATCTCGACGCCGTACCACGGCTACCTGAAAAATCTTGTTGTTGCTCTGCTTGGCGGCTTTGACGCGCACTGGAATCCGCTGTGGGAGAGCGGCCACCTCAAGTTCTGGTCCGAGCGGACGATCACGCAGTTGCTCACCGAGGCCGGATTTACGGACTTGAAAATCCATCGCGTCGGCAGAATTGCGCCCTTGGCGAAATCGATGATCGTCACCGCCAGAAGGCCGCGCCCATGAGCAAAGAGATGCTCGACCTCGACGCGGCTACGTCCCCGTGCCAAGCACGGTCCACGCGTTGCCGTAAATCTTCAGGGCCATCACGTCGTTTGTCCCAGTGCCGGTGATCTTGGCGCCCACTGTTGCCTTGTTGGCGTTGCTGACACGCAGGATCGTGCCGATCGGCGCGGCGGAGCCATGGGTCGCGAGGTTGGCGACAGTGACCGATCCTTCGACGACCGGCAGGGTGGCGCGGAAGCCGCACGCTGCGAGTTGCCCGTTCGTTGGAAGCCGCCAGGCGAGGCCACCGGCGACATTGATCCGTACGGCATCAAAGGTGCAGCGCAGCGGATTTTCCAGATAAATACCGGCATCGGAGAAGGAATGACCGCTGGCCACCGAGACGCCGGAGAGCGCGACCTGCTCGGCGTTGTTCATGTAAATGCCGCTACTCTTTCCCGCGATATTGTTGGTGATCGCGCAGCCCGCAATCTTGCCCGCCGCACCTGCGTGAACGTAGATGCCGTGGCCGTTCGACTCCATCGAAAGCCCGGAGATATGGAAGCCGCTGCTTTGAAAGGTGGAGCCGTCACCCTTTTTCCCAATCATGATGCCAACGCCGTTGACCTCGTGCCGCCCGCCGATCACGGACAAGCCAAGGTTACAGTGCCGGATGCCTTCTCCAAAGTGGGTGATGTCGCTGTTCAAAATCGTCGTGGCGTTCTCAGCCACGATACCGACGCCCTCCCCCTCGACGGGGGCGACAAGGGAGCAGGTGTCGATCGTCACGGCGGACGAATCTCCCATTTCAATGCCGCGCCATGCGCTGATATGACAGTCCACTACCTTCGCCCCGATGCACTCGCTGATGATCAATCCTTTGCCGCCGGCCAGGTGATTGTTGATCAGTCGCAGGTTTTCAACGACATGGATACCGCCGGTCGAGCCGCCGATGCTGCCGAGGCGCTTGAGCAGCGCGTCGGCGAAGTTTCCGACAATCGTCGCGCCCGGCTCGCCGAGAAAGCGAATGTTTACGGGGTTGGCCGTAAACGTGATCGGGGCCGTAATTCTGTAGGTTCCCAATGGGAAACAGACAGTTCCTCGATTGGTGCCTGCAGTCGCGTTCACCGCGCTCTGGATCGCCGCCGTGTCGTCCGTGCTTCCGTTTCCGCGAGCGCCAAAATCCTTGACGTTTTTGATTTCGGCTAGCCGGTCGGGCATGGTCCGCGCCGTGGGACTGCCCGTTGCCGCGAACGCGAAGCTTGAAAATGGCACGTCAGCCTCGGCGCGCCGCGCGGCCAATGCCATCGCTCCCGCACCAACCCCCATTCCCAGCAGCATCCTGCGGCCGACGATATCTTCGCTCATTAGACTAGCCTCTCTCTATGTGCCGCTTGGCTGAGAATGCGCCCGCGACACGTCCCTGGCGATCATATACGCGAGTAGTTTACTGCACCTGGCAGGTTTCACCGCCCGCCGGACGGTATTCTGGTGGAATTACGAATGCCTGAACACAAAGGGGAAACAAATAGTTTCGGACCAGCTTACGCGGCATCGTCCGCCGGTAGATGCACGCAAAGACCCTAAGACCGTTAACAATCACCTAGGGTTAAAGTCAGATATCGCAGCGGCGACTGTGCCGATGTCAGGCTATGGGGGCTCCGGGCTCGCTGACAACGCCTACTTGGGCGCCTTTCTATTCAACACTGCCGCGAGGACGTCCAAGTAGCGGTCCGCCACGACCGATGGCCGATGAATGTCCAAATGCGCTTTGGCGTGGACGAAATAGTGCTCGTTCCACTTCTCCGGCTGCGCGAGAAGGTCATGCAAGACCTCCGCCAACGCCGACGGGTCGTCGTTCTTGAAGGTCCTACCGCATGGCCCGATCGCCTCGGGCAGTCCACCATAGGTCGACCCGACCACAACGCAACCGCAGGCTATGCCCTCGAGCGCGACGACGCCGAAAGTCTCGCCTTCCCGCGAGGGCACCACCATGATCCTGTGCGCGTTGAGCAGTTCGTTCAGCTTCTCGACCACCTGCCCGGCGAAAGTCACCTGCTCGTCGAGATCCAGCTCTTTCACGCTGGCGGCGGATCGCCGGCTCTTCCGGGCCTGAGCCGGCCAGCGTCAGCATCGGCCGCAATCCGCGATCGCGCAATTTGGCCAGCGCGTCGATCAACACATCGATGCCCTTGTCCGACACAAAGCGGCCAACGAAAATCAAATCACGATCTTTCCGGATGTTCCGGTCGCGAAAAAAGAGGTCATCGGCGTACGGATTCAGCGCGACGTAGGACGTTCCTGGAAGGGTTTCAGCAAGCGCCCGGCTCACCGAGATATTGTCACCAAACAGAGTGGCGAGACGCTTTAGGCGTGGCCGCCAAGAAAATAGCGTGTCGCGCGAGCTGCCGTAGAATGTGTGATGCACATAAACCAGCGGACGCCAGCAGAAAAGACGAGGCCACAAGAAGTTGAACGAGACGTTGTTCTGGAGATAGACGTCGGACCACCGGATCAGCTTAAGCAACGTGACTGATGCCAGGCCTTCGATATACTTGGAACGGAAGGTTTGGATCCGGCGCGCCCGGAGTCCAGGTCACGATTTTGATCTGATGCCCGCGCGCAGCCAACTGCTGGGCCATGATCATAGCGACCCTCTCGTAGCCACCGACCGCGGGATAGAAGCTGTTGGCTGAAATCAGCAATTTCATGGATCAGGCCATCTCACGGTTCTTCAACTCATCAGTCCTGCAACTGGACGCCAGTGCGGAGCGCAGGGGATCATACCAGCTTCGACACCGCACCCGCGACCAGGCTGCGGTAATTGCTCCAGGTACAGCGCTCGGCCTGCGACCTCGCCTCCCTACCCATCGCGGGGATTTCGTCGCGGTTACGATCGAACCATCGCAACAGCTCAACGAGCTGATCCAGGTCTCCCGGCGGCATTACACGTCCGCAGCCGGGCGTGACGATCTCCGGAGCGACGCTCGCTTCAGACGCGATCACCGGCAGACCACAAGCCATGGCTTCCAGCAGCACCAGTCCAAATCCGTCGGCGAAGGTTGGAAACACGAACACGTCGGATCGGCGATAGCGCTCGCGCAGGTCCTGCGGGGAGCACGGCGGAACCCATGTGACGCCGGACGGCAATGACAGCCGCTTGCTCTCGGCGAGCGCCCAGGGGCCGACCAGCGCCAGCTCGGCGTCGCGGAGGCCGGCCCTGGCCCAGGCCTCGATCAGCAATGGCACCCCTTTGCGAAGCGAGATGTGGCCGACGCAGATGAAACGTAACGGCCGCGCCGCCGTGTCGGCCGGCGCCGGCGTCCAGAACTCAGCATCGACACCATACGGCGCGCACGCGATGGTCTTGTCGGGGTAAAACTCGCGCACCGTCGCTTCCACATAACTGCCCGGCACCAGAACAAGGTCGGCCAGGTCGATCTCCCGGCGCTTCTGATCCAGGCGGTCCTCATCGGGCGCCGTTGCAATTCACCGGGCGGAAGCCAGTCGGAATATTCTCGCCGCAGGTCGGCTGCGCCCGTTCCCACTCGGGATAATAGACCATAGGGCAAGTCGTAGACACAGGCCTTGCCGAGGCGAGTGGCTTCCTCAAACTGCCAGAGCGAACAATCTTCGTAGGCATGGACGGCGGTCACCGTAGCGCGACGGCACTCGCGCGCCATGGTCCGCATCAGCCAGCGATTGCCATGGTCCGCCAACCTATCGCCATCCGATCCCGCTTCGCGCAAGAGCAATCTGCAGATCTCTGCCGACCGACCTTGAACCTTGGGAGCGTTCGAAAGCGGCGGGAAGTGTCGCCGTCCAAGCCGTTGCGCCAAGGGCCGCAGGGGTCGGAGGCTGCTGAGCACCTCTACCGTTCTCCGGGTGGGCATCCACGATACGCAAAAGCGGTCGAGAATCCCCGCCTCAAAATAAGCCGCAGCGGCGTTGTAAGAATTCGGATTCCCGGTTGGATGACCGATCAGAACGCTCATCCTCGAAACATTCTCGTCACCCATGTCCCCTGGGAACACCGTGCGTCACCGGCGCAAAACCGTCCGTTGTCCGCGTGATGCATGGATTGGCTAATACGTGAAGCGATAATAGACATACTTCAAAATTTTCGTTCTCGAAGGCGAGCACGCCGTGCTTGGTCTAACACAGTTCTCGCGGCGATAGGCGGGCGGGTCGAACGCGAGACCCTCGATCGCGACTGCGGTGCCGGAAAATCGCGGCACAATCCAGCGTACACGGCGCGCGCTGATGCGCGCAAGAGCAATCTGCAGATCTCTACCAGCCGATCTTGAACCTTGGGGCGCGTTCGAAAGCGGCGGGAAGTGTCGCTGTCCAAGCCGTTCCGCATCAGAACGCTCATCCTCGAAAAGTTCTCATCACCGATGCCCTTGGGAACACCGTGCCGCACCGGCGCAAAACCGTCCGCTGTCCGGCGTGATTCCATGTCGCATGGATTGGCTAATACATGAGGCGATAATAAACATACTTCAAAATCTCGTTCTGGAAGGCGAGCACGCCCTGCTCGGTCTTCCACCAGTTCTCGCGGCGATAGGCGGGCGGGTCGAACGCGAGGACGTCGATCGCGACTCCCGAACCGGCGAGTTCGCGCCGGAAGATCCAGCGCACGCGGCGCGCGTTGAAGATTTCGCTAGGGATCGCGATCCTCGTGACACCGTTGCGTGCAGCCCAGTCCTTGATCGCGACTGCCTCGTCCCGGGTATTGGCGCTGGCGATTCCGAAGCTCTCGACCGCGCCGGCGGGCACCCCGAGCTTAAGCAATGCAGCGCGGTTGAGCTCGGCATCCGTCGCGATACCGCGTGGGGGTGACCGCTGCTCGTCGTCCGTCCGCGAGACCAGGACTCGGCCGGCGACGCCCCGGTGATAAAGCTCCGCGGCCAATTGAGGGCGAACATGAAAATTTCCGCCGAGGACGACGATGGCGTCGGCATGCGTGACCGGGTCCGAGACGATCCACAACGAAGCAGCGCCGCGAAGCAGCGGCGCCCGCGCAAGCCAACCGCCCCCGAAAACCGTGGCGAGCAACACAGCGGCCACGGCGCCCCGCCACGACCAGCAGCGCCGCCTCGCCGCTTGTGCCGTTGCGGATGCGGCGACCGGCCGGAGCGACAATCGTTGTTCTCCTGCGGCCGATGTGGTCATGAGTAGCACATGTAGAAGGCCGCCTTCCGCTCCCTGATAAGGCCAAGGCCCGAATGATCAACCGGGCAGACGAGACCTTGCAAGTACCCAGGGTGGGATCGAATTCATCCCAACCTCTGGTGCTGAAACTCTTTCACGTCGCTCGCACGCGAAATGACGAAATCGCCGATGACCAGCAAATCCATCTTTGTCCTGAGGAAACAATCGAGCGCCTCCTGTGGCTTGCAGACCACCGGCTCGTTCTCGTTAAACGATGTATTGAGCACCATCGGCACGTCCGTAAGCGCGCGAAAGCTCTCGATCAGACGGTGATATCTCGGATTGGTCGCGGACGACACGGTCTGGAGGCGACCAGAGCCGTCGACGTGGGTCACGGCGGGGATCAGCTTTCGCTTGTCCTCCCGGATCTGGAACACCTGCATCATGAACGGGACGGCGTCGTCCTCTTCGAACCACTCGGCAACGGACTCCTCGAGAACCGATGGCGCGAACGGACGAAACGACTCACGCCGCTTGATTTTGGCGTTGAGCAGTTCCTTCATGTCAGCGCGGCGCGGGTCGCAAACAATCGAGCGATTCCCGAGCGCGCGCGGCCCCCATTCCATCCGTCCTTGAAACCATCCGACGACCTTTCCGTCGGCGATCGCCGCCGCGGTGCGACGGCATAACGTGACTTCGTCAGGGATCTCTTCGACCAGACAACCAGCAGCGGCAATATCCGAACGTTGGGCCTTGATAAGTTGGGAGATTTCCGCGCCACCGAAGGCAGGCCCCCAATAGGCATGATCCATCACGAAATTGCGCTTGCCGCCAAGCTTGTGCCAGACAGCGAAGGCCGAGCCGATGGCACCGCCCGCATCGCCCGCAGCCGACTGGACATAGACGCGGCGGAAAGGCGTCATCCTCCGCACCTTGCCGTTGGCGACGGAATTCATGGCACAGCCGCCGGCGAGTGCTAGGTCGGTCAGTCCTGAACGCCTTTGCAGAACGGTAAGCAGGTGGAAGAATGCTTCCTCGTACATCGCCTGAGCAGAGCGTGCAATGTCGTGGTGACGATCCTCGAGCGCGTCCGCTGGCAAACGGCGCGGCCCCAGCAACTGCTCCAGCTCGGGCGAAAACAACTCGCCAAATTCCGGGGATCCGTTGGTCCACTGATAGGCGACGTCCTCTCGATGATGACGGAAGAATTTCAAATCGAGCTCGAAGCTGCCGCCCGGGACCAGCCGGACAACCTTCCGCATGGCGTCAAGAAACCTGGGGTGGCCGTAGGGCGCCAGTCCCATCACCTTGTACTCGTCGCCATAATGCGGAAAACCGAGATACTGCGTCATGGCCTGATAAAAGATGCCGAGTGAGTGTGGGAAAAACACTCTGCCATCGATCGAGATTTCAGATCCCGATGCCTCGCCCCAGGCAGCGCTCGAAAAGTCGCCAAATCCGTCGACTGAAACCACTGCGGCACGTTCGAATGGAGAAACGTGGAATGCCGAGGAGAGATGCGCGAGATGATGTTCTACGCTGTGGAATTTCGCCCGCACGGCTTGGCTCGGGTAGGCTTGCTCCAGCAGCGTGGGGATTCCCGTGCGGGCTCGCCGATTGCGCAACCGGCTGAACACCAGATCGAGGTTAGGGCGCCGGATCAGAAAGTAACCGATCTTCCGAAGCAAGTTGGCGCTACTGTCCTGATTGAAGGCGACGTGGTCTACGTCCGACAGCCGAATGCCCGCCTCGTCCAGGCAATAGGAGATGGCATGGACGGGAAACCCAGCCCAATGCTTGATACGGCGAAATCGCTCCTCCTCAGCGGCTGCAATCAGTTTTCCCTCGCGCACCAGCGCAGCAGAAGAGTCGCCATGAAAAGCGTTCAGACCCAGAATGATCACAGCGCCGCCATTTCTTTAGAATTTCGACAAGCCTTCAGCACACACTCACTCTCAATGATCCTGAAACGGCTCAGGAGAGGACCTAGCGGCGCGATCACGCAGCTTTCTTTCCAGAACCATGAGGGAGAGCACTGCTTCGGCCACCATACGCTGGAGCGCGTAAAAAATTCCTGCTCGGCCATTGAGAATGAGGCCCTTGCCAAAGAGGCAGTACAGAAACACGGCGATCGGCATCAGCGGAGGCCTGAGCCGTAGCTCGCGCCGTAGCCCGGACCCGGGCAGGCTAAGCAGGTCAAGCTCACGTTGCATGTAGCGCGCTTGGCCGCTTAGCCATAGTTTGGTAGGCTTCCAGTCGTCGTGCGTGACGCGGGCGCTGAGGACCGCAACCGGGCCTGTCACGGTCCAAGCTTCCGTATGGCCCCTGTCCGAGACCGTGAAACAGCCCTTGCGTAGGAGAATTGTGTTCGCGGGGTAGAGCGATGATACAAGCTTGTGTGAAAAGATGGCATAGTCGAACGCGATCCGATAGGCATTGACGGCAGCGTTTGGATCAAGCCGCGCAAGCTCCGCCACGAGCGCATCGCTCACCTGGTAATCGGCGTCGAGGCGCAGGATCCAATCAGAGACGATCTGCGTTTCCTCCACCGCATAACGCCACTGCTTGGCATGAGTATCAAAGCTACGCTTGAATACCCGCACATTGGGAAACTTGGCCAGAATCGCCAGCGTCCCATCCGTACTGCCACTGTCAACCACTACAATATCCTTCGCCCAGCCCAGGCGGGACAATGTGCGGCGGATGTTCTGGTCCTCGTTGAATGTCAGCAGGACCGGCGTCGTCTGCTCAAGCATCTGCAAGACGTTTGGGTCGATCAGGATGGGACTGCGAGTGCGTGGGACCCATCAAACTTTGGTACAAATCTTCCGTGCGGGCGGCGATGCGAGCCCAGGAATAGTGTGACTTGGCGTGGCGCATTCCCGCTTCGCCCATGGAACGCGCAAGGCTTGGATCGTCGGTCAGCCGCAGCATGGCCGCGCCAAACGTTTCGGCATCCCCAGCAACGACTAGCCCGCCCCCGGATTCCTGCACGATTTCGGCGGCGCCCACTTCCGGCGTGACCACCACCGGCACGCCACGCCGCATGGCCTCCAACACTGTGTTGCCGAAATTCTCCGAATACGAGGGCAATACGAAAAGCTGAGCTGCCGCGTATAATCGCTCCTTGTCGCGTCCAACAACACTACGCGGCAGCATATCGACGCGGTCTGCGATCTGCAGATCGCCAGCAAGTGCCGCAAGCTTGGGAGTCAGGCCTTCGTCGTCGGGGCCTACGATGGCGAGTTTGCCAATGGGGGTGCGCGCAAACGCATGCAGAAGACGGGCGAGTCCCTTCTTCCAGCTAAGCCTGCCGAGAAACAAGATGAGCGGCTGCTTCGCCGCAATCGCCTCCACGTCCGCAGTTATGTCGCCAAACCCCGACAGTGGATCCTCAGTTCCATTGGCAATGACGGCCAGCCGGCGTGGCTGCCAGCCGAACCGCTCGAGTTCCTCCACCTCAAGCTGCGACGTCAAATGGACCGCAGTAGCGTTCTCGACATTCGATCTTTCAATGAGATGGATCCAGATTGATTTGGCAAGCCGGTTGCGCCGACCGATCAGATCCTTGATCAGCATTCCCCTGGGTGCGAGCACATAGGGGACGTGAGCCTTTCTCGCGGCACGGGCCGCTGCCCAGGTTGGCCACAGAAAAACCGAATGAAGATGGACGGCATCGAAAGTGCCAATTTCCTCTTTCAGCGCGCGCCCAAGCATCGGCGACCAATAAAGTCTTCTAAGGGTCGGGCACGAGAAGTATCGGACCTGAACGCCGTCCAGGTTCACCGGCGCTGCGATGGGCACAGAACTGACTCCCGGCCCGTCAATGTTGGTGGTGAAGACATGAACATCGTGCCCTCTCGCGGCCAAGGCCTGACAAAGGCCATGCACCGCAAAGATCGGCCCTCCGTATCGCACGGCCGGCAGATAGCTTGGAACAACATGGAGGATGCGCAATGGATCAATTCTCGCCTACGAGAGCGGAGCTGACAGGACGGGATGTCCCCCACCTTGCTCGACCCGTCGCGAATTTCGGATCCGCCTTCGCCTCCCGGGGCGCAGTCTGTTCCAATCGCCGCATTGCGAGCACGAGACCGAGCGCGCCCCAATAATAGAGGCCCGCTGTGGGATTAAGAATAACCATGCCTATAACGCCTAATCCTAGATGAACTGCCAAAACAATCGCAAACGACCGGTCGACGGGGTTCTTAAACGACAGGGTACAACGCAGGGCAAGGGCGACTATGAGAAATCGGAGCAAATACGTCAGGATCAGGCCGACAAAGCCAAGCTCCACGGTTACCCGGGCCATCTCATCTTCGGTCTCCACGCCCTGAAGCCACCAAGCCCAATCCGTTCCCATGATGGTCATCGCAGAGGGATGGGTGGTTCCTATTCCTATCCCGAAAGCAGGCACTCCTGACAAGGCTTCGAGCGTCTGAGCAATCGGCGTGGACAGCCGCATGAGCGTCGAGTCTCCGGCGTCATTCACACGGTTCGTGAACCCCTCATATGCCTGCGGTGACAGGTTCAGCGCCACAAACGTGATCACCAGCACCAGGAGACACATGCGTGCGGCTGTCCGCAAGGCAAGAATCCGGCCGGAAACAGCCAGCCAAAGAATAACGGGCGCTGCGGCAATCAAAGTGTAGACCGGCGCTCGCGAACCGGTCGTAAACATCGCGCCAATCACCACGGTCAAGGTAAGAAGGGGAACAACATTGCCCTTGATCCGCCAGGATAGCGCCGTGTTGTAGCCGATGGCAAGAAAGGCGATGAAACTCAAGTACGTCGTATATCCGGATATATACGAAAACGTTCCGGATGTCCGCACCATGTCATAGGCCTGGCCGAAGCGCACGACATCCGCCGGATCCTCCGAATGGCTTACATAAGTGCTGATGAAACTGCTCGGCCCCGCCGCGACCTGAACAAACCCAAGGATCGCGACCGGGATTGCAATGACGAGATAACATCTCACGAGATAGAGCAGATGCTCGCGCGATTTGATGGCGTAGGGCAGGACGAATGCAATCGGCGCGTAAAGGAAATAGGTCTTGAGACCCACAAGTCCTACCAGAACGGAAGGGCTGTTGGGATTCAACACCTCAAGACACCCGAACCCAAACGCCAAGCCTAGAACAATCTTGATCGCGCGGCCGTCCCGCAAGGTAGGCTGAGTTCTTCGCCGGTCCAGGAAAAACCCGAGGTAAACACCTAACAGGATCACGTCCTTGACAAGGTATATTTGCGCCTGGGCGCCGGGGAATACCCACTTGCGCAATGCTCCCTCAAACACGAGCAGCACGAAAACGCCGAAAAGCGCGCGTTGCCAGTACCTGCTGGCCACCCACAAGAGGATGGGGACGATTGCCACGAACGACAAATTCGCGAAGGACATCAGGTCAGGACCAACAGATTAATACACACGCGGCGGCATGGAACGGCCTTTTCGCAGTCGTCTCTATCACAGTTTGGCAACGGTCCGGCTCGCACAGGCGAGTTGTTAGTCTTCACGGGAAAGAATTCTGACCGGAAGCGGAACCAGTGCATTCATGGGAATGAAGATCACGTTCATCGAGCCTGAGACCTCGACGTCATTCGCAAGGACGCACAGCTGGCCGAGTAGACACCTTCGGCTGCGCAATGTCGACCGCCGCTCGGCGTGGATCGACCAGAGATGGCAGCAGGCTCAAAGCGCTTCCCTTGTCGTCCCAGATCCGTTCTCATCAAGGCAGGCTTGCCCATCGCGAAATAACTTCAGTGAGTTCTCGGGACACCGCGGCCACGGTAGCATGAGCCGCGCGAGAAAATCCGCCTGGACTCTTAATGCGTGGGACATGTACCAGGCGAACAGCTCGCGTTGGATCATGGCGAGATCGTCGGCAGCGACATTTGCCTGGAGCCCGAGCCCGTCGATGAAATGCTGCATCGGCCGCAAGCCATCCAGTGAGATCAACCTGTCCCTACCCGACATAACAAGCGGAACGACGCCATGCGATGCATAGGCCGCAAACACGCCAGACTTGCCCAGAACGTCCACGGGATAGGCGACGAATCCGAATCTCGCATGCTGCAGCAACTCCGATACGGCGCCTTGCGGCAAAGCCCCCTTCGAAATGACGGGTACGCCGGCCAAATTGCCGGGCATCGGCGAAAACCGTGGCCCAATATCGAGTATCCTTTCTATCCCTAGCGTCCGAACAACCCTTTCCACGTCTGAGCGGTAGGTCCCGAACAGGCGATCTTCAACTCCGCTGAGACCGAACACAACGGCGGTTGCGGCACGCGCGCACGGGCCGGCTCCGCGACCGGGTTCCCCCACGTTCGAGAATACGGGCATGGCCGTGACGGTCTTGCCATCGTCATCGTTTCTCCAATCCGACAAACATCGGCGGACAAGGTTGGTCGGGGTAAGTGCTGCGGAGCTCAACGTCAGAATGTTACGGGAGATCCGCTTCTGAAAGGGTGACAACCAGAATGCGCTGTGCCACGGCGGGCTGGTGGCGTAGAGCTCATGAAACATCGTAATGAGCGGGATGCGACCCGCACGCTGGCTCCATATTTGGAGCCCCCGACTGAGCCAAAAAGGGACACCCCGCTTCTGGTAACCGTAGCCGGAGAAATGCAGCAGTACAGCCCGCGCTTTGCCCTCAGCCGAGAGGGATGAGATGGTATCGGCGAGGATCGTAGGCTTCCGCTGCGCGAGAGAAATTGTCGGCCACTCGTCCTGACTTGGTGATGCGAGAACCGATGATGTGCCCGACAAGAACACGCTACTGATGCCATTGCAGTCGCGCAGGGCATGGGCAAGCGCCTCGGCATAATCAGTAACGCCGTTTGGCTCCGCCGCACGCCGTGGCACCACCTGTATTAGCATCGGCTTAACGCCGGACACCCACGCACCGTGCCAACCAATACCTGTGAAATCCCTCTAGCATTACTCAGCCTTCGGCCTGCCTCGGCAAGCATAGTTTGACGGAAGAAACCGGTATTAAGGCCCTGCAATCTTGGGACGCGAGAATATTACCCCTGCCATCTGTCGAAGCAGGCTCGCATCCCACAGAACCCAGAACGCCAAGTAGAACGCCCCTCCCAACGCCACCTGGATCGGCAATTCGATGGGCGCCGGCCACGCAAGCATCTCATGCAACAGCCAAACCGAACCACTCATTACAGCACCCGCTATCAACCACGGCAAACAGTCCCGCACCTGGGCGAGCCCGTTATAGCCAAGCATACGCCCGGTATAACGGGCGTGAATTACGAAACAAGCGACCCCGTATAAGACTTGGCTCCAGGCCAATGCCTCGAGTCCGAACGGCACGGCAGCTACAAAGAGAATTGTGCCAAGAGTCTTCTTTGCAACTTCGATTTGAAAGAACAACCGCGAGCGCCCCTGCGCCACTAAGACGTTCATGTTGATCATTGACATCGGCCACACCAAGCCTGCGAGGCATAGAATGCGCAACAGCGGGACCGAAGGCTGCCAGACTTCTCCAAACAGCGTGAGCACCATCGGCTCGGCCACAGCCAGCAATCCCAACATCACCGGAATATTGATCGCCATCACGCCGACCACCGCCTTGCGCAGTCCGGCAATAACCCTAGGCTTGTCGTCTTGGATCGCGGAGAAGGCTGGAAAAGCTACGCGGCTGACAATTCCGGTCAACAAACTCACCGGCATGCTCTGAGTTGTGCTAGCTCGGTTGTACTGTCCGAGATCGGCCGCCCCGTACATCTTGCCGATTACCAGCCCGTAAAGCCGGCCATACACTGCCTCCAGCAGGCCTGACAGAAGCAAATACTGGCCGAATGAAAAGGTCCGCTTCAACAAGGAGGGCCGAAACACCATCTTCGGACGCCAGGGATGGAAGAGCCACAGCAGAACAACGAAGATGACGGTTGAGACCAGGGCCTGGATCGCCAGCGCCCATACTCCAGCGCCCGTGAAAGCGAGATACACGGCCAGCACACCCGCGACAACCGTCGATATGAGGCCTGCGATCATCAGCCGGCGAAAATCGAGCGCTCGCTCGAGCAAGCTGCGATGCACCCCGCCCAGCGCATTCACGAAGATATTGAGCGCCAGCACCCGGATGAGCGGATCGAGGACCGGTAGTTCATAGAACTCCGCGATCCAAGGCGACGCGATGCTGAGGGCAAGCGCCATCACCAACGCGAACATCCACTGAAAATGAAATATTGCGGACATCTCCAGTTCGTCCGCATCACGTTGCTGCACAAGTGCATGAGAAAATCCGCCCTCAACCAGCACCCAGCCAAACTGGACAAATAAGTAAACGATCGCGACGATTCCGAACTCCTCCGGCGTGAGAAGACGGGCCAACGCGACCGTAATGCCGAACTGGAAGGCCGTGCGAAGCGAGGCCTCGATAGCGGTCCAATACAGCCCCTGCAGGGTGCTACGCTTGAATGCCTCATCAGACGTCGACGTCATCGCGATGGTGACTTTATCGTTTGTGCGGCGTGCCGGACCCCCGCGGACGTGAAGAAAAACGCCTGCAGCAGCATACGGACTTGCTCGGCAAACAGGCGAGGTCTGAAGCGGTTGCTGTTGTCACCGTTACCTGTCGGCTTGTCGAGCGCGGAACGTATCGCCGATTCCAGTTCGTCTAAATCGTCTGGAGCGACCAGAGTTCCTAGGGCGCCGTCACCTAGCGCATCACGGCTCCCGTCCTGGTTACCGGCGATAACATTGGCACCACTCGCCATCGCCTCCAGGAAGACGATACCGAAGCCCTCCCCGGTACTTGGCATGACGAAAACATCTGCAAGCCGGAAATAGTCTGGTAATTCGTCCCGCGAAGCCCGACCCACGAAAACGACCTGCTCTGCCACTCCGCATTCCAAGGCAAGCGCCTCAAGTCGCGGTCGATCATCGCCGTCCCCGATAACGAGGTACACGATGTTGGGGTGCTCCGACTTGAGCCGCGGCAATATTCGGATCACGCGATCCTGGCCCTTGTAACCTTCCGAGCTGGCCAAGCGGGAGACCGTCATAAGTATCTTCTTCCCAGCTGCGGCGTGACGCCCGAGCAGATCAGGGGGTTTCGGTCCCGGCTGGTATCGAGGATCGATAGTGTTTGGAAGGACTTTCACCCGCTCCGGATCGATTCCAGACCATCCCAGCAATCGCCGTCTCGTGTGACGGCTCACCGAAGTGACCAGAGCCGCCACTGCCACCGACTGGCGCTGCAGCCCTGACAATTCGTGCCACGCCTCTACTCCGTGTACCTGAACCCAGAGCTGGGCACGTGCGAGCCTCGCGACAACGGCCGCCAGCGGTGTCATGAACAAGTGGCCACAGAAAACCAAGTCGATGGGCCCGTGCTTTCGCGCCGCTCGCAACGCGGCAAACGAGTATGCGATTCTGGTTTGAACCGGCGGAAGTTGACGAAGGCCGGAAGGCATGTCTTGCGAACTTTCGCCCGCGCGCGGCAAAACAATCACCTGTTCAACTCCCTCACACCCGGCGAGAGCAGACAAAAAATCGCGATTGTATTGTGCAATCCCGCCATGCCCACCAAAGGCGTCAGTTGCGAGCGCAAGAATTCGCAAACCCGATCTCCGACTCACGCTGCACTCATGCCGCAGCCGCAACCTGAAAGGCCCAGCGCCTGGCCCAAGGGCATTTCTTTAACGCGAGCGCGGGAACTCGCCGCCATTGCTGGATGCGATTGTCGCGCTGCAACCATGATTGGACAGGGGTTGTGAAGCCGGTCTTCGGACGGTCGATGACCGACGATGGAAGGGGCACAGATAGGCTGTCCGCAAGCAATTGCTTGGAGCACAGTGGCGTGCTCACAGTGATTGGCGCCAAGCTACGGAGCAGCTTGCTGTCGACAAGCGGAACCCGAACTTCAAGCGAGTGCGCCATACTGGCCCAGTCGGTGTCACGCAGAAGCTGATTGCGCATGTATAATGACGACTCCATCACAGCCACCTTTGCAAAGCTCGTCCTCGGCTCGGGTTTCAAAGCAGCCTCGATGTGTCTTATGGGGTTGAGGCGTTGCATGCCCAGGCGAGCGGTTTCCGCGCCTATCACCGTTTCAAGCTCCCACGGCATAAACAGCCCGCGACGCAGGAAATATGCACCGGCATAGTTCCTGCCGTATTTCAGCAGACCCGCAGCCTTGGGATTCATGATCGGCGCGAATTGACCAAGGCCAGTCAGTACCCGACGCGCAGCCTCTCCGAGTCCCGGAACTTGCCCGGGAAGGGCGAGAGCGCGGACCCAAGAGGGCACGTCGCGAAACGAGGGATAGCCACCGAACAGCTCGTCGCCACCCAGCCCGGAGATCGCCACCTTGAGCCCCAATTCACGCGCCGCCTTGCTGACAAACCACATGTTGATGCCGTCGATCGAAGGCTGATCCATCGCGTCGAGAATTTTCGGCAGATCATTCGAAAATTCGCGCTCCGTTACCACGCGCGTCGTATGCCGGGTGCCATATTGGGCCGCAACTTGCTCTGCGATCGGCGCCTCGTCTTCACGACTCGAGCGGAACTCCTCGAAAGCCAAGGTTATTGTCTGGATGTCTTGTTGTCCCACATCGCGCATCAGCGCGACCATGGACCCAGAATCGATTCCGCTGGAAAGAAATGCCCCGACCGGAACGTCGGCAATAAGATGCTGACGCACGCTGTCCATGAGCGCGCCACGAGCGACACGCCGCAGCTCTTCGTTGCCTGCTGGCGGCTTCGCGACCTCGGCCTCGCAATAAGTGTCGCCGATAGAGAAATACGTTTTCGATTCGCGCGTGCCAATTCGATCTACCCACAGCGTCGATCCGGCAGGCAGAGCACGGATCTCTTGATAGGTCGTAAAGGGTTCAGGAACGCTGCCTAAAAGACAAAATCCAACCCATCCCGCCGGCTCCTGGTCGCGGGAGACCTTTCCTCCGGCCAACAATGCCTTGACCTGGGATGCAAAGCGCAGCGTCCAACCGTCGTCCGCATAGTACAGCGGTTTGATCCCATAAGGATCGCGCGCGAGGAGAAGTGCGTTCTTGTCGGCGTCCCACAAGCCGAACGCAAACATTCCGCGGAGGTCTTTAACCATCGCCTCGCCCTTCTCGGCGTAAAGGTGCAGCAAGACCTCCGTGTCAGTCTGACTATAAAAAATGCGCCCCTTCTTTTCGAGCGCTGCACGCAATTCACGATAGTTGTAAATCTCTCCGTTAAATGTGACCACGAGCTTACCGTCGGCGCTCGCCATCGGCTGGGCACCGCGCTCAGAGAGATCGATAATGCTGAGCCGGCGATGTCCAAGCCCGATACGCTCGTCCTGCGAGTACCACTCGCCGAAGCCATCTGGGCCGCGCGCAGACATGTGGTCGCGAATGCATCGCAACTCAGCCTTATCAACCGCATTGGCAGCGTAATGATAGGCGTAAATACCAGCAATGCCGCACATGCGCGATGGATTCCGACCGATTCAGGTGGCGTTAGCCCGCCGCACTGGCGCGTCGGACCTAGGATACGTCAGTTCTGCGAGTGCGGAGCGAATACCGTTACGCAGTGCGGATACCCCTACTGCAGGATGCGCGCAAGACTCGCACGGCCTTGCTGCCGCCGCAACGCGTCGTCGCCGATCAGGCGCCGGAGAATGGATGCGAGCCCCTCGGTATTCGCGGCCGCAGGCGTGTACCCTGCACGCCGTCCTGAACGAGATTGGCCGCACAACCCCGCCTTCCGCGAACCCACGATCGGCAGGCCTGGGCACTGACTTCGTTGACGGCAAGGCCCCATGGTTCGTTTCGGACTGCAGCATGAAAACGTCGGACGCGCCATAGAGCTTAGGAAGTTCCGACTGGAATGCGGAAGCCGTCTTGGCGTCAAATTTGTTATGATCACACGGCCCGCTCGAAGTCCTGCAACGCCTCCGCGAGGCCGTCCACATCGCCAACGTCGACCCGGCGATACTTTCCCCGCGCCGAAAATTTGCTGGCCAGGAGATTGACATCGGAATCCTGACTACCGACAAAAATGATCCTCTTCCCCGACGCAATGCAGGCGTGCACTTTCGAGGGGAGCACATAGCCAACAAACGCATCACGCAGAGTGATCAGATGCACATCAGCCGTCAGAAGGAGCCGCGGCAGGTTTTCCAGTGGAACCAGAGCTGACCGATGAGCGGGCACACCGCGCGCGTGCAACTCGCTTTCCACAAGATCCGCTTTAGCTCCGGTCGCGTTCAGCCAGAAACCAAGTCCGTTAGTCGATCGTCGAATGTACTTCGCATACCCCTCGATGAAGGTCCTCTCATCATGGGCGACGCCCCAGTTTCCGGAGTAGAGGATGACTCCGGGCTTCCCGCGTAACTCATCCGGCAACGGCAGAGGAGTGGCTCCGGCGAAATCGACCGGAGACGGGTCGCGCTTGAGTAAGATTCGCCCCTCCTCGATTCCGCTTTCCGCAAGGCGCCTCGCCTGATCGAGACCCAGCACCTCGAACAGATGAACGCGACGACGCCAGAACTGGGTAAGATGAAGCATCAGGCGGAGAATGAGTCCGTTGCCACCGCGCTCGGCCATCAGACACTCGGGATGAAAATCCGTGATGCGGTAGATGAGCCGCTTCCTGAGCAGAAGATTGAGTGGCGCGATGAAATGGAGCATCAGCGGTGGACTGCCCGTGAACAGCACCGCATCGGCTCGCCGCATGGCCCTGAATGCTGCGCCCAGCAGCATCGCATTCGAAATGACGGTCCAAACCAGCCGCGCGGCAAGTCGTTGCTTTTCGTAGGTACTCCGATGAATTCGGAGGATCTCGACCGAGCCGCCTCCGACCAACTCGGCCGGCTGGCTGGATGAATGACCTGTGGTCAATCCGACAAGGGTAACGGCCCAACCGTCATTCGCCCACTGACGCGCGAACATCATCGCATACTGACCAACCGCGCCAAAATCCGGCGGCAGCCAGTCGCAGATATAGACAAGCCGTCTTGTCATCCGTAGAGCGTGGCGGACCCGCGCGCGCGTGTTTGCCTGCGGCAATTACTGGACCGCGCGGATGATCTTAGGCTTCGGCGCGACCGCAGATACCGGCAGCGCTTCGCTGCCACTGCGGGCATTCCGCATGACCTGACTGCATATCCAAGCGTAGGTCGGGCGCAACCCATCGATGAGGACAGTCGACGGCGACCAGTTGAGTTTTTCTCCGATCAGCCGATTGTCTGAATTGCGGCCGCGGACACCGGTTGGACCGTCGATGTGGCGCTTTCTGATCGTCTTGCCCGCGACAAGGGCAACCAGGTCGACGAGTTTGTCCACCGTTACCATTTCATCCGACCCAATGTTGACGGGCCCGACAAAGTCGGAGCGCATCAATCGTATCGTGCCTTCGAGGCATTCGTCGATATAGAGGAAGGATCGTGTCTGCTTGCCGTCGCCCCAGATCTCGATCTCTCCTCCGTCTGGCGCCAGCGCGACCTTGCGGCAGATCGCCGCCGGAGCCTTCTCCTTGCCGTCGTTCCAACTGCCTTCCGGCCCGAAAATATTGTGGTAGCGGGCGATCCTGACTTCCATGCCATAGTTGCGGGCATAAGCGAGATAGAGGCGTTCGCTGAAGAGCTTTTCCCACCCATATTCGCTGTCCGGCGCGGCCGGATAGGAACTTGCCTCGGCGCAGTTCGGATTGTCCGGATCGAGTTGATTATGTTCCGGATAGATGCAGGCCGAGGATGAATAGAAAATCCGCCTGTTGTTGCGCGAATAGGCGGTGTGAAGGACGTTGAGATTGATGCTCGCCGAGTTATGCATCACGTCGGCGTCGTGCTCCCCCGTGAAAATATAGCCCGCGCCACCCATATCGGCTGCAAGCTGGTAGATCTCGTCGAAACGGCGATCGATCACGTGCTTCACGAAATATGGATCACGAAGATCGCCAATCATAAAGTCGTCGGCCTCTGTCTCGCTGAAGCGCGGAAATTTGAGATCGACGCCGCGGACCCAGAAGCCCTCGCGCTTAAGCCGTCTCACGAGATGATGAGCGATGAAGCCGCCCGCTCCGCAGACCAATGCAATCTTTTCCGACGTTGCCATGCCATGAATTCCCAATTTAGCTCTTTTAACTCTACCAACTCTCTTGAGAGAGTTTCAAACGGCTCTCTCTCGCTCGGCCGTTGGCTTCCCGCCTATATCGCCAGCGATCAATCTTCTC
Organism: uncultured Alphaproteobacteria bacterium; assembly: GCA_963731585.1. Classification (GTDB taxonomy): domain Bacteria; phylum Pseudomonadota; class Alphaproteobacteria; order Rhizobiales; family Xanthobacteraceae; genus CANKHA01. Next base: position 123,925 of record CAVSWC010000003.1, read on the forward strand.
AAGTTACCGCGCACGCCTTACCTAAGCTACCGCACTACGGGTGAAATGAATCACCCGGCTGGACCGTAAACAGAGGGGTGCGGCGCGCCCGCAGCTTTATGCCGCCGGCGATAGCGCCGCACGGTGAAGTCTGATTGGAACCGCGGTTCCCATCATTTCGAGCAACACGCGCACTCGTCCGGCGTCGTCCAGCCGCTCCAGCACGCCTACAGAATCAGCAAATGGTCCAGAAAGGATCCGGACAGACTGCCCCTGCACCAACTTGGCATCCAATCGTATCAGATTGTCATCAGTGTGTTTGATCAACGTCTCGACGATGCCGAACGGAACCGGAATCGGTCGACCATCGCAGGCGACAAGAGACGAAACGCCGATCGTGCTTCGCACTGACAGCCAGCGATCGCGCTTAAGATCCAAAATGAGAAAAAGATAACCGGAAAAGAGTGGCGCCCGAATCGTCCTGAGCTGGCGGGCATGCCGAATGGTTTTCCAGATTTGCGGAAAATATGTCCTGAACCCTTGCGCGTGAAGATGAAATTCAGCTTTGAGTTCACCCCTCGCCAGCGTTTTAACGAGAAACCATCTCTCATTCCCCTCGAGCGTCGCAGGGTTACGAGTACTGACTACCGAAAGGTTACGACGAACAGCTTCTGACATACACAGCGCCTCAACCTGCTCTATCATACTTGTCATAGTAATATTTCATTATATCAGGATCATAACGACCAATAGTATTGAGCTCCACTTTGTTGAGCACCGCGCCAATAATATTTTCACGCACACCATGCGCGCGGCTGAGAATGCGCTGCACGGCGTCGATTCTCGTACGGCCCCATTCAACTACGAGAATATAGGAGTCAATGAGGTGTGAGGTTGCACGGACGTCCACCATGGGAGCCAATGGTGGAAGATCGACAATCACATAGTCATACCTCGCCCGGAGCGTGGTCAAAAGCGCTTCCATTGCGTCCGAGCTAAGGATGTCAGTTGAATTTGATGAGCCAGGATCGGTGACCAGCGGCAAGAATGCCATTCCAGTGTCCGGGTCGGTCCAAATCGCATTTTCGATGAAGCTGGCCCGCGCCACTAGTTCAAGGAGCCCGCCTGTAGCGTTGGGAGCAAGCGTTCGCGTTTGCGTAGGATTTTGGAAATCCAAGTCCATCAGTAATACACGTTTCCCGCCCCGCGCGATAAGTGCGGCCATGCCCAAGGAGACTGTCGACTTACCCTCGTTTGGAAGGCACGACGTCAAGCCAATGACCTTGCAATGCTTTGCGCCGCTATTTAAGTCGACAGTTAGCTTCATGGACCGGATTGCGTCTGCAAACGGCGAAAACGGTGCATCGACCATGGTTCGGAAGGTTATCGCGTCTCGAGAGATGGATCTCGGACGTACCCCGCCGACGACGAAATGTTGCTGAGGCCTTTTCGGCAACAATGCCTTCGGGCTGCTAGGTGACAGAATTGGAACCATCGCGAGGCACTCGGTCTGAAGAACAGACTGCAGCTGACCACTGGTCCGGAACACATGGTCAAAAAATTCCCGCAGGGCGGCAAAACCGACCCCGAAGATCGCTCCCGCCAGAATCGCCGCCATCAAAACAAAGAACGTTTGCGGATGAGTCTTGAGGACGGACGCAGGCGAAATCAATCGCGCCTCTGTCGCAGGAAGTGACTGTGTCTGAACAGATTCCGTATGCCGCTGGAGAAAATCATCGTAAATTTTGCGATAGCTTTGGGCAGTACTCTCGAGACCGTGCAGAACTACTTCTGCTTGGTTTGTGTCCTGTAATTTTATGACGCCTGCCGCCAATTGCTTTTCCAGGGCCTCCTGACGGACCTTCGCAATTGCGTATTCGCTCTTATATGTTTCCGCAATTCGCCGGAGTTCATCCGTAATTGAGGTGCGGATGTCTTGCATCTGTTTGCGAAGGGTAGTGACCGCAGAATGGTCCTTTCCGAACTTGACTGCCCAGTCGGCCTCTCTGTTTAAAAGCTCAAGATAGCGTGTTCGCAGACCTGTAATTATTGGATTGTTTAGAGTGTCGGTAACGGTTTCATTCCCTCTTGAATCGAGCTCATTGCTTCGGAGCACAGATTCGATGCGGCCAAGCCGGGCTTGTGTCTCAGCGGCCTGTGCGCGAATTGTAGCCAATTGGGTGGTCAGATCGGAGAGCTGTTGATCACTCATCAGCCTTCCGCCGGTGGCTACGATATTGTTTTTCGCTCTGAACTCGACAACCGCACGTGCCGCAGCCGCGGTTTGCTCATGCAATGTATCAAGACGTTCCCGGAGCCATTCGCTCGAACGCTGATTTGATTGATACTTGGCGACTAGCTGGTCAGAGGCATATGCCTCAACCACCGCGTTCGCGATCTTGGCGGCCAGCGCTCCGTTGCGCGCCCGAAATTCTATTCTAACAAGGTAGCTCGGGCCGATACGCCGCACGTCAAGTCCCGCTATGACCGCAGCAACCGCTGCTTGTCTCATGCCCTCTTCTGATTGAGATTTGGGAGACCGCTCAGGTTCCCGGGAGGCGGATGCACCTTGCTCTAACAACCAAGGAACTTCCCGGGGCGGTTTTCCGGAAACAAATGCAACAATTTGGCCGAACACCCCAGGAACGGATCCGTTAAATTCTGGCTCTTCGGCAAGATGAAGCTGTTTGACGACGTTTAGCGCGACATTTTCGGATTTCAGGATCCCAATCTGACTTTCGATCCAAGCTGCATCGGTGGGAGCATCAGGGTAGATCGATTGCAAAGACTGGCTTCTGCGCGCATCGATCATCATCGTAGCGGAAGCTGTGAACGACGGGGGAGCTACCAGCAAGTACACGCCGGCAATGGCCAATGAAAGAAACAGAAAACCAAAAATGCTCAAATACCGCCGACGTAGGAATCCGATCCCAAAAGTGACCTGTCCCATAAGGGTCCCGGCCTCAGGGCCATTGTCTTGGGTCATTTCAATTTGCCGCATAGCGGTACCTTGTTATCCCCCTCCCGTCTTACATGTGCCGCAGCCTTAACCGGATGTAAAGCTAACCTGACTTATAGCTTTTTTATAGCTTTTTTAACCTTAAGAATGGGGCTGAGAACCCAGCCAGGATCGAGATTTTGAACTGATTAGGTGCAGACTGGCAGCGACCTAGGCGAGGCTGACACCGTGCGCTTTGACGACGACTATATGCATCGATCGCAATGCGACCTCGGCTGACGGCCACTTCTCCGCTCCCAATGCCTGCATCGGTATTACCATACCGGCGATGCCGGATGGCCCCTGGTTTCGTTTAGGGTCAAACCGCGAGAATTTTTGCTGGTGACCGGTGAGGTTCGCACTGAGGGAACCAGCTCCGATCTCGCTTCATTATCCGGGCGAGCCAACTCGACTTAGCTTCACGTTAACGTATCGGGCTGAACATGCCGACCGCGGCCGTCGTTATTTCGGCATGTCCGCGCCGGAGGATGTCGAGCAGATGTTACTCGCGCTTTCAGCCGCCGCGTTCGGCGCGGCATTTGGCTTACGATTTGCGGGATTTGTCGTGCTTCCTGCGATCGGTTCCGCGCTAGTTGTGGCCGGAGTGGGTTGGTTCTCGGGCGGTGATACGTTCGGCTCGTTATTGAGCAAATTGGTACTGCTTTTGATTTGCCTGCAGCTTGGGTATCTTGGCGGCGCTGCGCTTCGGTTCTCAATTGCGTCCAAAGACCCACTTCAGGTGCGTTGGCATCGCACTTATCTCGATTGGCCTCGCTAAGGATAGCGGCAAAGACTGCTGCATACGCGTCGGCTTCCCGCCTGCCGGCCGGTAAGATGGCGCCCCGACAATCGTCCCGCACAATTATTCCAAGCATCGAAGACCGACGCCCGCCCTCTTGCGTGACCAAGGGATGGGCTCATAAGTCCGCCGACCAGGAAGCCGGCCAGCCTAAGCATGGCCGGCGGGTCCTATTTCAAAATTTTGCAATCCCTCTGCACCATATCGATACAAAAAGCTGCCGGCCTCGCTAGATCCAGAACTCGGTCGAAATGTGGCTGACCTTTCCATGCCCCTGCGGGCGTCCACCCAGTTAACTTTGACACCAACTTCGGATCATTGACCTTTAGCTCAGCGCTTGCGATCCAAGGACAAGTGTTGTTACGATTGCCGCTGATACGCTTAACCATTGCGTGGCGCCTGATAATGGGGAGCCTGATATGTTCACGCAGAGAGAACCAGAGCGACGAAGTCGGCGGCACTTTTTTCGACTTGTAGCGGCAGGGGCTGCGCTAATTCCGCTGCTGGCGGCAAAGGCCGCAGGCGCAATGGACGGGAGGATACCTGGTCGCCCACGCGGTGGAGGTGAGAGCAGCGTAGGTGGATGCCACCCGAATGATCCGTGTTGCCTGGTGCGAGGCACCGCGATTCTCACGGATGGAGGGCCAGTCGCCATCGAGAGCCTGGAGATCGGCACCTTGGTGATGACGGAATCGGGCGCGCTCAAACCAATCGTAGGAATAGGTAGAATCGTCTGCAGCAAGGCCGCTAGCGCGCCTTGGGAGGCGAATGTCGCGCCGATCCTTGTTACTCAATCCGCGATCAGCCCCGGCGTCCCAGAGAGTGACCTTCACCTTTCGGCAAATCACTCGATCTGGATCGACGACCATCTCATACCGGTGCGCCATCTCGTCAACGGCTCGAGCATCGTTCAGGTGCCCACGGAAGTTGACAGCATCGAATATTACCACCTCGAATTCGCACAGCATGAAGTGATCTATGCCGAAGGCCTGACTGTGGAATCGCTGCAGGTGACCGACGCCGAAACCTATCGGATCTTCACAGAATTCCGGCGGGACGAAGGTGCCCGCCCAGCCGCGGCCATGGTGCCGTACGGGCCTGTGCTCAGCTATGCTGGCGGACGGCGTGAGGCTGCGGCCCTTGTCCGTCTTGCTATCTATCCGTGGTTCGATGTCCGGGATCGCATCCAGATCGTTTATGATCGCTTGGCCGCGCGTGCGGAGCTTCTTGACGCCGGCAAAAGGAGATATGCGGCCTAGAACCCGCGCTTAGGCAGCCTGTCACGGAAGACCACCGCGGTGGAGGCTTCCCGACCGTGCCCAAAACTTCGGTGAATAACCCGTGGCCGCCATGTCTTCGGGTAGGTAGATATTGTTGACTTGACTGAGCCCTAGGACGGCGACCCGGTGATTTGCCGTCAAGCGCGGACTTGGCTTGCGAGCCATCACTGACGTTGTCGCATAGCGCTCGACGACGCGTAGCGGTGCGGCGACGCCTCACATGCCTGCCCCGTGCATTACGCCAGCGCGCCTTCTCGGGGTCTCTGACCCGCCAAAACCGGGCCCGCGGGGCGATCCTTGGTGCCGATCCGATTATCGAGCCAAGACCCCGCACCCCGCGCGACTTCCTGTACGGCGGCCGACCCTCCTCGCAAAGATTCGCTACCTAACGATGGGAATTGGGGGGTTGACCTGCGCAGGTTCCCGGTCTGGCGAAGGCCATAATAATGAGGTTCATTATAAGGCGAAATATAAGGCGCAGTGTTGCTTTTCGGTGCCTCGACTTCGACTAAAATCATGCTAATGATTCGTTCACGCCTTCCGACGGGGGGAGGCCACCCAGACCACAGATTTGAGCTTTTGCGAGAAATAAGTTCCATGCGTCTTCCGCCGCCGACATCCCGAACCCTACGCAAGGCCAATCTGTCGTTTGTGGACATAGCCTGGGCGGTCGCTGCACCTATCGCAGCGCTGTATTTGCGCGATGCGGAAATTCTGTCCCGCGTCCCGTGGAGCATGGTGGGCTCCTACTGGATCGTCGCCGCGGGATTTTCGGTCTTGGCATTCTTGATCTTTCGTATCGACGATGAAATAGCGCACTATTTTTCCGTTCACGGCACGTTAGATATCATAAAGGCCGTGGCTTTTGCCGAACTTGCGACCTGCGTCGTGCTTTTCGTGGCAACTCGCCTCGACGGCATACCTCGTTCGACGCCAATTATTCACGGGTTGATATTAGTAACCGGCCTCATCGCGAGCAGGATGTTCCTGCGCATCGGGGCCGGCGGGGAGGATCGTCTTCAGTGTGGGCGTATCATTCTTATCGGGGCAAATCGTTTTTCTTCGTATTTCATAAAACTGCTCAACGCTTACGCTCCTGACCAGCAACGCATAATCGCATTACTCGATGACAGCGCCGCCACGATTGGTCGAACCATTTCCGGCGTGCGAGTTCTTGGACCTCCTCAGCATCTTGGGGCGGTTATCGATGAATTTGTGGTTCACGGAATTCGTACTGAACAGGTTATCATTGCGAGCGAGTCCAATCTGCTGGACCCTGAAGTGATGCGACAGGTGCAACGCGTCTGCGGGGATCGCCAGATAAAGCTCAGTTTCTTGCATGAAATGATTGGTGTCAGCGTGTTGACGCCGGCTAGTGGAGCGGCCGCTTTCCAAGCACCAAGCGATAAATCGTCTTTACCGCTACCATCATTCTTTCGGTGGAAACGTTTGATCGATTTCGTAGGATCGCTGATTTTAATTGTTCTATTGTTTCCCCTTTTTACGGCTCTCGCGCTCCTGGTTCTTCTTGATGTGGGCGCCCCGATACTCTTTTGGCAGCGGCGTCTCGGCCACAAAGGGCGCTCCTTCCATATTTACAAATTTCGAACGCTCAGATCACCATTTGATTCCCACGGTAATCCCATTTCGGAGCACGGCCGATTATCAGCGATTGGCCGATTTCTCCGCAGCACGCGGATGGACGAACTGCCGCAGCTGATAAACGTTTTTAGAGGCGACATGTCTTTGGTCGGCCCACGACCGCTGCTTCCTGAGGATCAGCCGTCAACGACGGGGGTCAGGTTATCGGTTCGTCCCGGAATCACGGGATGGGCTCAAATAAACGGTGGCAAGCTCGTTACCGCAGAAGAAAAGGAAAAATTGGATGATTGGTACATTCGCACCGCGTCGCTATGGCTGGATTTGCGGATCATTGTAATAACCCTTGCGGTCTTGCTGGAAAGCCATGAAACCTCAGCGGAGGCCTTGGCTGACGCCGAACAGGCCCAAAAGAAAAATGTCGCGATTGGTGACAAAGCCCCGCTCGTCGTTCGAGCGGCGTCCGGGCCGCGAACCTAGGATTTCGGATTCAGGCCGGAATTGAGCGGGGTGCGGTGTTCAGGCGGTCTGGTGACCCCCAGCGTCGAATTCATCCCTCAATCAGGCGCCTTTTCCACACGATATAGACCAAGAACACCATCGAGGGTGTGTATGCCACCATTGCCCCGAGCAAGAATGTTTGAAGCTCGTTCATAAGCGTTTCCCTAAAGAAAGCGTTTCCCTTAACTCATGAGCGTCCCTAAAGCTCTTTTGCGCGGGCGCACCGCGTATCGAACTTAGTCTAATCCAAAAAAAGGCAAATCCAAGACTAGGTTGTCCTGCTGTCGTCCTCAGCTTAGCTCGGCAGGCTTTTTAGGTTGGATTCTTTTCCAACTGACCATCGGACCGTTATGAATAAATAGGTCGCCCCCACCATCCGCCCCTTGCAACTCCGAGAGAGTTCAGCTTAGCCGAACTCGACAAAGAGAAGATAAGCCGCAGCAAAGGCGACGATTTTGCGGCCCCTTCCGCAAAAACGTAGCGCGGAGGCTGGCCCCACTCCCGCGCCAGCCTGAAACCAATTTTCAACAGCATCGACACCTTGGTTCGGACTGAACATGAACGCCTTGCTCTGCGCGCAAGTCATTAGTTCCCCGGCGATTGAAGGATACGCTTCCGACCGTAACAGCGTCATGAGGCGTTCTTGAGCACGCGGCCGCCATTCACCTAGCATCCATCTTAACCTATACGCGCGGCTCCCTTCGTGCTCTAGGAAGCACTAGCCGACAACCTGTTGTAGCGATGAGAAGGGGTCCAGATGCATACCAATCGCCGGGTACTCGTAACAGGAGGCGCCGGATTCATTGGGTCCCATCTCTGTGAGCGCTTACTCGCTCGCGGCGACGAAGTGCTCTGCGTCGACAATTTCTTCACGGCGTCACGCCCCAACGTGACATCGCTGCTTTCCCACCCTCGATTCGAGCTGAATCGGCACGATGTCTGCTTTCCGCTCTATGTTGAAGTCGACGAGATCTTCAATCTTGCCTGCCCTGCCTCCCCCATCCATTACCAGTTCGATCCGGTGCAAACGACAAAAACGAGCGTCCATGGCGCCATCAACATGCTCGGCCTCGCTAAGCGACTGAAGGCGAAGATACTTCAGGCTTCTACTTCGGAAGTTTACGGCGATCCCATGGTTCATCCACAGGTCGAAGAGTACTGGGGCAACGTAAATCCTATCGGGCCTCGATCGTGTTACGATGAAGGCAAGCGTTGTGCCGAAACATTGTTCTTCGATTACTATCGCCAGCACAAATTGCGTATCAAGGTCGCGCGTATTTTCAACACCTACGGCCCACGAATGCACCCAAATGATGGGCGCGTGGTTTCAAATTTCGTTGTGCAGGCGCTGCGCAATCAAGACATCACGATTTACGGCGACGGGTCTCAGACCCGCTCGTTCTGTTATGTCGATGACCTGGTGGACGGCTTGATCAGACTAATGGACACTGGAGACGACGTGGTTGGCCCGATTAATTTGGGTAATCCGACAGAATTTACGATACGGCAGCTCGCCGAACTGGTCATTGAGATTAGCGGATCAAGCTCGAAGATCGTGTGCTTGCCGCTGCCCACGGATGATCCAAAGCAGCGAAAACCCAATATTAGCAAGGCCACGGAAGTCCTTGACTGGCATCCGACGGTCAAGCTTCAGGACGGGCTGACCAGGACGTTGGGATATTTTGACCAACTTCTGAAAGACGAAGCAGTCACAACCTAATTTTGCACCCTGCGATCGATACGTATCGACGGATTAACGAGTCCGTCGGTCCGAATGAGGGTGCGCAAGCTATATGCGTTTATCGCGGCGTTGATCGGATCGTCGACAGTGGCTACGGTAAGCCTGAAGAACTCCATCGCCTTCGCAAGCTCCACGGTGGTCGCATTGGCGATGTACAAAACGTCTTTGTTTCGCAATTCGAACTTAGTGGCAAGAGCGTAGCCATCAGCGTTCCGCAAATTTAGGTTGTAAATAATAGGAATAATGGGCCCGGGAAAGCGGGAACAATCAACTCCCATGCGTTCAGCAACTTCACGAGTTTCGCCTCGATAGAGGAACACAGCCGCCGGTTCGGCCAAGTCGTTATTCAATCCGCCAGCTTTGCCGACGGCCTCTCCCAGCGAAACGCGCCAAGCTTCGAAATTGAACTGGCCCTGTCGTCCAGCCGCCCCAAATGCAAGGAACGTCTGCGGTTCGCGATACAAATAGATCGTATCATTTGGATGAACCCAAATGTTATTCTTGGGCTCATAGACGAGAGCTCCAAACGGCGCAGTCGCTCGGCGGCCCTCACGCTCGATCATGACCCAAGTGTCATGCCCCTCTACTTTCGGGCCGCCAGCACGGGTAATTGCGTCGAGGATATGCTCTCCCGCGGTGGTCGCAGGCAGCCGAGCCGGGGTATTTACTTCGCCGAAGACACTTATCATCGAGGTATTCTGTGTAATGATCGTAACGATCGCTTGCGGTTCGATGGCGCGAGTTTTGAGCGCGTCGACAATTGAAGTTTGAACCTCGCGCGCACTCCGCCCTGCTGCTCTAACCGACCCTGCATAGGGGACCTGAATATTGCCCTGACTGTCAACGATTTGGTTAGGTAACACGACGAAATTGCCTGGTCGGACACCGGCCTCGATAGGAACAAACAGACCGCCTGCCGCCGCTTCAAAAATAGTCACATTCAATACGTCGCCGGGTCCGAATTTGATTTCCTTCGGGGGACGTCTGTCGGCGAAGGCGCTGCTAATACGCGGCGCCCAGGTGGCCAAGATATCAATCACCTGGGGCGTGACCTTCACCAGTGCATATGGAAGCCTTTCGGAATCTGAAGTTTGTTCACTATGCCTAATTTCGCTTATCGCGGGGCCAGTCGTGGGCATGTAGGCACAGCCCCCGCCAAAAACGGCGAGAGTACAAGCAATCCAGCTGGCGAGGATTCTCGCCCGGTTCATAGCACCCCCAAAATTTGCAGGATGCTACGGTCAGACCGTACCCAGAACAACATCGGAATTGTCTGTGGCCGCAACCAGCCGAGCGTATGATGCTAAAATATCACTCTTTAAACGGACTCAGCGCCACCCCCAGCCGCTCAAGGTGTAGCTTCCCCAATAGGCCGCGCCTCCGTAAGGGCCGTAAGCGCCATACAGTGAGCCACAAGAATAGCCGTCGGGACACAGCACCCGGCAGCGGCCCACACAGGGCGCGTAGGGTCCGCAATGAGGCCCGGTGCAGACCTTTCTAACGGTCTTCTTAGGAACGATCGGAGACGCCTCGGCGGCGCGTACACTGGGGGCAACCCACGGAGCCGGGGCGAGCGCCAGCATAACCGTCGAAGCGATCACAAGTCTTATAATGAATTGCATATGCCCCCCTGGTGAACGTCACGACTCTTCAAGATATCCAACACTATCGTGCCTTGCGGGAAAGACAAAGCGGTGAGGACTTACGACGCCCGAATTGCCCCCTCCGGAGCGTGTTTAGCAAGTTCCCTGATAGTCACTCGTGGCCCTGTGAAGGTCAATTAAAGCACGTCGCTATTTCTACGGCAGAGACACCACCGCAGCGACGCAATAGGCCAAGCGATTTAGCGGGCCACCCTGACAACTGCCGAGACCGCTCACACGAAGCGGTTCATATGGCGTTCACATTCGTCTGTGTAATGGCACGTGTGTAGGCTTCATTCTAAGTCGAAATACCGGGACCTCAGTTCCTATGCTTTTAGCGAATAAGACCTTACGAAAAAGAGACAGCCATCCAGGCGGTGACGAGAGGGCCAACTCCAGAAGGCGGGTTGCTCGATCGCGACCAGCGGACAGCCCCTTGGTCCATCGAGAAACAGGCCGGCGCCAGTCGCTGATTATCAAAGTGTTGGCCAGTACAGCGGTACTCATCACGATTGCCTGGGTATGCCTGCTACTTTACGGAGGGGCTATTTTTGTGAAATGGATTTTTGTCTAGTCAGGGCGCACGAAGCTCCTTGCGGTTGCGTCTCGACCATGCGCCCGACCATCGCCATCCTCGTTCTCGAGCAACGCGCGGGAGACCGCTAACCGAATCGGCCACTCGCGGAATCAAACCACCTCACCGTGGTAAGATCGCTTACTCGGCGCGGGGAGCGAGCCGAGTTGCATGCTTCGAGTGCACAGGCGCGCTCGGGGGAGAAAGAAGTTTGAAAACGGCAATCAAACGGATCATCGAGGCCCTAGGCAGATTTCCTCCGCTGTCCTCCTGGCTCCGGCGCCCGGCAGTCCACCAGTGGATACAGAAGCTGCCAGTGGCCCGCCTGCTGGTCGAAACCGGCTGGAACCGCGAGCACCCGTTCGATCGCGCGAACGGAATCGATACGAGCGGCATGGTGCCGGTTTCGGACCTTTCACTGAGCGAGGCTGCCAGTGCCTACGCGGTCTGCTATGCCGGTTCGCAGCCCAGCATCGTGAGACATTCACTCGCCGTTCTACCGCCACTCGATACGTTCAACTTCGTCGATCTGGGATGCGGCAAAGGCCGAGCGCTGGTGGTGGCCTCCGAGTTTCCGTTCACCGACATCGTGGGCGTCGAGTTGTCGTCGGCACTCGCCGGCGTGGCGCGGGCCAACGCGAAAATCGTCTCGCGCAATTTTCCAAGCCGCACCAGTATCCGCGTGGTCGAAGGCGACGCCGCGAGCTACCAACTGCCGGCCGGAGACCTCGTGCTTTACCTGTATCACCCGTTCGGCGAACCCGTGGTCGCCCGGGTGGTTCAGGCGCTCGAAGCCGCGATGGCGTCCCAACGGCTGCGACGGGTATACGTCGTGTATTACAACCCTGTTGCGGGTCACTGTTTCGACGCCTCGCCAGCCCTTTGCCGGCATTCGGCGTTTCAGGTTCCCTATGCGGAAGAAGAGCTGGGCTTCGGACCTGATGAATCCGACGCCGTGGTGATCTGGCAGGACCTGAGCCAACCCTTGCCGCAAGTCCCGGCGAATGCGCGGATCGTGCTCCATCCCAGCGGAATGCGCGTTTCGCTCGTTGAAGCCTGAGCATTTCGGGTTCGCAGTTGCCGCAGATCCTTATGGTTTGCACCGGCCATCAGACCGCGTGCGGCACATCAGACGCAGGCTGTGACAAAAACCGGATCGGGTGCACCTCGGTGCTGTTGAAGACCGCGGCGGTCAAGGGACCACCGTAAACAGCTCCGGTATCTAAGTTGAGGCGGTTGTGGCGCAGATCCGGCAATCGGTCGGGGGTCGGTGTATGACCATGTACGACAAGCCGGCCGTGATTGACCTCACTGGAGAGAAACGGTTCCCGAATCCAGACTAGATCGTCCAATTGCTGTCGATCGATCCGGCGGCCGGGCCTAATGCCCGCATGGACGAACAGCCTTAGACCGTCGTCAAAATGCGCAGGTAACGAAGTCATCCATTGCAAATGCAATTTTGGAATCTCAGACGCTCCGCCCACCCCATAACTGTGGAGAGTAGCGGTACCTCCAATCTCACTCCAATGATGTTTCGAAAGGACTCCGCTGGCAACCTTAATTGCGCAGGCCTCATGGTTGCCAACCAAGCATATTAACTTGACCCGCGGTTCCCTGGTTTGAAGATCCATCAGGAATTGAACGACGCCTTTACTGTTCGGGCCCCGGTCAATGTAGTCTCCTAGAAACACAAACGTCGTCGAGGTTCCAGTCGTCTCATTCAGACAACGGCCCACGAGTTTTTCCAACTGTTCAAGACAGCCGTGAATATCGCCAAAGGCATAAGTTGTCATAGATGGCCGGATCGCCCAAGCACGTGGTGTCTATGGAAATCCAAGATGCTGACTTGAAGTTCAGGTTCGAGTTTAGCAAGTTCCCTGATAGTTACTCGTGGCCCTATGAAGGTCAATTAAAGCACCGTGGTCTTTTCTACCGCAGAGACCTGCCTCCCGCTTTCTGGACTGCGCCAAGCTGCAAAATTCCAGTTTTGCAGCACGGGCCGGAACGAGGAGCGGAGCATGAAGAAGTCGAGATTTTCGGAACCGGCGCGGGCTCTCGAAGGCTGAGGGTGAATATGTGCTCTAGCTCTGTGCCGCCCCCGCCGACTGCTGCGGCCGCAGCAAAGTGACGTACTTCACCCCGGTCGCGGCGACGAAGGATGCCATGTCGTCGTCGACAACCCTGCCGCGGCTGCGTGAGGCGTGACGCAGCATGAGCGCGCCGCGCCGGTCGAAGGCGATAAAGCCGGTGTGAAAGAAATCGAGCTCTGAGCGGCGCGATACGAAGCCGATGACGTCGCCCGCTTGCAACGTCTTCCGATTGGCCATGAAAGCCGGCGTGGCGACAGCGGAAATCGCATAGCGGCGGTTTCCCAGCCCATCTCCATTCAACGTCTTCTCGACCGTTGCGACAGGCGCAATGCCAACGGGCCGGCAAATCTGGTTCTCGACGATGCGGCGGCTCCATTGCGCGAAGTCATGGTTGCGTTCCGCCCAGCGCACCTCACCTTGCGCATAGCGGATGCGCCGCAACAGCTCCTGGTATTGCGAATAGTCGTGGGCGTTTGCGCCCGCCAGCACGGCCTCGCAATAAGTAACGCAATCGAAGGCATCGTCGCGCAGCACGAACTGTTCCTTCTGGCGCGGTCCGCCAATGAGGGTATTGGCCTGGTAGCGCGTGGCGAGCAGCGCGCGGGAAATAAATTCAACGCGGTCTGAAATATTCTTGTGCGCGCGCGCCTGCTTGATGAGCCGGGGGATGACGGCTTCGCGCGCATCGCTGCGCACGCCGGCGGCGAGCAGCGGCGCGCCCGCCAGCAAGCGCAGAAACATCCGACGCGTCGTCATGATCGATCCCACCTTCCGGCGGCGGCATCGTCGTCCGCCCTGGCTTCCACCCAGGTCTTGCTCTTGGCGCCTTCCACCTGTTTCCAGAACGGCGCGCGGGCCTTCAGATAGTCCATCAGGAATTCGCGCGGCGGCGAAGGCGTCCCCGCGGTGCGATGAGGCGGTGACCACCAGCACGATGTTCTCGCCCGGCGTGATTCGCCCATAACGATGGATCACCGTCACGCCGAGCAGCGCCCAGCGCCGCTGCGCTTCCTCGACATGGCGCGCGATTTCCGCCTCGGCCATCTCCGGCGAAATGTTCGAGGGTCAGGGCGGCAATCGGATCGCCCGCCTCGCTGCCGCGGCAGATGCCGCTGAAGGTGACGACCGCGCCGATATCGCTGCGCCCGCGCGTGAGCGCGGCTGCTTCCGCCGCTGCGTCGAAATCCTCGCGTTGCAGGCGAATGGTCATGTCTCTCCCGTCATTCCGGGGCGCCGCGCAGCGGCGAGCCCGGAATCCATAACCGCGACGGGGAGTATGGATTCCGAGCCCGGCCCTACGGCCGTCCCGGAATGACAAGGATATCACCCGCCGGTCATGGGCGGAAAGAAGGCGATTTCCCGCGCGCCGGTGATGGCCGCTTCCGGGCGCACATGGCTGCGGTCGATGGCGGCGCGGATCACCTTCGGATTCTCGAAGGCACGGGCATATTCCTCCCCGCGCGCCGCTAACCATGTCATCAGATCGCCGACAGTGGCGACGCCTGCCGGCGGCTCGATGTCTTCGTCGGTCTTGCCGACGCGCTCGCGCACCCAGGCGAAGTATCGAATCTTCATGTCAGATGCTTCAGGCCGGCGCGGAAATAGTCCCAGCCGGTATAGAGCGTGAGCAGCGCGGAAATCCACAGCAGCGCGATCCCGACAAACGTCACCAGCCCGAGCGTTTGGGTGCCAACAAAAACGCCGGTCGTCCACAATGTGGGGATGGTAACGGTGAGACCCGGAACTCACCGCGTCGCCCGCTTCCCCGGCGATCAGGAAGCCGACCGCGACCAGTTGTACCGTGGTCTTCCATTTCGCGAGCCGCGTCACCTGTACCCTGACATTTAATTCGGCAAGATATTCGCGCAGTCCCGATACCAGGACCTCGCGGCAGAGGATGACGATGGCGGCCCACAGCGACCAGCCTTTGATGGTATCGGTCGCCGCCAGCATCAGCAGGCAGGAAGACACCAGCAGCTTGTCGGCGATGGGATCGAGCATGCGGCCGAAGCTCGACTGCTGCTCCCACGCGCGCGCGAGATAGCCATCGAGGGCGTCCGTGACCGCCGCAACGAGAAAGATCGCCAGAGAAACCCAGCGCAGCCAAAGCGGCCCCTGCAGTACTGCCTGGCAGAACAACGCGCCGACCACTGCCGGGATGGCGGCGATGCGGGCATAGGTCAGCAAATTCGGCAACGCCAGGGGTCGCGATGGCAAGGAGCTGGAAATAGGCTTCATGGGCCGAACAAATACCTCGCGATTGCGGGCGTCAACAGGACGATCGTATGGCCCGCGCAGGGCAGGTATTCAATTTCATGCGCCGGGCGTGCCGTGAAAAAAATCATAAATTTTTCGCGCTGTTTCGGCGTTAATGCCGGGCACCTGTGACAGATCGGCGACAGTCGCGCGCTCGATCGCCTTCAACGTGCCGAAATGCCGCAGCAACGCGCGTTTGCGCGTCGGACCGATGCCGGCGATTTCCTGCAAGCCGGCTTCGCGGATATCGCGCTTGCGCCGCTGGCGGTGCGATCCGACCGCAAAGCGATGCGCTTCGTCGCGCAGCCGCTGCACGAAATAGAGCAGCGGGTCGCGCGGGCGCAGTTTCAGCGGCGGCCGGCCGGGCATGAAGAATGTTTCCTCACCGGCGTCACGATCCACGCCTTTGGCAATGCCGATCAGCGGCACGTCGGTCACGCCGAGCTCCGCCAGCGTCGCGCAGGCGGCGTTGAGTTGACCGAGCCCGCCATCGATCAAAACCAGATCGGGCCAGGGCGACGCGTCGTCAGATGAAAAGGTATCGGCATCCAGCAGCGTCAGCGAGGGCGGGATGTCGAGCGCGGGAATGAGCTCGGCGCCGATCGCGACGCTTTCCTCCGCTGGCGTGAGCGTCTCCGCCGGCGCCGCGGCGCGCGGCGATTCCGTCAGCAGCCGCTTGAATCGCCGCCGCAAAACTTCGCGCATCATGCCGTAGTCGTCGCCGGGCGCGATCTCGGAGGAGCGGATGTTGAACTTGCGATACTGGCCTTTGACGAAGCCTTCCGGTCCGGCGACGATCATGGCGCCGACCGGGTTTGATCCCTGGATGTGGCTATTGTCGTAAACCTCGATGCGCTGTGGCAGGCGTTTGAGCCCGAAGGTCTCCGCCAGCGCCCGCAACTGCTTGCTCTGGGCCGACGTGTCGGCGAGCTTTCGGCTGAGCGCCTCGCGCGCATTGGTCGACGCATGCTCGACCAGCTCTTTCTTCTCGCCGCGCTTCGGCAGGCTGACTTCCACTTTGTATCCGCTCTTGGTCGAGAGCGCTTCGGCAAGCAGATCGCGGTCTTCGATGTCGTGCGAGATCAGAATGAGGCGAGGTACCGGCTTGTCGTCGTAGAATTGCGCCAGGAAGGCGCCGAGCACTTCCGATGCAGGCAGCGAGCGGTCGGCTCTGGGAAAATAGGCACGGTTGCCCCAGTTCTGCCCGGTGCGGAAGAAGAATACCTCGACGCAGTTGAAGCCATCGCCCTGGTGCAGGGCAAAGACGTCGGCTTCCTCGATCGTCCGCGGATTGATGCCCTGCTGGGACTGCACCGCGGAGAGCGCCGCCAAGCGGTCGCGGTAAACCGCGGCGCGCTCGTAATCCATTGCCGTCGAAGCCTGCTCCATTTCCGCGGCCAACTCTTCCTTCACCGCGCGGCTCTTGCCGGAGAGGAAGGCATCGGCCTCGCGCACCAATTCCGCGTAGTCAGGGAATGTGATTTCCTGCGTGCAAGGGGCCGAGCAGCGCTTGATCTGGTGCAGCAGGCAGGGGCGCGTGCGGCTTTCGAAGAAGGCATCGGTGCAGGAACGCAGCAGGAAGGCGCGCTGCAGCGCCGTGATGGTGCGGTTGACCGCCCAGACGGAGGCGAAAGGGCCATAATACTTGCCAGCCCGGTTGCGCGCGCCGCGGTGCTTGAGGATCTGCGGCGCCCAGTGGTCGCCGGTGATCAAGATGTAAGGAAACGACTTGTCGTCGCGCAGCAGCACGTTGAAGCGCGGACGCAGCCGCTTGATGAGATTGGCCTCCAGCAGCAGCGCCTCGGTTTCGCTGCGGGTGGAGACGAATTCCAGCGCATGGGTGGCGGCGATCATCCGCTCGATCCGGCTGTCATGGCCGGTCGGCCGGGTATAGGCGACCACGCGCTTTTTGATGTTGCTGGCCTTGCCGACGTAGAGCACCTCGCCGGCCGCATCGGTCATGCGATAGACACCGGGCGAGGCCGGCGCATGCTTGGCATGGCGCAGGATGGCGTCGCGGCCCGCAGCGAGCGGCCCGGCGGCGGTCGCCAGATCGAGGACGCTGCTTTCCTCGACCTCCGGCAGGCTCGATTCCTCGTCCTCCTCGACGATATCGGCCGCGGGGTCGATGTCTTTCTTGCTGCCGTTCATGCCGGAAAGGTAAGGGCTCTCGCCCCTGCGGACCAGAGCAACAGCGTGGCGCTATTCGTCGATGCCGGCGACGTCGGGCGTCTGCCACGCCACATGCTGGCCGCCGTCGACGGCGATGACCTGGCCGGTCACAGAAGCCGCAGCGGCCAGGAACAGCACCGCCTGCGCCACTTGCTCCGGTGTCGTGCCATGGCCGAGCGGAAGCTGCGCCGACTGCCGGGCGAAATCTTCCTTCGATTGCCGGCGGCTCGGCAAGGTCGGCCCCGGCGCCACGCCGTTGACCCGGACTTTCGGCGCCAGCGCCTGCGCCAGCATGGTGGTGGCGGCATAGAGGCCGTTCTTGCTCAGCGCATAAGACAAAAACAGCGGCGTTGGCTTGAGCACCCGTTGGTCCAGCATATTCACGATTGAGGCGCCGGCATCGTCAGGCGCTTGCGCGGCAAAAGCCTGCGCGAGGAACAACGGGGCGCGCACATGGATCGCCATATGACGATCGAACAAGTCGCGGCTCAGCGTAGCGATGTCGTCGGGCTCGAACATGCTGGCATTGTTGACAAGCAACGTCAGCGGCCCGACGGCGGCGACGGCGGAAGGCACCAGCTCGAGCACTTGCATATGCTCGCTCAAATCGGCCTGTACTGATTGCGCCCTCCCGCCTTGGCTTCGAATATCCGCGCAGACCGCGTCCGCCTCCGCACGGGAGGAATTGGCGTGGACGGCGACCGCATAGCCGGCGTCCGCCAGTGCGCGGGTGATGGCGAGACCGACGCGTTTGGCGCCGCCGGTCACAAGGGCAGCGCGCGGCGCGGCGTTAGGGTCGGACATGTTCATGCGTGGGCAGCTGAGTTGCGTGCGTTGGCAATTTAGCCAGCCGAGGGCGAAGACAATCATAGTAAATGCAACGCCAACGGAAATCTCGGAAAGATACGCTTCCTTAGGGATGAAAGACTCGCCGTTTGCCTGATTCAGAAACGCTTAACCTGAAGATCCCGATAACAGCCCACGTGCAATTTGAGGTTTGCAGCTCCGGGTGTTCCGCGGGCCAGCGCGTGGAGGTAACGATGAGCAAAAAAGCGATCGCACTGGCGGGGCTCGCGCTATTGGGAGCTATCGGCGCAGCGCGCGCCGCCGATATTCCCGGCATATCCCGTCCCTATGCGGCCCCCGCACGGGCCTATGGCGCCTACAACTGGATGGGCCTCTATATCGGCGCCAATCTCGGCTACCAGTGGGGCGATATCGCCCCCGCCGAACCAAGCGGCGGCGCTTTCGGCCTGCAGGCGGGATACAACTGGCAGCATAGCCAGCTGGTGCTCGGCGTTGAAACCGACGTCCAGTGGTCCAATGCCGAGGACGTGGTGGGGCCGCTGAAATTCGGCAATACGTGGTTCGGCACGTTACGCGGCCGCCTCGGCTACGCCATGAACAATGTGCTGGTCTATGGCACCGGCGGCCTTGCCTACGGCGGCGTTGAGCTGACTGCCGGCGGCCGGTCGCAGAGCCAGACGGAAATTGGCTGGACGCTTGGCCTCGGCGCAGAAGTCGGCCTCACGCCAGAATTGGACGGCGAAGGTCGAATATCTTTACTTCGACCTGACCAACCACAGGTATTTCACCGGGACGTCGCATGGCCTGGAATCCAGCCTCCTGCGTGCGGGCGTGAATTACAAATTCTGACGATCGAACGGGGGCCGGGGGGAGAAGGGGCCTCGCTCCGGTGAGGCCCCTTTTCTTTGCTGTAGCGTATTCGCAACACGACTTTTCAGTATTACCCTACCTATCCGCATCCGAAATACGGCAATTTCCTGGTGTTAATCTGTCATTTCGGTGACGACGACTTAGAATATGACTGTGACTTTGCTGCACTAGACAGCTGGAGATTTGCGAATACTGTGTATCCAGCTTCAACGGAGGGTATGAATGAGACGAGTTCTGTTGCTTGGACAAAGCGTGTGGGGCAAAAGCCACACCCGGCGCGCATTTTCCGCTCGGCGAGTTTCCGTCAGGAACTTCGCAGCAAAGGCCACGTTGGGGCTGCACAACCGGTGCCAGCGCGACTCCGCGCCTGGTGAAAGAGGGAGATCAGTAATGAAACGCGTACTTCTTGCAGGCGTGGCCTTGGCCGCGCTGGTGGGCTCTGCATCTGCGGCCGATATTCAGCGCCGCATGGTGCCCCAAGTGGCAGCGCCGGTGCAGTATATGGCGGCGTATAACTGGACCGGCTTCTATCTCGGCATCAATGGCGGCTGGGGCTGGGGCGTCGGATGGGGAAGGCTCCGGCGGCCTGCTCGGCGGCACCCTCGGCTACAACTGGCAAATGAACCAGATCGTCTTCGGGCTCGAAACCGATATCGCCTGGAGCGGAATCGAGAGCGACGGCCGCTGCCGCTCGCTGGCTGAACTGCGAAGTAAGCAGCGACTGGCTCGGCACTGCGCGGGGCCGCATCGGCTTGGCGATGGATCGGTTCATGCCCTACGTAACCGGCGGTCTTGCCTACGGCGATGTGAGCGCAAGAGCAGCCGGAATTCCGAGCAGGAGCGATATGCAGGCGGGTTGGACGCTTGGCGCCGGCGTAGAGTTTGCGCTCACCGCGCCATGGACCGCAAAACTGGAATATCTCTACGTCGATCTTGGCGATTTGGACAATTTCTGCGGCAGGCGTTGCGGCAACGTCGGGCCCGAACAATGTGGAGTTCAACGCGCATATCCTGCGGGCGGGTTTGAACTATCGCTTCTAGACGCCAAGCTTTCCGTCAAGCAAAAGCCCCGGCCTGCGCGCCGGGGCTTTTTGTTTGTTTGCTTTGATAATGCAAATGGCGGACGCTCGTGCGGAAGAAGTCCGCACCATTCATTGTTGCCGAAGGATGGCGATCGATAGAGCGGCTGAAGATCTCAGCCGGTGATCACCAGGTTCACAGCCTTGGGGCCTTTGCCCTTCTTGTCAGGCTCAATCTCGAAGCTGAGCCGCTGGCCTTCGTTCAGCGATTTCAGCCCCGCACTTTCCACCGCGGTGATGTGCACAAAGACGTCACGCCCGCCGTCGTCCGGCTTCACGAAACCATAGCCCCGTTCGCCATTGAAAAACTTCACAATACCGGTCTGCGCCATCGGGAACCCCCTCCCACGCACTGCATCGCCGCCCGCCCCCCTGCGGTTCGACGGCTCAACCGGACTCCTGTTCGGAGAAGCGACAGCCCCCACGGCCTCGGTTCCGCCGGCCCCCCTTGATGGAGGCGGAATATCCAGCCAGCGCTATAGCGGTAGACCAACAAGCGCACGGTGGAAAGAGGCGAGGGGCAGGCGCGTCTAAATTTCGCGGGCCAGCCAGTCCAAACGAAAGCCGCCCTGCCCCGGCGCCAGACATCCGGCGAGCGCCGGAAGCAGCACGGCCAATTCCCGCTCCAGTGTCCAGGGTGGGTTGACGACGATCAGACCCGCTCCGATCAAACGGTCCGCGGCCGGCACGCGCGCGGTGGTCAATTCGGCCCGCAAAATCTTGCCAATGCGCAGCGCTTTCAGGCGCTTGGCCAGGGCATCCGGGCCGCTCCGGTCCTTGATCGGATACCAAAGCAAATAGATCCCGTTCGCCCATTTGCGCTGCGCCTTCGTGAAGGCCTCCGCAAGCCGCGTGAACTCGTCCGGCGCCTCATAGGGCGGATCGATCAGCACCAGCCCACGGCGCTCCTTGGGCGGCAGATAGGCCGACAGCGCGGTCCAGCCGTCGATCGCCAAGACCTTGGCGCGGGTGCTGCTCGCCAGGTTCTTGCTGAGCGCCGCCGCGGCGCGCGGCTCGAGCTCGCAGGCGATCAAGCGGTCGCGCGGGCGCAGCCAGGCGCGCAGCAGAAGCGGCGAGCCGGGATAGACCTTGATCCGGCCGCCCGGGTTGAGGGCCGCCACCGCGTCGAGGTAAGGCTGCAGCAGCGCGCCTACCTCGGGCGCGAGATCAGCTTGCGAGAGGCGCCCGATCCCCTCCCGCCATTCGCCGGTGCGCGCCGCCTCCGGCCCGCTGAGATCGTAAAGGCCCGCGCCGGCATGGGTGTCGATCACCCGGAACGGCGCGGGCTTCTCCCGCAGATAGCTGACGATCCGCGCCAGCGTTGCGTGCTTGACCACGTCGGCGAAATTGCCCGCATGAAAGCCGTGCCGGTAGTTCATGCCGTGCGGTAGCGCATGCGCGCGATCAGCAAAAGTGGGTACCGGTTTTGCGATCGCAATCAAGCTTGCGCAGATTGCGTAGACTTATCTGCGGATTCGCGCGCTAACTTTTAACTTGGCGCATGATCTTATCCGAAAACCGGTTCCCACTTTTCGGGATCATGCGCTAACGCGCCGTCGCAAGCTCTCCAACGCGCACCGCGGGCATGACCAGTTTCGGGCGCTTGCAGCTGCGGCGCTCCAGTTCCGAGCAGTCGCGAAACTGCAGGTCCTTGCTCAAGCAGACCCGCACTTCGTTGACGCGTTTGCTGTCGCAGGTGACCGAGATGCCGCCGGCGCTCAGCTTTGGATTGGCTTTGAGGAATGCTTCCTCCACCTCGGCAGGCGCCACTTCCCGGGCGGTTGTGGCTTCCAGATATTGCTCCGGGATTTTCACCACGGCACGCGCCTTGCGTATTTCTTCAAAATAACGCCCGGCGGAAAAACCCGCACAGGTGCCGTGCTTGCGCCATGCGTTGAAGATCAAGCGCGGGCTGGGCATCAGATCGAACATGGATGAAACCGCCGCGCGGTCGAGCCTTGGCGGTGGCTGCTGGCAATATTCCGGGAAGCCGTTTTCGTATTGCGGCCAAAGCCCATGCACCACGAAGGAATAGGGCCGCTCGCCGCATTGCTCGGCCGGTGCGCGCCCGGGCGAGCGTTCCTCTGCGGCCTCGCAAAACGAGGGAGACCACGACAAGGCGAGAACGTAGAAGTCGAACTGACCGGGCTGGTTTTGCCGCCGGTCCTGCGCCGGCGCCGGCGCCGTCGTCACTGTGAGGAAGACCACAAAAATAAAGGCGGCCAGGGCCGCCGATCGATGGATGCTATGCATGACACGCCCCAACTACTTGTTGCAGACGCAAGAGCCTAACAGGCGCTCAGGAACATTGCAAGAACAAAACAAGAATAAAAAGGCATACCTGCTCAGGGCCGCGCCATGCGGCATCCTGGGTTATAGGCCCAATTCCGATCCAGCCCCGCGACACACCATTCGACCCCCCAGGAGAACCCGAGCAGTCCGGTATCCTCGGCGATGACATAGTGCAGCGGGCGCCACTGACCGTCTGAAACCTTGGTCCGCGCGCTGCAAAAGCGGCGTGGGATGGCTTCCGCCGCCCAGGGGCGCAGGGCGGTTTCCCGCACATCGGCAAAATCCACCAGCTGCAGGTTGCTGCTCCAGAACCGGCTTTCCTTCGCGGCGAAGCGGGAAGCGATCAGGCCGAGCGCGGCCTCGCATGGCGGCAGGATCGAGTCGTAGCGCGGCCCGAACAGGTAGAAGTTCTTTTCCAAAAAATTGGCGGCAGGCGCTGGCGACGCCCAGCCCGCGGCTGCCATCAACGCGAACGCGAAGATCCAACCTTTCAAGCCAGCCGGCATCGCACAGACTCCAAGATCACTCAGATCACTCCCAGTGGTCCCACTGACGGTGCCGCGCCGCCCGCGCAGGGTCAAGAGCAGCGAGCGGCAACCGCGGGCCATTTTATATGGCGCCGCCAATCACCCTCCGGCCGGCATGCTATCGAGTTCATAGGCGCCGCTCTGACCGGCCGCCGGGCGTCTTTCAAATAAATGCAAGCCTCGCTAAGCTTGCGCAGCCGTCGCGCAGGAGCTGGGCCATGATTTCTAGGATGCTTATCCTGGTATTGCTTGCGGCTGCGCCATCCGCCGCGCAGGCGCAGCCTTACACGTCCGGCAACGACACCGGCGGGATGATCGTCTGGACGCCGGAAAACGAAAGATGGGCCGTTGCAGCGGCGGAGGCGCATTGCGCCGGCTATGGGAAACTGGCCCGGGTTACCAGCGTCTACCGGCAATACGGCCATTATATCGGCTTCGCCTGCGCCTTCCCGCGCGGCTATGTTCTAAGGGAACGCGAGTTCGCGATCCGCACCAAAGGCTGAGCGCGCGCCTAGCGCCAATCTCCCAGCACCGCCTGAACCAGCGCCAGCGCCGCCACCGCCGCGGTGTCGGCGCGCAGGATGCGCGGGCCGAGCGCAAGCCGCAGCACATTTGACGCGCGCAACAGCATCGCGCGCTCGTCTTCTGCAAAGCCGCCTTCAGGCCCGATCAACAAGGCGAGCGGGAGCGCGCCGGCGTGACGGCTGCGCACCTGCTGCAGCGCCGCCAGCGGATCTTTCACCTCCGCATCCTCATCGCAAAAAACCAGCAGCCGCGACGGCTCGCGCCGTGCGAGCGCCTGTTCCAGATCGGCCGGCGCACCGATCTCCGGCAGCGTCAGGATGCCGCACTGCTCCGCCGCCTCCACCGCATTGGCCCGCATCCGATCCAGATTGACGCGCGCGGCCTGGGTATGCCGCGTGATCACCGGTTGCAGCCGCGCGGCGCCCATCTCCACGGCCTTCTGGGCCATATAATCGAGCCGGGAATGTTTCAGCGGGGCGAACCAGTAATGCAGAGTCGCCGGGCGCGGTCTGGCCGCGGGTGCGTTCTTCCAGCCGGGCCGAAACGGTGCGCTTGCCGGGATTTCCAGCCGGGCGCGCCATTCGCCGTCCCGGCCATTGAACAGCAGGACAGGATCGCCGGCCTTCAGCCGCATCACATGCAGGACAGTAGTGCGTCTGCGGTTGTTCCAGCGCCACCGTGCATGCCCGCGCCGAGCGGGGAATCGGTGTAAAGGCGTGGGGTGCGGATGTCGTAGCGGGCCATGCTGCTTGCCGATTGCGGCCGAAGCCGCTTTAACTCTGCCATCCTTACCTTCCGGCAAGCCGGAAAAAGAGCATTATGTTTGTTGCCGCCTTCTCGCCGGAATCCAAGCGTTGTTAGGCACTGGCCAGGGGCGGCTGCGACGATCCGTTGGAGGGGAGATTATCATGCTGCTTCGCTACGCTCTCATGGCCGCCACGGCGTTGGCCGTCGCGGGCATCGCTGAAGCGCAGGCGCAGTCCCCCTTTCCTCCGGTCGGACAACAGGCACCCGCCCCTCCAGGCAGACAGCAATCGCCGTTTCCTCCGGTCGGACAACAGGCTTCACCCTTCCCTTCACCCGGACAGCCACAGCAGAAGCCGCCTTGCGTCGACGAGTTCATGCAGCTGCGGCAGGAAATGGAAAAACGGTTCGAGGCGGCTAAAGCGGGCATCGACCGGCGCGGGTCCGCCGCCGAGTTGTGCAATCTGCTGACGAAGTTCACGCAAGCCGAAGTGCAAGATGATCAAATACGTCGAGAGAACGGCGCCGCGATGCAATTTCCCGCCGAACCTGCTGGACAACGTGAAGGCAAGTAACGCCAAGTCGGAGGACATATCGCAAGCAAGCTTGCACCGCCGCTGCCGCGCCAGCAAGCCGGCGCGTCCGGCCGAGCCCACCTTGAGCGACGCGCTGAGCCCGCCTGTGGCCGGCAAGGACAACACCCGAACCGGCCGCGGCACGCTCGATTCACTCAGCGGCAATCCGCTCGCGCGATGAGCGAGACGGCGGGTCGCGTTGCCGATGCGCCCGGCAATTGGGTCGATCGCCTCGCACCCGCTTCCTTCCGCCCTTATTTGCGACTCGCCCGCTTCGACCGGCCGATCGGCGCCTGGTTGTTGCTGCTGCCTTGCTGGTGGTCGGCGAGCCTGGCTGCCGTCTACGACAAGGCGCCTTTCCCCTCCCCTGGCATCTGGTGCTGTTCTTCGTCGGCGCCTTCGTGATGCGCGGCTGCGGCTGCACCTGGAACGACATCGTCGACCGCAACATCGACGCGCAGGTGGCGCGCACGCGCTCGCGGCCGATTCCGTCCGGGCAGGTGAGCCTGACCGGCGCGCTGGTATTCCTGGTCTTGCAGGCGCTGATCGGCCTCGTCGTGCTGCTGCAATTCAACAGCTTTGCGATCGGCACCGGCATCGCCTCGCTTGCGATCGTCGCGGTCTATCCTTTCTTCAAGCGGTTCACCTACTGGCCGCAGATCGTGCTCGGCCTGGCGTTTTCCTGGGGCGCGCTGATGGGCTGGGCGGCTCACTTCGGCCGGCTCGATCTTCCCGCCTTGCTGCTGTATGCCGGATCGATCGCCTGGGTGATCGGCTATGACACCATCTACGCGCATCAGGACCGCGAAGACGACGCGCTGGTCGGCATGAAATCGACGGCGCTGCTGTTCGGCGCGCGTACGCAAGCCGGCACTCTCAGCTTTCTACGGCGCCGCGGTGATGCTGATCGGGTTGGCCGGCTGGACCGCAGGCGCGGGCATTTTATTTGCGTCGGGCTTGCGGCCTTCGCGGCGCATCTCGCCTGGCAGATCTGGCGGCTCGACATCGACGATCCCGACCGCTGCCTCGCGCTGTTCAAATCCAACCGCGATGCCGGATTGATCTTGTTCGCCGGGCTGTTGCTGGACGCGGCCTGGAATTATTTCACCTAATACTGGCGAACGGTGTTGTCAGAAAACCGGTTCCCGCGTTTCGGGACCGCGCGCTAATCCCGCGGGATGATTTCGCGCTCGCCGCGATGCACGCTACCGGCCGCAACCGCTTGACGACGGCGCCAGCCGATGGACGGCCGGCGGCCTTTCATGGCCGTGCGGCGACGGCGACGCGGCGCGATCGCGCCGACACGCACCGGGCCGAGCCGTGGAAAGAGTTCATGCAGAGCGCCGCTGTCGTCGGCCACCAGTAGCGGACGCTGCAGGACTCGCGCCCAGGATTGCCACTCGGCCACCACGTCGTCGCTGTCGCCGGAACGGTACAGCGCGACCGACAAGGCCGGGATCCGGATGCTCCAGGGTGAGATAGACCGTTTCAGCCTCGCCCTTGCGGAATGACACGCAGCGCCACGCCGAGGAAATCGGCCATCGGCAGGTTGAGCGTCATCGGGATGCCGCGCACGCGCCGCCGCACGACCACGCGCTCGCGGTGAAGCTCCACATCCCGTACGACGCTCATCCGCTCCGGCATCGCCGGCCCGAAAGCGCAGAGGAAGAGAAAAGGGGTCGAGCCGCAACGCACGGCTCGACCCAGCGGGCGCTGGCCCGCCGACGTTTGCTTGACGCCTCAAAGTCAGTCTCCCCGCCGGGCTTTTTGTTGCCCGGTCGTAGGCGCAGAATGCCGCAGAGACCTGGGAATCCGCTTAAGAACCCTGGTTAATCAGTGGTGTTCGCCAATCCTTCACTTGTCATGCTTGCCAAAAGCTTGAATGCCCGCGGCTTCGGTGACATCTGAAGGAGTGCCCGCTCGTCTCCTTTCAGGCCCCACGGAACTCCCGCATGTCATCTTTGCTCGATCAATCCGTCTTGACGGACCTCGCCGAACGCCTGGTCGAAGCGGCGCGCAAAGCCGGCGCCGATGCGGCGGATGCGGTCGCCGTGCGCTCGGTTTCGCAATCGGTGGAAATCCGCGACGGCGCGGTGGAGGAATCCGAACGGTCCGAAAGCGACGACCTTGGGCTGCGCGTCTTCGTCGGGCAAGCGGCAGGCGGTCGTCTCCACCAATGATCTGCGCGGCAACGGGGTGCAGGCGCTGGCCGAGCGCGCGGTGGCGATGGCGCGTGTCGCGCCGGAGGACCGTTTCACCGGCCTGGCGGATGCGGCTCTGCTCGCCAAGAATTTCCCCGATCTCGATCTGGTCGATCCAGACCTGCCGGAGGTAAGGCGGCTGGAAGAACTGGCGCGAGAAGCCGAAGCGGCAGGGCTGGACGTGCAAGGCGTCAGCAAATCGGGCGGCGCCTCGGCCTCGGCGGGGATCGGCGGGATGGTGCTGGTGACCAGCCACGGTTTCAACGGCGCCTACCTGGCGTCGCGCTACGGCATCTCGATGACGGCGATCGCCGGCGAAGGCACCGCGATGGAACGCGACTACGATTACAGCTCGACGCTGCACGCGGCCGATCTCGACAACCCGGCAAAAGATCGGCAAGACCGCCGGCCAGCGCGCGGTGGAGCGGCTCAATCCGCTGAAGGCCGCGACCGGCAAGGTCCCCGTCGTGTTCGACCGGCGCGTCGCCGGCTCGCTGGTCGGTTCGCTCGCCAGTGCGGTCAATGGCGCAGCCATTGCGCGCAAGACCAGTTTCCTGATGGAAAAGCTTGGCCAGCAGGTTTTCGCCAAAGGCATCCGCATCGTCGACGATCCGCTGCGCAAGCGCGGCCAACGTTCGCGTCCCTTCGATGCGGAAGGCGTCGCCGGCCGGAAGCTCGCTCTGGTCGAAGACGGCATCGTGATGACCTGGCTGCTCGACAGCGCCACCGCGCGCGAACTCGGCCGGGAAACCACCGGCCATGCCTCCCGCGGCGTCTCCTCATCTCCTTCGCCGAGTGCGACCAATCTTTACCTGGAGGCGGGGACCGCGACGCCTGACGCGTTGATCGCCGACATCCAGCAGGGCTTCTATGTCACCGACCTGATCGGCTCCGGGACCAACATCGTGACCGGCGACTATAGCCGCGGTGCTTCCGGCTTCTGGATCGAGAGCGGCAGACGCACTTACCCGGTGAGTGAAGTCACCATCGCCGGCCACTTGAGCGACATGTTCCGCACGCTCACGCCCGCCAACGATCTGGAATTTCGTCACGGCACCAACGCTCCAACGCTGCGCATCGAGGGATTGACCGTTGCCGGTCGCTGAGTTCAAGGACGATCGTTCGCGCTATCGCGAGCAACTGGTTTCAGCCGTGCGGGAAGCCGGGCAACTGGCGCTCGGCAAATTTCGCGGGCCGCTGAAGAGCTGGAACAAGGACGAATACTCGCCGGTGAGTGAGGCGGACATCGCCGTCAATGAATTCCTGCAGGAGCGATTGCGCGACCCCGAAGGAAAGATCGGCTGGCTCTCGGAGGAGACCGAAGACGACCCGGAGCGCATGCGGGCGCAGCGGGTCTGGATCATCGATCCGATCGACGGCACGCGCGCTTTCATCGGCGAGCGTTCCGACTGGTCGATTGCCACCGCGCTGGTAGAAGACGGGCGGCCCATTGTCTCGGTGGTGTACGCGCCGGTCGAGGATGAGATGTTCGTCGCGGTGGCGGGCCGCGGTGCGACGCTGAACGACAACCCGATCCGTACCAGTGAAGGCGACCTCGACGGCGCGCGCATCGCCGGGCCGGCCGGCTATCTGCGCCGGCTACAGGCCATGGAGCCGCGGTTTTTCCCGCATCCGAAAATCCATTCGCTGCAACTGCGTTTTGCCCGCGTAGCGCATGGCGCCATCGATGCCGCTTTCGCCTCGGCCAATGCGCATGATTGGGACCTTGCAGCAGCCGACCTTTTGGTGCACGAAGCCGGCGGGGCGCTTACCACCTTCGCTGGACAAATCCTCACCTACAACAAGCCGCAGCTGACGCATCCGCCGCTGATCGCGGCCGGTCCCCAGCGCCACGCCGCCTTGTCGGCGCTGGTGTCCGATCGCACGATCTCGCGGTAAGATCGCTCGCCGACTGATTCCAGGGATATTTCCGACATGCCCGATAAAACAACGCCACAATTGCTCCATCTGGTTTTCGGCGGCGAATTGGAGAATCTCGACAGCCACGTATTCAAGGACCTCGAGAAGCTCGACTTCGTCGGCATCTACCCGAATTACGCCAGCGCCCATTCGGCCTGGAAGGCGAAGGCGCAGCAGACGGTGGATAACGCGCAGATGCGCTATTTCATCGTGCACCTGCACCGGCTGCTCGAGCCCGATGCCGGCGGACCGCCGAGCAAGCGCTAGACTTCGGAGCAACGCGATTGCGTATCCTGCCGAAGCGGGTCACCACTGCGCCCTGGGCACAGAAGGCGATCGGAATCGCCGCTTGCAATTACCTGCGCGTGGTGTGGAATACGTCGCGGTTCATCTTCGAGCCGGCGGATCTCTACGACCGCGTCCGGCCGGATCTGCCGGTCATCGTTGCGGTCTGGCACGGCCAGCATTTTATGACCTCGTTCCTCAAGCGCGACGAGCATCGCGTGAAGGTGTTGATCTCGCGCCACCGTGACGGCGAGATCAACGCGCTCGTGGCCGAGCGGCTCGGCGCCGAAACCATTCGCGGTTCCGGCGACCATAACCGGGAATTTCTGCGCAAGGGCGGGGTCGGAGCGTTCAAGGCAATGCACAGCGCGCTGCGCGACGGCTACAACATCGTCATGACGGCGGACGTGCCCAAAGTCTCCCGCGTCGCCGGCCTCGGCATCGTCATGCTGGCGCGCGTCTCGGGCCGGCCGATCTATCCCGTGGCGATGGCAACCAGCCGCCGCGTGACGCTCAACAGCTGGGACAGCTCAGCCGTGAACCTGCCATTCAGCCGCGGCGCCGTGGTCATGGGCGAACCCATTCGGGTTGGCGCCGACGCGACCGACGACGGCCTGGAGGCCGCGCGCCGCCAAGTGGAAACGCAGCTCAACGCGGTGACCGACCGCGCCTATGCGCTGGTCGACCGGCGGGCCGGAGACGCCGGCCGTGCGTGACGGCCTGCCCGCAACGCTCCACCTCTATCGTTTCCTGGTGACGGCAGCCGCGCCGCTGGCGCCGCGCCTGCTCTCCTATCGGCTCAACCGCGGGAAAGAAGATCCCGCCCGCCTTCGCGAGCGCCGGGGCGAGGCCGGCGTTCCGCGCCCCGCCGGTCCGCTGGTTTGGGTGCATGGCGCCAGCGTCGGTGAAATCACCGCCGTGCTCCCGCTGATCGATCATTTTTGCGCTGAAGGATTTGCGGTGCTGGTGACCTCTGGCACCACCACCTCGGCGGAGCTGGCGCAACAGCGCCTGCCGGCCGGCGCCATTCACCAATTCGTGCCGCTCGACGTGCCGGCATTCGTCGACCGTTTCCTCGATCATTGGCAGCCCGGCCTCGCGCTGTTCGTGGAGTCCGATCTCTGGCCCAATCTCGTCTTCGCTAGCGCCGAGCGCAAAATCCCCTTGGTGCTGCTCAACGGCCGGCTGTCGCAGCGCTCCTTCGCGCGCTGGAGCAGGGTCCCGAAAACCATCGGCGCAGTGCTGAAGCGCTTTGATCTGTGCCTGGCGCAATCTCCCGCCGATGCTGAGCGCTATGCCCGGCTCGGCGGACAACGCATCGCCATGACCGGCAATCTCAAGCTGGACGTGCCGGCGCCACCGGCGGAACCGGCCGAGGTGGAGGCGATGCTGGCGGCTATCGACGGACGCCCGGTGTTGGCCGCCGCTTCAACGCATGCCGGCGAAGAGGCCGCGATGATGGACGCGCACCAGCGGTTGCGCCTCCGCTTCCCCAATCTGCTGACCATCATCGTTCCACGTCATCCGCATCGCGGCGCCGAGATCGCGGAGCTGGCTCGCACTTGCAGCTTGACGCCGAAGCTGCGGTCGCGCGGCCAGCTGCCCGACGCCGGCACGGAGATCTATGTGGCCGACACCATGGGCGAGCTCGGCCTGATTTATCGTATCGCACCGGTCGTATTCATGGGGGGCTCGTTGGTGGAACATGGCGGACAGAACCCGATCGAGCCGATAAAGCTCGGCGCGGCTATTGTGCACGGCCCGCATGTGTGGAATTTCGCGGACATCTATTCCGCGCTCGATGCCGCAGGCGGCGCCGAGCAGGCGGATGACGCGGCAAGCCTCGCGGCCTGCAGCGGCGGCTGGCTCACGGACAACCACCAGCGCCAGGCGGTGACCGAAGCCGGGCGCCGCACAGTGGATATGCTGGGCGGCGCATTAGACCGGACATTGCAGGCGCTCGAGCCCTATTTCAAGCAACTGCGTCTTGGGCGACACTCGCGCGATGCGTGAACCCTCATTCTGGTGGCGCGGTGCCGGCCTGGAAGCCCGCGCGCTAGCGCCTTTCGCCGCCGCCTATGGCGCCGTCGCCGCCCATCGGATGGAACGCCGCGGCCGTTCTGCCGGCGTGCCGGTGATCTGCATTGGCAACCTCACCGTCGGCGGCGCCGGCAAGACACCGACCGCGCTCGCCTTGGCGCGGATGCTGATCAATGCCGGGCGGCGGGTGGTCTTTCTCAGCCGCGGCTATGGCGGCGAGGCTGCCGGGCCGCTGCGGGTGGACGCGGCGCGCCACAGCGCCGCCGAGGTGGGCGACGAGCCGTTGCTGCTGGCGCGGCTTGCACCGACCATCGTCTCGCATGACCGCGTCGCCGGGGCGGAGATGGCGCGTGCCGCCGGCGCTTCCACCATCGTGATGGACGACGGGTTTCAAAACCCGTCGTTGACCAAAAATCTTTCCATCGTGGTGATCGATGCCAACCGCGGTATCGGCAATGGCCGCGTGATCCCGGCCGGCCCCCTGCGCGCGCCGCTGCGCGCGCAGATGCGCCATGCCCATGCACTGCTGGTCCTCGGCACGCCGTCTTCACGATGCGAATCTGCCATCGCCGAAGCGCAGGCGCGCAACCTGCCGGTTTTGCACGGCCAACTGGAGGCGGAAGCCGATGCCGTCTCGGCACTGTCGGGGCATCGCGTTCTGGCCTTCGCCGGCATCGGCAATCCGGGAAAGTTCTTTTCAACGCTGGCCGAGGCCGGCATTTCCGTCCCGGTCACCCAGGCCTTTCCCGACCACCACCGCTACAGCCGCAACGAGGCAGAGGCACTGGTCGAGCGCGCCGCGCGCGAGGATCTGGTGCTGGTAACCACGGAAAAGGACCTGGTACGCATCGCGCGCGATCCCGCACTTGCAACTTTGGCGAAAGTGACGCGCGCCTTGCCGGTGACGCTGGAAATCGAGGACGAGGAGCCTTTGCGGCAGTTGCTGTTCCAGAGGCCAGCTCGTTTTCTTTTTTCTTGAGATGCCGCTGCATCACGGCTTGCGGCGTGGCATAGGCTTCCTGCAGGTCGACGCTCCAGTATTTCAGCTCTTCCAGGGGAATCGGCACGCCGGTCACGGCACAGCGGACAAAAGCACCCGGCCTGACGATGCGAAAATCACCGTCGAGATAGGTCACTTCCGCCTCGCCGCCCTTGGGCGAAGGACTGCCATACCGGTTCAGCACATTCCACCTCCATCGCTGCGAGGACTCAGCGCGCCTGCGGGCCAAGATAATGCTTCGGCGGCGGGGGCGAAACCCTCTCTTCCACAGGGTATCCGGCGGATGCTAGAGCAAACCCGGTGCCCACTTTGGCGGACCGCGCGCCGCGAGACTTAACGCCAGTCATGAACACTCCCGTTCTCATCGTCGGGGCCGGCCCGACCGGATTGACCCTCGCCATCGATCTCGGCTTGCGCGGAATCCCCTGCACGCTGATCGAGCAGAAGGAAGCGCCGCAATTTCTGCCGAAGATGGAACGGTGCAACGCCCGCACCATGGAAATCTATCGGCGCATGGGGCTGGCGGAAAAAATCCGTGCGGCCGGATTGCCGCGGCATTGCCCGATGGACGTCTTCATCGTGCTCTCGCTGATCGAGCCGCCGCTGTTCCACGAAAAGCATCCCTCGGTCGCGGAATACGAGGAGCTGATCGCAAAAACCAACGACGGCACGCGGCCGCTCGAACCTTATCAACTGATCTCGCAATATACGCTTGAGCCGTTGCTGAAATCGGTGGCGGAAAGCCTGCCGAGCGTTTCCGTGCGCTATGGCTGCGAGCTGGTTTCCTTCGCGCAGGACAACGGCTGCGTCACCGCAAAAGTAAAGGACAGGAACGGCGCGGTTTCCGACATCACAGCGCAGTATATGGTCGGCTGCGACGGCGGCGGCAGCACCGTGCGGCGCCAGCTCGGCATCAAGCTGTCGGGCGAGGGCAACCTGCTGCAGCTGCGCCAGGCGCTGTATTACTGCGAAGACTTGTATGAGCGGATTCCGATCGGCAAAGGCCGGCACTATCACGTCGCCGATAATCAGGCGACCTTCCTGATCGTGCAGGACTCCACCAAACATTTCAGCCTGCATGCAGTGGTTGAGAATGACGCCGACATGGCCGCTCAGTTCGAGCAGGCCGTGGCGATGCCGGTGACGTACGACATGCTCTATGTCGGCGCCTGGAAGCAGAACCTGCTGCTGGCGGACCGCTACCAGGAGCGGCCGGGTTTTTCTCGCCGGCGACGCGGTGCATCTGGTGATTCCGACCGGGGGCCTCGGCATGAATACCGGCGTCGGCGACGCCATCGACCTGTCGTGGAAGCTCGCCGCCACGCTGCAAGGCTGGGGCGGGCCGAAGCTGCTGGCTTCTTACGAATTCGAGCGGCGGCAGGTCGGCGATCGCAATGTCGCCGCCTCAACCTTCGCCGCGCGCGGGCGCAACAAATGGCGTTCCATGTGGCGGCCGAATATCCGCGATAAAACGCCGGAGGGCGCGCAGACGCGCGCGGAGCTGGTGCGCGTCGCGCAATACGAGCAGAGCAAAGGCAACAAGATGACCGGCGCCGAGCTTGGCTATCGCTACGAGGCTTCGCCGCTGATCGCCGACGAGCCCGACGGGCCCGAGCATAACTTCATGGAATATACGCCGACCACCTGGCCGGGCGCGCGCCTGCCGCATGCGTGGCTGGCGGATCGCTCAGCCATGCAAGACCGCATCGGCAATGCGCTCGCTTACACCCTGCTGCGGCTGGGAAACACTCTGGCCGATACCACGGGGCTGGCGCGTGCCTTCGCCGCGCGCGGCGCGCCGTTGCAGATTCTCGATATCCCGGACGCACGGCCGCGCGACATCTACGGCTATGATCTGCTGCTGCTGCGGCCCGACATGCATGTGGCCTGGCGCGGGAATGCGCCGCCGCAGGACGCGGAGAAACTGGCCCAGATGGTGACGGGCAACTAGCGGCGACTCTGTCTGCACAAGTCGGATATATCCGGCGAGCACTCGTAGAGCCGATCTCGGGTAAACCCAAGATCGGTGGGAGAGGGCGGCGAGGACGAGCAAAGCGATGTCCGGAGCGGGCGAGTGTTCAAAGATCGCTGTCGTTCGCTCTTTGCCAACTCCTCCTCATGGTGAGGAGGCGCCATCGCAGGCGCAGCCTGCGTACACTTGGCCGCGATGCGCCGTCTCGAAGGATGGCCTGCATGGTTCGAGACGCGCCGCACAAAGCGGGGCGCCCCTCACCACTAACGCGCCGCTGTCGTAACGCGCGGCAGCAGCGCCTCGATGCTGCGCAGCCGCTGTTCGAGCGCATCGATCTTTTCCGCCTGCTGTCGATCGCGCTCCGCCAGGGTCTCGATCTTCTCCGCCTGCGCCGCGATGGTCTGCTGCTGGCTCTGATAGCCGGCGAGCAGGAACGACGGCAGCAGGTGATACTTCACCGTCTCCGGCGTTCCATCCTTGTTGAACACCGCGAGATCGGGCAGCACCTCGGCCACTTCTTCCGCGATTAGGCCGTATTGCACCGGGTGTGACCCATCGTTCTGCGGCTTATTGTAACGGAACGTTACCGTCCGCAGTTTCTGCAGCATCGCCGTGACCTCGCCCATCGGCTCGATGTCGTGCTTGTAGCGGCGCGAGGAAGCAATCGTGCCCAATTGTCCCGTCACCGTGTCGATCAACACAGCGGCGTCGTTGGCCGTACCGATGGTCGCCCCGCCGATGCCGGCGATGAAGGCCGAGGTCTGTGTGCCCTGGATGCCGATCTTGATGGCGCCGCTGTCGGTGCCGGCGAATTCCTGCATTGCCGATGAAGATGCTGTTGTTTGCCGTGGTCGGGTTGAGGCCGGCATTTCGGCCGAGGGCAATGGTGTTGGAGCCACTGGTGAGATTCGAGAGCGCAGAGCGGCCTACGGCGGTGGTGAAGTTACCGCCGGTGACCTGGAGGAGCGCCTCGCGCCCTACGGCGATGTGGCCGTCGCCCTCGAGGTTGGCCGCAAGTGCGGCCGTGCCCAAAGCGACATTGCTCTGGCCTACGGTGTTTTGGCGCGAGGCTCCATATCCCACGGCAACGTTGCAGCAGCTAACCGTGTGATTTTCCAGCGCATAAGCCCCCACGGCGGTGTGTTGACCGATTGGGTCGTTGCTGACGCGAAGGGCGGAAACTCCTGACGGCGGTATTTCCGTTACTGCCCGTGGAGGAGAGTGCGCCATCCCCCACGGCGGTATTATCGACGCCATCGGTGTTGGCAGCGAGCGTTGAATGGCCCAGGGCCGTGTTGCCGACGCCCTTGTTGTGGAGGAACAGCACGCCGTCTTCCACCAATGCGATTTTGCCTGCCGACGGGGAAAAGATGCCGGTGTTGAAGTCGCCGGTGAAACTGAAGGAAGGCGAGCTGGCGGTGCCGCTTGCCACCGAGCTCGGACCCGCGGCGCCCCTGGCGGCGAATTGCTGCCAATCCGTTGCGCTGCTGTTCGGCGTCTTGTTGGTGCTGGTGCGCTTCGCCCGCCAGGTCGCGCCCTGGAAACTGACGAGGTCGTTGATGTGATATATTTTCGTTCCCAGCCATGCACCCGCTGGGTTGAAGCCGCGGGCGAACAGCTCCCAGTCCAACGCCGTGGAAGGCTGCGTCGACCCCGGTATCTTGCCCTTGTTGTTGCGCTTGGCGCGCCAAGTGGAGCCGCGCGAGGTGACGAGATCGTCGGTGACGTAGTTCTTGGTCGGCGACCAGCCGCCCTTCGCGTCCACCAGCAGGGGGTCGATCTCCGCCGTATCGGCATCAGCGGAAACCTGCTGCGCCCTCGCCTCGGGCGCGAGCCCGGATGGGAAGCCCACAACTATCGCGATGATGGCCACGAGGCCGCGGACGTTGATAGAGCGCATGACACCCCCCTGTCGATAAAATCGCTAAACTCGATATCCCCTTCGATAAAGGCTTGAACGGTGGACGATAGCAGACGGAGGGGTTCCCCGGTAGCCATGGGCGCGCGGCGGGACGGTTCGAGTAGGCCAGCACCTGACGCCGCTCTTTCTTCCCCTCTCCCCGCACAAGTCGGATATATCCGACTTGTGCGCTCATAGTGCCGATCTCGGGTAAACCCAAGATCGGTGGGAGAGGCGGCGAGGACGAGCAAAGCGAGTCCGAGCGGGTGAGGGGGCCGCTTCACATAAATCCGCCGGTGCAATTTACGAAGAAACCCCCTCACCCGCTTCGCGGCTTAACAGCGGCTCAGCACCCTCTCCCATCGCACTCACTAGTGCGGATCTCGGGTAAACCCGAGATCCGGGGGAGAGGGAAAGGAAGAGCTGCCCTGGATCGAGCCCGTCCGCAATGCGTAGCTATTGCAGCGTCGCGGCCGCGCGCGCCGGCGCCACCCGCCAGATCACGTTGCCGACGTCGTCGGCAACCAGCAGCGCGCCCGACTTATCCATCTTCACGCCGACCGGACGGCCGTAGGCTTCATCATTTTCGCTGATGAAACCCGCGAGCACGTCCACCGGCGGTCCGGACGGGCGGCCGTTCGCGAAAGGTACAAACACGACCTTGTAACCGCTGCGCGGATTACGGTTCCAGGAACCGTGTTCGCCGACGAAGACACCGTTGCGGAATTGCTCCGGCATGCTTTCACCCGCGGCGAAGACGACGCCAAGCGGCGCGACGTGGTTGCCGAGGGAGTAGTCGGGGACGATGGCCTTCTCTACCAGTTCCGGCTTCGGCGGCTTTACGCGGTGATCGACATGCTTGCCCCAGTAGCTGTAGGGCCAACCGTAGAAGCCGCCGTCCCGCACCGAGGTCAGGTAATCCGGCACCAGATCGCTGCCGAACTCGTCGCGCTCGTTCACCACCGTCCAGAGCGTGCCGTTTTGCGGATCGACCGCCATGTCCACCGGGTTGCGCAAGCCTGACGCAAACAGGCGCCGGTTGCCGGTTGCGAGATCGATTTCGTGGATCGCGGCGCGGCCTTCTTCCTTGTCGAGGCCGTTCTCGCCCACGTTGCTGTTGGAGCCGACGGAGGCGTAAAGCTTCGTGCCGTCGCGGTT
The DNA here is from genome assembly GCA_963731585.1 of uncultured Alphaproteobacteria bacterium. Classification (GTDB taxonomy): domain Bacteria; phylum Pseudomonadota; class Alphaproteobacteria; order Rhizobiales; family Xanthobacteraceae; genus CANKHA01. The sequence goes on from CAVSWC010000003.1 coordinate 161,452, forward strand.
GGCGACCAGCCCCTTGGTCCAGTGATGGTTGAGCGGGCCACCTTCCAGGTCGGAGACCTTCACGCCCGGTTCGGTGATCTCGGTGACGCCTTCACGATAAGGAAAGCGCATGACCGCGTCGGTATTCGCCACATAGAGATTGTCGCCGACCAGCGCCATGCCGAAGGGCGAATTTAATCCCTTGAGCAAGACGGTGCGCGTCTCCGCAACCCCGTTGCCGTCCGCATCGCGCAGCAAGGTGATGCGGTTGGCGCTCGGCACACCGGCGCCCGCACGCTTCATCACCATCTTCATCACCATGCCCTTGATGCCTTTGCCCTGCTCCGGCCGCTCCGGCGCATTGGTTTCGGCGACCAGCACGTCACCGTTGGGCAGCACCAGGATCGTCCGCGGGTGATCGAGGCCGGTGGCCAGCGCAGTCACCGTCAATCCTGCGGCTGGCTTCGGCGTCACGCCCTCCGGCCAGCCCTTGGCGGGGGCAATCTTCACCGTCGGGATGAGGGTCTCCACCGGCGGCGGCAAAGTGGGGTTCGCCCCTATCGTGGCCTCTTCAGGCAATTTCGAAGAATCGCCGCAGCCGACGAGCAAAAGCAGGAGAGCAGCGGAAAGCAAGGTCAGGCGATCATGTGACATGGCGGCTTTCGGTTTGCGCAGTGGTTCGCCACGACAACGGAAGTTGGCCGGAAGCGGTTCCTGTTTCTTCAGAACAAACTTCCCTGCCCCGGATCGACGGCCGTGCGGCGGCGGCGCCGGATCGGCGGCGGCTGTTCGATTGGGCGCGAGCCTTCCGCCAGGGCGCCGACACGTCCGTCGGTAAATTCGATGTCCAACCGTTGCCCGGGGGTGATCGCGGCCGCGCTGCGCAGCGGCTGGCCTTCGCTGCCGCGCACGAGGGCGAAGCCGCGCGCCAGCACGCCGCGATAAGAGAAGGCGGCCAACAGCTGCCCGGCGCGTTCCAGCCGCGCGTCGCGGCGATCGAGCAGATTGTCCAGCGCCACCCTGGCGCGGCCTTGCAAGACCGCAAGCCGATGGCGGTCATGCGCGATATGCGCGCGGTGCGCCTGCGTATTCGCCCGCAGGCTGGCGCCGAGGCGCGCAGACAGCCCAACCAGACGGTCGTGCCGGCGCGCGCTCATGACCCGCAAGGCCAGCGGAAAGCGCTCGGTCACCGTATCCAGCCGCTGGCGCGGCAGCGCAAACAGATCCTCCAGCCCCGGCAGCGCGCGCGCAAGCGAGCGCAATTCCTTGCGGCGGTTTTCGATGCCGCGCTGCCAGCAGGCAACCTGCCGGTTGTTGAGCGCGGAAATCCGGGTGATCAGATCGGCGCGCACCGGCACCGCCATCTCCGCCGCCGCGGTCGGCGTCGGCGCGCGCTTGTCGGCAACGAAATCGATCAGCGTGATATCGGTTTCATGCCCGACGGCCGAAATCAGCGGGATCATGCTGGCCGCCGCCGCGCGCACCACGATCTCCTCATTGAACGACCAGAGGTCCTCCAGCGAGCCGCCGCCGCGCGCGACGATGATCACGTCGGGGCGCGCAATGCGTCCAAAGGGAAAAGCGTTGAAGCCGTCGATGGCGGCAGCCACCTGCTCGGCCGAGCCCTCGCCCTGCACCTTCACCGGCCAGACCAGCACCTGGCGCGGGAAGCGGTCGGACAGCCTGTGCAGAATGTCGCGGATCACCGCGCCGGTGGGCGAGGTGATGACGCCGATCACCTTCGGCAGGAACGGCAGCAGCTGCTTGCGCGCCGCATCGAACAGTCCTTCGGCGGCGAGCTTTTTCTTGCGCTCCTCCAGCAGCGCCATCAGCGCGCCGACGCCCGCCGGCTCCAATGTCTCGATCACGATCTGATATTTCGACTGGCCGGGATACGTGGTGATGCGTCCGGTCACCACCACTTCCAGCCCGGCTTCCAGCTTGAGCTTGATGCGCGGCGTGGTGGTGCGCCAGATAATGCCGGCGAGGCAGGCCTTGTCGTCTTTCAGGTCGAGATAGACGTGGCCGCTGGAGTGATACTTCACATTGCCGAGTTCGCCGCGCACGCGCACATAGCCGAAGCCATCCTCGATCGCGCGCTTGAGCGCATTCGACAGCTCGGAAACGGTCAATTCCACAACGTTGATACGCGGGGCGTCGGTCATCTCAGGCGAACTCTTGCGGCGTCTCGGGCGACATGCTACACAGCCGCCGTCGTCATTGCCGGGCTTGACCCGGCAATCCATCCTTTTGCATCAAGATGGATGCCCGGGTCGAGCCCGGGCATGACGAATGGGGACGTAGATGAACATCCTCCTTCTCGGCTCCGGCGGGCGCGAACATGCGCTGGCCTGGAAGATGGCGGCGAGCCCGCTGGTGCAGCGGCTCTATTGCGCGCCCGGCAATGCCGGCATCGCGCAGGAAGCCGAGATCGTCGATCTGGACATCGGCAATCACCCGGCGCTGATCGCCTTCTGCCGCGCCAACAAGGTGGACTTTGTCGTGGTCGGCCCGGAAGGCCCGCTCTGCGCCGGCGTGGTCGACGAGCTGGAAGCCGCCGGGATCAAGACATTCGGGCCGAGCAAGGCGGCGGCGCGGCTGGAAGGCTCCAAGGGTTTCACCAAGGACATCTGCCGCGACAACAATATTCCGACCGCAGCCTATGCGCGCTTCGCCGATATCGCCGCCGCAAAAAATTATGTGCAGGCCGCAGGGCGCGCCGATCGTGATCAAGGCCGATGGGCTGGCCGCCGGCAAGGGCGTGGTCGTCGCCATGACGCTGCCGGAAGCCGAAGCCGCGCTCGAGATGATCTTCGGCGGCGGCGTGGGCGAGGCCGGCGCCGAAGTGGTGGTGGAGGAATTTCTGACGCGGCGAGGAAGTCTCCTTCTTCGTGCTCTGCGACGGGGAGAACGCCATTCCGCTGGTCACCGCGCAGGACCACAAGCGCGTCTTCGACGGCGACAAAGGTCCCAATACCGGCGGCATGGGCGCCTATTCGCCAGCGCCGATGATGACGCCGGAATTGTCGCGCCGGGTGATGGACGAGATCGTGACGCCGACCTTGCGCGCGATGCAGGCGATGGGCGCGCCTTACAAGGGCGTGCTCTATGCCGGGCTGATGATGACCGCGCAGGGGCCGAAGCTGATCGAATACAACGTGCGCTTCGGCGACCCGGAATGCCAGGTGATGATGCTGCGGCTGATGTCGGACCTTGTGCCGGCGCTGATGGCGTCGCGCGACGGCGTCCTGAAGAATTTCGATTTGCGCTGGTATCCCGACGTGGCGCTGACCGTGGTGATGGCGGCCAACGGTTATCCCGGCAGCTATGCCAAAGGCAGCGTGATCGCGGGCCTGGAAGACGCGGCGCAGGTGGAAGGCGTGGAAATCTTCCATGCCGGCACCAAAACGCGAAGGCGGAAAGATCCTCGCCAATGGCGGACGCGTGCTCAATGTCAGCGCGCTGGGCAAGACGGTGGCGCAGGCGCAGCAGCGCGCCTATGCCGCGGTCGACCGCATCAGCTGGCCGGAAGGTTTCTGCCGCCGGGATATCGGTAAGAGCGCACTCTAAAAATTCGGACGCCGGCAGGTCCTCTCCCTCTCCCCTTCAGCAAATCGGCGGGCTGTCAATCCCGTTCTACAGCTCCTGAGAGTGCTAAGCTTCTCCTTCGGGGGGCGTTCTTGCGTAACTTGCCAGTCTTGCGGTCCATTTCGACCGGCGCGCTTGCGATGGCCGCGCTGATGGCCTGCGGCTTGTTCGCCGCTTCCGCGCAAAGCGCATCCAAAGAGCGGCTCAAAGAGCCGCCCAAAGAATCTCCGAAAGAACCGCCCAAGCTTGCGGAAGATCTCCACGAGACCATCGTCAAATTGCCGGTCACCGTTCGGCTTGCCTCGGGCAAACAGCATACCGGGAAGATCGTCCTCACGTATTACCGGCCGGCCGGCGACGGTCCCTTTCCCATCGCCATCGTCAATCACGGCCGCAGCGGCCAAAAGGAGAAGCGCGCCGCGACGCCGCGATTTCGCGAGAGCCTGCTTGCGCGTTATTTCGTCCGGCGCGGTTTTGCCGTCTTTGTTCCGACCCGCCTCGGTTATGGCGAGTTCAGGCGTCGAGATCGACCCCGATGCGCCGCTTGGTTCATGCGGCGATCCGGACTACCGCCCGGGCCTGCAGGTAATGTTGGCCCAAACAATCGCGACCGCAAACTTTGCAAAGAGCTTGCCCTGGGCAGACGGCCGCCGCCTCATCATCGCCGGCCAGTCCTATGGCGGCTTCGCGGCGGTCGCGGCGAGTGCGAACAGTCAGCTCGGCGCGCTCGGGGCGATCAACTTTGTCGGCGGAGGCGGCGGCTTGTGGCACAAGCCCGGCCAACCCTGCGGGCCCGCAAGCATCGCGGCGGCCATCGCTGAGGCCGGAAAGCAGGCGAAGGTGCCGATGCTCTGGCTCTACGCGGAAAACGACGGCCTCTGGGGCGGCGAGCTGCCGCGCAAATGGCACGCCGCCTATCTGAAGGCCGGGGGAAAGGCGCAGATGCTCATGCTTCCGCCTGTCCCGGAGAATGGACATTATCTCGCGCGAACGGCGTTTGCGCAGTGGCGCCCGGTGGCGGACCAGTTCCTGCAGGAGTTCGGCTTCCCGCCGCCCCGTTCCGCCGACGCGCCGGCCGCCACCGATTTCGCCCGCCTCGACGAGGTCGACAAGCTGCCCTTCAGCAAGACCGGAAAAGACGGCTACCAGAAATTCCTGCGAGCGGATTTGCCGCGGGCTTTCGCGGTATCGACCAGGGGAGCCTGGGCGGCGCGGAGCGGCGAGAACGCCATCGAGCGCGCGCTGCAAGCCTGCCGCGAACACGCGGTGGGCACCTGCCACCTCTATGCCGTCGACGACGCGGTGGTGTTCAAGATGCCGGAGAGCGCGGAAGCATCGCCCGCGCGCTAGGCCGCCGCTAACGCCGCGCGGCAAAGAAATCCTTCAGCAGCGCCGCGGCGCCGCTTTCGCTGACGCCGCCATAGACCTCCGGCCGGTGATGGCAGCTGGGCGCGCAGAAGAAGCGCACGCCATTGTCCACCGCGCCGCCTTTCGGATCGGCCGCGCCGTAATAGAGCCGCCGGATGCGGGCGAAGGACATGGCGGCGGCGCACATGGCGCAGGGCTCCAGCGTCACATAGAGATCGCAGCCGGTGAGCCGCTCGGAACCGATCGACGCGGCGGCCGCGCGCAAGGCCAAAAGCTCGGCATGCGCGGTGGGGTCGCGGTCCGCCACCGTGCGGTTGCCCGCGCGCACGATCACCTCGCTGCCGCGCGCGATGACGCAGCCCACCGGCACTTCGCCGCGCGCCTGCGCCGCGCGGGCTTCCTCCAGGGCCATGTCCATGAATGAGGGCATGTTCGTCCTTGTGCCGGATACCGCCGCTCTTATAACACGGTGCCTCATGGGCAAAGACACGACCAAAAGCAGCAAACCAGGCATCGCGCCTTTCAGGCGGCAAGCCGCCTTTCCGCGGCAAGAAGCTGAAGACCGCGCTGCCGCGCCCCGCCCCGCCGGCCGCGCCGCTCCCGGCGCGCAAATCGGCCGAGCGCGTCGCCAAGGTGATCGCCCGCGCCGGGTTGTGCTCGCGCCGCGAGGCCGAGCAGTGGATCACGCAGGGCCGCGTGAGCGTCAATGACGCGCGCATCACCTCGCCTGCGCTGAATGTCCGTGCGACCGACAAGATCGTGGTCGACGGGGCGCCGCTGCCGCAGCGCGAGCGCACGCGGCTCTTCCTCTATTACAAGCCGCGCGGACTGGTGACGACCAACAGCGACCCGGAAGGCCGCCCCACCATTTTTGGCGCGTTGCCGAAAAATCTTCCGCGGCTGATCAGCGTTGGCCGGCTTGATCTCAACACCGAAGGCCTGTTGCTGCTCAGCAATGACGGCGGACTGGCGCGCGTGCTCGAACTGCCCGAGACCGGCTGGCTGCGGCGCTATCGCGTGCGCGCGCATGGCCGCGTCACCCAGCCCGAACTCGACGCCCTGCGCGATGGCGTGGAGATCGCCGGCATGCGCTATGGCGCCATCGAAGCCGCGATCGACCGCGAACAGGGCGCCAATATCTGGCTCACCTTTGCCATCCGCGAAGGCAAGAACCGCGAAGTACGCAATGTGCTGGAGCATCTCGGGCTGCAGGTGAACCGGCTGATCCGCATTTCCTACGGCCCGTTTCAACTCGCGGAAATGCGCGAGGGCGCGGTGGAGGAAGTGCGCACGCGCATGCTGCGCGAGCAGCTCGGCGAACGCATCGCAGCACTGGCAGGCGCGGATTTCACCGGACCGCTCGTCGAACGGGGCGACCCACCGACGGCTCCCCTTGGTCATTCCGGGGCGCCGCGCAGCGGCGAGCCCGGAATCCATAATCCCGGCCGACGCGAAATTGCCAAGACAGGGGTTATGGATTCCGGCCCGCGCGCAAAGGCGCGCGACCGGAATGACGGCAAGAAACGTCAGAATCCCGAGCCCAAGCGCATCACGCGCAGCGACACCATCGCCGACCGCCGCGGACGGGCGATCCCCGTCACCCGCACCCGGACGGAAAAGCCCGAGCGCCCCCTGGCCAAGAAGCACCGCGGCAAGCCGCGCCGGCCCGACCGCAGCCGCGGCCCGCGTCCCTCCCGGCCACGCTGATGCGCGTCGTCAGCGGGCGGTTGCGCGGGCGCGCGCTGAAGGGACCGCAGTCGCAAAGCATCCGCCCCACCGCCGACCGGCTGCGCGAGTCGCTGTTCAATATCCTCATCCATGCCTATGGCGATCCGATCGAGGGCGCCCGCGTGCTCGATCTCTTCGCTGGGACCGGCGCACTCGGCATCGAAGCGCTGTCGCGCGGCGCGGCTTTCGCCTTGTTCGTGGATGACGGCGTGGAAGCGCGCGCATTGTTGCGCGGCAATGTCGAGGCGCTCGGCCTCGGCGGGAGCACGAAGGTCTTTCGCCGCGACGCCACCCAACTCGGCCCCGCGCATCCGGTCGAACCGTTTTCCCTGATCTTTGCCGATCCGCCCTATGGCAAGGGGCTGGCGGAAAAGGCGCTCGCCAGCGCGCGTGACGGCGGCTGGCTGGTGCCTGGCGCGCTGGCCGTTGTTGAGGAAGCTGTCGCCGCATCCTTCAGGGCGCCGGAAGGCTTCAAGGAGCTTGAGCGGCGCGCCTATGACGACACCGAATTTGTCTTCCTGCACGCGCCGTAGGACCAAGGCGTTTGAACGTTTCGGCGGCTCGTGCGTTACCGCCGAGTTGCAATTGTTGTTCATTTCAGAAAGGCGGCAGCGATGAAGGCCACCAAAAAGCAGGGAAGCAAGCGGCGCTTGAAATCGGCTAAGGAAGTCGCGCGCGATGTCGGCAAGGCTTACAAACCGAGCAGGACAACCAAGCGTAGCGCCAAAACGAGCGATTATCCGATCGTGGAAACTTTGCGCTGGGTCGCCGATGGCGAAAAGCTCCTGGTCAAATGGGGCGCAATCAAGTCACCGGGCGCCAAGCGCATTGCCAACGGTGTCGCCAAAGTGCTTTCCGTGCTGGAAGTGTTAACGGAACTGCGGAAGGTCTGACCGACCTTTCGGGGCGCTTGCCGACCTAAACCGGGCATGTGACCGGCGGAACCCGCTTCGGGCGACGGCGTTGCTTTGACGTATTGCGTCTAATGTTGAATTTTAGAGGAAAATCCCATGCAAACCTATACAACCGACACCCGCCCCGCGGTGGTTGCCGCGTCGGACGCGCGGATCATGTGGAGCTGGTCCGCCATCGCGGCAGGCACGCTGACCTCGCTCATCATCCAGGTCATGCTGACCATGCTGGGATTGGGCGTGGGACTCATCGCCACCGATGTCCCGACCGCCAATAACGCGCCGGTCGCGGTCAGCGCCGCCGCGGTGCTGTGGTTCATCGCCTCGGGCATCTTCTCCGCCTTTGTCGGCGGCGCGGTGGCCGGGGCCCTGTCGCCTTCTCTTTCCGACCGCGCGCGCGGTTCGCATGCGCTCGCCGCCTGGGCGTTGGCGACCCTGATCGTCGTGGGCGCCACCCTGCTCACGGCCTCCGGCGGCGCCAGCGTTGCCGGGCAGCTTGCGGGCCCTTATGTCAACGTCAACTCCCGGCTGACCACCATGCAAACGGTGCGGCCGAACGTGCCGCCACCGACCCAGGCTCAGCTGGAAGCCGCGCGCAAGGCCGCCGCTACGGCGATGTTCGTGAGCTTCATCGGCCTCGTCTTGGGCGCAGTCTTCGCCTTCATCGGCGGGCGCTGGTCGGACGAGATCCGCGACCACTTCGCCGACCGCTGACGCCACTCACCGGAAGAGCCTGGCCGTGATTCGCGGCCAGGCTCGCTATTTCTGCCGGCCCGGTGACGGCGTTTTCTTGTTCTGATTGGCCGCCAGCTCGCGCGCGCTTTGCTTCAGCGCCGAGCGTAGATCGGTCGGCCTGCCATGCTTCTTCAGCAGATCGCGGAAGGCCTCGTCGGCCAGTTCCTGCAGCGTCATCATCCGGTCGCGCGCCATCAGATCGAGCGCGTTCCAGGTTTCCCGGTCGAAGGCCACGCGTTTGCCGACCGTGTCCTTCCCGGTGCTTCTTGCCGGCCCGCGCGCCATGGTTGCTAACTCTTGTTACGGCCGCCGGGCGGAACCGGCTTGCCGGTGCGCCGGTCCTCGACGGTGCGCCGGTCGTCGGAACGCCTTTCGCTCGTAGCCCGCTTCTCTTCCTCGCTGCGGGTATCCTTCCCGCTGCGCCGCTCCGAACCTGTCCGCCGCCCTGGCCCTTGCCTCTTGTCGTCGCCCATCTTGCGTCTCCCTAGCCTGTGGAAAAGGGAAAGGAATTGTCTACCCTACCAACTGCCGCAGTCTTCGTTCAAATAAAGTCTTCTATTTCCTCCCGAACAGCCGCTCAATATCGGCGAGCTTGAGTTCCACATAGGTCGGCCGGCCGTGGTTGCACTGGCCGGAATTCGGCGTCGCTTCCATCTCCCGGAGCAGCGCGTTCATCTCCTCGGGCTTGAGCCGGCGCCCGGCGCGCACCGAGCCGTGGCAGGCCATGGTGGCGGAGACGTGCAGCAGCCGGCGTTCCAGCGGCAAGGCCTCGTCCCATTCGGCCATGTGCTCGGCGAGATCGCCAACCATCCCCCGCACATTGATCTCGCCAAGCATCGCCGGCGTCTCGCGCACCGCGACAGCGCCCGGACCGAAGGCCTCGATGACCAGACCGTAGCGCGCAAGCTCCTCGGCGCGCGCCAGCAGCCGCTCCACATCGGCCTCGTCGAGCTCGACGATCTCCGGGATCAACAAAATCTGCCGCGCCACACCGTTGCGGTCGATCGCCGCCTTCATGCGCTCGTAGACAAGCCGCTCATGCGCGGCGTGCTGATCGACCACCACCAGCCCGTCACGCGTCTGCGCCACGATGTAAGTCTCGTGAACCTGCGCGCGCGCCGCGCCGAGCGGACGATCAAGCAATTCGGGCGCGGCCTCGACGAGCGCCGGCGCGCGCATCGGCCATCGGCTCGCCGACCTGGAAAGCGGCCTGCGCGGCTTCGGCCAAGCCGACCACATTACCGCGCACCACCGGCTGCGCCGGCGACCGCCGCCAGTCCCAGCGCGGCGTCGCAGCGGGACGGAAGGCGGCGATGGTGGCACTGCCTCCGGTGGTCGCCGCGCGGCGGCTGTCGCGCGCCAGTGCTTCCTTCAGGGCGCTCACCAGCAGACCACGCACGAGCCCGCCATCGCGGAAGCGCACCTCGGTCTTTGCCGGATGCACGTTGACGTCGACCTCACGCGGATTCTGGGTGATGAACAGCGCCACCAGCGGATGCCGGTCGCGCGGCAGATAGTCGGCATAGGCGCCGCGCAACGCGCCGAGCAAAAGCTTGTCGCGCACCGGTCGGCCGTTGACGAAGAGGTATTGCCCGAGCGTATTGGCGCGGGTGAGCGTCGGCAGCGCGGCGAAGCCTTCAATCATGAGGCCCTCGCGGCCGGCGCGGATCTCCACCGCATTGGCGCGGAACTCCGGCCCGAGAAGGTCGGCGAGCCGCGCCAGACGGCCGGTCGGTCCGGGCAAGGCCGCGGCAAACGTCACCGGCGCGCGGTCCTCCCCCGTCAGCGTGAATGCGACCTCGGGGCGGCTCATCGCCAGCCGCCGCACCACGTCGCGCACGGCCTCCGCCTCGGTGCGATCGGTCTTCAAGAATTTCAGCCGCGCCGGGGTGGCGTAGAACAGATCGCGCAATTCGACCCGCGTGCCCTGATCGAGCGCGGCGGGTTTCACCGCAGACTTCAGGCCACCGTCCACGCTCAGCTCCCAGGCATGCGGCTCCGACCGATGGCGGCTGGTGATGTTCAGGCGGCCGGCCGCACCGATCGACGGCAAAGCTTCGCCGCGAAAACCAAGCGTGCGGATGGCGAGCAGATCCTCGTCATCGAGCTTGGACGTTGCGTGGCGCTCGACCGCGAGCTCGAGATCGCGGCGGGTCATGCCCTCGCCGTCATCGATCACGCGGATGAAGCGCCGCCCGCCGCCATCGGTCGCCACTTCGATACGCGTGGCGCGGGCGTCGAGCGCGTTCTCCACCAGCTCCTTCACCACGCTGGCGGGACGCTCCACAACCTCGCCCGCCGCAATACGGTTGACAGTAGCTTCGGATAATTGGCGCACGGGCATATTTTTTCCTTCACCTCTCCCCGCAAGCGGGGCGAGGGAAAAGACGCGATTCGATTCCATTCCAGTTTACCGGCGTCAGGCAGCAGCCGCGAGGCCACGGGGCGCCCTGCCCCCGCTATTCGAGCCTCGGCTTATTTTGTCGTAACCCCTTGATCCCGCTGCGGCGTTTCTTGCTCTCCAGCCGTTTTTCGCGCGACGCCTTGGTCGGTTTGGTGGCCTTGCGCTTGACCGGCCGCACCGCCGCCTGCCGGATCAGCTCGACAAGACGCGCCAAAGCTTCTTCGCGGTTGCGCTTCTGACTGCGTTCGTTCTGCGCGGTGAGGACGAGCACGCCATTCTGCGTCATCCGGCTGCCCGCCAGCTTCATCAAACGGAGCGCGACGTCGTTCGGCAATGAGGGCGAGCGGCGCACGTCAAACCGAAGCTGCACCGCGGTCTCTGTTTTGTTGACATGCTGGCCGCCCGGTCCGGAGGCGCGGATGAAGCTTTCCTCCAGCTCGGATTCCGCGATGCTGATCTCGTTGGTGATGCGGATCATGTGCGCATCATGCGTCATTCCGGGGCGCAGGCGAAGTCTGCGAACCCGGAATCGCAGCCGCTGGATTCCGGGTCCGCGCCTGCAGCGCGTCCCGGAATGACGGATCAAGATTGGCCGGCGAGATATTTCTTCGCCAGCACCTTGCCTTCTTCGACCGCGGGTTGGTCGAAGGCATCGACGCCGAGCAGATGCGCGGCGATGATCGTTTCCAGCATGAAATGCATCAGCAGCTCGCCGAGGCTTGCCTCGTCGAGCTTCTGCAGATGGATCATGCGCACCGGACAGCCGTTCTTGGCCAAGGTTTCCGCAGTGGCGCGGCCCTGCGCGGCGACCAGGTCGCCGATGGTCTTGCCGGCGAAATCCGGCTCGCCGCAGAGTTTGGCGAACTCCGCCTCGATGCGCGGTCCGCGCCCGGCAACTTCCACCGTAATGATCGTGAAGAGCTTGTCACGCGGGCCGGCGATGAAGAGCTGCAGCTGGCTATGTTGATCGACCGGGCCGAGCGCGCCGATCGGCGTAGTGCCCTTGCCGCCCTTGCCGAGGCTTTCCGCCCAGAGCTGCACATACCAGCGGGTGAAGCGCTCGAGCTTGTCGGCATAGGCCATCACCACCGCGATGCGTTTGCCACGTTCTGCCAAAGCCACCGAGAGCGCGGCGCCGATGGCGGCAGGCACTTCCGCCGCAGGCTTGCCTTCCAGCACCGGCGCGAGCGCCATGGCCGCGCCGCTTCGTATCGCGCCGATGTCGAGGCCGAGCATGGCGGCGGGCAGCAGGCCGACATTGGTGAGGACGGAAAACCGTCCACCCACGCCGGTGTCATGCTCCAGGAACGGCACGCCGAACGGCGCAAACAGATCGCGCAGGCCGTTGCGTTTGCCGCCGCTCGCGGGTTCGGAAAGACCAAACACCAGGTCGCCGATCCGCTTTTGCAAACCGGCCTGTGTCAGCGCGGCGAGCACCGCAGCGCCCTGCATCAGGGTCTCGCCGGTGCCCCCGGATTTGGAAATGGCGACAAAGCGCGTGGTGGACAGCGGCAGCCGCGCAAGCAAGCTCGCGAAGCTGTCGGGATCGAGGTTGTCCATGAAATGCAGGCGCGGCGGATCGCGCAGCAAGCCGACGCCCGGCACCGCATGGCCGGCAAGCTGGGCCAGCGTCTGCCCGCCCAGACTGGAACCGCCGGTGCCGAGCAGGACCACATCGCTGGCGCCCGCCACCAGCCGGCGGGCGGCATGCGTAATGGCCTCCAGGTCGTCGAGTTGCGCCGGAAGCTGCAGCAGCGGCAATCCGCCGTCAGCATGCCGCGCCCGCAGCCAGTCGAGCGCGCCCTCGCTGCGTTTGAGCGCGGCGGCGAAAGCGTCCGCCGGCACGCCTTCAGCGCCGATGCGTGCGGTTTGTGCGGTGTCGATTGATTGGACGAAGGGCATGGGAATCCTGCGGAGGTCACCCTGCCTATACGGACAGGCCGGCCTTGTCATTATCTTCCCGGCACTAGACGGATTAGTTGGAGGTAACGCCCTGCGGCCGTCCCACGATGGTGACCAGCATGCCGCTCTTGAGCAGCCGCTGCGCGACGCGCTTGGTGTCTTCCAGAGTTACCGCATCGATCAAAGCGCCGCGCCGCCCGATATAGTCGATACCCAGGCCGTCGAGCTGGATCTGCAACAGCACGCCGGCGATCTTGTTGGAGGTGTCGAGGTTCAGGGCGTAAACGCCCTTGAGATAGGATTTCGCCTTGGCGAGTTCCTCCTCGGTCGGCCCGGCTTCCGCCATGCGCTGAATTTCGCTTTCGATCACCGTCAGGGTTTCCGCCGTGCGATCGGCGCGCGTGGCGGTGCCGCCGATCATCAATGCCGTGCCTTTCAGCCAAACCAGATTGTCGCTGATGCTGTAGGCCAAACCACGCTTCTCGCGTATCTCGGTATAGAATCGCGAGGAGAAGGTGCCGCCACCCAGAATGTGATCGAGAATATAGGCGGCCATGAAATCCGGATCCTGGCGGAAAACGCCGCGGCGGCCGAAGGTGATGACGGTCTGCGGCACGTCCAGGTCGACCACGATACGCTGGCCGAGCCCCTGCGGATTCACCATCGGCACCGGCTGCACATCGGCCTTGGCCGGAAGCGAATTAAAAATGCGGTCGATCAGCGCGCCGGCCGCCGCCGCATCGAGATTGCCGACGATTGCTATCTTCAGTCCGTCGCGTGCCAGCACGCGCTTGACATAGCTCCGCAGGTCTTCGATTCCGATGCGCGGCAACGACTCCAGCGAACCGGTGACCTCCCGCCCATAGGGATGGCCGGGAAAGGCCGCCGCCCACCATCGCCGGCTGGCGATCGCGTTGGGACTGGTGGTGTCACGCTGCAGGCCGGAGAGGATTTGACCGCGGATGCGCTCGACGTCTTTCGGCTCAAAGCGCGGCGCGGTCAGCGCCAGGCGCAGAAGCTCGATGGCGTCGTCGCGGTGCTCACTCAGCATCCGCAGCGAACCGTTAAAATAGTCGCGGCCGGCGCGGAACCTCAGTTCGATCGCCTTGCCTTCCAGCTTTTCATGGAAGGCGCGGGAATCCAGATCGCCCGCGCCCTCGTCGAGCAGCGCGCTGACCATGTTGGCGACGCCCGCCTTGTCCGCGGGATCCTGGCTGGCGCCGCCCGCAAAGGCAAATTCCAGGGTGATCAGCGGCACCGTCTCCTGCCGCACCAGCCATGCCTCAATTCCGCCGGGGCTGATCACCCGCTCGATCGGCACCGCCTGCGCCGGAACCGTGGCGATGCACAGGACAGTGAATAAAAGCGCGCATCGGGCCAGCAGCTTCACGAGCGTTTTTCCTCCGGCGCGCGTTTCTCCTCCGGCCGCGCAGTCTTCACCAGATAGCCGGTGACCGAGCGCTCGTTGTCGAGCCATTGCCGGGCGGCGTCGCGCACCGCATCCGCCGTGACGGCGCGGATCCGCTCGGGCCATGTCCGCACGCTGTCTACCGTCAGGCCCGTTGTGAGTGCGGCGCCGTACCAGCGCGCAAGCGTGCTCTGGCTGTCCTGCGCATAAATCGAATCGGCGATCAGCCGGGTTTTTGAGCGCTCAAGCTCCTCGGCGCTGACACCCTTTTCGGCCAATTCGGCGATCACTGCTTCGATTGCGGATTCCAGCTGCGGCAGCGCGGTCGCGTTGGCCGGCGTGCCATAGACGCTGAACCGCGTCAGATCGAGCGCGGTGCCCTGATAGCCGGCGCCGGCGCTGACAGCGATCCCCTTTTCCACCACCAATGTCCGATAAAGCCGGCTGTTGCTGCCGCCACCAAGAACGTGCCCCAGCACTTCCAGCGCCTCGCTCTCGCCCCGCTTCGCCGTGGCAGCCGAGGGGACGAGATAGCTGCGCTGGACGCTACGCTGCTCGACCCGAGGATCGGCCAAGGTCACCAGGCGCGCGGCAGCGGGCGCCGGTTCTTGCGGACGCACGCGCGGCTTGGCCTCGAAGCTGCGCTCGATCTTGCCGTAGATAGTTTCCGTCAGGCTGCGCACCTGATCGGGATCGACGTCCCCTGCCACGATGAGAATCGCGTTATTGGGCCCATAGAAACGCTTGTAAAAGGCGAGCGCGTCATCGCGATTGAGCTTTTCGATCTCAGGCCGCCAGCCGATCACCGGCCGGCCATAGGGATGGTTGAGAAAGAGCGCCGCTTCCATCTGCTCCGAGAGCCGGGCGCGCGGGTTGTTGGCGACACGCGTGTTCTGTTCTTCCAGCACGACGTCACGCTCGGGCAGCACCACTTCGTCCGTCAGCACCAACCCGGTCATCCGGTCGGCTTCGAGCTCCATCATCTGCGCCAGATGCTCGCGCGGCACGCGCTGATAATAGGCAGTGTAGTCGCTGGAGGTGAATGCGTTTTCCTGCCCGCCCACGCTCGCGATCAGCTGCGAGAAATAGCCGGCCGGATGCTTTTTCGTACCTTTGAACATCAGGTGCTCAAGGAAATGCGCGATGCCGGACTTGCCCGCCTCCTCGTCAGCCGCGCCCACGCGATACCAGATCATATGGGTGACGATGGGCGCGCGTCGATCGGGGATGACGACAAGCTCAAGCCCGTTAGCGAGCGTGAAATGCGCAACTTTATTCTTGGTTTCCGGCGCGCCCTGCGCGGCTGCGGAAACCGGCGCGGCCGCAAGAGCGGCGGCGATAATGCCAGCAAAAGCTGATCATGCGACTGTTGAGCACCGGCAGGCCCTGTTGGATCAATGAGGTCGGTATTCGACCCGCCGCGCGCAAGATCTAACCGTTACAGCGGCTTCGGCTCTTTCTTTTGCGGCGCGTCGTGGCGCGGCGTCACGCCATAAGGCGCCGCCGGGGATGGCGTGAGATAACCCGGGGGCGGCTCGACCAGTGACGTGCGCGGAGGCTCGCCCTCGAATTTGCCGACCTCCTCCCAGGTGCCGCCCAGCTTGCCCTGCATCAGCATCGTCAGGAAGTCCGGTTCTTTCGGCCCCTTGTTCGCTTCGTCCCATTTGCCGGTATCGCCAGTCTTATAGTTCTCGGGAGTGCCTGAGATTGGCCGGGAGTCGTCGGGCATCTGACCTTTGCGGCCAGGTCCCTGGCGTACCGCCGCGGCTTCCTTCTTCCGCTGCTTGATGTCGGAATCCACCGGCCAATCGGGCCCCCGCGCCGCCTTGCCCGGAGGCGGAAGGTCACGTCCCGGCGGCACGACCAGCGGCGAGCGTTCACGATAGATGATGCCGGGGGCCGCGGCCGAACCCAGCCCAAGCGGGGCCAGAATTACATTCAGCATCCGCTTATCGGCGTTCAAAAGGTGGTCGTCGATGTCGTCGTCCTCGGCAGCGGCGGCCTGCGCCCAGGCGGAATTGCCGGCAACGCTCATGGCGGCCAGCGCCAGCGCAGCGGCCCAGACGGCGTTGCGCACAGGCTTGATCCAAGGCATGGCGGACATGGCTATCACCCTCAAAATACTACCGAAAATTTCGCACGAACCCCCTCGGCGACGGGCCGGATTATGGCCCGGATCGGGGCGCTTTTACGGCGCGGTCTCCGAATAGGGATTCATACAACAGCCCGGCCACTCCTACAACGATGGCTACATCGGCCAGGTTAAAAACATACCAGCTGAAGGTCCAGCCGGCCGTGGTGATGTGGAAATGGGCGAAGTCCGCCACCGCCCCATAGGCGATTCGGTCGATGGCATTGCCGATCGCTCCGCCGATGATCAGACCGAGCGACACCGCAGACCAGCGCGTTTCCACCCGCGCCATCCAGACCCAGAGCAGCACCACCGCCGCCAGCTTGATGCCGAGCAAAGCCCATTGCCCGAACGCGCTTTCCTGCTGGAAGAGGCCGTAGCTGATGCCCTTGTTCCAGACCAGCACCAGGTCGAAGAAGGGCGTGAGCTCAACTGCGCCCTGCTCTGCGAGATCATAGACGAACAGCAGCCAAAGCTTGAGGGCCTGGTCGAGCAGCAGCGCAACGAGCGCGGCGACAAAGCCGGCTGCGGTGAAAGGGCCCCAGAGCCACGACGTCCGAGATTTGGCCGATGAAAAATTCAACTTGTCGTCCGGGACGACCACAGGAATTACTCCGCCGCCTTGCGCAGCGTATCCCATTCACGCAGCGCCTGGGCGTCGCGCGGTGAGACGTCCGGGTAATCCGGATCGGCGCCGATGCTGGACAGGATTTTCCATGACCGCGCGCATTTGGTGCCTTCGGCGAGATTGGGCACCACCGCAACGCCTTTCACTTCCGGCAGGCGGAACGCGTCGATCGGTCCCTCGTCCGAGACCAGCGTCGCCGCCGACGTGATGCAGACTTCCGCGAGATCAACATCGGCCAGCGCCGCGAACAACTCCGGATTGGAGACATGCACGACCGGATGCGCTTCCAGCGACGAGCCGATGCGCTTCTGCGCGCGCTCGATCTCCAGCGCGCCGGTGACGACGCCGCGCACAAGCCGGACCTTGCGCCATTTCTCCGCCAGCGCATCGTCGCGCCAGGCGGCGGGAATTTCCGGAAAGCCTTCAAGGTGAACCGATGCGGCGTCCTCGCCGTAGCGCGACAGCCAGGCTTCCTCCGCGCTGAAGGCGAGCATGGGCGCGAGCCAGCTCACCGTGCAGCGGAACAGATGATCGATCACGGTGAGAGACGCCTTGCGCGCCGTCGAGGAGATCGGATCGCAGTACAGCGTGTCCTTGCGGATGTCGAAATAGAACGCCGAAAGATCGACCGTCATGAAGGCATTGAGCGCGGCGAAGATGCGCTTGTAGTCGAAATCCGCGTAGGCCTCGCGCACCAGCGCATCGAGCTCGGCCAGGCGATGCAGCATCAGCCGCTCCAGCTCCGGCATCTTGGCCGGCGCGATGCGGTCTTCCTCGCGGAAATGCGACAGGCTGCCGAGCATCCAGCGGATGGTATTGCGAAGCTTGCGATAGGTGTCGGCCGTGGTCTTCAGGATTTCCGGTCCGATCCGCAGGTCATCGGCATAATCCGAGGCGCAGACCCACATGCGCAGGATGTCGGCGCCGGATTGCTTGATCACGTCCTGCGGCGCCACCACGTTGCCGAGCGACTTCGACATCTTGCGCCCGTGCTCGTCGAGCACGAAGCCGTGCGTCAGCACGAGATCGAAGGGCGCGCGGCCGCGCGTGCCGCAGCTTTCCAGGAGCGAGGAGTGAAACCAGCCGCGGTGCTGGTCGGAGCCTTCCAGATACATGATCTGATCCGGCCCGCCGTCCTGCTTGCGCCGGATGCCGGCGAGGCTGGGGAAATGCTTCGGGATCCTCCAGCACGAAGGCATGGGTGGAGCCGGAGTCGAACCAGACGTCGAGAATGTCGTCGACTTTCTTCCAGTCCTCGTTGGCGCGCGAGCCGAGGAAGCGCGCGCGCGCGCCGGGCTGATACCAGGCGTCGGCGCCTTCCTGTTCAAACGCGTCGGCGATGCGCGCGTTGACCGCTTCGTCCTGCAGGATTTCCGCCGAGCCGTCGGCTTGCTCGCGCACGAAGACGGCGATCGGCACGCCCCAGGCGCGCTGACGCGAGATCACCCAGTCCGGGACGGCTTTCGATCATGCCGGTGATGCGGTTTTCGCCCTGCGGCGGCACCCAGCGCGTGACTTTGATGGCGCCGAGCGCGCGGGCGCGCAGCGTGTCGCCCGCATCAGCTCCGCTCATCCCCTTGCGGGGAGGGGTCGGGGGTGGGGGTTGACGCCGAACGCAAACGCTTGTTGCTGACCCCCCTCCCTGTCCCTCCCCCGCAAGGGGGGAGGGAACGTGTGGCGGCGTCCGTCGCAATGTCTTTATCCATCGCGATGAACCATTGCGGCGTGTTGCGGAAGATCACCGGCTTCTTCGAGCGCCAGGAATGCGGATACTGGTGCTTCAGCCGCCCGCGCGCGATGATGTTGCCCGCTTCCATCAGCGCTTTGATCACCGCCTCGTTGGCGTCGCCCTTCTCGCCTTTGTCGTTGATCACGCGCTTGCCGGTGAAGCCCGGTGCGGCCTCGGTGAAGGCGCCGTTCTCGTCGACGGTGTAGGGAATTGTGGTGTTGATCTTCGCGGCCTCAAGCAAAGATTGGTTTTTCGTCCAGATCTCAAAGTCATCGCGGCCATGGCCCGGCGCGGTATGCACGAAGCCGGTGCCGGTATCGTCGGTGACGTGATCGCCTTCGAGCAGCGGCACGGTGAAGTCATAGCCTTTGCCGGCCAGCGGATGCTTCAACGTCATGCCCGCCAGCACCTCGGCGGAAACATCCGCGACCTTGTCATAGGCCATCACGCGCGCCTGCTTGAACACCTCACCCGCGAGGTTGTCCGACAAGATGAAGAGATCGCCGAACTTCGCCCAATTCTCCGGCGCAGCGTCGGTGACCTTGTAGAGTCCATATTTGATTTTCGAGCGAGAACGAGACGGCGCGGTTGCCCGGCAGCGTCCAAGGCGTCGTGGTCCAGATAACGACCGAAGCAGCGTCGACTGAATCGAACGCGGCAGCGATGGCGTCTTGCGAGGCGCCGCCCTCCAGCGACACATCCGCCACCGGAAACTTCACCCACACCGTGTCCGAGGTGTAGTCCTCGTATTCCACCTCGGCTTCCGCCAGCGCGGTCTTCTCCACCACGCTCCACATCACCGGCTTGGAGCCGCGGTAGAGCGTGCCGTTCTGCGCGAACTTCATCAATTCGCGCGCGATCTGCGCCTCGGCGGCGAAGTCCATGGTGGTGTAAGGGTGATCCCAGTCGCCCTCGATGCCGAGCCGCTTGAACTCCTCGCGCTGCACGTTGAGCCAATGCTCGGCATAGGCCCGGCATTCCTTGCGGAAGGCGATCATCGCCGCCGGATCGGACAGGTTCGGCTTCGGCTTGTTCTTGGAGCGGTAATTCTCTTCCTCGATCTTCCACTCGATCGGCAGGCCGTGGCAGTCCCAGCCGGGCACGTAATTGGAATCGAAGCCGAGCATCTGCTGGCTGCGCGTCACCACGTCCTTCAGGATTTTGTTGAGCGCGTGGCCGATATGGATGTTGCCATTGGCGTAGGGCGGGCCGTCGTGCAGGACGAATTTAGCCCGCCCCGCTCCTGCCTCCCGCAGCCGCTGGTAAAGGTCGAGCTTCGCCCAGCGCGCAAGGATCTCCGGCTCCTTCTGCGGCAGGCCTGCGCGCATCGGAAAGTCGGTCTTCGGCAGAAACAGGGTCTCGCTGTAATCGCGCGCGGGCTTCGACATGCCGGCTGGTTCCTAGCAGGCGTGTCTCGCCCCGAAAAGGCCGGAATGGTTGGAAGATGACTAACATTTAATGCACCGACAACGTTATCGCAGGACACTTTGTGCGTTGAATTGGGCGGGCATCACGAGGATTTGGATGATCAGGACAAAATGGGCTGTCATGGGCGTGCTGGCGATGGCTCTCGCGCTCGGCGGGGCGTTGCTGGCATGGGGCTCCTTCGGAGATAAAGCCCAAAAGTCTGACGGCAGAGCGCCCGCCGCGGCGCAGGCCCGTGCCGGTTTGCCGGTCGAGACGGCGCCCGCCCGCATGGTGCGCAACAGCCGGGACATCCGCGCCATCGGCAGCCTGCAATCGGACGAGTCGGTGAAGATCGCCGCCGAGGTGCCCGGCCGCATCGCCGAAATCCTGTTCAAGGAAGGCCAGCCGGTGCAGCAGGACGCACCGCTGGTGAAGCTGGACGATGCCCTGGCGCAGGCGGAACTGGCCGACGCGCAGGCGCGTCAGAATCTCGCGCAGTCGAACCTCGACCGCGCCAACCAGCTCGCCCGCACCGGCAGCGGTACCGAACGTGCGCGCGATGAAGCGGTCGCCGCTTCCGCGCAGGGCCGCGCCGCCGTCGAGTTGTCGCAGGCACGGCTCGACAAACACACCATCCGCGCGCCGTTCTCCGGCATAGCCGGATTACGGAGCGTTTCAGTCGGCGCCTTCGTCAGCGCGGGCACCGAGCTCGTGTCCCTGGAAAAGATCGATTCGCTCAAAGTCGATTTCGCGGTGCCTGAGATTTTCCTGACGGATGTTCAGGTCGGCCAGAAGGTGGACGTGACCGTTGACGCGCTCGCCGACAGGACCTTCCCCGGCACGATTTACGCGATCGATCCGGCGGTGGACGTCAACGGCAGATCGCTGCGCATCCGCGCGCGGCTTCCGAATCCGGAAGGCGTGCTGCGTCCCGGACTGTTTGCGCGCATTCTGATCAAGGGCGGTGAAGAACAGGTCGTGACGGTGCCCGAGAGCGCGATCATGCCGCGCGCCGGCGAGTCGTTTGTATTCCGCGTCGAAAACGGCAAGGCGGTCGAAACCAAGGTTGAGCTTGGACCGCGAAAGGCCGGAGAGGTCGAGATTCGGAAGGGTCTCGCCGCTGATGCGGTGGTCGTGACTGCCGGGCAGCAGCGGCTGCGGAACGGCTCTGCTGTCGAGGTGATCACGGCAAGCGGCGCGGTGAACGGCTGACAATGAATATCTTCGAACTATTCATCCGGCGGCCCGTCCTATCGACGGTGCTCAGCCTTATCCTGATCCTGATCGGCATCGTCTCCTACAACCGGCTGACGGTGCGCG
Organism: uncultured Alphaproteobacteria bacterium; assembly: GCA_963731585.1. Taxonomy (GTDB): domain Bacteria; phylum Pseudomonadota; class Alphaproteobacteria; order Rhizobiales; family Xanthobacteraceae; genus CANKHA01. Next base: position 182,690 of record CAVSWC010000003.1, read on the forward strand.
AATATCCGAATGTCGACGAGCCGACCGTATCGGTGTCGACGAATTATCCGGGCGCATCCGCCACCATCGTCGAAAGCCAGATCACGCAGATCCTGGAAGATTCCATTGCCGGCATCGAAGGCATCGACGTTCTGGAATCGACCAGCCGCTCGGAGACCAGCCGGATCACGGTCCGCTTCCGGCTCAACGTCGATCCCGACGTCGCCGCCAACGACGTGCGCGATCGGGTGAGCCGGGTCAGGCGCAATCTTCCGGATGAGGTCGACGAGCCGACGATTGCCAAAGTCGAGGCCGATGCGCAGGCCATCATGTACATCGTGTTTCGCAGCGAACGCTTGTCGGCGCTCGAAATCACCGACTATGTCGACCGGCAGGTCATCGATCAGCTGAAGAACCTGGGCGGCATCGCCGACATCACCATCTTCGGCGAGCGGCGTTACGCCATGCGCATCTGGATCGACCGCGAACGGCTCGCCGCCTACAACCTCACTGTTCAGGATATCGAAACAGCGCTGCGCGCGCAGAATGTGGAGCTCCCGTCGGGCAGGATCGAAAGCCGGGAACGTGAATTCACCGTGCTGTCGCGCACGGGACTGACGACACCCGAGCAATTCGGCGAGGTCGTCATCAAGCTCGCCGAGGGATATCAGGTGAAATTGCGCGAGGTCGCGCGCATCGAGCTCGGTGCCGAGGATGAGCGGCGCACCAACAGTTACAACGGCGGCCCGGCGATCATTGTGGGCGTGATCAAGCAGGCGACGGCCAACCCGCTCGACGTGTCCAAAGGCGTGCGGGCGGTCCTGCCTGAACTCAACAAGTCCTTGCCGGACGGCTTGAGCGCGGAGATCGGAAACGACAGCGCAGTCTTCATCGACGAATCGATCAAGGCCGTCTTCATCACCATCGCCGAAGCCTTGTTCCTGGTCGTGCTGGTCATTTTCTTTTTCCTGCGGTCAATGCGGGCTTCGCTTATCCCGATCGTCACGATTCCGATTTCGCTGATAGCGACTTTCGGCCTGATGTTCGCGCTCGGCTTCAGCATCAATACGCTGACGCTTTTGGCCATGGTGCTCGCCATCGGCATCGTGGTCGACGACGCCATCGTGGTGCTGGAAAACATCTTCCGCCACATCGAGGAGGGAATGAAACCCGTGACGGCGGCAATCGCCGGCATCAAGCAGATCGGCTTTGCGGTCATCGCCATGACGCTGACGCTGATGGCGGTCTACGCGCCCGTCGCCTTCGCCAGCGGACGCACCGGAAGGCTGTTCATCGAATTCGCACTGACGCTGGCCGGCGCCGTCCTGGTTTCGGGTTTCGTCGCGCTGACGCTGACGCCGATGATGTGCTCGCGGCTGCTGCGGCACGACCCCAACCCGGGACGTCTGTTCACCGCCATGGAGCGCGGTTTCACCGCGGTGGATCGCGGCTATCGCCGATGGCTTACCGCGTCATTGCAGGTGCGGCCTCTGGTGCTTGGCGTCATCGCCGTCGTCGCCGCGCTGGGCGGATTGCTGTTTTATGTGCTGCCGTCCGAGCTCGCGCCGACCGAAGACCGCGGCGTCATCATGATCCGCGGAACCGCGCCGGAAGGCGCCACGCTCGCCTATACCAACCGTTATGCGCAGCAGATCGCCGCCGTGCTCGGCGACGTGCCCGAGGTTGCGTCACGGCTGACCATCGTGGGATCGCCTGACGTTTCGAATTTCATTGCGATTGGCCGGCTGAGCGATTGGTCCAGCCGAGACCGCAAGCAACAGGCGCTGACGGCCGAGATGGGACCAAAGCTGCGCCGGATTCCCGGCTTGAATGCCTTTGCCAGCGACCCGCCGTCGCTCGGCGTGCGCGGAAGCTCGCGCCCGGTGGAGTTCGTGATCCAGACCTCCGGCACCTATGAGGAATTGCAGCAGCTCGCCGACAAGGTCCTCGAACGGGTGGAAAACAGTCCGGTGCTGACGAACATCGACACCGATCTCAAGCTCAACAAGCCGGAGATCAGGATCGAGTTGGACCGCGCCAAGGTTGCCGATCTCGGCCTCGATGTGTCGGTCGTGGGAAGAACGCTCGAGACCTTGCTGGGCGGGCGTCAGGTCACACGCTTCGAGATGAACGGCAAGCAATACGACGTCTTCGTGCAGATGGCCGCCGAGGCGCGCAGCTCACCGGATACGCTCTCGACTATTTTCCTGCGCGGGCCGCAGGGCGCCATGATCCAGCTCGCGAATATCGTGAAGGTCACGGAAACCGTGGCCCCGCGCGAGCTGAAGCGTTTCAACCAGATGCGCTCGGTGACCATTTCCGCCAACGTGGCGCCCGGCTTTACGCTCGGCGAGGGGCTGGCGACCCTTGAGCAGGCGGCAGCAGAAGTGCTGCCCGCCACCGTGCGGACCGACGTCAGCGGCCAGAGCCGCGAGTTCCGCGCCGCCGGGCAAAGTCTGCTCTTCATCTTCGTCCTGGCGCTCGGCTTCATCTACCTCGTGCTCGCGGCCCAGTTCGAGAGCTTCCGCGATCCGCTGATCATCATGGTGACGGTACCGCTGTCGATCCTTGGCGCGCTGGCGGCGCTTTATTTCAGCGGCGGCACGCTCAACGTCTTTTCGCAGATCGGATTGGTGACGCTGGTGGGTCTGATCACCCGCCACGGCATTCTGATCGTGGAATTCGCCAACCAGCAGCAGGAGATGGGCAAGAGCCGGATCGCGGCGGTGATCGATGCGGCCAGCCTGCGGCTGCGCCCTATCCTGATGACCACCGGCGCCACCGTGCTTGGCGCGCTGCCGCTCGCGCTCGCGACCGGAGCCGGCGCGGAAAGCCGTCACCAGATCGGCTGGGTCATCGTCGGCGGCATGACGCTTCGGCACCTTGCTGACTTTGTTCGTCATTCCCGCGGTCTACAGCTATCTCGGACAGGTGCATCAGCACAGCGGCGAGACGGCGGACGCGCGCACTTTGCCCGCACCGGCAGAATAGCTCAGATCTCACCCAGCGACGGAAACGCGCCGGGCGCGCGGGCCAGCGCCTCGCGGGCACGGGCGCTGTCCTCGTCCATCTGACGAACGAGGGCCTCGATGCTGTCGAACCGCATCTCCTGCCGGATCCAGGCAATGAAGGCCACGTCGAGGCTCTGGCCGTAAAGGTCGCCATCAAAGTCGAACAGGAAGACCTCGAGCAGGGGCGCGCCGTTGTCGAACATCGGACGGCTGCCGAAGCTCGCCACGGCATCATGCCGATGGCCGCCCACGCCGACGCGCACGGCATAAATGCCGTGCTTGAGCGCGCAGGCCGGATCGAGCCGAATATTCGCAGTCGGATAGCCGAGCTCACGGCCGCGCCTGTCGCCGGCGATCACGCTGCCGGAGGCGAACCAGGGATAGCCGAGCAGCTCCGCCGCCTCGATCACGCGGCCGGCCGCGAGCGCGGTGCGGACGGTGCCGGACGATACCGGCCGTCCTTCATCCTGCAACGGCGGCAGCACGTCGACGGCAAAGCCGTGGCGGGCGCCCTGCTCCTGCAGAAAGGCGGGGGAGCCCATGCGGTTTTTGCCGAAATGGAAATCGAAACCGACGGCGGCGCCGCCGATTGCGTAGCGCTCCACCAGGATGCGCTGCACGAATTCCTCCGGCGACAGGCTGGCAAGCGCGGTATCGAAAGTCAGCACGATCGCCCCGTCGAGTCCGCTCGCCGCGAGCAGACGCAGCTTCCCTCTCCCATCGGTAAGCCGGAACATGGGCTGCTGCGGGCGCAGCACGGCGGCCGGATGCGGCTCGAAAGTCAGCGCCGCAGCAGGACGGCGCGCCATCCCGGCGCGGGCGACGGCTGCCGCAATCACCGCGCGGTGGCCGCGATGCACGCCGTCGAAATTGCCGATGGCGATCACGGCGCCCCGCAGTGCATCGGCCGGCGCACTGTCGCGCAGGACGACGAAGGGTTTCGTCGGGGCAAGAGGTTCGATCATCGGGCAAATAAGTCCGCGGGCCGCGGCCCATTAACGTTTCGGCAACCAGTGAGGCTTTCCTGCCTAAGGATAGCGGCAGGCGCCAAGCCTGCATATGAAAGCAGTTAACCCGATGTTCAATAGGTTACCGTTAACCTCCCATTGTCTAAACAGGTAGCCCAACCGGCGCTTTTGCCCGGCGCGATCATTGACGTGATGGAGCAGGAGTAATGGCCGTCGACCTTTCCATGCCGGTCCTTGTCGTCGACGACTACAACACGATGATTCGCATCCTGCGCAATCTGCTCAGGCAGCTCGGATTCCAGGACATCGACGACGCCGCCGACGGTACCGCCGCGCTGACGAAGATGCGGCAGAAGCAATACGGCCTGGTCATCTCCGACTGGAACATGGAGCCGATGACGGGCTATGACCTGCTGAAAGAAGTGCGCGGCGATCCCGGCTTGGCAACAACGCCCTTCATCATGGTCACCGCCGAGTTCGAAGACGGAAAACGTCATCGCCGCCAAGAAGGCGGGCGTGAACAACTACATCGTCAAGCCGTTCAACGCGCAGACGCTGCAAAAAAAGATCGAAGCGGTCTTCGCGGAATAAGCCCCTGATCTATCTCCTCATGGTGAGGAGCGTCGCACGTCAGTGCGGCGCGTCTCGAACCATGTCCGAGCAGTTCGCAGCCCATCCTTCGAGACGCGCCTTCGGCGCTCTCAGGATGAGGCAGAAAATTTTTGCGCGGGACGTCACCACACCAGCCGGTGCATCACGGCTTTCGGCATCGCGGTTTTCCGCGAAAAACAGCGTGAGCGTCTGCGGATCGGGGTCGGCCCCCCGCCGATTTCCCCCGCGTGAATGCCCGCTGTCAGGAAGAGGCAATCCACCCCCAGCGAGGCGGCGCCGGTGAGATCGGTGCGCACGCTGTCGCCGATCGCCAGCACGCGGTGCAGCGGCACCTCGCCCCCGCGCAAGCTTTGCGCGCGCGCCAGCGTTCGCTGATAGATCGGCGCATAGGGCTTGCCGGCATAGAACACGTCGCCGCCCATGGACTTGATAGAGATCGGCCAGCGCGCCGGCGCAGTAGACGAGCTCACTGCCGCGCTCCACCACCACGTCGGGATTGGCGCAGAGCATGAACAGCCCGCGCGCCTTCATGCGCTCGAGCATGGCGCGATAATCCTCCGGCGTCTCGTTGGTGTCGTCGAACAGGCCGGAGCAGACCACGTAGTCCGCCGTCGCGACATCCTTCAGCTCCACGTTCAGCGCTTGATAGATCGGCAGGTCGCGCGGCGGGCCGAGATGGAAGACGCTCTGCCCCGGCCGCTCGATGATCGCCGCGCGCGTGACGTCGCCGGAGGTCACCATGCCATCGTAGCTCTCGCGCGGCACCTGCAAGGCGTCGAGTTGCGGCACCACCCCATCGGCCGGCCGCGGGGAATTCGAGATCAACAGAACGGTCTTGCCGTTGTCGCGCGCGCGCTTCAGCGCCTCGCAAGCCGGCGGAAAGCTCTCGCAGGCCGTTGTGGATCACGCCCCAGACGTCGCACAGCAAAAGATCGTAATCGGCCAGCAGCGGGGCGCAATGTTCGAGGAAAGGCGGAGAGCCGGACATTCAAGGCCATGCGGTGAGGGAGGGAGCAACAGAAGGCAGCCGCGGCGTTACGCCACCACGCCCAGGCGGGAGACAAGCTTTGAGGCGTCCGGGTCGCCGATGCCCGGCAGGCGCGAAGGGGCCGCGTTGCCGGCGGGATTGGCCTCGCATCGCCGCTCGCCATTGGCCTGCAGCGCTTCGACGCGCACCGGCCGCGGCGGCGAGAACAGCAAGCCTTGGCCGAAGCGCACGTCGAAATCGAGCAGATCGACCACGACGCTCTCGCTCTCGATCCGCTCGGCGATCAGGTCGATGTGATGGCGCGCCAGCAGGTCGGAGAGTTCGGCGGGAGGAATATCCCCGCGGGCGGCATGGCCGCTCTTGAGCAGCATTGCGCCAGCAACCTTGAGGAAGCGGAAGCCGCGCTCGGACAATTCGCGCGGCTCGATCCGCAGATCGGTGACGTGATCCATGGAGAAGCGGAAGCCGCGGCTCGCGAGCGAAGCCAGGCTCTCGTGTTCGATCGGCCCCAGGGCGCGGTAGGCGTCCTGCCTGAACTCTAACGTCAGAACAGGGGCGAGCGCGCGGTTGGCCTCCATGAAATCGGAAAATTGCGAGAAGGCTTCCGGATCGCCCAGCGTTGAGCTCGACACGTTGCAGAACACGCCGAGCTCGCGGTCCTTCAGCAACAGACGGCGCAGGACCTGCACGCATCGGAAGACCTGCAGATTGTCGATCTTTGGCATCAAGCCGGCGGCTTCGGCATGCGGCACGAAGTCTTCCGCCATCACCTGCTCGCCGCCTGCGCTGCGCAGCCGCGTCAGCACTTCATAGAAGCGGACTTTGCGCTGCGGCAGCGACACCACCGGCTGGAGATAAATATCCATGCGGCCGGCTTCGAGCGCTTCGCGGATGCAGGCGAGCCTGCTCTCGGAATTGAGCGCCTTAAAGCCAGCGCCGTTGGCAGCCGCAGGAGCAGCGTCGGCCGGCGCGATCATCGGCGCGCCGGCGGCAGGCGCCTCGCCGGATGCCGCGGCGTCCGCGGCGGCGCGGGCAGCCAGCGCCGCCTCATGCAGCGCAACCGTTTCGGCCAGTTGCTCCACCCGAAGGCGCAGTTCGCCGATTTCCGACGTGACCGGCTCGGCCGCGGCGCGCACGCGATTGACCGCGCCATCCAGCTTGCTCTCGGCGGCGGTGAGGTTGTGCTTGATCTCGGCCATCTGCTTGGCGAGATCGGCGGTCAGCCGCGACAGGTCGGCGATCTGCGCGCCGACGTCATTGCGGTCGCGCAGGCGCGTCGTGACGGTGTTGTACAGCACAAGCCCGGTCAGCGCGGCCAAACCGGCCATGGCCGATTCCGTGGCGCTCAGGTCGAAGAAACGATAAAGCACCGCCGCCACCGCGCTCGCCATGAACAGCATGCAGGCAGCGACGAAGATGGCGGCAAGATGCAGCATGCAATCCCCGGAATGCGGATGCCAACTGTGCCAGAACTGCGATTTTGCGCAAAGCTAAATGTCCATGACGGCAGAATCGGGCCGACGATGCGCGTCGCCACGATTTGATTCTGGGCGCAGGCGGTCAACGGCGGTCCATCCGAAACGTCAGCGACAACCTCCAAGGAATAAAATCATACGGCTCGCCTTTGCCCGCGACCCCCAACCCTCTATAGAGGATAGAGGAAGAACAGAGGATAAAGGAAGAACGCCGTAACGAAGGGGGACATCATGGCCGCGACAGGTCGTCGCTTGCGCTATGCCGCAGCGGCAGCGATTTTTGCTTTGGCTTTTTCGTCTTCGGCGGCCTTCGCCGCCATCACGGTGCAGAGTGCCAAGATCGAGGCGGGCAGGCTGAAGTTGACTGGAAAAAGCCCGACCGGAACCTCGGTCAAGCTTGACGGCGTCTTTACTGCAAACATCGTCAGCGGCACCTTCAACTTCAACATCATCTATCTGCCGTCAGACTGCGTCGCCGAGCTCACTCTGCAGGGCGCCCCGGCCTCGCCTGTGCAAGCCGTCATCGCCGACTGCGGCCCGCGCGGGGTCAATCCACAGGGCGCCTGGAACAGCGGGACGACCTATGTCGAGAACGATCTCGTCGTGTCCGCGGGATCGAGCTGGCGCGGCAAGAAAAACGCCGCCGCGAACCTGAATAAGCCGCCGTCCACCAATCCGGCGTTCTGGGAAAAATTCGCGTCACGGGGCGTGGCAGGTCCGCAAGGGCCGACGGGAGACACTGGCCTGAAGGGGGATAAAGGCGACCCCGGCGAACAAGGACCGAAAGGCAGTGAAGGAGCGCCCGGTGCAACCGGACCCACGGGCGCGCGCGGCCCGCAAGGCCCGGAAGGCGAGAAGGGCGCAGCCGGAGCCACGGCGCAACGGACCCACGGGTGCGCAAGGCCCGCAAGGCCCTCCCGGTCCGAATACGGTGGCGAATGGCAGCGCTCAACGCGCCCGCGATCAATTTTGCCTCGAGCACCAGCACCGGCATCTTCTCGCCGTCCACCGGAAAAATCGCGCTGAGCGCGGGAGGCAGCCTGTTCCTTCATGGCATCGGCAACAACAACACCGCCCTGGGGCGCAATGCGCTCCCAAGCACAGCGCCCCAGACAACACCGCCGTGGGGCAGCGCTCCGGAGCAACACCACCGGCCTCAACACCGCCCTGGGGACCGACGCGCTCCTGAACAACACCACCGGCATCAATAACACCGCCGTGGGCGTCGAATGCGCTCCAGCTGGTCAACGCGCTCCGCGACACCACGGCAACAACATCGCCATCGGTGTTGGCGCGGGCAACGATCGCGGACGCACCGGCCGACAGCATCTTCATCGGCAGCTCGGGCGCGCCCGCCGATACCAACACCATCAGGATCGGCGAACGTCGTGCAGACCAAGACCTTCATCGCCGGCATCCGGGGGCGGACCACCGGCGTGAACGATGCCGTCACCGTGCTGATCGATTCGAACGGTCAACTTGGCACCGTTAGCTCGTCGCGCCGCTACAAGGAGGACATCCAGTCCCTGGGCGACGTGAGCGCGGCGCTCATGCAGCTGCGGCCGGTGACGTTCCGCTACAAGCAGCCGTATGACGACGGCGACAAGCCGATCCAATACGGCCTGATCGCCGAAGAGGTGGCCGAGGTGCTGCCCGATCTGGCGGTGTTCAATGCCGACGGCCAGACCGAAACGGTGAAGTATCACCTGCTGCCGCCGTTCCTCCTTGCCGGCTATCAGCGGCAGCAACAGACCATCGAGGCCCAAGCGGAGCAGATCGGCGTTCTGACCGAGCGCGATCAACAGCAGGCGGAAAAGATAGCGTCACTTGAGCGGCGCCTGAGCGGCATCGAGGCGGCGCTGGCCCGGCCCGGCACGATGGCAGCCGGCTCGCTGGTGCGCGTGAAGGACTGAAGGTTCCTGCTGCCCTCTCCCCGCACGTGGGGAGAGGGAACAACAACGCGATGCCCGAGAGGGTGCTGGGAATATCAATAGTACCGCGGCTGTTACGCGCTACGATGAATTCTGGGGTTGGAGGAAGTCCTATGCACATGCTGGCTCGCGTGGCGATGCCCACGCTTTTGTTGTTGTCCGCCGCCGAAGCCTTCGCACAGGCTCCGGCCGATGCTCCCCGATGCCGCTGGCGGTGTTGCCCGGGACCGGCATCAACCTCACCAAGGCGGCGGTCGAAGGCGGGCGGCTTGTCGTGCAGGGGACTACAGCCAAGGCGAGCACACAGGTCACGCTCGACGGCCGATTCAACACGACATCAACGGCGACCAAAGCGTTCGAGTTCTCGCTGCTCTATCTCCCGACCGACTGCATCATCGAATTGAAAGTGGGCACCGCGACCGATCCGGCCGCCGTCGGCTCCTGCGGGCCGAAGGGGGTCTCGGGCCTGGCTGGCGACGAGGGCCTACGCGATCGACGACCTCGCCACTCTCGACGGCGCCAGCTGGCGCGCGAGACGCGCACACCACAAGCGGCCGACCTGAACCCGTCGATTGGCAGACTTCGCCGCGCGCGGCGAACCGGCCTGAAGGCAACACCGGCGCACAAGGCCCGCAGGGACCGACGGGAAACACCGGCCCGAAAGGCCCGGAAGGCGAGAAGGGCCAAGCCGGAGCCACGGGTGCGCAAGGCCCACAAGGGGTGCGAGGCCCGCCCGGCCCAAACACGGTGGCGAACGGCAGCCTCAAAGCGCCCGCGATCAATTTTGCCTCGAACCCCAGCACCGGCATTTTCTCGCCGGAAACCGGAAAAATCGCGTTGAGCGCTGCGGCCAGCCTGTTCCTTCACAACATCGGCAGCAACAACACCGCCCTGGGGGTCCAAGCGCTGCAGAGCAACACCGGCACGCTCAACACCGCCCTGGGGGCCCAAGCGCTCCTGACCAACAGCACAGGCAGCGCCAACACCGCCCTGGGGAGCAGTGCGCTCCGGGGCAACACCACCGGCGACAGCAACACCGCCCTGGGAGTCCATGCGCTACGGGGCAACACCACCGGCGGCAGCAACACCGCCCTGGGGAGCACTGCGCTCTTCCACAACTCCTCCGGCGACTTCAACACCGCCCTGGGGAGCAGTGCGCTTGTCAACAACACCGCCGGCGGCAGCAACACCGCCCTGGGGCAAGATGCGCTCTCCAACAACACCACCGGCAACAGCAACATCGCCATCGGCTTCCAAGCGGGCTTCAATGCGGTCAGGGTATCCAACAACATCTTCATCGGCGATCAAGGGCACCCCGCCGACTCCGCCACAATCAAGATCGGCACGCAGTCCACGCACGCCAAAACCTTCATAGCGGGCATTAGAGGAAGGGCGGTTGCGAACGGCGCGGCTGTGTTGATTGACACAGCGACCGGCCAATTGGGCACGAGGCACGCGGGGCCCTCGCCGATCATCCGGCAGATGGGCGACATGACCGCGATTTTCCTCGCCGACTATCAGCGCCAGCAAAAAACCATCGAGGCGCAGGCGGAGCAGATCGGCGTTTTGACCGAGCGCGATCAACAGCAGGCGGAGCAAGCTCGGCAACAGCGGACAATCATCCAGGCGCAGCAGGAGCAAATGGCGTCACTTGAGCGGCGCCTGAGCAGCATCGAGGCGGCGCTGGCCCGGCCCGGAACGTTGGCCGCCGGCTCGCTGGTGCGCGTGAAGGACTGAGGTTCGTCGCAACCACCTCTCCCGCGGGGAGAGGTGGCGCAGGCCGCGCTGGGCCTTCTGCTTTGTCATTCCGGAAGCCGAGCAGCGCGAGGCTATCCGGAATCCAGAGGCGCACGCTGGCGCCTGCATCCGGATTCCGGGTTCGCGGCTTCGCCGCGCCCCGGAATGACGATTCAGCTGCTTGCCGCCTTAATTCGCGGCTGCTACCACCCGCGCATCTTCACGCAGATCAAGCTCCCCGATCACCGACATGGCCGAGAAGAAGCCGCAGAAACTGAAGGCGCGCCTGCCGCGCGGCCTGGCCGACCGCGGCCCGGCCGAGATCGCCGCCACGCGCCGCATGATCGAAAAAATCCGCGCGGTCTATGAGCGCTACGGTTTTGAGCCGCTGGAGACGCCGGCGATCGAATATACCGACGCGCTCGGCAAGTTTTTGCCCGACCAGGACCGGCCGAACGAAGGCGTGTTCTCCTTCCAGGACGACGACGAGCAGTGGCTGCTCGCTGCGCTACGACCTGACCGCGCCGCTGGCGCGCTATGTGGCGGAGAATTTCCAGCATCTCGCCCTGCCCTATCGCAGCTACCGCGAGGGCTGGGTGTTTCGCAACGAGAAGCCCGGGCCCGGGACGTTTTCGGCAATTCATGCAGTTCGACGCCGACACCGTGGGCTCCGCCTCGCCCGCCGCCGATGCCGAGATGTGCATGATGGCGGCCGACGCGATGGAGGCGCTCGGCATCAAGCGCGGCCAGTATGTGGTGAAGGTGAACAACCGGAAGGTGCTGGATGGAGTGATGGAGGCTGTGCAGTTAGGCGGTGACGCAAACGCAGGCAAACGTCTCACCGTCCTGCGAGCGATCGATAAGTTGGATCGATTGGGCATTGAGGGCGTGGAACAGTTGCTCGGCAGCGGTCGCAAAGACGAAAGCGGGCGACTTCACCAAAGGGGCTGGACTTAATGACGTTCAAATCACGCGGATAATTGAATTTTGACGGGGTGGGGAGAACGCGGATCGGGAGCGAAGAGCACAGTTTCCGCCAACGAAGTTACAATCGCTAACTTTGAAGCAGCGGTTGAAGGGAGTGCGTTGGGCGAGAAGGGAGTCAACCGAACTCGCTGAGATTAAGAATCTTGTTGTTGCCAGCCGGGTATGACGATGGGACGAGTTGTCATCGATCCTTCCGTCGTGCGCGGCCTGGAATATTACACCGGCGCTGTGTTTGAAGTGGAACTGACCTTCGAAACCAAGGACGAGAAGGGCCGCCCGGTGCGCTTCGGCTCGGTCGGCGGCGGCGGGCGCTATGACGGCCTGGTGTCGCGCTTTCGCGGCGAGCCGGTGCCGGCGACCGGCTTCTCGGTCGGCGTCTCGCGATTGCTCGCGGCCTTGCAGGCGATCAACAGCCCGCTCGTTTCTGCCGAGGCGCAAACGGGTCCAGTGCTTGGTGACAGTCCTCGATCATGCCCGTCTCGGCGACTATCAGCAGATGGTGCAGAAGCTTCGGAAGGCAGATATCCGCGCCGAGCTTTATCTCGGAAGCAAAAATCACGGCATCGGCCAGCAGCTGAAATACGCCGACAAGCGCAACGCGCCCTGCGCGATCATCCAGGGCACCAATGAGAAGAATGACCCGAACGGGCCGCAGGTGCTGATCAAGGACCTCGCGATCGGCGCGCAGCTCGGCGGGGAATCAAAGGAGCGCGACGACTATCTGCAGAAGCAGGCGCAGGCGCAGTTCGCGGTGAAGGAAGCGGAGCTCGTCGACGCGGTGAAAAAACTGCTCGACCGTCACGGTATCAAGCATTGACCGCGTTTCCCGGGCGCAGCGCAGCATGAAATGATGCGCTGCTGACCCGGGATCGTTACGGGCTCCGAGTCTGGAATGGTCCCGGATCAGCGGTGCACCGTTTCACGCTGCACCGCATCCGGGACACACAGCACTCACCGCCGCGGCGCCGCGCCCGGCGGCATTCCACCCGGCGGGCCCATCATCCCGCCGCCCGTGCCCCCCATCTTCTGCATGTCGAGCACGTTCATCTTCATGCCGTTCGACATCATGATGTCGCCAGGCTTCTGCCCGGCCTGGCAGGCGCCGAGATGTTTCGCCTCGATCGTCATGCGGGTCTCGCCGCCCGGCGGCATGCCCGGAATCGCCGGGCCGCCTTCGCTTTTGGAATTGATCTTCATCGTATAGGCGCTGTCGAAGCTGCCGGTGATCACGGCACGCGTCGTGGTGGTGGCGGGCCCGGTCTTGCACACCGAGTCGATGGTCGTCGTTCCGCCGGCGGTCTTGACGTCCTGCTTCGAGCAGGCCCCCTGCGCAGCTCCACCGAATTGCGCGCTCAAAGCCTTGTCGGTGGCCTGGTCGAGACACTGCTTCATCGTCTGCGGCGGCATGCCGCCACCCTCGAACAGCATCTTGATTTCCCACAGGCCGGCCTTGCGCGCGGGCATATCGAGCGCGAGCGCGGGAGCGGCAAACAGCAGAGTTAGGGCAATAACGGCGAGCTGGCGGCGCATGGCACGATCTCCCTCGCGAATCCGATGCGGAATGTTAGCACGCGGCCCGAAATTCATTAACTCTGCCCCGTTTTTGGCCTTTGGACGCATTATGCGCCTCAGCGATCCGGCGTCGAAATTTAACGCAGAAATGCTATACCGCGCCCCTGCTGCAACAGGACGGGACGATGAACGAGGCAGTAACCATGGCGGCCGGGGCGGCCGTGCCGGACGCACGGGCGGAAGCGCTGGTCGCTTCCTATGAGCGCGCGGGCTATGCCCGCCGCGCGCCCGCCTTGCTGCAGCCGGCGGAGCCGTTCCTCGACCTCTCCGGCGAGGACATCCGCCGGCGCATGTATCTCACGCTCGACCCGAGCGGCCGCGAGCTCTGCCTGCGGCCCGATCTCACCATTCCGGTTTCGCGCGACTACCTCGCCTCCGGCAAGGCCGGCAAGCCGGCGGGCTATTGCTACCTCGGCCCGGTGTTCCGCCACCGCGAGGACGGCCCCGGCGAATTCCTGCAGGCCGGCATCGAATCTTTCGGACGCAGCGACACCGCGGCGACCGACGCGGAAATGCTGGCGCTTGGCCTCGAAGCCGCGACGCATTACGGCGTGACGGCGCCGGAAATCCGCATGGGCGACGTCGGGCTGTTCGCCGCGCTGGTTGCCGCGCTCGATCTCGCGCCGGCCTGGAAGCGGCGGCTGCTGAAGGATTTCAACCGCAAGAAGAGCCTGGCGCAGGACCTCGAACGGCTGAGCCTCGCCGCGACCAACGGCCGGCCGGAATATCAGGGCGTGCTGGCGGCGCTGGCCGGCGCCGACCCGAAGGGCGCGCATGCGCTCGTCACCGACCTGCTTTCGATCGCCGGGATCACGGCGGTCGGCGGGCGCTCGGTCGGCGAGATCGCCGACCGCTTCCTGGAACAGGCCGCGCTCGGCGCGGCCACCGCGCTGCCGCGCGAGACGGCGCGAAGTGATCGAGCAATTCCTCGCCATCAGCGGCGATCCCGATGACGTGGCGGAAAAGCTGCGCGCGCTCGCGGGCGAGGTGGCGGACGCCCTGAACCCCGCGCATCGATCTGTTCGAAAGCCGCACCGGCTTTCTCGCCGCGCGCGGCGTCGACTTGAAGCGCATCCGTTTCTCGACCGCCTTCGGCCGCGGCGTCGATTATTACACCGGCTTCGAATTCGAGCTGCACGATCCGAATTCCGACGGCGAGCGATCCGCTGGTCGCCGGCGGGCGCTATGACGGGCTGCTGACCCGGCTCGGCGCGCGCCGCGCCGATCCCGGCGGTCGGCTTCGCGGTCTGGATCGAACGCCTGGCGGGCAACGGGAGCGCAGCATGAGCGGTCCGCTCGTCCTCGCGGTGCCGTCGAAAGGGCCGCCTGCAGGAAAACGCCGAGGCCTTTTTCGCGCGCGCCGGTCTTCATCTCGTGAAGCCGCGCGGCGCGCGGGAATACCGCGGCGCGCATCGCCGGGCTCGACAATGTCGAGGTCGCCTATCTTTCCGCTGCCGATATCACCTCGCAGCTCGCGCAGGGCGCGGCGCATCTCGGCATCACCGGCGAGGATCTGGTGCGCGAGATGATTCCCGACGCGGAGCAGCGCGTCGTGCTGCTCGACGGCGTCGGCTTCGGCTATGCCAATGTGGTGGTCGCGGTGCCGCAGGCCTGGATCGACGTGCGCGGCATGGCCGATCTCGACGATGTCGCCACCGCGTTTCGCGCCCGCAACGACCGCAAGATGCGCGTCGCCACCAAATACGTGAATCTGACCCGCGGCTTCTTCGCGGCGCACGGCATCGTCGATTACCGCATCGTCGAGAGCCTGGGCGCCACCGAAGGCGCGCCGGCGGCCGGCTCGGCCGAGCTGATCGTCGACATCACCACCACCGGCGCGACGCTCGCGGCCAATGGGCTGAAGGTGATCGAGGACGGCATTATCCTGCGCTCGCAGGCCAATCTGGTGGCGTCACGCCAGGCCGACTGGGGCGCGCAGGCGCGCGAGACCGCGCGCATCATCCTCGACCGCATCGCCGCGCAGGCGCGCGCCGGCGAATTCCGCGAGGTGCGCACGCGCTTTCCCGACAGCGACGACGCTTTCCTTGCCGAGGTGAAGGAGCGCTTCGGCGCCAGCGCGCCGTTCGGCGGGCCGACGTCGTCCGGCATGCTGACGCTGCATGCGCCGACGACCAGGTGCATGCGCTCGCGAATTTCCTGCGCGAGAAAGGCGCCGACAGCGTTTCGGTCGGACGCTCGACTATGTGTTCGCGCGCGACAATCCGCTCTACGCCAAGCTGGAAGCGGGGCTGTGACTGCTGTCATGCCCCGCCAACGGGTCCGCGCTCTTGCGCGGCCCGATGACAGGCTCCGGCGGGGCATCCAGTAAACGCAGTCCTTCCGCATCAATGATCGCCGGGAGTACTGGATCGTCCGCCTTCGCGGACGATGACCGCGGAGTTTTCTTCCGGAACACCACGAAATGCGACATCGAGAAATTGACCAGGAAGCTCACGCCGATCGCCATCAGCTTCGCCACCAACACCGGCACGCACGTAGGACGCCAGCACCAGCGTCGCGGTGTTGGCGATCACGCCGACCACGCCTGACGCGACAAAGGTCCCATAGTCACGCCAGCGCAGCTTGCGTCCCGATTCCGCGGCAAAGGTGATGGTCGAATTCATCACGTAGGAACAGGACACCGCGACGAACCAGGCCAGGACATTGGCCGGAATCAGTGTCAGCTCCAGCAAATTATAGGCGGCAAGGAAGACGGCGAGGTCGATGGCCGTATTGACCACGCCGACCAGCGCGAAACTCGTGGCTTTCACCAGCATCGCCTGGCGTTGCCAGAAAGCGATGCAGCGGTTGAGGGGATTCATAGGAGCCGCTTAGCACGGGCCGCGCAGGCGCGACAGGCCTTTGCCCGTGCTATATAATTGGCCGCATGACGCCGCAACCGCAGCCGCCGGCCTGTCGATCGTCGTGCCGCTGTTCAACGAGGCGGCCGGGCTGCGGCGCTGCATGCGCGGCTTTCCGAGGTGGCGCGGCGGCTGCAGGAGAAGCGCGCGCTGCGTTGCGAGGTCGTCTATGTCGACGACGGCAGCCGCGACGCCACGCTCGCGGTCGCGCGCGAGTTGCCGGCTTCGCGATCTCGACGTGCAGGTGGTGTCGCTGTCGCGCAATTTCGGCAAGGAGGCGGCGCTGCTCGCCGGCCTCGACCATGCGCGGCTCGGCGCGGTGCTGTTCATGGACGGCGACGGCCAGCATCCGCCCGACCTCGTCGACACGCTGGTCGGCCATTGGCTCGATGACGGCTACGACGTCGTCTATACCGCCAAGGCGCACCGCGCGAGCGAGCCGTTGACGCGGCGCGTGGCGGTGCATGCTTTCTACACGCATCATCAACTGGGGCGCGCGCCAGAAGATCCCGGAGGACGCCGGCGACTTCCGCCTGCTGTCGCCGCGCGCGGCGGCGGCGCTGCGGCAGATGCCGGAGCGCAACCGCTTCTTCAAGGGCCTCGCGAGCTGGATCGGCTTTCGCCAGATGCGCGTCGACTACAAGCCGGCGGAACGCGCGCACGGCAAATCCAACTGGAACATGCGCGCGCTGATCGGCCTTTCGATCGAAGGCCTGACCTCGTTCTCGGTCGCGCCGCTGCGGCTCGCCAGCCTGCTCGGGCTGCTGCTCGCCGGTCGGCGCGTTCATGTTCGGCATGCAGATCCTGATCGAGACCGTGGTCTACGGACAATCCGTGCCCGGCTATCCGTCGGTGGTGGTCGGCCTGATGGTGCTCGGCGGCGTGCAACTCCTCATGATCGGCATCATGGGCGAGTACATCGGCAAGGTCTGTCCGAGATCAAGGCGCGGCCGGTCTATTTCGTCGCCGAGCACAGCCTGAAACAGGCCGACGAGGCGCGCGCCGACGACCCGCGTCCGCAAGGAC
Organism: uncultured Alphaproteobacteria bacterium; assembly: GCA_963731585.1. GTDB lineage: Bacteria > Pseudomonadota > Alphaproteobacteria > Rhizobiales > Xanthobacteraceae > CANKHA01. The sequence continues at coordinate 199,837 of CAVSWC010000003.1, forward strand.
CGCCGCCGAATGATGCGCGCGGTTCCGCCGGCGCCGCAGCCGCGCCGCATCTGGCTGTGCGCCGACGACTACGGCATCGCGCCCGGCGTCAACACCGCGATCCGCGATCTCGATCGCGCGCGGGCGGCATCAATGCCACCTCGGTGATGGTCGCGGCGCCGAGCTTCAGCAAGACCGAGGCGGAGGCGCTGTGTCGGCCTCAACGACGGGACAAGCGCGGCGCGCGATCGGCCTGCATGTGACGCTGACCGCGCCGTTCACGCCGATGACTCCGGGTTACGGGCCGCTGCGCGACGGCGGCTTCCTGCCGCTCGAGGCGATGATGCTCGCCGCCTTCCTGCAGCGGCTGAGTCACGAGCGTCTCGCCATCGAGATCGCGACGCAGTTCAAGGCCTTCGTCCTGGCCTTCGGCCGCGCGCCGGATTTCGTCGACGGTCACCAGCATGTGCATCTGTTTCCGCAGGTGCGCGACGCCTTCCTGTCGGTGGTGAAGGAGATGGCGCCGCAGGCCTGGGTGCGGCAATGCGGCCGCTCGATCCCGCTGGCAGCGCTTCGACCGCAAGGCGATGCTGCTCGACGCGCTCAGCTAGAGCTTCCGCCGCCGCGCGCGCAGGAACGGACTACGCACCAATCCGGCCTTCGCCGGCGCCTATGATTTCCGCGGCGAGCCGGATTTCGCCAAGCTGTTTCCGCGCTTCCTGCACCGGCTGCCGCCGGACGGCGTGGTGATGTGCCATCCCGGCGTCGTCGACGACGAGCTGAACCGGCTCGATCCGCTCACCACCCAGCGCGAGCGGGAATATGCCTATCTCGGCGAGCGACGCCCTGCCCGCCGACCTTGGCCGCCTATGGCGTCGCCCTGAGCTGAACTGTCGCCTTCCGACCCCAGAATATTTTGGCGCGGCCATTCTTTCCGGCTGGAATCCTCCCCACATAACCGTCGTTGGGCGCTAACTTATCAGTGGCGCAAGGGAGACGACCGATGACACCGCAGGAACGTCAGCTTATCGACGAGTTGTTCGACCGCCTGGCCCAGCTGGAACACCAGCCGCGCGACCCGGAGGCCGAACGGGCCATCGCCGAAGGCCTGGCGCACGCGCCGCACGCGCTCTATCCGCTGGTGCAGACCGTGCTGGTGCAGGATGAGGCGCTGAAGATGGCGGAAGAACGCATCCGCGAGCTCGGCGGGGAGATCGACGAGCCGCAGCAGGACCGCGGCTTCCTCGACAACATGCGCGAGGCCTTGCTCGGGCCCGATCCGAAGCGGCGCGGCTCCGTTCCCTCGGTGGGCGGGCGCGGCAGCGTGTGGAATACGCCGCAGCAGTACCAGCAACGTCAGCAGGCGATGCCGCAGGATTCCGGTCGCGGCGGCGGCTCCTTTCTCGGCACCGCGGCGGCGACCGCCGCCGGCGTGATCGGCGGCTCGCTGCTGTTCAACAGCCTCGGCTCGATGATCGGTGGCGACAAGGCCCATGCCGGCACCCAGAAATTCGGCGACACCGGCGGAGATTCGCCCTGGGGCGGGGGCGCGCGCGACAGCGACCTGGCGCGTGAAGCAGGCCTTAATGACATCGGCGGTGGCCGCGAGGACCGCCAAGGCTTCTTCGATACCCCGCAGCATATCAGCGATGATCCCGGCGGTGACGGCGGCGTCGATTTTGGCGGCGACGGCGGCGGGGATGGCGGCGGCGTAGACTGACCGAACCAAAACGATAGCGGCCCCTTAGCGGGGCCGCTGCTTTTTTTCACCGCCTCGCCAGCATCAGCAGGCCGGCAGATGGCCGAAGCGGAACTGCTGCTGCCAACGCCGCGCCGCTGCTGCTCGCGGAAGCGCTGCCCTGGGTGAATCCGGCAGTTGTCCGGCGTTGCCGGGCGGATATAGAATGACTTGTCCGGAACGACACTCCGCCCCGAGCATCGAGCGTCGCGATTCCGACAAGCCAAATGCTGTGTTCCGGGTCAAGCAATCAAGGAGTGTCCGATGTTTTCCAAGATCAATCACGTTGCGATCGTCAGCGAGCGCTACGCGCTGCTCGGCAAGTTTTATGAATCGGTGTTCGGAATGAAAGCGTCGGGCACGAAGAATCCGGCGCGCGCGATCACCGTCGGCGACGGCTATGTCGGGCTCAATATCAACCCGCGCAAAGCGGGCCGGGCGTCCGGGCTCGACCATTTCGGCATCCAGGTCGAGGACGTCGAAACGGTGTTCGACCGCATGCGCAGCAAATATCCGCAGGCCGACTGGGTGCAGCGCCCGAGCACGCGCCCCTTCGCCGGCCTGACCGCCAACGATCCGGACGGCAACGTGTTCGACATTTCGCAGAAGGACATGAAGAACCGCCACGCCGCTTATGTCGAGAATACCGGCGAGCAGAATGAGCGCCACATCAGCCACGTCGCGGTCCGCACCATGCACCCGGACGAGATGGCGCGCTTTTACATCGACGTATTCGAGCTGAATGAGCAGAACAGCCAAGCCGGCGACCCCAATCACTATCTCAGCGACGGCAAGGTCACGCTGCTGATCATGCCGTGGAAGATTCAGAATTACGCCGGCCAGAGCATTCTGACGAGCGGCATGGACCATGTCGGCTTCACGGTCGAGAACATGGACAAGTTCAAGGAAGACCTGGACGAAGTCGTTGGCGTGAATCCGGTGATGAATCCGATCCCGGTCGGCAAAGGCAAGGAGAGCGGCAATCGGCTCGAGCTCTTGAAGAAGCAGTGCCCGATCGGCGAGTTCTTCACCTCCGATCCCGATTACACCATGCTTTCGGTGCGCCAGGCGCACTGATTCAGATCACCACCACCGTGGTGCCGAGCTTCACGCGCTCGTACAGATCGATCACGTCCTCGTTGCGCATGCGGATGCAGCCGGAGGAGACCTGCATGCCGATGGTCCATGGCTCGTTCGAGCCGTGGATGCGGTAAAGCGTCGAGCCGAGATAGAGCGCGCGCGCGCCGAGCGGATTATCAGGCCCGCCTTCCATGTAGCGCGGCAGGTCGGGCCGGCGCACCAGCATTTCTTTCGGCGGCCGCCAGTCCGGCCACTCGCGCTTGGCAGTGACTTCGTGCTCGCCAGCCCAGGTGAAGCCTGGCCGCCCGACGCCGATGCCATAACGCAGCGCCGTGCCGTTTTCCTGCACCAGATAGAGGAATTTTTCGGGCGTGTTGATCACAATCGTGCCGGGCGGCTCATTGCCGTCGTAATCAACCACCTGCTTCAGGTATCGCGGGTCCGGCGCAACCCGTTGCAGGGGCAGCGACGCCTGAATGACATACTGCGGTTGGCCATACATTCTCTGCGCCGGATCGTCGGCGTGTTGCCCCGAGACGTAAGGCTGCTGCACACCCGGCTGCACCTGGTTCGCCGGGCGGCCGTGACGGCTCTGTCCACCGCTGAAGATGAATTCGATGAAACCGCCGCCGAGGTTGGGGCCGTTCGGCGGCATCGGCTGTGCAAAGGCCTGACCTGTTCCAGCAAGGACCATCAGGAATGTCGTAAGGACGGGGCGCTGCATCGGCGTACTCTGAACTGATACTCAAGCGCGCGGGCGAGACTGCCCGCTGCACCCCGCCGGAATACAGCGCCAAATCGACCGATTGGTTAAAAGCGGCGTTTACCGTGTTGCTGCACGCTGCGTTCACAATGTTACGGTTTATTTTCGATGAAGCGCGAGAGCTTATGGTTAAGCCGCGGTTACGCCGCGCATGGAACTGGACGTTAAGCTGCACCGTGTAGAAACAAGCGTGGCTTGGCGCGCAGCGCATGACGTATATCGGCAACCGGTTTCCTTCGCCGGATCATGCGCCAGGGAGCAGCGAACAAACAATGTCGAGGCGGCGCGAGGTTTTCCACATCGAGGAACTCACCGGCATGCGTGCTGCGCCGACCGCTGTTGAGCCGTCGGCGGAAGCAGCCTTGCGCCACGCCGAGGTCATGACTGAATTACGGTCACTGCGGGAGGCGATTGGCGCGCATGACCTGCGGCAAGCCGCGCCGTTGCTTGCCGCAAAAACCGGCGCGTTCAAGAGCGAGCCCAGCTCGATCCATGACGCGGTCCAGCGCACCAAGCAGGAGATTGCGACCCTGGTGCTGACAAGCTTTACCAATCCCGACATGGGCCGGGTCAGCCAGGAACTCAATGCCGCAGTCGGCGGCACCGAAATCCGCAACGCAACGCATCCTGCAGGCGAGCGAGGAGATCGAGGAAGCCGCCAAGATGCTTGCCGCCGCGATCAACAATATTCAGGATCAGAGATCTCGCGCGCGACATCCTCGACCAGGTGACCAGCATCATCGAGGCATGCAATTTCCAGGACCTCGCCGGCCAGCGCATCACCAAAGTGACCGCCACGCTTGCAGTTTATCGAGGAACACATCCGCAAGCTCATGCAGATCTGGGGCGGGATCGAGCAGTTGGCGGGAGCCGCGGGCCGCGGCCGAGGTGCAAGAAACATGCGACGCTGTTAAACGGACCGAAGGTGGAAGGCGACCACGGCTGCCTTTCGCAGAAAGAAATCGACGCGATGTTCGCGGCGCGCGGCTAGTCACCTGCCCTCCAGCCTTCGGCTGTCCTCAGGACGAGGCGGGGTATGTGGCGCCGTCTTCCAGGTACCGCTCAATCCAGCCGCTTCATCATCGCTCGCCGCCGTTGCGGGACAGGCGAACGACGCCGCCTCACGCGCTATTTTCGGGGCTTCCGAACGCTCGCAGGCGCGGTAGCCGAGCCCGGCGAAGAAAGCCACGGCCTTTTCGGTGACCAGCCAGACTGCGCGGCAGCCGCGGATGCGCGCTTCCGTCTCCAGCGACGCCACGATGGCGTTGCCGATGCCGCGGTTGCGCACCGGCGGCAAAGTCACCACCGAGCGCAGCAGCGCCTGATCGCCGAAGATCTCCAGGCCGCCGAAGCCGACCGGGACGTCGTCATTCTCAAAGCGCCAGAACAGCGGTGCCGTCGGCTTGGATGTCGTCGGCGGGCAGACCGGCCTTGTTCGAGCGCGGCGGCAAGGCCATCGCGCTCCCAGACCGCGAGCGGAAGCGGAACGGGGATCGGCCGGCGCCGGCTCGGTCACAAGATTTCCTGCAGCCGTTCCACCGGCCGGCACAGCCGCGTGCCCTTTCTGGTGTGGACCACCGGCCGCTCGATCAGCAGCGGATGCTCCGCCATCGCGGCGACAAGTGCGGCGTCGCTGAGCTTGGGATCGTCGAGGCCGAGCTCGTCATAGGGCGTGTTCTTCCTGCGCAGGAGGTCGCGCGGCTTCATGCCCATGGCTTTCAGCGCCGCCTTGATCTCGGCCGCGCTTGGCGGATCCTTCTGATAATCCCGGACGGTCGGCTCGACGCCTTTGGCGCGGATCATCTCCAGCACCTTGCGCGAGGTGGAGCATTTCGGGTTGTGCCAGATCGACGGTGCTCATCGTGCTCGCCTACGCCGCGCGGCGCGCAGCGGACGTAGACGCCGTTGCCGTAACGGCCGGCGATTTCCGGATCCATCCAGCGCGTGATCAGAACACGCCCGTCGAAAGACACGACCTCGCGGTCCTGCGCGCCCGCCGGGCGGGCCTTCCGGCCCGATGTAGTTCTTGCCACTGGGCGACCCTTAAGCCGCAACTCCTGCGGCTCCTTCTGGTCGGCAAGGTGCATGATCACGCCGCCGGAGGGCCCGGCGCCGATGACGTAAGGCTGCTTGCACTGATTGCGGGCGGCCGCCTCGGTGCGCGCGCGGTCGTCCGGCGCGGTGATAGGCGGTATGGCCCCAGCGGCCGATCAGCTCCTGCGGCGGGAAGCTCGGCGGCAAGTGTCGGCTCCACTCGCCGGCGCGGCCGGCTCGAGAGGCGGTGGTGAGGCTGGCGGCGCGTCGCGCAGCCGGCGAGCAGCGGCGACGAGCACGGCCCAGGGACGCGGCCGTCAACGGGCGCGGATAAACGCGACGCATCAAAATCTCCCGGGCAATGAAGCCCGAGTTAGCGGGGCCACGGGCGCGCAGCGCAAGTGTCCGTGACGGCCGGGCCCGCCGTCTCTGCACGGCTTCGGACAGGCAGGCACGGCGAATGGCCTAAACTTGACAGTCCAGCACCCAAGCCCTATCTCCGGGCCATCTTAGCACTCTCCCTCGAGACTGCTAAGGCCCTATCCGATCGACGCATTCGGTCACTAACCCGCGCGCATCGCGCCGACGAGGAAGCCATGGCCAAGACCAAGTTTCGTCCCCTGCACGACCGCGTGGTCGTGCGCCGCATCGACGCCGAAGAGAAGACCAAGGGCGGCATCATCATCCCGGACACCGCCAAGGAAAAGCCGCAGGAGGGCGAGATCATCGCCGTCGGCCCGGGCGGCCGCGACGAGAGCCGGCAAGCTGATCCCGATCGACGTCAAGGCCGGCGACAAGGTGCTGTTCGGCAAGTGGTCGGGCACCGAGGTCAAGCTCGACGGCGAGGAACTCCTGATCATGAAGGAGTCCGACATCATGGGCGTGATCGCCTGAGATACCCCTCGTCTGGCCGAGGCCCGTCTCGAAGGACGCGCCGTCCTCGAGAGCTGCATCGAGCGCCTCAGGTAGGACAGATTCAACGGAGTAATCAAATGGCTGCCAAGGACGTAAAATTCTCCACCGACGCGCGCGACAAGATGCTGCGCGGCGTCGACATCCTCGCCAATGCGGTGAAGGTCACGCTCGGCCCGAAGGGCCGCAACGTCGTGCTCGACAAGAGCTTCGGCGCTCCGCGCATCACCAAGGACGGCGTCACCGTCGCCAAGGAGATCGAGCTCGAGGACAAGTTCGAGAACATGGGCGCGCAGATGGTGCGCGAAGTCGCCTCCAAGACCAACGACACGCGCCGGCGACGGCACCACCACCGCCACCGTGCTGGCGCAGGCGATCGTGCGGGAAGGCGCCAAGTCGGTCGCCGCCGGCATGAACCCGATGGACCTCAAGCGCGGCATCGACCTCGCCGTCACCGCCGTCGTCAAGGACATCGAGAAGCGCGCCAAGAAGGTCGAGCTCCTCCGCCGAGATCGCCCAGGTCGGCACCATCTCCGCCAACGGCGACAGCCTCGATCGGCAAGATGATCGCCGAGGCGATGCAGAAGGTCGGCAACGAGGGCGTCATCACGGTCGAGGAGGCCAAGTCGCTCGACACCGAGCTCGAGGTCGTCGAGGGCATGCAGTTCGACCGCGGCTATCTCTCGCCCTACTTCATCACCAATGCCGAGAAGATGGTGGCCGAGCTCGAGGACGCCTACATCCTCCTGCACGAGAAGAAGCTCTCCGTCGCTGCAGGCGATGCTGCCGGTGCTCGAGGCGGTGGTGCAGTCGGGCAAGCCGCTCGTCATCGTCGCCGAGGACATCGAGGGCGAGGCGCTCGCGACGCTCGTCGTCAACAAGCTGCGCGGCGGCCTCAAGGTCGCGGCCGTGAAGGCGCCGGGCTTCGGCGATCGCCGCAAGGCGATGCTGGAAGACATCGCGATCCTCACCGGCGGCCAGCTGATCTCCGAAGACCTCGGCATCAAGCTCGAGAACGTCACGCTCGCCATGCTCGGCCGCGCCAAGAAGGTCATGATCGAGAAGGAAAAGACCACGATCGTCGACGGCGCCGGCAAGAAGCAAGGACATCGAGGCCCGCGTCGGCCAGATCAAGGCGCAGATCGAGGAGACCACCTCGGACTACGACAAGGAGAAGCTGCAGGAGCGTCTCGCCAAGCTCGCGGGCGGCGTCGCGGTGATCCGCGTCGGCGGCGCGACCGAGGTCGAGGTGAAGGAGAAGAAGGACCGCGTCGAGGACGCGCTCAACGCCACCCGCGCCGCGGTCGAGGAAGGCATCGTGCCGGGCGGCGGCGTCGCGCTGCTGCGCGCCAAGAAGGCGGTCGGCAAGCTCACCAACGACAACTCCGACGTCCAGGCCGGCATCAACATCGTGCTGAAGGCGCTGGAAGCGCCGATCCGTCAGATCGCCGAGAACTCCGGCGTCGAGGGCTCGATCGTGGTCGGCAAGATCCTGGAGAACAAGTCGGAGACCTTCGGCTTCGACGCGCAGAACGAAGAGTATGTCGACATGGTCGACAGGCCGGCATCATCGATCCGGCCAAGGTCGTGCGCACGGCGCTGCAGGACGCGGCCTCGGTCGCCGGCCTGCTGATCACCACCGAGGCGATGGTCGCCGAGGCGCCGAAGGACGGCGCCTCGGCCCCGGCCATGCCGGGCGGCGGATGGGCGGCGGCATGGGCGGAATGGGCGGCTTCTAAGCCTCGTCCCGGACGCAGCGCTAGCGTGAAACGCTGCACTGCTGATCCGGGATCGCTGTGAAAAGAAAAGGGCGCGGTGCAAGCCGCGCCCTTTTTTGTTCGCTCTGTTCGTCACCCCGGGCTTTACCGCACATCGGGTTTGACCGATGTGCGCGCCATGGTGCGGAACTCAGGCAGGCCTGAGTTCCGATGGGTCCATCTTTCGCGAAAGAAGATGGATTGCCGGATCGAGTCCGGCAATGACGAAGACTGAAGCTGTACCGCTTCTTCACAGCGCGCTCGTCATACATCTTGTCGCGCTTCATGGCGTCCTTGCTCGGGATCAGTCCGGTCCAGTCAGCAGGCAGCGCGCCGTCCTTGATGGCCTTGCGCACGTAATAGTTCCACAGCTTCTGCATGTGCCAATCGCGCATCTCCATCAGCCTCGATCTGCTCGATCTCCGCTTCGTTGAGCGGCACCGGCTTGGCGCCGGACTGCATCACCTGCATCTGCGCCAGCGCATTCTCCTTGAAATGCACCGCATCGACGAACAGGTGACGGATGCTTTCCGCGGTCAGCACCAGACCATGGGCGCGCATCAGCGCGGCATGATGCGGGCCGAGCGTCTTGGCGAGATCGATGCCCTGCTCCAACAGCTTGATGTGGCTCGGATCAGGATGGGTCGGGATGCCGCTCTTCCAGCGCGAGGCGCGCGCGCGCATCGGCAGCAGGCTGACGCCTTCCATCATGGTGAAGGCGATGGCGAGGTCCATGTGGCAGTGCAGGACCGCATTCACGTCCGGCCGGGCTTTCGAAGATCTCGGAATGGATCACCGTCTCGCTCGGCGGCTGGCCCGTCGCCCTCGATGCACGTTGCAGTCGAAGTCGCAGACCAGGATGTTGGCCGGACCGACTTCTTGCCGCGAGGTGGAGCCGACCTGGATCACGAGAGCATCGCGCCCGGGAATCCGGATCGAAACGTGACCGCTGTAGTCGAGGATGCCCTCGGCTTCCAGCAGCCGAGTGGTGGCCGCGGCTTCCAGGGCGAATTGCTCGTTCGGCGGTGGGGTCTTTTTCGTAGCAATATCAGTCACGCTCATGGGGCCTCCGGCGCTGGGGCTGGGATATACCCCTTACATCCCATGAATGCAGCGAAATGAGAAGCGGCTTACCAGCCGATCGCCTTCGGCAGCCAGGTCGCGAGCCCGGGAAAGGCGAACACCAGCACCAGCGCCAGGAGCTGCATCAGCACGAACGGAACGATGCCGCGATAGATGTCGCCGGTCGTGACCTCGGGCGGCGCGACGCCGCGCAGGAAGAACAGCGCCCAGCCGAACGGCGGGGTGAGGAACGAGGTCTGCAGGTTCACGCAGATCAGCGTCGCCAGCCACACCATGTCGACCTGGGCGGCCACGAAGACCGGCAGGAACAGCGGCACCGCGATGTAGGAAATCTCGATCCACTCGATGAAGAAGCCGAGGATGAAGATGATGAGCATCAGGAACCAGATGTCGGCATTGATGCCGCCCGGCAGGAACGCGAAGAAGTCCTGAACCAGCCGTCTCGCCCTGCAGGCCGCGGAAGGCGAGCGCGAACACCTGCGCGCAGATCAGGATGAACATCATCATCGCGGTGATCTTGATGGTGGCCTGGCAGGTCTCGCGCAGCACCCGCCACGACAGGCGGCCGGTGACGCGCGGTGATCACGATCGAGCCGAGCGCGCCCATCGAGGCGGCTTCCGACGGCGCCGCGATGCCGGCGATGATCGAGCCGAGCACCGCGCCGACCAGGCCGACCGGCGGCGCGACGACTTTCAGCAATCCGCATCGGCGAGCTCGCGCCTGGACACCAGCGCGCGCTCGTCCGCCGGGATCGCCGGCACCATGTCGGGCCGGACGATGCCGAGGACCAGGATGTAGATGCAGTAGATGCCGGCCAGCATCAGGCCCGGGATCATCGCGGCGGCGAACAGCGTGCCGACCAACTCGTTCAGGATGTCGGCCAGCAGGATGAGGATCAGGCTCGGCGGGATGATCTGGCCGAGCGTGCCGGAGGCGCAGATCACGCCGCAGGCCAGGCCCTTGTCGTAGCCGCGCCGCAGCATGCCGGGCAGCGTGAGCAGGCCGAGCGTCACCACGGTGGCGCCGACGATGCCGGTGGTCGCGCCCATCAGCACGCCGACCAGGACGATGCCGATGCCGAGGCCGCCGCGCAGCGCGCCGGCGACGTGGCCGATCACGTCCATCAGGTCCTCGGCCAGCCGCGACCGCTCCAGCATCATGCCCATGAAGACGAAGAGCGGGATGGCGAGCAGCGTCGAGTTGGTGACGACGCCGAAGATGCGATGCGGCAGCAGGTTGAACAGCAGCGTGCCGAAGCCGAGATAGCCGAACACGAAGCCGGAGATCGCCAGCGTCATGCCGACCGGAATGCCGGCCAGCAGCAGGACGAAGAACGACACCAGCATCAGGATGGCGAGGATTTCGAGGCAAAACATCACGCGCTCCGGTAGGCGAGGTAGCTTTTGATCGCCTCGGACAGCGATTGCAGCGAAGAACAGCGCGAAGCCGATCGGGATCAGCGATTTGACGATGTAGCGATAGTCGATGCCGCCGGGATTGGCGGAGCCTTCACCGATGCTCCAGGACTGCCACACGTAGTGCATCGACAGCAAGATCACGATCAGCGCGAAGCAGCATCGCCAGGACAGCCGAGATGCACGTTGACCAGCTGCTTGTTGCGCGGGCTGAAGGACTGGAACAGCACGTCGACCCGGACATGCTCGCCGTGCAGCAGGGCGTAGGACATGCCGAACAGGCAGATCGGCACCATGATGTGCCACTCCAGCTCCTGCGCCCAGATGAAGCCGATGCGAGAAGCCGTAGCGCAGCAGCACGTTGGCGCCCATGACGAGCGCCAGCCCGAGCGCGAGCCAGGACGTGGCGCGGCCGACGAGATCGGTGAAACGGTCGATCCCGTCGGCCAGTCTCTTCGCAGCGATCACGCTTAGGCCTTGCGGATCTTGTTGTGGTAGACGGTCTCGCTCAGGTCGGCCCAGGCGTCGTACTTGGCCTTGTAGGCCATGTAGGAGTCGTGGACCTTCTTGGTGACCGGATCCCTCGCGACCGCCTCGTCCAGGATTTTGGTGGTCGCCGCGCGCAAGCGCCTTCACCACGTCGTCCGGCAACGGGCGCGGCGATGATGCCCTGGTTCTTCACCAGGTCTTCCATCGCCTCGGCGTTGTTCTTCTGGCACCAGGCCTCGCTGATCACGTTGCAGGCGGCGCAGGCGTTCTCGACGATCGCCTTGAGGTCGGCCGGCAGGCTTTCCCATTTCGCCTTGTTGATGATGAGCTCGCTCGCGGTCGCCATCTCGTGCCAGCCGGTCGTGTAGTAATACTTGGCGACCTTGTGCAGGCCGAGCTGGCGGTCGAGGAACGGGCCGACGAATTCGGCGGCGTCGATCACGCCGCGCTCGAGGTTGGGGAAGATTTCGCCGGGCGCGATCAGGCGGGAATCGACGCCGAGCTCCTTGTAGACGCGCCCGGCCAGGCCCGGGATGCGCATCTTGATGCCCTTGAGGTCGTCGACGGTCTTGATCTCCTTGCGGAACCAGCCGGTCATCTGCACGCCGGTGTTGCCGCACAGGATCGGCACGAGATTGAAGCGGTCGTAGACCTCGCGCCACAGCTGGGCGCCGCCGCCGTCGTAGTACCAGCCGTTGAAGCCCTGGAAGTTCAGGCCGAACGGCACGGCGGTGAAGTATTGCGCGGCGAAGCTCTTGCCGGTCCAGAAATAGGAGTTGGCGTAGTTCATCTCGACCGTGCCGGACGACACGGCGTCGAAGCCTTCCGCCGCCGGGATCAGTTCGCCCGCGCCATAGAACTGGATCTTGATGCGGCCGCCGGACATGTCCTCGATGCGCTTGATCAGATCCTTGGCGCTGCCCGGCCCGGTCGAATAGAAGGCGGCGTTCGGGCCGTAGAAGCTCGTCATCTTCCAGTTGAAGGTGGTCTGCGCGCGGACGATCGCGGGCGCAGCTACTGTGCCGGCGGCGCCCGCCAGAGCCAATTTGGTGAAATCGCGACGACGCATGGCAACTCTCCCTTGTGTTTGAGCCGCCCATCTACAAGCAAGTGATGGGCCAGTTCCGGCCCGTAGTTTTGATAATATCGTCCAGCCGATCATGCCGCCATGCAAGCGAGATCGGACCCGGTATGGCCGGCGGCGCCTCAGACTTTCGGCGAAGAGCGCTGTGAAAGCCAAGACTTCGGGCCGATCAGCGACGACGGCGTCGCCTTCACCGCGTTCCGATTACACGCTCTGCGATCCCCAGCAAGGCGCTGGAAGGACAGCACTTGCCCGCCCATTGATCCAGATTGGTTTCCAAACATTTTTTGCCTGGGCGCAAGGGGATACCCTTACCCCTGGCGATATGCGGATGTAGGCTTAGCCCTTCGGACCGAGGGAGAAACGATGATGGTCAAAACAAAAAAGCCGGTATTTGCCGCCCTGGCGGCGGTTGCTCTACTCGCGCTCGGCTACGCGCCGGCCCACAGCACAGGTGTTTACAAGGGGGTGCTGGAAGGCGTGGTCAAGGACGCTTCCGGCAAGCCAGTCGCCGGCGCTTTTGTGAAATTAAGGAACAGCGAGAAGCGGCTCGGCTTTATGGTGATCAGCCAGGACGGCGGCGCTTTCAGCGCCAAGCAGTTGCCGGCTGGCAATTATGAAGTGCAGGGCATCGGCGGAGATTTCCAGAGCAAGTGGTCGGCGCCGGCCGTTGTGCCGGAGAATGGGTCGGCAAAGGTCGATCTGGCTCTTACCGATACGCGCGCGCCCGATCTGGCGCCGGCTTGGCCGCGACGTTTGCCGCCCGAGATCGCGGAAACCATGACGCTCCCCGAGGGCCCCGGCAAAGAACTGGCCGAAACCCGCTGCAATTCCTGCCACAGCCAGGGCAACTGGGCCGGGCGCGGCGCCGATCGCAAATATTGGCACGAACAGGTCGTCGAGATGCGCGGCTTCATGAAGGAAGCCGGCATGCCCGATTTCACCGAACACGAGTCCGAGGTCCTGATCGAGTATTTCGCAAAGAATTGGGCGACAAAGCCGCCGCCTGATGCGAACAGCCGTCTGCCCCGCACGCTCATGCAGGGTGACGCGCGCAAATATCGCGTCGTGCAATATGAGCTGCCCAATCCGAAGGTGGAGCCGCATGACGTTGCCGTCGATCCCAACGGCATCGCCTGGGCCAACCAGCGTTTGGGCGGCGTCATCAGCCGCTTCGACGGCAACACGCTGGCCTATCGTGAAATCGCTCCGCCCATGATCACGGCGCCGAAAGCTCGTCCGGGCAACCTGCAGATCAGCAAGGACGGCATCATGTGGCTGCCGGATCCGAACGAGAAGCGTTGGCTGAGCTACGACATCAAGAACGACAAATGGACCACCGTGCCATTCCCCGCGACCATGCTCGGCCGCGCCAACGGCAACAGCATGGCGCTGTCGCATGACGGCAGCGTCTGGGGCGCCGGGCCCGGAGCGATGCGAAGGTACGATCCCGCCGACGGAAAAGTGGGAGCAGTTCGTCACCCCGACCTGGAACCAGACCAAGAAAAATCCCGGCGGCTACGGGATTTCCGTCGCGGGTGACGGGCGCGGCTGGATGGCGCTCCAGCGTACCAATGTCATGGCGCGCGCCGACGCCAAGACCGGAGAGACGGACGAGTTCAAGATCCCGGTAGAAGGTACGGCTTTCCCGCGACGCATGGCGACCGACAACGCCGGCGATGTCTGGGTTGCTTTGTGGCAGGCCGGCAAGCTGATGAAGATCGATCAGCGTACGTCGGAGATGACGGTCTACGACCCACCGACGCCGCTGAACGGCGCCTATGCCATCACCATGGACCGAAAGAACGGCCACATCTGGTTCACGGAGCACCGGGTAGACAAAATCGCGCGGTTCAATCCCAAAACCAACGAGTGGCTGGAACTGCCGCTGCCGCAGGCCGAAACGGACGTACGGCGGATCGAAATCGATCCGACCAATCCCAATCGGGTTTACTGGAGCGGCGTGGCGTACAATGCCAGGATCGGTTACGTCGAGCTGCTCAATTAGTCGGCGGCAAACGATCTGAGCCTGACGACCCCGGCGGGACGCGGCTTTGTGCCGCGTTCCGCTTCGGCACCTGAGCGGGGAATACAGGCCGTTCCAGCATGTTAATCTGAACGCGATAACAGCTTTTTCCGGAGGTAGTGCTTATGGACCAACGTATCATCGATCTTTACGACAGCTTCACCCACGGCAGCATTAATCGCCGCGAGTTCCTCGACCGCACGGCCAGAATTGCGGGATCGGCGGCCGCCGCCGCGGCGCTGCTTCCTTTATTGCAGAACGACTATGCCAAGGCGCGAGACCGTAGCGGCGAATGATCCGCGGCTGGTGTCGGAAACGGCTAGTTACGATTCCCCGCAAGGCAAGATCTCTGGTTACCTCGTGCGCCCGAAGGAAAAGGGCAAACGCCCTGCGGTGCTGGTGATCCACGAAAACCGCGGCCTCAATCCTCACATCAAGGACGTCGCCCGGCGGCTCGCCACCGAAGGCTTCCTGGCTTATGCGGTCGATTTGCTCTCCGCCGCACGGCGGCACCCCGGATGATGAGGACAAGGGCCGTGATATTATTCGGGAAGATCAATCGCGCCGATCCGAGCGCTAACGTCGCTGCCGTCTCCTTTCTGAAGACGCACCCGGAATTGAGCGGGAAAGTGGGTGCGGTCGGTTTTTGCGCCGGCGGCGAGATGGTCAACCAGCTGGCCGCTGCCAGTTCCGAAATCGACGCGGTCGTGGCCTACTACGGCCGCGCGACGCCAACCGACAAGGTGCCCAACATCAAAGCACCCTTGCTGTTGCATTATGCCGAGAATGATCAGGGCGTGAACAGCACTATGGCGGCCTTCAAAGAAGCGCTGGAGAAGAACAACAAGAAATTCACGATGCATACCTATCCGGGCACGCAGCACGCGTTCAATAACGACACGGGGGGCGCACGGTATAACAAGGAACAGGCGGACATCGCCTGGGGCCGCACCATCGCCTTCTTCAAGGAAAACCTGGGCGCGCCGCCGAAGGCAAGCTAAACCCGGTTGTCACAAATATGAAAGCCGCCCGGATTTCCGGGCGGCTTTTTTCATTCGGCGTTCCAGCGCGCCGGTATCAGCGCGCGCCTTCCTCGCCGTAAAGGACTGTGCGGACGAAATCATAGATAAGAAGAGCACCGCAGATCACGAAGATGATGATGAGCGGCAGCGCCTTGACCCACCACACCATGATGCCGACAAAGGCCAGCAACATTGAAATGCCGATAATGCCGGTTATCAGGGTCGTTATCACTTCGACTTCCCTTTCCGGGCCGGCGGCTTGGGTCCGGCTTTCGCCGCTGCTCCGCGCGTGCGGCCTCTGCGGGCGAGATTGTTGACCAGCCAGGACGCCGTACGCAAGAGCCTTGCATCATTGTCGCGGCGGCCGACCAGCTGCACCCCCATCGGCAATCCTTCTTCGGAACTCAGCAACGGCAGCGTAACCGCCGGCATCCCCAGATATGTCCAGGTGGTGCAGAAGATCGGATTGCCGGTTGCCTGGCGGCCGCGAGGCGCCGGCCCCGGTGCCGCCGGCGTAATGATGGCGTCGTATTCGTCGAAAACCGAATCGATCGCCTGACGGACCGGATTGATCGCCGCGATTGCGCGCTGATGCTCCACCGCCGGGTGGCCGCGACCGCGCTCGATCAGCTGGCGCAGGACCGCACTGAGCTGCTCCCCGCCGCGCTCGTAGTCGCGATGCAGGTTGTGCGCCATTTCCGCTTCCATGATGACGCGGTGGAGGTCGATTACCCGCGCGAGGCTGCCGCCCAGGTCGACCTCGGCCGCGCTCTCGCCGAGCGCCTCCATCAGCTCGGCGAAGGCTTCCTGCGTGACGGATTCCGCCTGATCCCAAACCGGGGTGCGCACGAAGGCAAAGCGCGGCGGCAGCGGCGGCGCCGACGCAGCGGTGGCGGCATAGCGCGGAACCGCCATCGGGCGCGTGTCGGGATCCTCCGCATCATGGCCGGCCATCACCTCGGCCAGCAGCGCAGCGTCTTCGACCGTGCGGGCGAAGACGCCAACGGTATCGAGCGTGCGCGACAGCAGCAACGCGCCGCTCCGCGGGATGATGCCGTGGCTCGGCTTGAAACCAACGACACCGCAATAAGCGGCAGGCCGGATCACCGAGCCATTGGTCTGCGAGCCGATGGCGCCCGGAACCATAAAGGCGGCAACCGCGGCGGCGGACCCGCTGGACGAACCGCCGGGCGTGCGCTCCGGATCATGCGGATTGCGGGTCTTGCCGGGGCTGAAATAGGCGTATTCGGTGGTGACGGTCTTGCCGAGGATGACGGCGCCGGCCGCGCGCAGCCGCGCCACCGCCACGGCATCGCGGCGCGGCGTGCGTCCCGCCCAAAGCGGCGAGCCGAGTTCCGTTCCGTAGTCGCCGGTATCGAAAATATCCTTGATGCCGAGAGGCACGCCGTGCAGCGGACCGATGTGCTGGCCCTGCATGCGCTGGCCGTCGGCGGCGTCTGCCTGTCGCAGCGCGTGGTCGCGATCGAGAAAGGTCCAAGCCTGTATGTCGCCGTCGACCTGCTCGATACGCTCAAGGCAGGCGGTCACAAGCTCCCTGGAGGTAATCCGCCCTTCGCGAATATCGGCTGCGGCTTCCGTCAGCGACAATGCGGACAAGTTCATGGACGACACCGGCCGTTGCACCTTCAGCGCGGCGTGTAGAGATAGTCAGGCAGCCACAATACCAGCTGCGGGAAGATGTAGACCAGTATCATGGTCATGAAGACCATGAAGACGAATGGCAGCGATCCTTTGAAGATATCTGCCAGCTCGACGCTCTTCGGCGCGACCCCCTTTAAGTAAAATGCCGCCATGGCCACCGGCGGCGTGTTGAAGGCCGTTTGCGTGTTGAGCGCCACCAGGATGCCGAAGAAGATCGGGTTGATGCCGAAGTCGTCCAGCAGCGGCAGGAAGATCGGCACGAAGATGATGATGATCTCGGTCCATTCCAGCGGCCAGCCGAGCAGGAAGATGAGAACCTGCGTCAGTATCAGGAACTGCGTCGGCGAGAGATTGAGCGAGAGGAAGAAGTTCTCGACCACCTGCTGACCGCCGAGGACAGCGAAGACCGCCGAGAATGTCCACGATCCGATGAACAGATAGCAGACCATCGCGCTGGCCCGTGCGGTCAGGTAGACCGACTCCTTGAGCATCTGGAAATGCAGCGAGCGGTACGCGGCGGCCAGCACGATGCTGGCCAGCGCGCCGGCGCCGGCGGCTTCCGACGGCGTCGCCAAACCGAACAGGATGGCGCCGAGCACGGAAACGATCAGCAAGGCCAGCGGCAGGAACGACGTCACCAGCGCCCATACGACTTCTCTCGTTGGAATGTCGGTCTGCTCTTTCGGCAGCTTCGGGGCGAGCGCAGGATTTATCATCGCCCGGGCGATGATATAGATGACGTAAAGGGCGGCCAGCATGAAACCCGGGATGAAGGCGGCGGCATAGAGCTTCACTGCCGACACGCCCGCGGTTGCGGCATAGACGATGAGCAGAATGCTGGGCGGGATCAGGATGCCGAGGCAGCCGCCCGCGCAGACCACGCCGGCGGAGAGCCGCACGTCGTAACCCGCTTTCAGCATCGCCGGAAAGGCCAGCAAGCCCATCAGCGTCACGACGGCACCGACGATGCCGGTAGCCGTCGCAAACATCGCGCAGGTGATCATCGTCGCGACAGCCAGCGAGCCCGGCACGTTCTTCATCGAGACCTGCAGCGAATGGAACAGGCGGTCGAGAATACTGGCGCGCTCGATCAGATAACCCATGAAGAGGAATAGCGGAACGGCGACGAGCACGTCATTTGACGCAACCTCGAATGCCTTCTGCACCAGCAGCGTGAAGACACGGTTGGAGAAAAATTCCTGGCCCGCGGTATAATAGGCGTAATAGCCGAAGGACACGCCCATCGCCATCAGCGTGAAGGCGATCGGGAAGCCGAGCATGATGATGAAAATGAACAAACCCAGCATCACCATGCCAACTTGCGGGTCGGTCATGCGCCGGTCTCCTTATGTCCCGGCATGGGCCTCGCATCGTCCAGCGGCACGCCTTTTTCGGCAAGGTGCTTGGTCTCCGCGAGGATGATCGACTCCGTCTCCTCGACGTCATGCATGCGCCGCGGCCATACGCCGGTCTGGATGCAGAGAATGCAGCGGCAGATCTCTGCGATGCCCTGCAACAACAACAACACGCCGGTGACGGAAATCAGCGCCTTGAGCGGGAATACCGGCACCCCAGCCGGGCTGAAGATGCTGACTTCCCTGAAGCGCACGGAAAAAGCCGCGTAATTCCAGCCGGAATAAATAAAAGCGAGCACCGCCGGTATAAAAACAGGATGTAAAGCACGAGATCCAGGCTCGCCTGCCGGCGCGGCCGCCAGAAGCGATACAGCACGTCCGCCCGCACATGTCCGTTGCGCGCCAACGTATAGGCGCCGGCCATGAGGAAAAGCGCACCATAGTTGATGTAGCTGAAGTCGAAGGCCCAGGTAGTCGGCGCGCGCAGCACATAGCGCACGAAGACCTCGTAGCTGATGCCGAATGTCAGGACCAGAATGAGCCACGCAAAGGCCTTACCGACCCAGGTGCTCAGAGAATCGACGATAAAGATAAACCGTGTCATGGACCGACACGCGCAGCTAACGGCACGAAGTTCCCCCTAGAACAGCCGGGTGGCGCATGTGCGCGCCACCCGTCTATTTAGCATTTTTTCCGAGTGCGGACTAACCCTTGAGCGCCCCGGGGAAGTGGTGATTGTAGGCGCCGCGGAAGTCAGTGGCGTTTAGCTGATTGTAGAACACCACGCGCTTCACCCAGGCCTTCTGCGAATCCATCACTTTCTTGTTGAAGGGGTCTTTTTCGAGCTCCTTGATAAGCCCGTCCCAGGCCTTGATCTGGGCGTCGAAGACGTCCTTCGGCGTGCGCGCGACATTCACCTTTTCTTTCTCCATCAGCTCCTGCAGGTCCTTCGAGTAAATGTCGTAGGCCTTCCATTCGTTGGCGGAGGAAGCAGCCTCGGCGGCGTATTGCAGGATCGCCTTGTGCTCCGCCGGGAGCCCGTCGAACTTCGTGCGGTTGATCATGATCTCGAAATACTCGGTGGCCTGATGGTGGCTCCCGAGCATGTAGTTCTTCGCCACGTTGTGCGCGCCGAAGCGCCGATCCGACGTCGGGTTGTTGAACTCGAAGCCGTCGATCACGCCACGCTCCATCGCAGGGACGATCTCGCCGCCAGGAAGCTGCGCCACCGCGGCGCCCAGTGCCTGCATCAGATCGGCGGCAAGGCCCACGGTGCGGTACTTCAGGCCCTTGATGTCGTTTACGCTGGCAATCGGCTTCTTGAACCAGCCGAGCGGCTGGGTCGGCATCGGCATGGCGAAGAAGCTCTTGATGTTGACCTTCATGATCTGGGTCTGGAGCTCTTCGAACAGCTCTTTGCCGCCGCCGTTATGGATCCAGCCAAGACCTTCGTTGGCGTTGAAGCCGAACACCGGGCCGGTGCCGAACAGCGAGGCGGCCTTGTGCTTGCCGTACCAATAGACGGTCACGGTATGCGCGGCGTCGATCTGGCCGCCATGCACGCCGTCGAACACCTGGAATGGGTGAACGATGGCGCCACCGGCGAGATAATCGATCTTGAGCCGCCCGCCCGCCATGTCATTGACACGCTTGCAGTAGTCCTGCGCCATCTCCGAGAAGATATCGGTCGCGGGCCAAGAGCCCTGCATTCTCAGAGTGGCTGTCTGTGCGCGGGATATTTGCGGCATGGCGACCGCGGCGGCGCCCGCAACGCCTGCGCCAAGCAAAAACTTGCGGCGATTGGTAATCGTTTTCGATTTGTCGGACTTCATGGTCTTCCTCCCGATCTGCTGATCGCTGGCAGAATGACGGACGATAAACGTCCGATTGGCCCGCCGTAAGCCGGCGTTGTTCGTAGTTTGGCCGGATTGCTGGTATTCCACAAGCCTTGTTCAGGGTTGGCACCATCGACATTAGGCTTAGGCGTCCCGGCACCGGGCTCAAATCATTCAGGGATCAGCCGGTTTACGGATCGCCGCCTGAGAAATGCGCGCTTTGACCGCACCGCACAGGAGAACACCGCGTGAGACGGTTTATTTCCAAACTCGGCATTATTTGGCGGCTGGCATCACCGTATTTTCGTTCCGAAGACCGCTGGGCCGGCGGCATCCTGCTCGCCGTCATCGTCGCGCTGGAATTGTCCTTGGTATTTATCGACGTCCAGTTCAACCAGTGGAACAACCGGTTCTACAACGCGCTGCAGGACCGCAACTGGGACGTCTTTGTCAGCGAACTCACTTTCTTCTGTCTGCTCGCCGTCGCGTTCATCCTGCTCGCGGTCTACAAGCTCTACCTCAATCAATGGCTGCAGATCCGCTGGCGGCGCTGGATGACGCGGCACTATCTCGAACGCTGGCTGAACTCGGCTACCCACTACCGCATGCAGCTTCTCGGCGACGGCGCCGACAACCCGGATCAGCGTATCGCCGAGGACATCAAGAAATTCATCGATGGCGAGAACGGATCGGGGGTGCTGCCGATCGGTCTTGGTTTTCTCTCCTCGGTCGTCACCCTCGGCTCCTTCATCTTCATCTTGTGGGGATTGTCGGAAGGCGCGCCTCTCTCGCTCTTCGGCGTGCCGATTCCCGGCTATATGGTCTGGGCGGCGCTGATCTATGCCGTGATCGGTACGCTGCTCACGCACCTGATCGGACGCAAGCTGGTTGGACTGAACTTCATGCAGCAGCGCTATGAAGCGGATTTCCGCTTCAGTCTGGTCCGGGTGCGGGAGAACGCCGAGCAGATTGGATTGCTGCGGGGAGAGACGGCCGAAACCGAGCGCCTGCTCGACCGTTTCGCGCGCGTGGTGACCAACTGGTACGGCATCATGACCCGGACAAAGCGGCTGACGTTCTTCACCGCCGGCTACAATCAAGTCTCTGTGGTCTTCCCCATCATCGTCGTGAGCCCGGCGTATTTTTCGGGCGCGATGCAGCTCGGCGGCATGATGCAGACCGCTTCAGCCTTCGGCAGCGTGCAGGGCGCCCTCTCCTTCTTCATTACCACCTATCGCGACCTGGCCGAATGGGCGTCGGTGATCGACCGGCTGGACGGATTCGACAAGGCGGTGGCGCAGGCGCAATCCGTGGCGGTGACGCCGCCGCGCATTGAAGTGCGCGGCGAGCCCGGCCAGCGCTCGGTCGAGATCGCGGACCTGTCCGTGCGGCTGCCCGACGGCAAGCCGCTGGTCGATGCCGACGGCATCAGCATCCAGCCGGGCGACCGGGTGCTGGTGACCGGCCCTTCGGGCTCCGGTAAATCCACGTTGTTCCGCGCCATTGCCGGTATCTGGCCGTTCGGATCGGGCACGATCTCGGTTCCGGCCGAAGCCGAAGTGATGCTGCTGCCGCAGCGGCCTTATTTTCCCGTCGCCCGGTTGAGTTCGGCGATCGCCTACCCAGCCGAGCCCGGCACCTTCGACAACGAGACGATCAAGGCCGCGCTGAATGCCGTCGGTCTGCCCGCCATGGCGGAGCGGGTGGAAGAAGAAGCGCACTGGAACCGCATGCTCTCGCTCGGGGAGCAACAGCGCCTCGGGGTGGCGCGGGCGCTGTTGCATGCGCCGGATTTTCTTTTCCTTGACGAGGCTACCGCCTCGCTCGACGAGACGTCAGAGGCAACGGTGTATCGGCTGCTGCAGGAACGGCTGCCGCGCACGACCATCGTCTCCATCGGTCACCGTTCGACGCTCGCCGACTTCCACACCCGCCGGCTCACGTTGGTGCGGGACGGCGACCGCCATCACCTGCGCGAGACCTTGTTGGAAGCGGCGGCGCAATAACGCGAGCGCATGATAAAAACCGGGCGCGCTTGCGGCGCGCCCGACCGCATGATCCCGAAAAGTGGAATCGGTTTTCGGATCAGATCATGCGCCACGTTAGAAAGTTAGCGCGCGATCGGACGCAAAACCGGTACCCACTTTTGCTGATCGCGCGCTGGGATCTGTCGCTTAGCTGGCCTTATTTCAGAGCAGCAAGCGTGGTGTCGAACTTGAGCGAGGCGATGAACGTGTCGTCGCACCAGTCGCTCGCGCGATTCGGCGCCGACACGACCAGGAAGTTTCTGCAGTCGCGGGGACTCTGATCCGTGCCGTGATAGCGCAGGTCGAGCGTGACCGCCTTGTAGGTAAAGGCGAGGCCCACGTTGTAGTAAGTGTAGCTCGGATCGGCGGCGCCGACCCTCGGCGCAGCGAAGCCGGCATCATCGATCCACCAATGGCCGAGCTCACCGGAGACGTAGGCGCCAAGGTCGCCGTAGGTCCATGGAGTCACCCATTTGGCTGTCAACGAGGCGTAGAGCGCCTCCGCATCCGCGTTCACACCAACCGCCTTGAAGGTCTCGCTGTAGTTCAACAGGTCGGGCGTATAGAAGGCGTTCGCGCCGACGGTGAATGCAGGAGTGATGGCATAAGCGCCCTTGGCATAGATTTCCAAGAAGTCGCTGTCGCGGGTGAAGCCGTTGAAGATCTCTTGCGGGTAATAGTAGTAGATCAATCCAAGATCGAGAGAGAATGCGCCCCAGGTGTTGCGCCATCCGCCGTAGATATCGATCTCGGCGCTCGGGTCCGTAAAGCCGTAAGGCGGGGTGGTGGTGCTCGGCCACTCGATCGCATAGCCGGCCAGCCCGACATACAGCGTGCCGAAGCCGGTATTGAACTGCGGCTCGAATATAGGCGCCCGCCGACGGTCCGCTGTTCGATTGCGAGACGCCGCGGAAATTGTAGTCCGACATGATGACACCGCCGAAGGCAATGTCCCACGGGCTAACCGCAACCGGCGCCGCGACCGCGGCTGCGGCCGGAGCCCTGTGTGACCACATCAGCCGCAAGAGCCGGAGCCATCGAGGCGGCGAGCGCAACTGCTGACAAAACAACTTTCTTCATTTCCAAATCCCCTCTCCGACGCCTCGGGCAAGCAAAGGAGCCCTAAATCCCGCCCGGTTTCGACGAAATTACGCATTCAGATAGGGGAAGCGGAAGGATAAAGGATCGGCAGTTGCCGCCTTTTTAGGCGATTCCGGCATTTGCAAATCGAAAGTGCGAAGCTGTGACGGAAAAGTCACAAGGCGGGACCGATCCCATGAGAGAGACGCGCGGAGCGCGCCGTGGATGCAGGTAGTACGCAGACTTTGCGACGCCGAACGATTGCCGTCAGGCAATCAGCCGATAGGCCGGAATGGTCAGAAACGCGATGAACTCGCCGCTCAGCGAAATCGAGCGGAACAGCTCGATCGCTTCCGCGAACCGGCCTTCGGCATAGACGTCGGCGCCGATTTCTTCTTCCACGCGCCGCATCTCCTCGCGCAACGCGCGCTCGAAGAAATCGCGCGTGACCGTCACGCCGTTCTCCAGCTTCACGCCATATCTGATCTGCTGCCAGATCTGCGCACGAGAAATCTCGGCTGTGGCGGCATCTTCCATCAGGTTATAGATCGGCACCGCGCCGCGTCCGCGTAGCCAGGCCGCGATATATTGCACGCCGACGCGGATATTCAGACGGAAACCCTCCTCCGTCCTGCTGCCTTCGTGGATCTTCAGGAAGTCGTCGCGCAAAACCCGCACATGCAGGCGCATACGGCTGACCTGATTGGGCTGCGGCATCAGCCGGTCGAATACTTCCTTGGCCACCGGAACCAGATCGGGATGTGCGACCCAGGTGCCGTCATAGCCCTCGCGCACTTCGCGCTCCTTGTCGGCGCGCACCTTGGCGAAAGCGCGCTCGTTCGCCTCGGGGTCGTTCTTGATCGGGATCTGCGCCGCCATGCCGCCCATCGCGAAGGCGCCGCGCCGATGGCAGGTGCGCACCAGCAACGCCGCATAGGCGCCGAGGAAGGCCTCGCCCATCACCACCTGGCCGCGGTCGGGCAGGATGTAGTTCGGATTCTTGGCGAAGGTCTTGATGAAGGAGAAGATAAAATCCCAGCGGCCGGCATTCATGCCGGCGATATGCTCGCGCAATTCCCACAGGATTTCGTCCATCTCGAAGGCGGCGGGCAGCGTTTCGATCAGCACGGTGGCCTTGATCGAGCCCTGCGGGATGCCGAGCTTCTCCTGCGCGAATCGGAAGACCTCGTTCCACAGCCGCGCTTCGCGGTGGCTCTCGAGCTTGGGCAGATAGAAATAAGGCCCGGTGCCTTGCGCAATCTGCGCCTTGGCGTTGTGGAAAAACGCCAGCCCGAAATCGAACAGCGCGCCGGAGATCGGCGCGCCGTCGACAGAAAGATGCGATTCGGGCAGATGCCAGCCGCGCGGACGCACGATCAGCACGGCGGGATTTGGCCCCACCGCATAGTGCTTGCCGCTCTCCGGATCGGTAAAGGCGATCTTGCCCTGCCCACAGGTCTTTCAGGTTTACCTGGCCGGCGATGTTGTTGGCCCAGGTCGGCGAATTGGCGTCCTCGAAGTCCGCCATGTAGTGGGTCGCGCCGGAATTCAGTGCATTGACGATCATTTTGCGGTCGACCGGACCGGTGATCTCCACCCGGCGGTTTTGCAGGTCGGAGGGAATCGGTGCGACCTGCCATTCGCGGTCGCGAACCTCCTTCATCTCCGAAAGGAAGTCCGGCAATTCGCCGGCGTCGAATCGTTTCTGCCGCTCGGCGCGGACCGCGAGCAACGCCTTGCGCTGCGAATCGAATTTGCGATGCAGGTCGGCAAGGAAAGCCAGCGCCGACTGGGTTAGGACCTCGCCCACCCGGGGCGCCCGTGGGGCCTTGACCGTAACGCCGGGCACGGCGCGCCGGCCCTTCACCGCTGAGCGCAGCCGGGTGTCGCGCCGCGTACCACGGCGGCGCGTGCCTGCCACGTCTTTGGAGGGCCGCGGCACGGCAAGGGCACGAACGCCGATTCCCGCCCGCCCCTTGCCGCGGGTCCCCGTCTTGATGGGAGCAGCGACAACGGATTTGGAGCCGGCGCGCGCCGGCCCGGCTTTGGCTGCGCGCGCCTTGCCAGCGGCGCCGGCTTTCGCCGCCGCCTGGTTGGCAGATTTCCGTCGGGCGAGGACGCCAGAGGTGCGGCGGGCCCTCTTGCGAGACTTTGCCGCCTTGATTTTGCTTCGGGGGCGTTGCGCCGCGGAGCGCTTGGCCCGCCCTTTGGTGGGGCGCGCCTTGCGCTTACCGCGTGATTTTGTTCCCGGCTTAGTCCTTCTTGCCGTCATTTCCGTCGGTGCTGCTGCCGAACGGATTCATGCTGCCGAGCATGGACCCGAATCCCGTTCCCGCAGAGCTCGATTCTGACGAGGTCGACCTCGACTTCGAGGCGCTACGCTTCCTGGGAGCTGCCTTGCGGGCGGTCTTCTTGGCAGCGGATTTCCGTTTGGCACCGCTCCTGGCCTTCCGCGGTCTTCCTGCCCTTGGCCTTACGCGCCGGGGTCTTCCTTGCCATCTTACGGCCTTTACTCTTGGACTTGGACTTCTTCGCTTTCTTCGCCATGGTCTTTTCTCCTGTTGGCGCTACGGTCCGGTGCTTTGTTCGACCTCAACTGCTTTTTTCGAGGCCGCCGCCGCCGAACCCTTCCTCAGATCGCTGCTATCGGCCCGCGCTGCCGGCGCGGTACTGAACTCGCTACGCAACCCTTCCGGTGCAGGGCCGCCGGTCGCCCAATCGATAAGCTCGACCGTATGCACCACCGGTATGCCCGTGCCTGCCGCAATCTGTGTGATGCAGCCGATATTGCCGGCGGCGATCACGTCAGGCCTGAGCAACTCGATATTCGCGATCTTGCGATCACGCAACTTGGTCGCCAGCCGTGGCTGCAGGATGTTGTAGGTTCCAGCCGAGCCGCAACACAGATGACCTTCTGGTACATCTTTGACCACGAAGCCGCACTTGGAAAGCAATTCTTTCGGTTCGTGTGTGATTTTCTGTCCGTGCTGCAACGAGCACGCGGAATGATACGCGACGATGAAGCCATTTGGTGATGCGGCGCGCGGCAGTTTCAGCGCGGCCAGATATTCCGAGATGTCCATCGCGAGCGCGGAAATCGCGGCGGCTTTTTGGGCATAAGCCGGATCGGCCCGGAGCATGAAACCGTAGTCTTTCACGGTAGTTCCACAGCCCGACGTGGTGATCAGAATGGCGTCAAGGCCGTCCGCCATCTCGCGCGTCCAGGCGTCGATATTGGCCCGCGCCGACGCCAGCGCTTCCGCCTCGCGGCCCATGTGATGGGTGAGCGAGCCGCAGCAACCCTCGCCTTCCGCCAGCACCACTTCAATGCCGTGACGGTTCAGCACCCGGATCGCCGATTCGTTGATGGAGGGAGAGAGAATCGGGTTGACGCAGCCGTCGAGCAGCGCGACGCGCCCGCGGCGCGGCCCTTCCGCCGGAAAGAGGCGGCGCCTCCGTTCCGGCGGCTGCGGCGGCACCCGCAGAGGCGCGAGCCGCAGCATCGCGGCGATGCGGTCGAGCCCCAGGAAGGAGAGCACCGGCGCCAGCGGCCGGCCGATCAGCGCCAGCCCGATGGCCAGCCGGAACCGCTCCGGATAGGGCAGCACCGCGGCGAGGAGATTGCGCAGCAGGCGGTCGAAGAATGGGCGCCGGTAGGTCTTCTCGATGTGCTCGCGCGCATGGTCGACCAGGTGCATGTAATGCACGCCCGAAGGACAGGTCGTCATGCAGGCCAGGCACGACAGGCAACGGTCGATATGCTTCACCACCTCGGCGGTCGCCGGCTGATCGTGCTCCAGCATCTCCTTGATCAGGTAGATGCGGCCGCGCGGCGAATCGAGCTCGTCATTCAGCAGCACATAAGTCGGGCAGGTGGCGGTGCAAAACCCGCAATGCACGCAGCTGCGCAGGATCTTTTCCGATTCCGCGGTCTGCGGATCCGCGAGCTGGGCGAGTGAGAAGGAGGTTTGCATGCTCAATTCCATGTCCCGGACGCGGTGCAGCACATGCAGATAAGTTTACGCAATCTGCGCATGCTTGATTGCGGTGTGTTGCACCGCTGATCCGGGACCATTCCGATCTCGGAGTTCCTAAGCGATCCCGGGTCTGCAGCGCACGACTACGTGCTGCGCTGCGCCCGGGAAAAGTAGAGACGCCATGCCTTCTTTCATCACACACCCGCCCACATGCGTCCGGGATTGAGCACGCCTTTGGGATCGAAGCTCTCCTTCACCCGCCGGGTCAATGCGGCAAGGCCGCCGTCCTGCGGCGTGAAGACGTCCACGGCGGCGCGCACAGCGGCGGGAGCGCGGATCAGCGTGGCATGCCCGCCCGCGGCGGCGACCGCGCGGTGCACCAATGCTGCGCCGGCATCCGACGACGGCAAGGTTTCGACCCAGATCAGCCCGCCCGCCCAGTCGTAGAACACCTGCGCGCCCGCCTGCCGCACGATCGCGGCGGCGACTTCAGCGCCCTTGCTGGGCAGCGTGGAAATCCGCCAGAGCGGGCGCTCGGCGGCGCCGGTGGCGGCGAAGGGACGGACATCGCGCAGCCATTGCCAGAAGGCGCGCGATTCGGATTCCGCCAGCAGCTCCAGCTCGCCAAAGGGGCGCATCGAGCTGCTCCAGCGCGCTCTTGCGATGGCTCACCGAGGGCGCGAAGCCTTCCAACCGAAAGGCCGTCAGCGCTGGTGCGGCGGATGTTGCCCGGGCGCGCGCAACGCCACGGTTGCCGGCAGATGCGCCGCGCCCGACACGTCGCAAGACGATCCCATCGCGGCCGCCATCGCGCTGAGCGCCGTCTGGTCGTCGAGGCCGAGCACCAGCAAGGTCTCTTCGGTTTCCGCCCGCGGCAGGGTTTTGATCGTCACGTCGGTCATGGCGGCGAGCGTGCCCCAGGAGCCCGCCATCAGCTTGCACAGGTCGTAGCCGGTGACGTTCTTCACCACGCGGCCGCCGGACTTGATCGTTTCGCCGCGCCCGGTCACCGCCGAGAAGCCGAGGAAATGATCGCGCGCGGCGCCCGCCTTGATCCGGCGCGGGCCGGAAAGATTGGCCGCGAGCACCCCGCCGATGGTGCCTTGCCCCGCGGGACCGCCCAACACAGGGCCGTAGTCGATCGGCTCGAAGGCCAGCATCTGACCTTTGGATTCGACCAGCGTCTCGATTTCGGCGATCGGCGTGCCGGCGCGGGCGGAGAGCACCAGTTCCTCGGGCTCGTAGAGCGTGACGCCGGAGAGGCTTGAAAGATCGAGCGTGAGATCGCTCTGACCCGGCCGGCCGACCGCACGCTTTGAGCCGCCGCCGACGATTTCCAGCGGCTTTTCGCCGTCAAGCGCCCAGCGCACGGCTTCCTCGACCTCCTTGGCGTCGCGGGGTTTCAATGCATTTGTCATGGCCGGGCTCGTCCCGTCCATCCCGAATTCAATTGGCAATTCTTTGCCTCCGAAATCGGGATCACCGGGACAGAGCCCGGTGATGACGACGCAGTTGCTGGGATCGCCACACAGACAAATTTAAAACCTCGGGATGTCCGGAAACGGCAGCTTGCCGCCGCTGACATGCACGCGGCCGAGCTCGGCGCAGCGGTGCAGCGTGGGAAAAACCTTGCCCGGGTTGAGCAGCCCCTTGCCGTCGAAGGCGCATTTGAGCCGCTGCTGCTGGTTGAGATCGGTTTCGGTGAACATCGTCGGCATCAGGTCGCGTTTTTCCACGCCGACGCCGTGCTCGCCGGTGAGCACGCCGCCGACTTCCACGCAAAGCCTGAGAATGTCGGAGCCAAAGGCCTCCGCGCGCTCCAGCTCGCCCGGCTGATTGGCGTCGTAAAGAATGAGCGGATGCAGGTTGCCGTCGCCGGCGTGGAAGACGTTGGCGACGTGCAGGCCGTATTGCTGCGACAGCTCTTTGATCCGATGCAGCACCGCGGGCAGGCGGGCGCGCGGGATGGTGCCGTCCATGCAAAAGTAATCCGGCGCCAGGCGGCCCATGGCGCCGAAAGCCGCCTTGCGCCCCGACCAGAATAGCAGCCGCTCCGCCTCGGAATTCGATACCTGGCAGGTCACCGCGCCGCATTCGCGCGCAATGGCTTCCACGCGCGCGCAGAGATGATCGACCTCGGCCTGCGGGCCATCCAGCTCCACGATCAGCAGGGCCTCCACATCGAGCGGGTAACCGGCGTGGACGAAAGTCTCCACCGCCTGGATGGCGGGCTTGTCCATCATTTCCATGCCGCTGGGGATGATGCCCGCGCCGATGACGCGGCTGACGCAAGCGCCGGCCTCTTCCGATGACGGAAAGCCGACCAGCAAGGCGCGGGCGGTCTCCGGCCTTTTCAGCAGCCGCACCGTCACCTCGGTGACGACGCCGAGCAATCCTTCCGAGCCGGTGACGATGCCGAGAAGGTCATAGCCGCCGCTGTCGAAATGGCTGCCGCCGAGCCGCACGATCTCGCCGGTGATCAGCACCATTTCGCAGCCAAGCAGGTTGTTGGTGGTCATCCCGTATTTCAGGCAATGCACGCCGCCGGAATTTTCCGCCACATTGCCGCCGATGGTGCAGGCGATCTGCGAGGACGGATCGGGGGCGTAATAGAAGCCTTGGTGCTGCGACCGCGTCGCTGATGGCAAGATTGGTCACCCCGGGCTCCACCACCGCCAGCCTGTTCTCGTAATCGATCTCGCGAATGCGGTTGAACTTCGCCATGCCGAGCAGCACCCCGTCGGCAAGCGGCAGCGCGCCGCCCGACAGCGAGGTGCCCGCCCCGCGCGGCACGACCTTGATGCCGTTCTCGTGGCAGTAACGCAGCACGGCCGACACCTGCGCTGTGGTCTCCGGCAGCACCACGAGCATGGGAAGCTGGCGATAGGCGGTGAGCCCGTCCGATTCATACGGCCGCATTTCGTTTTCGGTATTGATGACGCCCTCGCCTGGCACGATGGCGCGCAGCGCAGCGACAATGCGGTCACGCCGCGCCAAAACCTCGGTATCAGCCTCGGGCATTTTCATCGCACCACCCTTCTCTAACGAATGCCTGGTGAAAGGACTAATCTGGACGACCACACTGGCCAAACGCAACGAAGCGACGAATACTGCATTGACATGCGTTGTGATCCTTCGCATCGAAAGGACCCCATCGCCGCGATCGGCACGAAGCAAACGCCAAGTTACCTAACCTAGTCGGATTTTCACGGGAGAGACAGATATGCGGCTTTACTCGCTGGCCCTGGTCGCCGCCGCCCTTGCCTTGCCGTCCACCGCGACTGAGGCGCAGGATCTGGCAGCGGGCGAGCAATCATTCAAAAAATGCCTGCCTTGCCATGCGGTCGGCGAAGGGGCGGCCAATAAGGTGGGACCGCAGCTCAACGGGCTCGAGGGGAAAAAGGCTGGCACAGACCCAAACTATTCCTATTCTGACTCCAATAAGAATTCCGGCCTGGTTTGGAGCGAAGCGGTTTTCAAGGAATACATCAAGAACCCGATGGGCCAGATGCCCGGGCACCAAGATGGCTTTCCCAGGCATCAGGAACGAAACCGAGATTAGCAATCTCTGGGCCTATTTGAAGCAGTTCGGCGCGGAAGGTAAGATCAAGTAAGCTGTCTTCCGGAAGGAACGGTGCCAATGCCCAAGGACATTGTCGTCAATCTCATGGTTGCAGGCTCGCGCGACGCCGCCGCTACTTATGCCGTTTCCGTCGCCAAGACGTTCGACGCGCATCTGGCCGGCATCGCTTTCGCCTACGAACCAGTGCTGCCGGCAATTGTCGGCGGTGGCATCCCGGAATCAGTGATCGAGGAGCAGCGCGAGGAAAACGAAAAGGCGGCGAAGAGCGCGGTCGCGCAGTTCGAGGCGGTGGCCAAGGACGTAAAGCATGAAACCCGCATCGTACCTGCCTCTCTGGCCGGCGCGGCCGATACTTTCGGCGAGATCGCCCGGGTTTTTGATCTAGCCATCGTCGGGCAATCGGAACGCGACCGGGTCGGTCCGGAAGAGCTGATTGTGGAAGGCGGGCTGTTCGGCTCGGGGCGGCCGATCCTGGTGGTGCCGGCTGACTATCAGGGCGGCATGCGGCTAGACCGCGTTTTGGTCTGCTGGAATGGCGGGCGCAACGCCGCGCGCGCCACCGCCAATGCCATCCCATTCCTGCGGCGTGCCAATGCGGTAGAGATCGTCACCGTCGGCACAGAGGCGTCAACCGCCGCGGAAACATCGGCCGCTGGTCTCAGCCGCCATCTCGCCCGCCATGGCATCACGGCGGAAGTGAAACGCATCGAGTCCCGCAACCTGAAAGTCTCCGCCGCGATCCTGGCCTATGCAGCCAAGAGCGGTGCCAGCATGCTGGTGATGGGAAGCTACGGGCATTCGCGCCTGCGCGAATTCATCCTCGGCGGCACCACGCGCGGCGTGCTTGCAGCCATGACCGTGCCGACGCTGATGTCGCATTAGGGTCGTGGTCAGAAATTCGCTTCATTTTGCGCGAGTCCTTCAAGCGAATTTCTGAACCAACGACCCTGAATGTTAAATTTGCTAGTGTCCTTCGAATCCGAAGTTCGCTCCGAGAGTGCCGCAAAATCAGGCGAACTTCGGATTCAGGACACTAGCGCGGTCAGTACTAATCGTCCGCCGGCGGCAGCGCCGTCTGCACCACCAGACCGCGTGCCCGTGCATCCACAATCCCGAGCGCGCGGAGCGCCAGCAGTGTCAGGGTCTGCACCGCGAGCCGCGACTTGGCGGGGTCGTCGGCAGCCAAGGCGAGCGGGCCGATCAGGCCTTCCACCATCGCTCCGACCAGTGCCGCGGCGGATAACGCGGCATCCTGCGCCGGCAGATGCCCGTCATTGATGGCTGCCCGGATACGCGTCTCGAGTTCGCGGGCGATGGACTGGCGATAGACCAGCCGTACGGCCTCGACCTCCGCGTCCACCGGCTCCGTCAGCATCGTCCAGGTGAGCCGGCGCGCGCGCAACGCCCGCATGGCGAAGGTGGCAATGGCCGCGGGGAGCGCGGACAGCGGCCCGGGCGCCGCTTCCGCCGCACGCCGCATGGCGGCGGTTTCCTGCTCGGCTACGGCAGTGGCCAGTTCGGCGACCAGATCGGTCTTGGCCGGGAAATAGCGATAGACCGTGCCGGCGGCGATGCCGGCCCGCTCGGCGACAGGTGCGATCTGAACCGCCGCCATGCCGCCCTCATTCGCCGCGGCGCGCGCCGCAGCCAGAATGGCTTCGCGCCTGGCGGCGAGCCTGCGGGTAACTTTGTCGGTGCGGCGATAGGCCATGGCGTTCAAAATTGTGAACCATGATTCAGGTCGTTAGTGCAAGCGGGCGGGTAGTTGGTGTTATCCCGGCCGAGCAAGACGCGAGAGCCGGAACGCCATGTGCAAAATTCTGGGTCCCGGATCGGCTCGAAATCTAGCTCGCCGTCCGGGATGACAGAAGGGCTGAAAATCAGGCCTGCGGCTGCGGCTCGAGCGGCCCGGTGCCGGGCTCCGGTCGCGGACGGCCCTTGCCTGCCGGCGGCACCGCGGAAGCGCGCGGCGTCAGCGGCTCGATCACCGATTCGCGCACCGGCCGTTTGCCGGCGATCAGATCCTTGATCTCGTCACCCGGTCAGGGTTTCGAATTCCAGCAGACCCTTGGCCAAGATCTCGAGATCGGGACGCTTGTCGGTGAGGATCTGTCTCGGCCTCGGCATAGCCGCCCTCGACCAGGCGCCGGATCTCGGCGTCGATCTTGCGGCTGGTCTCTTCCGATATGTTCTGCGTGCGCGCCACGGAATAGCCGAGGAAGACCTCTTCCTGGTTCTCGCCATAGGCGACCGTCCCGAGCTCGGACGACAGGCCCCAGCGCGTCACCATCATGCGGGCGAGCTTGGTCGCCTGCTCGATGTCGGAGGCGGCGCCGGAAGTCACCTTCTCCGTGCCGAAGACGAGTTCTTCCGCCACCCGGCCGCCCATCATGATGGCGAGGCGCGATGTCATCTGCTCGCGGCTCATCGACAGCTTGTCGCGTTCCGGCAATTGCATGACCATGCCCAGCGCGCGGCCGCGCGGAATGATCGTGGCCTTGTGCACCGGATCGGTCGCCCTGACGTGGAGCGCGACGATGGCGTGGCCGCCTTCGTGATAGGCGGTCAGCAGCTTCTCTTCCTCGGTCATCACCAGCGACTTGCGCTCGGCGCCCATCATGACCTTGTCCTTGGCGTCCTCGAACTCGGCCTGCGTGACCATGCGCTTGTTGCGGCTCGCCGCCATCAGCGCCGCCTCGTTGACAAGGTTTGCGAGATCGGCACCGGAGAATCCCGGCGTGCCGCGGGCGACCGTTTTCAAATTCACATCCGGCGCCAGCGGGACCTTGCGCACATGCACCTTGAGGATGTGCTCGCGGCCAACGATGTCGGGATTCGGTACAACCACCTGCCGGTCGAAACGGCCGGGGCGCAGCAGCGCCGGATCCAGCACGTCAGGCCGGTTCGTGGCGGCAATCAGGATAATGCCTTCATTGGCCTCGAATCCGTCCATCTCGACCAGCAACTGGTTGAGCGTCTGTTCGCGCTCGTCATTGCCACCGCCCAGACCGGCGCCGCGATGGCGGCCGACAGCGTCAATTTCGTCGATGAAGATGATGCAGGGGGCGTTCTTCTTCGCCTGCTCGAACATGTCACGCACGCGAGAGGCGCCAACGCCGACGAACATCTCGACGAAGTCGGAGCCGGAAATGGTGAAGAAGGGGACGTTGGCTTCGCCCGCGACAGCGCGCGCGATCAGCGTCTTGCCGGTGCCCGGAGGGCCGACCAGCAGCACGCCGCGTGGAATGCGTCCGCCGAGCCGCTGGAATTTGCCCGGATCGCGCAGGAATTCGACAATCTCCTGCAGGTCGGACTTGGCTTCGTCGACGCCGGCGACGTCGTCAAAGGTCACGCGGCCATGCGCTTCGGTCAGCAGCTTGGCGCGCGACTTGCCGAAACCGAGCGCTTTGCCGCCGGCTCCCTGCATTTGCCGCGACAGGAAAATCCACACCCCAATCAAGGCAATGAACGGCAGCCACGACACGAGCAGCGAGACGAACCACGGAACGCTGTCGCCCTGCGGCCGTGCGGTGATTGAGACGCCCTTGCCGTAGAGGCGCTGCACCAGGCTCGGATCGCTCGGCGCATAGGTCTGGAAGCTGCGGCCGTCTGTGAAGGTGCCGTGGATCTCCGGCCCCTGGATCAGCACGTCGCGCACGCGGCCTTGATCGACCTCGTTGAGCAACTGCGAAAAAGAAATGTCTTGGGAAGCCGTGCGCTGGCTGGGATTCTGGAACAGCGTGAACAGAGCCAGCAGCAGTAAAACGATAATGACCCAAAGAGCAAAATTGCGGAAGTTCGCGTTCATTCGGCGTCCTTCATGGGCGCGCAGAGACACCCAGTGAAACTGTATGTATGAGCTTTCGGGCCTGACCCTGTCCCTTGATGATCCATGTAGGTATCAGGCATCTTCCTGCCAAGGCAATCAACCCATTCTGCTCAGTTTAGCGGCCGTCCCGGGCCTTTGTTAGCCACCGTCTGAGGCGTGGTTAAGGCATTTGCCGGGGCGGGGCGCGTTCAACCGTCAGCCCTTTTCGGGTTACTGTGACCATTGCGCCGGCCAATGTGCGGCGAAACCGCCCGTCTTTGGGCTTTTTTGCGGTCATGGCCGCGTGTAGCGCCTCCAGCTTGGCTAATTCCACCGGGCCCTCGTTACCGGCCATTGTGACAGCGCGCCCGAGGAGCCGCAGCGCCACTTCCGCCGGCAGGGCTGCGAAATGGCGCGCTGCCATCTCGATGCGGCCGCCGGAGGCCCAGCTCCCCTGCGCGAGCTTGGCGGCCTGTTCGACGGTTGCCTCCAGCGCCGCCTCGGCACGCCGTAAGCGCCGGGCCAGCACGGCCAGCCGCTTGGCGTCCAGTCCCTCCTCCACCAGCGTCGGCATCAATCCGCGCAACCGTACGCGCGCGAAACGGGGATCAAGGTTGGAAGGATCATCGGCGAAGGGAATATTGGCGGCGCGCAACGTCGCGAGAAGCCGCGCTTTCGGAATCTCGAGGAAAGGACGCAGGAGGATGATGGGGCTTTGCTGCTCGCTCAGACCTGCTCCCTCTCCCCAGGGGGGAGAGGGGTGGGGTGAGGGGGAACCGCCTGTGGTTACGTCATGCCGCCGGAACCCCCTCACCCGACGCGCCTTGCGCGTCGACCTCTCCCCAACGGGGAGAGGTGAAAGAAAAGAGGAGCGCGCCATGCCGGAAAGACCGGTGGGACCGCTGCCGCGAACAAGGCGCATCAGCACGGTCTCGGCCTGATCGTCGAGCGTATGGGCGGTGAGGATATGCGAAGCGCCGGTTTTGGCGGCCGCTTCGGCAAGAAGGCGATAACGCGCCATGCGCGCTTTCTCCTGCAAGCCGCTCTTCGGCTTCGCTCCGGTCCAGCGCAAGATGCGGTGGGGGACGCCGCAGCGAGCGCGCGAGACGGGCGACCTGCTTCGCCTCGGTGGCAGCGCCTGCACGCAGTCCATGATCGACGGTGACGGCGAAGAGTTTCGGCCCGCGCCTGCGCGCTTGGCGCCAGCGCGCGGCGAGAAAGAGGAGCGCAGTGGAATCCGGCCCGCCCGAAACGGCGAGCACAATCGCCGGCGCTGAAACAAGGTCTGCAAATAAATCGTTGGCTTCCGTCCGCGAGACCGGCTGCCCAGAAATCGCAGTTCTAGCAGCGGACACGCTTCTGTTCCGCCGCCACGTTCTTCTTCACATTCGCCGAGGCACTGGCGTATTTGCGACCGATCTCGCCCCAGGCGGCGCAGGCGGTTTCCTTTTCGCCGAGCGCGGCCAGCGACTGTCCAAGCCGCAGCAAAGCCTCTGGCGCTTTCGGGGTGCGGTCGAATTTGGTGGTGACCGCGAGGAAAGATTCGGCGGCATCGCGATAGCGCTGGCGCTGATAGAGGCTCTCGCCGAGCCAATATTGCGCGTCAGGCACGCGGGTATCGCTCGGATATTTCTTCAGGAAGACGCGCAGGCTGTCTTCCGCCAGTGCGTAGTCCTTGCGTTGCACATAGCCGAAGGCGAGATCGAATTCGTCGCGTGGTGTCGCACTGGGCGGGGCGACGCTGGCTAGTTGTGCACCGCCGGTCGCATTCGGATTGCGCGGAAGCGGAGGCGCAAGCAGCCCCTGCTCGTCCGGCAGCGAGGGATTGCCGCCCGGCTGGCGACAGATCAAGCGGCGCGCCGGCTGCGCGTCCACCTGGAATACCGATTGGCGCCTGCGCGCCGTTATCCGGCACGGCGAGGGTCGACGGCGAGCCAAGGACGCGCGGCGCCCCCGGCGCGTGCGGATTTTGCGTTGGATCGAACACATCGGAGGGACGCCCGGGCGCGGCGGTAATAACAGGCGGTGGATAATTCTGCGGCATCGGCGAAGCCTGCTGCACGCCGCGCGGCGGTTGCTGATTGACCGGGTAGCCCGCATTGCCGGATGCAGAAACGGGGCCGGGATTAGCTCCGGCAGCGGAATTTCCCTGCATCCCTCGAACTTGCTGCTCGAGTTGCTGGTTGCGGTACTGCAATTGCTCGATCGTGCCGGTCAGCTGACGGATTTGCGCCTGAAGCTGGTTGATCTGCACCGTCAGGTCGGCTTCATCCATTCCGCGCGGCGCCGGCGCTTGCGCGTTGGCGCCGCCGAACAGGTTGTCGAAAAAATTGGGCGAGCGGCCCTGCTCCTGCGCAGACGCGGCTCCTGCCAGGATCAAAACGCTAGCAGCGATAGCCGCCGCCTGAGACGCACGCGCGAATAGAAGCATTGGCGAAAGCCGATCTCTCCCCGAAACTTTCCTCAGCATAGCCCAAGGTGCGTTCAAATTGTGACTATGGTCATTCCGGGGCGCAGCGAAGCTGCGAGCCGGAATCCATAACCACCCACCCGATTTATGGATTCCGGGCCCGCGGGCTGATGCCCGCGTCCCGGAATGACGAAATGAAATACGCGGCCTACGACTGGGCGGCGTTAAGCACCGTCACCGCGCGCCGGTTCTGCGACCAGCAGGAGATGTCGTCGCAGACCGCGACCGGCCGCTC
This sequence comes from uncultured Alphaproteobacteria bacterium, assembly GCA_963731585.1. GTDB lineage: Bacteria > Pseudomonadota > Alphaproteobacteria > Rhizobiales > Xanthobacteraceae > CANKHA01. The sequence goes on from CAVSWC010000003.1 coordinate 237,252, forward strand.
CTTGCCGTAGGAGATGGTGCGCATGCGCGCCACCTGCACGCCGCGCGCGCTCAAGTAATCCCGCACCGTCTGGGCGCGGCGGGCGCCAAGCGCGATGTTGTATTCGCGCGTGCCGCGCTCGTCGGCATGGCCTTCGATGGTGAAGGCATAACGGTTGTACTGCTGCAGCCACTGCGCCTGCTTATCCAAAGTCGAACGCGCTTGCGGCGTGAGGTCGGTGGAATCGGTCTCGAAGAAGACGCGGTCGCCCACGTTCACCACGAAATCCTGCGGACTGCCGGGGGCAGCCGCGCCGGCCACGCCGACGATATCCTCAGTCGGCTTGCTGGCGCAGCCCGCCACAGCCAAGGCTGCGAGCAGAAACGCTGCGAAACGCGCGCGGCCGAAAATTCGCATCATCATCCCGGTGCCTCCATTTTGGCGTCGTTGCCGGACCTGCTTCGTCTTAATAGAACTTGGTTAAACGAACGTTCCATCAACCTTGATGAGACCTTGCGCCGGTTGTTAAAAAACCTCTGCAGCAGTGAAAGCATTTCTAAGGTTAACCCGTGGTGAACGTTGGGCAGCGGAGCGGTTTGGAGGCGCGCTTTACGAGAGCAGCGGCGACCAGGCCGGATCGGAGCCAAAGGAAGGCGTCGGCACGCGTTGCTCGTTGCGGCCGGTGACGTCGACGGTGAAAAGCGAGGGCCCGCCGCCGCCGCCGCCCTCGCGGAAAAACATGATAACGCGGCCATTCGGACAGAAGGTCGGGCCCTCGTTGTGGAAGCCTTCGGTCAGGATGCGCTCGCCCGAGCCGTCCGGCTTCATGATGCCGATGGCGAATTTGCCGCCCCCGAGCTTGGTGAAGGCGATGTAGTCACCGCGCGGCGACCAGACCGGCGTCGAATAGGATCCTTCACTGAAACTGATGCGCTGCGCGCCACCACCCTGCGCGCCCATCACGTAAATCTGCTGCGAGCCGCCGCGGTCGGATTCAAAGCAGATGCGCGAGCCATCCGGCGCAAAGGACGGCGCCGTGTCGATCGCGGGCGTATCGGTCAGGCGCGTGGTTGCCTTCGACCGCAGGTCCATGATGAACAGGTTGGAATTGCCGCCCTGCTGCAAGCTCATGATCACGCGCTGGCCGTCGGGCGAGAAGCGCGGCGAGAAAGTCATGCCGGGAAAATTGCCGACGATCTCGCGCTGCCCGGTTTCGATGTTGAGCAGATAGACGCGCGGATCGCTCGTCCCGTAGGACATGTAGGTAATTTCCTGCGTCGTCGGACTAAAGCGCGGCGTGAGCACGAGATCGTCGCCGCGGGTGAGATAGCGCACGCTCGCGCCGTCCTGATCCATGATGGCGAGCCGCTTGATGCGCTTGTTCTTCGCGCCGGTCTCGTCGACGAAAACCACGCGGCTGTCGAAATAGCCCTGTTCGCCGGTGATGCGCGAATAGATCGCGTCGGAAATGATATGCGCAACGCGCCGGGTATTCTCGGCGGTGGTGTTGTATTGCTGGCCTGTGAGCTGCTGGCCGGCGAACACATCCCACAGCCGGAAGTCGGCCTTCACGCGTGCCGCCTCGCGGCGCACGCGGCCGGTCACCAGCGCCTGGGCATTGATCACGCGCCAGCTTTCGAACTGCGGCACCGCGTCGACATTGGTGATCTTCTCGATATAGGCGGCGGGATCGATCGGCGCGAAGAGCCCGCTGCGCCGCAGGTTGTTGGTGATGACCTGGGTGATCTCGGCGGCGACGGCGGTGTCGTCCGGCGTGACCGGAAGCATCGGCGGAATCGCAATCGGGATCGGCTGGACGTTGCCGCGGTTGATATCGATACGGACCTGCGCGCTGGCAGGTGGCGCGGCCAAGCCGCTCACCGTTGTGACTGCAGCGCCCGCGCCGAGCAGCAGCAGACGGCGACGGTCGATATCCAACGGCGCGCATTGCGCGCGCAGAATGGCATTAGGCTTTTGGTCGGTCAGCTCACGCCCTCGCCCAGCTCGCATCGAAACCAATGATGACGTCCTTCCACAGTTCGTATTTTGCCGCGGGCAGGAAATTGTAGGGCGCGCACATCTGAATTGCCCGCATCGCGCTTTCCGCCACAACCCGCCCCATCGGCGAGTTGTTCGCGCTGAGCACCGTTGGGCTCACCGTCAGTGAACCGTCCTTGCGCAACTGCATGCGGACATCCACCACGATATTCGCCGCATCGTTGCCTGGCGGCAAATTCCAGCATTGTTGGATTCGCGCCCTTAAGGCATCCATCTCATTTTGGGAAAGCTGTGCGGCGGTTCCGGTTGCTGTGCCGAGCGACGGCGCGCTGTTGAACGTGGCGCCGGCCGCCGCCAGACGTGTCGGATCGCGCTTGTCGAGCAGCGCCGCGACCTTGCGCGGATCAAATTTCGGCGGCTCCGGCTCCAGCTTTTTTATCGGCTGCGGCTTGGCCTCGGCTTTCTTCTCCGGCTTCTTCGCGTCATCCTTTTTCAGCGCCTCGGCGATCGGATCAACCTTTTGATCCGGCTCTTTCTTGTCGGCTGCCTTGGTTTCGGTCTTCGGCTCCGGCGGCGCAGCAGCAGGTTTCGGATCGGGCTGTTTCGGCTTCGGCTCGGGCGTGTTTTCGGAAGTCGTCGCGGCGACTTCCTTTTTCTCCACCACCTTGGCGTTGAGATCCTCGGCCGGCTTGGCCTCCGCGACCTTCTCCACCAATGGCTTCGGCTCTGGCTGCGGCGGAGCCTTTTCGGCACCCGCAGCCATTTTGGAGAATTCGTCGGCGGAGATGATGTCCACCGGCATGGTGTCGAGCGGCCTGGTTTCAAGCGGCCGCGCAAAGGAGACAAGCGCCCATAGCAGCACGACGCCGTGCCCGATCGAGCGATATGGTCATCGCCCCTCATCGTCATCTCGCATCACGACCCCTGCTCGACCTCTGTGACCAGCGCAACGCGGCGGAACCCGGCAGAGGATAACCGCCCCATCACCCGCATCACCGTGCCGTAATCGACCTTGCGGTCCCCGCGCACATAGATGCGCTCGTCCAGGCCGCCGCGGCTTTCCGTGATGGCCTTCAACTTGGGCACCAGTTCGTCCACCGGAATTTTGCTATCTTGCAGAAACACTTCCCCCTGCAGATTGACCGAAACGGTCAGCGGCTGCTTGTCCTGATCCAGGCTCTTAGCCTGCGATTGCGGCAAGTCGATGGGCACCCCGACGGTCAAAAGCGGGGCCGAAACCATGAAGATAATCAGCAGCACCAGCATCACGTCCACCATGGGGGTGACGTTGATTTCGCTCATGATTCCATGACGGCGGCGGCGCCGGTGGCCGCTGGTCGCAATGCCGTTCATCGCCATCGGACTACCCTCACCCGCGCTCGTCGATCTGCCGCGACAGGATGGCGGCAAATTCGTCGGCAAAGCCCTCCAGGCGCTGCGCCTGCTTGTTCACTTCGGAAGAAAACTTGTTGTAGAAAATGGTCGCCGGGATGGCGGCAACAAGGCCGATCGCGGTCGCGAACAGCGCCTCGGCGATGCCGGGCGCCACCACCGCCAGCGAGGTATTCTTCGAGGCGGCGATCGACTGAAAGCTGTTCATGATGCCCCAGACCGTGCCGAACAGGCCGACGAAGGGGCCGGCCGAGCCGACGGTGGCCAGCACCAGCAGCCGGCGCTCCATGCGCTCGATCTCGCGCGCGATCGTCACGTCCATCACCTTTTCGATCCGCAGCTGCAGACCGGTGAAGGCTTTGTTCGGAGACTCGAAGCTGCGCTTCCATTCCCGCATGGCCGCGACAAAAAGCGCCGCCATGGAATGCGTCGGTTTGGCAGCGACGGAACGGTAAAGCTCTTCCAGCGACTGGCCGGACCAAAAGGCCTGTTCGAACCGGTCGGTGGCGCGCTTGGTGCGGGCGAACAGCAGCACTTTGTCGATCGCGATGGCCCAGACCCAAACCGAGCAGATCATCAGCCCGATCATGACCGTCTTGACGACCCAATGCGCTTGCCAGAACAGGGTGAACAGAGACAGGTCGGATGAAGTGAGCGGCAGGGCCGACTGCGCAATGTCGGCAGGATTCATGAGCTCGTCCTTTCGGCTAGTGTCCCCTCGGTCGCGCCCCGGCCGGCAGATGGGGGCCTCGCTCCAAATGGCGGAACGGCGGCATGGCAGCCGCCTTTACGCCAAAGCACGCAGCATTTCGCGAAGATCAAAACGTCCACCACCGACGGCACAGGAAACCCCGCCAAAGGTGTCCAAACTAGGGCCTCAAACCTCGGGATTCACCTGCGCCATCCCGGTCCACTTCGCCGGATCATGGCGCTCTAAACAACGGCATCCATGGTTAAGGAAGGGTTAGCGGGCGGGCCTGCGCGTCAGAAAGAAAAAAGCCCCGTCTCCGAAGGGACGGGGCTTTTCTTTTTCTCCCTCCCCCTGAAATGGGAAGGGGGTCGCGAGTGCAGGATAAGCGCCGAGGCGAAAGAAAGAGCAGCGGTCAGCTCTGCGGTTGCGGCGGGGCGTCCGCAGGACGATTGCGCCGGTCCGCCATGAACTGGTCAAACTCGGCCTTGTCCTTGGCCATGCGCAGGCGCTCGAGGAACTCACGAAATTCACGCTGCTCGTCCTCGAGCCGGCGCAAGGTCTCAGAGCGATATTCGTCAAAGGCGCGGTTCCCGCTGGAGGGATGCCATGGCGTGCCCATGGAGCTTCCAGCCTGGCGCCAATTGAAACCTCGGATATTTCCGCAACCCATGCGTCTGCTCCATATCGAGTAGGCAAGGGTCGCCAGACCGAGCGGCCACCAGACAATGAACCCCAGGATGATCATCGCGATCCAGGCGGGCTTACCCATTTCATCGAGTTTTGCGGCGACCGTGGTCATTGGACCCTCACGTGTGAATGTAAATAACATTTACATAGCTAGCCTCGACCCTATCGGCTGTCAATATGGCGCCCGCGAAAAATTTTGCTCAGCTCTTGCGTGTCCCGCCATCGAGAAAACCCAGGCCGCGCAGATAGACCAGCACGCCGGCTTCCAGCAGCTCTTCCGGAGACATCGGAAGGCTGCGGCGCGCCGCATCCCCTCGGCCGAAGAGCGACGCAACGCCGTGCGAGAGCGCCCAGATGTGCAGGCTCACCATCAAGACCGGCGGCCGGTTCGGCCCCGGCATGGTGCCGAGCAATTTTTCCGTGGCGCTACGCAGCACTACCGAAGGCGCGATCGCCGGCTTGCTTGAGCTCGGCATTGGCTTCGTGCGGAACGCCCGCTTCGAACATGGCCGAGTAATAGGCGGGCTCGCTGCGCGCAAAGGCGAGGTAAGCCTTGCCCAGCCGGTCGAAAGCGGTGAACGCATCCGGACGCCCTTCATCCCAACTCTTCGCCAGCGCCGCTGCAAACAATTCGAAGCCGCGGCGCGCGACATCGGCCAAAAGTTCATCGCGATCGCGAAAATGCCGGTAGGGAGCCGCCGGACTGACGCCCGCCCAGCGCGCCGCTTCGGCAAAGGTGAACCCCGCGGGACCTTTTTGGGCGATCAGCTCAAGCGCCGCGCGGATCAGGGCCTCCCTTAAATTTCCGTGGTGATAGCCCCGGGATCCCTTGTCGCCATGTTTCGACCAGCTCATGTGAAGAGTTCTTACATGACTCGCTGGCGAGCGTCGACCGGCGCCCTCACGGATCCCGGTCGCGGCTCCCGCGCATGGCCAGCCGCAGCGGCTTCGGGATCGGCTTGGCGCGCCCGCCGGACACGAAGGCGACCCGCACGGCGGCCTCCACCAGCACCCCGCCGTCGCGCGTGACCTGCTGCTGCAGCAGGATCGAAGCGCCCTTCACCTCTTGCGGCGACGTGATGATCTCCAGAAGGTCGCTGAAACGCGCCGGCTTGAAGAAATCGATCTGCATGGCGCGGACGACGAAAGAAAAACCGGGCGCCTCGTTTTCAGTCCGCTCGAACAGCGCGCGCTGGTCGGTGCCGAGCAGGCGCAGATAGTCGGTGCGGCCGCGCTCCATGAAGCGCAGGTAGCTGGCGTGATAGACGCTGCCGGAGAAGTCGGTGTCCTCGTAATAGACCCGCACCGGCAGGATGTGGCGGCCGTCGCGGATTTCGCCGGCAATGGAATGTTGCTTCATCGCCACGGCACGTCTTTCTGCATCGAGGCTTCCCAGTTCCTGCCGTCGAAAGCTTTCGGCTTGATCGCGGTGATGTCGATGCCGTCGAGACAGCGCGCATTGACGTCGATCTTGTCCGGGTCGGAGCGCGGCACATAGAAAGGATGCATGCCGCAGACGCGGCAGAAGGTGTGCTGCGCCACGCCGGTGTTGAAGCTGTAAGTGGTCAGATCGTCTTCGCCGCTGAGCAATTCAAATTGCTCGCGCGGCACGATCAGGTGCCAGATGCCCTTCTTGGTGCAGATCGAGCAATTGCATTCGGTGATGGTGTCGAGCTCGGCGGTGACCGCAAATCGCACGCGCCCGCAATGGCAACCGCCCTGGTAGGTTTGCAGCGATTCTCGACTTTCGATCGACCTCATGGTGAGGGCGTCCGAAGGACGCGTCTCGAACCATGGGCGAATGGTTTGCCGCCATCCTCGCGGCTCGCTTCGCTCGCACCTCAGGATGAGGCGGAGGAGGTTAGTCTTCTTCTCCCTGCCCGAACAATCCGAACTGCGCCGGGTCGCGCCGGGCGCGGGCAGGCCGCCATGGATCAGCGGGCCTCGATGTGATAGGCCTGATCGATAGCCGATGCTACCACGCGAGCGGGGGCATTATGACAGCCACACTGCTGCACCGGACGGCGCGCTCAGCGTGCGTTGCGTTGCTGCTGCTCGTCGGCGCGGCACCCAGCGCCGACGCGCTGGATGCCTATTGGCAAGGCCGGCGAGATCGCGACTGGCATCACGGCATCGTCGGCGGCGTGAGCAACTGGTATTCGAAAGCCCCCCTGCAGGGCGTTGCGCGCGAAGTGCCGGACGGCGGCGCTGTTTTCGCGCGGGACGCGCAGGAACATACCATTCGGATCCTGACAAGAAAGGCGATCTCCTCGATGCTGTTTCTGTCAGACACCGAGAGGTACACGTTCCACATACAGACCGAATTCCAAATTACAGGGACCGGAATATTCAATCAGTCTCCCGCGCCGCCGCATTTTTTCGTCGAATATGGCCGCCTCGTATTTAAGAATTCGGCCGGGCTGAATTCGGGTGGACTTGCCGTCGGGAAAAGGAGCGCGTCCATTAAAGTATACCGCGGAGCAGAGTTGATTTTCGACCACAATAGCAGGGGCGGCAATGCCGAGGTCGCCAACGATGCAGGCCTTATCGATCGTCACTTTCTGCCGAATCGCTCGATGTGGACTGCATATTCGAGTTTCATCGCAGACGGGACGTCTCCGTAGGTCTCAATATAGCGCACGAGCTTGCGAAGGTAGACCGGTTTGATCGGCCCGGGCGTGGCTGGAATCAGGCAAGGCGGTATTTCGCGGCGTGAACCTGACCGGATGCTTCGCATGACAATGCGAAGTGCCCTTCCCTGCGCGGAGATAACAGCCCGTATTCCTGGCAGTATTGCTATTCTCCACTCTTAATCGACCTCATGGTGAGGAGCGCGTATCGCGTCCGAACCTGGGTCGGCACTGCCGCCGCCATCCTTCAAGACGCGGCTGCGCCGCTCCTCAGGATGAGGCTGACTCACCCATTTTCTTCTCCCTGCCCGAACAATCCGAACTGCGCCGGATCGCGCGTGGGCTCAGGCAGGCCGAGATGCTTGAAGGCGTTGCCGGTCAGCAGCCGGCCGCGCGGCGTGCGCTGGATAAAGCCCTGCTGCAGCAGGAACGGCTCGATGATGTCCTCGATGGCGTCGCGCGGCTCGGACAATGCCGCGGCCAGCGTCTCCACCCCCACCGGCCCGCCGCCATAGTTTCTGGCGATGGTGGTGAGATAGCGCCGGTCCATGGCGTCGCAGCCGGCGGCGTCGACTTCCAGCTCGCGCAAGGCCTTGTCGGCGGCGGCGCGGTCGATCTTCTCGCTGCCGGCCACATGCGCGAAGTCGCGCACCCGGCGCAGCAGCCGCCCGGCGATGCGCGGGGTGCCGCGCGAGCGCTTCGCGATCTCGTTGGCGCCGTCGGGCGTCATGCCGATGCCGAGCACGCGCGCGCCGCGGTTGACGATCTGCTCCAGCTCGGCCTCGGAATAGAAATTCGAGCCGCACCGGAATGCCGAAGCGGTCGCGCAGCGGATTGGTGAGCAGCCCCGCGCGCGTGGTGGCGCCGATCAGCGTGAATTTCGCAAGATCGATCTTCACCGAGCGCGCCGCCGGGCCCTCGCCGATGATCAGGTCGAGCTGGAAATCCTCCATCGCGGGATAGAGGATTTCCTCCACCGCCGGATTGAGCCGATGGATTTCGTCGATGAACAGCACATCGCGGTCTTCCAGGTTGGTCAGCAGCGCCGCGAGGTCTCCTGCCTTGGCGATCACCGGGCCGGAGGTGGCGCGGAAATTCACGCCCAATTCGCGCGCCACGATCTGCGCCAGCGTGGTCTTGCCGAGGCCGGGCGGGCCGACGAACAGCACATGGTCGAGCGCCTCGTTGCGCGCGCGCGCCGCCTTGATGAAGACTTCCAGATTGGAGCGCGCCTGTTCCTGGCCGACAAATTCCGACAGCCGCTGCGGGCGCAGCGAGGCTTCCGCGAGATCGTCCTCGCGCCGTTCGGGAGTCACCAGGCGGGGCGTGCTTGGAATCACAGGGCCAGCTCCGAGTTGCCGTCCACCTCTCCCGCGTGCGGGGGAGGTCGGCGAGCGAAGCTCGCCGGGAGGGGGAAGGCACATAGCGCAAGTTGGGATGCCCCCTCCCCAACCCTCACCCGCAGGCGGGGGAGGGAGAGCAACGCTGTGCATCGCCTCCCTTCGCTCACTTGCCCAATTCCTTCAACCCGAGCCGGATCAACTGCTTGGTTTCCGCGCCCTCGCCCGCGCTGCGCGCGGCGGCGGCGATGGCGGCGGCCGCCTGCGGATGACCATAGCCGAGATTGACCAGCGCCGAGACGGCGTCCGTCACCGGCCGCGGTGCGCGGTTTTCCTCCAACTGGCCGGACAGCCGCACGAGCGCAGGATCGATATCGGTATAAGCCGGCGCCTTGTCCTTCAGTTCGGTGACGATGCGCTCGGCAACCTTGGCGCCCACGCCGGGCGAGCGCTGGACGAGCGCCTTGTCACGCATGGCGATGGCGGTGGCGAGCTCCGCCGGCTTGAGCGTCGACAGCACCGCGAGCGCCACCTTGGTGCCGACGCCCTGCACGGTTTGCAAAAGCCGGAACCATTCGCGCTCGAGATCGCTGGTGAAGCCGAACAGCTTGATCTGGTCCTCGCGCACATGGGTCTCGATCGCGAGCGTCACCGCCTCGCCTTGCGCCGGCAGCGCCTGCAATGTGCGCGCGGAGCAATGCACGAGATAGCCGACGCCGCCGACATCGACGATGATGAAATCTTCGCCATAGCTGTCGATCAGCCCGCGCAGCTTGCCGATCATCCGCAAACATCCTTGCTGTCATTCCGGGACGACGCGAAGCGTCGGACCCGGAATCCAGCGGCATGGTTGGCGTTTACATCTGGATTCCGGGTTCGGCCTTGGGCGCGCCCCGGAATGACGACGAATGGAGTCAGCTCATCATTGCGCCGCCGCCTTCAGCATCACGCTCGTGCGGTGGTGCGCGTGACACACCGCGATGGCGAGCGCGTCGGCGGCGTCGTGGCTCTGCGGATCGGCCTTCGGCAGCAGCACCCCGATCATCATGCGGATCTGCGCCTTCTCGCCATGGCCGGCGCCGACGATGGTCTTCTTCACCAGGTTGGGCGCGTATTCCGACACCGGCACGCTCGCCCGCGCCGGCACCAGCATGGCGATGCCGCGCGCCTGGCCGAGCTTGAGCGTCGCTGCCGCATCCTTGTTGACGAAGGTGGCTTCCACCGCGGCCTCGTCCGGCACGAATTGCTCGACGATGCGAAAAAGCCCGTCATGCAGCGCCAGCAGTCGGCGCGCCAGGTCGGCCTTGTCGTCGGTCGATACCGATCCGCAGGCGACGAAAGTCAGCCGATTGCCGTCGATCTCCACGACGCCCCAGCCGGTGCGGCGGAGCCCCGGATCGATGCCGAGGATGCGAATCGGGCGGCGCAGCATGTGCTGTGATAACCCGCCCGATCTTTGCCGCCTAGGCACCAATACCGGAGGCTGGACCCTAAGCGCGGCCCGCGCGTTATCCCAGGAATGGCAGGAGGAGCGGACTGATGGATGATACGGGCGGTTTGCTTTGGCTGGTAATCGATGTGATCCTGGTGGCCGCGCTCGGTATCGGCATCGCTTACGGCATCCTCGCCTGGCGCCGCCGTCGCAAGGATCCGGCCATGGAAAACGCGCGCGATGCGGCGACGCACCGGGCCTACGAGGATAACGAAGCCAACCGGCCTTGATCGCGCCCTCACCCTGAGGCGCGAGGGGCTAGTCCCGAGCCTCGAAGGGCGCTGCACCGTCTCCTTCGAGGCTCGCTTCGCTCGCACCTCAGGATGACGCGAGCGTTAGGCGCTCATCTTGCTGACGAGGGCATCGGAGACTTCGAAATTGGCATAGACGTTCTGCACGTCGTCGAACTCCTCCAGCGTCTCGATCAAGCCGAATAGCTGCTCGCCCTTCTCGTCATCGATGGCGATGTTGTTCTGCGCCTTCCAGAGCAGCGCGGCTCTGCGCGGCTCGCCGAACTTGGCCTCCAGCGCCTTGCGATACTTCGTTGAGCAATTCCGGCGAGGTGTAGATCTCGTGTCCGCCTGCGGTGGAAACGACGTCGTCGGCGCCGGCCTCGATCGCGGCTTCCAGCATCTGGTCGGCATTGGCGAGCCCGGCGTTGAACTCCACCACGCCGACGCGATCGAACATGAAAGACACCGCGCCGGTTTCGGCCAGGTTGCCGCCGTTCTTGGAGAAGGTGGAACGCACGTCGGAAGCGGTGCGGTTGCGGTTGTCGGTCAGCACCTCAACGATGACCGCGACGCCACCCGGGCCATAGCCCTCGTAGCGGACCTCTTCGTAGTTCTCGGCATCGCCGCCTGAAGCTTTCTTGATCGCGCGTTCGATATTGTCCTTCGGCATGCTCTGGGCCTTGGCGGCGAGAATGGCTGCGCGCAGGCGCGGATTGAAGGCCGGATCGGGCAGGCCGAGCTTGGCGGCAACGGTGATTTCGCGGCCGAGCTTGGCGAAGAGCTGCGCGCGGACTTTGTCCTGCTTGCCCTTGCGGTGCATGATGTTCTTGAACTGTGAATGGCCGGCCATGGTCTCACTGATGTCGGTTGATTTTCAGCGCGGTTATAAAATGCAAACCCGGAACAATAAAAGCCCCTATTGCCAGAATCCGGGCACCGCCTCCTCCAGAATGCCGCCGAGACGGACAGCCGCAACGCGCGTCGCGAGGCCGCTCGTGTCGTCGGTTTCGACCGCGATGCCGCACAGCGTGGCGGGACCATGCGGCGGCTCGAACCTGGCAGATGGGATGCGCCGCAGAAAACGGTTGATTGGTTCTTCCTTTGCCATGCCGATGACGAAGTTGTAATCGCCGGTCATGCCCACGTCGGAGACGAAAGCGGTGCCGCCGGCAAGGACGCGGTGATCGGATGTCTGCACATGGGTATGCGTGCCGACCACCAGGCTGGCGCGGCCGTCGACGTAATGACCCATCGACTGTTTCTCGCTCGTCGCCTCGCAATGCATGTCGATGATGATGGCGTCGGCGCCGGACTTCAGCGCGCAGGCGGAAAGTTCGCGCTCGATCGCGGCAAAGGGATCGTCGAGCGGCTCCATGAAGATACGGCCCATGGCGTTGATGACGAGCGCGCGGGCGCCGTTCTTCGCCTCGATCATCGCCGCGCCGCGGCCGGGCGTGCCGGGCGGATAATTGATCGGGCGGATGAGGCGCGGGGCGCGCTCGATGAAAACCAGCGCCTCGCGTTGGTCCCACGCATGGTTGCCGAGCGTGATGGCATCGGCCCCGGCGTCGAGCAGCTCCTGATAAATCGCCTCGGTAATGCCGAAGCCGCCGGCGGCGTTCTCGCCGTTGATCACGACAAGGTCGAGTTTCCAGTCGGTGATCAATCGCGGCAGGCGCTCGCTGACGATAGCGCGCCCGCTGCGGCCGACGATGTCGCCGATGAAAAGAATGCGCATGCGCTATGCCCCCACTTCCACCTCCCCCCTTGCGGGGGAGGTCGGATCGCGAAGCGATCCGGGAGGGGGCTTAATTTTTAAGCGCAGAGTTTGGATACCCCCCTCCCCAACCCTTCCCCGCAAGGGGGGAGGGAGAAGGGAGGCCGCGCGCACCGCAAACATTTTCATATGCTCACAGCCTGCAATCGATCACTTCGTGCTCGGTTAGCACAAGATCGAGCCGGGCGTCGCGTTCGGTGGCCGGCACGCGCGGGATTTCCTGTACGGCGAAGCCGATGCCGATGGCGACGACCGGTTTGCTGCTGCGCAGCCGGGTGATGGTCAGGTCGTAATAGCCCGCGCCGTAGCCGATGCGATGGCCGGCCCGGTCAAAGGCGGCGAGCGGGACGATCAGAATATCCGGATCGGCTTCCGGCGCATCGGACTTCGGCTGGCGAATATCCCATGCGCCAGGTTCGAGCGGCGCGCCGAATTCCCACAGGCGCATGATCAGCGCGTTGCCACGCCCCGCCACCACCGGCAACGCCAGCTTCGCGCCTTCCGCCGCCAGGCGCTTGAGCAGCGGCAGCGGATTGATCTCGCTCTTCATCGGCATGAAGCCGGACACGACGGCGCCGCGCGGTATGGCGACCGGAAATGTGCGCGCGGCGATCGTTTCCGCGGCCGCCTGCCGCTGTGTCGGCGGCAAGGCATCGCGCCGCGCGAGCGCTTGGTGGCGGAGCAGTTCTTTCTGTCGGGGAATTTGGTCCGCTAAATTCAAAGTCGTGATCCTGAAGGGCGGTTCAGGACTTAGTTTTTCGGCTGAGGAAATGCCACAACCCAATGCTAGCCATGACGCCGGCTGCACCGACCAGACTCTTGTTGGGCTCGCGGCCCTCCAAATAATAGAGCGCGCTGATCGCGATGATGGAGACGAATCCCGCCGTGACGCTGTAAACCAGTTTCTGCAGGTCAGTCATAGCGCCCCGCTTCCGAAGTTCGTGATACATCGCCAGTTTCAGGACTTCTTGCGGTAGCGCAGGAAATGCCAGGCCCCCACGGCGGTCACCGCCGCGGTCGCGCCGATTAGCGTCTTGTTGGGCGCGCGGCCTTCGAAATAATAGGCCGCGTTGATCGCCACAAAGACAAAGAGGCCGCCACCGGCCGAGAGGAAAAAATCGCAGGGTGTCGGTCATAGGTGCGGAGCCGCTAAGCCGTCAGAGCTGTGATCCCGGGAACCTACATAAGTAGGTGGGCGCCATATGCCCAAGACCAGGGTCAAGGACAGGGACAGCTCCCGTCGAGATCGTAAGGCCCCGGGGAATGTACTCCAACGCACCCCGCAGCCCCGCCCGGCTAATGTAGTGCTTATGCGGCGCAAACGCTACTGCCCGGATTCCATGCGGCATCTCTTCTTTCGCTCTCCCCGCAAGCGGGGCGAGGGAAACAAAGGTGATGCCAGTGAGCCGGTGATATAAGCTCGCGCCAACAAGACGAGACGTAAAAGCGCGGCCGAGCCCATGGATCAACGAACGCTGTCGATGTTAGGCGAGCTTGAGCGCAAGGCGCTGTGGCTTGCCGCCTGGACGATCCACCACGCCAACCATCTGCGCGAGAGCGTCGATGGGATGAAGGTGGGCGGCCATCAGGCCTCGTCGGCTTCACTCGTCACCATCATGACGGCGCTCTACTTCCACGTGCTGCGGCCGCAGGATCGCGTGGCGGTGAAGCCGCATGCAAGCCCGGTGTTCCACGCCATCCAGTACCTGCTGGGGCGGCAGACACGGGACAAGCTGGAGGCCTTTCGCGGCTACAAAGGCGCGCAAAGCTATCCTTCGCGCACCAAGGACGTCGATGACGTCGACTTCTCGACCGGGTCCGTCGGCTTGGGCGTCGCGCAGACGCTGTTTTCCTCGCTGGTGCAGGATTATGTGCGCGCGCATGGCTGGGGCCTGACGCGGCCGGAGGGCCGCATGATCGCGCTCGTCGGCGATGCCGAGCTCGACGAAGGCAACGTCTTCGAGGCGGTGCTTGAAGGCTGGAAGCAGGGCCTGCGTAACTGCTGGTGGATCATCGACTATAACCGTCAGAGCCTCGACGCGGTGGTGCGCGAGGGCCTGTGGGCGCGTTACGAGGCGTTGTTCCGCGCGTTCGGCTGGGACGTGGTGATTCTGAAATACGGCGCGGCGCTGGAACAGGCATTCCGCGAGCCCGGCGGCGAGCACCTGCGCGACTGGATCGACAACTGCCCGAACCAGCTTTACTCGGCGCTGGTGTTCCAGGGCGGGGCGGCCTGGCGCCGCCGCCTCCTCGACGATCTCGGCGATCAGGGCGCCGTCACGGCCCTCCTCGACAAGCACTCGGATGCCGAGCTGGCGCGGCTGATGACGAATCTCGCCGGGCATGATCTGCCGACGCTGCTGCAGGCTTTTGCGGCGATCGACCACGACCGCCCGACCTGCTTCATCGCCTATACCATCAAGGGTTTCGGACTTCCCTTCGCAGGTCACAAAGACAATCACGCCGGCCTGATGACCCCAACGCAGATGGAAGCCTTTCGCAGGACGATGCAGATCAGGCCGGGGCACGAGTGGGACCAATTCGAAGGATTGCAAACGTCCCCCGCCGACCTGCAGGCATTCCTCGACCAGTCGCCGCTCGCGCCCGACATGCAGCGCCGGCACCGGAACGCACCCATCGAAGTCCCGGCCGACCTTTCCATGCCGACGCCAAAGGTGACCTCCACGCAGGCCGGTTTCGGGTCCTTGCTCCATGAGATTGCCCGCAGCGCAACGCCGCTGGCAGACCGCATCGTCACCACGTCACCTGACGTCACCATCTCGACCAATCTCGGCCCATGGGTGAACCGGCGCGGCCTGTTCGCCCGCAAGTCGCTTGCGGACACGTTCAAGAAAGAACGTATTGCCTCGACCTTCACCTGGGAGTTTTCTCCCAAGGGCCAGCACATCGAACTCGGCATCGCCGAGAACAACCTCTTCACCCTGCTCTCCGCGCTCGGCTTGTCCCACAGTATCAACGGCGAGCGGCTGCTGCCGATTGGGACGCTCTATGATCCATTCATCGCGCGCGGCCTCGATGCGCTCAACTACGCCTGTTATCAGGATGCGCGGTTCATCCTGGTGGCGACGCCGTCCGGCATCACGTTGTCGCCGGAGGGCGGCGCGCATCAGTCGATCGGAACGCCGCTGATTGGAATGGCGCAGGACGGGCTTGCCGCCTTCGAGCCCGCTTTCGTCGATGAGCTTGCGGTCGTGCTCGCCTGGGCGCTCGCCTACATCCAGAAGGAGAGCGACGGCGAAGCCTCCGAGCGCAACTGGTTGCGCGACGAGACCGGCGGGTCGGTCTATCTGCGGTTGACCACGCGCCCGATCGAGCAATTGAACCGCGCGCTGACTCTCGAACTGCGCCAGGCGATCATCGACGGGGCCTATTGGCTGCGCCAACCCGGGCCGAACTGCCAGGTGGTCGTGGCCTACACCGGCGCGGTGGCGCCGGAGGCGATCCAGGCAGTTGGGTTGATGGCGGAGGACCGGCGCGACGTCGGACTGCTCGCCATCACGTCGGCCGATCGGCTCAATGCCGGCTGGACCGCAGCGAGCCGCGCGCGCGAGCGCGGCCTCGTGCATGCCGCCTCACACATCGAGCGCCTCCTGAGCGAAGCGCCGTCGCATTGCGGCCTCGTCACCGTGAGCGACGGCCATCCCGCTACGCTCGCTTGGCTTGGCGCCGTGCACGGCCACCGCCTGCGCCCGCTCGGCGTGGAGCATTTCGGGCAGACCGGCTCGCTTCCCGACCTCTACCGCCACTATGGCATCGACGCGAACGCCATCGTCGCCGCCGCCCAGGCGATCGCGCCCGGCAAGCCGATCCGCCACCTCAAGGCGTTGCCGTGACCCATCTGCGCGGAGAGGAAACCTCTTCTCCCTCTCCCCGTGCTTACGGGGAGGGAGAAGAGGAATCACCCCATTGCAACTTCGCCGCCGACGGTCTGGTTGAGCTTCTTGGTCAGCCCCTCGATGCGGGCGGCAGCTGAGTTGAAGGCGGCGATCAGAGCGGCCTGGGTCATCTGGCCACGGTCGGCGGCAATCACCCGCGCGTCCTTCAGCCCGGCCAGTTCCTGCTCCAGCCGGCGGATGGTCTTGCCGGCCTCGGCCAGTTGATCGGAGACCGTCAGCGCCGCCATGACCGTAAGGCGCGTGTCACCTACCTCGCCGAAGCTCGCGCGCAATTGCGCGATGTGCTGATCGAATTCCTGCGCGAGCTTGAGCAGGTGCTCCTCTTGCCCGTTCTCGCAGGCCATCCGGTATTGCCGCGCATTGATGGTGACAGTCACTTCGGACATCGGGAGCCCTCATCCTCCTGGTTCTTGGCCATCAATCACTGCGCGGATGCCATCCATCGCCACATCAATGCGGCGAGCGATCTCGCGGTTGGTAGTCTCGATCTCGCGCGAACGCGCGGTCACGTCATCCAGTTCTGCGGTGAGGCGCGAGCGGTCGGCGCCCAGCGCATGCATTTGCGCCCCCAGCGATTGCCCGTCGCGATCGGCTTCGTGGCGGTGTTCGACCGCGGCTTCCAGCGCGTCCAGCGCCTGCGAAAGGCGCTTGGTCGCGGCGTCGATCGCAGCCGCATCTGCCATGGGCTTAAACCCCGGTTGCCGGATCTTGCGCCAATTCCTCTCGGAATTTCTTGTTTAGGCAAGCGCTTAGATCGGGAATCTTACGTGTTGCCGTATCGAGACGTCAATCACCTGCGCGCACTTGCGCGCTGTCTTTTCGTCACGCCTGTGCATGGCCCTGATTTGCACGACTGCCTTGGTTTGATCTCGCCTTTTTCACATGCTATCCCATCCCAAAGGATGGCCCTCCGCATGAATGCACAATCTTCGTCGGCAGCAGCGGCCGCCGCTTCGCAGCCCGACCGCTCCGCCGGGACGCCGGCCATGAACCGGGCAGAACACGACCGCATGGCCAACGCCATCCGGGTGCTGGCGATGGACGCGGTGGAACAGGCGAAATCCGGGCATCCCGGCCTGCCGATGGGCGCGGCCGACATCGCCACCGTCCTCTTCACGCGCTTCCTCAAATTCGATCCTACCGACCTGACATGGCCGGACCGCGACCGTTTCGTGCTGTCGGCCGGGCACGGCTCGATGCTGATCTATGCCCTGCTTCACCTGCTCGGCGCTGAAAGCATGACGATCGAGCAGATCAAGCGCTTCCGCCAGATCGGCTCGGTCACCCCTGGTCATCCGGAGAGTTTCATCACCCCGGGCGTGGAAACCACCACCGGCCCATTGGGCCAGGGCCTCGCCAACGCGGTCGGCATGGCGATCGCCGAACGGCACCTGGCGGCGGAATTCGGCGATCTGGTCGATCACCGCACCTATGTGCTCGCTTCCGACGGCGACCTGATGGAAGGCATCAGCCAGGAAGCCATCGCGCTCGCCGGGCATCTGAAGCTCAACCGGCTGATCGTGCTGTTTGACGATAACAACATTTCCATCGACGGCCCGCTGTCGCTGACCGACAGCGTCGATCAGGTGAAGCGCTTCGAAGCCTGCGGCTGGGCCGCTCTGCGCGTGGACGGTCACGATCCGCAAGCCATCGCCGCGGCGATCCAGCGCGCGCAATTGTCGGACAAGCCGACGCTGATCGCGTGCAAGACCACCATCGGATTCGGCGCGCCGACCAAGGCGGGCAAAGCCAGCTCGCACGGCTCGCCGCTCGGCGCCGATGAAATCGTCGGCGTGCGCAAGGCGCTCGGCTGGAGCGCAGCGGCCTTCGAGATTCCCGCCGAGATCCGCGATGGATGGCGCAAGGCGGGCAGGCGCTCGCAGGAAGTGCACGCCGCCTGGAAAAAGAAACTCTCTGCGCTCGATGCCGGCAAGCGCGCGGAATTCGAGCGGCGCATGCGCGGCGAGATTGCCGCCGCCAAGCTGAGTGAGGCCGTGCAGGCGGTGAAGAAGGCCCTCGCCGATGCGCCGAAGGAAATCGCCACGCGCACAGCGTCGGAATTCGTGCTGGAGAGTTTGATCCCGGCAATTCCGGAAATGATCGGCGGCTCTGCCGATCTCACCGGCTCCAACAATACCAAGACCAAGAGCATGCAGGTGCTGTCGGCCGCCGACTATAGCGGGCGCTTCATTCATTACGGGATCCGGGAGCATGCCATGGCCTCGGCCATGAACGGCATGACCTTGCATGGCGGCATCATTCCTTATTCCGGCACTTTCCTGGTTTTCTCCGATTACTGCCGGCCGGCGATCCGCCTCGCGGCTTTGATGGGTGCGCGCGTCATCCATGTGATGACGCATGACTCCATCGGCCTGGGCGAAGATGGTCCGACCCATCAGCCCGTCGAGCATCTCGCCGCGCTGCGCGCGATCCCGAATCTGCTGGTATTCCGCCCGGCCGACGCGGTCGAAACCGCGGAATGCTGGCAGCTCGCATTGGAAGCGAAAGACAGCCCGAGCGTGCTGGCGCTGACGCGGCAGAACGTGCCGCAGGTTCGCCGCGGTCACGACAAAGACAATCGCTGCGCGCGGGGCGCCTATGAAATCGCGCCGGCGGAAGGCAAGCCGCAGGTTTCGCTTTTCGCCACCGGGTCGGAAGTCGCCGATCGCGCTCGAGGCGCGCAAGCTCTTGGCGGCAAGCGGCATCGCGGCGCGCGTGGTTTCCGTGCCGTGTTTCGAACTGTTTTTCGCCGCGCCCGACGACTACCGCGAGGCCATCATCGGCACCGCGCCGGTGCGGGTCGGCATCGAGGCCGCCGTGCGCCAGGGCTGGGACGCCATCATCGGCAGCGACGGGCTGTTTGTCGGCATGACGACCTTCGGCGCCAGCGCCCCCTACAAGGACCTCTACAAGCATTTCGGCATCACGCCGGAGAAGGTCGCCGAGGCGGCATTGAGCCGATTGGCAAAGACGTGAGAGCGGCCGGGGAGATACATAAGTTGTCGTCATGCCCCGCGCAGGCGGGGCATCCAGTAACTCCGGCGCCTAGTTTTCAAAAGAACGCCTGCGTTTACTGGATCGCCCGCCTGTCGCGGGCGATGACAAGGCACAGTCCCGTTGGAGGAGATTGAAATGACCGTTCGTGTTGGGATCAACGGCTTCGGCCGCATCGGCCGCAACGTCCTGCGCGCCATCATCGAAGTCAGGGCGCAAGGACATCCAGGTCGTCGGCATCAACGACCTCGGCCCGGTGGAAACCAACGCGCATCTGTTGCGCTACGACAGCGTGCACGGCCGCTTCCCGCGCGAGGTGACGGTCAAGGGTGACAGCATCGATTGCGGTCTCGGCCCGATCAAAGTGACCGCGATCAAGGATCCGGCGCAGCTTCCCTGGAAGGAACTGCGGCGTCGACGTCGCGCTGGAATGCACCGGCATCTTCACCAGCAAGGAAAAGGCGGCCGCGCATCTGACTGCCGGCGCCAAGCGCGTGATCATCTCCGCGCCCGCCGACGGCGTCGACATGACGGTGGTCTACGGCGTCAACCACGACAAGCTGACGAAGGATCACAAGATCATCTCGAACGCGTCCTGCACCACCAATTGCCTGGCGCCGGTGGCGCAGGTGCTCAACAACGCCGTGGGGATCGACAAGGGCTTCATGACCACGATCCATTCCTATACCGGCGACCAGCCCACCCTCGACACCATGCACAAGGATCTCTATCGCGCGCGCGCCGCGGCGCTGAACATGATCCCGACCTCGACCGGCGCGGCGAAAGCCGTCGGCCTCGTTCTGCCGGAGCTCTCCGGCAAGCTCGACGGCGTCGCCATCCGCGTACCGACGCCGAATGTCTCGGTGGTGGATTTCAAGTTCATGGCGAGCAAGGCAACGAGCAAGGACGAGATCAACGATGCGATCAAGCGCGCATCGGAGCAGCAGCTCAAGGGCATCCTCAGCTACACCAATGAGCCCAATGTTTCGTCGGACTTCAACCACGATCCGCATTCCTCGATCTTCCACATGGACCAGACCAAGGTGATGGACGGCAATTTCGTGCGGGTGATGGCCTGGTACGACAACGAGTGGGGCTTCTCCAACCGCATGGCCGATACCTCGGTGGCGATGGGTAAGCTGCTCTGAGGTTTGTGTCCCGGGCGCGGCGCAGCATGAAATGATGCGCCGCAGACCCGGGAGCGTTCCAACCTGTGACGGTCCCGGATCGGCGGTGCACCGTTGCACGCTGCACCGCATCCGGGACACGCCGACGCATGGCTAATTTCCGCACCCTCGACGACGCCGACGTGCGCGGCAAGCGCGTGCTGCTGCGGCTCGACCTCAACGTTCCGACCGAAAATGGCGAGGTCACCGATACGACGCGGCTGGAGCGCGTCGTGCCGACCATCCGCGAGATCGCCGACAAGGGCGGCAAAGTGATCCTGCTCTCGCATTTCGGCCGGCCGAAAGGGCGCGACGCCAAGGATTCGCTCAAGCCGGTCGCGGCGAAGCTCTCCGAAGTGCTTGGCCGTCCCGTCGGCTTTGTCGATGATTGCGTCGGCCAGCGCGCCGAAGCGGCGGTCAAAGCGATGCAGCCGGGCGAGATCGTGTGTCTGGAGAACACGCGCTTTCATCCGCAGGAAGAGAAAAACGATCCCGCCTTCGTTGCGCAGCTCGCCCAGCTCGGCGACATCTATGTCAACGACGCCTTCTCCGCCGCGCACCGCGCGCATGCCTCGACCGAAGGGCTGGCGCATAAGCTGCCGGCCTATGCCGGGCGTGCCATGCAGGCCGAGCTGGAGGCGCTGTCGAAGGCGCTGGAAAGTCCGCAGCGTCCCGTGACCGCGATCGTGGGCGGCGCGAAAATTTCCACCAAGCTCGACCTGCTCGGCAACCTGCTCAAAAAAGTGGATGTGCTGATCATCGGCGGCGCCATGGCGAATACCTTTCTGCTCGCGCAAGGGCGCGGCGTCGGAAAATCGCTGGTTGAGCGGGAACTCGTCCCGACCGCGCAGGAAATCCTCGCCAAGGCCAAAGCGGACAAGCGCGAAATCCTGCTGCCGGTCGACGCGGTGGTGGCACGCAAGTTCGAAGCGCATGCGCCCTCGCGCGTCGTCGACGTGGCCGGGGTCGCGGACGACGAGATGATCCTCGACATCGGCCCGCGCAGCATCGAGCAAGTCGCCTCCGTGTTGGCGCGCAGCAGGACGCTGGTCTGGAACGGCCCATTCGGCGCCTTCGAGATGGAGCCCTTCGATACCGGGACGGTGGAGGCGGCGGAGGCCGCGGCCGAATTGACGCAGGCCGGCAAGCTCGTTTCGGTAGCGGGCGGCGGCGATACCGTGGCCGCACTCAATGCCGCCGGCGCGGCGGACCGCTTTAGCTATGTCTCCACCGCGGGTGGGGCCTTCCTGGAATGGATGGAAGGCAAACCCTTGCCGGGGGTGGAGGCGTTGAGGGTAAAATGACGCCGAACGCCGTTCGGCGTCATCCCGGGCTCGCGGCCGCAGCGATCGCAACGGAATGCGCCGACAGACCCGGGACGACAAGGAGGAATCCGATGAATCTCGCCGAGCTGAACAAAATCGCCCAGGCCATGGTGGCTCCCGGCAAGGGGATTCTCGCCGCCGACGAATCCTCGGGCACGATCAAGAAGCGCTTCGACGGCATCGGCGTGGAATCGACCGAGGATAACCGCCGCGACTACCGCGAGCTGATGTTCCGGTCGAAAGACGCCATGTCGAAATACATCTCCGGCGTCATCCTCTATGACGAAACCATCCGGCAAAAGGCGAAGGACGGCACGCCGCTGGTGAAGGTCATCGAGCAGGCCGGATCGATCCCCGGCATCAAGGTCGACAAAGGCGTCAAGCCGCAACCTTATTGCCCGGGCGAGGTGGTCACCGAAGGACTGGACGGGCTCGGCGAGCGGCTCGCGGAATATCGCAAGCTCGGCGCCCGCTTCGCCAAGTGGCGCGCGGTCTATGACATCGGCCAAGGCATCCCGAGCTATGCCAATATCCGCGCCAACGGTCACGCGCTCGCGCGCTATGCCGCGCTCTGCCAGCAGGAAGACATCGTGCCGATCGTCGAGCCGGAAGTCTTGATGGACGGCGGGCACGACATCGACACCTGCTACATGGTGACGGAGTTCGTGCTGAAGGAGACGTTTCAGGAGCTCTACTACCAGAAGGTTCCGCTCGAAGGCATGGTGCTGAAGCCCAACATGGTGGTGCCGGGCAAGAAGAGCGGCAAGCAAAGCTCGGCGCAGGAAGTCGCGGAAAAAACCGTGAAGCTCTTGAAGGCCTGCGTGCCGGGCGCCGTGCCGGGCATCGCCTTCCTGTCGGGCGGCCAATCGGACGAGGAGGCCACCGCGCATCTCGATGCCATGAACAAGATCGGCAACCTGCCCTGGAAACTGACCTTCTCCTACGGCCGCGCGCTGCAAGCGTCGGTGCAGCAGACCTGGAAGGGCAAGACCGAGAACGTCGCCGCCGCGCAGCGCGCCTTCGCGCATCGCGCCGAGATGAACGGCCTCGCCGCGCTCGGCAAATGGAAGAAGGATTTGGAGAAGAAGGCGGCCTGACGCCTTCTCTGCTATCGAGCACGGCACCTGTTCTCCCCTCCCCCTTGCGGGGAGGGGTCGGGGGTGGGGGTACCGGGAAGGCAAGCAGCGCCACCCCACCCGGCGCGCTTCGCGCGCCGACCTCCCCGTCAAGGGGAGGTAAGAACAGTGCCCTCAAGCCAGCTGCTTAGTTACGCCCCAATGCGGCGCGTTCGGCGTCAAACATGAAGTCGCGCGTGATCGGCACCGCGTCGCGCGTCTTCGCCAGCAGGAGCTGGAACACCATGTGCGAGCCGTGCAGGAATTCCAGCTCCACGGCGGAGAGATACCATTCCCACATCCGGCAGAAGCGCTCGTCATAGATGCGCTTGGCCGCTTCGCGGTTGGCGGCGAAGCGTTTTCGCCAATGCTGGCAGGTGTAGTAATAATGCAGCCGCAGGATTTCGTTGTCGGCCACCCATAATCCGTTGCGCTCGGTGGCGGCGAAGACTTCCGACAGCGCCGGCACGTAAGCTCCCGGAAAAATATATTTGCGGATGAACGGCCCGGTGGTGCCCGGCACCGACATGCGGCCGATGCAATGGATGAAGGCATAGCCGTCGTCCTTCAGCAGCTCGCGCACCGTCCTGAAATATTCGTCGAGATGGCCGATGCCGACATGCTCCATCATGCCGACCGACACGACGCGGTCGAATTTTCCTTCCAGCTTGCGGTAGTCGAGCTCGCGGAATTCCACCCGGTCGGCGACGCCTGCCTCCTGTGCGCGCTCGCGCGACACCTTGAGCTGCTCGGGCGAGACATTGATCGCGGTGACATGCGCGCCGGTTTCGCGCGCGAGATGGATGGCGAAGCCGCCCCAGCCCGATCCGATCTCCGCGACCGTCATGCCGGGTTGCAACTGCAGCTTGGTGGTGGCGTGAATGAGCTTGTTGCGCTGCGCCTGCTCCAGCGTCTCACGTTCCGGATCGCGGAAATAGGCGCAGGAATATTGCATGTCCTTGTCGAGGAAGAGCCGGTAGAGCTCGCTCGATATGTCGTAATGATGCCGCGCGTGCTTGGCCGCTTCCCCGATCGGATTGGCCTGATGCCAGCGCCGCAACGCGCGCCAGAGCTTGCGCATCACCTTCTGCGAGCCATAGCTGTAGAGCGCGGAGCGGTTGACCGAGAACAGCATCAGGAAATCATGGATGCCGCTGCCCTCCTCGAAGGTGAGCTTGCCGTCCATATAGGCTTCGGCCGCGTAAAGCTCCGGATTGACGACGAGCTTCTTCTCCAGCGCGCGATCGTGCAGGCGCGCGGTAACGCTGGGCCCCGGCTGCTGCCCGCCGAACACATGCAATTGCCCGTCGGCGTCGTAAAAGCGCAGGCTTCCTTTCCTGATGAATTTCGTCAGCAGATTGGAAAGCAAGCGCATGAAATTTCCTCGCTAGCGGCAATTTGCGTTGCGGCGGGCAATTTCAGCCGTTGCTCCCCGATAGTCAAACCTCGGAAAGCCCGCCTGAAGGAACGCAATTGCGCGGCGGTGAGTTACCGCGCATGAGCCGCAAGCACGCGCAAGACCTCGACGAGCATCTGGAACGCCTTGAGGGCAGGCTGCCGGGATGGGCCGCCAAATTCGTCCGTTGGCTTCGCCAGCCCAATTCGCGCTGGTTTCGCCTTCCACTCGGAATTTTCCTGATCCTGGCTGGAATTGTCGGCTTTCTGCCGATCCTGGGGTTTTGGATGATTCCGCTCGGCCTCATCGTGATCGCAAAGGACTTGCCGCCCCTGCAGCCCGCGCTGGTGCGCGTCCTGGATTGGGCCGAGCGCAAGTGGCAGGCCAAGTAAGCCAGCCGACCCGCAGCGAGCCAGTCAAACTACCGCCGGATTGCGCTAGCATAAGTGTGCGCCATGGCATCGAAAGCTCAAACGGAAAGCGAGCGCCCTGCCCCGCGGCTTTATCTGGTGACGCCGCCGGTCAAGGACGCGGCGGCTTTCGCGCGCGCGCTTGAGCCCGCGCTGGCTGCGGCGGATATCGCGGCGGTGCTGCTGCGGCTGGAACCGGGCGGCGAAGCCGAGCTGGTCGGCCGTATCAAGCTGCTGGCGCCACTTGCCCAGCGCGCCGGCGCAGCCCTCGTGCTGGACGGCAACGTGGATCTCGTCGGACGCGCAGGCGCCGACGGCGCGCATCTGACCGGAATCCATGCATTGCAAGGCGCGATTGAACGGCTGAAGCCCGATCGCATCGCCGGCGCCGGCGGCATGACCACGCGCCATGACGCCATGCTCGCCGCGGAAGCGGATGCCGATTACGTCCTGTTCGGCGAGCCGGATCTCAATGGTGAGCGTCCCAGCCTGAGCGCCATCGAGAACCGCGTGTCCTGGTGGGCGGAAGTTTTCCAACTGCCCTGCGTCGCCTATGCGGCCAGCCTCGACGAGGTTGCCGCGCTGGCCGCGGCCGGCGCCGATTTTGTTGCGGTGGCGGATTTTGTCTGGAACGACCCGCGCGGTCCTGCCGCTGCCGTGAGCGATGCGGCGCAGCGGCTGCAGCAACAGGAAGCCGCGAAATGAGCGCGCGCCTTCTCACCGTCCTGTTCGCCGCAATGCTTGCCACGCCCGCGCAGGCGCAGACCAAGCCACCTGCCAAGCTTGCGCCGAAAAGCCTGGCAGCGCCGGCGCCGAGCCCGCAGCCGGAGGGCGACGTCGCCTATGGCGCCTATCAGCGCGGGAATTATCTCACCGCCCTGATCGAAGCGACCAAGCGGATGGAGGAAAAGAACGATCCGAAAGCGATGGCGCTCTTGGCGGAGCTCTATGCCAACGGCCTCGGCGTCCCGCTGAATGACGCCAAGGCCGCTGAATTGTATCAGCGCGCCGCCGACCGCGGCGATCGCGAAGCAATGTTCCAGCTGGGACTCATGCGCTACAACGGGCGCGGCGGCAAACGCGATACCGCCGAGGCGGCCAAGCTTTTCGCCGCGGCGGCCAAGCTCGGCTCTCCGCCGGCAGCTTATAATCTTGCGTTGCTTTATCTCGAAGGCCAGGCATTCCCGCAGGATTTCGCGCGCGCCGCCGAGCTGTTCCGCGCCGCCGCCGGCGCCGGCAGTCCCGAAGCGCAATACGCGCTCGCGACGCTCTACAAGGAAGGACGCGGCGTAAAAAAAGATCCGGGTGAAACCGCGCGCTGGCTGGCCGCCGCGGCCGCCGGCGGTCATCGCGATGCCGAGGTGGAATATGCCATCGCGTTGTTCAACGGCAACGGCGTGGCCAAGGATGAAGCGAAAGCGGCGGCGATTTTCCTGAAATCGGCGCGGCAGGGAAACCCGATCGCGCAGAATTGCGTGGCGCATATCCTGTTCCGGGGGCGCGGTCTGCCAGCCGATCGCGTGCAAGCGGCGCGATGGCATTTCGTCGCCAAGGCGGGCGGCAATGGCGACGCCATACTCGACGATCTGGCCGCTGAATTGACGCCGGCGGATCGCGCCGCCGCGGAGAAGGCCGCCAAGCTCTGGTCCAACGATCTCGCCGCGCGGCCTTGACGGAACCTGCGGCGACGGGCACAGGACCAATTCTTCGTCATGCCCCGCTAATGCGGGCATCCAGTATTCGCTAACGGTTGCTCTCGCGCGCACCGGGACTGCTGGATCATCCGCCTTCGCGGATGATGACGTCAACAGGCGATTCACATGCTCCATTCCGCCCTGCTCAATGTCATGGTCAAAGCCGCACGGCTCGCGGGCCGCGGGCTCAAGCGCGACTTTGGCGAGGTGGAGCATCTGCAGGTTTCGCTCAAGGGGCCGGCCAATTTCGTCACCGCCGCCGACCGCAAGGCGGAGGAAGTCCTGCGCGAGGAGCTCGCAAAGGCGCGGCCAGGCTACGGCTTTGTCGGCGAGGAGACCGGCCGGCATGAGGGCAGTGACGCGACGCATCTGTGGATCGTCGATCCGCTCGACGGCACCACGAATTTCCTGCACGGTATTCCGCAATTCGCCGTCTCGGTGGCGTTGCAGCGCGAAGGCGCCATCGTCGCGGGGCTGATCTACAACCCGGCGACGGACGAGATCTTCCTGGCGGAGCGCGGCAAGGGCGCCTTCCTCAACGACAAGCGCCTGCGCGTCGCCGGCCGGCGGCGTCTTGCCGACAGCGTGATCTCCTGCGGCTTGCCTCATCTGGGGCGCGGTGATCTTGAATTGAACCGCCGCGAAATGGCCGCGGTGCAGGAGAAGGTCGCTGGATTGCGCCGCTTTGGCTCGGCCGCACTCGATTTGGCATTCATCGCCGCCGGGCGGTTCGACGGCTACTGGGAGCGCGGCTTGTCGTCCTGGGATATGGCGGCCGGTATCCTGCTGGTCCGGGAGGCGGGCGGATATGTCACAGACCTGCAAGGCAAGGACACCATGCTGACGACCGGAGACATCATCGCGGGCAATGAGATAATCCACCGCGATTTGCTGGGGGCCCTGCGCGCGGTAGGTAACGCTGAGATTAATTCCGCCACGATTTGACGGTTTTTATCCCGGATGCGGCACGCCGTTATTTTCTTTCAGCCTGCCTGTGCCATAGTAGCGCCGAACACCGTCGTTGATTTACAAGCATGGCCCAAGACATCGATCTGCTGAAGCTGTCGTCACCGCGCATCTTTCTTGTGCGGATGCTCGTGTTTTTGATTCTCTGTGCGCTGATCGTGGTCGTGTTGCACAAGCAGATCTTGGAGGCCTTTCTCGCCAATCCAGGACTTAACGCGCTCATTATCGGTGTTTTGCTGATCGGCATCCTGCTCGCCTTCCGCCAGGTAATCCGGCTTTATCCCGAAGTCGCCTGGGTCAACAGCTTCCGTATCGCCGACCCCGGCCTGGCGGTGGACCGGCCGCCGGTGCTGCTCGCGCCGATGGCAACCATCCTCGGCGACCGGATGGGACGCATGGCGATGTCGGCGCAATTGATGCGCGGCCTACTCGATTTCGATCGCCACCCGCCTGGATGAAGCGCGCGACATCTCGCGTTACATGACGGGTCTGCTGGTGTTCCTCGGCCTGCTCGGCACCTTTTGGGGCTTGATCGAGACGGTCAGTTCCGTGGGCCGGGTGATTCAGGGTCTCAGCATCGGCGGCGATGCAGGCTCCATGCTCGACGCCTTGAAGGAAGGCCTCGCCGCTCCCTTGAGCGGCATGGGCATTTCCTTCTCGTCCTCGCTGTTCGGCCTCGCGGGCTCGCTCGTGCTCGGCTTCCTGGACCTGCAATCGAGTCAGGCGCAAAACCGCTTTTACATCGACTTGGAAGATTGGCTCTCGACCACCGTGCACGACCTTTCGACCGAGCCCGGCACACCCGTCGGCGGCGAGGTGCGCAGCGCGATCGAAAAGCTGCGCGATGCAGTCGCGGATGCCGGATCCGGCAAGGCCGCAACCGCGGCCATGGCGAATCTTGCCGAGGCGATTCAAGGCCTCGTGCATCACATGCGCACCGAGCAGCAGATGATCCGCGACTGGGTGGATTCCCAGGCGGAGCAGCACCGCGACATCCGCCGGCTGCTGGAAGTGCTGGTGCGCGAGAACGTGCGCGACAACGTGCGCGAGAACGTGCGCAAGTAGGACCTCATGGCACTGGCTCGCAGATCGCGCGGCGACTCCGGCATGAATTACTGGCCGGGCTTCGTCGACGCGCTGTCGACGTTGATTTTGAGCGTGATCTTCCTGCTTTCGGTCTTTGTCGTCGTACAGTTTTTCCTGGCGCAGGAAGTCAGCGGCAAGGACACCGCTTTGCAGCGGCTGAACGCACAGATCGCCCAGCTCTCCAATCTGCTGTCGCTGGAAAAGTCGGGCGCGATCGATCTTGAGCAACAGGTCGCGCAATTGCGCGCTGGCCTTGCCGGCGTGGAAACCGAGCGCGACCGCCTGAAAGGAGTGGCCGACGCCGCGAGCGGCACCGCAGCGGCACAGGGTCAAGCCAAGCAGCTGAGCAGCGAACTCGACACGCAAAAAACGCTGTCCGCCCGCGCGCTGGCACAGGTCGAGGCGCTCAATCAGCAGATCGCGGCATTGCGCCGCCAGCTTGGTGCGCTGGAGGCAGCGCTCGACGTCTCCGACCAGCGCGAAAAGGAATCCCAAACGCGGCTGACGGAGCTCGGGCAGCGGCTCAACGTCGCGCTTGCCCAGCGGGTGCAGGAACTTTCACGCTATCGGTCGGATTTCTTCGGCCGGCTGCGCCAGATCCTCGGCACCCGCCAGGATGTGCGCATTGTCGGCGACCGCTTCGTCTTCCAGTCGGAAGTATTTTTCGACGCCAGCCAGGCTACGCTGAAGCCGGAAGGCATGTCCGAGCTCGATACCGTCGCCAACGCGTTGCTTGAACTGGAGAGGCAGATCCCCTCCGACATCGCCTGGGTGATGCGCGTGGACGGCCACACCGACTTGCGGCCGATCTTCACCGCGCAATTCCGTTCCAACTGGGAGCTTTCCGCGGCGCGCGCGATTTCGGTCGTGCAGTATATGATCAGCCGGGGCGTCTCGCCGCAGCACCTGGTGGCCGCCGGCTTCGGCGAATTCCAGCCGCTCGATCCGGCGCCGACGGAGGCCGCTTTTAGCCGCAACCGACGCATCGAACTGAAGCTGACGGAGCGGTGAGCCGAGCGCGGGATTTAAGCGATGAAGAACGCGCGGCGTGCGGGAGGGCTTGGCGAGGCGCGAATTTGCCTGATATGGGGTCGTCACCGTCAATGATCCTGCGACGCCGCCGACGAAGACGCGGCGGTCGCGCTCTGGCTGCGCAGCTGGCAGCAGGCCTATCCGGACATCGACTTTGCAGCGCGGCTGGATTGGTGGCGCGAGCGCTGGCGCAACGAACTGGTGGCGCAGACGCGGATCGTCGTCGCCGAAAAGGCGGGCGCGATGACCGGCTTCGTCACGGTTGACCCGCAAACCTTTTATCTCGACCAGATCGTGGTGGCCCCGGAAGCCTGGGGCGCCGGCACCGGGGAAGCTCTGCTCGTCGAAGCGCGGCGGTTGTCGCCGCGTGGGCTCGATCTGCAGGTCAATCAGGACAATGCCCGCGCCATCCGCTTCTACCAGAAGCAGGGCTTCACCATCACCGGCGAGGACAAGAATTCTTCCGGGCGGCTGACCTATTGGATGAAATGGCGGCCGTAATAGCGGTCTCTCGGCCGGCTCAGATCCGGACCGATCTTGCAGGAAGCACGGCGAGGGATCCCCGCCTGCGGGGACGAGATTGTCACACACCCTTGAACTGCAATTTCGCCAGTCGCGCGTAAAGCCCGTCCTGCGCCACCAGGCTTTCATGCGTGCCCTGCTCGACCAAATGGCCACGCTCCATCACCAAAATGCGGTCGCAGGTGAGCACGGTCGCCAGCCGATGCGCGATCACCAGCGTGGTGCGATGCTGCATCAGACGTTCCAGCGCGGTTCGCACCAGGGTCTCGCTTTCGGCATCGAGTGACGAAGTGGCCTCGTCGAGCAGCAGCAGCGGCGCGTCGCGCAAAATGGCGCGCGCAATGGCGATGCGCTGGCGCTGGCCGCCCGACAGCATGATGCCGCGCTCGCCCACCGGCGTATCGTAGTTTTGCGGCATGCGCTGGATGAATTCCGCCGCCAGCGCGATGTCCGCCGCCCGCTCCACTTCCTGATCGCTCGCCTCCGGGCGGCCGAAGCGGATGTTCTCGCGCGCCGTGGCGGCGAAGATCACGGCATCCTGCGGCACCAGCGCGATGCGCCGGCGCAGTTCCATCGGATCGGCATCGGCCAACCGCACGCCATCGAAGCTCACCACGCCGGACAAAGGATCGTAGAACCGCAGCAGCAAATGAAAGATCGTGCTCTTGCCGGCGCCGGAGGGGCCGACGATGGCGACCTTCTCTCCCGGCCGCACCCGGAAGCTGACGTCGCTCAGCACCGGGGCGTCCTGCCGGGTCGGGTAATGGAAATTCACCTGATCGAAGGCGACCTCCCCGCGCGCGGGCGCGGGAAGCGGCACTGGCCGCGCCGGCGCGTTCACCGCCGGCCGCATCGCCAAAATCTCGAACAGCCGCTCGGCTGCGCCTGCCGCCTGGGTGATCTCGCCCCAGACTTGCGAGAGCTCACCGAGCGCGCTTGCCGCCAGCACGGCATACAGCAGGAACTGACCGAGCCGGCCCGCCGTGATGGCGCCGCTCAACACGTCTTGCGCGCCGACCCAAAGCACGATCACTACGCTGCCGAACACCATGAAAATCGCGAAGGCGGTGAGCAGCGCGCGGGCGCGGGTTGATTCCACCGCCGCCGTATAGGCCCGCTCCACCGCCACGCCGAAACGCGCATGCGCCAGAGTGCTCGTTGGTGAAGGCCTGCAACACGCGTACCGCACCGATCAATTCGGTGGCATAGCCGGAGGCATCGGCCAGCGTGTCCTGCGCGAGCCGTGAGCGGCGGCGTACCGCCCGGCCGAAGGCAACGAGCGGCAGCACGATCACCGGAATGGCGGCGAGCACGAAGGTCGACAATCGCGGGCTGGTCACCACCATCATCACGGCGGCGCCGACGAACAGCACGAGATTGCGCAGCGCAATCGATACCGACGCGCCGACCGCAGACTTGATCTGCGTGGTGTCAGCGGTGAGCCGTGAGACCAGCTCGCCGGTTTTCGCCTGATCGAAAAATTCAGCCGACAGCCGGGTGAGATGGGCGAACACGTCCTCGCGCAGGTCGGCAGACAATGCGCTCGCCAAGCGTCGTCACGAGATAAAAACGCGTGGCGCTGGCAGCGGCCAACACCGCCACCACCACGAGCATCACCAGAAAATAATTGTCGATCAGCGAGGTGTCGGCGTCGGAAAAGCCGACGTCGATCATCCGCCGCACGGCGAGCGGCACCACGAGCGTTGCCAGGGCGGCGACGATCAGCGCCGCGAGAGCCGCGAAGGCCCGGCCGCGGTAACGCGCCACATACGGCAGGAGCGAGGCCAGAGGCCGGAGCCGGCGCGCGGCGCGGTCGCGCTTTTCTTCAGCCCCGGCGGTAGTCATCGCGTCGTAAGCCTTTCGTTCCGCCGCTGGACGGCCGGGGCGACCATGCCCCGGAGAAGCATCGGGCTTGATTGCTTTCCGCAAAACCGGTACCCGGAAAGTCCGGGGCAGGCTTTTTGCGTCGCGCGCGGGCTTGGCAATCAAGCCCGTTCGGCTTGTTTCAGGGCAAAAGCTGGGTTATAGAGCCGGCAATTCCAGCGAGACACGACGAAAATAAGCGCGGTTTCAAGGACGCGCGGGAGCAAAGCTATGAAGGCCGACACACATCCGAACTACCACACCATCAAGGTCGTCATGACCGATGGAACCGAGTTCACCACCCGCACGACCTGGGGCAAGGCGGGCGATGTCATGAATCTCGATATCGATCCGAAATCGCACCCGGCCTGGACCGGCGGCAGCCAGCAGTTGCTCGACCGCGGCGGGCGTCTCTCGCGCTTCCAGAAGAAGTTCGCCGGGATCGGCCAAAAGAAGTAAACGCACCTCACGGAATGCAAAAACCCCGCTTCGTTCGGCGGGGTTTTTTTCTTGTCACCTCTGGCTTACACCGGGTCCTGCTCGAAGGCTGCCTTCAACAGACCGATCTGGCGCTCCACCGGATTGCCGTCCACAGGGCTCTCGGGCGCAGGAGCGGCATGAATCGTGGCGTCGAGACGGCGCACCTTGACTTCCAGCCGGCCCGAGCGGTCGATCAATTCCTGCAGCGTGACGGGCAACAGCTTCACGGCCTGCTCGTCGCTGGCGCGCACCGAAGACAGCTTCACCTTGGCTTTTTCCTTGCTGGCCTGGGCGAGCGACATCTCGCCTTCCTTTACGGCGCGGTGCAGCAGGAGCCAGGAGGCGAGCTGCATCAGCCGCGTGGTCAGCCGCATGCTTTCGGTCGCATAGGCCAGTGCCGCGCTGCGCTCCAATTTCTTCGATTCAGCACGGCCCGGACCGTCCAGATAGGCGGCGGTTTCCTCCACCAGGGCCATGCCGTCACGAAACAGTGCGGCAAACACCTCTGAATTGGCCAGCCGCTCGCCAAAGGAAACCGGTCCCGCTTCACTGGCGGACTTTTCAAACATTCTACGCCTCACCCGTACGCCCTAGGGAGGCAGCATGGCCCGGGCGAGGCGCAGGAGTCCAGAACCCAGCTCCGCTAAAGATGTCGACATAGTTGCCGGATGAGCGGTGCAATCCCTGAGTGACCCGAAATGGGACAAGCAAAAAAAGAGCCGCCGTTGCCGGCGGCTCGAAGGTGATAACAGGGAGGCGTCAAACAGAGTGGACAGGAGCCACTCAATGTCCAAACTTTGGACCATTTCAGTAATGGGCCAGAAAGCTTAACGACACCTTAATGCTTTCGGCACGATTGCATGTTCTTGCGTTGCGCTACGTTTTGAAGAACTGCGCCGCCACGTCGCGTGAAGCTTTTTTGCTGGAAGCCACCGCCTCCAGCCGCGCGATCTCCTCGCGCAGGAGCGCGATCCGGTCATTCAACTCGCCAAGCGAGAGCAATGCCAGGTCCTGCCCGATCTCGTGGACGAGCTTCTTTTTCGGCCGGTCTTCGTCGTCGATTGCTGGCATCGGCGCCTCCACGTGCCGGTAATTTAGCGGCAGGCCCGGCGGTTGTCACATGCGCGCGATCAGCAAAACTCGGGTTTTGCGCGCAAATTATAACGGGCGCACGATCTTATCGAAAACCGGTTCCCACTTTCCGTGATCATGCGCTAAAGAAGCCGGATGAATCCGTTTCCCCCGCACATGACCGCCATCGCCATCCGCGCCCCCGGCGGTCCGGAAGCCCTTGTTCCGGAGGACCGTCCGGTACCGCAGCCCGGGCCAGGCGAGATTTTGGTGAAAGTCGCCGCCGCGGGCGTGAACCGTCCCGACGTGATGCAGCGGCAGGGACTTTATCCGCCGCCGAAGGGCGCGCCTGACATTCCCGGTCTCGAAATCGCCGGCGAGGTGGTGGCGCTGGGCGATAACGTCACGCGCTGGAAGCAAGGCGACAAGGTCATGGCGCTGGTCATCGGCGGCGGCTATGCGGAATTTTGCCTGGCGCATGAAGGCCATGCGCTTGCGGTGCCGCAGAAATTTTCGATGGCGGAAGCGGCCGCGGTGCCGGAGACCTTCTTCACCGTCTGGCACAACGTGTTCGAGCGCGGTGCACTGAAAAGCGGCGAGACATTGCTGGTGCACGGCGGCACCTCGGGGATCGGCACCACCGCAATCCAACTCGCAAAGGCTTTTGGTGCGAAAGTCATCACCACCGCCGGCTCGCCGGACAAATGCGAGGCCGCACGCAAGCTCGGCGCCGATGTCGCGATCAATTACAAGACCGAAGACTTCGTCGCCATGACCAAGACCGCGACCGCCGGCAAAGGCGCCGACGTGATCCTCGACATGATCGGCGGCGACTACATCGAGCGCAATTACGAAGCCGCCGCGGTCGAAGGCCGCATCGTGCAGATCGCCTTTCAGGGATCGCCCAAATCCACCGTTGATTTCCGCCGGATCATGCTGAAGCGTCTGCATCACACCGGCTCGACGCTGCGCTCGCGCTCGGTGGAGGACAAGAATGCGATCGCTGCTGCGGTCGAAGCCAAGGTGCTGCCGCTGCTCATCGCAGGACGGGTGAAGCCGGTGATGGACAGCACCTTTGCGCTGCGTGAGGCGCCGCCGCGCATGCCCGCATGGAGTCCAGCGCGCATATCGGCAAGATTGTCCTAACTATTTGATTTATCGAAAGATTCTAGGCCTGCCAAAAAGCCCTGTTGGACGGACGCGTCAACCATAACGCGCATGCCTGAGCGGGAGCCGCGAAATCGGCGTAAAGTCGGCTAGGTTGTGCGGCTGGCCCGGCCCCCCGATCCTGGGGCAGAAGCAGACGAGAACAACCGGTCTGCCGGGAGGGGAGATCCAGATTTGCGTTTCCTTCGCGCCGCTCAACCAGTGGCGATCATCGCCTTACTGATCGGCGCCACCGCCGCGCAAGCGGTGGACGCGGTGAATGTGCGTCCCGACGCCGCCGCGATCGATCTCACCGCCGTGGTGGAACGCCACAAGACCGAAGTCGACCGCATCCAGGTGGCCGCGGCGCCCGGCCCCGACGGCATCGTGCGCCGTATTCAGGTGCCGGCGCGCGAAGGCAATACCAACTGGGCGGTGTTCGCGCTGGCGAATTCCAGCGACGAGCAGATGGACCGCCTGATTGTCGTGCCGCATTACCGCATGGTTGGCTCCGGCCTGCTCTGGCCGGATCTTGGGCTCTCGCGCGTGGTCTACATTCTCTCGAGCGGCGAGCCGCCGGAGCGGCAGGACAGCGCTACCGCCGACATCTTCCGCATCACGCTGGATCCCGGCGCGGTGCTCACCTTCGTCGCGGAACTGCGCACCGACAAGGTGCCGCAGATCTATTTGTGGCAACCCGATGCCTACAAGGACAAGGTCAACAGCCTCACGCTCTACCACGGCATCGTCATCGGCATAGCCGGCTTGCTCGCGCTGTTCTTGACCATCCTATTCGTGGTGAAAGGCAGCATGATGTTCCCTGCCGCCGCGGCGCTGAGCTGGGCGGTGCTCGTCTATATCGGCATCGATTTCGGCTTCTGGGGCAAGGTGTTCGATCTCTCCGCGGCGAGCGAGCGCATCTGGCGCGCTTCCGGCGAGGCGATCCTGGCGGCGACGCTATTGGTCTTCATGTTTGCCTATCTCAATCTCAATCGCTGGCATGTGCGCTATGTGCACATCACGTGCGGTTGGCTGGTCTTTCTCACCGCGCTGGTCGGGCTCGCACTGGTCGACCCCGCCGTCGCTTCCGGGATCGCGCGCATATCCCTGGCACTGATCGCCGCGCTCGGGTTCGGGCTGGTGATCTATCTTTCGACCCACGGCTTCGACCGCGCGGTGTTGCTGATCCCGACCTGGTTTCTGTTCCTGGTCTGGGTTTTCGCCGCGGCGCTGACCGTGACCGGCAGCATGACCAATGACATCGTGGGCCCGGCGCTGCTGGGCGGCCTGGTGCTGATCGTGATGCTGATCGGCTTCACCGTGATGCAGCACGCCTTTTCCGGCGGCGTCGGCCACGGCATCGTTTCCGATGTGGAACGCCGGGCGCTGGCGCTTACCGGCGCGGGCGACATGATCTGGGATTGGGACGTCGCGGCCGACAAGGTCTATACCAGCCCGGAAACCGAGCAACTGTTGGGCCTCAAACGCGGAACGCTGGAAGGCCCGGCAGCAGGCTGGCTGGACGTGCTGCACCCGCTCGACCGCGACCGCTTTCGCGCTTCGCTCGACAGCGTGCTGGAGCAGCGGCGCGGGCGGCTGATGCAGGAATTCCGTCTGCGCACGCCGGACGGCCGCTATCTTTGGTTCGCGCTCAAAGCGCGGCCGGTGGTCGGTTCCGACGGCGAAGTGGTGCGGCTGGTCGGCACCTTGAGCGATGTGACAGAATTCAAGACCGCGGAAGAGCGTCTCCTGCACGACGCGGTGCATGACAATCTCACCGGACTTCCCAACCGCGAGCTGTTCATCGACCGATTGGAGGCAGCGCTCGGATTTTCGCGCGCCGACACCTCGATTCGCCCCTCCGTTCTGGTTCTCGACCTCGACCGCTTCAAGCAGGTGAACGATTCCGTCGGCATCGCGATCGGCGATTCCATTCTGCTCACGCTCGCCCGCCGACTGGGCCGGCTGCTGAAGCCGCAGGATACGCTGGCGCGGCTTTCCGGCGACCAGTTTGCGTTGATCCTGTTGTCAGAACGCGAACCGGACCGTATTTCCGCTTTAGCGGAAACGCTGCGCCGCGCCTTGCGGGCGCCGATCACCTTCAACGAACGCGAGGTTTTCCTCACCGCGTCGATCGGCATCGCTCTTGCCGACGGCCAGCCACATCGCACCGAGGAAGTGCTGAAGGACGCCGAGCTCGCGATGTATCATTCCAAACGCATCGGCGGCGACCGCATCGAAATCTTCAAGCCCGCCATGCGGGCGCGAAAGACCGACAGGCTCACGTTGGAATCCGACCTGCGGCGCGCGCTTGAGCGGGACGAAATCATGTTGCTGTACCAGCCGATCATCCGGCTGGAAGACCGTTCCATCGCCGGCTTCGAGGCCTTGGCGCGCTGGGATCACCCCAAGATGGGTCGCATGTCGCCGGCCGAATTCATCAGCATCGCGGAGGAAATCGGCCTGATCGTCGACCTCGGGCTGTTCGCGCTGGAGCGCGCCGCGCGGCAGTTGAGCATCTGGCAGCGCGGGGTGCGCCAGCACGATCCGGTTTTTGTCAGCGTTAATGTCTCCTCGCGGCAGCTGTTGCGCCACGACCTCATTCAGGACCTGCGGACGGTACTCGGGCGTTCCGGCCTGGCGCGCGGCACGCTCAAGCTGGAGCTCACCGAGTCGCTGGTGATGGAAAATCCTGAACATGCCGCGCAGATGCTGACACGTATCCGCGAGCTCGGCGCGGGCCTGGCGCTCGACGATTTCGGCACCGGGCATTCCTCGCTCGCCTATCTGCAGCGCTTTCCCTTCGATACGATCAAGATCGACCAGTCCTTCGTGCGTACCACGGCGCGCGGCACCCGCCCGGTGATCCTGCGTTCGATCATTGCGCTCGCGCACGACCTCGGCATGGAAGTGGTGGCGGAAGGCGCAGAGAGCGACAGCGATGCGGTCGAGCTTTACCAGCTTGGTTGCGAATACGCGCAGGGCTTTGTCTTTGGCGAGCCGATGACGGCGGACCGAGCCACCGAATTGCTCGCCGCCGATCGGATGGAAATGGCGCGGTAGCTGCTTCATGCTTGTCATCCCGGACTTGTTCCGGCCATCTCGTCAGGGACCACTGCTCATCTAAGCGAGATGCCCGCGACAAGCGCGGGCATGACGAAGCTAAATCGGTTGCAGGTTTGCTAGGCGTGCCCAGCCTCGCTCGACAGCATGCCGGGGTCGATGCCGATCTTGCGTAGCGCCTTCTCGTATTTGCGATCGGTATCGCTGCCAAAGATCAGCTCGGGATCGGCGGCGCAATGCAGCCAGCCATTCTGCTGGATCTCGTTTTCCAGTTGTCCCGCGCCCCAGCCGGCATAGCCGAGCGCGAGGATGGCGCTGGCGGGGCCGTCACCGCGCGCGATTGCTTTTAGGATGTCGAGCGTCCAGGTGAGAAAGACTCCGTCGTCAATCGGCAACGTCGAATTGTCCATGAAGAAGTCGCTCGAGTGCAGCACAAAGCCGCGCTCGGTTTCCACCGGTCCGCCCTTGAGCACCTTCACCGACCCCGCGCGGGAGGGCAGCTGGATGCGTTCGGCGGAGGGAATGACCTCAAGCTTCACCAGCAGGTCGGGAAAATTGATGTTCGCCACCGGGTGATTGACGACAATTCCCATCGCCCCATCAGAGGAATGCGCGCAGACATAAATAACGCTGCGGGCGAAGCGCTCGTCATTCATCGCAGGCATCGCGATCAGCATCTGGCCGTCCAGATAGCCGCGCGCTGGACTTTTCTCCGTTGGCAAACGAGGGGGCCGCATGCAAAAAGATTATCCGATGATATCAGCTTTGTGAACGAATCCGGGCCGATAAAGTTTCACGCCCATCGGTTAACCAAGCAATAGCCGCCCAAATATTATGTTTTCCGCTCCGTAAAGAGCGCGTTCGTGTTTTCGCCGCAATTAATTCGGTGTTACAATCGCAAAAGTCATGCCCAATCCCATTTGTGCGATTTCGACCCGACTTCGCAGCCTGTACCGGACGGCGCCTTTGTCACTCGTTCTGTTGCTGGCAGTGGCGGGCGCGAGCCGCGCGGACGACGCCTCGCCCTGGGACGCCGATCAGCGCTCCGCCTTGCGGTTGATTGCAGGGTCCACGGGTACCGGCGCGCCCGCCTTACGGGCAGGCATCGCGATGCGCATCGCCCCGGGATGGAAGACCTATTGGCGCTATGCGGGAGATTCCGGCTTGCCGCCCACATTCGATTTCACTGGTTCTGAAAATGTGAAATCGGTCACCGTGCTCTGGCCGGCGCCCCGGCGTTTTGCCGATGGAGCCGGCGGCAATTCTATTGGTTACACCGGCGAGGTCGTTTTTCCATTGCAAGTCATGCCGCAGGATGCGCGCCGCCCGGTGACGCTGCGGCTGAAGGCCGACTACGGCGTCTGCGAGAAGGTCTGCATCCCGGCGAGCGGCAAGGCACAATTGCAGCTCACCGGCGGCCAATCGAGCGAGGATGCCGCGCTCACGGCCGCCGAAGCGCGCGCGCCCAGGCCTGCCGTGCTCGGCGCGCCCGGGCCGCTTTCGGTCCGGGCCTTGCATCGCGAAGTCATCGCTTCCCGGCAGCGGGTGATCATCGACGTGACCGCACCGCACGGCGGCGAGGTCGATCTCTTCGCTGAAGGTCCGACACCGCAATGGTCCTTGCCGTTGCCCGAGCCGGTGGAAAATGGACCCGCCGGAGCGCGGCGCTTCGCCTTTGACATCGACGGGGTGCCGCCCGGCGCCAGCATCGCAGGCGCTCAGATCAAGCTCACTTTGGTCGCTGGCAACGATGCCATCGAAGTCACGACCCACCTCGACTAAATCCACCCACGCGCTACGATACGTCTCAAGCAACCACCACCAACACAGGAGAGGAACTCATGCCTATCAAGGTCGGCGATCAACTGCCCAATGCGAAATTCCGCGTCACCACGGCCGAAGGACCGGCGTGGAAGACGACTGACGATATTTTCAAGGGAAAGAAGGTCGCGCTGTTTGCCGTGCCAGGCGCCTTTACCGGCACCTGCCACAAGCAGCATATGCCGACCATCGTGCAGAACATGGCGGCGCTGAAGGCGAAAGGCGTGGACACCATCGCGGTGACCGCGGTGAATGACGCCTCCGTGCTGGACGCCTGGAAAAAGGCCTGCAACGCGGAAAACGTGGATTTCCTCGCCGACGGCAATGCCGATTTCGCCAAGGCCATCGATCTGTCGCTCGACCTGACGGGCAACGGCATGGGGGTGCGCTCGAAGCGCTATTCCATGCTGGTGGACAACGGCGTGGTGAAAAAGATCAACGTGGAGGAGCCGGGCAAATTCGAGGTGTCGAGCGGCGACGCCCTGGCGGCGCAGATTTAACCTTCACGCCAAATAACGTGTCATCCCGGACGGCCCGCAGGCCGATCCGGGATGACAGCTACGGATTGCCGTCCAACGCACCCAAGCGCCCCCGCCCGGATCGCCACGATGGCGTCGCGCGCCAGTTGGTCCGCGCGCTCGTTCATCGTGTGGCCGGCGTGTCCCTTCACCCAGTGCCAGTGCACCCGGTGATGCTTCAGGGCTTCGTCGAGCCGTTGCCAGAGATCGATATTCTTGACCGGCTTCCTGTCAGACGTGCGCCAGCCATTCTTTTTCCAGGTCTTGATCCAGGTCATGATGCCGTTACGCAGATACTGGCTGTCGGTATGCAAATCTACAATGCAGGGAGATTTCAGCGCTTCCAGCGCCGAAATCGCCGCCATCAGTTCCATGCGGTTGTTGGTGGTGAGTTCCTCGCCGCCCTTCAGTTCCTTTTCGCGGTCGCCGAAGGTAAGCACCGCGCCCCAGCCGCCAGGCCCCGGATTTCCGGAGCAAGCGCCGTCGGTATGGATGATGACGCGCGGTAGAGTCATTCATTTCCTCGTCATCATCCGCGAAGGCGGATGATCCAGTATCTGCCGGCGTGACGACTTCGATTCGCAACCTCTGCGACTACTGGATGCCCCGCAGGAGCCTGTCATCGGGCGGCGCTTTGCGCCGACCCGTTGGCGGGGCATGACAATTAAAACAACTTCATGCGTCGATCCCATAATCACGCACGCTCTTCGCCGCCTGATGGAAGCGGAGCTTGCGGAAGTATTCCTGCGGGTCCTTCGGGCGCAACAGCGCGCCAGGCGGCACGTCGAGCCAGACCTCCAGCCGCGTCAGCAGAAAACGCAGCGCCGCTCCGCGGCAAAGAATCGGCAGCGCCTGCTTTTCCGCGGAGGAAAGCGCGCCGCGTCTTCATGTAGCTTTGCAGCAGGTCGCGGCCCTTGGTGACGTTGTAGGAATGGTCCGGCTCGAAGCACCACGCGTTGAGGCAGACCGCGACGTCATAGGCCAGCGTATCGGTGCAGGCGAAGTAGAAATCGATCAGCCCAGACAGCTTGTCGCCGAGAAAGAACACGTTGTCGGGAAACAGGTCCGCGTGAATGACGCCTTGCGGCAAGCCGCGTGGCCAAGCGCTTTCGAGGAAAGCCAGTTCCTTCGTCATGACCGCCGCAAGGCCAGGCTGCACCTCGTCGGCGCGCGGCGCGGTCGTGTCATACAGTGCCCGCCAGCCGCTGACCGACAGACCGTTGCGCCGCTTAAGCGGAAAGTCTGCGCCCGCCAGATGCAGCCGCGCCAGCGCCGCACCCACCGCGGCGCAATGATGCGCGCCCGGACGGCGGATCCACATGCCGTCGAGGAAAGTCACCAGCGCGGCCGGGCGCCCGGCGACCTCGCCCAATGCCTTCCCGCGGCGGTTCTTCACCGGCTGCGGACAGGTGAGCCCGCGATTGGCCAGATGTTCCATCAGAGCAAGGAAGAACGGGACGTCGCCGGCGGCAACGCGCTTCTCATAAAGGGTAAGGATGAAATGCCCGGCGGAGGTATGGACGAGGAAATTGGAATTCTCCACGCCCTCGGCGATTCCCTTGTAGGACAACAGCTCGCCGAGGTCGTAGCTAGCAAGGAACGACGCCAGCTCATCCGCCGCAACGTCGGTGTAAACGGCCATACGTCCCTCATTCGTGTCCCGGGCGCGGCGCGGTGCAAACTACCGCGCTGCTGACCCGGGACCTTCACAAACCCTAATGATCCCGGATCAGCGGCGCACCGATACTCGCTGCGCAGCGTCCGGGAAGCGCTTCGCTACTCCGCGACCTCGTTCTCGCGCAACGCCCGCGGCAATGGGAAGAAAACGTCCTCCTCTGCCGCCGTCACGGTTTCCACGCCGATGGTGTAGCGCTCGGCGAAAGCGTCGATGACCTGTTCCACCAAGACTTCCGGCGCCGATGCCCCGGCGGTAATCCCGAGGCTCGCGATATTACCGAACATGTTCCAGTCGATATCGGCGGCGCGCTGCAGCAGCACCGCGCGCGGGCAGCCGGCGCGTTCCGCGACTTCCTTCAGCCGCAGCGAATTGGAGGAATTCGGCGCGCCCACGACGATCATGGCGTCGACTTCCGGCGCGACCCGCTTCACAGCCTCCTGGCGATTGGTGGTGGCGTAGCAGATGTCTTCCTTGTGCGGACCGACGATTTGAGGAAAGCGCGCCTTCAGCCGCGCGATGATCTCCGCGGCGTCGTCAATTGAGAGCGTGGTCTGCGTCACATAGGCAAGCTGCGCCGGATCGCGCGGGATGAAAGCGTCAACGTCGGCAACCGTCTCGATCAGGGTGACGGCGCCCGCGGGAAGCTGCCCAAGGGTGCCGATCACCTCCGGATGCCCGGCATGACCGACCAGTAAAATCTCACGTTCGCGGCGTCGATGAATTTCCACCTCGCGATGCACCTTGGTGACCAGCGGACAAGTGGCGTCGAGTGCGAGGAAGTTACGTCGCTGGGCCTCCGCCGGCACCGACTGCGGCACGCCATGCGCGGAGAAGATCACCGGCGCGTCAGTGTCGGGAATTTCATCCAGTTCCTCGACGAAGATGGCGCCCTTGGCGCGCAGGCCCTCCACCACGTAGCGGTTATGCACGATTTCGTGGCGCACATAGACCGGGGCGCCGTAGAGCGCGAGCGCCCGCTCGACGGAATCGATCGCCCGCACCACCCCGGCGCAGAAGCCGCGCGGGGAGCACAAAAGTACGCGCAGATGCGGCTTTGGGGCGGTCGAAATTGCGTCGGCTGAGGTCATTTTCGGGTTCCAAATGCGCGCGATCAGCAAAAATGGATACCGGCGTCCGAGCGCGTGCTAGATCATTAATGGGCGCATGACTTATCGGCGAACCAGTTCCCATCCCGGATCAAGTCCGGGACAGGCTTTCGCCGGATCATGCGCTACGCCTGTCTAGCACATGGCCCTGCCAATGCCATTGCGCGGGCGGGGGTCAGTTGCCTATATTCCGGCCAGTTCCTGTCATCGCTGATGACTTGAGGCTTCGCCCGCAAGGGTGGGCGGAGCACAAAGGAGATTTGCCCGTGACGAATGCACCCCTGATGCCGAAGGCGACCGCCGTCTGGCTGGTGGAAAATACCGCCCTGTCCTTCGACCAGATCGCCGATTTCTGCAAATTGCACCCGCTGGAAGTGAAAGCCGTCGCCGACGGCGACGCCGCCCAGGGAATCAAAGGGCTCGACCCGCTGCAGACCGGCCAGTTGACCCGCGAAGAGATCGCCAAGGCGGAGGCCGATCAGAGTTACCGCCTGCAGCTGCTGAACCCAAAGGTGCGGTTGCCCGAAGCCCAGCGCAAGAAGGGCCCGCGCTATACGCCGGTGTCACGCCGACAGGACCGGCCGAATGCCATTCTCTGGCTGGTGCGCAACCATTCCGAGTTGAAGGACGCCGCCATCATGCGGCTGGTCGGCACCACCAAGTCCACCATCCAGGCGATCCGCGAGCGCACCCACTGGAACGCGCCCAACCTGACGCCGCTCGATCCAGTGACGCTCGGTCTTTGCTCGCAGATCGATCTCGACATGGAGGTGCAGCGCGCTTCCAAGGACAAGCCGGTTGCCGCTGAAACCCAGAGCGCGACGCTTCTGCCGGCGGCGGAAACCACCGCGCGCAAGGAAGCGGAAGCCGCAGCTGCGGAATCTGCCAAGCCGCAGGAGTTCAATGTCGACACCGTGTTCGGCAAGCTCAAGCAGATCGGCGGCAAGGGTGAAGAGGGAAACGAATAGTCGGGAAACGCTCGGCTGCCGCTGCGCGCCCCCATTCCCATTGCGGTGGACCGCAGACAGAGCGCTGCCGCCCAGCATGAACAACGGCGATATCAGGAGTTCCCCGCGGTGGTTGTAACCAAACACGGTCCGGAACCGTATCGATAAAGTTTTATTAACGGGGGCGCGCTACAAGCAATTTCACCGACGGGGATTGCTTAACCAACTTCGACGCGCAGATCGCCGAACGAGCACTGGCCGATCAGCTCTTCCGGCGGCGGCACTTCTTCCGATACTCAGCTGATTGGTTGTTTGCCGAGACAACCCTGCCTGCGTGCACCACTCGCAACGGTTTTTTCGAGCGGTTAGAGAAAGCCTTTACTTCTTTTTGCGAAGCTTTGAGGCGTGGAAGGGTCCTTCCTTTCGCCCTGTTTTCCATCAAGTCTTGTTATGTCGGTGATTAAGTTTGAACTGCCACCGCAGCCGAAGCCTGAAATATGGCGATGCAGGTGTAGCAAGTGCCGGGACCCGTCCACTGCCGTGGTTGGCCATCGGCAAATTCCGGGACGCAAATCCGCAAAGCGTAATGTCATATCGTTGAGCCGGTGGCTGCGCACGCCAAAACGGCTTCGGCTCCC
This sequence comes from uncultured Alphaproteobacteria bacterium, assembly GCA_963731585.1. Lineage (GTDB taxonomy): Bacteria > Pseudomonadota > Alphaproteobacteria > Rhizobiales > Xanthobacteraceae > CANKHA01. The sequence continues at coordinate 281,425 of CAVSWC010000003.1, forward strand.
GAGACAGAGCGACAACTCCTGACCGGCCGTATTCGCCAAGTGACAGGCGTGAGAACGGCAAAGACAGACATCTGCGAGGCGAGAGATTCCGGTCACGCGATGCTTCATCGCGCAACGGGATTTTATTCAGCATCGCGAAGGAAAGTCATTGTGCCGGCTTTTGCGGCTTGCGCAGGAAGGCCGCGAGCGGTCGCTTAAGGGCGCCGGAGCAACTACGCGTATAGCTCTTGCCCTCGTGCGTCCAGCTTTGCTGGCCGGTGAGCCTGGCGCTGCGGCGAACAAACGTGCCGCTGTAGCTCGCCTCGTAAGACGATTTCTCGCTCTTCCAGCCGCCAGTGATCGCAATCTTGTCGCCGTCCACCTTCGCCTTGCCGGTTTCCTGACCGGCGATCCTGGTTCGGACCGGCATATGCACCGGCCGCTCATAGAGGCCCTCTCTGCCGGTGAGCTTGACCGTTATCGCCGCGCGGATCGGGTCCTGTGCAAAGGGTAGCTTTCCACATACCAGGGTGCCGCGGTATTCCGCGTCGCGCACCTGCGCCTGCGCCGGCACAGCCAGTAGCGCGCCGGCTACCATCGCCAGCCTGATAGACGCCCCACATATGATCATTATTGACCCCCCGGAACGGCGGCGCGTGAATGCGCTCTTGAACCAGCGTGCAACAAAATGCCGGCCCCCTCGGAGAGCCGGCGGCTCGACCGCATGAACACTCAAACAAAACTTAAGCAGCGCTAGTGAACGCTGGCCCCGTCTTCCTGGCGCAGACGCGCGATCTCGTCCTTCAATTGCAATTTGCGACGCTTTAACTCCGCGATCAGCAAGCCATCGCTGGATGGATGCATGAGCGCCTCGGAAATTTCGTTCTCCAGCGCCCGGTGGCGCTGTTCCAATTCCACAAGGTTCGTTGAAATGGACATAGGGGATATCTCCTGACTGCCCGGACCTGCGGATTTTACATCACGGCGGCCCCAAGCCGAAGCCCATTTTTTATGCCCGGTGCAACAAATCGCCGTTATCTGGCTTCGGGCGCGCGGCGCATCTTGAACGATCCGGCCGAAAAGTTCATAATAATCAGGAATTTGCGACCGGATGCGCAATAATACCGGCCGCTCAATAGGCGACGATGACCGACGAGGAAGAACGCGAGCTCCGGGCGCAATTGGCGCGGCTGCAGCAGGAGCACCGTGACCTCGATGCCGCCATTGCGGCGCTGCAGGATTCGCCCGGAGCGGACATCCTGCAGGTGCAGCGCCTGAAGAAGCGCAAGCTCTATCTACGCGACCGCATCAACGCCATCGAAGACCAGCTTACGCCCGACATTATCGCGTAGATGCATGATCCGGAAAGTCACGCGCTTTACTCCGGCTGCACGCCCGCGGCCTTGATCACCTCGCCCCAAAGCTTGGTCTCTTCCTTGACGAAGGCCGCCGCCTGCGCGGGATCGGCCGGCACCGCGGCGAGATGGACGCGCGCGAAATGGGCTTTGACCTCGGGCAATTGCGCGATCTCGTTAATGGCAGCATTGATCTTTTTCACGATGGCGGCCGGCGTTTTTGGCGGTGCCGAGATCGCGTTCCAGGTCCCGGAGACGAAATCCTTCACGCCGGCTTCTTCCATGGTGGGAATGTCCGGCAGTTCGGCGATGCGCGTTTTCGTCGCCACCGCCAGGATGCGCGCCTTCTTGCCTTCGTGCAGCTCATAGGCCGCCGCCAGTTCCATGAAAATAAAATCAACCTGGCTGCCGACCAGATCGTTGAGCGCAGGCGCCGTGCCCTTGTAGGGCACATGCGTCATTTTTACTCCGGTGCGCGACTCGAACAGGGCCGTGGTCAGATGCGAGGTCGTGCCGGTTCCCTGCGAGGCATAGTTGAGCTTGCCGGGATTGGCTTTGGCATAAGCCAGAAATTCCTGCGCGGTCTTGGCCGGGAAATCCGGCCGAACCAGCAGGACATTGGCGATCTGCGACATGATCGCCACCGGGATGAGCGCATCCGGATCGAAACTAAGCTTCTTGTAGAGGAATTTGTTGGTGGTGATCGGAGAGGGTTGCGACGCCATGAGCGTATAACCGTCGGCCGGCGCGGACGACACCGCCTCAGCGCCAAGATTGCCCGCGACGCCGCCGCGATTCTCGACCACCACAGTCTGGCCCCAGCGCTGCCGCAGCTTGTCGGCATAAAGGCGGGTGACGGTATCAACGCCGCCTCCGGCCGGAACCGAGACGATGATCTTCACCGGCCTGTCGGGATAATTCGCGGCCGGATCGCCTTGCGCCAATGCCTGCGTGCCGACAACAAGTGGCAAAACAAATCCGGCAAGAACCCTGTACATTTCCGTTCTCCTCCCTCTGGAGCGATTTTCAGATTTCTATCCCGCTGCGACCCGTTCTGCGCGCTGGCGCGCATCCATGGCAAGGTCCGCGCGCGAATGACCTTCGCGACCGGATCGCCAGACCCTTCGCGGAGCAGCCTCGGCCTCGAACTTGACCAGCCGGATCTTGCATTTCGCCATTCTCGAGCCAGCGCGGAAATCGCGAGGGGCAGGATAGCCGAGCCATTTCGTCTTGCCACTGCAAAGCCGGTACCTATAATCCGCCGCTTCCTTTCGGCGGCGCGCCGGATTCGGGGGGCCAATGGCCGCAAAGCCGGTCGCTATCATCATGGGAAGCCAGTCGGACTGGGAAACCATGAAACATGCGGGCGAGACGCTCGCCACACTGAAGATCGGCTATGAAGCCCTGATCGTGTCCGCTCACCGCACGCCGGACCGGCTGTTTGAGTTCGGCAAAGCCGCGCACAAGAGGGGCTTCAAGGTGGTGATTGCCGGCGCCGGCGGCGCGGCACATCTGCCCGGCATGACCGCCTCGCTCACTTCGCTGCCTGTGCTCGGCGTGCCGATGAACACGCATGCGTTGGAAGGAAAAGACAGCCTGCTCTCGATCATGCAGATGCCCGCCGGGATTCCCGTCGGCACCCTCGCCATCGGCAAGCCGGGCGCGATCAATGCCGCGCTGCTGGCAGCGGCTATCCTTGCGCTGTCCGATGGCGGCGTTGCCAAGCGGCTGGAAGCCTGGCGCGCGAAACAGACCAAAGCGGTAGCCAAGCGGCCCAAGGGTGGCGCGTGAGTGCCTCGCCGGTGCTGAAGCCCGAAGCCACAATCGGAATTCTGGGCGGCGGGCAATTGGGGCGCATGCTGGCGCTGGCCGCCGCCCGGCTCGGCTTTCGCTGCCATGCCTTTTCGCCCGACGCGGATTCCTGCGCGTTCGACGTCATGCAGCATTCCACTTGCGCGGCCTATGACGATCATGCCGCGCTCGCGCGCTTTGCCGACGCGGTGGATGTCATCACCTATGAATTCGAAAATATCCCGGCGGAAACCGCGGCGTTTCTCGCGGCGCGGCGCCCGGTGATCCCCGATCCGGCGGTGCTGGCGAAGACGCAGGACCGCCTGGTGGAAAAGAACTTCATCCAGGACCTGGACATCGCCACCGCGCCTTTCGTTCGCGGTGGAGTCCGCGGCCGACCTGGCCAAGGCGGTCTCCGCCATCGGCCTGCCGGCCGTGCTGAAAACGCGCCGGCTTGGATATGACGGCAAGGGCCAGAAGATGATCGGCGCGAAGGACGAGCCGATCCCCGCCTGGGCCGCGCTGCATAACGTGCCCTGCATCCTGGAAGGCTTGGTTCCCTTCGAGCGGGAGATATCCGTGGTGGCGGCGCGCTCGCGCGACGGCCAGGTGGAATGCTTCGAGGTCGCCGAGAACGAACACCGCGACCACATATTGAAGACGTCACGGGTGCCGGCCCCGATTTCCGCCGATCTTGCGGTCGAGGCGCGACGCATCACCGAAAAGATCGCCGCATGCCTTCGACTATGTCGGCGTCATGACGGTGGAGATGTTCGTCGTCGGCCAAGGCAGCGGTCCGGCGGTGCTGGTCAACGAGATCGCGCCGCGCGTGCATAATTCCGGTCACTGGAGCATCGACGGCTGCTCGGTCTCGCAATTTGAGCAGCACATCCGGGCGGTCGCCGGCTGGGTTTTGGCCAAACCGGTGCGCCGGGGTGCAGCGGAGATGACCAATCTGATCGGCGCGGAAGTGAACGATTACGCAGCGATGGCTCGGCGAGCCGGGCGTTTCGCTCCATCTCTACGGCAAGACCGAGCCTCGCCCCGGCCGGAAGATGGGTCACGTGACCCGGGTGACGTCCGGCGGAGACAAGGTTTGACCGGCTACCTCATCGGCGCGCTGATCAGTTTCCTGCTCGGCTGGACCGTGGCGGCCGCTGAGGTGCTTTTTCGCGCAGAGAACCGGCCGAACCCTTTCCGCGGGACCATGGGCATGCTGTTTCTTTTGGCGCTTTCCGCCGTGGGCGCGGCGTTGGGCACCGGCGGCATTCTGTGGATGTTCAGGGCGATTCCCTCGTCCGCCGTCTTCATCGTGATGGGCGGCGCGGGCTGGGGCGGCTTTGCGGCTTCGAACTGGCTGCACGTCAATGCCGCCGGCGCCGTTAACCGGCTGATCGTCGGCCTGGCCGGGCTGCTCCTGCTCTACGGACTGGTCTGGAACTTCCTGCCGCCGGACCCCTAATCTGTGGACTTTAAAGGGCCATTCTGCTAAAGGCGCGCCTTCGGCTGCGAGTTCACCGGCCTATTTGGACGGTTCCCGCAAAGCCATCCAGCTAACCCGATCGAAGAGGATTGACTGCGTGCAGGTTCTCGTTCGCGACAATAACGTCGACCAGGCCCTCAAGGCGCTGAAGAAAAAGATGCAGCGCGAGGGGATTTTCCGCGAGATGAAGCTCCGCGGTCACTACGAAAAACCCTCAGAAAAAAAAGCGCGGGAACGGGCGGAGGCGATCCGCCGCGCCCGCAAGCTCGCGCGCAAGAAGCTGCAGCGCGAAGGCCTGTTGCCGATGAAGCCGCGGATCGTCCCGGGTGCTGCCGGTGGGCCGGGCAGTCCTGGCGGCGGCATGGGCGGACGCGGCGGCAGCAGTTTCCGCCGCTAACTTTACACCTTGCAGAGTGTCGTCATCGCCGGGCTTGTCCCGGCGATTGTGCTTGCATCGCCGTCCGAACCCAGATGCCCAGTCCAAAGCCGTGCATGACGAGATCAGTTCTCGCGGCCCAGGATGAACGGCTTCAGCATTTCCGGCAGGCCATGGGCGTCGTGGTCGTTATGGCCGGCATGGGGCAGGCGGATGAATCGCTTCGGTCCAGGGATCAGCTGGTAAAGCCGCTCGCCATAAGCGATCGGTATGATGTTGTCGCGCTCGCCATGCACCACCAGCACCGGCACGGTCACTTTGGCGATGCGCAGGTCGGAGCGAAAGCTGTCGCTCAGCAAAAGCCGCACCGGCACGAACCAGTAGATCGCGGCGGCTACGTCGGCGATCGATGAGTAGGGCGACTCCAGGATGACGCGCGCCACCGGTTGCTCCGCCGCCAGCGCGACCGCCACCCCGGTGCCGAGCGACTCGCCCCAGAGCACGATGCGGTCCGCGCTGTAGCGTTGCGCGGCGAAGTCATAGGCCGCCTTGGCATCGAGGATGAGCCCGGCCTCGCTCGGCTTGCCGCCGGAGCCGCCATAGCCGCGGTAGTTCAGCGCCACGAGACCGGTGCCGTCGGCCGTCAGCTTCCTGAACCGCTCGGCGCGCAGATTCGAGTCCGCCGCCGTTACCCTGGAAATAAATCACCACCGGCATGCTTTCGCGCGCCGGCACGTGCCAGGCGCTGACCCGCACGCCATCGGCGCTCTGCAGCATCACCTCCTCGGCCTGCCGCAGGCCGGCGTCGGCCGGGTGCATCCGGCGCGGGTCGGGAAAATACATCAGCGAGCGCTGCGTCAGATAGAGCAGCGCCACCAGCGCCACATAGCCGGCAAGCGCAAACAGAAGGAGCCATTTCAGGCTGGTCATTGAAATTGTTTTACGCCTCCCTCGGCAGTTAACCTTCCGCAATTTTTGCGGCGCAAAAATTCGATAATGCCTCTTGAAACTTTTTCGAGCCTCTCCCGATTTTTCCAACCGTCCAGGGAAAGGAGGATTAGGGAGGTAGCTGATGACTATGGTCCTTGTCGCTGCTGGCTTACTTTCGCTTATGTGCATCGCTCGGATGCTATTGGATGACCGACGAGCGGAGCGTGATATGACCGACACCAATAGAGCCCTGTCTTGGCCCGGAACTCGACCCGGAAATTCCGGCCTTGCTGCATCCTTCGGGAGCCTTTGACCATCCTCGGGACGTGTTGAAGGATCCGGATCTTACGACGCACGAAAAGCGGGCGATTCTTTCGGCTTGGGCCTCCGACGCCTGTGCCGTCGAGTCCGCGCCGGCCTTACGCAGGCCCCCGGGCTTCAAAGCCCCGGTGAGCTTCGACGAGATTATCGACGCTCTTCGCAGCCTGGATGACGACCCGCCACCGCGTCCCGGCGGCAAGAGCATGCGTGTCAGGCCCGGCCCTTCGGGGCCGGAGCCCGACCGACGCGGCGCCCGAGCGGCGTGATTACATCGACTTGACGATCTGCTCCGCCATCTTCTTGGCGTCGCCGAGCAGCATCATGGTGTTGTCGCGGTAGAACAACGGATTGTCGATGCCGGCATAGCCGGAAGCGAGCGAGCGCTTGACGAACATCACCGTGCCGGCCTTCCACACCTGCAGCACGGGCATTCCGTAAATCGGCGAGGTCTTATCGTCTTCCGCCGCCGGATTGGTCACGTCATTGGCGCCGATGACGAAGGCGATGTCGGCTTGGGAGAACTCGGAATTGATGTCCTCGAGCTCGAACACCTCGTCATAGGGAACGTTGGCTTCCGCCAACAGCACGTTCATATGGCCGGGCATGCGGCCCGCCACCGGATGGATGGCGTATTTCACCTCGACGCCTTCCTTCTTCAGATGATCGGCCATTTCGCGCAGCGCATGCTGCGCCTGCGCCACCGCCATGCCGTATCCCGGCACGATGATCACTTTCGATGCATTCTTCATGATGTAGGCGGCGTCTTCCGCCGAGCCGAGCTTCACAGGCTTCTGCTCCGCCTCCCCGCCCGGGCCCGCGGTTTCCCCGCCAAAGCCGCCCAGGATGACCGAGATGAAGGAGCGGTTCATTCCGGTGCACATGATGTAGGAGAGGATCGCGCCGGAGGAGCCGACCAGCGCGCCGGTGATGATCAGCGCGGAATTGCCTAGCGTGAAGCCGATGCCGGCAGCCGCCCATCCCGAATAGGAATTGAGCATGGAGATCACGACCGGCATGTCGGCGCCGCCGATCGGGATGATGATCAAAACGCCGAGCGCGAAGGAAACCAGTGTGATCATCCAGAAGACGACATAACTCTCGGTCAGCACAAAAATAACGATGAGCAGAACGAGCGCGCCGGCGAGCCCGAGATTGATGAAGTGCCGGAACGGCAACATGATCGGAGCGCCGCTCATGCGTCCGTCGAGCTTCAGGAAGGCGATCACCGAACCGGTGAAGGTCACGGCGCCAATGGCGACGCCGAGCGACATCTCGACCAGACTTGCGCCCGGGATACGGCCGGGCAGACCAAGCTCGAACGCCGCCGGGGCGTAGAGCGCGCCCGCCGCCACCAGCACCGCCGCCAAGCCGACGAGGGAATGGAAGGCCGCAACCAGCTGCGGCATGGCGGTCATCGGCACCCGGCGCGCGATCACCGCGCCGGCGCCGCCGCCGATGCCCATGCCGAGCAGCACCAGCAACCAGGCCGCCAAGCTCGACGGCGGCCGCAACGCCAAGGTGGTGACGATCGCGATCGCCATGCCGGCCATGCCGAATATGTTGCCCTGGCGGCTGGTAGCCGGGCTCGACAGCCCGCGCAGGGCGAGGATGAACAGCACGCTGGCGATCAGATAAAGCAGCGCGGCTAAATTGGCGGTCATGGCGCCCGCCCTGTTTTTGTCATCGCCCGGGAAAGCGGGTGATCCAGTAACCGCAAGCGTTCGTAGTCAGCCGAAGCGGCAGTGGTTACTGGATGCCCCGCCTGCGCGGGGCATGCCAGAAGAAGAATTGCTTGCGCCATCTTCATCAGCTCTTTTTCTTGTACATGCCGAGCATGCGCTGGGTGACCAGGAAGCCGCCGAAGATGTTCACGGAAGCCAAAATCAGCGCGACGAAACCAAAGGTGCGCGCCCACCAGGTGCCGGAATCGTCGCCCACCAGCATCACGCCCACCGCCAGCAGCGCGCCGACCACGATCACCGAGGAGATCGCATTGGTTACCGACATCAGCGGCGTATGCAGCGCCGGCGTCACCGACCATACGACGTAATAACCGACGAAGATCGCGAGAACGAAAATGGAGAAACGGAAAACGAAGGGATCGACCCCGGAGAAACCATGCGCCGCGGCGCTCGCGGCATCGGCGGCGAGTTGGGCATAGGCCTGCGCGGCCTCGGCCGCCTGGCGCGCCACCTCGGCGGAGGCTTGGGCGCGTTCAAGGGCTTCTTGTGGCGTTGCCATAGCGAATAATTCCTAGGCTGCGTTCTTCGGCTGGAAATTCGGATGAATGACGGCGCCGTCACGCGTCAGCGCGATGGCTTGGACGATCTCGTCGTCCCATTTCACCGCCAGCGTCTTGCTGTCCTTGTCGATCAGAATCTCGAGCAGGGTATAGAGGTTCTTCGCATAAAGCGCCGAGGCCGAGGCCGCCAGCCGTCCCGCCATATTGAGATGGCCGACAATTTTAACGCCGCCTTCCTGCGCGACCTCGCCGGCACGCGCGCCTTCGACATTGCCGCCGCGCTCGATCGCGAGATCGATGATCACCGAGCCGGGCCGCATCGAAGCGACCATTTCCTTGCTGATGAGCTTCGGCGCCGGACGGCCTGGGATCAGCGCCGTCGTGATGACGATATCCTGCTTCTTGATGTGCTCGGCGACGAGCGCGGCCTGCTTTGCCTGATACTCTTGGGACATTTCCTTGGCATAGCCGCCGGCCGTCTGCGCGTTCTTGAATTCCTCATCCTCGACCGCGAGGAATTTGGCGCCAAGGCTTTCCACCTGCTCTTTGGTGGCGGGGCGCACGTCGGTCGCGGTGACCATCGCGCCCAGGCGGCGCGCCGTCGCAATGGCCTGCAGACCCGCGACCCCGACACCCATGATGAACACCTTCGCCGCCGGCACCGTGCCCGCGGCGGTCATCATCATCGGCAGCGCGCGGCCATATTCCTGGGCGGCATCGATCACCGCGCGATAACCGGCGAGATTGGCCTGGCTCGACAGCACGTCCATCGACTGCGCACGGCTGATCCGCGGCATCAATTCCATCGCCAAAGCGGAAACTCCCGCTTCTGCGAGTTGCTGCAGCGCCGCCTCGTTGTCGTAAGGATCCAGGATACCGATGACGATGGCGCCGCGCTTGTATTGCGCAGCCTCTTGCGCGGAAGGACGGCGCACCTTGAGCACCACGTCGGCATCGCCGACGGCTTCAGCGGCGTTCGCGTGCACGCTTGCGCCGGCGGCTTCATAGTCAGAATCGAGAATGCCCGACTTGATTCCGGCGCCGGCCTCGATCGCGACGTCGGCGCCGAGCGCTTTCATCTTCTTGACGGTCTCCGGCGTCGCGGCCACGCGTGGCTCGGGCTCTGCCTCGCGCGGTATGGCAATGCGCATTTACTCGCCCCCCAAAACGTCCCGGACCCGCGTTAGCCGGCGCTCAGCGCAAGCGCCACCAACGCCAGCACCAGCGCAACATAGCTTGCGGTTCTGGTCTTGCTGATGAAGCCCTGGATCGCGGCAACCGTCGCGACCGCGAAGATGCCGAAAGCAACCAGCCAATGTCCCGCGACCGCGCCGATCGCCAGCCCGATCAGCACATTGGCGACGTGCAAGGCCCCGATGAAAGCCATGTGCACGAAAGACTCATAGGTGCTTTCATGCGACGCATAATCATTGCCCGGCGCCGTGGCGTATTCCGGCGCAGCATGCTCGGCCATTGCTATCCTCCGTGGGGAAAACTCAGAATTGGTTGAGGGAGGATTAGCGGAAACGCATAGCTCGGGCAATGGCAGGCTAAGATGGCGTCACGGCGCTTCGAGCCCGGCAACCGACAGCGCCCGCTTCTGCCTCCCGGCGACCTGTGCGACGGAAAAAGCTTCTATGGCCTCATTGAACAGGCGATAGAAATTCAGCTCCGCCCGCAGATGCAGAAACACCGCCCCGAGCCCGATGGCGGCGCGGTCCATAAACACAAACTCCCGCGGCACTGTCACCGGCCCCTGTTGCCGCAGCGCCTGATGCACGCGGGATGCCTCCCGGCGGCCATATTCGGAGGGTTTCACCCCGTCGGCGATCGTGCGCGTGCGGTTATCGAGCAGCGGGCCGTAGATAAAGCCGGCCCAAATATTGAGCGTTTCAATCAGGCCGCGGGTCAGATTTTTGAAACCCCAGGTTTCATAGGCATTGACCACGAGATCGTCGTCGCCGCGCTCCAGGCCGCGATAGAGATCCACCACGCCGCCGACAAAGGTGGGCGGGAATATACGGATGCAACCATAGTCGAGCAGATTGATTCCGCCGGGGCGCGCTTTGCCCCTGCCCTGCTTCTCGTCGAAGACGGTGTAATTGCCGAGATGCGGATCGCCATGGATGATGCCGAAGCGGCTGAAGGGATGCCACCAGGCCATGAACATCGCGGTCCCCAGCCGGTTGCGCGTGGGCAGATCATCGTCCTTGTGCGCGAGCAGCCGCCGGCCCTCCAGCCAGTCGAGCGTGAGCAGGCGGCGCGTCGATAATCCCGGATGCGCCGCGGGCACGCGGATATTGTCCTTGCCGGCCAGCATGGCGCCATAGAGCGCCACGTGCTTGGCCTCGCGGTGATAGTCGAGCTCCTCGCGCAAGCGCGCGCCGATCTCCTGGGCGATCTCGCTGGTATCGATGGCCGGAATCCATGCGCCGGCGCAGCGCCAGCAGCCAGCCGAGCTGCTGCAAATCCGCCTCCACCGCCGATTGCATGTCCGGGTATTGCAGCTTGCAGGCCAGTTCCGCACCGTCGAGCGAACGGGCGCGGTGCACCTGCCCGAGCGAAGCCGCCGCCGCCGGCGTGTGCTCGAAGCTGGAGAATCTTTCCTGCCAGTTGGCGCCAAGCTCGGCCGTCATCCGCCGCTTGACGAAGGCCCAGCCCATGGGCGGCGCTTCGCTCTGCAGCTTCATCAGCTCGCCGGCATAGGCCGGCGGCAGCGCGTCGGGAATGGTGGCGAGCAGCTGCGCCACCTTCATGATCGGCCCTTTCAGGCCGCCGAGCGCGGCTGCGAGATCGAGCGCGTTGCGATCGTGATTTTGCGTGCGGCCGAGCACGCGTGCGGTCGCCACGCGGGCCGCCACGCCGCCGACATTGCTGCCGACTTTGGCGTAGCGCTTGGCGCGGGCGGAGAAGCGGTTTTTTTCGCGGTCGGGCACAGTCTCGCGCTTCATGGAACGAGAGCCGTTAGGGTCGACTGTTAGGAGCTTCGCAGCGGCCGGACGTTGGCCAGGCGATCCAACGTGCGAGGCTCATCCTCGCTCACCTCGCCGGCAGCGAGCGCAAGCATTATCGCGGTCGCTGCCTGGCCTCAGGCGCAGCAAGGGCGAGCTCGTTGAGGCCGAGAAACACGATCATCGCAAGCCAGCGACGTTCGCTTGTTGCCGTCAACGAACGGATGATTCTGCGCAATGCCGAAGGCGTAGGCGGCTGCGAGCTCCGGGAGATCCGTCTGCTCGTACGCCCATTTGTTGTGCGGCCTGCCAAGGGCCGATTCCAGCAAGCCCCAAGTCACGAATTCCATCGGGGCCGCCAAACAGCGCCAGCTGTTCATCATGGAAATCAACGACGATGTCTGGGTCGAGCCATCGCGGCTCGTTCATTTGGCAAGCGCCCGGCGAGCGCATCGCGGCATATTCCCTGAACGACGCCGCGCGAATTCCATCGCTTCGGCGAACTTCGGATCGTGGGGCGTGAAGCTGAATGCCGCGCTCGGTCTGCTCGATGATGTACAGTTGATCGCCTTCGCTTGAGCTTAAGACGGGCGATCAACTCTTTGGGAAGGATCACTCCGACGGAATTGCCGATTTTCTTCAGTTGAACCACCCGACGACCTTGGCCGCGGGGATCAGCGAACGACCTTTTGTTCAACCGACAATGCCTCCTCCTTAGTTATACGAAATGTATAACACAGCTAGTACAACACGTTCAACGAAACGTGAAACTCATCAATATTTGATCTCTTAGTCGTTCGTATCGATCTCTTCCAGTTCGTCGATCAGCTTCTCGATCACCGACAATCCGCCCTGCCAGAAGGCGGGATCGCGCGCGTCGAGCCCGAACGGCTTGAGCAGCTCGGTGTAATGCTTGGTGCCGCCGGCGGCGAGCATGGCGAGATAGCGCTCGGCAAAACCTTCCGAGGCCTGCTGATAGACCGCGTAGAGCGAATTCACCAGGCAGTCGCCGAAGGCATAGGCATAAACATAGAACGGCGAATGGATGAAGTGCGGGATGTAGCTCCAGAACACTTCGTAGCCCGGACGGATATCGATCGCCGGCCCGAGGCTTTCCTTCTGCACTTCGAGCCAGATTTCGCCGAGGCGTTTCGCCGTCAGCTCGCCGTTCTTGCGTTCGAGATGCACCTTGCGCTCGAAGCTGTAGAAGGCGATCTGCCGCACCACCGTGTTGATCATGTCTTCGGCCTTGCCGGTGAGCATGGCCTTGCGCTGTTTCTTATCGGTGGTGCCGGCGAGCAGTTTCTGGAAGGTCAGCATCTCGCCGAATACGCTGGCGGTTTCCGCCAGGGTCAGCGGCGTCGGCGCCATCAGCGCGCCGTTCGGCGCGGCGAGGAATTGATGCACGCCATGGCCGAGCTCATGCGCGAGCGTCATCACGTCGCGCGGCTTGCCCTGATAATTCAGCATCACATAGGGATGCGCCGAAGGCACCGTCGGATGCGAAAAGGCGCCGGGCGATTTTCCCGGCCGCACCGGCGCGTCGATCCAGCGCTCGTCGAAGAAACGCTGCGCGATGCCGGCCATCCGGGGCGAGAAGGCGTCATAGGCGGTGAGCACGGTGTCGCGCGCCTCGTTCCAGCCGATGGTGCGCATCGGCACCGAAGGCAGCGGTGCGTTGCGGTCCCAGTGCGGCAGCTTGTTCTTGCCGAACCAGCGCGCTTTCAGCGCGTAATAGCGGTGCGACAGGCGCGGATAGGCGTTCCGCACGGCCTGCGTCAGCGCCTCGACAACTTCCGGCTCGACGCGGTTCGACAAATGGCGTGAATCTGCCACATCGGCGAAGCCGCGCCAGCGGTCCGAAATGTCCTTGTCCTTGGCCAGCGCGTTGGTGACCAGCGTGAACAGCCGCACATTGTCCTTGAAGGTCTTCGCCAGCGCCTCGGCCGCGGCTTTGCGCTTGGCGCCGGACGAATCCTGCAACAGGTTGAGCGTGGGCTCGATCGCCAGACTTTTGCCCTGCACCTTGAAGCGCAGGCTGGCGATGGTTTCGTCGAACAGCCGCACCCAGGCCGAATAGCCGGTCATGGATTTTTCGTGGAACAGCTGCTCGATCCGATCCTCGAGCTGGTAGGGCTTTTCCTTGCGGATATCCTCCATCCACGGCCGGTAATGGCCGAGCGCCGGATGTTGCATCGCCGCTTCCAGCACGGCGTCGTCGATGCGATTGAGCTCGAGCGTGAAAAACAAAAGATGCAGCGATGAGGCGGTGAGACGCTCCTGCACGTCGCCATAGAATTTCGAGCGCACCGGATCGGTGGTGTTGCCCGCGTGGACGAGCCCGGCATAGGAGATCAGCCGGCCCATCAAATCGTCGAGCGCTTCGTAGCGCTGCACGGCGCTCGCCAATGCGGGACCGGCGTCCGGTCCGGCGGCCATCTCCGCCAGCTTGCCTTTGTAGTCCTGTTCGAAAGCTGCGCTGTCTTCCTCGACGCGCACGAGGTCGCGCTTGATCTCCGGTGCGTCAAGGGCGGGATAAAGATCGGCCAGGTTCCATTCCGGCAGGGCGCCGAACGCTTTTGCGCCAGCGCGTTTGGGAGCCGGCTTTTTGCGAATCGCTTTCTTCGGAGATGCCATGGTGAGGAAGCCGTGAATGGGGCCGCAGGCCTTATAAGACAAGTCTTACAAGATAGGGCGCCGCCTAATTGGGGCAACATCTCCCCACCGGCTTTTGATAGCCGCGCACGGCCGGCACCGCAAATCGCGACCTTTATCATCTGTTAACGCAAACTCGATGACGATGCGCCAATTCGGCACATTTTAAAGCTCTGACGCGTAAACCTGTCTGCGGTTGTGCTGCGTTGGAACCGATATGCCGGAAACGATCCTCATTGTTGATGACGATCCTGTGCAACGCCGGCTGCTGGAAGCGATGGCTGTCCGCTTCGGGTATCAGGCGCTGACCGCCGACGGCGGCGACGCGGCGCTTGCCCTGCTGGGCGACCCGCAGGCATCGCGCATCGATTGCGTCATCCTCGACCTGGTCATGCCCGACCTCGACGGCCTCGGTGTGCTGGCGAAGATGCGCGAGCGCGGGCTGCGCATGCCGGTCATTGTGCAGACCGCCCATGGCGGCATCGACAACGTGGTTTCCGCCATGCGCGCCGGTGCAGCCGACTTCGTGGTCAAGCCCGTGGGTCCGGAGCGCCTGCAGGTTTCGCTGCGCAATGCCCTCGCCCAAAGCGCGCTCGAAGGCGAGCTGCAGCGGATCAAGCATGCGCGCGCGGGCACTCTCACTTTCCGCGATCTGGTCAGCCGCAGCCCGCAGATGCAGCTTGTCATGCGCACCGCGGAAAAGGCCGCGGCCTCCTCCATCCCGGTGCTGATCGAGGGTGAGTCCGGCGTCGGCAAGGAATTAATCGCGCGCGCCATTCATGGCAGCAGCGAGCGCCGCACCAAACCATTCGTCGCCGTCAATTGCGGCGCTATCCCGGAACATCTGGTTGAATCCATCTTGTTCGGTCACGAGAAGGGCGCCTTCACCGGCGCGACCGAGCGCCATGTCGGAAAATTCGCGGAAGCCGACGGCGGCGTGCTGTTTCTCGACGAGGTCGGCGAATTGCCGCTGGCAGCGCAGGTGAAGCTGTTGCGCGCCATTCAGGAGAACGAGATCGAGCCGGTGGGCGGACGCAAGCCGGTCAAGGTCGACGTGCGGCTGATCTCCGCGACCAACCGCAACCTGATGGCCGACGTCAAAAGCGGCCGCTTCCGCGAGGATCTGTTCTATCGGCTGCATGTCTTTCCCATTACGGTGCCGCCGCTGCGCGAGCGCCCAGAAGATATTGCCGATCTGGTGCGGTATTTCCTGGCGCGTTTCTGCGCCGAGGAAGGCAAGCGCATCCAATTCGTCAGCAACGAAGCGCTCGCCCTGCTAAAAAACCATCCGTGGCCGGGCAATGTGCGTCAGTTGGAGAACATGGTTTTTCGCGCGGTCGTGCTGGCGGAAGGCGACACCCTGGGCTCGGACGAGTTCCCACAGATCGCAGTGCAGGCGCTCCGCACGGGCGAACCTGGCGCCGATACCGCGCAGGCGCCTTCGATCACGGCCGATATGACTTCTTTAACTGCGGGCATGCCGGACTGGGCCGCGACCGTTCCCGCTCATAGCCGCCCGCATGGCATGCTGCCGGTTTTCGACGGGGAGGGGCATATCCGCCCGCTGGAAGACATCGAATCAGAGGTCGTCCGCTTCGCGATCAGCCACTACCGCGGCCAAATGTCCGAGGTAGCGCGACGGTTGCACATTGGGCGGTCGACACTTTACCGAAAGCTCGAAAATCTGGGTATCGGCGGTGGTTCCGACGGAGAAACCGTGTCCAGCAGGTAACTATCGCGCGAAATCGCGGTAATGAGGCTTTTATGGCTCTCGGCGTTGTGGCAAACGTGTCTCAGTCGCTTTAATTTAACGATGGCCTCGATTTTTGCTGTCGAAAATGGGGGTTCGGGCGTTAGTCCCGAAATAGGGGAAATTTGATGCGGATCGCACGAAACGAACAGGCTCTTGCTGCGGCGCTGGCACTGCTGCTGACCACGGCGGGAGTAGCGGTAGCGGCTCCGGACAATTCCGGTACCAAGGCGAGCGTCGCCGGAACTGTGGCGGCGGCCCAGCCTTCGGAAGCCGATCTGAATTCCCGCATCCCGCTGCCCGACCCGCTCGACGTACCGCTTCCCTCGGCCAAGGAGGTGACCTCTTCCGCGCCTGAAAAGTCCGCGCCCGCACCGGAAACGATCATCTCGTCAGTGCCGGAACCCGCCGTCACCTCCGCGCCGGAACCCACGATCACATCGGCAACGCAACCGGCCGCGATCACCGCGCCAGAACCTTCCGTCACGTCCGCGCCGCAGCCTGCCACGACCGAAACCGCGGCCTCGCCTGCAGCGGTCGAGCCCACTCTGGATCCGGTGGGCGTCAAGCTCAAAGAAACCATCACCACCAAGCTGTCGCGCTTCGTCGACCGCAAGGATGACCGTCCCGGCGTGGAGTCCTTCTACGCCGCCCGGCAATACGCGCCGCTGTGGACCGACGAGGGCGTGCTCAATGCCCGCGGCAAGGCAGTGATAGCCTATCTCGCCGGTGTCTCTGCTGAAGGGCTTGAGCCGTCGGATTATCCGGCGCCGGCATTCAAGTCCGGCGCCGAACCGCAGGCGCTCGCCGAAGCGGAGTTGAAGCTGGTGGATTCCGTGCTCACCTTCGCGCGCCATGCGCAGAATGGCCGCGTGCATTTCTCGCGCGTCGCCGGCGACATTCTTTACAATCTCGTTCCGCCCGACCCGGCGCAGGTTCTCGCCAACCTGGCGCAGAACAGCGACGTGGCAAAGGTACTCGACGGCTATACGCCGCAGCACGCCGGCTACCAGGCCCTGAAGGCGAAGCTCGCTGAATTGCGCGGACAGACCGCGGAGCCGCAAGCACAGGCGCCGGCTCCGAAGATCGTCCAGGTTCCCGAGGGACCGATCCTGCGCTCCGGCGACGACGACGAGCGCGTTCCCTTGCTGCGCAAGCGGCTGCAGATGGCCGACCAGAACTCCACCAGATACGACAAGCAGGTGGTGGAAGCGGTGAAGAACTTCCAGGAAAAAGCCGGGCTCGACGATGATGGCTCGGTTGGCCCGGCCACCCTGCGCGCGCTCAATAGCGGTGGCGTTGCCAGCAAGCCGCGCGGCCGCAAGGACACCATCGATATCATCCTTGCCAATATGGAGCGCTGGCGCTGGATGCCGCGCGAGCTTGGCAAGGCTCATGTGGTGCTGAACATTCCGGCCTTCATGCTCAAGGTCATGAATAACGGCAACAAGATCTGGGAGACGCGCGTCGTGGTCGGCAAGCCCGAAACCGCGACCCCGATCCTCAGCGAGACGATGAAATACATCACCGTCAATCCAACCTGGAACGTGCCGCCGTCGATCGTCTATGGCGAATATCTTCCGGTGCTGCAGCAGGATCCCAGCGCGATCGCGCGCATGGGTCTCAAGGTCGTGCAGAACAATGATGGCAGCCTGCACATGTACCAGCCGCCGGGTGACGGCAATGCGCTTGGCCGCATCCGCTTCAACTTCCCGAACAAGTTCCTGGTCTATCAGCACGACACCTCGGACAAGCACCTGTTCGCGAAAGAGACGCGCGCCTTTAGCCACGGCTGCATGCGGGTGCAGGACCCGCTGAAATACGGCGAGGTGCTGCTTTCGATCGTGCGTCCGAAAGACAATTATACTGTGGACAAACTGCGCAGCATGTATGGCCCGGAGGAACGGGAGATTTCCTTCCCAACGCCGATCCCGGTGCACATCACCTACCAGACCGCCTTTGTCGATGAATCCGGAAAGTTGGTCCTGCGCGACGACCTTTACGGCCGCGATGCCAAGACGCTGGCGGTGCTCAAGGGCGAGGACCGGCGGATTGCTGACGTGCCGATGGACCGCCGCGGCGAGCAGCAGGCTAGCTATCAGCGTGGGCCTGTGAACCTGCCTTATGGCGTCGTGACCGAAGGCTCCTCACGCCAAGCCTCGCGTTACGAGGGCTATGCCTCGCGTTACGAGGGTGGAGGCTTCTTCGATTCGCTGTTCGGCGGGCCCCGTTATTACCAGCAGCAGCGGCCGCCAGCCCAGGTCGATCGGCGGCGGTAAAATTCAGGCCCGCTTAACTAAGGCGCCGGGGGCGCCGCCGCCGAGCCACTTTTTGCCACAAACCCTCTCTACCGTCCTGTTCATGCGACGGGGAGAGGGGCGCTAAGGGTGCGTTAACCCAACCCGATAACACTGCGTTAGTCATGTCTCCCGCGGCCAACCGCGGGAGCTACTAGTCTCTGTGTGGCCTTCCAACGCGAGATTGCACGTGCCGGTTTGTATCGCGCGCAGAGTCTTGTCGGTCTTGCTCGCACCGCGCATCGGATTCCGCCTCGGCCTCGCTGCCATCGCCCTTATTATCGGATGCGACGGGTTGCAGAACGCGGTCGCCGAAGGCGACACCCGTACGATCTCCCTGCATCACGTCCATACCAAGGAAGACCTCACCATCACCTATAAGCGCAACGGCCGTTACGACGCCGAGGCGTTGAAGAAGATCAACTGGGTTTTGCGCGATTGGCGGCGCAACGAAGAGGTCGCAACCGACCCCCAGCTGCTCGATCTGGTGTGGGAAGTGCACCGCGAAGTGGGCGCCCAGCATCCTATCCACATCATCTGCGGTTACCGCGCGCCGCAAACGAACGCCATGCTGCGCCGGAAGAGCGATGGCGTCGCTCAGTCCAGCCAACATACCCACGGCAAGGCGATGGATTTCTTCATCCCCGGCGTGCCGCTGGAGGAGTTGCGCAAGGTCGGACTGCGCCTGCAACGCGGCGGCATCGGTTTCTATCCGAGCTCCGGATCGCCCTTCGTGCATCTCGATGTCGGCAGCGTGCGGCACTGGCCGAGCATCAGCCGCGAAGAACTGGTGCGCATCTTCCCCAATGGCCGCACCGTGCATGTGCCCTCCGACGGCCGGCCGCTGCCCGGCTATTCGCTCGCGCTGGCCGACGTCGAGCGACGCGGCAACCAGCCTTCTTCCGTTTCCTTGAACGCAGCGCGCAACGCCGGCGTTCTCACCGCGCAACAGGACACCGGCACCGGCATCAACCTGCTGGCGAAAATTTTTGGCTTCGGCAAGCCTGAGCGCGAGGAGGTCGAGACGACCGCCGCCATTGCACCCGCAGCCAAGACAGCCCCCGCCGCGAAGCCGCAACCGCGCAAGGCGGGGGAAGTGCAAGTCGCCACGGCCTTGCCGCCGAAGACGGCGCCCGCGCAATTTTCCGGCGCCAACGTGCCCTGGCCGGACAAGCCTTCGCCCTTGCTGATGCTGCCTGAAAAGGCGCTGGCTTACGCCCCGCTGCCCGGCCCGGAGCTGAACGCCCGTCCGGCGGCACCGCAGCGCGCGGTGGAAAGCCGCCCCCTGCCGGCGCTCGCGGCGGCTCCCGCCGTGCCGGCTTCTATCCCGCGGCAAACCTCAATCGTCGTGCGGCAGGCTGACGGCAAGCCGGCGATCGTGCATACGCGGCGCTTGCAGACCGGCGAGCCTTTCGACGATCCGTGGATGCGCGCGGCGATTCTTGCGCCCAATTTGTCGAATTATTTGACCGTAAGCGGGATGGGCGCCGAAGATTATCGCCGGCTGAGTGTTTTCATGCACAAGCCACAGGCCTTGGTGACCATGGCTTTCTCCGCCGATCCGACACCGGGTCTGCTAGCGAATCGCTTCAGCGGCCAGGCGGTCGTGTTTGTCGCGACCACCACGTTCGGCGCACGCACCGCGATGCTTCAGTAGCGGCAGCGGCTTCGCCTCAAGCGACCATCCCGAGCGCGAGCATGTAGGTTTCCAGGATTGCTTCCTGTTCCTTGCGCTCGTCGGTGTCCTGCTTGCGCAGCCGCACGATCGTGCGCAGCGCCTTCAAGTCGAAACCGTGCGCCTTGGCCTCGGCATAAACATCCTTGATGTCGTCGGCGATCGCCTTCTTTTCTTCTTCCAGGCGCTCCACGCGCTCAACCACAGCCTTGAGCTGCTCCTTCGCAAAGCGGGTGGCCGGCTGTTCCTGGGCGGCGGCGGTGGCGGGCATCGACTACTCCTTAGGTGACGCACCTGACCTCGGGCGGGCCCGAGTTCAGCACTTTTGAAGTGGCCGAAATCGGATAAATCCGGCTTCGGCGGTGAGCCCCAGCTTTCGGAAGCCGAGGGCCCGGCGTCAAGGCGAGGCCGAAGTATCCACAGGCAGCCGGTGGACAACTGGACAATTTACGGCTCTAGCCTTGCGCGGCCGGCTTTCGCTCGATCCGGGCTTTAGTGCCGGTGAGTCTTCCCGAACGCCGCCTGCTGGTCGGGCGACGCCTCTTTCTGGTATTTCGTCCGCCACTCTTCGTATGGCATGCCGTAGACGATCTCACGGCTCTCGTCCTTGCTCAGCGGCAGGCCTTTGGCATCGGCCGCTTCCTTCATCCAGTTCGACAGGCAGTTGCGGCAGAAGCCGGCCAGGTTCATCAGATCGATATTCTGCACATCGGTACGACCGCGCAGGTGCTCGACCAGGCGCCGATAGACGGCGGCTTCAAGCTCGATCCGGGTTTTGTCGTCCATGGCCGATCCTTTCAATGCGACAGTGCCGGGCAATGCAGCCGCGGTATCCACAACAATAGTCATCACAACGTCCTGCTGCCAGGGTAGCGTTTTTTGTTGACCCGCCTCTTCGCTGTTGCCAAGAGCGAGCATGGACGGAGCGGCGCGCGCATTTCTCGAACGGCTTTTCCGCACAGCCGTTGCAGCTGCTCACCCCGCTGCCTGTTTGCCCGCTTATCTGCCGCCGCCGCCAACCGGGCGCCTCATCGTGCTGGCGGCAGGCAAGGCGGCAGGGTCAATGACCGAAGTCGCCGAGCAGCACTACCTGCAAAGCGGTTTCCCAAAGGATCGGCTGCTTGGGCTTGCCGTTACGCGCCACGGCTATGCCCGGCCAACGCAGCATATTCCGGTGATTGAAGCCGGCCATCCGGTGCCGGACCAAAAAGGTATCGATGCCACCGAGCGGACTCTGGTGCTGGCCGAGCAGGCGGGCATGGACGATCTGTTGTTGGTGTTGCTCTCCGGAGGCGCATCGGCGAATTGGATCGCACCTGCACCGGGTCTCGCACTCGCCGACAAGCAGGCGACGACGCGGGCGTTGTTGCGCTCCGGCGCCAGCATCGGCGAGGTCAACACCGTGCGCAAACATCTCTCGCGCATCAAGGGCGGTCGGCTGGCGGCGCGCGGGCGGCCGGCACGCATCGTGACCTTGGCGATTTCCGATGTTCCAGGCGACAACCCCGATGTGATCGGCTCAGGTCCGACGGTACCGGATCCTTCCACGTTGGCCGCCGCACGCGGCATCGTCGAGCGTTATGGGCTGGAGGTGCCCGCGGGCATCACGTTGGCGCTGTCGGATCCGGCCAACGAAACGCCGAAGCCGGAGGACGCAATTTTCCATACGACCGAGTTCACCCTTGTCGCCCGCCCCGATGATGCCTTTCGCGCTGCGCGCGAAATGGCGAGGACGGCCGGTTATGACTGCGTCTTTCTCGGCGATCAGCTCGAAGGCGAAGCCCGCGAGGTGGCGCAGGAGCATGGCCGGATCGCGCGCGAACTGCTGGCGCAGAACCGCCGCGCCGTCATCCTGTCCGGCGGCGAGTTCACGGTGACCCTGCACAAGCAGGGTGGGCATGGCGGACCCAATCAGGAATATGCCCTGGCGCTTGCGATCGCGCTCGACCGGACCCGTGGCATCGCCGCCCTCGCTGCCGATACCGACGGCACCGATGGAGGATCCGGTGCGGCGACCGATCCGGCCGGCGCCTTCGCGGATGGCACCACTGCGGCACGTGCGCGCGCACTTGGCCTCGATCCGGCCTCGTTTTTGGCCAACAACAATTCCACCGAATTCTTCGCCCCGCTCGGGGACCTTCTGATGTCCGGACCGACCTTCACCAATGTTAATGACTTCCGGGCCATCCTCGTTGACACCGCGTGAGCCTTTGCGCGAAATCCGGCCTGCCAGGACCAAAGCGGGCCGCATCAACGTGGATTGCCTTCGATTGTCACCCCTCCGGTGCTTCATCACACGTGCATTGCTTCCTGCCGCTCTCGCGCTGATGGGGGTGGCGGCCTTTGCGCAGCCGGCCGCGGCGGATTTTCGTCTCTGCAATAACACCGGCAGCCGCGTCGGCATTGCCATCGGCTACAAAGACAGTGACGGCTGGACCACCGAGGGCTGGTGGAATCTTTCCGCGCGCAGCTGCGAGACCTTGCTGCGCGGCACGCTGGTGGCGCGCTTTTACTACATCTATGCGCTCGATTACGAGCGCGGCGGAGAATGGTCGGGGCAGGCTTTTATGTGTACGCGGGACAAGGAGTTCACCATTCGGGGCATCGACGACTGCCTCGCGCGGGGCTATGAACGGACCGGATTCTTCGAGGTCGATACCGGCGAGCAGCGTTCCTGGACCGTGCAGCTCACCGAATCGAACGAGCAGCCGCCGCGCCCGCCGACATCGGGTTCTTCAATGACGCCGCCCCCGCCCGCGGGCGGCCGGATCACGCCGGAAAGATAAGTCGATGAGACGCCTGCGCCGAACGAAGATCGTAGCGACGCTGGGGCCCGCTTCATCCGACCGCGACGCCATTGCCCGCCTGTTCGAAGCCGGCGCCGATGTCTTCCGCATCAACATGAGTCACACCTCGCATGAGCGGATGCGCGAGCTGGTGACGACGATCAGGAGCATCGAAGCCGATTACGAGCGCCCGATCGGCATCCTTGTCGATTTGCAGGGTCCGAAGCTGCGGCTTGGCAAATTCGCTGAAGGATCGGCGATGCTGAGCAAGGGCGAGACTTTCACGTTGGATGCCGACGAAGCCCCTGGTGACGCGCGCCGCGTCCACCTGCCGCACGCGGAAATTTTCAGCGCGGTCGAGCCGGGCCATGCGCTGCTGCTTGACGACGGCAAGGTGCGCCTGAAGGTGCGCCAGACCACCAACACCAGCATCACCACCAGCGTGGAGGTCGGCGGCAAGCTCTCCGACCGCAAGGGCGTCAGCTTGCCCGACGCGACATTGCCGTTCTCCGCGCTGGCGGCGAAGGACCGTTCCGATCTCGATGCCGCGCTCGACGCCGGCATCGATTGGCTTGCGCTGTCTTTTATCCAACGGCCGGAGGACATCGCCGAAGCCAAGAAGCTCACGCGCGGGCGCGCCTCCGTGATGGCCAAGGTCGAGAAGCCGCAAGCGATGAGCCGGCTCGGCGAAATTCTTGAGCTCGCGGACGCCGTGATGGTGGCGCGCGGGGATCTTGGCGTCGAGCTGCCGCTGGAAAAGGTGCCCGGATCGCAGAAGAAGATGACCCGGATGGCGCGCCGCGCCGGCAAGCCGGTGGTGGTCGCCACCCAGATGCTGGAGTCGATGATCAACAGCCCGGTGCCGACCCGCGCCGAAGTTTCGGACGTCGCGACCGCGATCTACGAAGGAGCCGATGCGGTGATGCTGTCCGCCGAATCCGCCGCCGGTCAGTATCCGGTCGAGGCCGTCGCGATGATGAACCGCATCGCCGAGGAAGTCGAAAGCGACGAATTCTATCGGTCGATCATCGACGCGCAGCACGCCGCGCCGGAGGCAACCGGCGCCGACGCCATCGCCGATGCCGCGCGGCAGATCGCGGGCACCCTGGAACTGTCCGCGCTGGTGTGTTGGACGGCGTCCGGCGCAACCGGCTTGCGCGTTGCACGCGAGCGCCCGAAGCCGCCGATCGTGGCGATCACGCCCAATGTTTCCACCGGCCGGCGGCTATCGCTGGTCTGGGGCATCCATTGCGTCGTGGCGCAGGACGCGCGCGACCAGGACGACATGGTGGGCCGCGCCTGCCGTATCGCGTTCCGGGAAGGTTTCGCCAAATCCGGCCAGCGCGTCATCATCGTCGCCGGCGTGCCGCTGGGAACGCCGGGCGCCACCAACATGCTGCGCATTGCCTTCGTCGGCTCCGAGAGCGAGACCGAAGTCTAGTGCGGGTGAGTCGAACCTGGATCGTTCATCTCCGCTCGTCCCCGCGCAAGCGGGGACCCAGGGCGCTGATCCCGCGCGCGCTGCTGCTGGATTCCCGCTGTCGCGGGAATGAGCGGAGAAAGAGGGGCAGGCGCGCCAACCGAAACGCATCAGAGCGTTAGCGCCTGGGAACCGCGTTTGCCTTCAGCCTCCCATCGGCGAATTCGGCAACAGCTTCAACCACGCGGTCCGGCGCCGCATAATGCGGCATGTGCCCAACCCCCTGCAGCAACACCAGCCGCGCCCGCGGCAAGGCCGCTGCGAGCGGCTGCGCATGCACATCCGGCGGCACGACGATATCGGCGGCGCCGGCGATAATGATGGTCGGGACAGCAAGGCCGCGATAGCGCTCGACCTGGCCGGCGACGAAAGCCTTCAATCCGGCGACCTCGCGGGCATTGGCCAGAAATTCGCCTGGCCGCAGGGCCAACCGCGCGGAAGCGCGCGAGACGTAATCCGGCGGCGGCTCATTCGGCCAAAACACGAGCTGCACCGCGTAAGGGGTCAGCAGCAGCCCGGCCGGCAACGCGAAAAGATGCGCGAAGGCTGGGCCGAGAATCGGCATGGCGCCGAGCTGGTAATACCAGGAAATGCCGCCGGCCCAAGGGTAGGCGACCGGCGCCAGCAGGATCAGGCCCGCGAGGTCCTGCGGATAGTCGAGGGCATAGGCTGCGGCCAGCGTGCCGCCCCAGGAATGGCCCACGAGCACGAAGGAGGTAACGCCCAGCCGCTGCAGGGCCTCGCGCAGCAGCGCCGCCTGGCCGCTCGGCGAGGCGGCGTGCTGGCCGCTGCCGGGCGTGCTCCAACCATGCCCCGGTCGGTCGATCAGCAGGAGGCGGTAAGTTTGCGACAGCCGCTCACCCAAGGCATTCTCCTGGTCACGCAGATTGGCCCCTGCCCCATGCACGAGAACGATCACCGGTCGGTCCGGCGCGCCACCCGGCGGGCTTTTCTCCACCACATGCAGGCTGCCGCCGGTCACCGGGATGACGCGCCCGGAGGCAGGATTGGCCCGTTCGATGACGCTGGTACCGATGCTCGAGGCCGCGGCGGACAGACCCAGGAATGCCGCCACCAGGGCCGCGGAAAGGGCGATGCGGCTTTGGGAAATCGGGCGGCCTCCCCACATTGACAGTTCGTCTCCGCGCTTTCACAACAGCGCCCAGAAGCGCAGAAGCCACAGCAATTCAGGAGAATGCCATGACCATCAGGCCCTTACACGACAATGTCGTGGTTGAACCCACGGTTTCGAAAAAGGCGGTGACCAAAGGCGGGATCCTTCTTCCCGACACCGCGCAGGAAAAGCCGCTGGAAGGCAAGGTTGTCGCCGTCGGCTCCGGTCATCGCGGCAAAAACGGCAAGCTGGTGCAGCTCTCTGTCAAGGCCGGCGACCGGGTGGTGTATGCCAAGTGGTCGGGCTCCGAGGTCAAGGTCGCGCAGAAGGATTACATCATCCTCAAGGAGAGCGACATTCTCGGCGTAGTGGAAGGTGACGGCAAGGTTTCAGTGCGCGCCAAGAGCGGGGCCGCGGGAACGACGGCTGCATGGTCCGCCCATGACCACGACCATGTGCACGACAGCGGCTGCTGCGACGACTGACCGGCGCCCTTGGGAGGCGGCTGGTCGCCCTCGGTTCCAGAAAAAGGGCCTCCGTGGACGATACGGAGGCCCTTTTTGGCAGCCGAGCGCACTACAGACAGAGGCTGCCTAGACTGGACCCTTTAAGCCGCTGCGCACCTTTGAAGCTTCCTGCCGACCATGCGCTCCGCGAGCCTCACGCTATCGTCGGCCTTGAGTGTCCCTGCCAAGCTGGCCGCGTGCGCCATTTCACGAAGGCTGCGCGCAACTTCTAAATAGTTTTCTCGGAGTTCAGGACTAGAAACTTGAAGGGCCGCGCACTCCAGATCAGACGCCCGCTGGCGATAATGTCGTGGTGAGAACATTCAATCCTTTCTCCCTGCTGCCTCGTATTTCCAAAAATAGTGGAGGACCGGAAATTGAGTCCGTTCGTTAGGCGACAGTGGTGTCGGACAGGCCCTCAAATAATCGAGAGCGACTTAGTTCCGGGCCAGTAACGGCAGGACGAGAACGGTTATCTAGCGAACAGACGGCGGTGGCTAAGAGAAGTTTAGTACCGGCGAGGGATCAAATGGCAGCAACCGCTCAACGATCGACGACTGACCTACTCGGCAGGCCGTCTTGTTTGTGTGGGGCGACGATGGACCTCGCGCGGATCGAACCTCATCCGACCATCCCGCAGGCAGAAATTCGGGTTTACGAATGTAGTCGGTGCAATCACACGCTCACCCAAACATTCGGCGGCGATAAGTAATACTGGACGCTGCCCCCGTTCCCCCAATTGCGTCCAGTTACTCCCCGGCCTTGCGCCGGGGCTTTTTTTCTCCCACGACAGCAGTGTCTCCTCGCGGATGGCAGGTGTTGCGGCAATGCGGGGCGTGGGTTACCGCGACATCGACGCACAAGGGTTTACCGCTTTTGAGCTGGAGCCTGTTTCGGCACCTCGTATACGAGGCGGTTTTCCTGATTTTTATCGGCCAGAAGCGCTAGACGGAAATAAGAATTCGGCCATCAACGCGTACTCGCCCTGCAAGCGCGGGTTCGTTTCCGCCCTCGCCCTGGCGAGAAACTCTATTGCTTTCGCGCGGTACGTATCGGCTGAGGTCATGAACGCCCCCACTAAAGCTCGGAGGCTAACAGTCTCCCAGGCTATGTGCGAAACAACACATAGTGATCGCTTTGCTCTATCTAATCCGTCCCCCCACCCTATATTAGCTGCATCATCGGCAGCGGCTCTGCCCAGGCGTCGGTGACTGAGAGACGCGATCGCGCTCCCGCCTCCATGAGGACGGAGAAGCGCGATGAACTTGCCCCCGCCGAACAAATTTTTGCAGTCGCTCAGCAAAGGGGACTTCGAGCTTCTGCGCCCGCACCTGCGTGACGTGAAGCTCGTCCATACCAAGGTTCTGTTCGATCAGGGCGACATCATCCAACATATGTATTTCCCCTACAGCGGCGTCATCTCATTTGTCGTGCCGCTTTCGGACGGCGTCATGATCGAGGCCGGAATGATAGGGCGCGATGGCGTTGTCGGCACGCCGGCTGCCCTTGACGGGGCCAAGTCACTGAGTCGGGCGATTGTGCAGGTGCCCGGCGAAGCCTTCATGATCGACCTGCCAAACGCCAAGGCCGCCGTAACCGCCAGCAGGACATTACGCGCGAAGCTCTACCAGAGCGACCAGCTGCTGCTGGTGCAAGCTCAGCAATCGGCTGCCTGTAATGCCGCGCATGACGTTGAAGAGCGGCTATGCCGCTGGATATTGCGCACCCGCGATGTTGTCGGAGGCGACAAGCTGGAACTCACGCAGGAGTTCATCTCGCAGATGCTCGGCGTCCGACGAACGAGCGTGACGCTGGCGGCCAGACACCTACAGGCGATCGGCCTGATAAAGTATCGGCGGGGCCAGATCCACGTTCTCGACGTCGACGGCCTGATTGAGGCCTCATGCGAGTGCTACGAGGCCGTAGCAAAGTTGGAAGCCAGGATTTTTTCTGACGACTAATGTAACGCCGTGCATTCACGCCAACGATCGCCAATCTAGCCGAACCGAAGCCTCAAATATCTGCATTTTATCGTCTCTGACCACGACGCGGATGTCGTGTGGACGCTTTCCACTTTTGAATGCGGCTTTACTCAGCTCGCCGATGATCCCGCGGACCTCTGTTTTTGCCGCGTCCGGACTGCGAAACTCGCTCACCGTCAGTGTCGGGATGGTGCTCACTCATCTTGCCAAACGTCGAAATAGTAACGCTGCATTGGCTGAGACTCCGTCGATAATTTAGAGGGGATGGCAACTCTGCGTTCCCGTTGAGCCCGAAACTTTCCTTATCTGAAGAGCCGCCGGTGGATAGGCCGCTATTTGCATGGGTTCGGACATTGAAGCGCGACCCGAGCGCCTTAGCATTCGCACGCTGGAACCCTCCAATCGGCTTTGCGTTTAACGTTGCATGAAAATCACACCACACAGACCGCACCGGACGACCATCGATTTAACCGACGAGGTTGCAGCCCGCGCGTGGGTAAAAAAACTCGGAAGATCTGTCGACGAAATTGCTGCCGCCATCAAGAAGGTGGGCAACAATCCCGAGACGGTCAAAAAGGAGCTTGCCCGCCAAGACTGATCGAGGACTGCTTGCAACGAAGGTTCGGCCTTCAGTTATTGAACAGCAACTGGGAATCATCCGATGTCGAAAAGAACCAAGGAGAGCTGAACGGGCTAAATATCCCGGCCCTCGACTTTGTCGGAGAGCGTCTTCACCAGATCGGGGACGCGCTTCATGTGCGGATCGAGCTCCAGCGCGCGGCGGTAGACGTCCAGCGCGCGGCGGTCATCGCCGAATTCCTGCATGATCACGCCGATGCCGAACAGCGCCCCGAAATGGCGCGGCTCGCGCTTCAACACCTGCGCCAGATCGGCCAGCGCGCGGGTGTAATCCTTTTTCATGTAATGGACGGTCGCGCGCTGGTTCCAGCCCTCGACATATTCCGGCTTGAACTCGACCATGCTGTCGAGCAGCTGGATCGCCAGATCCAAATCCTTGCTCTCGATCGCCGACCTCACACGGCTGATGAGCAGATTGGTGGTGTCGCCGCCCGATCCCAGCCAGACGCCCCAGATGCGGTCGGCAATCGCCTTGGCGCTTTCCTCGTTGGGTGCAACTTTGAGCGCGCCGAACAGGAAATCGAGATTTTGCAGGCGGTCATTGCGCGGCGGGCGGGATGAGTTGGACGGCGGCTCCATCCAGCCGCCGGCCTGGGCAAAAGCCGGAATCGGCGCCGACAGCGCTGCCGCGACGGCAGCTGCAAGAACGAGGCTTGGGATTCGCGATCGCATGAGGCAAATGTAACGCTTCGGAAGCGCCGGTGAAAAGCCGTCCTTGCGGTCAAGACGGCGTGAAAAGGCCGGGCCGGCGCGGCGATCAGACCCGCGCCAGCGCCCAGCGCTGACGGATCATCTCGATCAGCGGCGGAGCAAACACCGCAATCAGCGCAATGGCCAGCAGCACCGCCGCGATTGGCCGGTTCAGGAAGATCATGCCGCTGCCGTGCGAGAGCGTCAGCGACTGGCGCAGGGTGTTTTCGAATAACGGGCCGAGAACCAGGCCGAGCACCACCGGCGCCGCCGGCCAGTCGTAGCGCTTCATCAGCCAACCGACCACGCCGAAGCCGAGCATCACCCAGGCGTCCTCGACATTGTTGGCATGCGAAATTACGCCGGTGACGCAGATCGCCAGGATCGGCGGATAAATCCAACTGTAGCGAACCTGCAGCAGGCGGGCGAACAGGCCGGCGAGCGGCAGGTTCATGATCAGCAGCAGGAAATTGCCGATATACATGCTGGCGATCACCGCCCAGACCAGGCCGGAATTGGTGGTGAACATTTCCGGCCCGGGCCGCAGGCCGAACATGATCAAAGCGCCGAGCATGACCGCCGTGGTGCCGGAACCCGGCACACCAAGCGCGAACATCGGCACCATCGCACCGGCGGAAGCGGCGTTGTTGGCCGACTTCCGGTCCGGCAACGCCTTCGATTGCGCCCTTGCCGAAACGAGATGGATCTTTCGCCACTTTCTTCTCGACGATGTAGGAGACGAACGAGGCGATGGTCGCGCCTGCGGCCGGCAAAACGCCGATGATGAACCCGATGCCGCTGCCCCGCAGGATCGCTTTCCAGGCGTGGCCCCATTCTTCGCGGTTAGGCATCACGCGGCCGACATTGAGGATCGGATCGGCTTTTGACGTGTAGCAACTGGCCAGCACCTCGCCGATGCCGAACAGCGCCACGGTCAGGATGATGAAATCCACGCCGTCGAGCAGCCAGGATTGGCCGAAGTAAAAGCGCGGCACGCCGACCTGCGGATCAATGCCGATCGTTCCGAGCAGAAGGCCCGCCACGCCGGCGGCGAGACCTTTCAGCACCGAGCCGCCGACGGCGGCCAGCGCGGTGAGGCCGAGCAGCACCAGCATGCAATATTCCGGCGGGCCGAAGGCGAGCGCGAGCTTTGACAGCGGAGGCGCCAGCAACATCAGGCCGAGCGTGCCGAAGGTGCCGGCGATAAACGAACCGATCGAGGCAATGCCCAGCGCTACGCCGCCGCGGCCCTGGGTCGCCATCTTGTAGCCGTCGATGCTGGTCATCACCGATGACGACTCGCCCGGCACGTTGATCAGCACCGAGGTGAGCGTGCCGCCGTATTGCGCGCCGTAGTACAGCCCCGCGAACAGGATGATGGCGCCGGTCGGGCTCGCGCCATAGGTCAGCGGCAGCAAGAGCGCGATGGCGGCGGAAGGCCCGATGCCGGGCAGCACGCCGATAATCTGCCCGAGCAGCACCCCGGCAAAACACATCAGCAGATTCATCGGCGTCGCCGCCGTCATGAACCCCTGCATCAGGTCGGCAAGCGGGCCCATGATCAGAATTCCCAGCGGCCCGATGGGCAAGGTGACTTTCAGCCAGGTCCGGAAGATCAGGAACAGGACCGCGGTCGTGCTCGCCGCCACCAACACCGAAGGAAGAATGGCAAGCCGCTCTACCAACACGAACAAAAACAGCAGCATCAGGAATATCGCCGGGCCAAAGCCCATCGGTTCCAATCCGGCGATAGCCGCTGCGAAGACCGCAAGCACGATGAGCGGCTTGCCGATCGGCTCTTCAGGCTTGGCCTCTTTATCGAGAAAGAGATTGATCAGGACCACGCAGGTGAGCCCGATCAGAATGACGCCGTACCACAGCGGCATGAAACCGGATTGCGGCGCGAAACCTTCCCATAACGGCATGCGCATCGCGGCCCCGACCCAGAGCAGGCCAAGCGCCACGAAAAAGGCGGCGAGCACGAGCTCGCCGATCGCAATCCGTCCTTGCATCGCTACCGCTTATTTCTTCAGCAGGTCGCGGTAAAGCTTTTCCTGATCGTCGAGGAACTTCACGAAGTTCGCGCCCGCGATCGGCGCTTCGGAGGCCGCGTTGTCTTTCAGATAGGTCTTGAACGCCGCCGATGACGGCGACCTTCTGCATCACGCCTTCCCAATATTTCGCGGCTTCAGCCGGCGCGCCCTTCGGGATCGGCGACGCCGCGCCACATCTGGAAGTTCGGGGCGTTGATGCCCTGCTCCTTCATCGTGGGCACGTCGGGCAGCAAGGCAAAGCGGTTGTCACGGAACACGCCGATCGCGCGCACCGCTCCGGATTTCAGGTGGCCCATGAATTCCAGCGGATTGCCGAGCGAGGCATGAACGTGGCCGCCGAGCAGCGCGGTGAGCGCTTCGCCGCCGCTGTTGAAGTTGATCATGTTCAGTTCGGTGCCGGTGGTCTTCGCCAGGATGGTGACCGCCATCACGTCGGTGGTGCCGCCGGTGGAGAAGTTATAGGTCTTCGGCGGCTTGCCTTTCGCGTCCTTGACGAAATCCGCGGCCGTCTTCCAGGGCGCGTCGCCCTTCACGAAAAACACGAAGTCGTCGAGCATCACGTTCATCACCGGCTGCACTTCCGTCAGCGTCTTGGCATCCGGGGTCAGGATCGGCGTGATCTGCGTGGTGCCGTTGACCAGCACGAGCGTGTGCGGATCGGCCTTGCGGCTCGCGCTCATGTAACCGATCCCGACGGCGCCGCCGCCGCCCGGCTTGTTGACCAGCGCGACCGGCACGGGAACCAGCTTCTCTTCGGTGATGACCTTGTGAATGACGCGCGCCATGATGTCGGCGCCGCCGCCCACGGCGAACGGAATGACGAACTCGACGTCCTTGGTTGGCTTCCAGTCCTGCGCGGTTGCGAGGCTGCTTTGCGCGGCGAAGGCGAGAGCAGCGGCCGCGTAGACAAAGTGACGCCGTAGCATGGTCATAGGATCCTCCCGGGGTGATGTATTTATTTAGTTATTTCCGGAACTATGAGGCGGCCCCCAATCGGCGTCAATGGTGCGGAATGCCGCGTTGCGGCGATTGCGCTGGTTTCAAGCTCTCGGGGCGGGCAGGATATCGAGCAGATAGGATTCGTTGCCGACGTTGGTCACGCGGCCGGCAAGTTTCATGCTTGCGACATCCAGCAGGAACAGCATGCTGCTGCCGGGACCGGTCTTGGCGCCGCCGGTGATGGCGGCATAGCGGCCATCGGGCGTGATCACCACGCCGCGCGGGCGCGAAGGCCCGCCGTCCGGCGTCGGCAATTCGACACGCGCAACTTCGGCGGGCTGCATCGCCAGCGCCTTGCTCACATCGACGAGCGACACCGTGTTGCTGCGGAAGCAGGTGGCGATGACATGCTTGCCGTCTCTGGTGAAAGCCACGGCGAAGGGCCGCGTTGCGACCGACGCGTTGTTGGTGCCCACCATGACGCGCGCACGCTCGGCATCGGCTCCGCCGGCGGCGGCGCGCGCGATATCGATCAGCGAAATGGTGCGGCCTTCGATACCGGTCTGCGCGCTTTCGCGGCTGGCGGCGGCGAGCAATTTTCCGTCCGGACTGACGGCAAGCCCGAATGGCCCGGCCTCGACCGGAACGCGTGCAAGCTCGGCTTTCGGATCGCCGGCAAGCGCGCGCGTGAGATCGATGACCGAAACATCATCGGTGCCGCCATTGGCGGTGAAGATGTAGCCCGGACCAAACGGGCTGACGGCGATGCCATTCGGATCGGGGAAATTCCCGTAAGTGGGATGCGGCCCGGGATGCGGGCTCGGAACCGGATCGGCGCCGTTATTCTTCTTCACCGCAAGCGGGATGCGGCGCACGACTTTGCGGCTCGTGGCGTCGATCACGGTGACTTCCGCGCCGCCGTCCTCCCGTTCCGCCGCTTCGGCGGATGTGACGAGCACATATTTGTCGTCCGGCGTGATCGCGATGCCGACCGGACCGGCCATGCCGGTCGCGATCAGATCGGCGATCGCCTTGGTGGTGCCGTTACTGGCAGGATCGAGCGCTGCAACGAGATCGAGCACGGTGACGACGCCGGGATGGCCGTGCTGGAAGGCGGCGGCGGCCGCGGGCGTCGCGCGGCCGGAATGGTTGACCACATAGGCATAGCGGCCGGTCTTCGGGATCACGATGCTGACCGGCTGTCCGCTCGCGATGGTATCGGCGATGCCGTCGCCGTCGGAATCGACGTCGGGCGTCACGCGCACGCGGTTGATGATGGCTTTGGGCGTGCCGTCGTTGTTCGGATCAAGCGCGCGGCGAAGATCGACGACGGAGACGACGTTGTCCCAGCGTCCGCTGACCAGGATGTGACAATTTTCCATTGCTCATCCCGGGTGCTCGGCGCGCGGCGCGCGGGTGCGGCCTTAGCCCTGGCGGGCTTTGAAGCGCTTCTGGGTCTTGTTGATGATATAGACCCGGCCCTTGCGGCGCACGAGCCGGTTGTCGCGGTGCCGGGCACGCAATGATTTCAAGGAGTTACGGACTTTCATGACAACTGATCCCTGGCCCGGCTCCCGCCCGGCATCTCTCTCTCTAAGCTGTTGGCGTGGCGTCTAAATAAGCGGCGCGCCGCCGGCTGTCAAATCGCTGCGGAAAGCTAAAACGCGTTGGATCTCGGCATTTCCGCGTGCCGATGCGCTCCGTGCGACGGCGGCGCCGGAGACATGCGAGGGGTGGAGCGCCGTAATGGCGCGATCCGATGTTTCGAGCAGCCAGGCTTGCACAGCAAAAATCCCGAATGCCCGCCGCAACGGTGAACTCTGCGCCAGCCGCGGGATTAAAACTTCTCAAGCAGCGATGTTGATTTCCGATTTTGGAGGCCAAGCGATATCCGACGCCATCGACGACCTGAAAAGCCTACACGACCGCTCTCATCGACAGCCGGCAAGGCTACGAGGAAGCCTTGAACGACGCCGAAGGCGACGACCTGACGGGGCGGTTTCGCGAGATGATCGCGATGCGAAACCGTCATCACCAGGAACTCGACGGGATGCTGCAGGAATCCGCGGGGGAAGGGCCGCGACGAGTTCGGATGAACGTGCACCTGTGCAACCCGCACGATCAGAAGAGCTTCGAATATTCAGCGACGCAGGCTGTTGCTGCCGCTGCTCACTTTTTGGAGTTCGATGCACTAATCGTGCCAAGCGCGAGATATCCGTGCCATAACTTAGTTCTTTTCTTGGACCGTTTCGCTACACCACTTGAGGTAATAAGTACGAACAATGTCGACTGGTCGGTATGGCGAGCGAATGCGCAGACGTTACTCGACCTATGAATAACTCCCACTCCGACTTAAAAACCTTGGTCAGAACTTGTTGCGATCTGCGGATGCGTACGCAGGATCGGCAATATGCCGCGCGCGAGAACTCGTGGCAGGCGGCGTCTCCCTCCACGATCATGCTGGTCGCAGCGCCAGCGCCGCCGCCTCAGTAGAAGTCGGAAGGACGGTATCCAAAGAACGCGTAGGGCGAGTAGTCGTAACCTGGATACCGGTAGCGGCCATAATAGTGCGGCCAATAATAACCGGCATAATAGTAGGGATAGCCATACTGGCCGTAATAGTAAGGATAGCCGTTGTTGTAGACGCCGTAGGCGCCGGACGGATGATCGGCGTAGCGGGGCATGACCAGGTAGCGGCGGCTGGTTTTGACCTTGCCGCGCCGCGGTTCGTCCTTGACCGCAAGGGTCTGCGCGCCCACGGGCGCGGCGGCGATCGAACGGTCGATGCCCCCCGCCAAGGGGAGGGCGAGCGATAGACCCGGCGCGCAAACCGCGAGCGCGAAAGCCGCCAGCATCGTCGAGGCAAGATGGCGCATTGGTCCCTCCATGGGCGCGTCGGGCGTTCCGCGCCCACTGTCACCGTTTCGGCCCGGGATTCCAAGTCTGTTGCCGGAGAAATGGTGGGCGCGACAGGGATCGAACCTGTGACCCCTACCATGTCAAGGTAGTGCTCTTCCGCTGAGCTACGCGCCCGATTAAGGCGTGTCTTATCGGCTCGTATAAGGGGTGGCAAGCGCGGGGCAGCAAGGCGCCGCACGGGCATGCCGCGGCTCAGGCCGCCAGCATCTTGTTCACTTCGTTGACCAGGTCGCGCAGATGCACCGGCTTGGACAGCACCTTGGCATGCTTGGGCGCCGCCGAATCCGCGTTCAGCGCCACCGCCGCAAAGCCGGTGATGAACATGATCTTGATGTCGGGGTCGAGCTCGGCAGCCCGCCGCGCCAGTTCGATGCCGTCCATTTCCGGCATCACGATATCGGTGAGCAGAAGCTCGAAGGGTTCTTCCCGCAGCCGCTGATAGGCGGAAAGACCGTTGTCGTAGGAGGTGACGTCGAAGCCGGCATTCTGCAGCGCCTTCACCAGGAAGCGGCGCATGTCGGTGTCGTCTTCAGCGAGCAGGATCTTATGCATTCATTCACTCGTTACGGACGCGGAACCGGCACTGCCCAGCCTCGCGGGCCTTGAGCCATCCATAAGCACCGTCGGGGGTAAATATCGCGTGAACCTCAGGCTACCCACGGCCGCCCACCCCGCTCTGGCCGGGGAGTATGATATACAGGAATTGGACGCTAGCACCCCGTAAAGCGCCCGACGGAGACCGGCCCCGGAATGCACCCGCCTAAAGACGAGTTCGATCCGCCCTTCGAAATTCTCGAGCCGGAAAAACGGGGCAGCCCGGTGGTTTTCAATTCTCCCCATAGCGGGCGGATTTATCCCTCCGACTTTCTGATCGCTACCCGGCTCGATCTCGCGACGCTGCGCCGCTCCGAGGATTCGTTCGTCGATGAGCTGTTTCTGGGCGTGATGAAACGCGGCCACCCGCTGATGCGTGCGCATTTCCCGCGCTGCTATGTCGACGTCAACCGCGAGCCCTACGAGCTCGACCCGCGCATGTTCGATGGCCGCCTGCCGTCGTTTGCCAATACGCGCTCGATGCGGGTAGCGGGCGGGCTCGGGACCGTCGCGCGCGTGGTGGGCGACGCGCATGAAATCTACGGCCAGCGGCTCTCGGTCGATGAAGCGTTGCGGCGGATAGAAACGCTCTACAAGCCCTATCATCGCGCGCTGCGGCGGCTGATCACCCGCGTGCATCGCGACCTCGGGGCCGCCGTGCTGATCGATTGCCACTCCATGCCCTCGACGACAACGGCAAAGGAAGAACGGCCGCGCGCCGATATCGTGCTGGGCGACCGCTACGGGACGAGTTGCGCGCCAACGATTTCCGAAACCATCGAGGAGACGCTGCGCTCGCTCGGCTATTCGGTCAGCCGCAATAAGCCCTATGCCGGCGGCTTCATCACCGAGCATTACGGCAACCCGGCCTCCGGCCTGCATTCCCTGCAGCTGGAGCTTAATCGCGCGCTCTATATGGACGAGCGGCGCTACGAGCGCTCTGCGTCCTTCGCGCAGCTGCGGACCGATCTGGAGACTTTGGCGGACCGGGTGGGCAGCATCCCCTTGGAGGAAATGCGGCCCTACCGCGCCGCGGCAGAATAGCCTCCTCAAGGCACAAAAAAGGGGCCGCTTGCAAGCAAGCGGCCCAAGTCTAGGGAGGAAACGCCCAAGGAGGGCGGGCAGCAAGTGATCAGGCGACCACTTACCGCACTGCAACAATGACCCTGCACCGCACAAAGTTCAAGCCGAAATAGGCTTTCCCCCTATGCGTGGAACGCATAGCTGCGACACCCAGGGACTCTGGCCACCGATAGGGTTGCCGAGGCCCGGCGTCTTCTGTACCCGGAATGCACCCACTCCGACGGCGAGCGGCAAATGACGGCAATCGATTTCGCGGCCTTTGTTGACAAGCTGGCCACGGTATCCGGCGAGACCATCCTCCCATTCTTCCGCACCGCTCTGACGGTGGAGATCAAGAAGCGCGAGGACGGAGCCTTCGACCCAGTCACCGCCGCGGACCGCTCTGCCGAGGCCGCCATGCGGACGTTGATCCGCAATTCCTTTCCGGAGCACGGCATCATCGGCGAGGAGTATGGCTCGGAACAGCCGGACGCTGAATATGTCTGGGTGCTCGACCCGATCGACGGCACCAAAGCCTTCATTTCCGGCATGCCGCTTTGGGGAACGCTGATCGGGCTGACGCGCTTCGGCGAGCCGGTATTCGGCATGATGCATCAGCCTTTCATCGGGGAGCGTTTTGCCGGCGATGGCGGCGCAGCGCATTACCGCGGCCCGGCCGGTAATCGCGATCTGCACGTACGCCCCTGCCCGTCGCTTTCGAAGGCCATCATCTACACGACCAGCCCGCTGTTGATGAACAGCGCCGACCGCGAATCTTTCCGGCGCGTGGAGAAGACGGCGCAACTGTCGCGTTATGGCGGCGATTGCTACGGCTATTGCATGCTGGCGGCCGGGCTGATCGACATCATCATTGAAACCGAGCTGAAGCCGCATGATGTGATGGCGCTGATCCCGATCGTCACCGGCGCCGGCGGCGTCATGACCACCTGGGAAAATGCGCCGCCGCAAAGCGGAGGCCGCATTATCGCGGCGGGGGATCGCCGCGTGCACGCCGCCGCGCTCGAACTGCTGAACAAATAAATGACCCGAGAGACCGTCGACAGAGCAGACGGCTGTCATTCCCGCGCCGAGCGAAGCGACGAGCCGGGAGGCTTCGGTGGCATCGCAGAAATCTCCCCTGCCCCGGCGGCTCGTCGCGACGTCCGCCGTCGCGGGGAGGCAAGAAAGCGTCAGGCGAAAAGCGGCGTGCCGGGAACGAAGGCGTCGAAGGCCGCCCAGAACTGACGACGATAGCGGTCGTGCTCCATCAGCATCTCGTGCTCGGCGCCGGCTACGATCAGGTGCGATCCCGCGCGCAATCTAATCGCGAAATTCTCGATCGCCTGGGTCGACACCACGGCGTCACGGCCCGCGCCGATCAGCAGGATCGGCTGGCGGATACTGGCGGCATAGGCGTGCTGCGAAAAGTCGCTCATCACTTTGAAGCCAGCATCCGCCCAGGAAAATGTCGGCGCCGCGACGCCGAGCGCGGGCTCCGCTTCCAGCACTGCAGCGTTGCGCGCGTAGCGCACCGGATCGGACGTGAGCACATTTCCGACGAAAGGCCGCGCATTCACCGGGATGCGGTCTCCGCCGGGGACGTAGGACGCGCCCATGCCAAATAGCCTTCCGGCGCTGATGATAACGCGCGCCGCGCCCAGGCTGCGCGCACCACGCAGCGCGATCATCGGTGCAGAAAGCACGATGCGGTCGAACCAGCGGTGACCCTGGCGTGCGGAGCGAATCAGGATGGCGCCGCCCATCGAATGCCCAAGGGCAAAGATCGGCGGCGGGCAATCCGGCAGCACCACTTCCTGCATGAAGGTCTGCAGGTCGATGTCGTAATCGGAGAAATTGCCGACGTAGCCCTTGAGAGGATCGGGCAACAGCCGATCCGACAGCCCCTGCCCGCGCCAGTCGAGCGTCGCCACCGCGAAGCCGCGCGCGCGCAGGTCCGCGGCGGTCTCGTAATATTTTTCGATGAACTCGGCACGGCCCTGGAACAGGCACACGGTGCCCTTGCGGCCCGCAGGCGGCGCCCAGCGCGCATAGCGCAGCGACACCCCGTCGCTGGTGCGGAAAGTCCCGGTGTCAACGCCGTCGGGGACCGGGTTGGCCGGGATCGATACAAGTTTCATAAGTGGATTCGGCCGGGTGCGCTTGCGGAGGGCCTTATAGCAGCCCCCCGCAACGGCTCAAGTTCCGGCTGTTCGTTAACCTCCCACCCCCACGGCTCAACCGGGCCCCCTTGAACCGGCCAGCCGGGATTCCTACTTTTTGGACGCGCAGCTTTATGGCTGCGCACGGGTTGGGTTCGGCCATCCGGCGGACCACCCGCATGTCGCTCAAACTTGGAGGATATGCCTATGCGTACGTTTGATCTCGCCCCGCTTTATCGTTCTACCGTCGGCTTTGACCGGCTGTTCTCGATGCTCGACCAGACCGGCGGCTTCGAGGGCACTCCCGGTTATCCGCCGTACAACATCGAGCGGACCGGCGAAAACGACTACCGCATCAGCATCGCCGTGGCCGGCTTCGGCCCGGACGAGCTGTCGATCGAAGCGAAAGAAAACACGCTGACGGTCCGCGGTGAAAAGCACGACAAGCAGGAAAACAACAGCGAGGTGCTCTACCAGGGCATCGCCGCGCGCGCTTTCGAGCGCGTCTTCCAGCTTGCCGACTACGTGCAGGTGAAGAACGCCGCGCTCGAGAACGGTCTGTTGCATGTGGACCTCGTTCGCGAGATCCCCGAGGCGAAGAAGCCGCGCAATATTCCGATCGGGAATGGCACCGGCAAGAAAGAGCAGCCGCAGGTGATCGACGGCAAGGCGGCGTAACGTCTCAATTCACACCCGCTGCTGACAATGGAGCGCCCCGGTTTTCCGGGGCGCTTTTTGATGATCTGTTCATTGTGAAAGTACGCGCCTTGCCGTCACAACGCCGGTGCCCGGCAGCCATGCGCGGCCGGTCCGTATCGGCGCGTTACGGCGGACAGATACGGCCGCGAGTTATTCGAGGTTCTGCACCGGCGGGATTGCGAGGGCCGAATTTTCTGCCGTCGGCCGCGAAGCCGTGGCGCCGGTCGTGAGGTCGGACTGTTCGTTGGATGCGGTGGATTCCGCAGCCGCGGGAGACGTGGCTGCCGGTCTCGCGGCAACCTTGGGCGCGGCCGGCTTCGCGGCAGACGGCGCCCGGGCAGGCGCCTGCAGCGCGTTGGCATTGTCGCGCGGCGCATAGATCACGGATGGCTCTGGCGGATTGCGCGGCGGCTGCCGCTCGTAATTGCCTTGCTGCTCGTAGCTTCGTTGCTCGTAGCCTCGCGGCCTTTCAATCCCCCGGCGCGGCGGAAGGAATTCTTCCGGATAGGCTGGCGAATAGAAGCGCTCTGCATTGAGGCGACCGCCGCCGTAGCCTGCGGAACGCACCAACAGAATGCGGCCGCTCAGGGCGTCGGCAGCGACCGTGACCTCGGCTCCGCGGCCGTCAATCGCGCGCAGCACATAGCGGGCGCCTCGGCGTACCGGCGGACTGATCGGCGTGAGGCCCATCGAGCGGACGCTGGTGGTGATTTCGTAAGGCGGCAACAGGGTTTGGGCGGAAGCCGATACGGACGGGACGGCCAGGCTGATAACGGCGAAGGTGAGACAAATCGCAAGTCTGGTTTTCACGGCGCGTTCTTCCCATCGAAAACTGACGCCCCCTCCGGTACGATAACCCCGATTGGGGCGGCGCTGGGGCGGCGGTCTGTTTAGCCCTGCAATCGCCATTGCGCCAACGGGGCCGTCCGTGTTCCTCTTCTGGGCGGAACAGACTAAACAATCAGGCGTCGTCCTATTTTACAGGCGAAATTGACATCTCCATTTAGGACATCAATATTGTCCTATTACTTCCGTGGAAGCCCGCTGGCCTGATTGGCCAAAGGCCCCCGCGAGCGGCAGCCGGCGATGCGAAAGCTTGTGCCTGGCGCCCAAGATCAAGCGGCCTCGTGGAGCCGGCGAACGGCTTCCAGAAGGCCGCCCTTCGCTGAATAGTTTTCGCCTTGGGTCGTGGCCGGTATGCCGCGAGCAAGGCAGGTGCGGCATGGGGATGGAAATGAAGGGAAGCGGACACGGCAGGACGGAACGCGGCCGGGCGGCCACCCAGCCCGTCGTGCTGCGCGCCTCCGACTTTGCCAGATTCCGCCGACCCCGGCGTGCCGGAGGCTCGGGGACTCTATGATCCGGCGCTCGACAAGGATTCCTGCGGCGTCGGCTTCATCGCCGACATCAAGGGCCGCAAGTCGCACAAGATCGTCGAAGACGCGCTCACCATCCTGCTTAATCTCGAGCATCGCGGCGCAGTGGGCGCAGACCCGCGCGCGGGGGATGGCGCCGGCATCCTGGTGCAGATCCCGCACGGATTCTTCGTAAGGAAAGCGGCTGAGATCGGCTTCCGCCTGCCCCCGCCCGGGGAATATGCCATCGGCTATCTGTTCATGCCGCGCGACGAAGCCTGGCGCGAAGTCATCCGCAAAATCTACGGCGATATGATCGTGCGCGATGGCATGGAGCTGCTCGGCTGGCGCGAAGTGCCGACCGACAATTCCAGTCTCGGTGTTTCGGTAAAGCCGACCGAGCCGGTACATCTTCAGGTCTTCATCGGGCGCGGCAACAAGATCAAGGACGAAGCCGAGTTCGAGCGCCGGCTTTACGTGCTGCGCAAGTCGATCTCCAACGCCATCTATCGCCGGCGCGAGCGGCGGCTCTCGGGCTATTACCCGGTGTCGATCTCCTGCCGCACGGTGATCTACAAGGGCATGTTCCTGGCCGACCAGCTCGGCAGCTACTATCCGGATCTGCACGAGCCGGATTTCGAGAGCGCGCTCGCGCTCGTGCATCAGCGCTTCTCCACCAACACCTTCCCAACCTGGTCGCTGGCGCATCCCTACCGGATGATCGCGCATAACGGCGAAATCAATACATTACGCGGCAACGTCAACTGGATGGCGGCACGGCAGGCGTCGGTATCCTCGCCGCTGTTCGGCAACGACATCAACAAGCTGTGGCCGATCTCCTACGAAGGCCAATCGGACACCGCTTGCTTCGATAACGCGCTCGAGTTCCTGGTGCAGGGCGGCTATCCGCTGGCGCATGCGATGATGATGATGATTCCCGAGGCCTGGGCGGGCAATCCGCTCATGGATGAGGAACGCCGCGCCTTCTATGAATACAATGCCGCGCTGATGGAGCCGTGGGATGGCCCCGCCGCGATCGCCTTCACCAACGGCCGGCAGATCGGCGCCACGCTCGACCGCAATGGCCTGCGGCCGGCGCGCTATTTCCTCACCCGCGACGACCGCATCATCATGGCCTCGGAAATGGGCGTGCTGCCGATTCCCGAGAAGGACATCATCCGCAAGTGGCGCCTGCAGCCGGGCAAGATGCTGCTGGTCGATCTCGACCAAGGCCGGCTCATTCCCGACGACGAATTGAAGGCAACGCTGGCGAAGAGCCATCCCTACCAGGAGTGGCTGACGCGCACGCAACTCGTGCTGGAAGACCTGCCGACGGTCGCCAC
This sequence comes from uncultured Alphaproteobacteria bacterium, assembly GCA_963731585.1. Taxonomy (GTDB): domain Bacteria; phylum Pseudomonadota; class Alphaproteobacteria; order Rhizobiales; family Xanthobacteraceae; genus CANKHA01. The sequence continues at coordinate 323,551 of CAVSWC010000003.1, forward strand.
CAAGCCGGCGGGCACCAACCTATCGCTGCTCGATCGGCAGCAGACCTTCGGCTATACCCAGGAAGACCTGAAGATCCTGATGACGCCGATGGCCGCCGGCGCGGAAGAGGCGGTCGGCTCGATGGGCACCGACACGCCGATTTCGGCGCTGTCGCAGCGGCCAAAGCTGCTGTTCACCTATTTCAAGCAGAACTTCGCGCAGGTGACCAACCCGCCGATCGACCCGATCCGCGAAGAACTGGTGATGAGCCTCGTCTCCATTATCGGGCCGCGGCCGAACTTGTTCGACCTGGAAGGCATGTCGCGCACCCAGCGTCTGGAAGCGCGCCAGCCGATCCTGACCAACGAGGACCTGGAGAAAATCCGCTCGATCTCCAAGCTCGACGGCGGGCATTTCAAATCCGCCACGCTGGACATGAGCTTCCCGGCGGAGAACGGCGCCGCCGGCATGAAGGATGCGCTCGACACCCTGTGCGCGCTGGCCGAGCTCAAGGTGCGCGACGGCACCAATATCCTGGTGTTGTCGGACCGCGCGGCCGGGCCCGAGCGCATGCCGATCCCGTCGCTGCTGGCTTGCGCAGCCGTGCATCATCATCTCATCCGGGAAGGATTGCGCACCTCGGTTGGCCTTGTTGTGGAGTCGGGCGAGCCGCGCGAGGTGCATCATTTCGCCTGCCTGGCCGGCTACGGCGCGGAGGCGATCAATCCTTATCTGGCATTCGAAAGCTTGCTCGAGCTGAAGAACACGCTGCCGCAGAAGGTCGACGACAAGGAAGTCCTCAAGCGCTACGTCAAGGCGATCGGCAAGGGGCTGCTGAAGGTGATGTCGAAGATGGGCATCTCCACCTACCAGTCCTATTGCGGCGCGCAGATCTTCGACGCGGTTGGGCTGAAGGCCGATTTCGTCGCCACCTATTTCACCGGCACCGCGACGCGCATCGAAGGCGTGGGTCTGGAAGAGGTGGCGGAAGAGACGATGCGCCGGCACCGCGATGCCTTCAGCGACTCGCCGGTCTATCGCCTGTCGCTCGACGTCGGCGGCGAATATCAGCTCCGCGTGCGCGGCGAGGACCATGCCTGGAATGCCGCGACGGTGGCGGCGCTGCAGCATGCCGTGCGCGGCAATTCCTATGACCGCTACCGCGCCTTTGCGCAGGAGCTGAACGAGCAATCAGGAAAGCTGTTGACCATTCGCGGGCTATTCCGGTTCAAGCAGGCGGAGGAAGCAGGCCGGCGGCCGATCCCGATCGAGGAAGTCGAGCCGGCGAAGGAAATCGTCAAGCGCTTCTCCACCGGCGCCATGTCCTTCGGCTCCATCTCGCGCGAGGCGCATACCACGCTCGCGGTCGCCATGAACCGCATCGGCGGCAAATCGAACACCGGCGAGGGCGGCGAGGAAGCCGATCGCTTCAAGCCGTTGCCGAACGGCGACAGCATGCGTTCGGCGATCAAGCAGGTGGCATCCGGCCGCTTCGGCGTCACCACCGAATACCTCGTCAACTCGGACATGATGCAGATCAAGATGGCGCAGGGCGCCAAGCCGGGCGAAGGCGGACAATTGCCCGGCCACAAGGTGGATAAGATCATCGCCGCGGTGCGTTATTCGACGCCGGGCGTGGGCCTGATCTCGCCCCCGCCGCATCATGACATTTATTCGATCGAAGACCTGGCGCAGCTCATCTTCGACCTGAAGAACGTCAATCCTGACGGGCTGGTGTCGGTGAAGCTCGTCTCGGAGGTCGGCGTCGGCACGGTCGCCGCCGGCGTCTCCAAGGCGCGGGCCGACCACGTCACCATCGCCGGCTTCGAAGGCGGCACCGGCGCGTCACCGCTCACCTCGATCAAGCATGCCGGATCGCCGTGGGAGATCGGGCTGGCCGAAACGCACCAGACGCTGGTCAGCAATCGTCTGCGCGGCCGCATCGCCGTGCAAGTCGATGGCGGCATTCGTACCGGGCGCGACGTGGTGGTGGGCGCTTTGCTCGGCGCGGATGAATTCGGATTCTCCACCGCGCCGCTGATTGCCGCAGGCTGCATCATGATGCGCGTCTGTCACCTGAACACTTGCCCGGTGGGCGTGGCAACGCAGGACCCGGTGCTCCGCAAGCGCTTCCAGGGCCAGCCGGAGCATGTGATCAATTACTTCTTCTTCGTTGCGGAGGAGGTGCGCGAGATCATGGCCGCACTGGGCTATGCCCGCTTCGAGGAGATGATCGGGCAAATGCAGATGCTCGACCGGCGTGAGCTGGTGGCGCATTGGAAGGCCCAGGGGCTGGATTTCTCCAAGCTGTTCCACAAGCCGGAAGCGCCCGAGGGCGTGTATATCTCCCATCGCGAGCAGCAGGATCACAAGATCTACGACATCCTCGACCGCAAGCTGATCGCGCAGGCGAAAGACGCGCTGGAAAACGGCAAACCGGTGACGATCGAGGCCAATATCAAGAACACCGACCGCACCGCGGGCGCCATGCTCTCGGGTGAGGTGGCCAAGCGCTACGGCCATCAGGGTCTGCCGGACGACACCATCACCGTGAAGCTGAAGGGCACCGCCGGACAGAGTTTTGGCGCCTGGCTGGCGCACGGCGTGACCTTCGAACTGGAAGGCGACGCCAATGACTATGTCGGCAAGGGAATTTCCGGCGGCAAGCTGATCATCCGGCCGCCCTTCGACACCGGTGTCGTGCCGGAAGAATCGATCATCGTCGGCAACACCGTGCTCTATGGCGCCATCGGCGGTGAATGCTATTTCCGCGGCATCGCCGGCGAGCGCTTCGCCGTGCGCAATTCCGGCGCCATTGCGGTAGTCGAGGGCGCCGGCGACCACTGCTGCGAATACATGACCGGTGGCATCGTCGTCGTGCTCGGCCAGACCGGGCGCAACTTCGCAGCCGGCATGTCAGGCGGCATCGCTTATGTGCTGGATCAGGACGGCGCCTTCGATACGCGTTGCAACCGCGGCATGGTCGAACTGCAGGACATGCCGGAATGGATCGAAGGCGAGATGCACGGCGACCTCACCGACATGACGCGCAATGACGGCGAGCGGCTGCACGCGCTGATCAGCAACCATGCGCGCTATACCGGCTCGCAACGGGCCAAGGATATTCTCGCGGACTGGCCCAATTACCTTCCGAAATTCCGCAAGGTCATGCCGGTGGAATTCAGCCGCGCGCTCGCCGAGATGGAAAAGGCCCGCACCATGCAGGCGGCGGAGTAAGCTGCGCGCCCATGGGTAAGGTCACCGGCTTCCTGGAATTCGATCGCGCCGACCGTCACTATCAGCCGGTCGAGGAGCGCATCAAGCATTGGGGCGAGTTCGTCCTGCCGTTGCCCGACGAGGACAACAAGCAGCAGGCCGCGCGCTGCATGGATTGCGGCATCCCCTATTGCCACACCGGCTGTCCGGTCAACAACCAGATCCCGGACTGGAATGACCTGGTTTACCGGGACCAGTGGGAAGAGGCCGCGCGCAACCTGCATTCGACCAATAATTTCCCGGAGGTGACCGGCCGCATCTGCCCGGCGCCCTGCGAGGCGTCCTGCACGCTGAACATCGACGACAACCCGGTCACCATCAAGACGATCGAATGCGCGATCGCCGACCGCGCGATTTCGAGCGGCTGGGTGAAACCGGAGCCGCCGACGCATAAAACCGGCAAGAAGGTCGCGGTGATCGGCTCGGGCCCGGCCGGCATGGCCTGCGCGCAACAGCTCGCGCGCGCCGGGCACGACGTGCATGTGTTCGAGAAATTCGCCAAGGCGGGCGGCCTGCTCCGCTACGGCATCCCCGACTTCAAGATGGACAGGATCATCGTTGACCGGCGCGTGACGCAGATGCAGGGCGAAGGCGTCACCTTCCACTACGACGCGCATGTCGGCGTGAACCTGCCGGCGGAGCAGCTGCTGCAGGAATATGACGCCGTCGCGCTCACCGGCGGGGCGGAAAAGCCGCGCGATCTGCCGATCCCCGGCCGCGACCTCGGCGGCATCCACTTCGCCATGGATTTCCTGCCGCAGCAGAACCGGCGCATCAGCGGCGAGCCGGCGCCGGCTGACGACATGCCGCCAATTCTGGCCAAGGACCGGCATGTGGTGGTGATCGGCGGCGGCGATACCGGCTCCGACTGCATCGGCACCTCGATCCGCCAAGGCGCCCGCTCGGTGACGAATTTCGAAATCATGCCGCAGCCCCCCGTGAAGGAAAACAAGTTGCTCACCTGGCCGGACTGGCCAATGAAGCTGCGCACGTCCTCCAGCCATGAAGAAGGCGCCGAGCGCGACTTCGCCGTTATGACGCAGAAATTCTCCGGCAAAAAAGGGCGCGTAGACACGCTGCACTGCCTGCACGTGGACGCAAAAATGCAGCCCATCCAAGGCAGCGAATTCGAGCTCAAGGCCGACCTCGTGCTGCTCGCCATGGGCTTCGTGCATCCGGTGCACGAAGGGATGCTGCAATCGCTCGGGCTTGAGCTAGACCCGCGCGGCAACGTGCGCGCCAATACCGACGACTACCGCACTTCGCTGGAGAAGGTGTTCGCCGCCGGCGACATGCGGCGCGGCCAGTCGCTCGTGGTCTGGGCGATCCGCGAGGGCCGGCAAGCCGCCCACGCGATCGACAAATTCCTGATGGGCTCGACGCTGCTGCCGCGCTGATCACCCCTTCGCGCGGAAGGATTACGATAGCGGATGAAGTGGGAACGGCGAGCGGAACGCGTTGCGTGCTGAGAAATTGCGGCGGGCTCGCGCTGACTTAATAATTGGCGCATGATCTTTATCGGCGAACCGGTTTCCAGCTTCGCCGTATCAGGCGCTATCAGCGGAAGAAGCTGAAGGGCGAAGAGAAGGGCGATCGCTGCCACTGTGGGGGCGGGGGCGCAGCTTGCGGCGGCCGCGGCCTTCTCGGCTGGTTCACCGCTTGCACATCGGCCTTCGGCTTTGGGCTGGTTTGCGCGACGGCTGCAGCAACCGGGACCTCCACCGGCGTGATCGTCCCCGGCTCTTGAATCGTATTCGCCACCGGCAGCGTTCCGCCGCCGCCCAGCGGCCAGGCGAAATCGTCAGCACGGCCTTTCAGCGCAGAAACCGGCTCGCCCTTCACCAGCACGCGCGAGGCGATCGGGTCCGACGCCGACGGGCGCATGTTCCCGCCGCCTAGCAATTCCTGGCCGCCGGAAGCCGCGCCTGCGGTCAACGGCAGGACGGCGCCTGCAATCGGCCGTGCGACAGGACCGCCGGGACGTGGCGCCCCGGAAGGCTGCGCCCCGCCGTCCACTGGCAACGCCACCGGCAGTACGCGCGTGGAGATCACGCGTTGGATTTCCCGCTCGACGAAGTGAGCAAGCTTGCGTGCGCCGTATTTGGTGAAATAGACGCCGTCCTGCGAGCGCAATCGGCGCGTCTGGCCGTCGACGTCCGGACCGAATGATGCGAATTTGCCAGCCTCGTCGACAAAGCCGTCCCACACATCGACGTAAATGACGCCCGCTTTTTCGGCCTGCGCGCTATAAAGATCGTTGAGATAAGCGGCGTCGCTGGTGGCTTTTGGTCCGCGGATAATCGGCAGACCGACCCAGATGACCGGAACGCCTCGGCTTTTCATGGCCGCGATCGTCTCGGCGATGCGCTTGGAATAGAGCTCGGCCCAAGCCTCGGTGCGGTATTCGCTGCTGCTGCCCCTGCCCCTGGACGCTTCCGGCGCGATGATCGACGCGGGGGCGTTTTCGGGGTCGGCAGTCTGCTGGTCTGGCGGCTTGGCCGCCGCTTCCGGTTGCCCGGTTGGCGCCGGCTTGGCGCCTGGACGCTCGCGGATCGGGCCGCGGTCGCTCAAGCCCAGCATCATCACCGCGACCGCGGGCCTTTCCGTCATGACGATGTCGCGCGCGACGCTCGACCATTCGAGATCGCTCTTCGATTCGTAACGGATGAGACCGGAATTAGGTTTGTTTTTACGGACGACGCCGATCTCCGGCGTGTCGGCAAAAGCCTCCTCCAGGCCATAGGCGAGCCAATCGGCCATCGAGTCGCCCATCACCACCACGCTCGAGGTGGGCGGCGCTTCCGCCTTCTTGGCAGGCGGCGCCTTGGAATAGTCGACCGCCGGTGCCTCACGGTAGCGCTCCTGGTAGGAGGGCTGCTGCTGCGGCGCCCAGAAAGGAAAGAATTGCGCGGCAGCCGGCGAGCTCGCGAGCAGTGCCAGCGGCGATGTGGCGACCATGATCGCGACCAGGGCGACAACGCGGCGCTTGGTGGTGTTTTTTCCAGTCATTGCGGCACGAGGCCCACGAATTACGGTAGCCCGGAGCGGGTCCGGATGCACTGTTCATCCACATATAGTACCGGAAAAATGTCAACTTAGCGATGCCGGGCTGGTTACCAAAAAGGTCCATCTTTCCAGGGCTTAGGACGTGTCTAACGTCCCCGCAGACGGCCAAGCACGCCACTCGAGGCGAAGCCGTCGGGCGCCTCACCGACCGAAGCCTGGAATTGCCGGATCGCGAGCCGCGTTTTTCCGCCGAGCTTGCCGTCCGGTTGCCCGATGTCGAAGCCGCGCGCGGCGAGAAGCTGCTGCAACTCGTAGCGTTCCGCGCGGGACAAGACACGCTCCTCCCGCGGCCATGGCTGCACGAAGGGGTCGCCGCCGCGCATGCGGTCGGCCAGATGCCCAATGGCGAGCGCATAGGCTTCCGACGGATTGTATTTCATGATGGCGCGGAAATTATCCAGCATGACAAAAGCCGGCCCGCGCGTGCCTGCCGGTACCAGCAGATAGGCCGTGTCATCCGGCCGCGGAAACGGTTTGCCGCCGATGCGGCGAACGCCGTGCTGCTCCCATTCGCGCAAGCTCATGCGGCGCGCGTGATCCGCCAGCAGATAATTGAACCCGCCCGGCAGCGACGACCTCGTAACCCCAGGTCTGGCCCGCAACCCAGCCGTCCTTCTTCAGATTGTTGGCGGTGGAGGCGATCAGATCCGGCACGGAGTCGACGACGTCGCGGCGTCCGTCGCCGTCGAAATCCACCGCGAAGCGCTTGAACGAAGTGGGCATGAATTGCGTCGGGCCGAAAGCTCCGGCCCAGGAGCCCTTCAGCTGCTCCGGCCGCACATCCCCGCGATGCAGGATTTCCAGCGCGGAGAGGAACTCATCCCGGAAATAATTCTGCCGGCGGCCGATACAGGCCAGCGTCGCGGTGGAACGCACCACCGGGCGCTCGCCGCCTGCGGTGCTGAAATTCGATTCAATGCCCCAGATCGCGGTGATGATGTAGCGGTCGACGCCATAGCTCTTTTCCACGGCGTCAAAGATGCTTGCATATTGCGCCAGGATCTCGCGTCCGCGGGCGATGCGTGCCTCGGTGACCAGGAAGTCGAGATAGTCCCATAGCGCCCGGGTAAATTCCGGCTGCGATTCCATAAACTCCATGATCTTCAGGTCGGGAGTCAGCGTGAGCGCATAGGTCTCATAGGTGGCGCGCGACACGCCGCGCTTGGCGGCCTGCGGCCACAGCCGCTCGAGGCAGACACCGAAATCCGCCGATGCGGCGGCGATTGCCTGCGGCGTCATGAGCGGATGGGTGCCGCCCTCCGCCGCCGGGGGAGTTGCGGGCTCAGGGATGGAGCCTGCCGTCAAGTTGCGCAAAAAAGCCGAGAGCGGATCGGCCGCCTGCTGGGCCACAGCCGGCGCGCTGATGCACAACCAAACCGAGGACGCCAGCAAGATTGCGATACGGGACCGCTTCGCCATTCGACACTCCGCCGCGCGGCATCAGGCCGCCTCACACTGATAACCATTGGGACCGGATATGGTTGAATGATTGTTAATTCGCCAGCCTAGCGGGTCGCGCGCAGGCGCTCGATCAGCTCCGGGCTCGGATAGGAATCCGCCGGCAAGCCCACTTTGAGCTGCGCCTTTTTCACCGCCGGCCGGGTCGCCGCTCCCATCCGGCCATCGACCTCGCCCTCGTAAAACCGATGCGCACGCAGCAGTCGTTGCAGGTCCTGCACCTGCTCGCTTGTCAGCACGGTGACCGGCGCATTGCCCTTGCCGATCGGCGGGGCGCCCTCGAAGCGCGTGGCGAAATAGGCCGCCGTGGTTGCATAGACCATGGCCGCGTTCCACTGCAGATAGGCCTTGAAGTTCGGATAGGCGAGGAAGGCCGGGCCATTGCGTCCCATCGGCAGCAGCAGAGAGGCCGGCAGGTTGTCGGCGGGCAGCTTGCCATGCGCGGCGGTGACGCCCCATTGCACCCACTGCGAGCGCGGATGCTGGATCGCGAGATCGGCCTGATCCCACGGCAATTCCGCTGGGACGCGGACTTCCTGCAGCCAAGGCTGCCCGCGCTGCCAGCCGAAGCCCTTCATCAGATTGGCGGCGGAAGCGAGTGCATCGGGCACGCTGCGAACCATGTCCACGCGGCCGTCGCCGTCGAAATCGACGCCGTATTTGTAATAATCGGAAGGGGTGAACTGGGTGGGGCCGAGCTCGCCCGCCCAATTGCCGATCATCTCATCCGGCCGCAGATCGCCGCGCTGCACGACGCGCAGCAGGTCCATCAACTGCGTGCGGAAGAAATCCGAGCGCCGGCAGTCATAGGCGAGCGTCGCCACCGCGCGGATAATCGGCCAGACATTCCCCTTGTAGACGCCGTAGTCGCTTTCCAGGCCCCAGAACGACACCACGACCGCGGGCGGGACGCCGAATTGTTGTTCGATGCGCGCGAACAACGCGGCATTCTTCTTCAGTTGCGCCAGCCCATTCTGAAACCGGTTTTTATTGGTCATGCGATCGGAGAATTGCAGGAAGCTCTGCTGGAACACGCCCTGCCCGTGATCGCGCTTGATCACGTTCGGATCGTAGGTCACGCCTTCCAGCGCGCGGGAGATCGTCGCCTGCGAGATCCCGGAAGCCAATGCTTCCTGCCTGAAGCCGGCCATCCATTGCTCGAAGGTGCCGGTATTGCGGCAGGTATGATTGGCCGCGGCCTGCCCCGCCATCGCGGCGGTCATAATCGCAACCGCGCCGATCCACCCCAGTCGCTTCCGCACCGTCATCATCGCCCTGCCAATTTTGAGTAAGCGCCGCCCACGTTTGTCGTTTGACTTCCCTACGCTTTTCAATATCCGATATTTGACCGCATTTGGACGAAAGTAATTGCCAAGCGTTAAACGTCCCTCCTGCCCTGGTTCCCCATGAAACCGATCCGCAAAGCCGTTTTCCCCGTGGCCGGCCTGGGCACGCGGTTCCTGCCTGCCACCAAAGCCATGCCGAAGGAAATGCTCACGGTCGTGGATCGGCCGCTGATCCAGCACGTGGTGGACGAAGCGCGGGAGGCCGGCATTGAACAGTTCATCTTTGTGACTGGACGCAACAAAGGGGTGATCGAGGACCATTTCGACCGCCAATTCGAGCTCGAAGCGACTTTGAAGGAGCGCGGCAAGACCGCCGACCTGAAGCTGCTTTCGCAGGACCAGCCCGGCGCGGGCACCGCGAGCTTCACCCGGCAGCAGTCGCCACTCGGCTTGGGGCATGCCGTGTGGTGCGCACGCGAACTGGTCGGCCCCGAGCCGTTCGCGCTTCTGCTGCCTGACGTGCTGGTCCAGCATGAGCGCGGCTGCCTGACGCAGATGATGGACGCCTATGCCGCGCTTCCCGCGCCCGCGAATATCGTCGCGGTGGAGGAAGTGCCGCCCGAACGCGTGCACATGTATGGCGTCGTTGGAGTCGGCAAGCCGCATGGCAAAGCCTTCTCGATCACCAAGATGGTGGAGAAGCCCAAACGCGAGGAAGCGCCATCCAATCTGTCGATCACCGGGCGCTATATCCTGCAGCCGGAAATCTTCGCCCAGCTTGCTACCCAGGAAACCGGCGCCGGCGGCGAGATCCAGCTCACCGACGCCATGGTCGCGCTGGCCAAAAAACAAGACTTCTATGGCCTGAAATTCGAGGGGCGCAGCTTCGACTGCGGATCGAGGATCGGCTTTCTCACCGCCAATGTCTGCTATGCGCCTTGCGCGCAAGGATATCGCGCAGGAATTCCGCAAGGAAATCGAAGGCCTGCTGCGCGACAAGTAAGCGCTGCTATCGCTGCAGGCGCAGTCCCAGCATGAAAATATTGGCGGTATAGTCCTCGCCGGCCGCGTTCGAGTTGCGCTGTTCCCGGCGGATCTCGGCTTTGATCTGAACCTCGCGATTCATCTTGTAGGTAATGCCGGCCACGGCGGACAGGCGGTGGTCGATGCGCGAGGAGCCGACAAAATCGTCGAGGCCGTAGCCGAATTTCAGCGTGCCGATCAGCCAGTAGCGGAAGGCATGATCCACCTGGGCGGCGAAGTCGCGCGAAAGCACGCCGGAGACATCAGGATCGGTGCTTTCATAAACCGAGGTGCGTGCCGTGAAGGTGGCCTTGGTCAGCGCGGTCGCCGACCAGATCAGCGAAGCATCGATGATGATGCCCTTGAGGTCCTGCAACTGCGGATCTTCATACTTGCGCGTCATGTAACCGATGCTGACGTCGCCGGTCGTTAGCCGGCTCAACTCGAAACTCGTCCCGATGCGCGGTGTAAGGCCCTCCGAGTCGCGCTGGACGCCGAAGCTGTCGATTGAAACGTCGTGCACCCGCTCGTCGACCGCGACCGCAACGAAGGGCTTGACGCCCGGCGTCATCTCGTAGCTGCCGCGCAATTCCAGCCCAGAGGATACAAAGCTGCGGTCCTCGTTGCTCAGCGTCGTGCCGTCAGTCAGCTCGGAATCTTCGTAGCGCGGTGCGGTCGATGCTGACGTTGCCGCCGATTTCCAGCCGGTTGAAACGATGAAACAGGCCGGCAGTGCCGCCGATATTGGTGTAAAGCGTCGGCGTGGCAACGTCGGCCACGAAATCCGGACTGCCGGGCGTATCGGTTGCAATTTTGTAGCGGTTCTGCAGTTCGACCCGGGTCTGCCGCGTCACGTCGATGCGGCCATCCAATATGGATTCGAAATAGGGACGGTTGAGCGAGGGTTGTTCGGTAAAGCCATCGTAGCTGCCGCGGATTTTGGCGCGGAATTCGTGCCGCAGCCAATCGGACGCGACCTGCAATTCCGGCGCGACGACATAGAAGGGTGAGCCCTTCGGCGTGGAATCGCGCCCAGGATTGCTGTCATAGCCAGTGCTGAGGTCGATTGCCGGCCGCAGGATGAAAGCGCCGGCGCGAATGCCGAGCGGCTCATACGGATCAATCACCGGCTGCTTCGGCTTTGGCCGCGCCTGCGGAGGCGCATAAGGCGGCGCGATCGACGCCGTCCTGACCGGGTCGGTGGCATGGACGGGCATGCGCCGGCGTCGGCGGCAACGGCTGCCTGCGCTTTTTTCTTCGCAAGGGCGGCTTGGGTTTTCCGGCGCGCATTGGTGGAATCGAAGCCGGATTGACCCGCGCCATGGGCGGGCAGGTATCCGAAGGTCGGGGAATCCCTGCGGATCGACGATGGCGGTTCGCTGTCGCCTTCCGGAATCAGCACGCCTTGGCCGCCTGGCGGATCGAAGATGCTGTATTCTGAGATAGCCGGCGGCGAGGTCTGCGCCGGCGCGCCCGCCACCAGCGCGATCGCCGCCAGAAAGGCGCCAAGGCCGAACGCCACTGGGGCACGATCTGGGAACAACCGCGGCACCGAACCTCCTGGCTCCGAGGCCGGCCGCCTGCGCTTGCGAGGACCAAAATCGGAGCAGAATCAGCAAGTTGGCACCGCCTACACGGCGCCCAAAAGGGATCGGGCCCGCTGGACGGCAGGCCTTTGGTTAACGGAGTTAAAACGGTTATGGTTAATGAGACGTTGATGCTCGCCCGGTCGCTCGCGAGACCCTTCCCGTGGTAGCTTGCGGACATCGAATCTCAAGCCGGCATCACATGGCGAAATCGAAAGCGCTCCGTCACGGCCGCGAACCGAATGAGCAGGCCGGCGCCTTGATCGCGTCGGCGGTGCGCACGCTGGATGCGGAAGGCGGCGGCATCACCGCGCTTGCGGCGGCGCTCGGCAGACGGACTCGGTGCCGCCTTCGTGGCGGCGGTGGAGCTGATCCGCGGCATTCGCGGGCGCGTGATCGTCAGCGGGATGGGCAAGTCCGGGCACGTGGCGCACAAGATCGCGGCCACGCTGGCCTCCACCGGCACGCCTTCCTTCTTCGTGCATCCGGCCGAAGCCGAGTCACGGCGACCTCGGCATGATCACCCGCGACGACGCCATCATGGCGCTGTCCTGGTCGGGCGAAACCGTCCGAGCTGAAGAACCTGATCGACTATTCGCGCCGCTTCCGTATCGGCCTGATCGCGGTGACCGCCAATTCGGAATCGACGCTCGCCCAGGCCGCCGATGTCGTACTCACGCTGCCGCAGGCGCGCGAAGCCTGCCCGCACAATCTCGCGCCGACCACGTCGTCGCTGATGCAACTCGCGCTCGGCGACGCGCTTGCGGTCGCGCTGCTGGAAAGCCGCGGCTTTACCGCCGTCGATTTCGGCCTGCTGCATCCCGGCGGCCAGCTCGGCGCGCAACTCAAATTCGTGCGCGACATCATGCACAAGGGCGACGCCGTTCCGCTCGCGCCGCTCGGCTCGCGCATGGGCGAGGCGATGGTGGAGATGTCCGCCAAGGGCTTCGGCTGCGTCGGCATCGTCGACGGCGAGGGCAAGCTCGCCGGCATCATCACCGATGGCGACCTGCGCCGTCACATGCGGCCCGACCTGCTGGAAGCGCGCGTCGACGACGTGATGACCCCGAAGCCGAAGACGATCAGCCCCGCCCAGCTTGCCAGCGAGGCGCTGGAGATCCTCAACTCCTCGAAGATCACCGCGCTGATGGTGGAGGAAGCCGGCAAGCCGGTCGGCATCGTGCACTTCCACGACCTGCTGCGCGCCGGTGTGGCCTAACGCGCCAATACAAATACGCAGCCTTGACGATCAGTTCGTGAGAGGCCGGTTCAATTCCGTGCGCCAGTTCGCGGGATCAGGGCTCGATTGCGGACCGACCGAATACACCTCCCACAGGTTTTCGGCTTGCTCGTGGCCGTTCGCCTTCATCCACTTGTCGAACTCACCCCAGGCGGACGGGAGGCCTTCGTATGGACCGCTGTACACCGTGCGCGCCACCTTTGCCGCAGGAAGCTGGCCCGGTTTCACGCGTCCGGTAGCCTTCACCGGTGCCGAGACCTTGACGCCTAATTCGAAATCGAAGGTGTCCGGGCTCATTTTCAGATGATGCGCGAAGACAGCTCCGACGGGCTCCACCCCTTGTGCGGCGAGCGCCGCCATCAACTCGCCGACGGCGGGGCCGAATACCTTCATCATCTCGCTACGCGGAATGGTGAGGCGGATGACGGCGGCCTCTTGGGCGTTGGTCTGGATGATCTGTGGTGTGGCTAGCATGGTTTTGACTCCCGAATTCTCTGTGCTTGGTTGATTGTTCTAGATCATGGTCTCGAGCCGGACGTAGCTCGCTTCCATGCCGTGCTCCATGCCGGTCGCAAGCATGGCCGCCCGCGTCTCGGCGTCGGGCAAGGTCATCCGCATGGTCATCAGCGTGCCGCGTCCCGTCCGGCTCGAACCTCGTTTCAACGTGATTGTCCGGCGTCGGGTCGGGCAGGTGCATGCGCTCGACGTGAACAATCCGGCTGAACGGCACCAACTCCAGAAATTCGCCGGTCAGGTAGAACCCGCCGCCCTTGCCGTCCGCCCACTCGTAGCGGATCTTCCCGCCCGGTCGCGCCTCGTTGATGCAGACCGGCATCGTCCAGCCGTCCGGGCCAAGCATCCACTTCTGGATGAGCTTCGGCTCGGTGTGGGCGCGGTAGACCGCCTCGGGCGATGCCGCGAAGCGGCGGGTCACAACGACATGTTTGTCGCCTTCGGTCTCCAGCGTCATCTTGCTCATGGCTTGTCCTTTCGCCGTTCGGTCTTCATCGCGGCCAGAACCTCGTCCAGCCGGTCGTAGTTCTTCGCCAGGGCTTCCCGCAGCATCGCGAGCCATTGATCGATCGCGTCGATACCGGCTGGCGCCAGCCGGCAGGGGCGCTTCGTGCCTTCGACGCGGCGGACGATCAGCCCCGCGCCTTCGAGCACTTTCAGGTGGCGGGAGATGGCGGGCTGCGTCATCTCGAAGGGCTCGGCCAGCTCCATCACCGTCGCCTCGCCCGATGCGAGACGGGCAAGGATCGCCCGGCGGGTCGGGTCGGCGAGCGCGGAGAAGGCGGCATCGAGGTTCGGCATGCGGGACCTCGTTATATAACTTACTGTTTATATAACGAGGCGTTTATTGTCAACTGGGTTCCGTGGCCGCTTCATCTCGCTCGGGGTTTCCTACGGCCAGCCCTGCAGTTCGCGCAGCGCGAGATGGCTGCACGGTCATGCCGAGCTCGCCGTCATTCAGGCAAGGGACGGGAAAGAAGTTCTTGCGGCCGTTATGTTGTGCGCCGGCGTGGCCTAAGCCTCTACCCGCTCCACGAACAGATTTGGGCCTTCCACGCGCACGATTCTGACCTGGCTGCCCGCCGGGCTGTCCGGTCCGCTCACCCGCCAGATCGTGTCGTCGATGCGGACACGGCCGACGCCATCGACGATCGGATTTTCCAGGGTGAAAGTCCGGCCGATATAGCTTTCGGCGCGGCGATTGAGCAGCGGCGCCTCGCTCGACTGCTCGACCTTCGGCGCGTAGCGGCGCCAGACCGGAATCAGCGCCAGCGACAACGCCGCGAAGGCGACGAACTGCGCCTGCCACGACCAGTCGACCGCGAATGAGATCAACCCTACGGCAAGCGCGGCAAAGCCGAGCCAGAGCATGAAGGCGCCTGGAGCGACCAGCTCGAGCGCGAGAAACACCGCGCCGAGAATGAGCCAGTTCCAGGCGCCAAGCGTGATGAGGTAATCGATCATGCGGCGCTTCCGCCGCTCGCCGATCCGGCCGGCGGAACGGTAGGCCGCCTGACCGGCGCCGGAGCGCTTCCCCCGCCATCGCCGCCGAATGTCGCCTTGGCGATCTCACCGATGCCCGCGAGCGAGCCGAGCACCTGCGTGGCCTCGATCGGGATCATCAGGATTTTCTGATTGGGGGAATTCGGCGATCCGGCCGAAGGCATTCAGGTATTTCTCCGCAATGAAATAGTTGAGCGCCGCGATGTCGCCGCGCGATACCGCCTCGCTCACCATCTCGGTCGCCTTGGCTTCGGCCTGCGCCAGGCGCTCGCGGCCTTCGGCATCGCGGAATGCCGCCTCGCGCCGCCCTTCCGCCTCCAGGATCTGCGCTTGCTTGGCGCCTTCGGCCCGCAGGATATCCGATGCGCGCTGACCTTCCGCTTGCAGGATGTCGGCGCGCTTCACGCGCTCGGCCTTCATTTGCCGGCCCATGGCCTCCACCAGGTCGCGCGGAGGCACGATGTCCTTGATTTCGATGCGGTTGACCTTCACGCCCCAGGGCGCGACTGCGGCATCGACCACCCGCAACAGGCGGTCGTTGATTTCATCGCGGTGCGACAGCACCTGGTCGAGGTCCATCGCGCCCATGACCGAGCGGATGTTGGTCATGGTCAGCGTGACAATGGCCAGTTCGAGACTGGAAACTTCATAGCTCGCCTTGGCGGCGTCGAATACCTGGAAGAAGGCCACGCCATCCACCGTCACAGTCGCGTTATCCTTGCTGATCACCTCCTGCTGCGGAATGTCGATCACCTGCTCCATCATATTCACCTTGCGACCGATGCGGTCGAAGAAGGGAATGATCAGGTTGAGGCCGGGCGACAAAGTGCGGGTGTAACGGCCGAAGCGCTCGACGGTCCAATGGTAGCCCTGCGCCGTCATCTTGACCCCGCCGAGCAGCGTCAAAATGGCAAGAACGACGAGAACAATCACAAAGACATTGGCGCCGAGCAAGAAATCCATTGCATCCCCCGCATTGAATATTCGGCCGCAAGGCTGCCGGAGTTCGGCGCGCATCACAAGCAAAATTAGCCGTGTCTTAGCAACGATACCCGGAGTTTAAAGCCAGCCTTGCAGTTCGCGCAGCGCAAGCTGGCTGATCACGGTCATGCCCAGGTCGCTGTCGTTCAAACACGGGACGGCGAAGAAATTGCTGCCGCCATGCTGCTTTGAAGATGTGCGCGTTCTCGACCGCGATCTCTTCCAAGGTCTCCAAGCAATCCGCGGCGAAGCCCGGCGTGATCACGGCGAGATTCTTCACGCCTTTCTCGGCCAGGCTTTTCACCGTCTCGTCGGTATAAGGCCTGATCCATTCGGTGCGGCCGAAACGCGACTGGAAGGTGAGCATGAATGACTTCTCGTCGAGGCCGAGGCTTTCGCGCATCAGCCGCACCGTCTCAACGCATTGCGCCTGATAGGGATCGCCTTTGTCGACATATTCCTTCGGAATGCCGTGGAAGGACGCCAGGATGACGTCGGGCTGCCAGGGAAGTTTTGCGAGCTCTGCCGTCATCGAGGACACCAGCGCCTCGATATAGACCGGCTCGTTGTAATACGGCGGCACGAAGCGCACCGCCGGTTGTTTTCGCATCGTCATCAGGGTGCGGAAAACCTCGTCGCCGACCGTCGCCGTGGTGGCGGCAGCATATTGCGGGTAGAGCGGCAGGATCAGGATGCGGTCGCAGCCCTGTGCGGCGAGCGCCGCCAGGCGCGAGGCGATGGACGGTTGGCCATAGCGCATGGCCCAGTCGGTAACGATGCGCGGATCGATCCCCGCCAGCATGGCCGCAAGCTTTTCACCTTGCGCGCGCGTGATGGTCTTCAGCGGCGACTCGTTCTTCTCGCGGTTCCAGATCTTGTCGTAATCGCGGCCTTTGAATTTCGGACGCAACGTGAGAATGCCGACGTTGAAGACGAGCTTCCACAGCAGTGAATTGTCTTCGATCACCCGCCGGTCGGACAGAAATTCCTTCAGGTAGCGCCGCATCGACCAAAAGTCGGTCGCCTCCGGCGTGCCGAGATTGACGATCAGCACGCCGATGCGGGCGGAGCCGACGCTGGGCTGTTCGGCTTCGGCAGCCGGCGCAAGGGCGGGAGCTTTGATCTGGGTCATGCGCGGCGTTACTCGGCGGCTTTGAGGAAAGAGAGTGCGCCGGAACGGAACTGCTCCAGCAGCGCCGCTTCCTCGGCCTTGGCGGCGGCAAGGTGCCGCGCCTTGACGTGGCCGAAGCCGCGGATTTTTTCCGGGATCGCGGCGAGATCGGTGGCGAGATGGTGATTGCCGGGCGTGAGCCTTGGCATGATTTCGCTCAGCATGGCCTCATAATCCGCGATCAGCTTGCGTTCGGTTTTGCGCTCGCCGCGTATAGCCGAACGGGTCGAAGGCGCTCCCGCGCAAGAATTTCAGCTTCGCCAGCGCGCGGAACACCGGCAGGACCCAGCCGCCGAAGCTGAGCTTGCGCGGCAGGCCGGTGGCACGGTCGCGCGGCGCGAACAGCGGCGGCGCCAGATGGAATTGAAGCCGCAGATCGCCCTCGAATTCACCTTTCAGCTGCCGCATGAAGGAGGCGTCGGCGTAAAGCCGCGCCACTTCATACTCGTCCTTGTAGGCCATCAGCTTGAAGAGATAGCGCGCCACCGCTTCGGCAAAGCCGCATTTGCCCGGCGCCTGCGCGGCTTCCGCAGCCTTGGCACGCTCGACCAACGGCGCGGTAGCGCGCGGCATAGGCGGCGTCCTGATAATCGCCGAGGAAAGCCACCCGCCGCGCCACCATTTCATCGAAAGACTGCGACAGGCGTTGATCGTCCGCGCTTTCTTCCATCAGGGGGCGCAACAGGCTCTCGATCTTGGCGGGATCGGCAGCGGCGAGACGCCCCCAGCGGAACGCCGCATGATTCATCGCCACCGCTTCGCCGTTGAGCGCGATCGCCTGTTCGACCGCCGCGGCCGACAGCGGCAGGGTGCCGAGCTGATAGGCGTAGCCCAGCAGGAAAATATTGGCGCCGATCGAATTGCCCAGAAGCCCGCTCGCCATGCGCGTGGCATCGAGGAAATGGCAGCATTCGCGGCCGGCTGCCTCGGCGATGGCGCGTTCGATGCGCTTTGAGCGGCAGCGCGAAGTCGGCGTTGCGGGTGAACTCACCCGGCAGGAATTCCGCAAGATTCACCACCAGACGCGTGCGGCCCTGCTTCACCGCCGCCAGCACATTCTTGCTGCCGGCCACGACGATGTCGCCGCCGAGCACGAGATCGGCGCCTCCCGCCGGAACGCGGATGGCATGGATATCCTCCGGTCGTGCGGCGATACGGATATGGCTGTGCACCGGGCCGCCCTTTTGCGCCAGGCCCGACATGTCGATGACGCCGGCGCCCTTGCCTTCCAGATGCGCCGCCATGCCCAGAATGCCGCCGATGGTGATGACGCCGGTGCCGCCGATGCCGGTGACGATGATGCCGTAGGGCGCGTCAAGCGGCGGCAGCGATGGCGTGCGGCAAGTCAGGCAGCGCCGCGCCTTCGATCGCAGCACCGCGCCGCTTCGGCTTGCCGCCGTGCACGGTGACGAGCGACGGGCAGAAGCCTTTCAGGCAGGAGTAATCCTTGTTGCAGCTCGACTGGTCGATCTTGCGCTTGCGGCCGAACTCGGTTTCCAGCGGCTGGATCGAAACGCAGTTCGACTGCACGCCGCAATCGCCGCAGCCTTCGCACAGCAGCTCATTGATGATGACGCGCTTGTCGGGATCGGGATAAAGCCCGCGCTTCCTTCGGCGGCGCTTCTCGGCGGCGCAGGTCTGGTCGTAGATCAGCACCGTGACGCCCGGGATGGCGGCAAGCTCGGTCTGCACGGTCATCAGCTCATCGCGGTGATGAATGCTGACGCCGCGCGGCCAATCCGCGCTCTTGGAATATTTCTCCGGCTCGTCGGTGACCACCACGACGCGCGCGGCGGCTTCGCCCACCATCTGCTTGGCGATCAGCGGCACGCTCAGCTTGCCGTCATTGGCCTGGCCGCCGGTCATGGCGACGGCATCGTTGAACAGGATTTTGTAGGTGACGTTGATGCCGGCGGCGACCGCGGCGCGGATCGCAAGGCTGCCGGAATGGTTGTAGGTGCCGTCGCCGATATTCTGGAACACGTGGTTGCGCGTGGAGAACAGCGCTTCGCCCATCCAGTTGGCGCCTTCGCCGCCCATCTGGGTAAAGCCAAGCGTCGAGCGGTCCATCCATTGCGCCATGTAATGACAGCCGATGCCGGCATAGGCGCGCATGCCTTCCGGCACGACCGTGGATGTATTATGCGGACAGCCGGAGCAGAAATAGGCGCGGCGGCTGGCGACCTCCTCGCTTTCGCTCAGCCGCTCGCGCATTTGCTTGAGCGCGGCGACGCGCGCGGCGAGTTCGGGCTGCGGCGCGAATTTCAACAGGCGATCGCCGATGCAGGTCGCGACGGCAGTCACATCGAGTGCGCCTTTGGCGGAGAACAGCGTGCGCTCTTCCTCGTCCTTCTTGCCGATGACGACCGGCTGGTTGGCCGTGCCGTAAAGCAGCGCGCGCAGCTGCGTCTCGACCAGCGCCTCTTTCTCTTCGACGACGACGATGAGGTCCAGGCCGCGCGCGAAGGCGACCATCTCATCGCGGATGAGCGGCCAGGCGCAGCCGAGCTTCAGCAGACGCAGACCGAGGTTGTTGCACGCCATCTCGTCGAGGCCGAGCTCGTCGAATGCCTGGCGCACGTCGCCATAGGCTTTGCCGACGGTGATGATGCCGATTTTCGCCGCGCGGCCGCCGGACGTGACGGTGCGGGTCAACGAATTGGCGCGCAGGAAAGCGAAAATGGCGTCGCGCTTGAAATCGTAGAGCCGCGCCTCCTGCGCCGGCACCGGATCCCGCAGGCGGATATGCAAGCCGTCCTGCGGCATGGCGAAGTCCGTCGGCGTGACGAAGCTCATCCGCTCGAGGCTGCCGTCGACGATGCCGGTCGCCTCCACCGTGTCCTGCATCACTTTCATCGCCGCCCAACAGCCGGTGAAGCGCGACATCGCCCAGCCATAGAGACCGTAGTCCAGGATTTCCTGCAAGTTCGCCGGCACCAGCACCGGGATCAGCACGTCGACAAAACGGAATTCCGATTGATGCGCGGTGGTGGAGGATGATGCGGTGTGATCGTCGCCGGCTACCGCCAGCACGCCGCCATGCGCAGAGGTGCCGGCGAGATTGGCATGGCGGAAAACGTCGCCGGTGCGGTCGACGCCGGGGCCCTTGCCGTACCACATGCCGAACACGCCGTCGTATTTGCCCTCGCCGCGCAACTCCGCCTGCTGCGTGCCCCACAGCGCGGTCGCCGCGAGGTCTTCATTGATGCCGGGCTGGAAGCGGACATGCGCGGCGTCAAGAAACTTTTGCGCGCGCTCGAGCTGCTGGTCGAAGCCGCCGAGCGGGGAGCCGCGATAGCCGGTGACCAGGCCCGCGGTGTTCAGCCCAGAGCGGCGGTCGCGCTCGCGCTGCATCAGGCACAGGCGCACCAGCGCCTGAAAGCCCGTGACGAACACCCGGCTTTGCGTCAAATCGTATTTATCGTCGAGCGTGACGTGCCTTAGCGCCATCCGCGCCGGGACCTCCGGGAGCCAGTGTGCCCACCTGCGGGAAGCACTGCCAGGGGGTTGATACAGGCCGACGATTGCGGCAGCAATAACGCTATGAGCGACCACGAGCACGACCACGGGCACAGTTCCGAGCTGCCGGAGATGCAGCTGCGGGTGCGCGCGCTGGAGACCATCCTGGTCGAGAAGGGCTATGTCGATCCGGCCGGCGCTCGACGCCATTATCGAGACCTATGAGCACAAGATCGGCCCGCATAGCGGCGCCCGCGCCATTGCCAAGGCTTGGGTCGATCCTGATTTCCGCCGCCAGCTGTTCGACAATGCGAGCAAGGCATTCGCTGCGCTCGGCGTGCCGGGCGGAACCGAGCATCTGATCGCCCTGGAGAATACCCCGCAGCGGCACAACATGGTGGTCTGCACCTTGTGCTCCTGTTACCCCTCCGCGACGCTCGGGCTTCCGCCGGTCTGGTACAAATCCGCGGCCTATCGTTCGCGTACGGTCGCCGACCCGCGCAGCGTGCTGAAGGAATTCGGCACCGAATTGCCTGCCGGCACCGAAATCCGCGTCTGGGATTCCACCGCCGAGGTGCGCTACATCGTCGTGCCGATGCGGCCGAAGGGCACCGAGGGCTGGAGACGAGCAACAGCTCGCCGCCATCGTCAGCCGCGACTGCATGATCGGCACGCGCCTGCCGGACCCGGGAGCCGCGCGATGAACGGCGTCCTATCGCCTTTCGTCATTCCGGAAGCCGAGCTACGCGAGGCTATCCGGAATCCGGTTCTGGATTTCGGGTTCGCGTGTCCCACGCGCCCCGGAATGACCGAAGAGGTTTGACTATGAACGGCGTGCACGACATGGGCGGCATGGACGGTTTCGGACCGGTACAGCCGGAAGCGAACGAGCCGGTGTTCCACGAAGAATGGGAAGGCCGCGTGCTCGCGATGAATCGCGCCATGGGCTACACGCGGCGCCTGGAACGGCGACATCTCGCGCTATGCCAAGGAACAGCTTGCCGCCGGATGCCTATCTCGGCAGTTCCTATTACCGGCGCTGGACGCTCGGGCTGGAATGGATGCTGATGGACAACGATTTGGTCGGCGCCGATGAGTTCGCCGCCGGACATGCGTTGCGTCCGGGCGAGCCGCTGAAACGCAAACTCACACTCGATCAGTTGGAAACCGCGGTGACGCGCGGCTCCTATGAGCGGCCGGCGCGGGCGCCGGCGGCGTTCAAGCTTTCCGATCGCGTGCGCATGCGCAACATCCATCCCAAAGGCCACACCCGGCTGCCGCGTTATGTGCGTGGCCATGTCGGCATCATCGAGCGCGTGCACGGCTGTCACGTCTTCCCCGACAGCCACGCCTCGCCGAGCCGGGAGGAAGATCCGCAATGGCTCTACACCGTGCGCTTCGACGGCCGCGAATTGTGGGGCGAGAGCCGCCGATCCGACCTTGCAGGTGTCGGTCGACGCCTGTGAGCCTTACCTGGAGCGGGCTTAATTTCTAGGTCATTCCGGGACGGCCAAGGCCGGGCCCGGAATCCATAACCCCGCTGTGTGTATGGATTCCGGGTTCGCCACTGCGCGGCGCCCCGGAATGACGGAGACAGAAAGGGCGGCGATGACTTCGATGAAACCCGAAGAAGCCAGGCGCGTGGCGGAATTTTCGCCCGGCATCCCGCGCGACGACGATGGCCCGGTGTTTCGCGAACCGTGGGAGGCGCAGGCCTTTGCCATCACGCTCGCTCTGCAGGAGCGCGGGCTATTCACCCCGGCGGAATGGTCGGCGACGCTCGGCGCGGAGATCAAGCGCGCGCAGGCGGCGGGCGATCCCGACACGGGCGAGACCTATTACCGGCACTGGATGGCCGCGCTGGAACGGCTGATCGCGGAGAAAGGCGTGACGACCCACGCGACCTTGCATCGTTATCGCGACGCCTGGGACCACGCCGCCGACCGCACGCCGCACGGTCAGCCGATCGAATTGCGACGCGAAGATTTTCGCTGACTGTCCCGGATGCGGTGCAGCGTGAAACGGTGCACCGCAGATCCGGGACCTTCCAAATGGAGAGTGCGTAACGGTCCCGGGTCTGCAGCGCATCCACACACGCAACCAAGCTTGCGCAGATTGCGTAAACCTATCCGCGCGTGTGCAGCGCGGCGCCAGGGAAACCGGCTCAAATGAGCATCCGCTCGCTCGCCATGTAGCCGGCGAGGAGGAGTGCGCCGAAGGCAATCACCGCCAGCGAGGCAAGCACTTCGAGACCGCGCAAGACCACCGCGCCTTTGCCACTCTCCGCCTTCATGAGCCGACCCGCCAAACCACGGGCGCCGACCGCGACGGTGGCGATCACCGCCACGGTGATGGCGGTGCCGAGCCCGATCAAAAGGGTCGCACCGATGCCGGCCCAGAATATTCCCTGCGCCAGTGCGAAGATCAGCACCAGGACGGCGCCCGAGCAGGGCCGCAACCCGACAGCGACGATGGCGGCGAGGCCGCGCCGCCAGCCGCCCGGGCCCGCCGAGCTCCGCCGGCGGCGGCGTATGCAGGTGGTCACACGTGGCGATCGTGCTGCGTGAGCGATGGTGATGGTGATCGTGATGGTCCGGCCTTGCCGCGCAGCGCGGCCATGAAAGCGCGGCCCTTGCGCCATAACAGCTGCAATCCGATCAAGATGATCAACGAATAGGCGACGATCTCGATATACCAGACCGCGTCGCCCATGCGTCGTGCGGTGGCACCGAGAACGAGGGAAGCCACAGCGACCAGCACGATCGCCACCAGCGCCTGCAGCATGGCGGAAGCGAAGGACAAAATCACGCCGCGCCGCCAGGTTTCGTTGTTGGCGAACAGATAAGAGGAGATCACCGCCTTGCCGTGGCCCGGCCCGGCGGCGTGGAAGACGCCGTAGAGAAACGAGATGCCGAACAGGCCGGCCACCGCGGTGTAATCGGTTTTCACCGCGCGCAGGCTGCCCGAGAGCATGCGATAGAATTCCGCCTGTTTGGCAAAGATCCAGCCCATCACCCCGTCCGCGGGAGGCGGTGGTGGCGCCGGGCGCGGGCCGACGCCGAAGGGGCTGCCTTGCGCTAAGGCCGCATCCGGCGAGCTAAGAATTAAGAGCGTCGCTAGGACGATGAAAGCGGCGGCCATGTATTCATCTCTCCCGCTTGCGGGGGAGGTCGACCGACCGAAGGCCGGGCGGGAGGGGGAAAGCTGTATGCGCTCGGCCAGTTTGCGCCCCTTCCCCGACCCTCCCCCGCAGGCGGGAGAGGGAGAACAGGCCGCAGCCTTCACGGGCACTTCACCGCGATCCTGCTGGCGAAAGTCTGGCCCCAGTTGCCGGCCATGAAAGAGGATTCGCTGACCTGCTTGCTCACTTCTTTCGGCGTCTCCACCGCGGCCTTGCATTGCGCAGGCGCGCCGACCAGCGCCACCGCATCTTTCTCCGCAAAGCCGAAGGACACAAAGTAGCTCGGGTCATAGACCGCGATGCTCAGATCCTTCTCCTTCAGCGGGGTCTTGAACGGCAGCATGAAATTCAGCGTGAGCACTTCATTCTTGTGATCGAGCCAATAGTCGGAGACCTCGCCAAAGGCGACGTCCTTGCCGCCCGCCTTGGCAAAGGTGAAGAAGTCCGACTCCTTCAGCGTGCTGATGTTCACCTCCGCCAGGCCCGCCAGATCCTCGCGGGTGAAAACGCCTTTGGTTTTCTGCGGCAGGCCTTCGAGCGCAAAGGCGGAATACATGTCGTCGAATTTCCAGGCATGCCGCACGCCGGTGGCGGCGCCCTTGGCGTCATAGACGACCTCACTCGTCACCGTCACCCAGACATGCGGATGGGCCTGCGCCGGGCTGGCGAAAGCGGCGACGACAAAGGCGGCGGCGAGAAGATGAGGGGAAATTTTCATGGCAGGAATCATACCACAGAGTGAGGCGGAATTGGGTTTGTTATGTTATTCAGCACGTTACAGAGTTACACGCCGGCTGCGCCGCCGTCGGCCCGCGGGTCATGCGCGCCTTCCAGCGTGCCGTCCGGGTGCAGCACCACCGCGCCGGCATGTCCCATGCTGTCGGAATAGCCTTCGGGCAGCATGTCGACATCGTGACCGGCCGCCAACAGGCGGTCTGCCAGATTGCCATCGAAACGGCTTTCCAGCCGGAGGTTCTCGCGCGGACTGCCCCAGGTGCGTCCGAGCAGCCAGCGCGGACGGTCGATGGCTTCCGCCAGGTTCTGTTTGAAAGTCACGTGACGGGTGAACAGCGCGGCCTGCGTCTGCGGCTGGCCGTCGCCGCCCATGGTGCCATAGGCCATGACGCGTCCGTCCTTCAGCACCGCGAGCGCGGGATTGAGCGTGTGCACCGGAAGCCGGCCGGGCGCGAGGCGGTTGTGGGATTTCGGATCGAGCGAAAAGCTGGCGCCGCGGTTTTGCATCAAGACGCCGGTGCGCGGCAGCACACAGCCGGAACCGAATTCCCAGTAGAGCGACTGGATGTAAGAGACGACGAGACCGTTCTCATCCGCCGCGCCCATCCAGACCGTGTCGCCTTCTTTGTAAGGCGCGGGCCAGGGCGCGGCCTTGCGCTGGTCGATCCGCATGGCCTCGCTATCGAGGAAAGCGGGTTGCAAGAAGCGATCGGCCGGCTCGCTCATCTCGGAAGGGTCGCCGAGGAAACGGTCGCGCAGCCGGAAGGCGCGCTTGGTGGCTTCGATCAGGCCGTGGATATGCTCAAAGCCTTCCGCCTCGGCGACCCGCAGCCGCTCGAACAGCGCCAGGATCATCAGCGAGGCAAAACCCTGGGTCGGTGGCCGGGTGTTGTAGAGCGTGCCGGCGGCGATCGTCACGCTCAGCGGCTCGGCTACCGAAGCCCGGCAGTTCCTCAGATCGTCGCGCGTGACCGGGCTGCCGATGCGTTCCAGATCGGCGGCGATCTCGCGTCCGACATCGCCGCGGTAGAAATCGTCCAGCCCGGCATGCGTCAGCTGCTCAAGAGTGTCCGCGAATGTCGACTGGCGCAGCTTGGCGCCCGGCTCCGGGGCTTTGCCGTCCAGCAGAAACACCTCGGCAAAGCCGGGCGCGGATTTCAGCTCGGATAGCTTCTCGGCGGTGAGTTGCGCCTGGCTTTTCGAAACTGCGTAACCATTGCGCGCATGCCCGATGGCGTCGGCCAGCAAAACGTCGAGCGGCAGCCGGCCGCGATAATGCTTGGCGGCCTCGAGCGCGGCGATCCAGCCGCCCACCGTGCCGGGCGGAGTGAGCGCGGCCATCGGCCCGCGCGGCGGGATGACATCCTCGCCGCGATAGAAATCGAGCGTCGCCTTTGCCCCTGCCCGCCCCGCCGCCATGATTGCCAGCACGCGGCCCTTCGGTTCGCGAATGAGCCAGAAGGCATCACCGCCCACCTGCGCCATATGCGGATAGACCGCGGCTATGCTCGCGCCCATCGCCACCATGGCTTCGAGCGCGTTGCCGCCTTCCGCCAGCACAAGGCGGCCCGCCTCCGCCGCTGCCCGATGCGGCGCGGCGGCGACGCCGCGGCGATGCCCGGCGGTGTGCAGATCCATCAATCACCCGTCATTCCGGTCGAGCGCAACGCGCGAGGGCCGGAATCCATAATCCCTGCGTTACAGATTGAAACGAACACCTGCGGATTTCTTATTAGCACTTGGGCTTATCGATTCCGGGCTCGCCGCTTCGCGACGCCCCGGAATGACGAAAATTAGGCGTCCGCCGCGGGCGCCAGGTCTTCCAGCCCGCGCTTCTTCAGCAGTGCGTCGACCGTCGGCAGACGGCCGCGGAAGGCGGTATAGGCCTCCGCCGGGTCGCGCAGGTTGCCGGCGGAATAGATGTAATCGCGCAGGCGCTGCGCGGTTTCCGGATCGAAGACATTGCCCTTCTCCTCGAAAGCGAGGAAGGCGTCGGCGTCGAGCACCTCCGACCAAAGATAAGAATAGTAGGCCGCGGCGTAGCCTCCGCCCGAGAACAGGTGCTGGAAATGCGGCAGGCGGTGGCGCATGGCGATTTCATCCGGCATTCCGATGCGCGCCAATGCTTCGCGCTCGAACGCGGTGACGTCGATCCCTTCCGCGTCGGGCAAGGAATGCAGATCGATGTCGACCAGCGCCGAGGCGGTGTATTCCACCGTCGCGCAGCCCTGGTTGAAATTACGCGCCGCCAGCACGCGATCGAGCAAGGCCTGCGGCATCGGCTCGCCGGTGCGGCAATGGCGGGCGTATTTCTTCAGGATCTCCGGCGCCTCCAGCCAATGCTCGTAGAGCTGCGACGGCAATTCGACGAAATCGCTCGACACCGAGGTGCCGGAAAGCAGCGGATAGGTGACGTTGGACAGAAGGCCGTGCAGCGCATGGCCGAATTCGTGGAACAGCGTGCGCGCGTCGTCGAAGCTGAGCAGCGCGGCGTGCCCCGGCTCCGGCTTGGAGAAATTCATCACATTGACGATGATTGGGCGGATATGGCCGGCGAGCTTCTTGCTGATCGCGCAGCGAGGTCATCCAGGCGCCGCTATGCTTGGAACTCGCGGGCGAAATAGTCGCCGAGGAACAGCCCGACATGCTTGCCGTCGCCTTCTTTCACCTCCCAGGCGCGGACGTCCGGGTGGTAGAGCGGCATCGGAGCACGGTCAGCCTGAATGCCCGCTACCGGTGAGAATGTGAGGCCGAACAGCCGGCGTGCGGTCTCGAAGGCTGCCTCGATCATATGGTCGAGCTGGAAGAAAGGCTTGGTCTCAGCCTCATCGATGGCGTAGCGCGCCTTGCGCACCTTCTCCGCATAATAACGCCAGTCCCAGGGCGCCACGGCGAAATTGCCGCCCTCCTCGCTGATCTTGGCCTGCAACTCGCCGCGCTCGCGCTCCGCCCGGGCGCGGCCGCGCTGCCAGACATTGTCCAGCAGCTCCCGCACCGCCTTCGGAGTCTTGGCCATCTGGTCGGCGAGCCGGTAGTCGGCGAAGCTGGCATAGCCGAGCAGCTTGGCCCGTTCTGCCCGCAACGCCGCCATCTCGGCGATGATGCCGCGGTTGTCGCTCGCGCCGCCGTTCTCGCCGCGCTTGAGCCAGGCATGGTGTGCTTTTTCGCGCAGGTCGCGGCGGGAGGAGAATTGCAGGAAAGGCTCGATGGAGGAACGCGACAGCGTGATGACGTGCTTGCCGGGTAAGCCGCGCTCCTCGGCGGCGGCGCGCGCGGCGGCCAAGACGAAGTCCGGCAGGCCGCCAAGGTCGCCCTCCTCCAGCACCAAAGCGAAGGCCTTTTCGTCGGCCAGCACGTTCTGGCCGAAGGCGGTGCCGAGGCT
The DNA here is from genome assembly GCA_963731585.1 of uncultured Alphaproteobacteria bacterium. Taxonomy (GTDB): domain Bacteria; phylum Pseudomonadota; class Alphaproteobacteria; order Rhizobiales; family Xanthobacteraceae; genus CANKHA01. The sequence goes on from CAVSWC010000003.1 coordinate 351,391, forward strand.
CGCCAGCCGCTCGCCGATCTCGGCCAGCCGGCGCTTCTTCGCGGCGTCGAGCCCGGCCCCGGCACGGACGAAATGGGTGTGGTAGCGCTCCAGCACGCGCCGCTGCTCGGACGTCAGGCCAAGTTCATCCCGCCGCCGGTGCAGGTCATCGATCCGCTGGAACAGCGGCTCGTTGAGATAGATTTCATTGTCGTGGCGAGCCAGCAGCGGAGAGATATCCCGCTCGATTGCCTGCAAGTCGTCGCTGGTGTCTGCTCCGGCCAGGACGAAAAAAACGTTCGACACCCGGGTCAGCAGCGCACCGCTGCGTTCCATAGCGGCCACGGTGTTGTCGAAATCTGGCCGCGCCGGATCGGCGGCGATGGCCTCGATCTCCGCGCGGTGGCGCGCGAGGCCTTGCGCGAAGGCGGGCGGGAAATGCTCGGGCTTCAGCGCCGCGAAGGGCGGCAACGCGAAGGGGCCGGTCCATTCACCGAGCAATGGGTTGCTCGCGATGCCGCCGGGAGAGGAATTGCCTGGATTCATGCTGTGCCTTTGGCCTTGAACAGGACGCAGATTTCAGGGAAATTGCGGCCAGTTCAGGGTTGGACTAATTTCGTGGTTCAGGAATTCTAGCGCGCCGAGGAAATAGCAGCATGACGGGCAAAAGCAGCCGCATCAACTGGCTCAACGTGAGCACGGTGATCAGCGCGGCGATCCTGATCGGGGCCGAGGTCTTCGGCGCCGCCTTCGCCGGGAGCTGGGCGATCGCCACCTTGTTCGGGCTCGATCAGATCTTCCGCTACACGCTCGACGTCGTGCTGTTCGGCTGCGGGCTGGCGGTGATGGTGTCCTTCATACGCAGCGCGAGTCGGGTTGAGCGCTTCACTACTCGCGACTAGCCGCGCCCACCGCGCAGCCCGGTCGACGAACTCGTAATCCACAATCGATAGAGTTTCTTTACCGCTAATGGGTAAAAAGCTTGCACCTCGCGGGTGAATCGCTTATTCGCGAGGTGCCCAATTTCGCACGTGCCTGTGGCCGTGTGTCGATCGGTGGGCATCCGGACAAGAGGCCGGACAGCCGCCTGGGGAGAGAACTGCTCTTCCTAACCATGCGATCGGCAGCCGGAGGCGAAACCGGCGCACCCCGTCTCAACGGGGGACGCGGCTTAAAGCAACGACGGAGCGGGCTTTTTTGGTAGTGCCGGCGCAAATGCCGGATCACTGAAAAGGCTTGTCCTTCTTTGCCGGCAGTGCGGATGGAAAATTCCCCATTCGGACCAAGGCAGCAATCGGATGAAGTTCATCCGGGCCGGCGAATTTTTCGCCATCCCTGAGGGACCGCATCCAAAGCTCAACCTTGCGGCTTCGCCGCCTGAAATGGGAACAGCGCCGATGACAGCGCGCATCCGTGAATTCCTAAAGAACCGCCGCGACGAGGGACCTTGCCTTGTCGTCGACCTTGACGTGGTGCGCGACAACTACACTGCCTTCGCCAAGGCTTTGCCCGACACGCGCGTGTTCTACGCGGTGAAGGCCAATCCGGCGCCGGAGGTGCTCGCGCTGTTGGCCGGGCTCGGCTCCTGCTTCGACACCGCCTCGGTCCCCGAGATCGAGATGGCGCTTGCGGCGGGCGCGGGCGCCGATCGCATCTCCTATGGCAATACCATCAAGAAGGAGCGCGACATCGCGCGCGCCTTTGAGTTGGGGATTCGCCTGTTCGCGGTCGACTGCAAGCCCGAGGTGGAGAAGATCGCACGTGCGGCTCCCGGCAGCCGGGTGTTCTGCCGCATCCTGTGCGATGGCGCGGGCGCGGAATGGCCGCTGTCGCGCAAATTCGGCTGCGAGCCGGCGATGGCGGTGGAGGTGCTGGAGCATGCGCTCCGGCTCGGGCTGGAGCCCTATGGCGTGTCGTTCCATGTCGGCTCGCAGCAGCGCAACCAGCATGCCTGGGACAAGGCCTTGGCCTCGGCGGCCTCGGTGTTCCGGGAATGCGGCGAGCGCGGCATGAACCTGTCGATGGTCAATCTGGGCGGCGGCTTTCCGACCAAATACCTGAAGAACGTGCCGACGGTGAAGACCTATGGCTCGGCGATCTTCAAGGCGCTGCGCAAGCATTTCGGCAACCGCATCCCGGAGACCATCATCGAGCCGGGCCGCGGCATGGTCGGCAATGCAGGGGTGATCGAGACCGAAGTGGTGCTGGTGTCGAAGAAGGCGGAGGAGGACGACGTGCGCTGGGTCTATCTCGACATCGGCAAGTTCGGCGGCCTGGCCGAGACCATGGACGAGTTCGATCCGCTACCCGATCAAGACCCCGCGGGACGGCGGCGAGCTGGCGCCCTGCGTCTTGGCCGGCCCGACCTGCGACAGCGCGGACGTGCTCTACGAGAAGCAGCCTTACCCGCTGCCGGTTTCGCTCGAGATCGGCGACAAGCTGCTGATCGAGGGCACCGGCGCCTATACCGCGACCTATGCCTCGGTCGGCTTCAACGGCTTCGCGCCGCTGAAGACCTTCCACATCTGAGCTGACAAACGGCTGCCGTAAGGCAGGCAAATCAAAGGGCGGCGCGCGCCGCCATTTTTTATTCACTCGCCAAGAAAGTGTCTAGCGCAGGCGCTCGTCCTGCCGGTTCTGCCGGTTGCCGCGCTGCTCCTGCGGCCGGCGCTGGTTCGCGGCCGTCGGTGGAGGTGGCGATGCCCGCACCACAGGCGGAGGTGGCGGTGACGCCCGTATGACGGGCGGTGGCGGCGGAGACTGCATTCGCATCCGCTGCTCATTGCCGCGTTCCATCGCAGCCGGCCGGGACGAAGGCGACGCCGAACGGCCGGTGTTGTCGGCACCTCCTCGGGTCACGTTGACGGACGGGGACGGAGGCGACCGGCCCTGATCGCTGGACCGGTTGTTGCGGGAGCGGTCCTCGCCTGAGCGCGTTTCCTTGTCCGAACCAGTGCCGGTCTGCGCCGCCTTCGGCGGGCGCTCACCAAGCCGGCCCTTCTCATTGCCGCCTAGTTCCTTCGGCGCTTCGATCCTGTCCGCCGGCTTGATGACGGTGTCCGTTTCCTTGACCAAAGCGCGGGCGCGCCTGCCCTCGCGGGCATCCACCTCACGGGCGCCATCAACCTTCGTTCCCTTCAGCACCGCCGGCTCGACCTTCGCCGCACGGATCGGCTTGCCGGTAGCGCGGGCGATGATGCCGGGATCGATTCCGGCATTGACCGCAACACGCGCGCGAGGCCGGTCGCGATCACGGTCGCGGTCGCGATCCCGATCCCGATCCCGATCACGGTCACGGTCACGGTCACGGTCACGGTCGCGATCGCGGTCTCGATCCCGGTCGACAATCACAGTGCGGTTCACGATCCTGGTGCGGCGAATGATGACGATACGGTCGCGCGGCGGCACCAACACCAGAAGAACGCGCGGCGCCAGCAGATAGCGCGGGCGCACGAAGCTCCAATAAATCGGATCATCCCGGTACTCGACCAGGAGATCGTCCGGCGGCAACGGCGCCCAGCCGACATAGTCGTCGCCATAGCGCCAGTCGACCCAGGCCGGTCCCCAGTCCTCACCGGGAATCCATATCCAACCCAGATCGCCGTCGTTCACCCAACGGCCGTAGTGATAGGCCACCCAGCCCCAAGCCGCCTCTTCGTCTGCTGCCTCCCAGTACCAGCCCCAGTCGTCGGTATAAATCCAGCGACCGCGGGTATAGGGCCGCCAGTCGGCCGGCACCGGGTCGGGGAGCCAGACCTCACCCCAGCGACCATGGTGCTGCCAGCGGCCATAAGGCGACAGCGCAATGCGGAATTCGGCGTCGATCACGTATTGCGCCTGCGCAGGCGTAACCGGCACGACACCAAGCATGGGAGTAAGCGTGAGAACGGCAGCGCCGATCGCGACGCTCGCCAGGAATTGTGTGCTGCGCGCACGTAATGGTTTGGTCATGAGCGTTCTCATTGGTCGACTAAAAAATTAAACGATCAGCCGGACCGCCCCGTATTCACGCAAGGCGGGCGAGCCTAACGACGGGTAACACCTTGCAGGTGAACCCGGAATGAATGAGACAGTCAGCCAATCAGCTGGTGAGCGCGGTGGCTAACTGATGGATATTGTTGCGCATCATCTCGATATAGCTCGGCGCCGGACCTTTTTCGTCCGTCAGCGCGTCGGAAAATAGACGCCCGCCGATCTTTGCTCCGCTCTCCTTGGCGATCTGCTCCATCATGCGCGGATCGGAGACGTTCTCCATGAACACCGCAGGAATTTTTTGCTTCCTGATCTGCGCGATGATTTTGGCAACATCCCTGGCGGAGACCGCCGCTTCGGTGGATACGCCGGTCGGAGCGATGAACTCTATGCCGTAGGCAGCGCCGAAATAGCCGAAGGCGTCATGGCTGGTGATGATGCGGCGGCGGTCGGCGGGGATTTTGCCGATCGCCTCCTTCACCTCGCCTTCCAGCGCCTCGAGCTTGGCGAGATAGGCACTGGCATTGGCTTCGTAGACGCTCTTGCCGGCGGGATCGGCGGCGATAAGGCCATCGCGGATGTTAGCAACATAGATTTTGGCATTGCTCACCGACTGCCAGGCATGCGGGTCGGTCGCCGGATGCCCGTGGCCATGGTCATCCGCCTGCATCTTGCGGGTCTTGATGCCCTTGCTGACCGTTATGGTCGGCGCCTTGGTTCCCGAGGCCTTCACCAGCCGCGTGATCCAGCCTTCGAAGCCGAGGCCATTGATGAACACCACCTTGGCGGCGCCCGCTCTTTTCGCATCGGCCGGCGTCGGGGCGTAGACGTGCGAATCGGCGTTCGTGCCGACGAGCGTGCCGACCTCAATGCGGTCGCCGCCGACGTTCTTCACCAAGTCGCCCAGAATGGAGAAGGTCGCGATCACCGGCATCTTGTCCTGCGCCACGGCGACCGAAAGGTTCGCTCCTGCGGCGCAGACCGCGACCAACGCCGCCAAGAATTTTTGTTTCACGGTCATGCCACGCTGCCTCAAGCTTCAAGATGACGCATCGGCACCAGCCGCCAGATCAATCCGCCGGCGGGCCCGAAAACAACCGACACTGCATAAAGACCGCCCGCGACGAGGATCACCGCGGGGCCCGACGGCAGGCTGGCATGGAAGGAAAGCAGCAGACCGGCATAGCCGGAAACGGCCGCACAGCCGATGGCGATGACGATCATCCGGCTGATGTCGCGCGCCCAGAAGCGGCAGATCACCGCCGGCAGCATCATGATGCCGACCGCGAGCAGCGTTCCGAGCGCCTGGAAGCCGCCGACCAGGTTCATCACCACCAGCAGCAGGAAAGCGATATGGGTCGGCCCGCCCGCGCGGCTGACCGAACGCAGGAAGCCGGGATCGACGCATTCCAGCACCAGCGGGCGCCAAATCAGCGCCAACAGAATAGTGGAGACGCTGCTGATCGAAACAATGAGCAGCAACGTGGGATCGTCCACCGCCAGCACCGACCCGAACAGGAAATGCAGCAGGTCGACATTGGTACCCTTGAGCGAGACGATGGTGACACCGAGCGCCAGCGAGACCAGGAAGAAAGCTGCGAGCGAGGCATCCTCTTTCAATTCGGTGGCGCGTGCGATCAGGCCCGCGCCGACAGCGATGACAAAACCCGCGATCAAGCCGCCGCCGGCCATGGCAAACAGATTGAGGCCGGCGAGCATGAAGCCGATCGCCGCCCCCGGAAGGATGGCATGCGCCATGGCATCGCCAATCAGACTCATCCGGCGCAGCATCAGGAAGACGCCGATCGGGGCCGCGCCGAACGACAGCGCGAAAGTGCCGACCAGCGCGCGCCGCATGAATTCAAATTCCAGAAACGGCGCGATCAGCAGGTCGTAGAGCATGCGTTTCCTTTTGGCCTCTTCCCGCAGGCGGGTGAGGCTTAAGCCGCCGTTTGCGGCGCGGCGCAGGCGGCCGCGTCGTCGTGGAAGGCCTCGCACATGCGACGCGCGGTCAAGAGATTTTCCGGCGTCAGCACCTGCGCGGTATCGCCCCAGGCCACCGATTGCCGCGCCAGCAGAAGCGTCTGCGGAAAATTTGCCTTTACCAGCTGCACGTCATGCAGGGCAGCCAGCACGGTGCGTTTTTCCTGGTGCCAACCCCGCACCACGTCGAGCAGATCGGCCATCGTCTTGGCATCGATGGCATTGAACGGCTCGTCGAGCACGATCACCCGGGCGTCCTGCAGCAGCAGGCGCGCGAACAGCATGCGCTGGTTCTGTCCGCCAGAGAGCGTGGAGATCGGACGGCCCTCGAAGCCGTTGAGCCCGACGGCAGCGATGGCATGTTCGATCGCGTGCCTTCCCGCGCGGTCGATGCCGCCAAACAGGCCGGTACGATGCCACAGGCCCATCGCCACCATGTCGTAGACGCTGATCGGAAAGGAGCGGTCGATTTCCGCCGCCTGCGGCAGATAAGCGATGTCGCGCCGCTGCAATCCGCCGAGCTCGATGTGGCCGGACAGCGGCTTCAGCACGCCGACGATGCCCTTGAACAACGTCGACTTGCCTGCGCCATTCGGCCCGACGACGGCAACGAGTGCGCCGCTTTCAACCGTGCCGTTCAAATGATGCACCGCCGGATGGCGGTCGTAGCCGAGGGTCAAATTCTTAAATTGCAACGCGGCGCTCATGTTCAGCTCATGGCCCAGAAAACCGCAGTCCAAATCAGCGCGATGACGGCGCCGGCCACGGCGAGCCGCTGCAGCAGCGACATCCGCAGGATGGAGGCGGACACGATGACGGGATGGGGATGAGGGTGAGGCTGAGGTTGGTTTGCCATTGGCTTTCTCTGGGTTGGTTGAATGTTATAATATAACAAAACCCTTGTCCATCCGGACCCGCGGGGAGGGTCAATTGCCAAGCGGGGTGCTGGCCGCCATGTTGCCCCGATGGGTGAGCAGGTTCCGCGCGTCATTTCCGTTGGCGAAGCCATGGTCGAACTGGCACGTCAGAACGACGGCCGTTTCGGCATCGGCTGCGGCGGCGATACTTTCAACACCGCCGTTTATCTCGCCCGCGCCGGCATCGACGTCGCCTATGCGAGCGCGCTCGGGGACGATCGTTATTCCGACGACATCGTGGCCATGGCGAAGAGCGAAGGGATCGCGACCGATCTCGTGTTGCGCGCTCCGGGCCGCCTGCCCGGGCTTTACCTGATCGAGACTGACGCCAAGGGCGAGCGCAGCTTTTCCTATTGGCGCGATGCCTCGCCGGCGCGCGATCTGTTCGAGATGGCGGATTGGGGCAAGATTGCCGAAGCCATGATGGCGGCCCGCCTGATTTATTTTTCCGGCATTACATTGTCGCTTTATTCCAATACCGGGTTGGGCCGCTTCCTCGCGGTCGTGGAGCTGGCGCGAAAGAATGGCGCGAAGATTGCCTTTGACGGGAATTTTCGCCCGCGCGGATGGAAAGGCGACCTGGCCCGCACCCGCACGGTTTTCGCCGAAACGCTCAAGCGCGTCGATCTCGCGCTGCCCACCTATGACGATGAAGCGGTGCTGTGGGGCGATCCCAGCCCGGAGGCCACGATCGAGCGCATGCAGGCCTTCGGCATCAGCGAGATCGTGGTGAAGAACGGCCCGAGCAGCGCGCTGGTTTCCGCCGGCGGCCAGACCGAGGAGGTCCCGGTCCCGGAAGTGGTTGTCCCGGTGGATACCACGGCGGCAGGGGACAGTTTCAATGCCGGCTATCTTGCCGCCCGCCTGTCGGGCGACAATCCGGTCAATGCGGTGACGGCCGCGCATCGCCTGGCCGCGGAAAAAGTGCGGCATCGCGGCGCCATCATGCCGCGTAATGTTATGGCAATGCATTGACGCAGAATCGCCGCGCGAAAAGCCAACGAGTTGCGATCCATCGGCGTGCTTGCTGATATGCTAGCGGATATCTCCAAGAAGGAAATGAGGGCACACGTTTAATGATGCGTACGAAGTTCTACATACACATCGGCGTGCACAAGACCGGCACGAAATCGATCCAGCATACCTTGTCCGAAAATCGCCGCGAGCTTCGTCGGCACGGCATCAATTCCCTTTCGGGGGATCCAAATCACGGCCCGGCTCTGATGTCGCTGCTTGCTGACGAGCCTCACAGGGACAGCCGCAATATCCGGCGCCACGTGGATACGCCGGACAAGGCGGCTGCCTACAACGCCTCTGCCCAATACAAGGTCATGAAGTCCCTGGCGCGCAATCGTTCTCCAAAATTCGTCATATCCGGTGAAGGTTTGTCGCCTCGCAGGCCGCAGGAAATAGAACGGCTCAAGCAGATGCTGGCGCCCTACGCTGCGGACTACCGGATCATCGTTTATGTCCGCGATCCTTATGAATATGCCAACAGCGCCTCGCTGCAACGACTTAAGAACGGCGGCGTTCTCGATGTGCCGGACAAGAAATTCCCGCTGCCGAAGTATCGGCGCAACCTATCGCGATGGATCGAGGCTTTCGGACGCGAAAATGTAGACATCCGCATTTTCGATCCGAAGCGCTTTGTTGGCGGCGATCTGATGTCGGATTTTCTGGTGGCGATCGGCGAATTGCCAGACTTGGCAAAGAGGCTGAATGTCGTGCGCGCCAATCAATCGATGTCGCACGAGGCCGCCCTGATCCTGAGCGAAGCCAACAAGGCGATTCCCGCTCTTGTCGGTAGACGTGCCAATCGCGAACGCGCCTCCAATTTTCATCTGGAGATAGCCAACATAAAAGGCGAGAAATTTTCAATCGACCCCGAAGAATATCTGAAGCATGAGGCGGTGGCACTGGCCGAAGTCGAATGGCTCAATTCCATCCTCGGAGAGCCGGCGTTTGGCCGAACGCAGCCGCGGCCCGCTTCCACCCCGCGCTGGAGCGAAGAAACGGTCGCTTCAATCAAGAAAGCGCTGACGAAATTGGTTTACGCGATGCGCCAAACGGATCGCCGGTTTTTTCTGCCCCGCATCGAGCAGCCGCCGCTGCCGCCCGGCCTCGCGTGGCGTGCAGGACATCTACACCCGCAATGCTCTGCAGAAACCGACGCCAACAAAGCTTCCTGAATTCAACGAGACGACGATCCGTGCTCTCGGCCGCTTTTTCCACGATATCAATCTCACCCTGCAGCATCGGAAGGCCGAGTGGGACGCCTTGCGGGGCAGCCTGCTCATTTGGGTGAGTTCACGCCTTGCTCACGATCTTCATCGAAAGGTCGTGCAGCTGCGCCCTGAAAGCGCACGCGGCCAATATCGCTTGAGCCAAGCTCTGCTGTTGCGCGGCCACTTCGCGCAAGCCCGGAGAGCTGCGAAAGCGGCTGTCGAGCTGGCTCCCCGCCGCATGATGTTCAAGCTCTGGCTGAAACTAGCCATGATGGCCGAGCGCTGGTGGCACAGGCCGCTTCGCGCTTCTGCCGAAGGTGCGGTACGCAAGCCGCGGCATGGGCGCGCACACGCCGAGAAGCGAGCCGACCGCCAAGCCGCCCGCAGCGAAACACGGCCTAAGGCCGGCCAAGCAGCATCGCGCCACCCGCCACAATGAACGGCAGCGGCAGCGACGCGATCAGCCGGGCCCAGGTTAGCCCGCGCGGCATGGTCGGCAATTCCCACAGCACGAAGCGTTGCACGGCGAACAGCGCCCAGGCCGTCATATAGGCGATGACCTGCGGGCTGGCGGCGCCGCTCTTGAGGGCGGCGGCACTGATGGAAAAACCGACGACCGGACCTCCCGGCGTCAAGGCGCCGCCGATCACTGCGATGAGCACGCCGAAAAAGCCGGAATCCGGTCCGAGCCAGCGGCCGATGATTTCCGGCGGCATGATCGCGGCGATATATCCGGAACCGATGACGCCGATCATCACCTTCGGCAACAGGCGCAGGAAATCCATCGCGCCTTCGCGCATTCCATCGTTGAGCAGGATGCGCCCGCGCAGCGCGCAGGCCAGGCCAAGCGCCACGACCAGAATCCAGAGCACTGCCTCGACGATATAGACCATCACGGCTTCTGCTCCCAATGCGGCCTGAAGATTGCGGATGATGTGGCGCGCCAACAAGCCGGCGATGAGCGGCGTCGGCGTCGAGAGAAGAATACGCCAACCGACGAATTCAGGACCGAAGAAAGGAATCTCCCACACCAGGGCGCGCGTATAGCCCATCAGCGTCCAGCTGGTAAGGAATGCGACCGTCGCACCGACGTCCGCTCCCATGACCAGCAGGGCGCTGGCAACCGGATAGATCGTCATCGGCCCGCCCGGAAGAATCGCGCCCAATACCGTCGCAACAAGAAGGCCGCCGAACCCGGAGTCCGCACCGATCCATTTCGCCACCAATTCGCGCGGCATCAGGCGTGCGAGAAAGGCGCCGAGCAGGCAGCCGGCGGCGACTTTCAACAGCACATCCGCGAACAGGCGAAGGTCGTGATAGAGAATTTCAAAAAACTTTTCCGAGCCGTCGCGGAAATAGACCACCGCGGCCGCCGCGCTCATCATCGCCAGGATCGCAGCCGTCGCCCAATCGAACGGCTTGCGCTTGCGGCGCTTGATGATCGGCGGCGAAGGCGGCGCGGCTGGTGCAGGCGGTGGCGTTTCAATCGTCACGAGGTCACCGCCGCAACGACGCCGCGGCGCGGGCCAGCGCCGTGATCCGGGAAAAATCGCCGCCCTCCAGCGCCTCGCGCGGGACGACCCAGGTGCCGCTGACTGCGATCACGTTGGGCTGCGCCAGATAGTCGGCCGCGATCCTGTCGTCCACGCCGCCGGAGGGAACGAATTTCAGCCGCGGCAGCGGCCCGGCGATCTGCCGCAGAAATTCGATGCCGCCGCTGCTGGATGCGGGGAAGAATTTCAGCACCCGAAAGCCATGCTGGGAAAGCGCCATGGCCTCCGACGGCGTGGCGCAGCCCGGCACCACAGGCACCGCAGCTTTGGCCAAAGCGGCCGCAAGCTCGGGCGGCGTGCCCGGTGTAACCAGAAATTGCGCACCGATCTCGAGCGCGAGTTGGATGTCGGCAGGGCGCGTGACGGTGCCGATACCGAGCACGGCCTCCGGCACCTCACGCGCAATAGCGCGCGCGGCCTCGGCCGAGGCGTCGGTGCGAAGTGCGACCTCGATCAGCGGCAGGCCGCCGGCGACCAGCGCCCGCGCGAGCGGCACCGCCTGTTCCACGCGCTCGATGGTAAGCACGGGCAGCATCGAAACGCGAGAGAGCAGCGGCGTGGGATCGGGCGGCATGCGCCCTATGTGCGGCTTGCCGCGGCGGGTGGCAAGCTGCTACGCTAGCCCAACGAGGGGGAACTCGTCGATGGGCTATGCGATTGTTTTTCTCGGCGGCGGCATCGGAGCGGCGCTGCGCCATGGCGTCAATCTCGGCGCGGCGCGCTGGCTCGGGGCCGGCTTTCCCTTCGGCACCTTGATCGTCAATGTCACCGGCTCGCTGATCATGGGCCTGATCGCCGGCTATTTCGCCTTCAAGGGCGATGCATCGCAGAACTGGCGGCTGTTCCTCGTCGACCGGCATCCTCGGCGGCTACACCACATTCTCCGCCTTTTCGCTCGACGCCGCGCTGCTCTATGAGCGCGGCGAGGTGTGGCTGGCGGCGATCTATGTCGTGGCCTCGGTGGTGCTGTCGATCGCGGGGCTGTTCGCCGGCCTGGCGATTGCGCGGAGTTTTTGACTAGCTGTCATTCCGGGACGTGAGCGTAGCGAGCGGGCCCGGAATCCATAATCACCACCGGGAGTATGGATTCCGGGTTCGCGCTTCGCGCACCCCGGAATGACAAACACTCACTCCATCGGCAGCATGCCCAAGCGGTCCAGCAGCTGCATGTCCTTGTCATGCGCGCGGTTGGGCGTGGTGAGCAGCTTCGGCCCGTAGAAAATAGAATTGGCGCCGGCGAGGAAGCACAAGGCCTGCGCCTCGTCGGTCATGTCCTCGCGCCCGGCGGAGAGCCGCACCATCGACTTCGGCATCGTGATGCGCGCGGCCGCGATGGTGCGCACGAAGTCGATGGCGTCGAGCTTCTCCCGGCCCGCCAGCGGCGTGCCTTCCACCTGCACCAGCATGTTGATCGGCACGCTTTGCGGATGCGACGGCAGGCTCGCCAGCGTCGCGATCATGCTGATGCGGTCCGCCTCCGCCTCCCCCAAGCCGATGATGCCGCCGCAGCACACGTTGATGCCGGCCTCGCGCACGGCGCTGAGCGTATCGAGCCGGTCCTGATAGCTGCGCGTGGTGATGATCTTGCCGTAATGCTCCGGCGAGGTGTCGAGGTTGTGGTTGTAATAATCGAGACCGGCGTGTTTCAGCCGCGCCGCCTGCGGGCCCGTCAGCATGCCGAGCGTCACGCAGGTTTCCATGCCGAGCGCTTTGACGCCTTCCACCATGGCGCAGACCTGCTCGAGATCGCGGTCCTTCGGCGAGCGCCAGGCCGCGCCCATGCAGAAGCGGCTCGCGCCCGCCGCCTTGGCGGCGCGCGCATCCGCCAGCACCACGTCGAGCGCCATCAGCTTCTGCGCTTTCACGCCGGTGTCGTAATGCACGCTTTGCGCGCAATAGCCGCAATCTTCCGGACAGCCGCCGGTCTTGATCGAAAGCAGCGTGGAGATCTGCACCTCGCGCGGATCGAAATTCTCGCGGTGGATGCGCTGCGCCTGGAAGATCAGATCGGGAAACGGCAGCGCGAACAGCGCGGCGACTTCCGCGCGCGTCCAGTCGTGACGGACGGCGCCGAGCGCGGGCACGCGGGCAGTAGGAAGGGATTCGGCAAGGGACATTCAGTGGCTCCGTATGCCTCACCATAATGGGGTGAGCGGTTGCGACCGCCCACATATCTCGACCCTCATGGTGAGGAGCGTCGCGCAGCGACGCGTCTCGAACCATGTAGGCCTGGAGCATGTTGCCCATCCTTCGAGACGCCCTCGCTAGGCTCAGGCTCCTCAGGATGAGGTGGAGTGTGTTGCTGGCTCACAAGTTGTGCCATCCTCATCCCCGCTTCTTGTGATAGGCGTGGATCTCCACCGCGTCCCACACGCCGTTGACGTGATAGGGATCGCTGTCGGTGAAGGCCTTCACCGCCGCGCGGTCCTTGGCCTCGATGATGAAGAGTGAGCCGATCGGGGTCTCGTCGTCGTCGTCCACGAAGGGTCCCGCCGTGATGATGCCGACGCCGTATTTCTCGCTGTCGTCGAGGTGCTGGCGGTGCGCCTTGTAATGCTTGGCCCGGGTGTTGATCGCATCCTTCTTGTCCATGGCATGAATGACGAAGTGCATGGCGGAACTCCTGCTGGAAGCTAGTGTCGTGGTTCAGAAATTCGCTTCATTCTTACCGCGAGTCATTCAAGCGAATTTCTGAACCAAAACGACACAAGAACGTCTTAAGTTTGCAGTGTCCCTGGAATCCGAAGTTCGCTCCCGAGGTTGCCGCGAAGTTGGGCGAACTTCGGATTCGGGACACTGCCGCTATGCTAACCTGCCGCACCGCCCCCTGTCAGGCCGAAAGAAGAAAGACTTGAGATGAGCGATACCCCGCCCGACCGTCTCTGCAACGACCCGAAAAGCCCCTATTACGACGCCGAAGCGCTGGCGCGCGACGTCGGCGTCCGCTTCGGCGGCAAGGAGAAGACCAATGTGGAGGAATACTGCGTGAGCGAGGGCTGGATCCGGGTGGCGGCGGGCAACGCCCGTGACCGCTTCGGCAATCCGCTGACCATCAAGTTGAAAGGGCCGGTAGAGCCTTATTTTAAGAAACAAGCACCGGGTTCCTGATTGTCATCCCGGACGGCAAGCTCGCGAGCCGATCCGGGACCCATCGGAAAGCCGGACTGGGGTCCCGGTTCTCCGTCCGATCAAGTCGGGGGTCGGCCGGGATGACAAGCAACAGAGACAGGCATCGTGCCGCGCTACTGCCCCATCATGGGTTTCAGGCGATCGTAATTCTTCGCCACCAGCTCGGCGTTGCCGGGATATTGCAGCTTCGGAACCGACGTCGATGCCTGCTGCAAATTCTTCAGGATCTGCTGCTTCTGTTTCGCCGGAATCTTGTCATTGCCTTGCACCGCGGCGATCTCCCGTCTGATCAGCTCTTCGGGATCGTACTTCTTGCTCTGCGGATCGATGCCGCCAAACACCATGCCGATATTGGCCCCGACGTCGCCGAACTCATCGAAGTCCTTGAAGCCGTTCTTCTTCGCGATGGCCTCCATCTGCGACATCATCTGCTTGGTGGGCTGGGTGTTGCCTTTCAGCTTGGCGGTGATCGGCGCGATTTCCTTATCCGTGGCGATAAAGGCGTCGATCTGTTTCTCCGTCAACTCGACCTGCTCGATCTGCATCTCCTCAGGCTCGGCCGGCTGCTGCGGCGCAGGCCGCTGCGCCTGCGGCCGATTCCCCTGCGCTTCGGCCGAAAGCATTGGCATGGCAAATGTCGCCGCGACAAACGCCGCCGCGGCGATCAGCCGCCTGAAAAAGGTGAAATCGGACCCGTCGAAACGGATCGTGTCATGCGGCGTCATCATGCGTCTACTCCGCTGCTTCGCGCGGCATTTCCGCCGCCGGTTCGACTCGCGCCGCACAGTATTTGAATTCCGGAATCTTTCCAAACGAGTCGAGCGCGGGATTGGTCAGCAGATTTGCCGCCGCCTCGACATAAGCGAAGGGGATGAACACCACACCATCCGGGATGGAGTCATCCTGGCGGGCGGAAAGCTCCACGACGCCGCGGCGGGTGGAGACCCGCACCCTATCGCCCGGCCTGATGCCAAGTTTTGCAATGGTGCCGCGCGACAAACCGGCGACAGGGCCGGGCTCCAATGCATCCAGCACCGAGGCGCGGCGCGTCATGGCCCCGGTGTGCCAATGCTCGAGCTGGCGGCCGGTCGTCAGAATGAAGGGATAATCCGCATCCGGCATCTCGTCCGGCTGGGTAAACTTGGTGGCGACCAGCTTCGCCATGCCGTTGGGCCGCGGGAAACCCTTGTCGAACACCACGTCGCGGCCGGGCACGTCGGGCCCGTCCACCGGGTAAGTGACGGAATACTCGCGTTCGACGCGCTCCCACGAGATGTTGTCGAGCGCCGGCATCAGCGAAGCCATCTCGGTGAAGACCTCGCTGACATGCCGGTAATTCCACTTCAGCCCCATGCGCTGCGCCAGATCCTGAATGATCCAGAGGTCCTGCCGCGCATCGCCCGGCAGCGGCAGCGCCTTGCGGCCCATCTGCACCTGGCGGTTGGTATTGGTCACCGTGCCGTCCTTCTCCGGCCAGGCGGAGGCCGGAAGAATGACGTCCGCATAGGAAGCGGTCTCGGTCAGGAAGATGTCCTGCACCACGAGATGCTCGAGATGCGCCAGCGCGGCGCGCGCATGATTGAGATCGGGGTCCGACATCGCGGGATTTTCGCCCATGATGTACATGCCCTTGATCTCGTCGGCATGCACCGCATCCATGATCTCCACCACGGTCTTGCCGCGCTGGGGATCGAGCGTGACGCCCCAGGCGGCTTCATACTTGGCGCGGATTTGCGGATCCTCCACCGACTTGTAATCCGGGAAGAACATCGGGATCAGGCCGGCGTCGGAAGCGCCCTGCACGTTGTTCTGTCCGCGCAGCGGATGCAGCCCGGTACCCGGCCGGCCGACCTGACCGCAGATCAGCGACAAGGCGATCAGGCAGCGCGCATTATCGGTGCCGTGGGTGTGTTGCGACACGCCCATGCCCCAGAAAATGATCGCGCTTTCGGCGCGGGCAAAAGTGCGCGCCACCTTGCGCAGCACATCCGGCTCGATGCCGCAGATCGGCGCCATCTCTTCCGGCGTGAAAGGCTTCACGCTGGCGGCCAGCTTGTCGAAGTCCTCGGTATAGGTCTGGACGTATTGCTGGTCGTACAGCTTCTCTTCGATGATGACGTTGAGGATGCCATTCAGCAGCGCCACGTCGGTACCTGGCTTGAACTGCATCATCTGCCAGGCGTGACGCTTGAGCGCATGTCCGCGCGGATCCATCACGATCAGCTTGGCGCCGCGCTTGGCCGCCTGCTTGAAGAAGGTAGCGGCGACCGGGTGATTCTCGGTCGGATTGGCGCCGATGACGATGATGACGTCGGAATTCTTGCACTCGTTGAAGATCGCTGTCACCGCCGCCGAGCCGACGCCTTCCAGGAGCGCGGCGACTGACGAGGCGTGGCACAGCCGCGTGCAGTGATCGACATTGTTGCAGCCGAAGCCGGTGCGCACCAGCTTCTGGAACAGATAGGCCTCCTCGTTCGAGCCCTTGGCCGAGCCGAAGCCGGCCAGCGCGCGCGGCCCGTCGCGGTCGCGGATTTTGACCAGGCCCTTGGCGGCGCGCTCCATCGCCTCTTCCCAGGTGGCCTCGCGGAAATGCGTCCAGGGATTGGCCGGATCGACCAGATCGTCGGCATGCTTGGGCACGCCATCTTTGCGGACCATCGGCTTGGTCAGGCGCTGCGGGTTGGAGACATAATCAAATCCGAAGCGGCCTTTCACGCACAGCCGGTTCTCGTTGGCGGGGCCTTCGCGCCCGGTCACCGCGATCAGCTTGTCGTCCTTGATCTGGTAGGTGAGCTGGCAGCCGACGCCGCAATAAGGGCAGACGCTGTCGACCTTGCGGTCGGGGTATTCGGTGCGGACATTCTGCTCGTTGACCAGCGTCGCCGGCATCAGCGCGCCGGTCGGGCAGGCCTGCACGCATTCCCCGCAGGCGACGCAGGTGGAATTGCCCATCGGGTCGTCGAAGTCGAACACGATCTTTTCGTGATGGCCGCGGCCGGCCATGCCGATGACGTCATTGACCTGCACTTCGCGGCAGGCGCGGACGCAGAGATTGCAGTGGATGCAGGCGTCGAGATTGACCGCCATCGCCACATGGCTGCGGTCGGATGCCGGCTGCTTCGCGCGCTCGGGAAAGCGGCCGGTCGCGATGCCCATCTTGTCGGCCCAGCCCCAGAATTTCGAAATGGGATCGTGCGAGGTGGCGCGCTCGGGCTGATCGGAAACCAGCAGATCGAAGATCATCTTGCGCGCGGTTTTCGAGCGCTCGTTGGAGGCATTGACCTTCATGCCGGCGGCGGGCTTGCGGATGCAGCTCGCGGCCAAGACGCGCTCGCCCTCGATCTCGACCATGCAGGCGCGGCAATTGCCGTCGGCGCGGTAGCCCGGCTCCGGCGCGTAGCACAGATGCGGAATCTCCACGCCTTCCCGCTTGGCGACCTGCCAGATGGTCTCGCCCGCGCGCGCGACGACTTCGCGGCCGTCGAGGGTGAAGGCGATGGCCGGCGCGCCCTTTGCCTCGCCATCGACGGAATCCACCGGGCCCTTGTGCGAAACCGCGGGCTTGCCGCCGCCCTTGTTGTCGCCGCCCGCCGCGCCCTGCTTGTCGTGGCCGTAGCCGCCAGGTTTGTTTGTATCGGTCATCGACGTGACTTTCTTTCGTCGCCCCCGCGAAGGCGGGGGCCCATACGCCCTGCCCTATCGATCGCGCTGGGATTATGGGTCCCCGCCTTCGCGGGGACGACAAATAGATATGTATGCGTGACGGTTAGCATCACCACTTCCCCATCGGCTTGCTCAGGTCCTCGGGAAAATATTTGAGCACGCAAAGCAGCGGATTGGGCGCCGCTTGGCCAAGCCCGCAGATCGAGGCGTCGCGCATGGCGGTGGAAAGCTCGGTCAGCAGCGCCGCATCCCACGGCCCCTGTTCCATCAGTTTCACCGCCTTCTCGGTGCCGACGCGGCAGGGCGTGCATTGCCCGCAACTCTCGTCCTCAAAGAAACGCATGAGGTTGATCGCGGTTGCCTTCATGTCGTCCTGCTCGGAGAGGACGACCACCGCATGCGAGCCGATGAAGCAGCCGTATTGTTCCAGCGTGCCGAAATCGAGCGGAATGTCCGCCATCGAGGCCGGCAGGATGCCGCCCGAGGCGCCGCCCGGCAGATAAGCCTTGAAGCTGTGGCCGTCCGCCATGCCGCCGCAGAATTCGTCGATCAGTTCGCGCGCGGTGATGCCGGCGGGGGCGAGCTTCACGCCGGGATTCTTCACCCGGCCGGAAACCGAGAAGCTGCGGAAACCCTTGCGCTCGTGCCGGCCCTGCGAGGTGAACCAGGCCGCGCCCTTCTCGATGATGTCGCGCAGCCAATACATGGTCTCGACATTCTGCTCGAGCGTCGGGCGGCCGAATAAACCGACCTGCGCGAGGTAGGGCGGGCGATGGCGCGGCAATCCGCGCTTGCCTTCGATCGATTCGATCATCGCGGATTCTTCACCGCAGATGTAAGCGCCCGCCCCGCGCCGCAGATGCAACTTGCTGTGCGGCGAGAGGCCGGCCTGCTCGACCTTGGCCAGCTCGTCCAGCAGCATCAGCCGCAGCTCGGGATATTCGTCGCGGATGTAGATATAGGTCTCGACCGCCTCGACCACCCAGGCGGCGATCAGCATGCCTTCGATGAAACGGTGCGGATCGAGGCGCGAGATAATGCCGGTCCTTGAAGGTCCCGGGCTCGCCCTCGTCGGCATTGACCGCGAACAGGCGCGGGGCGGGCTCGTTGCGCACCAGCGTCCATTTGCGGCCGGTGGGAAAGCCCGCGCCGCCAAGGCCGCGCAAACCGGAATCGTCCACCGCCTTGATGATCTCTTCGCGCGTGCGGCTGCCGTCGAGGCAGGATTTCAGCAGCGCGTAGCCGCCCGCGGCGCGGTACTGCTCGAAGGTCTTGCGCCGGATGCAACGCATGCGCATGCGGCTTGTTCTTGACGGCGGCAGCGACGTTCTCGGCATTCGCCTGGAAGGTCTGCACGTGACCGACGGCACAGACCGGGGCGCGGTCGCAGGCGCCCATGCAGGGCGCGCGCAAGACGCGCACGCCGGCACCCAGTTTCCCCGGCAGCTCGGCCAGCAGCTTTTCGGCGCCCGCCATCGCACAAGACAGCGAGTTGCAAACGCGCACGGTGACTGCGGGCGGCGACAACTCACCTTCCTTCACCACATCGAAATGCGCATAGAAGGTCGCGACCTCATAGACCTCGGCCAGCGCCAATTTCATCTCGGCGGCGAGCGCGGCGAGATGCGCGGCGGAAAGACAGCCATAGGCGTCCTGAATGAGATGCAGATGCTCGATCAACAGATCGCGCCGGCGCGGCTTGTCGCCGAGCAGCGCGCACACTTCCTCGAGCGCCTGCGGATCGACCTGCCGGCCTTTCGGAGTGCGCCGCGGCCTGCGGTTCGGCTGCCCAGAGCTACGCGGGGGAGGCGTCTGAATATTCATCGCAATCTCCAAGCTCAAAATCGGCCTCAGGCGGCTTTCAGACAATCCCCCAAAGTCCATGGGGTCGATAGATGGCTTCTATCGACGAGAGGGGCATTGCTGATTATTATTGGCGTAAGCTCCACGGGCCTTAGGCGTAAGCAATTGGGATGATTGGATAAACCATGATCGACCGGCTGGACTTCATCCTGGCGCTCGCCCGGGAGCGGCATTTTGGCCGGGCCGCCGAAGCCTGCGGCGTGACGCAGCCCACGCTCTCGGCGGGCGTGAAACAGCTCGAAGGACAGATGGGCGTGCTGCTGGTGAACCGCGGCTCGCGCTTTCAGGGTTTCACCCCGGAGGGCGAGCGCGTGCTGCAATGGGCGCGCCGCATCGTCGGCGACACCCGCGCCATGCGGGAGGAGATCAATTCGCTGCGCCACGGACTCACCGGCCGGCTGCGGATCGCGGCGATCCCCACGGCGCTGGCGATGGTGGCCGCACTCACCACGCCCTATCGCGAGCGGCACCCGAACGTGCAATTCACCATCTGGTCCCGCACCTCGATCGAAATACTGGAACTGCTCGACAACCTCGAGATCGATGCCGGCATCACGTATCTCGGCAACGAGCCGGTGGGGCGGGTGAACACCGTGCCGCTCTACCGCGAGCGCTACCGCTTGCTTACTTCCGCCGACGCGCCGCTCGGCAACCGCGAGACCGTCACCTGGGCGGAGGTGGCGCAGGTGCCGCTCTGTTTGCTCACCCCCGACATGCAGAACCGGCGCATCATCGACCGATTGCTCAAAAGCGCGGGCGGGGAATCGCGGCCCACGCTGGAATCGGATTCGATGATCCTGCTGTTCTCCCACGTGCGCACCGGCCGCTGGGCGAGCGTGATGCCGGCGAAGCTGGCCGAAACGCTCGGGCTCACCGACACCATCCGCGCAATTCCGATCCTGGAGCCGGAAGCGGTGCAGACCATCGGGCTGGTTGTGCCCGCGCGCGAGCCGATGATGCCCGCTACCGCCGCATTGGTGGCGGAAGCCAAACGCGTCGCGCCGGAGCTGGAGGCGGCGTGAAAATCATCCGCAAATCTAAATCCGTCATCCTGAGGTGGCCGCGCATGATCTCGGGTTTCGCCCGAGATCGACGCTCGCTACGCTCGCTCCTCAGGATGACGGATTGAGGATAGCGAAAAATACATCGCTGCCTTAGAACAGCCCGACGATCTTGCCGTCCGCGCCGACGTCGATCGAGTCGGCCGACGGCACCTTGGGCAGACCCGGCATGGTCATGATCTCACCGCAGACCGCGACCACGAATTCCGCGCCGGCGGAAAGCCGCACCTCGCGCACATTCATGATGTGATTGCTGGGCGCGCCCTTCAGATCCGGGTTGGTCGAGAATGAATACTGCGTCTTGGCGATGCACACCGGCAGCTTGCGGAACCCCATCTCCTCCCAGGTCTTGAGCTGATCCTTCACCGCCTTATCGGCGGTGACCTCGCTGGCGCGGTAGATTTCCTTGGCGATGGTGCAGATCTTGTCGAACAGCGACTGATCGTCGGGATAGAGCAGCTTCACCTTGCCCTTGTTGCCGTCGATGGTCTTCACCACCGCGCGCGCGACGTCCGCTGCGCCCTCGCCGCCCATGGCCCAGTGATCGGCCATCAAGGCCTCGACGCCGAGCTTCTGACAGGCGTCCCGCACCAGCTTGATCTCCGCCTCGCTGTCGGCGGAGAAGCGGTTGATCGAGACCACCGCCGGCAGGCCGAACTTCTTCACATTCTCCACATGGCGCGCCAGATTGGCCATGCCGATTTCCAGTGCTTTGAGGTCTTCTTTCTTCAGTTCGTCCTTCTTGACCCCGCCGTGCATCTTCAACGCGCGGATGGTGGCGACGATGACCACGCAATCGGGCGAGAGCCCGGCCTTGCGGCATTTGATGTCGATGAATTTCTCCGCGCCGAGGTCGGCGCCGAAGCCGGCTTCGGTCACGACATAATCCGCGAGCTTCAGCGCCGTCGTGGTGGCGACCACCGAATTGCAGCCATGCGCGATATTGGCGAAGGGGCCGCCATGGATGAAGGCAGGCGTGCCCTCCAGCGTCTGCACCAGATTGGGCGCGATCGCTTCCTTCAGCAGCGCCGTCATGGCGCCATGCGCCTTCAGGTCGCGCGCACGCACGGGTTTGCGTTCCCGCGTATAGCCGACGATGATGTTGCCGAGCCGCTCCTTCAGGTCGTCAAGATCCTTGGCCAGGCAAAAGATCGCCATCACTTCCGAAGCAACGGTGATGTCGAAGCCGGTCTCGCGCGGAAATCCGTTGGCGACGCCGCCGAGCGAGCAGACGATCTCGCGCAGTGCGCGATCGTTCATATCCATGACGCGCCGCCAGACCACGCGGCGGCTGTCGATGCCGAGCGCATTGCCCCAGTAGATGTGATTGTCGACCAGCGCAGAAAGCAGGTTATGCGCCGAGGTGATGGCGTGGAAGTCGCCGGTGAAGTGCAGATTGATATCCTCCATCGGCACCACCTGGGCATAGCCGCCGCCGGCCGCGCCGCCCTTCATGCCGAAGGACGGGCCGAGCGAGGGCTCGCGCAGGCAAAGCATCGCCTTCTTGCCGATGTGATTGAGCGCGTCGGTGAGACCGACGGTGGTGGTGGTCTTGCCTTCGCCCGCCGGTGTCGGCGTGATCGCGGTGACCAAAATCAGCTTGCCGTCCTTCTTGCTCTGGAGCGACTTGACCAAATCCATCGACACCTTGGCTTTGTAGTGCCCGTAAGGTTCGAGATTTTCCGCCGCGATGCCGAGCTTTTCCTTGGCGATGTCGAGAATGCGCCGCTTTTCCGCGGACTGGGAAATTTCGATGTCGGACTTCGGTGATTGGTGCTGCGAGGCGGGCATGGGATGGTCCACTGGTGAGGTAATTCAGGTTTGGAATGATCGCGCGGCATACTCGGCGTCGTTCCCGCGAAAGCGGGAATCCATAGCCACCGGCCGATTTGTATCTCTCTGACGGAGGTTATGGGTCCCCGCCCGCGCGCGGACGACAGAAAGAGTTCATGCGAACCTCGCGCCCTTGGCGATGTTCGACGTCGCGGCCCATTCGCCGGCTTCGATCTTCTTGCCCTCGGGCGGCTGCACGCGGGTGAGCTTGAAACGGCCGTCGGCGCAGACCACGGTGACGCCATCGGCTTCCACCGCGACAATCTCGCCGAGCTTGCCGGCGATGCCTTTGGGATTTTTCGCCGGCAGCGGCTGGGCCTCGAAAATCTTGATGGCCTTGCCGTCGAGCGTGGACCAGGCGCCGGGCGCCGGATTGCAGCCGCGGATCAGCCGATCGATCTGTTCCCAGGGCTTGCCCCAGTCGATCTTGGCATTCTCCGCCTTGCACATTCCTTCATAGGTCGCCTTCGATTCATCCTGCTTGATGCGCGGAGCCTTGCCGGCCTTCACCAGATCGACCGACTCCATCATGGCCTCGACGCCAAGCGGAAATAAACGGTCAAAATAGACCGTCCCGAGGGTGTCGGTGTTGCTGATCGGCGTCTTCTTTTGCAACAGCACGTCGCCGGTATCGAGACCGTTGTCCGGCCAGAAAATCGACAGTCCGGTTTCCTTCTCCCCCTTGATGATCGGCCAGTTGATGGCGCTGGCGCCGCGATAGGCCGGCAGCAGCGAAGGATGATACTGGATCGAGCCGTTGGTCGGGATGTTGAGGAATTCCTCCGGCACAAACAGCGTGACGAAGGCCATCACCTGCAGGTCGGGCTTCAGCGCCTTGAATTCATCCCAGACCTTCGGGTCCTTGTAGGAGGCGGGCTGATGGACCGGCAGGTTGGCGGCGAGCGCGGCCTCCTTCAGCGGATCGGCCTTGGCGCCCGGCTTTTCCGGCGCGGCATACACGGCGACGACGTTTTCCCCGCGCTTGAGCAGCGCTTCCAGCACCGCCTTGCCGAAGGCCTGCTGGCCGTGAACCACGATACGCATTTAACAGCCCCCCAAACTCTTTCTGTCATCCCGGCCGAGCGAAGCGAGAGCCGGGATCCATACTCCGTGTTCTCTCGATAGCGCTCGGCGTATGGATCCCCGCCTTCGCGGGGATGACACTGTCGCTACGCCGCCTCGGCCTTGGCCGGCTTTTCCGGCGGCGTGATCGCTCCCGACATCCTGATCTCGGCGATCTCCTTGTCGGAATAGCCGAGCTCCTTCTTCAACACCTCGTTCGTGTGCTCGCCCAGCAGCGGCGAGCGCTTCACCTCGCAGGGCGAGTTCGACATCTTCACCGGATTGCCGACAGTGAGATATTTGCCGCGGCCGGGATGATCGACTTCCACCACCGTGCCGGTCTGGCGCAACGACGGCTCTTCGGCGATCTCCTTCATCGACAGGATCGGGCCAACGGGAATGTCCACCTCGTTGCAGATTTCCATGACCTCGAACTTGCTCTTGGTCATCGTCCACTCTTCGATGGTCGCGAAGATATGCTTGAGCCGCGGCAGCCGCGCCGGCGGCGTCGCGAAGTCCGGATCGGTCTTCCATTCCGGCTTGCCGATCAGATCGCAGATCACGCCCCAGACCGGCGCCTGGGTGATGAAATAGATGTAGGCGTCGGGATCGGTCTCCCAGCCTTTGCACTTCAGAATCCAGCCGGGCTGGCCACCGCCGGAATTGTTGCCCGCCCGCGGCACCGCCTTTCCGAAAGGAATGCCCTCGCCGAACTGGCTGTATTCGGTCAGCGGGCCGTGGGCGATGCGCTGCTGGTCGCGCAGTTTCACGCGCGCAAGGTTGAGCACGCCGTCTTGCATGGCGCAGAGCACTTTCTGGCCGCGTCCGGTCCGCATCCGCTGATAGAGCGCGGCAACGATGCCAAAGGCGACATGCAGGCCGGTGCCGCTGTCGCCGATCTGCGCCCCGGTCACGAGCGGCGGGCCATCGCGGAAGCCTGTGGTGGACGCCGAGCCGCCGGCGCATTGCGCGACGTTCTCATAAACCTTGCAATCCTCGTACGGTCCGGGGCCGAAGCCCTTCACCGAAGCGACGATCATGCGCGGGTTGAGCTTATGGATGTAGTCCCAGGTGAAGCCCATGCGGTCGAGCGCGCCGGGTGCGAAATTCTCCACCAGCACGTCGCAATGCTTGATCAGCCGATTGATGATCTCCTTGCCCTTGGGGTTCTTGGAGTTGATGGTGATCGAGCGCTTGTTGCCGTTCAGCATCGTGAAATAGAGGCTGTCCTGGCCTTTGACGTCGCGCAATTGCCCGCGCGTGATGTCGCCGACGCCTGGCCGCTCGATTTTGATCACGTCCGCCCCAAGATAACCGAGCAGCTGGGTGCAGGTCGGCCCCGATTGCACGTGCGTGAAGTCGAGCACACGCACGCCGTCGAGCGCCTTGCCGGCCTGGCCATAGGGCCTGCTGCTAGGACGCGGCAGGCCGTTGCCGTTTTTCGTCGCCGCGGCCTTTTTCGCGGACGTCTTCGCAGCGGGCTTGCGGGCGGCGGACTTCGCCTTGCGCTTCGCTTTGGTCTGCTTTTTCTGCTTGTTGCGGGTGGCCATTTGTCGTCTCCTGGTCCTGTCTCGTGTCCCGGGCGCTGCGCAGCGCGAAGCGGTGCGCTGCAGAACCGGGACCGTTTAGTCTCTGTGCGATCCCGGAGCGCGGCTTCGCCGCTTCCGGGATGACACTTCGTGTCACTTCTTTTTCAGCGCGCTCTGCGGGTTGAGATTGCCGATGCGGCCGCTCTCGCTGCCGGCGGCCGGATCGATGACTGCATTGATCAGGGTGGGCTTGCCGCTGTCCATCGCGGCGTTCACCGCGCGTTTCAGCTCGTCGGGGCTGGTCGCATTAACGCCAACGCCGCCGAAGGCCTCCATGATCTTGTCGTAGCGCGCGCCCTTGACGAAGACGGTCGGCGCGGGATCCATCCTGCCGGTCGGATTGACGTCGGTGCCACGATAGATGCCGTCGTTGTTGAAGATGACGACGCAGACCGGCAGCTTGTAGCGGCAGACGGTCTCCACCTCCATGCCGGAGAACCCGAAGGCCGAGTCGCCTTCGACCGCAAGGACGGGCTTTCCGGTCTCGATGGCGGCGGCAATGGCATATCCCATGCCGATGCCCATGACGCCCCAGGTGCCGACGTCCAGCCGCTTGCGCGGCTGATACATATCGATAATGCCGCGCGCGAGATCGAGCGTATTGGCGCCTTCATTGACCAGAATGGCGTCCGGCCGCTCCTTGATGATGGTGCGCAGCACGCCGAGCGCGCCGTGATAATCCATCGGGGAATTGTTGTTCATCAGCCGTGGCGCCATCTTGGAGACGTTCTCTTCGCGCTTCTTGCTGACCGCGCCGGTCCAATCAGCCGGCGGGGCGGGCCATTTGGTCCCCATGCCATCGAGCAGCGCCGCGACGCAGGAGCCGATGTCGCCGACCACGGGCGCGGCGATCTCGACGTTGGAGTCCATCTCCTTCGGCTCAATGTCGATCTGAATGAACTTCTTGGAGTGAGGCTCGCCCCAGGTCTTGCCCTTGCCATGCGACAGCAGCCAGTTGAGCCGGGCGCCGATCAGCATCACGACGTCGGATTGTTGCAACACCGTCGAGCGCGCGGCGCCCGCGCACTGCGGATGCGTGTCGGGGAGAAGGCCCTTGGCCATGCTCATCGGCAGGAATGGAATGCCGCTCTTTTCGACCAGCGCGCGGATCGCGTCGTCGGCCTGCGCGTAAGCCGCGCCCTTGCCGAGGATGATCAGAGGGCGTTTGGCACCCTTCAGGACATCGAGTGCACGCTTGACCGCCTCCGGTGCGGGGATCTGGGCCGGCGCCGGATCGATCACTTTCACCAGCGACTTCTCGCCCAGCCTGCGCGTCCATCACTTGCCCGAACAGTTTGGCGGGCAGATCGAGATAAACACCGCCGGGCCGGCCGGAAACCGCAGCGCGGATCGCCCGCGCCACGCCAATACCGATATCGGCGGCATGCAGCACGCGGAAGGCGGCTTTGCAGAGCGGCTTGGCGATCGCGAGCTGGTCCATCTCTTCGTAGTCGCCCTGCTGCAGGTCCACGACCTCGCGCTCGGACGAACCGCTGATCTGGATCATCGGGAAGCAGTTGGTCGTGGCATGCGCCAGCGCGGTGAGGCCGTTGAGGAAGCCGGGCGCCGACACCGTCAGGCAGACGCCGGGCTTCTTCGTCAGAAAGCCCGCAATCGCCGCCGCATAGCCGGCATTCTGCTCGTGCCGGAACGAGAGCACGCGAATCCCGGCGGCCTGCGCCATGCGGCCGAAGTCCGTGATCGGAATGCCGGGTACGCCGTAGATCGTGTTGAGGCCGTTGAGCTTGAGCGCGTCGATGACGAGATGAAAGCCGTCCGTCAGCTCGCGCTCTGGTTCGGCTGCCGCGGTTTCGCTTTTCGCCTTCACTGCTGCTTCAGCCATGGGAATCCTCCCGGTCTTTTCGTTAGTCCAGATAATCGGCATAGCGCGCCACGTGGTCGGCCAGGCCGAGCGCGTGCATGCGCACCAGTTCTTCGGCGCGCTCGGTGTCGCGCGCCTCGATCGCCTCGATGATGTGCATGTGGTCGCGGATCGAGCGGTCGGCGCGGTCTTTCTCGCCGATGGTTTTGCGCCGGATCATGCGCATATGGGTGAACAGGTTTTCCGCCAGATGGATGAGCACGCTGTTGTGGCTCATCCGGATGATGGTCTGGTGAAACTCGATATTCACCTCGGAATATTCGTCGAGATGCGCCGCCACCTGCCCGTCATGGAAGGTGGCGAACATCCTGCGCAGCACCGCGATCTCGTCGCCTGTGGCGCTCTTGGTGATCAGGCGGGCGGCCATGCTCTCCAGCGCGGCCCAGGCGGTGATCATTTCGATCACTTCGCGCTTGGTCTTGCGCACCACGTAAACCCCGCGGCGCGGCACCGAGCGGATGAAGCCTTCGCGCTCAAGCTGCGCCATGGCTTCGCGCACCGGCGTGCGGCTGACGCCGAAATCCTGCGCCAGTTGGCGCTCGTCGAGCCGGATGTCCAAGCGGCTGCGATAGACATCCATGCCGGCGATGACGTTTTTCAGCGCGGCATAGGCCTTGTTCTTGAAGCTGTCGGAAGCGAGCGGCTCTAGCGCCAGCCGTGTGGTGGGGTCCACCGCGTCTTCATCGGGGCGGGGTTTCAACGATGCAAAGCTGGTCGGGGCAGAAGTCATATCTGGTATACAATATTCCAATGACCGGCTTGAACGCAAATGCTGCATTTAACCGGCAACAACGACATTAGTTTTCCTCCGGCGAGCGCGTCCTCCGGCGGCTCAATAGGCCGGGCGTGAGCGCAGCCAGGCCCAGCCGTTGGAGATCAGCGGCCAGAACAGGGCGATCAACCCCAACGCCATGATCGTGCCCACGAGTCCGTTCGAAAAGAACACGCCGAAGCTGCCCTGCGAACCAAGCAACGACTGCCGGAATGCTTCCTCCGCCTTGTTGCCGAGCACGATCGCGAGCACCAGCGGAGCCAGCGGGTAATTGCACTTCTTCAGGATGTAGCCGAGCACACCGAACACCAGCATCAGCATCACGTCGAAGGTTCTGTTGTTCACCGAATAGGCGCCGATGGCGCAGAACACCAAGATGACCGGGGCGATGATGCTGAAAGGGATGCGCAAGATCGCGGAGAACAGCGGCACGCAGGTCAGCACGATGATGAGGCCGACGACGTTGCCGAGATACATGCTCGCGATCAGGCCCCAGACGAAGTCCTTGTTCTCGACGAAGAGCATCGGCCCGGGCTGAAGACCCCAGATCAGCAGGCCGCCGAGCAGCACCGCCGCGGTGGGCGAGCCGGGAACACCGAGCGCCAGCATCGGCAGCAGCGCGGCAGTGCCGGCGGCATGCGCCGCGGTTTCCGGCGCGACCACGCCCTCGATCTCGCCGGTGCCGAATTTGCGGCCATTACGCGAGGTGCGTTTTGCGATGCCATAGCTCATGAAGGAGGCAGGCGTGGCGCCCGCGGGCGTGATGCCCATCCAGCAGCCTATGATGCAGGAGCGCAGCGAAGTTACCCAGAATCGCGGAAGTTTCTTCCAGGTCTCGAACACCACCTTGGAATTGATGTTGGCGGTGCGCCCCTTGAACGCGAGCCCCTCCTCCATGGTCAGCAGGATCTCGCCGATGCCGAACAGGCCGATCACCGCGATCAGGAAGTCGAAGCCGGTGAGCAAGTCGGTGAAGCCGAAGGTAAGCCGCAGCGCGCCGGTCATCTGGTCGAGGCCGACGGAGGCGAGCGCGAAGCCGATCATCATCGCCGCCAGCGTCTTGAACGGCGGCTCCTTGCTCATGCCGATGAAGCTGCAAAAGGCCAGGAAATAGACGCCAAATTTCTCCGCGGGCCCGAATTGCAAGGCAAAGGCGGCGACCAACGGCGCCACCAGCGTGATCATGATGACGGCGAACAACGCGCCGACAAAGGAGGAGGTGAAGGCCGCGGTAAGTGCCTCGCCCGCCTGACCCTTCTGCGCCATGGGATAGCCGTCGAAGGTGGTCGCCACCGACCAGGGCTCACCGGGGATGTTGAACAATATCGAGGTGATGGCGCCGCCGAACAGCGCGCCCCAATAGATGCAGGACAGCATGATGATGGCGGAGGTCGGCGACATCGAGAAGGTCAGCGGCAACAGGATTGCCACGCCGTTGGCGCCGCCGAGGCCGGGCAGTACACCGATGATGACGCCGAGCAGAATCCCGATCACCATCACCATGATGTTGAACGGCTGCAGTACGACGGCAAAGCCGTGAAACAGATTGACGATTTCTTCCATCTTCGCTGAGCTTTCGTCCCCGTGCCGGTTGTCCCGGCTTCCCTGCTACGATCAAAACCCCAACATCGCCTCCACCGGACCCTTCGGCAGCGGCACCAGGAACCATTTTTCAAAAACCAGGAAGACCGCCACCGGCACGCCCAGCGCAACCAGCGCGACGATCGACCAGCGATATTTTCCCAGCCACTTCATGAACAGGGCGATCAGCATTGCCGACGAGACATAGATGCCGAGCGTGGGAATGATTGCAACGTAGACCGCGGTCGGAATGATCACCGACAGCACGCGGAGCAGTTGGCCCCATTGGGCGAACAGCTTTTCCCGCGGCGAATCCGTAAAAGCGGAGAAAAGGTTCACCACGCTGGCGAGCAGGATGAACAAGGCAATATAGAACGGAAAAAATCCGGCGCGCGGGCCTTCGGCGCCCCAGTCGATACCGGCCCGTAAACTGCCGATGATGACAAGACCCGCAAAGGCGATCGAGGCCAGCGCAACACCGATTTCCACTGCGCGATGACTCGGACCAGTCTCCGCGCTTGCCCGACCCCTTTTCATCTCGACTTGCTCCGCAACCATCCGCAGAAAACCGCCGGCAGGATGAACCCCCCGCCGGCGTGTGTGGTGCCAGATTGTCAGTTGGCGGCCAGGAAGCCGGCGTCTTTCATCAACTGCTGGTGGCGCGTTTCTTCCTTGGCGACCCAGTCGGTGTATTCCTTCCCGATCATGAAGGTCTGGTTGAACGCGCCGTCGGCCATCAGCTTCTTCCATTCCTCCGTTTCGCGCACCTTCTTGAACAGTTCGACGTAGTAATCGACCTGCTCCTTGGTGGCGCCCGGGCTCATGAAAATGCCGCGCAGCATGAGATACTCGATATCAAGGCCCGCCGACTTGCAGGTCGGAATGCTGTCCCAGCCCTGGTCGGCTGCGATCTTCTCTTTATAGTCAAGCGGCTTGGAGTCGAACACGCAAAGCGGGCGCAGCTTGCCGCCGCGCCAATGCGAGAGCGCCTCGTTCGGGTTGTTGACAGTGGAGTCGACGTGATTGCCGACGAGCTGCACGGCCACCGCACCGCCGCCAGCCTGTGGAATATAGATGAACTTGGCGCCGGTGGCCTTCTGAACGGCCTCGGTAATGATCTGGTCTTCCTGCTTGGAGCCGGTGCCGCCCATTTTGAAGGTGCCGTTCGCGGCCTTGGCGGCCTCGATATATTCCTTCGCCGTTCTTGTAAGGCTTCTCCGCGTTCACCCAGAGCACGAACTCGTCGAGAGCGAGCATGGCGACCGGGGTTAGATCCTTCCAGTTGAAGGGAATGCCGGTGGCCAACGGCGTGGTGAAGAGGTTGGACAGGGTGATGATGATCTTGTGCGGATTGCCTTGCGAACTCTTGACGTCGAGGAAGCCCTCGCCGCCCGCGCCGCCCGCCTTGTTGACCACGACCATCGGCTGCTTGGTCAGGCTGTGTTTGGTGACGATGCCCTGGATGGTGCGGGCCATGATGTCGGCGCCGCCGCCGGTGCCCGCGGGAACGATGAGCTCGATGGGCCGGGTCGGTTCCCAGGCAGAAAGAGCGGGCGCCGGCGCGAGGACGGAGCCGAGGACCAATGCGGCCGCAGCAAAAAAGCCAAGCGAATGGGTGGAGCGTTGCATAGCGACTTCCTCCGGTTATCTGTGCCGTTCTATGCCGGCTCATGGCGCGGCATTCCCAGATGGGGCCGCACCCCTTTGCGCATCAAAGCGCATCCCTGTTGGTATGCATAATACTATATTAATTTCGGCGCGGACCAACTGCCGCACCTAGACTTTGGTGGGCATAGCGGCGCGCTTATGTTGCGCCGCAAAAAAATGTGCGCACAAGCAATTCCGGCTAATGACCGCACGCAAATGATGATGCTCGGCAGGCCGGACCCTTCACCGCGCAGCATGAAGTCATACGATCACGTGTCGGCAGGCTGGCCCTATTTGGGCAGGGTCACCCGGTAGGCCAGCACCATGGTGTCCACATCGACGCCTTTTCAGCCTTGTAGGAAGCGCAAATTGACGCGGCGACGCTAGGCGCGTTTTATGACAGCTGGATGATGCGCTGTGAATCTCCGGAGGATCACCATGCCGACCGATCTTTTCCGCCGCGGCTTGCTTGGATGGTTTGTTCTCGGTCTGTGGGCCGGTCCCGCGCTGGCGCAGTCGCCGGCCGATTTCTACAAAGGCCAGACCGTCACCATCATCCTCAGCTCAGCCCCCGGCGGCGGCTATGACGCGGTGGCACGCACGCTCGCGGCGCATCTGCCCAAGCATATCCCCGGCAATCCCACGGTGGTGGTCAAGAACATGGCCGGCGCCGGCGGCATCGTCGCGGCCAATTTCCTCTACAACGTCGCCCCGAAAGACGGGCTGACCATCGGCGGCTTGCAGAACAATGTGCCGTTCGAGCCGCTGTTCGGCACCAAGGAAGCGAATTTCGACCCGACTAAATTCATTTGGCTCGGCACGCCCAGCCAGGAAACCGCGATCCTCACCGTCTGGCACACCGCCCCGGTCGACACCTGGCAGCAGGCCAGGACCACCGAGCTGACCATGGGATCGTCAGGCAACAATTCGACACCGAGTTTTTACGGGCGGCTGTTGAACGAGGTGCTGGGAACGAAGCTGAAGATCATCGTCGGCTATGAATCGCAGACCCACGCCTTCCTCGCGATGGAGCGCGGCGAGCTCAACGGCTATCCCAGCGTCTTTTACAATTCGCTGATGGCGACCAAGCCGACCTGGTTGAAGGAAGGCAAGGTGAAGCTGCTGGTGCAAATGGCGGGCGAGAAGCAGCCGGAAATCAAGGACGTCCCCTTCCTGGCCGACCTGATCACCAAGGAAGAAGACAAGGAGCTGGTGGCGGCCGCCGTGGCGCCGCTCACCGCCGGCCGGCCTTATCTGATGCCGCCGGGCGTTCCGGCCGACCGCGTGGCCGTCATGCGAAAGGCCTTTGCCGACACCTTTGCCGACAAGGAATTCCTGGCGGACGGGGAGAAGCGCGGGCTCGGCGTGAATGCGCCGCGCGACGGACAGGCGCTGCAGGCCTTGCTCGAGCGTATCTACGCGACCACGCCGCCGGAACAGGTGGAACGGCTGCGGAGGATTCAGTCGGGCAAGTAACCGCGAATAAAAATTGGGAGTGAAGTTCATGATCAAGTCCCACGGCCTGCTGCACTTCACGATTCCGGTGAAGGATCTCGACCGTTCGGAAAAATTCTACAAGGAAATTTTCGGCTTCGACCGTATCCGGCGCAACGACCACATGGTGTTCATGGCGTGCGGTAACGACAATTTCGTGCTGACTTATTCGGAAAAGCCGGTCGACCCGAACCCGGAGAACCGGCATGAAATCCATACCGCCTTCCGCGTCAGCGCGGAGGAATACGACCGGGCGAAGAAATTCCTCGCCGAAAAGGGCATTCCGATCGTCAAGGAAGAGGACCGGCGCAAAGGCACCTTTCAGGGCCGCAGCGCCTATTTCCACGATCCCGACCGCAACGTGATCGAAATCATGGACCTGCAGCGCGGGCCGGTGCCGGAAGGAGCAGTGATGATCGTACATCCTTTACCTCCCCTGAAAGGGGGAGCATCGAGGCCAAGCCTCAAGGGCCCGGGCCATCGCCCTTCGAGGCTCGGCACGATCGCAGCCAAGTGTACGCAGGCTGCGCCTGCTATGGCGCCGAGCACCTCAGGGTGACGGATGCATCGCTCCTATGGCTTCGCCTGCCGGCGCGGTACCGCGCGGCTGAGCAGGATCTTGTCGATCCGACGCCCGTCCATATCCAGCACTTCGAATTGCCAACCGTACATGCGCACGCTCTCGCCCACTTCCGGCAGCTTGCCGAAGCCCGACAAGGCCAGGCCCGCGACGGTGTGATAGCTGCGATCCTCTGGCAGCGGGATGACTAAGGCCTCCGCCAGGTCGTCTGCCGACATCGCGCCGGAGACCAGATAGGAGCCGTCGGAGCGGCGCACGACATTGGGCTCGATCATGCCTTCCTCGTGCCGAAACTCGCCGACGATCGCTTCCAGGATATCGGCGGAGGTGACCACGCCCTGGAAGTGACCGTATTCATCGTGCACCAGGCCGATATGCACCGGCGAGGACTTCAGCAGCGACGACCACGTCGAGCGTGTCCATGGTGTCGGGCACGACGGGCGCGCGCTGCACCGATGCGCGGATATTCAACGGGCTGTTCTGCAGGCAGCGATCGAGCAGGTCCTTCGCCTGGACGACGCCAAGCACGGCTTCGGCATTGTCTTCATAGACCGGCAGGCGCGAATGCGCCGTCTCGATGATGCGGCCGCGGTTTATTTCGTCATTGTCGGCGAGGTCGATCATGTCGACATCGTGTCGTGGGGTCATGACGGAGCGGATGGGACGGTCGGCAAGCCGCATCACGCGGGTGATCATCGCGCGCTCTTCCGGCTCCAGCACGCCGGCGGTTTCGGCTTCCGCCACCAGCGTCTTGATCTCCTCGTCGGTGACGCGGCTCGCCGGGACCGCGCGCTGGCCGAGCAGCCTCAGCACCAGCTTGCCGGAAAGATCCAGAAGCGAAACAAGCGGCGAGCCGACACGCGAGAGGATCGTCATTGCCGGCGCGACCAGGCAGGCAATCTTCTCCGGATTGTGCAAGGCGATTTGCTTGGGCACGAGCTCGCCGATGATGAGCGAGAGATAGGTGATGAGCGTGACCACCGAGCCGTAGGCCAGCGGCTCGGCCACGCGTTCCGTCAGTCCCTGGGTCAGCAGCCAATCGACGAGCGGGCCGGCAAGCGTGGCGCCGGAGAAAACACCGGCGATGATGCCGATCAGCGTGATGCCGATCTGCACCGTGGAAAGGAAACGCCCGGGATTGGCGGCCAGCGCCAGCGCGCGGCGCGAGCCATTCACCTCCTGCTGCACCAAAACCTTCAGCCGCCCCGGCCGGGCGGAAACCACCGCCAGTTCGGACAAGGCCAAGAGGCCGTTGATCACGATGAGGATCAGGACCGTCGCAATTTCGATATATAACATCGTGACGTGGATGCCTTTAAGCCGGTGCCGTTTGCGACCGCGGCGGATCATATAGGAACTGCGCGGGTAGGCGAGACGCCCCCTGCGTCCTGGTCACGCAATAGATTTATGTAAGTTTATCCCAATGTGCCGCGTGGGGCGCCGTGCAACGAGCCCGCCGAAACGAGCCTAAAGGTTTGCTTCGACGGGTTAATTTGGTTGCGGGGGCAGGCAACCAACTTGATTTGCTGTTGGCGGCAAACGGGATGGAAAGAGGAAAATACAAGGAGGTAGCAGGCGGCGAGACGGCTCCCTGACATTGAGATGTCAGCTCTTTAGCCGGTCGAGCGGTACTGAGAGACGCACAATCAAGCCCTCTGGTTCCCATTCTCTGGAAAGCCGACCGCCAAACTGGTCCTGTATAATCCGGCGGGTGAGCAATCCGCCAAATCCTTCGCCGGCCGGCTCTTGCTTGACGTGGGGTCCGCCCAGCTCTTTCCATTTTATCGAAAGCGTGCCGTCGGCCTTGGAACAATCGATGTGGACGACGCCTCCGGGCGCGGAAAGCGCCCCGTATTTCGCTGCGTTCGTGGCCAGCTCATGCAGCACAAGGGCGACGTTCGTAATGGCATTCCCGCCAATCGGCCAATCGCACCCGGTGACAATGATGCCATCTTTGCCCTTCGCACGTTCATTGACGTAAGGCGCGAAGATCGTCTGGATCAGGGCGTGCAACGTTGTGTCCGCGGCATGATGGGAGCTGCTGATCAGGCCGGGCCGCGTCAGTTCGTGGGCGCGCGTAAGCGCAGCGAGCCTTTGCTGGACTGACACGACGACCTCTTGCGGCGTGCGGGCGGAACGCGCGCTCAGGGCCACCATGCCGCTCGCCACCGCGAACAGGTTTTTGACGCGGTGGCTCATTTCTCCGAGGAGAAGAGTGTGTTGTTCTTCCGCGCGCCGGCGTTGCTCTTCATGGCGCCTGCGCACCGTCACGTCGGCAGCCAATGCCAAGGAAGGCACAGAGATGCTGATCATGAACGCAAGGAGAAGAAGGAAGGATTCGTTGAGATCGCCCTGCGCGAATGGCCCTGCATTCAATACAGTGCCCCAGACCGCGAAGCACGACACAACAAAGGCGACAGTCGCCGTGTCACGCTGGCCGCCGCGCAGTGCACCCCACATCAAAGGCAGTATGACCAGGAACGCCAGCGCGCTTCTGTAGGCAGTCTGCTCCAGCAGCGGACTGAACGCGATCAGACCCACCGCGCTTGACAGAATGACGACTGCAACAAGTTCAAGAGTTTTCCGGGTTTGCAGGTTTCGGACAGAACTTGTGGCCCAGAGCACGATGACGGGCGTGACAACCAGTGCGCCGGCCAGATCGCCGATCCACCACGTGAACCAGATCGATGCGAAATTGGACCAAGCGGCGTAGCCAGCCAAACTCAGGCTGGCAACGCCGAGGGTAGCGCTGATCATCGTACTTGGAGCGAAACTGACGAGCGCGAATTTGGCAACCCCTAACGGGGTATCAAACGTCTTAACACCGTTCGACCAGCGATTAATGAGCCAGGAGCCGACAACGCTTTCCAGCGTGTTGCCGGCGGCAATTGCTGTCGAGGTGAAAATCGACCCGGCGGTCGTTATGTTCGCAAGGAATGCTGCAACGAAGAGCGCGGGCCAAATCCGATACCCAAACAGCAGGAAAGCCGCCAGCGCAAATCCCGTCGCCGGCCAAATCGGTGTCGCATTTGGATGGACCGACGCCAGGACAAGTCCGAGCTTCGCCACCACGAAATAGATCGCAGCGACCGCGGCGAGTTGGACAATATACGTCGAATGTCTGGGGGCAACCGCCTCCCGTTGCGGCGCAGAGAGGATCGTTCCCAGCATAGTCTGCCCCGCATTTCGTAACGCGGCATCAGCCTCTTTGACGAGGCGCATCCGCGGCGGCTTGGGATTTCAACGAACCCCGTTTAGTGTCATGGCCAGCGTATTGCGGCGGCTTGCGAACAGGTTCTGCCGGGGGCGCAATGTCTGGCTGGTCAGGTGGTTGCGGCACCGGGTCGCCCGGAACGGGCGGTTGCTGACGGCCCGGCTCCCTCGGTGGAGTCGTCTCCGGATTATTGGGCGTTGGATTTTGATTGTCAGTCATCGGAGCGTCCTTACTGCGTTCGAAAGCGGTGGAGTAACGGGGACCGGCAGGGCGACTCCCCGGCCGGTCCCTTTTGCTCAGGTGATTTCCCCTGGGCGTCTTTTGACCATCGGCTCGCCGGCAGCTTCATCGTTGTCCCAGTTCACCGACTCGTACCAATTCTCCACCTCCTGCCGCGCCTTATCCTTCGCCAGTCCGTAGCGCTCCTGGAGTTTCCCTTCGAGCTGCTGTTGTCGGCCGTTGATGACATCCAGATCGTCATCAGTGAGATCGCCCCACTGTTCCCTGACCTTTCCCTTCAGCTGCTTCCAGTTTCCTTCAACACGATTCCAGTCCATGGCGCTTCTCCTCGATTCCAAAGTTGGATTGGCCTTGGGGACTGCATCCCCATTGCCATCGACAAGACGTGGGCGCTTCTGCGGAAGAAGCCGAAGCGGCCCCGGGATGGCGTCTTATTTCTTGAAGGTGTCGCGCACGGCATCCTTGGCTTTGCCGAACTGGCCCTGGACTTTTCCCGCCGTCTTTTCCGCGCTGCCTTCCGCCTCGGTTCGTCTGTCGCCGGTGACTTTGCCAATGGACTCCTTCACGGAACCCTTTACCTCCTTGGCGCCGCCTTTGATCCGATTCTTGTCCATGTTTCGCTCCTGTTATTCCCCTGCCGCGCATGAGGGTCCCAAGCCGCGCAGGTCATCTCAGCCAGGATCGGCCTTGCGGACGATTGGGATAAGGGGAACGGCATACAAGAGACGCAAGTACCAACCGGACTAGTAGTTTGCTACTTGGCTGGCGTTTTGTGCGTCGTGCGCTTTGCGGGCTTGATCGCGTCGGAGCCGGTAATGCCGCGCTCGCGCGCCCAGATAATCGCCGCTCCGCGACGATTGACGCCGATCTTATGATAGAGGGACGAGATGTGGTTGCGGATCGTGTTGCGCGAAAGCTTCAACGCGTCGCTCATCTCCAAGTCGCTTTGGCCTTCGCAAATGAGCCCCAGGACATCTCGCTCGCGAACGGTCAAATCCTCCAGATCACTCCCCGCGGGACGAGGGCGGGACGTCTGGCGTAACACAGCTAGTTTCTCGACAACGCTATGACTGAACCATGACGTGTCGGTCATCACTGTTTCGATGGCCTTGATCAGCTCGTCCTGAGACCGCTTGCGGTCCGTAATATCCTGCATGACGAGCAGGACGCAGGGCTCGTCATGAATAGTAACGGTATCTGCTGAAACCAGGCAGTCGATCAGAGCCTGATCCTTCGCGCGCAGCTGAAGATCGAGATTGCGAATGCCGCCGGTTTTTTCGACCGCACTTTCGAACTGCCGCTGCGCGGCCTTATCCGCCCACAGGCCAAGCTCGGCTGCGTTTCGCCCGACCACTTCCTCTTCGGCGTAACCTGCGAGCGCCTTGAAGGCCTCATTGACCTCAAGGAGCTTGAACCCAACCAGTTTATAGATCACGGCCGGCACCGGGGAGAGGCGAAAGGACTTTGCGAACCGTTCCTCGCTCTGGCGCAATGCAGCCTCGGCCTTTTTGCGCGGATCGAGATCGGCAAAGGTAAAGAGCACGCAGTTCTCGTCGGCGATCTCGATGGGTTCGCCTGCGACGATCACAGACTTAAATGCACCGCCGGGCAAGGGCAGCGACGCTTCCATCTGTGGGATGGTGGCCCCCTCCTTCAGCCGCTCCAGGGCAAGCTCGCGCTTCTCACCGTTGGCCAGCACATCGATCTCGCGGATGGAAGACCCGATTAGATCGGCGCGGGCATAGCCGGTCATTTCCAGAAAACCCTGATTGACCCTAACGAAGCATTGGTCCGATAGCCGGCAGATAATGGCGGGGGCAGGATTGGCGTTGAACGCGCTCTCGAATCGTTCCTCCGCCTCAAATCGTTCGGTCTCGTCCTTGACGATCAGCACCAGGTAATCGGGTTCGCCGGAATCATCGGTAATGACAAGGCTACGGATCGAATGAATCCAGCATTGCTCCGTGTTGCGGGCGCGCGTCACCTGGACGGTTACATCGCTGAAACTCTCTCCGGCGATAACCCGCTCGATCGGGTACTGTCCGCGCCCGAGCGGACGATTGTTGCGATAGCGTAGCCGGAATTGCCGTCGATACTTGCTAACTGTTGCGCCAAGGTCTTTCATTCGTCGAACGCCGTGCATGGCCAACGCCGCATCGTTGGCCCAAAGAATCTTTTGGTCCGTACCGACCAAAATGACGCCTTCGGTCAGTCCGACGATGATCTGCTGAAGCTGCCTATAATCGCGACTCGGCGCCTTCAAGGTCGCACTCCATCAGAGAGGCGGGATCAGCCACGCCCGCAATGCGGTGTGGTGGGGGCAGAATACATGGGTTTCGACGCGCGCCAACAGCCGGCCCCGCTCGCCTCGGCCATCGCCACCGCTTCCTGCTGAACGATAGTGCGCCGCCGCCGCAAAGGCGGCCGGGCAGTGCCGCAGCGATAGAGGTGGGGCCATTTGGCCGAACTTCGCGCGATCGTTACGCCGACATTTTTCGACATCCGTGGAACCCCGGTGAAACGCGCTGCGCTGCTCGGCTAGCGGAGTTGGCGTTCGGCCGCCTTGCGAGCTGGCTCGATGCTCATCGTCATGTGAGTGAAATCAACCGCCGAATAGCGTCAAATTCGTCTAATAAACGCATTTAGACCGTTCTTGCCAAGTCCTCCACCCCCCTTCTGCATCAAAGGCGATTGTGACTTCGCGATTATGCCGAGGTCTGACGCAGTATCCCGTAGAAGGCTTCATCGAACTTCAGGACGTCCCAGCGTCCACCTTGGCGCGAACGCGACGATCCGATCCTGGGCGCCCGTTCTATGTCCGCCCGCGTAACTCGATTGTGCGTACGGCGGCGTACGCTAATTTCTGCCACCCCGCATCGGCCGGCCCGGGCTCTTCTTGCGTGCGATCTTATTGCAGGGAATGAACGGTTGCAGGCATTTGCGGCTCCCGGCCGCGCGGCCCGCACCGCCAGTTCAACGGCGGGCGAGATTCTCGCATGAGACCCACCATTGCGTCGGTACCGCGGCCCTCCTGAGCTGGTCGAGAAACCCCGGGTCCCCGCTCGGCTCAAAATTCAGCACGCAGAGTTCCGTCGTTCCCGACTGTACGCGGGTGATCGTGAGCTGGCGGCAATCCGGCGGGACAAACCGTCCCTGGGCTTCAGACCACTTGATCGACGCCTTGCTGCGATGGACACGCAGGAAATGAGCGGTTGGTTTGAGCAAGGCTCGGCTCCGCGAAAGGGTCGGTTTCGACCGCAAGATGCAGGGCGCCAGGCCCTCCCTCCCCGCGGGATGGATCACCAAGTCGTTAAATTATGTGTGTAGGCGCTTTCCTCTGCGCCAATTCATTTTGAAGTTACACGCTGCGCTACCTCGTTCCGGCGCAAAAACGGAATGGTAAACGGTGGGTCGTAAAATTGTGTGAAGTGTTGCCCCTTGGCGCGCCAGCCGGAGTTCAATAGCGCAAGCGTTATCTCCCTCTTGTATGCCTCAACAACGCCACTTCGCCCACGTCCGCTAAACGTGATCGCTGCAATAGTCTCTTGCGGTATCTGGACGATTTTGATGCGAGAGTCGTCCGGTGTGGGTGCGGTCTCAAGTTTCAACGATGCAGGCAGGAAGAAGCGCATGGTGACGCGCCCCCCAGCTACGGCGTTTGTCTCGACCGGAGCCGTCATGCTGATTTGTTGTGATGCGGCTACTCCAGTCTCGACCGGAGATGTCATCGCAACTTCTATTTTCCCGCGGTTCGCGCCGAAAATATACTTTGCAAGGATTCCGAACGCTTCGCTTCGGCCGCGGTTCTCGTCCTCGGCATCAACCGTCACCTCAGCGGCAAGCCGTTCGGCGTAACGGCGAATTTCAACCTTATCCTGCAACTTTTGGATCACTTCGTATTTCGGCTGTTCGTACTGCGAACGCATGCCAAATACCGCCATGGCGGCTTCCACAAAAAAGGCGACGGAACTGGACATGACTGGGCTCCCGCAAAAAAATCCAGATGAATCCCGAAAAGGCAATGCGATCTGTCGACAGCAAATTGCGCATCGTCCGTTCAATCATTTAACGGCCCAAAATAGCTCGTGGATCACACGAATATTGCAGGAGCGACTATGTGGCGGCGCTACAATGATCCGAACGTCAGCCCGCCGATGCAAGAACCAGAGCATGCGATCTCCTGCGTCAACACCCCGTTGGTTGATCAATCACGATAGCGAAGCTCGGCCCCAGCGCGGAGAAGGCAAGGCCGAAAAGGTGAGAGAGAATAGGCTGGGGCGAAACAGCATCGGCGGCCTCCCCCTGAAGTCAACGGGAGCGCCCTTGATAATGCGGCCAAGCCCAGTTTGTTCACGAGGCGCGAGGGTCAGCCTCGGCACGGCATCGCTCCGGCGCTGCGAACCGCGATGGGCTCAAAATGGGTTGCCCTTGTTTCTCCATTCCGGGGTCACTCGTCATTTCCCCGAGCGGCGTCAGGATTGCGTTCCGGTTTGAGCAAAGGGAGCAGTTTCAAGGACAGGAATGTGAACGCCGCGACCGCAACGGCGACATCAAAACTGCCGAGCCCCACGGCAGTCCCAATCGCCCCGGTGGCCCAAATACTCGCCGCCGTCGCAGTGCCGTGAACAGAGCTGCCTTGCTTGAGAATGGCTCCGCCGCCGATGAAGCCGATGCCGGTGATGAGCCCCTCGACAACGCGAGCCGTTGCCTCCGGCGAATTTACCAGCAGCGTTTCCGTTGCTTGGACAAATCCGCAACAGGCCATGGCGACGAGCGGAAAAGTACGCAGACCCGCGCTGCGCGCTTCCTTCTCGCGATCCCAGCCGATCGGAAACGCCAGCGCATAGGCGCCGGCGAGAGCGAGAACGTGCGGAATGATTTGAAATCTGTCCATTGGACGTTTTCTTTACAACTCGCGGTCAACAAATCGAACAAGAGGAGATCATGCGCGCCGCAAATTATTTACCCCTTAGCCAATTCCTCACGCCGCCGACAGCGCTCCGCATTGCGCTCGTCGCTCTAGCCGGTTTGCCTCTCACGGTGTCTCGGGCCTGCAGGGTCGGGCTCTTATCGTCCGGTTTTGCATCGCCAACGGCGCCGCCCAGGTCAAATCCCGGCCGGTTGGTGGCTCCAGGTTGGGGGTCGCGCGCCGCGTCTGTCGCAGGGTCGGGCTTCTTTATTCGACCCTTTGGCTTGTTGCGATACCGCAAAGATTTTGCGTTCATCCGATTGCTCCAGGACGTAGATCTGCATCGTCCACCCAACGTTTAACAACAACACCGTCGGTACGGTTCCGGACAAGAATATCGAGTGGGATGGCTGACACTTACTCGTCCGACCAGCGGTGGCGCCCTTCAGAATCCTGTCGCCAAGCCCGGCGTGCAGCCTGTGCCCGCGCCAACGTGGCGCGCGGATCGGCCGCAAGACGCCGGAGAACTTCGAATGCATCGTGTCGGTTAAATTCGCTGGCGAGGGGTGAAGCAACGGGCGTATGCGGCCAAGCCCGGATTGTTCAGGAAGGTACGAGGGTCGTGCAACGATCCGAAGCCCGTCACTCCCATATCAACAGCCGAGAAAGGTAGCCCATGAGCGACAGCACGAGAACCGCCGATAGCGAGGATGACCGAACCAAGCGCATGGACATGCTTCGGGAATTGGAGGATTGGCTTCAGACACCGATGATTTTCTTGAGCTTTGTTTGGCTCGTGCTGCTGATCGTCGAGTTCGTATGGGGAAGCATTCGCCTGTTCGAAACATTTGGCACGATCATTTGGATCATCTTCATCGCCGAGTTTCTGGTTCGATTGACCTTGGCGCCGGGGAAGCTCGCTTTCCTGCGCAGCAACTGGCTCACCATCATCGCGCTGGTGGTGCCGGCGGTGCGGCTGCTCCGGGCGTTCCGAATATTCCGTGTCGCCCGGGCAGCCCGTGGAGTGCGGCTGGTGCGGGTCGTGGGCGCTGCCAACCGAGGCATGAATGCACTGCGAAAAAGCTGGGCCGCCGCGGCCTCGGGTACGTGCTCGGAACGACGCTCCTTGTCGCCCTGCTCGGGGCCGCCGGCATGCTCGCCTTCGAGCCCGCGTCGGAAGTCGAGGGCGGATTCAAGAGTTACGGCGACGCTCTCTGGTGGACGGGCATGCTCCTGACGACCATCGGCTCGGCATTCTGGCCGCACACGGTCGAAGGGCGGCTGCTGTGCTTTATTCTTTCGATCTACGGGATGACGGTTTTCGGCTACATCACGGCGAGTCTCGCGAGCTTCTTCATCGGCCAGGAAGCAAAGGCGAAGGAGAGCGATGTGGCAGGCGTGGATGACATCGCGGAGCTTACGCGCGAGGTCGCCCTCTGGCGGAGCGAGTTGCGGCAGGGTCGGAATTGAGCAACGCGACGCTGATCTGAAGCCTGCCCCGGGTATGTTTCCTTTCACAACTGGGGGCCAATGCGATCGAATAGGAGAGTGGATCCGGGTTGAGGTCGAGACGATGTCGCTGCTTTTCAGCGTCCCCCCAGAGCATTGATCCGTCGGTGGACCCAATTTAGCCGATGATAAACTCGGAAACGGGGCCGATCTGCGCTGGACTCATCAAGTGGGGGTGCATGACCGCAGCCTGCAATCTCAATGACTTTGGCCCGGGGATTGCGACGGATCATTTCGCGCGCAAGGTCCTGCGGGAGCAGATCCGAATACTCACCTCGAACAATAAGGATCGGCACGTCGATCGCCGTCCAGTATTTCCACAAATCGAGGCGATAGTGCCATGGGTTTCGAAAGGCGCGGACGATTTGCGGGTCGCAAAGCAGGACATAACGCTCCCGGGTCGGGTGCCAAGCGACACTGTTGCGAGGTAATGTGGAGCCAATGCTCGTTTGGCAAATCTCCAAAAGGTTCTAGGACGTCCCGGAAATACGCTTCAGCTTCATCGAGGTTGCGGAAATCGGCCGGCATGGCACTGATGTAGGAGCCGATGCGCGCCAGACCGGACCAAGGCAAATACGGGCCGGCATCATTGACAACGAGGCGCCGGATCGGGTTTCCCGGCATGCCGGCGAGCACGATGCCGACTAGTCCCCCAAGCGAGGTTCCGAGCCAATC
The DNA here is from genome assembly GCA_963731585.1 of uncultured Alphaproteobacteria bacterium. Taxonomy (GTDB): domain Bacteria; phylum Pseudomonadota; class Alphaproteobacteria; order Rhizobiales; family Xanthobacteraceae; genus CANKHA01. Next base: position 394,723 of record CAVSWC010000003.1, read on the forward strand.
GACTTCCCGCGCGCCGACATGGGCTATCAGGGCGTTCATGTCAGCGCAATATTGGGGAATGGCGTATTCGTCGGGATTTCGCAGTTTTCCGCTGCGGCCTCGGCCGGCGAGATCTGGACAGACAACACGTCGTTTGGCTGACGCGAGATCCGCGGCCAGATAGTCGAAGTCGCGACCCTGGCGGGTAAGCCCGTGAACGCAAATGAGGGGAACAGGCGCCTCCACGGGGCCCCAATCGACGTACGCGATCTCGTGAAAGCCGGTCAGCGAAAGACCAAGGTATGTTCCGGTCCGGTCTGGTTTGAGATTTGCCCGCAGATCATCTTTCGGGGCGCGCCCCGCACGGCGAAGCATCAAGCCCTCATCACATGTAATGGCGGGTGCTGGAATAAAATGATGTCGACGAACCATATTTGATCACAAGCGCGTTTGACCGGTGCTGAAAGCTTGCGCCTCTGCCCACGTTTCGAAAACGTGCGGCGCCAGATTTCGTTCCGCAAGACCTGCGCCCAGCTTCATCCGCATGAATGCGCTCGTCGTGTAGCGCGACGCGCTCGAATAATAGCGGTTCTGCATGTAAGTAATCATCGAGAAGTAAGCATCGCTCACTGTCGGATCGAGATAGAAGTTGTCATAGTTCGCAACAAGGACCACCTTGCGTCCGATCGCCTTGCAGCGAGCTTCCATCTCACGGCGGACAAGATCCACGTCCGCGTGCGTTCGCACCTGGAAGCCTTCGAAGTTGATGAAGATCGTATTGCGCGTCTGATCGTAGGTGATCCGGTCGGAGAGACTCAAGCCTAGGAGTAGTTGCTCAAGCCCCATCGATTCGGGCTTGAATATCAGCGGATTCATCGGGCGCGGGTTCCGTATGATGGGCTTGAAATTCATATGCGGCAGGATGTCCTTTTCGAGGTCGATGCCCGGGGCGATCTCTATCAGCTCCATGCCGTCGGAGGTTCGTTGGAATACGCAGCGCTCGGTCACATAGAATACCGGCTGACCGGTCTCGGCGGCGTAGATGCCGCTGTACGTGATCTGCTCGACATCCTCGACGAATTTTCGCGACCGTCCTTCGTTTGCAATGGCAAGCTTGCCGTCAACGATCTCGATCGTCAGGCCGCCGGCGGTGAATGTACCGGCGAACAACAGCTTCTTGGCGTTCTGCGAAATATTGATGAAGCCGCCGGCGCCGGCGAGCCGCCGGCCGAATCGACTGACATTGACGTTTCCCTTGCCGTCGGTCTGCGCCATGCCGAGACAGGCGAGATCAAGGCCACCGCCGTCGTAGAAGTCGAACTGCTGGTTCTGCTGGATGACGGCTTCCGGGTTCAGCGCCGCGCCGAAGTCGAGCCCCCCCTGAGGGATGCCACCGACGATCCCGGGCTCTGCGGTCAGCGTCACGTATTTGAGGATACGTTCCTCGGCCGCGACGGCGGCGACGCCTTCCGGCATGCCGATGCCGAGATTGACCACGCCGCCGAGCGGCAGGTCGAAGGCGCAACGCCGGGCGATAATCTTGCGCTCGTCTAGCTCCATCGGCTCGATGCGGTCCGTCGGAACACGCTGCCGCCCTGAGAAGGCATGATTATAAGGCGTGCCGTAGGTCTGGAGATGGTTGGCCGCCTCAGCCAGCACCACGCAATCGACCAGAATGCCGGGCACTTGGACCTCGCGCGGATTGAGGGATTCCGCCGCCGCAATGCGTTCGACCTGCGCGATGACGAAGTCCGCGCGAGTTCTTGGCCGCCATGGCGGCGGCGAGATTGTCGAGAGTCAGGGCCTCGCGCTCCATGGTGATATTGCCGTTGGGATCGGCGGTGGTGCCGCGAATGAACGCGACGTGGATCGGAAACGCCTTGTAGAGCAGCCATTCCTCGCCGCCGATCGTGATCAGTTCGACCAGATCCTCAGTCGTGATGCCATTGAGCTTGCCGCCCTGCTCGCGGGGGTCGACAAACGTGCGCAGGCCGACCTTGGAGATCGCCCCAGGGCGCCTGGCGGCGATTTCGCGATAAAGATGAGAGATGCAGCCAAGCGGGAGATTGTAGGCTTCGATAGCATTGTCGAGCGCGAGTTCGGCAATCTTGGGAACGAGACTCCAATGACCGCCCACTACGCGCTTAAGCAGGCCCTTATGGGCCAGCCGATTGAGCCCGCGCTCCTTGCCGTCACCGGGCGCGGCGGCAAACATCAGCGTCAGTCCTGAGGGTTTCCGCGTCTTTGAGAAACCGCCGTTCAAGCGCGAGGATGAGCTCGTCTGGCGTACCGATGCCGACAAATCCGGAGACGCACAGAGTGTCGCCGTCGCGAATGATCGCGATGGCCTCGTCGGCGGAAACGATCTTATTCTTGAGCGCCATCGGTCACTGCCGTTGCGCAAGCCAGTTGGCAATGCCGGAGCCGAGCAGGACCTGCGATTTGCCGCCGACGAAGACTCCGACATGTCCGCCCGGCAACGGCAGCTCAGTGTAGTCCTCGGTTCCCACTTTGGCGCCCAGCGCCTGCGAGGTGGCCGGTGGAATGATATGGTCGTCCTTCGCGAATACGTTGAGCACCGGCATGGTGATGTTCGAGAGATTCACCTGCCGTCCATTGACCGTGAAGGCATTGTTGATGAGCTTGTTGTCCTGGTAGAGGTCCTTCAGCCACTGTTTGGCAGCCTCGCCGGGATGGTGCGGACGATCTGCGATCCATTTCTCCATGCGCAGGAAATTCAAGAACTTCTTTTCGTCGTCCATCACCTCGAGCATGTCGAGATTGTACTTCATCAACGTGCGCATCGGTGTCATCTGCGAGAACACCGAGCCCATGAACTCGCCTGGAAGATTGCCATGCGCGTCGATCAGGCGGTCGATGTCCTCGGGCTGGAGGCTGCGCGTCCAGATATTGATGAAGCCGTGGCCGAGCCGGTTCTCGACCGCGTCGGCGTGGAAATCGATCGGCGTGATGGCGATGACCATCGACTTAACGCTCTCGGGATGGAGCGCGGCGTAGCAGGTGGCGAACACCCCGCCTTCGCAGATACCGAGAAGGCTGACCTTATCGATTTCGTGGCGCTCGCCGATCACCCGAACACATTCGGCCAGGTAGCCGTCGATATAGTCGTCGAGCGTGAGCCAGCGATCGGCGCGCGTAGGATAGCCCCAGTCCACGACATAGAGGTCGACGCCAAGCTTGAGCAGGTTGCGGACCAGCGAGCGATCCTCCTGCAGGTCCGCCATGGTGTAGCGGCCGATCAGTCCGTAGACGATGAGCATCGGCGTCGATATTTTGGTCTCGGCGAGCGGCCGGTAATGATGGAGCGTGACCTTGTCCTGCCGCCAGATTTCATCCTTTGGCGTTGTGGCGATGGCCACGTCCTCGTCGCGCACTTTCGAGAACAGCTCGGCTCCGCGCGCAATCTTTTCGCCGAGGCTGGCAGCCTCCGCAACCGCCTGCTCGGGGCTGATCCGCGTGGGTGCTCCGCCGTTCGTCATGGCGTGGCGTCTCCTGCCTTCCGCTTTGGCGGCCTCTTACGCGCGGGCGGCTGCGGGACGGTCGGTTGCATCGCCGGCTGTGCTTTCGCCGCAGAACGACTGGCCCGTTGCAGCGCGCGCAGCTCGCGACGAAGCTCGGTGACCGTGCGGTGCACGTCGTCGAGCTCGGCGCGGGTCGGATAGCCGAACATCTCGCTGTAGAACGCAGCAACCTCTTGCTGGGCGATCCGCAGATCGGTGCTCGTTTTAAGGATCTCGCGCTGGCTATGAAGGTAGCGTTCCGAGCGCTGGATTTCGAGTAGCGCGGTATTGGCAGTCTCCACCCATTGTGCCAGCACCTCACGCCATGAACTGAAGCCTTCGTTACGATCCACCCTCTCGTTGAGAGTCCTTGGCAAACTGGCCGGCAGCCTGGAGCCACGCTTCCAACATCAACGTGTTGTGCTCGAGGTTGCGCTGGCGCAGGGCCGTCCAGGCGTTGAACACGTTGAGCATCTTGCGCTCGGTGTCCCACAGGTCGGCAAGCCGAGGCCCCTCCGCCATGCGTTGAAGGGCCTCGTCCATGCCGCCGAGACTTGAGAACCATGCGCGCGGATCCAACAGCTTGCCCAGCACCTCGACCACAGCCGGGTCGGTCTTCTCGCCCTGCTGCAGGTTGCGGGTGATGGCCTGCGATAGTTCGAGTGCCGACCGCGACAGCTTCGCGAAGAACTCGTTGGCTTTGCCCAGGCCTTCGGTGTCAAAGATATTGGCCGCGGCGTTTGGCTCCCCGTCCGTCCGGCTTCCCTTCTCCAGCCGGCCGGCCATGTCGCGGAACATCCCCTGCTGGGTGGCGGCGAAACCCTTCCCGCTGCTTTCCCACAGTTTTGCCAACGCCTGCATGTATTCAGACGGGTTCACGTCAAAACACCACGACCTGTCGCACCGCCTTGCCCTCATTCAGCCGGTCGAAACCCGCATTGATTTCGTCGAGCCGCAGGCGGCCACTCATCAGCCGGTCGACCGGCAATTTGCCGCCGCGATAGAGCTCGATGTAGCGCGGCAGGTCGCGCACCGGCACGCAGGTGCCGATGTAACTGCCCTTCACGGTACGTTCCTCGGCGACCAGGTTGGCCTGGGGCAGCGCAAAGGTGTGGTTCGGAGGTGGCAGGCCGGCCGTTACGGTGGTCCCTCCACGGCGCGTGATCCGGTAGGCCACGTCCATGGCGCGGACTGATCCGGCCATCTCGAAGGCAAACTCGACTCCGCCATTTGTAGCCGAACGGATCGCTTCGACCGCGTCGGGATTACTCGAATTGAAAGTATCCGTCGCGCCGAGCTGGCGTGCGAGTCCGAGCTTTTCGTCTGACAGGTCGACCGCAACGATTCGCCGCGCACCCACCGCGACCGCGCCGAGGAGCGAACTCAAGCCCACGCCGCCGAGACCGATGACGGCGACGCTCGAGCCGGCCGAAACCCTGGCGGTGTTGATGACTGCGCCCACGCCGGTGAGCACGGCGCAGCCGAACAAGGCGGCTTCGTCGAACGGCAGTTCGCGGTCGATTTTCACCAGCGAGCGGCGGGAGACGGTTGCGTATTCCGCAAAGGCCGAAACGCCAAGATGATGATGCACGTCGGCGCCGTTGCGATGCAGCCGCCGTTCGCCCGACAGGAGCGTGCCGGCCCCATTGGCGACGGCACCGGGCTCGCACAGCGCCGGGCGGCCCTCCGCGCAGGGCAGGCAATGCCCGCAACTCGGCACGAATACCATCACCACATGGTCGCCGACCTTGAGATCGTCGACGCCTGGTCCGAGCTTTTCCGCAATCCCGGCAGCCTCATGGCCGAGCACCATCGGCGTCGGGCGCGGACGATTGCCGTCGATCACCGACAGGTCGGAATGGCACAGGCCGGCAGCGCCGATCTTAACCAGCACCTCGCCTTGGCCCGGCGGATCAAGCTCGACCTCCTCGATCGCGAGCGGCTTGGATTTCGCATACGGCGGCTCGACGCCCATCCGGTTGAGTACGGCAGCCTTGATCTTCATGAAGTCATGTCCCGCACAAGTCTGTCTTCAGGGCAGTGCGACGCCCCGAAGCCGCAATCCCGTTGTCAACGTCGCCTCAGCCATGGAAGCGCGAGATCGCGTCTACCCAGCCGCGTTGTAGTTCGACAAAGGCCTTCTGGCTCGACATGGCCATGTCCTTCCAAGCCACTTCGCTTGCGCTGCGCACCCGGTCCGCGAGCTTCTGCGCCTCGATCGCCTGGGCTTCCATCTGTTCCATGGCCTTCTTGTACTCGCTGCGCGCCTTTTCGCCGGCCTGCTCCATCCGCTCCTGATAGTCCTTCGCCTGCGCTCGCCAGACGTCGCCCTGGGCCTTCAGTTGATCAGCGAAATTCTGCTTGAGCGTCATGATGATCTCCTCTTGCTGGGGTAAACAAAAAACTAAGCCACCTCCGGCACGCGCCCGCTCAACTCTTCGATGAGAACCCGCGTGTTCTCAGCGTAATCGATGGGAGTCGTGACGAGGTGTACGCCCGTGTCCTTGAAGGCGGCTTCGAGCGTCGGCACGAGATCGTCCGTGCGCTGCACGCGGTGCCCGATCGCGCCGTACGATTCCGCGTATTTTACGAAGTCCGGATTGCCGAAGGTAAGACCCCAGTCGGGGAATTGATCGACCGCTTGCTTCCAGCGGATCATGCCGTAGGCGGAATCTTCCAAGATCAACACGACAAGGTTCAATCCCAGCCGCACCGCGGTCTCCATCTCCTGGGAGTTCATCATGAACCCGCCATCGCCGCATACGGCGAGGACGCGGCGGTTCGGATACAGCATGGATGCCATTATCGCCGAAGGCAGGCCGGCACCCATCGTCGCCAGCGCATTATCAAGTAGCAGTGTATTCGCCACGTGGGTGCGGTAGTTGCGCGCGAACCAAATTTTGTACATGCCGTTGTCGAGGCAGACGATGCCGTCCTGGGGCATGACCTTGCGCACGTCGCGCACGATGCGCTGCGGCGTCGGCGGGAAGCGCGCCTCATCGGCACGGTCTTTGATGCGCCCGAGGATTTCCGCGCGTAGCCCGGTGAAGGCTGGATCGATCTTCAACTTGTGTTCGATGCGATCCGCAAGCAACGCGAGGCTTGGGCCCACATCGCCGACCACCTCTGCATGGGGAAAGTAAACCTGCTCCACGTTCGCCGGCGTGAAGCCGATGTGGATCACCTTTGGACCGTCCGGGCCCATGATGAAGGGTGGCTTCTCCACCGTATCATGGCCGATCGCGATGATGAGGTCGGCGCGGTCGACCGCCCGGTGAACATAGTCGCCCGACGACAAGGCCGCAGTGCCCATATAGAGATTGGCGCCGCCGGTCACAGAGCCCTTGCCCATCTGCGTGTTGAAGAAAGGAATGCGCACGCGCCGCACGAAGCTCGACAGCGGCTCGACCAGCTTGGGCCTGCTCGAACCGGCGCCCAACATGATGAGGGGGCGCTCGGCCTTGAGGATCATGTCGGCTGCCCGATCGAGCGCAACCGCCGGCGCCACTGGCAAGTCGATCGGATGCGGCGGGATCAGCGGGGCCGCGTCAACTTCATCGGCCGCGACGTCTTCCGGCAATTCGAGGTGTACGGGACCCGGGCGTTCCTCCTGGGCAACGCGAAAGGCGTCGCGCACCAGAGTTGGTATGCTGGCCGCGCTGACAATCTGCCGCGTCATCTTGGTGAGCGGGCGCATCGATGCGATCACGTCAACGATCTGAAAGCGCGCCTGCTTCGAAGTCATGATCGCTTTCTGGCCGGTGAGCATGATCATTGGCATGGCCCCGAGATGGGCGAAGGCGGCGCCTGTCGCGAGGTTCAAGGCGCCCGGCCCGAGCGTCGAGATGCAGACGCCGGCTCGGCCGGTCAGCCGGCCGTGCGTCGCTGCCATAAACGCCGCGCTCTGCTCGTGCCGGGTCAGGACAAGTTCGATGCGCGAATTGCGCAGCGATTCCACTACGTCGAGGTTCTCCTCGCCCGGAACGCCGAAGATGCGGTCGACGCCCTCGTTCTCTAGCGCGGCGACCAGCAGATCGGAACCTTTGGCCATTTTTCAATCTCCGTATTCAGAGGTTCAGTCTTCCGTTGACGGATGACCGCTTCCGAACCTCCTCCGTCCCCTCGTTCACCCGGTTCTGGCCGAGCTATATCGCGCGGGTGCTGCGCTGCCTGAGGCGCTGGGAGGCGAGAACACCGGCGAACTGATCAGGCCCTCGTTGACGCCATAGTCCTGGTCCCAGGGGGAGCTTGCAGCGATACCGGCGTTCTCGGCAAGCGGGAAAAAGCCCGGTCGGAAAGACCGGGCTTTTGCTCAGCAAATTATGGTGGTTGCGGGGGTAGGATTTGAACCTACGACCTTCAGGTTATGAGCCTGACGAGCTACCGGGCTGCTCCACCCCGCGGAAATGGGAAGCGCGGGACCCTGCCCGCGCCGTGCTCCTATGTAGCAGTGACCGTTTGTCTTTGGAAGGGCGGCTGCGAAAGGTTTTTGCTGCCTGTGCCAGCGCCTGCGGGCGGAGAAACGCCGACCTCGATCTGGCCCGTTGCACCCAAATCGCCTGGCTTCCCGCCAGAGCGAAAGGCTTCGCTCTTCCCCTGTTACCGGCTTTTGTCGTATGGAATAATCTGCCGGAACCTCAGTCAGACCGGCCAAATACCCCAAAGGGGCAAGATCAAGACATCAACCTCGACCGCATAAGCCCGAGGTTGCTCTAGGGAGCATAGGGTAAGTCATGATTGAGATTATGTTCAGCGCGCTTTACGCGATGCTGACGTCGCCCAGCACTATGGGGCTGATGCTCCTTGCGGTCTTCTTCGGGCTCATCGTAGGCGTAACGCCGGGCATTGGCGGCCGGTTGTCGATTGCGCTCGCCATCCCCTTCGTCTTCGGAATGGAAATGATCCCGGGCGCCGTCTTCCTGCTGACGATGCACGCGGTGAACGGCACCAGCGGACAAATCTCCAGCATCCTGTTCGGAGTTCCCGGCGACGGCGACGACGCTGCCACCACCATCGATGGTTACCCGATGGCCAAGAAGGGCGAGGCCGGACGCGCCCTGGGAGCCAGCATCACGGCGTCGGGCGTCGGCGGCATCATCGGCGCGATTGTCTTCGCGATTATGATCCCTGTGCTCGAGCCGATCGTGCTGTCGTTCAGCCCGGCCGAATTCTTCCTGCTGGCGGTGATGGGCATCACCTTCATCGCCTTCCTTGCCGGCGGCAATCAGATCTTCAAAGGCATCATCGTCGGCCTGTTCGGGATGATGCTGGCGACCATCGGCACCGACCCATACACCGGCACGCCGCGCTACGCCGGCGACCTCCTCTTCCTGTGGGACGGCATCAGCCTGGTGACCGCCGTGCTCGCGATTTTCGCCATCCCCGAAATGGTCGCACTTGCCATCAAGGGCGGATCGATTTCCGCGGTGTCGATGGAAACGGCGAATTTTTCCTATCGGCAGTTGTTCCAAGGCGTCATGGAAGTTCCGCGGCATTGGTGGCTCGTGTTGCGCACCTCGATTATCGGCGCGATTATCGGCATGATACCGGGCCTCGGCGGCTCCGCGGCCGCCTGGATGTGCTACGGCCATGCGGTTCAGACCTCGAAGCATCCGGAACGGTTCGGCAAGGGCGCGGTGGAAGGCGTGATCGCGCCGGAAACCGCGAGCAATGCCAAAGAGGGCGGCTCACTGCTTCCAACGCTGTTTTTCGGCATTCCAGGCAGTTCAGGCATGGCCGTGCTGATGGGCGCCTTCCTGATCCTTGGTATTCAGCCCGGTCCCGCCATGCTCACCACCCACCTCGACGTGGTGTGGACCCTGATGTGGGCGCTTATCGTCGGCAACCTGATCGCGGTCTGCTTCCTGCTGTTCATCAATCGCTGGGTCGCGATGCTCACTTTCGTGAACGCGACGATGCTGGTTCCTTTCATCCTCGTGCTGGCGGTGAGCGGCGCTTATATCAACGAAGGTCAATGGCAGAACCTGGTTGTCCTGCTCGTCATCAGCATCGTCGGTTACGGCCTGCTGCGCTTTAACTGGCCGCGCGCGCCGTTTGTCATCGGGCTCGTGCTTGGAAGGATATCGGAGGAATTGCTGCACAAGGCGCTTGGGCTTTGGGGATGGCAGTTCTTCACGCGTCCGCTGTCACTTGTTCTTATCGGATTGATCGTGGCAACGATTGTCTTCGCGATCTACCGAGGGCGTAAGCCGCCGCCGCGCTACGCCGAACAAGTTGGGGTACCGTCGTGAGATATTCCCGCTTCGTCATGACCCTTCTGATGCTGACCATCTTTACGGTGATGGTGGCGATATCCAGCCAGTATCCGGCCGGCGCCCGATTCATGACATTTGTGGTGGGCTTTCCGGCGATCGCGCTCTGCCTTTTGCAACTCGTCCTCGATCTGCGTGAATGGCGGAGCGAGACCGCGCGCGCAACGGTCGGCGAGATGGCTGGGGTACCGTCCAATGTCTCCGGCGTGGCAGTTGATCCCTCGCTGCAGATGCAGATGAATGCAGATGGTCTTGCGGTGGAGTACACGCCGGACGTGGTCCGCAAGGAGAAGATCGTTTGGGGCTATATCTTCGCCCTGATCGGATCGATCCTGCTTTTCGGCTTCTACATCACGGTGCCGATATTCCTGGTGGTTTTCCTGCGCTTTTACGCGCAAGCCCGCTGGCACATGGCGATACTGCTTCCGGCCGCCGTCTCAGCCTTCCTTTATGTGATGCTGGGATACGTATTCCGAATGACGCTGCATAGGGGCTTCGTCACGGAATATCTGTTGGACCGCATCAGCGGCTAATTGCCTTCTTGCGGATAACCTTCAATCACCTAGATTCGAACCATGACAGGCGGGCCATTAGCTGATGCTTCCAGGACGGCAGCACGGCTGCTTGAACCCAAAACTGGTCCAAAAAACTTAGGAGGAAACGATGTTCAACGACGGGAAACGGTTATCCCTCGGCGCGGGTGTAATGGCGGCCGCGGTCTTGGCTGCCGGCGCCGCGCAGGCGCAAACGGGCGCGGATTTCTATAAAGGCAAGACGGTCAATTACATCGTCTCCACCGCACCCGGCGGCGGCTACGATCTCTATGGCCGGCTGATCGCCGAATACATGCAGAAATACCTGCCGGGCTCCACCTTCGTGGTGAAGAATATCCCCGGCGCCGGGCATCTCATCGGCGCCAACACGATCTACGCCTCGAGGCCGGACGGGTTGACGATCGGCACCTTCAATACCGGCCTCATCTACAATCAACTCATCCAGGCCGAGGGCGTGAAGTTCGATCTCACCAAGATGTCCTGGATCGGCAAGGCCGCTTCCGAGCCGCGCGTGTTCGTGGTCGGCGCGCAATCGCAGATCAAGACTTTCGCCGAGTTGGTCGCGCAGAAAGAGCCGGTGAACTTCGCCACCTCCGGCATCGGCAGCTCGAACTATGTCGAGATCAATTCTCTGACCAACATCCTGAAGCTGCCGGTCAAGGTGCTGACCGGCTACAACGGCAACGACGACCAGCTCGCCATGCGGCGCGGCGAAACCACTGGCGGCATGGGCTCGCGCTCCTCCTTCGAGCAGTTCGTGAAGAACGGCTACGGCCGCTTCATCGCCCAGATCGGCGGAACGGAAAAAGACGTTCCGCAACTCAGGGATCAAATCAAGGATCCCAACGGCCAGTCGATCGTTGCGCTGATCCAGTCGCAAGGCGACATCGCCCGCCTGACTGCTGGCCCACCCGACATTCCGGCCGACCGTCTGGCCGCCTTGCGCAACGCCTACAAGAAGGCATTGGAGGACAAGGAGCTGCAAGCCAAGGCCGAGAAACTCGACCGCCCGATCGATCCGGCCTACGGCGACGACGTCTTGCGGCTGATCAAGGAAGCGCTCAACCAGAAACCCGAAGTCATCGCCGTACTGAAGGCCGCGCTGGAAAAGAAAGACGAAAGCCCCGCGGCCAAAGGCACGGTTGCCGAATGGGACGGCCGCGCCAAGCTGAAGCTAAAGCTGGCCGATGGCAAGGAACTCGAGGCGGCCGTATCCGGCTCGCGCACCGAGATCGTGATCGCCGGCCAGAAGGCCGAGCGCGAGAAGCTCAAGGTGGGGATGAGCTGCGAAGTCTCAGGGCCGCCCGGCGGCGAGGCAACCAAGGTGGCCTGCAACTAGCGCATGATCCGGCGAAGTGGGAACCGGTTCGCCGACAAGATTATGCGCCACTTAATACTTGGCGCGCAGCCGGACTCAAAACCGGTACCCACTTTTGTTGGCTGCGCGCGTGACGAAGCGAGTGGGGCCGGTGTAAAATCCCGGCCCCACTGCTAACAACGGCCAAAGAAGCCGAAGCAACAAAAACCAGCCTGCTGAACCACGCACGCACCACCGGTCAGCGAGGGCAAGGGTCGAAACCGAGGGAGGACGGTCATGCGCGCGCTGTTGCGCAGATTCTTGTTTGCCGGTGCCGTGGCCGCGATCAGCATGTCCGCCCCGTCCGCGATGGCGCAAACCGGCGCGGATTTCTACAAAGGAAAAACCGTCACTTACATCGTCGCCACCTCGCCGGGCGGCGGCTACGACCTCTACGGCCGGCTGGTGGCGGACTTCATGCAGAAATACCTGCCCGGCTCCACCTTCGTGGTGAAGAATCTTCCGGGCGCGGGTCATCTCGTCGGCACCAACACGATCTATGCGTCGAAGCCCGACGGCTTGACGATCGGCACTTTCAACACCGGCCTGATTTACAACCAGCTGCTCGGGCTCGACGGCGTGAGGTTCGATCTCAACAAGATGTCATGGATCGGCAAGGCCGCGTCCGATCCGCGGGTCCTCACCGTGCACCCGGACCTGCCGATCAAGACCTTCAAGGAGTTGCAGGCGTGGAAGGGTGAGCCGATCAACTTCTCCACCGCCGGTGTCGGTAGCGCGGCCTATGTCGAAACGGCAATGCTGAGCAAGGCTCTAAAGCTCCCGGTCAAAATCGTGACCGGCTACAATGGCACGGAAGATTCCCTGGCGATGCGCCGCGGCGAAGTGAAGGGGTCGATCGCCTCCCGCTCGTCCTGGGAACAGTTCGTGAAGAACGGCTACGGCCGCTTCATTGTGCAGATCGGCGGCACGCACAAAGATCTACCGCAGCTTGCCGCTCAGGTTTCCGATCCCGACGCCAAGGCCCTGATCGCGCTGGTGCAAAGCCAGGGCGATATCGCGCGCCTGACCGCCGGCCCGCCGGATATTCCCGCTGATCGCCTTGCCGCGCTGCGCGAGGCCTATAAGAAAGCAATGCAAGATCCCGAGCTGCAGGCGAAAGCCGAAAAGCTCGAGCGCCCCGTCGAACCCGCCTTCGGTGAGGACGTCCTCAGAATGGTGCAAGCCGCGCTCAACCAGAGTCCGGAAACCGTCGCGATCCTCAAGGAGGCCATGTCGGCCAAGGACAACCCCAAGTGAGCGATGACTGAGTTTGCTGCGCCGGGGCGCGCCCGAAGCGGACCGGCGCCGGAAAGATAACGCAGGTGAATACATGGCCGTGATCACGCGCTGTCTGTCATCCGCCGCAGCTCTGACCATGACAGGGCTCCTTGTCTCTCCTTGCCTCGCCCAGAGCGGCGCCGATTTCTTCAAAGGCAGGACGGTCACTTACATCGTCGCCACCGCGCCGGGCGGCGGCTACGACCTCTACGGCCGGCTGGTTTCCGAATACATGCAGCGGTATCTGCCGGGCTCCACCTTCATCGTGAAGAACGTGCCCGGTGCAGGAAATATTGTCGGTACCAATCTGCTCTACGCCTCGAAGCCGGACGGCCTGACCATCGGCACCTTCAACACCGGGCTGCTCTACGCCCAGATGATCGGCCGCGAAGGGATACGCTTCGACCTCACCAAGATGTCGTGGATCGGCAAGGCCTCGTCCGACCCGCGCGTCATCACCATCAACGCGCAATCGCCGGTCAAGTCTTTCGCCGACTTGATGGCGGTCAAGCAGCCGCTGAATTTCTCCTCCGGCGGTATCGGCGGCTCCGCCTATATCGAGACGATGATGCTGACCCAGGCGCTGAAGCTGCCGGTAAAGATGCTGAGCGGCTATTATGGCGGGGACGATTACATGGCAATGCGTCGCGGCGAGGTCATGGGGACGATCTCTTCGCGCTCTACCTGGGAACAGTTCGTCTCCAACGGCTATGCGCGTTTCATCGCGCAGATCGGCGGCACGACCAAAGACGTCCCGCAATTGAGGGATCTGGCCACGGATGCGGACGAAAAGGCCAAGGCGCTGATCGCGCTGGTGCAAAGTCAGGGAGATCTGCAGCGGTTCACCGCCGGCCCGCCAGGCATTCCGCAAGACCGGCTCGACGCGTTGCGCGCTGCCTACAAGAAGGCCTTGGAAGACCCGGAGTTGCAAGCCAAGGCCGCCAAGCTCGATCGCCCGGTCGACCCGGCCTATGGCGATGCGGTGCTGGAGGCGGTGAAGGCCGCGCTGAAGCAGCCGCCGGAAACCATCGCCCTGCTCAAGCAGACCCTGGCGGCGGCGGAAGGAGCCACTCCACCGACAGTGAAAGGCGCCGTGACCGAATGGGATGGCCGCGCCAAGATCGCGATCAAGCTCGCCGAGGGCGATACGTTTCGCGCGGAAATTTCCGGCTCACGCACCGAAGTCACCGTCGCGGGGCAAAAAAGCGCGCGCGAGAACATCAAGATCGGGATGAATTGCGCCATCGAAGCCCAGAGCGGCGGCGAGGCCAAAAGCGTCAGCTGCGATTGAGCGGGGAAAAGGGATGAAGAATATTGTCAGCATGACCGCGGCGGCGATGCTCGCGAGTGGGCTCTGCGCGACGGCCGCAGCGAGCGCAGACCGGCGCCGATTTCTACCAGGGCAAGACCGTCACTTACATCGTCGCGACCGCGCCCGGCGGCGGCTACGACCTCTATGGCCGGCTCACCGCTGAATACATGCAGAGATATTTGCCCGGCTCCACTTTCGTGGTGAAGAACATCGCGGGAGCCGGACATCTGATCGGCGCCAATACGCTGTATGCCTCGAAAGCCGACGGATTGACCATCGGCACCTTCAACACCGGCCTCATTTACAATCAGCTGATCAACCGCGAAGGCGTGCGCTTCGACCTCACCAAGATGTCCTGGATCGGCAAGGCCGCGACCGATCCGCGCGTCATCGTGATCGCGGCGCAATCGCCGATCATGTCCTACAAGGATCTGCTCGCCGTGAAGGAACCGGTGAATTTCTCCACCGGCGGCATCGGCGCTTCTGCCTATGTCGAGACGGTGATGCTGTACAATGCGCTGAAACTGCCGATCAAAATCCAGACCGGCTATTACGGCTCGGACGATCCCATCGCCATCCGGCGCGGGGAGATACAAGGCACCCTCGCCTCGCGATCGAGCTGGGAGCTCTTCGTCGCCAACGGCCACGGCCGTTTCATCGCGCAGATCGGCGGCACCAGCAAAGACGTTCCGCAGCTCAAGGACATGGTCACGGACGAAAAGGCCAAGGCGCTGATCTCGCTGATCCAGAGCCAGGGCGACATTCAGCGTTTCACCGCCGGCCCGCCTGACATTCCAAAGGACCGGCTCGATGCATTGCGCGCCGCCTACCGAAAGGCCATGGAGGACCCAGACCTGCAGGCAAAAGCTGCCAAGCTGGAGCGCCCGATCGAGCCGGCTTATGGCGACGAGGTGCTGGCGATGATCAAGGTGGCGCTCAATCAGACGCCGGAAACGATCGCGCTCCTGAAAGAGGCACTGGAGGCCGGCGACAAGGCGCCTGCGCCAACCGCCAAAGGCGCGGTCGCGGAATGGGACGGCCGCGCCAAGATCGTGCTCAAGCTTGATGACGGCAAGATGTTCCCGGCCGAAGTTTCAGGTTCCCGCACTGCCGTTATGATCGCTGGCCAGAAAAGTGCGAGAGAGAACATCAAAACCGGGATGACTTGCGTGATCGAAGGGCCGAGCGGCGGCGAGGCCAAGAACATCACCTGCAATTAACGAGGGAAAAGAGATGCGGAAGATCTTGCAGTCTATCGGTGTAAGCGGGATCGCCAGCCTTTTGGCCGTTTCAACGGCAGCGGCGCAAACCGGCTCCGATTTCTATAAGGGCAAGACCGTCACTTACATCGTCTCGACCGCGCCCGGCGGCGGCTTCGATCTCTACGGCCGCCTGGTCTCCGAATACATGCAGAAATATCTGCCGGGCTCCACTTTCGTGGTGAAGAACGTAGCCGGCGCCGGGCACCTGATCGGCGCCAACACGATCTATGCGTCGAAGCCGGACGGCTTGACGATCGGCACCTTCACGACCGGCCTGCTCTACAACCAGATCGTGAAGCTCGATGGCGTGAGGTTCGACCTGGAGAAAATGTCCTGGATCGGCAAGGCATCGTCCGATCCGCGGGTGATGACGATCGGCGCGCAGGTGCCGATCAAGACTTACAAGGAATTGATGGAGAACAAGCAGACACTGAATTTCTCCACCTCCGGCATCGGCAGCGCGGCCTATGTCGAGACGGTGATGCTCACCAGGGCGCTGAAGCTGCCGGCCAAGATCGTCACCGGGTATAGCGGCACCGACGACCATCTCGCCATTCGCCGCGGCGAGGTGCACGCTTCGATCTCCTCGCGTTCGTCCTGGGAACCCTTCGTGAAGAACGGCTACGGCCATTTCGTCTTTCAGATCGGCGGCAACCAGCCGGATGTCCCGCAGCTCATGAACCTGGTGACCGACCCGGCGGCCAAGGCCCTGATCGCGCTGGTGCAGAGCCAGGGCGACATTTCGCGGCTGACCGCCGGCCCGGCCGAGATTCCGCAGGACCGCCTCGAGGCGCTGCGCACCGCCTATCGCAAGGCCATGGAGGATCCGGAATTGCAGGCCAAGGCGGCCAAGCTGGAGCGTCCGCTGGAGCCGGCCTATGGCGAGGACGTCGCCCGGATGGTGAAGGCCGCACTCACGCAGGCGCCGGAAACCATCGCATTACTGAAAGAAGCCCTGGAGCCCCCGAAAGAGACCCCCGCACCCGCGACAAAGGGCGCCGTTGCTGAATGGGACGGCCGCAGCAAGATTGTACTCAAGCTCGACGACGGCAAGACGTTCGAGGCGGCGGTATCCGGTTCGCGCACCGAGGTAACGATCGCTGGGCAGAAGGGCGCGCGCGATGCCATCAAGGTCGGCATGATCTGCGCGATCGTGGGGCCGGGCGGCGGGGAGGCAAAAAGTGTCGACTGCAATTAGGCCTCGCTACAGGACGAATAGGACGCGGCTAAATTCGGCAACAGGGAGCACTGATGAAAAAAATATCTCGGCGTCTTAACGCCATCGCAGGCGCGCTTATAGCAGCCGCGATTGCCGCTTCGCCGGCACTCGCGCAGACCGGCGCTGATTTCTTCAAGGGCCAGACGGTGACCTATATCGTGGCGACTGCCCCCGGTGGCGGCTACGATCTCTACGGCCGCATGGTCGCCGAATACATGCAGAAACACCTGCCGGGCTCCACCTTCGTGGTGAAGAACGTGCCGGGCGCGGGACATCTGGTCGGCACCAATACCATTTATGCCGCAAGGCCCGACGGCCTGACCATCGGCACTTTCAATACCGGGCTGATTTACAACCAGCTGATCGGACTCGACGGCGTGAAGTTCGATCTCACGAAAATGTCCTGGATCGGCAAAGCCTCGTCCGAGCCGCGCGTCATCGTGATCGCGGCGCAATCGCCGATCAAGACTTTCGCGCAGTTGCGCGAGCAAAAGGAGCCGGTCAACTTCGCGACCGCGGGGATCGGCAGCGCGGCCTATGTGGAAACGCTGATGCTGACCAATCTGCTGAAGCTGCCGATCAAGATCCAGACCGGCTATAGCGGCAACGACGACCAGCTCGCCATGCGCCGTGGCGAGATCGTCGGCACCGTCTCGTCACGCTCGACGGTCGAACAATTCATGCAGAACGGCTACTCCCGCTTCATCGCGCAGATCGGCGGCAAGCTAAAGGATTTCCCGCAGCTGCACGATCTGGTGACGGAAAAAGATGCCCTGGCGCTGATCAAGCTCATTCACACCCAGGGCGACATCCAACGCTGGACCGCCGGCCCGCCCGGTATTCCGAAGGATCGGCTGGACGCGCTGCGCACGGCCTTCCGTAAGGCGATGGAAGATCCCGAGCTGCAGGAAAGAGCGGTCAAAGCCGGGCGCCCGCTCGATCCGGCCTATGGCGATGAAGTCCTGAACATGGTCAAGGAGGCGCTGAACCAGTCGCCGGAGACGATTTCGATGCTCAAGCAGGC
>CAVSWC010000003.1:417500-1230189 GCA_963731585.1 uncultured Alphaproteobacteria bacterium
CACTATCGGTCGCTGAGGAGTACTTAGGCTTGGAGGGTGGTCCCCCCATGTTCAGACAGGATTTCACGTGTCCCGCCTTACTCAAGGACGATCCTTTGCATTACCCGTACGGGGCTGTCACCCGCTAAGGCGCGTCTTTCCAGACGCTTCCGGTTGTCTCAGGATCGCCACTGGCCTGGTCCGCGTTCGCTCGCCACTACTAGCGGAGTCTCGGTTGATGTCCTTTCCTCCGGGTACTGAGATGTTTCAGTTCCCCGGGTTTGCTTGAAACCTCCTATTTTATTCAGAGATCTCATTCCTTCTTTTGATAACGGAAGTCCGAAACCTCGCGGCCTCGTTTCCGAGACTGAAAGGTCTCGGAATTCCGTTATCGAAGGTGGGTTTCCCCATTCGGAAATCCACGGATCAAAGCTTCTTCGCAGCTCCCCGTGGCTTATCGCAGCGTAGCACGTCCTTCATCGCCTCTCAGCGCCAAGGCATCCACCAAATGCCCTTATTTCACTTGATCGCTCTCATTATCAATGCCCACCCACTCGGCGTGGGTTCTTCACGAACTTTACGTTTGTGCAGAACGGACACTGATTCAGAAAGACCAGCTTGCTTCAAGATCGTTCCAACGATGTTTGCGGTCAGGCTCACACCGACATTGCTGCGGGTTCGCGGGCGATTGCTCGCGCGCGTACGCTTGGTCACGATCTCCTCTTCACGATGTCAGACAACACGCACGCTTCGTCGACGACGAAGCGTGCGGAATGGCTTTCACGGACGAACAGAAACCCGGCGTGCTCCACGCAAGAAGTGGTGGAGCCAGACGGGATCGAACCGACGACCTCCTGCTTGCAAAGCAGGCGCTCTCCCAACTGAGCTATGGCCCCGGACCGTGGCAGTACGCACACCGGATTCCGGATTCGATAGGAGTGGTGGGCCTGGGAAGACTTGAACTTCCGACCTCACGCTTATCAAGCGCGCGCTCTAACCAACTGAGCTACAAGCCCAAGCTTCTGACCTAGGTCGCACTGACCTGTGCTCGTCCGAGAAGAAAGAGAAACGTAGACGGCGGCGTCCCGCAAATGGGTCTGTCGTCTTGCGACGACGACCCTGATGTCTCTAAGCGATCCGATAGAAACGCGTGAGGCGTTTCTGAAGGATCATCCTTAGAAAGGAGGTGATCCAGCCGCAGGTTCCCCTACGGCTACCTTGTTACGACTTCACCCCAGTCGCTGACCCTACCGTGGCCGGCTGCCTCCCTTGCGGGTTAGCGCACCGTCTTCAGGTAAAACCAACTCCCATGGTGTGACGGGCGGTGTGTACAAGGCCCGGGAACGTATTCACCGCAGCGTGCTGATCTGCGATTACTAGCGATTCCAACTTCATGTGCTCGAGTTGCAGAGCACAATCCGAACTGAGACGGCTTTTTGAGATTTGCGCAGGATTGCTCCATTGCGTCCCATTGTCACCGCCATTGTAGCACGTGTGTAGCCCAGCCCGTAAGGGCCATGAGGACTTGACGTCATCCCCACCTTCCTCGCGGCTTATCACCGGCAGTCCCCTTAGAGTGCCCAACTGAATGATGGCAACTAAGGGCGAGGGTTGCGCTCGTTGCGGGACTTAACCCAACATCTCACGACACGAGCTGACGACAGCCATGCAGCACCTGTGTCCACGCCCCTTGCGGGAAGGAATCCATCTCTGGAAGCCGTCGTGGCATGTCAAGGGCTGGTAAGGTTCTTCGCGTTGCGTCGAATTGAACCACATGCTCCACCGCTTGTGCGGGCCCCCGTCAATTCCTTTGAGTTTTAATCTTGCGACCGTACTCCCCAGGCGGGATGCTTAAAGCGTTAGCTGCGCCACTGACGAGCAAGCTCGCCAACGGCTAGCATCCATCGTTTACGGCGTGGACTACCAGGGTATCTAATCCTGTTTGCTCCCCACGCTTTCGCACCTCAGCGTCAGTACCGGGCCAGTGAGCCGCCTTCGCCACTGGTGTTCTTGCGAATATCTACGAATTTCACCTCTACACTCGCAGTTCCACTCACCTCTCCCGGACTCAAGCTTCTCAGTATCAAAGGCAGTTCTGGAGTTGAGCTCCAGGATTTCACCCCTGACTTAAGAAGCCGCCTACGTGCGCTTTACGCCCAGTGATTCCGAGCAACGCTAGCCCCCTTCGTATTACCGCGGCTGCTGGCACGAAGTTAGCCGGGGCTTTTTCTGCGGGTACCGTCATTATCTTCCCCGCTAAAAGAGCTTTACAACCCTAAGGCCTTCATCACTCACGCGGCATGGCTGGATCAGGCTTGCGCCCATTGTCCAATATTCCCCACTGCTGCCTCCCGTAGGAGTTTGGGCCGTGTCTCAGTCCCAATGTGGCTGATCATCCTCTCAGACCAGCTACTGATCGTCGCCTTGGTGGGCCATTACCCCACCAACTAGCTAATCAGACGCGGGCCGATCCTTTGGCGATAAATCTTTCCCCTTACGGACTTATCCGGTATTAGCCCAAGTTTCCCTGGGTTGTTCCGAACCAAAGGGTACGTTCCCACGTGTTACTCACCCGTCTGCCGCTCCCCTTGCGGGGCGCTCGACTTGCATGTGTTAAGCCTGCCGCCAGCGTTCGCTCTGAGCCAGGATCAAACTCTCAAGTTGGATGAGATTGATCTCGGCAAGTCACAACGTTTTGACGAGGTCCCACCTCTGAACGTTCGCGAAGCTTGCGCTCCGAAAACAGTCAAGGGTGTTGACCTAAAACGTGTACCGCCGAAGTCTCTTATCCGACCGCCTTTCGAACAGGATTTCTCCCGTCGACAAGCGGCCCGCAAGGACTCCGCCGTCCACGTTTCTCTTTCTTCTGATTTACCTTTCAAACAGCCCGGGACCGATGAAAGTCCCCCTCCCCGGAACACCGAAGAGCCGTCAAAGCAGGCATCCGACAAGGCCGGATGCCTTTCCCACCGAGAAGTCGTGTGGAGCTTCAGAGGCGCGCCATCGCGCCGATGTGCGTCAGCGCGCCGAAGAGTTGATATATAGGGTGGGCCGAGCGCCGTTGTCAACACTCGAGCAGCGGAAATCATGCGCCGGTTTCACCGGGTAATGCAGTATTTAATTGGCTTTTCGCAAAGCACAAGAGCCAAAGCCTCGAAACCCTGGAACGCCGCAGTGACGCCACATTCCTCAGACGTTCTGGGATCAAGGACGAACGTTTTCAGGTTCTCCGGCTCGCGACCAGCTTGATATCAGCCCCGACCGACGATTGACGGACCCGGGGCGCCGCGCCATCGTTCGGCGGGGGATTTCCGGCGGCTCGCAGGGCTGCGGATCCAATGATGCGAACGCAGGGGGGACGGCGGTTGGATCACGGCAGATTGCGCGGTGCACAGCGTTTTTCGGCCGAGCCCGATCCAATTGATCTGGGCCATGAACCTCCGCTTTCAGTAGACGGCGAGCGGACCGGCTTGGTGGATCGCCGCCGCGTGTCGGTGCACTGGTTATCCGGGACTATTCTGACCGGATTTTGCGGCGCAGCTCTCATGGGCGGCGCCGTTTTCGCGTCGCTCGGCGGTGAAACAAATTTCGCCACCGTACCCGAGCGCGTTGAGACCGCGCTGCGCGGCGCGGTCGGCACCATTGGTGATCGGCTTGGCGTGCGCAAAAGCGACAAGCTTCCCGCGGTGCTGGAGCCGAACGTGGTGCGCCAGATCATCCGCGTCTCCACCACCACCCAGGTAGGCAGCCGCGAGGTCGTGCGCGTGCGGCCCTTCGTGCGCATTGCGGGAAATCTTTCGCTCACGCTGACCGAGATTTCCGCCGACGTGCCGCCATTCAACCCGCAAAAGATGCTGGCGGAATCCGGCACGCCGGAGATGCCGACGGCGGAGAGCGCCGCCGAGCCCGAGGCGGAAGTTTCCTTCGTCACCCGCGATCTGGCGTCGATCCTGCCGCGCGCCAAGATCAATGTTGCGGCGCCATTGGATGAGGTTCTGCAGCGCGTGCGCGAGGCCGCAAACCGGACCGGGGGCCCGATCACGGACAGCCTCGGCTGGACCAGCAGCGATTGGCGCTGTCCCCTTCAAACTGGCTTACGCGACTGAAGGCAATACGGCCGACCCTTATGCCGGCTTCGAAGCGCGCATCGTGCCGGAGAACATCAGCTTCCTGCCAAAGACCGCGAAGCAGACCACCGGCGGCAATAACTGGAACGAGCGGGCCATCACGGCGAAGAAAGGCGACACGCTCGACGCCGTGCTGCAGGAAACCGGCGCCACGCCCGAGGAAATCAAGGCTATCGCCAAAGCGCTCGGGGCGCGGGGCAACGCACTGAAGGAAGGGCTGAAGTTGCGCGTGCTGCTTGCCGCCACGGCAGGTGGCCAGCGGCTGCAGCCGATCCGGGTCATCATCGCCAACGACACCGCGATCGAGTCGATCGTCGCGCTCTCCGATCTCGGCAAATACGTTGCCGTCGATGCCCGCAATCTCGGCAGCACCGAGGTCGCGCGAGCGGCGGATGAAGAAGACGACGGCACCGGCGTGCGGCTCTATCAGAGCATCTATGAAACCGGGCTGCGCAACCAACTGCCGCGCCCGGTGATCGAAGATCTGATTCGGCTTTACTCCTACGACGTCGATTTCCAGCGCAAGGTGCAGCCCGGCAATTCCTTCGAGGTCTTGTTCGCGGGCGAGGAAGAGACGCCGAGCGCCGAAGGTAAAACCGAAGTCATGTTCGCCTCGCTCACGATCAGCCGGCGAGATGCGGAAATTCTACCGCTTCCAGACCCCCGACGACGGCGTGGTCGATTACTACGACGAGGCCGGCAAGAGCGCGAAGAAGTTCCTGGTCCGCAAACCGGTCGGCAACGGCATCATGCGTTCCGGCTTCGGCTTCCGCCGCCATCCCATCCTCGGCGCCACCAAGATGCATACCGGCGTGGACTGGTCGGCACCGACCGGCACGCCGATCTACGCTTCCGGCAACGGCACCGTGGACAAGGTCGGCTGGGAATCCGGCTACGGCAAATATATCCGCATCCGCCATGCCAACGGTTACGAGACCGCTTATGGCCACATGACCGCCTTTGCCCGCGGCATCAATCCCGGCGTGCGGCTGCGGCAAGGCCAGGTGATCGGCTTCGTCGGTTCCACCGGCCTCTCCACCGGTGCGCATGTGCATTACGAGATCATGGTCAACGGCCGCTTCGTCGATCCGATGCGCATTCGCCTGCCGCGCGGCCGCGTGCTGGACGGCCCGGTGCTGGCCGGTTTCGATCAGGAGCGCGCCCGGCTGGACACGATGATGACTCGGCCGGCGGCCCGCATGGCCTCGAGCGGACAGTCGGTCCGCCGCTGAGTCTTCACAACCAAGGCGAAAAAAATGGCCCGCAGAAGCGAGCCACTTTCATTCCTGCAAGCGTTAGCAGCGCTTATTTCTTTTCCGGGTTCAGCACCTTCAGGTCGGGCGTATCTTTGGTGGCTTCCGCCAGCCGGTTGATCACGTCCTTCGGCGTGGCATAGACCTTTTTCAGCATCTCCTGCATTTCCTCGCCGGTGGCGGGATTGGCTTCCAGCCCCTGTTTTTCGGCATCAGCGAGGAGGTCCTTGTCCTTCATGGCGGCGTCGAAGGCGCGCCGCAGCGCCTGCACGCGATCGGCCGGCACGCCTTCCCGCACGAAATAGGGCCGGCCGAGCTCGAAGGCGGTGAATTGCAGCGTCAGCACTTGGCGCTGGGTTTCGTTTTCCGCCAGATCGGTGACGAGCGGCACTTCGGGAATATCGGGATGCTTTCTCAAACCCTGCTGGTAGAGGACGATAATCTCGCCCGAGTCGATCCAATCCTTTTTATGCGGCTTCAGGCTGGTCCAGGAGAACGTGCCGCGGCCGTCCACTTCGCCGCGCTGCATGGCGAGATTCATCTCGCTGCCGCCGGGATAGCCGGCAATCACCCTGTATTTGAAGCCGAGAATGTTGCGCAGGATGTAGGGCACGGTCACGCTCTCGGTGCCGACACCGGTGCCCGCGACGATGACCTCCTTGTTCCTCAAATCCTGCCAGGTCTTCACGCCTGCGCGTTTGTTAACGACCGCGACGCTGGTGTCGGCATTGGCGCTGCCGATCCATTGCAGCTTGAGCGGATCGTATTTCGCGTGGGATGCATCGCCGAGCAGCGGTTCGAACGGAATGCCGCGTTGCGGCGCGCCTAAATGGAGCCCATCCGGATCGGCGACATTGGCGACGTAGTTGGTCATCACGAGGCCGCCGCCGCCCGGCATGTTCTTCACGATGACGGTTGGATTGCCGGGGATGTATTTGCCGATATGCTTGGCCACCAGCCGGGCGTTGAGATCGTAACCGCCGCCGGGCGAGAGACCGACATAAAAGGTGAGGGTCTTGCCCTTGAAGAATTGCTCGGGCGTCTGCGCCGCCGCCGGAACGGCCGCCGTCGAAAGAGCGCCCGCGGCTAGGATGGCGACTAGACTGATCGTTTTACTCGGCATGTTTCCTCCCTGGAATTCTGACCCTGATCGGGCCCCAAGCCTGCAGCTATAATGCCCAAGAGCAGCAGGCCATACCACCGGGAAACACGCGGGGCCAAGCCCCCGCGCCGTCATGTCGCTGCTGCAGGATGCTGCGGCGCAGGCCGCCTGAGGCGCTGCCGGTGCGTCACGCCGCCTGCGCGACCTCACCATTGAAGGTGAGCCCGCTTTTGGCGGCGGAAATCGTCACCCGCTCGCCTTCCTTGATGCGGCCGGAGAGGATCAGCTCGGCAAGCGGATCCTGGACGTGCTTCTGGATCGCACGCTTGAGCGGGCGTGCGCCATAGGCGGGGTCATAACCCTTCTCCGCCAGCCAATCGCGCGCCGCTGGCTCGAGCTGCAGGGTGATCTTACGCTCGTCCAGCAGCTTGGTGAGACGCACCAGCTGGATGTCCACGATGCGGCCCATGTGCTCGCGCTTGAGTCGGTGGAACAGAATGATTTCGTCCACGCGGTTGAGAAACTCAGGCCGGAAGCGCGCGCGCACCTCCGCCATCACCAGATCACGCACCGCTTCGGTGTCCTCGCCTTCCGGCTGGGCCACCAAATACTCCGCACCGAGATTGGAGGTCATCACGATCAGCGTGTTGCGGAAGTCCACGGTCCGGCCCTGGCCGTCGGTGAGCCGGCCGTCATCGAGCACCTGCAGGAGAATATTGAAGACGTCGGGATGTGCCTTCTCGATCTCGTCAAACAGCACGACCTGATAAGGCCGCCGCCGGACCGCTTCGGTGAGAGCGCCGCCTTCGTCATAACCAACATAGCCGGGAGGCGCGCCGATCAGCCGCGCGACCGAATGCTTTTCCATGAACTCCGACATGTCGATGCGGATCAGCGCATGCTCGTCGTCGAACAGGAATTCTGCCAGCGCCTTGGTCAGTTCGGTCTTGCCCACGCCGGTCGGGCCCAGGAACATGAAGGAGCCGAGCGGCCGGTTGGGATCCTGCAAGCCGGCGCGGGCGCGGCGCACCGCCGTCGAGACGGCGCGGACCGCCTCCTGCTGGCCGACGACGCGCTGCTGCAACTGCTCTTCCATCTTCAGCAGCTTCTCGCGCTCGCCTTCCAGCATGCGGTCGACCGGAATGCCGGTCCAGCGTGAGACGATCTGCGCGACGTGATCGGCCGTCACTGCTTCCGAGACGGCGGCGCCGGCGCCGGTGGCTTCCTCCACCGCCTTCAGCTTCTTTTCCAATTCCGGGATGCTGCCGTAGGCGAGCTCGCCGGCGCGCTGATAGTCGGCGTTGCGCTGCGCGATCGCCAGATCGTTGCGCGCCTGCTCCAGGTCGCTCTTGACTTTCTGCGCCTCGGACAGCTTTTCGCGCTCCGCCTTCCACTTGGCGTTGAGCGCCGTCCGCCTGTTCCTGCAGGTCGGCCAGTTCCTTTTCCAGCCGCTTCAGCCGCTCCTTGGAGCCGGAATCGGATTCCTTCTTCAGCGCCTCCTGCTCGATCTTCAGCCGCACGATGTCGCGGTCGAGATTGTCGAGCTCCTCCGGTTTGGAATCGATCTGCATCTTCAGCCGCGCCGCGGACTCGTCGACCAGATCGATGGCCTTGTCGGGTAGGAAGCGGTCCGTGATG
Source organism: uncultured Alphaproteobacteria bacterium (assembly GCA_963731585.1). Lineage (GTDB taxonomy): Bacteria > Pseudomonadota > Alphaproteobacteria > Rhizobiales > Xanthobacteraceae > CANKHA01. The sequence goes on from CAVSWC010000003.1 coordinate 425,600, forward strand.
TAGCGATGCGACAGCGTGGCCGCCGCTACCAGCGCGGAATCCGTGATGCGAACGCCGTGGTGAAGCTCATACTTTTCCTTCAAGCCGCGCAGGATGGACACAGTGTCCTCCACGCTGGGTTCACTGACAAAGACCGCCTGGAAGCGCCGCGCGAGCGCCGCGTCCTTTTCCACATGCTTGCGGTATTCATCGAGCGTAGTGGCCCCGATGCAATGCAGTTCGCCGCGCGCCAGCGCGGGCTTCAGCAGGTTGGAAGCATCCATCGCGCCATCCGCCTTGCCGGCCCCGACGATCGTGTGCATTTCATCGATGAAGAGAATGATCCCGCCGGCGGAAGCGGTCACTTCCTGCAGCACGGCTTTCAGCCGCTCCTCGAATTCGCCGCGGTATTTCGCCCCGGCGATGAGCGAGCCCATGTCGAGCGCCAGCAGTTTCTTGTCCTTCAAACTGTCGGGCACGTCACCGTTGACGATGCGCAGCGCGAGGCCTTCCACGATGGCGGTCTTGCCGACGCCCGGCTCCCCGATCAGCACCGGGTTATTCTTGGTGCGGCGGGAAAGCACTTGCACCGTGCGGCGGATTTCCTCGTCGCGGCCGATCACCGGGTCGAGCTTGCCCTCGCGTGCGGCCTGGGTGAGATCGCGGGAATACTTCTTCAGCGCATCATAAGCGTTTTCCGCCGAGGTGCTGTCGGCCGTGCGGCCCTTGCGCAGCGTCTCGATGGCCGCATTGAGCGTCTGCGGCGTGACGCCGGCGCGGGTGAGAATTTTCCCCGCTTCACTCTCCTGGTCCATGGAAATGGCGAGCAGCAGCCGCTCGGCGGTGACAAAGCTGTCGCCCGCCTTTTGCGCAATCTTCTCAGCCTGGTCAAAAATCCGCGCCAGCGCGGCCTGCAGATAAACCTGCCCGGCGCCCGCGCCCGACACCTTTGGCAGCTTGCCCAGCGCCACTTCGGTTTCCCGCAGAGCCTCGCGTGAACGGCCGCCCGCGCGGTCGATCAGCCCGGCCGCCAGACCTTCGGCATCGTCGAGCAGCACCTTGAGCAGGTGCTCGGCGGTGAATTGCTGGTGCCCCTCGCGCAAGGCGAGCGACTGGGCGGATTGGATAAAGCCCTTACTGCGATCGGTATATTTTTCGATATCCATACGTCACTCCTCGCCAGCGCCTGCCGTCTTCGAGCATGCATTTCACCAGGCTCAAATGCCTGTCCCTGACATGCATCAAACGGCCAGGCACGGCGGCCGCTTTTGTTTGTAAAGCAAAATGTAGGCGATCGCCGGACGGACGGTAGAGCTTCGCCGCTAAAAATGCTCAGTCCTCTAGCCAGACTCCAACGCAATGGTTAGCAAGGAGCAGCCCAACCTGTGATGACCCCATGCCCGCCGCCACGCTCCAGGCCATCTACCGTTACCCGGTGAAGGGGCTCTCGGCCCAGGCGCTTCCGCGCGTTCAGCTTTCCGCCGGGTTTGACCCTTCCGGCCGACCGGCTCTACGCCATCGAAAACGGTCCCTCTGGCTTTGATCCGGCCGCCCCCGCCTATTTTCCCAAACAGCGATTCCTGATGCTGATGCGGAACGAGCGGCTGGCCGGGCTGCGCACAGACTTCGACGAGCAAACCCACGTGCTGAGCGTGCAAGGCCGACGGCCGGCTGGCGGCGGAGGGCGATCTGCGGACGAACGAAGGGCGGGCGCAGATCGAGCGGTTCCTCGCGGTCTATTGTGCGGACGAATTGCGGGGTCCACCGAAGATCCTCGCGGGCACGGGCGGTCACAGTTTTTCCAACATGAAGCCGCCCCATAGCTTTTCCGATGTGGCGCAAAGGGCGGTGTCGATCATCAATCTGGCCTCGGTCGCCGCGGTGGAGGACGCCGTGGGGGCGCCGGTCGATCCGCTGCGATTTCGCGGCAATCTCTATGTCAGCGGCTGGCCGGCCTGGCACGAGTTCGAGCTATTAGGACAGGAGATCGCGATCGGGCCCGCGCGGCTGAAAGTTGTCCGCCGCACCAAGCGCTGCGCGGCCACCAATGTCGAGCCCGAGACAGGTATCCGCGACCTAAACATTCCGCAGACGCTCATGAAAAGCGTCGGCCATGCCGATTGCGGCATCTACACCGAGGTCGTCGTTGGCGGCGAAATCGCCGTGGGTGAGACTGTTGCCGCCTAGACAAAACGCCATGGCCAGGTAAGGCCATGGCGTTTGTTACTCAACACGACGCAACGCTTACACAACGACGCTACGTTACTGCGCTCAGGCGCGGGGCATGACATAAGCCAGGATGCGCCTGCGCGGATAAACCGATTCCGCGACCGTATTATTGTGATTGCCCGAAACGACGATCACGTTGCCGGACGGATCGATGCCGCTGACCACACCGACATGGCCGCCGCTGCGTCCGCGCGACATCACCGCGAGAGCGCCGACTTGCGGACCCGAAACCCTCTGTCCATAGGAGGCGAAGGACTTCGCCAGGTCCGAGGGCCCGCGCTTATGGCCGGAGCGCTCCAGCACCAGGTTCATGAAGGCCCCGCACCACAGGCTGCGCCGCTTCGTCGGGTTGGTGCCGAGATAGCGCCGCGCCTCCGCCACGACAGGAGAGTACGCCCCGGAAGCCGCGGCATAAGCCGTCGCTGCCTGCGTGGCTGCGCTTCGAGCCTTGCGGCTCGACTGCACGCTGACCGTGGCCTGCCGGCTCACGCCAGCCGCCCTCGCCTGCGTGGCTACGGTGCGCGCCTTACGGTTCGACTTCACGGTAGCCTTGGCTTGCCGGCCCCCGCCGGAGGTGAATCCCGGCAAATCGTTTTCGGATGATCCTGTGATGTCCGCGGAGGCGGAAGTAGCAGCAAGCGAAAATGCGATTGAAAAAATTGCCAGCATTTTGGGTTGGAAAAAAAACATGCGATTGGTCTCCCCAGTGAACGCAGAACTCAGCGGCCTTGACGATCAGACCGCACGCCAGGGCTCTAACGCCAATAAAGTGTGACCATATCTAGGCAGGTATGCAGTATTTTTGTGAAAACGGTCCTCAGCGGTTTGGGCTATTACTTCTGAGTCAGCCGTCTGACATAGACCCAACTTGCTGTTAAGGGAATGTTTGCCATACTATACTTAGTGGTTCCTCGTTTCATGCACGGTCTATACTGTGCTTTTTCGCGGATACGGCGAGCGCAAGGTAGCGCTCGCAAGAGCGCAAGCCGTCATGCCGGGCGTGTGAGAAAAGTCCGGGGTTAGTCTAATGGTATCGTCAGCCCTTGCGGCTCAGCAGGAACACTGCCTGCTCTCCGAACAGGTTCCAGAACCACCAGGGGGCGTTCAGGCGCAGCCGCTTGCCCCAGGCATTGAGAGCGACCGCCCTTTCCATCTTGGCGCCCGACTGCTCGCACAATTGGCGAAAGTCTTTGATGGTGCAGAAGTGGATGTTGGGAGTGTCGTACCAACTGTAGGGCAGGTTGTCAGTTTGCGGCATGTGACCCCCGAACAGCAGCTGCAGCCGGATGCGCCAGTGGCCAAAATTCGGGAACGACACCACCGCGTGGCGCCCGATACGCAGCATATGCTCCAGCACCCGGCGCGGATGGCGGGTAGCCTGCAGCGTCTGCGACAGGACCACGTAATCGAAGGCGTCGTCGGGGTAGTCGGCAAGATCGGTGTCGGCGTCGCCCTGCACGACAGCCAGTCCCTTCGCCACGCTTTCGTTCACGCCTTCGCGTGACAGCTCGATGCCCCGGCCATCGACGCCGCGCGTCTCGCCCAGCAGGCGCAACAGCTCGCCATCGCCGCAGCCGACATCGAGCACCTTGGCGCCAGGCTCGATCATCTGCGCCACCACCAAAAGATCAACGCGGCTGCTGCCCGGCGACCGGCTGGCATCGGCTGCAACAAGATCGCGCTGCAAACGTGTGAGCATCGATCAACCGTTCGCCTTCAACCCGCGCGCCTTGGCTGCGGAATCAAGAAAGCCGCGCATGATCGCAAACAGCTCCGGCTCATCGAGCAAAAAGGCGTCATGGCCTTTATCGGTGGTGATCTCGGCAAAGGAAACGCGCGCCCCGCCGGCGTTGAGCGCATGCACGATCGCACGCGAATCCGACGTCGGGAAGAGCCAATCGCTGGTGAAGGAGACCACGCAGAAGCGTGTCTGGGCGCCCCTGAAAGCATTCGCCAGCACGCCGCCGTAGTCCGCCGCAAGGTCGAAATAATCCATCGCCCGGGTCAAATAAAGATAGCTGTTGGCGTCGAAGCGCTCGACGAAAGAGCTGCCCTGATGGCGCAGATAGGACTCCACCTCGAAATCGGCATCAAAGGAAAAAGTCGGATTGGACCGATCCTGCAGCCGCCGACCGAATTTGCGGTGCAAGGCCGCGTCCGAGAGATACGTGATGTGCGCGCCCATGCGCGCTACCGCCAAGCCTCGGCGCGGATTGGCGCCTTCCAAAAGGTAGCGCCCCTGCCGCCATTCCGGATCGGCCATCACCGCCTGGCGGCCGACCTCGTGGAAGGCGATGTTCTGCGCCGAGTGACGCGTGGCGCAAGCAAGCGGCAGCGCCGCGAAGACGCGGTGCGGGTAGCTCGCCGCCCATTGCAGCACCTGCATCCCGCCCATCGAGCCGCCCGCCACCGCAAACAGCGTCTCGATGCCGAGCGCATCAAGCAGCGTCGCCTGCGCGCGCACCATGTCGCGAATGGTGATGACCGGAAAATCCAGTCCCCAAGGCTCGCCCGTAGCCGGATTAATGGACGACGGCCCGCTTGAGCCCATGCAGGCGCCCATCACATTCGGGCAGATGACGAAATAGCGCTCGGTGTCGATCGGGCGTCCGGGGCCGACCATGGTTTCCCACCAACCCAGCTTGCCGGTGACCGGGTGGGTAGAAGCGACGTGCTGATCGCCCGTGAGCGCGTGGCAGATCATCACCGCGTTCGAGCGCTGCGCATTGAGCGCGCCATAGGTCTTGTAGGCGATCTGGAACGGCGAGAGTTCGACGCCAGCGTCTAATTTCAGCGGCTTGTCGGGCCCGAAGCGCACGACAAGGGAATCCCGCGGAAAGTCCGCTTCGCGCGGACTTACCTCGGCATTGCGTGCCGGGTTGATATGGACGTCGGCCATCGACCTTCCTGAAATAGCGGCTTCGCGCAGCATTGAACGCCCGCGGCGCGGCTTAGCCTAGGCTCGCCGCCGAATGTGTCATGTTTTCTTTGATTTCGTAACTGCGAAAACCTATCCTGTCCATGACCTTATGCCCGGCAACGCAGGCAAGCTTGCGCAGATTGCGTAGACTTGTCTGCGCTGTCCATGCATGTCTTGGAAGCTCTCAATCTTTGACCAGAAGGGCCGCCCGGAGCCTGGACGGCCGCTTGCGGAAACAGGCCACGATGATGCCGGACAAGCCTCCCGCCGATTCTTCACTCGCCGCGTTGCGGGCCGAGATCGACCACATCGACGAGACCATGCACGGCCTGCTGATGCAGCGGGGCGAGATCATCGACCGCCTGATCGCCGTCAAACAGACGCAGGAAAGCGGCTCCGCATTCCGGCCCGCGCGCGAGGCCGAGATGATGCGCCGGCTGGCCGATCGCCATCGCGGCATCCTGCCGCTCGATACCGCTGAGAGTATCTGGCGGGTTATCATTTCTACTTTCACCTATGTACAGGCGCCCTTCTCCATTCACGCCGACCTGACGAACAACCCCGCGGCCATGCGCGATTCCGCGCGCTTCCATTTCGGCTTCACCGTGCCCTTCGTCGCGCATACGGGTGCGGCCGGCGTGGTTGCAGCGGTATCGGAATCGCGCGGCGATCTCGGCCTGGTAAACGCGTTGGGCGGCGGCGGCGCCTGGTGGACGGCGCTGGAATTCGACAGCGCGCCGAAGATCATCGCGCGGATGCCTTTCGTTGACCGCGACAACCATCCGGCTGCGCTGCCGGTGTTCGTGATTTCCCGGGTCGCGGCCGATGCCATGGTGCCCGATGTCGCGGTCTGGAGCCTGCGAATCTCCGGCTGGGGGCCGAAGGCGGCCAAGGCAGTGGCACATCTGGCCGACGTAATCGCCGTGCCGGACAGTGCCTTCGACGGCGCGGCCTTGCTGGTATCGGTGCCGCAGAATTCGAGTTTTGAGCGGATCTCCGAGGCTGTCGTTAACGCAGGCGCATCGATCCGCTCCTCTGCCCTCGTCGGAAGCCACGCAACCCGCTATACCCTCCCGGCCGCCGGCGCCCGGGCTGTCCAGACCGGGCGCTGATCGTCGTCTGGAGTCCGTGATGTCAGTTCAGCAGCGCCCGCAACCGCGCCCCGGCGTGCTTTCAATCGAGGCCTATGTGCCTGGTAAAAGCGCGGCGCCGGGGGCTGCGCGGGTTTTCAAATTGTCCGCCAACGAAACGCCGCTCGGACCGAGCCCGCGCGCGGTTGAAGCCTATCGCGGCGCGGCGGAGCATCTGCACGACTACCCGGAAGGCACGGCGCGCAAATTGCGCGAAGCGATCGGGCGCAGCTTCGGGCTCGATCCTGCGCGTATCGTCTGCGGTGCGGGCTCGGACGACCTCTTGAACCTGCTGGCGCATGCCTATCTCGCGCCGGGCGAGGAAGCGATCTACACCGCGCACGGTTTTCGCATCTATCCGATTTTCACGTTGGCCGCCGGCGGCAAGCCGGTGATCGCGGCGGAGAAGAATTATACCGCCGACGCGGATTCGATCCTGGCGGGGCTGACCGACCGCACCCGCATCGTTTTCCTGGCCAATCCGAATAATCCGACTGGCACTTATATGTCCTTCGACGAGGTCAAGCGCATGCACCGCGCGCTGCCGCAGCATGTGCTGCTGGTGCTCGACGCCGCCTACGCGGAATACGTGCGCCGCAACGATTACGAATCCGGCATTGAGCTGGTCGCGACCAGCGACAATGTCGTGATGACGCGGACCTTCTCCAAGATTCACGGGCTCGCCGCGCTGCGCCTCGGCTGGATGTACGGCCCCGCTCATGTGGTGGACGCGGTCAACCGCATCCGCGGACCCTTCAACGTCAACACGCCGGCGATGCTGGCGGGCATCGCTTCCATCGAGGACACCGGGCATCTGGAAATGTCGCGCGCGCATAACGCGTGCTGGCTGCCGTGGCTGACGCAGGAGATCGGCAAGCTCGGACTGGAAGTGACCCCGAGCGTGGCCAATTTCATCCTGATCCATTTCCCCAAGACCAAGGGGCGGACGTCACGCGACGCCGAGGCTTTTCTCACGCAGCGCGGGCTGATCTTGCGCGAGGTCTCCAGCTATGGCCTGCCTGACGCGCTGCGGCTCACCGTCGGCACCGAGGAAGCCAATCGCCTGGTAGCGGCGGCGCTGGCGGAATTCATGGGGAAGAAAGCGTGAGTCAGATCCTGTTCAACCGCCTTGCGCTGATCGGAATGGGATTGATCGGTTCCTCGATCGCGCGCGCGGCGCGTGAGCAAGGCGTGGTGAAGACGATCGTCGCCACCGCACGCACGCCGCAGACTCGCCAGCGGGTGCAAGAGCTCGGTATCGCCGACGAGGTGGTGGGCAGCAATGCAGCCGCCGTGCAAGACGCCGACCTGGTGATCGTCTGCATCCCCGTCGGCCAGAGCGGGCCGGTGGCAAAGGAAATCGGGCCGCATCTGAAGCCCGGCGCTCTCGTGTCCGATGCCGGCTCAGTCAAGGGCGCGGTGCTGCGCGATATGGCCCCGCATTTGCCCGCGGGGGTCCATTTCATTCCTGGCCATCCGGTGGCCGGCACCGAATATTCCGGACCGGATGCCGGTTTCGCCGAACTCTTCGTCAATCGCTGGTGCATTTTGACTCCGCCGGAGAATGCTGACGCCGGCGCGGTGGACCGGCTCGCCGCCTTTTGGCGCGCGCTCGGCGCCAATGTCGAGACCATGCCGGCGGATCACCACGATCTGGTGCTCGGCATTACCAGCCATCTGCCGCATCTGATCGCCTATACCATCGTCGGCACCGCCGACGAGCTTTCGGAGGTTACGCGCTCGGAAGTGCTGAAGTTCTCCGCCGGCGGTTTCCGCGACTTCACCCGCATCGCCTCTTCCGATCCGACCATGTGGCGCGACATCTTCATCGCCAACAAAGACGCCGTGCTGGAAATGCTCGGCCGCTTCAACGAAGACCTGTCGGCGCTTACCCGCGCCATGCGCAGTGGCGACGGTCAGGCGCTGTTCGACCACTTCACGCGCACCCGGGCGATCCGCGAAGGCATCGTGGAGATCGGGCAGGATTCAGCGGCGCCGGATTTCGGGCGGCCGCATCCGCATCTGACGGAAGAACCCGAGAAAAAGATTAGAACAACGGATTGATCGTTCCGACCGGCAGATTGCCGAGGAACATAGAACCGCTGTCGATTCGGAGCGGAAGCACGACCGCGCGGCGGCCTTCCAGCTGTGTCTGTTCGCCGAGCAGCCCGATGCCGGCGGCGATGCCGGCGCCGGCATGTTCTCGCGCGATATTACCGAGACCAGGCGACAGCCGGTCGAGCGAGCTGGCAAGGCGATCGATCTTGCCGCCGGGCGCTACCAGTTTGTCCATGCCAAATGCCGGCAACAGCCGGTCGAGCCCCGCCACCGTAATGAGCAGTTGGCCGTCTAGATGGCCCTTATCGGTGAGCGCCAGCGAGCCGGTGGCCAGCGCGATCGCCTCGCCCTGTTGCGCGCGCGCATGGGTGATGTCGATGCGCCCACCGGCGGCATGCAGTTCGCGAAAGCGATCCGGCCAAGGCTTCGGCGAAAAATCCTTCAATCCTCGCAGCACGAAAGTGATCTGAGCATCGAACGGCTTGCTTGTCAGCGGATTGATTGTCGGCGCTGTGGCGTCGCTCAACCGCAGCGCCAGGTCGATCACCGGATTGCCGGCGGCAGTGCCTTCGACGATGCGGCCGTGCAATTCGGCGTGCGCAGCCTCGAAAAGCTTCTCGTTGCCCGAGGGCGTAACACGCTCGAATGTCGGCTGGTCGAGTACGATGGAAACGCGTTCGGGCAGCGCCGGCGCGCCGCGCACGCTGCTCCGCAGCAGCTTCCAGTTCGCGGTGAAAGCCGGTCGACCAAGGCCGTCGGCCATGGTGAGTGGGCCTTCAAATTCGCTGATCAGCAGGCTGGGCTGGTAGACCTGCGCCGCTACCAGCATGCCGGCAGTTGTTGCAAAGACCGTCGGTTGCGTGCTGCGCCATTCCATCGCGGCCGGGGCGCAATGCACCTCGATGCGGAACGGAAAGCCGCCGATCTGCGGTGAGCCGCAGCTATAGATGCGTCCCACTTTGGCTTCGCGGTCGAACCAGCCTCGCAGCGTCTCCTGCGTCACATTGGAGGCGCGCAACCACAATGCCGACCATAGAATGGCAAGCACGACCAACCCGATAAAGGGTGCGTAGAGCGGCCAAGTCCGGCGGCGCCGTATATGGACGGGGCGGTCCATCAAAAATCCCGATCTCGGGTTGCCATCAAGGGTCTTGTCCGGCGAAAGCAGCCGGAAGTCCAGAGCGTTGCCATGGCTAATACTGCCTGTTAGGCGAATGCCCGTCGCTTGCTTCCCGCAGGCCGGCCAACAAGCCTCCGTAACGATCCCGCGATGGAACCACGCAATCTCGATCATGCCGCGGGCGACCTGTGGGTCTTCGCCTATGGCTCGCTGATGTGGCGGCCGGGCTTTGATTTCCTCGAGCGCGTGCCGGCGCGGGTGATCGGCGCCCATCGTGCGCTATGCGTGCTGTCCTACCGGCATCGCGGCACACCGGAACGCCCGGGGCTGGTGCTGGGTCTCGACCGCGGCGGCACCTGCCGCGGCATCGCCTACCGGGTCGCGGAATCCAAACGGCCTGCCACCCTGGCCTATCTGCGCGACCGCGAGCAGGTCACCAACGTTTATCGCGAAAGCATGCGGGCGATCTGGCTCCTGAGCGATCCGCAACGGCAGGTGGAGGCGCTTTGCTACATGGTGGACCGCGGCCATCCGCAATATGCCGGCCGCATGTCGCTCGACGATCAACTGCATCATGTGCGCCAGGGCCACGGCCACTCCGGCGCGAATCGCGACTATGTGCTGGCAACGGTGCAGGAGTTGGAAGCGCTCGGCTTCCGCGACGCCAACCTGCATCTGCTGGCAGAACGCCTCAAGGGCGGGCGCGAGACGCCGCCCGCGCCATGACTTCGGAAGCAAAGGGGCACTAGCAGCTTCGAAATCGGCGGCACGACGGCCAGCGGTCCGAGCTCGCGCTTTCCTTCCTCGACCAGCTTGGCCGAAGCGCTTTCGATCGCTGCCTGCAGGCGGACGATGAAATCCGATTTTTCCAACCCGGGCGCGATCGGGTCGCAGACCTGCACCACCACGGTACCGGGGAAGCGGCGGAACGACCGGCGCGGCCAGAACAATCCGGAATTAAGCGCCACCGGCACGCACGGCACGCCGGTTTCCGCATAGAGATAGGCCACGCCGAACTTGTATTGCGGCTCCGCGCCGGGTGGCCGGCGTGTGCCTTCGGGAAAGATTATGATCTGCCGGCCGCGGCTCACTGCAATTTTCGCCCGCTCGGTCATCGCCGCCAGCGCCGGCCCGCGCGCGCCGCGATTGACCGGGATCATCTGCGCCTTCCACAAGCCCCAGCCGAACAGCGGAATCCACATCAGCTCGCGCTTGAGGATGAAAGTGGGATCGTCGAGGTGAGGCAGCAACGCGAAGGTTTCCCAAACCGACTGATGCTTGGATGCGACGATGAGCCCACCACGCGGTATTTTCTCCAAGCCGCGGAAATCCGCCTTGATGCCGCAGATCACCCGAAGCAGCCACAGATTGGTGATGGCCCATGCACGCGCGACAGCGATCATATACCGGTAGGGCAACAGCAAAGCGACCATCGCCGCCACCAGATAGACGGCGAGATTCAGATAAAACAGCACGTTGAAAACAACGGACCGGACTATTACCGACACGGAAAATCCTATGACCCAACCGCGGGCGGGTAAAAGCGCAGTTCGGAGAACGGGCTGGGCGCGGTTGCGTCCGACGTCGGATCAAGCCGCATGCGGATAACCGCCACGATGTATTTCAAATACTCGGAAAACAGCAGCTTGGCAGTGGTGAGATGCGACCACCAGGGTTCGGAGCGCAATCTTTCCGAAACCACGGGATACGGCACGAGCTCGACGCCGGGAAGCTGATGCGCCAATTCCGCCAGCGCGCGGGGCATGTGATAGCCGGAGGTCACCACGATCAGCGACTGAAATCCTTGCGCCTTCGCCCAGCGCCTGGTTCCTATCGCGTTGCCGAGGGTATTGACCGCGGTGCGATCGAGATCGACACAGCAGGCGGACAGACGCTCATATTCCGGCAGTCGGCGCGAAATTTCGCCTTGGTTGGTGGCGGGATAGACACCGGTGATGAGCAGCCGCTTTCCGCGCTTTGAGGCCAACAGCTCGAATGCGTCGTTGACCCGCGATGAGCCGCCGGTCAGCACCACGATGCCGTCTGCATTGCGGGTGAGCCTGATCTCGCGGGTCGATATCTGCGAAGCGAACCAGATAAAACCAAGCACGAAAACAAGCGTAACCAGCAGCGCAATCAACATCAGCGCGCGGCCGAGCTTTCCGACTGAGCGTGCAGCAAAGCTCCGCCTTGCCGGCGCTTCTACCGGCACCGGTGCGCCTTCGCTGTTATCAGGCCGAACGACGGACATTTCCCCTTCATCCCGTCCTCATCATACAGCAAAACCCGAAACAGATTCCAATTGGCACGCCGGTAAGGCTATTCGAGGGATTGCAGCGTGCGATTAACCGTTTGACGCGACGTTGCCGCGATCAGCACGGCGATCACGATCACCTGGGCGGCGACGGCGATGTAGCCGGCAGCGCCAATAGAGAAAGTGCCGAACAAGGCGGAAACACGGTCGGCATCGGCACTGCCGGTCAGCCAGCTGCTCACGATTTCGGCGAAGGCGAAGAGTAATATCGCCGCGCCGCCGCCGAGCGCGCCGCCCTTCAGCCCGAGCCAAAGAAAATGCCGTTGGAAATGCCCGGCAATAAAGCTATCCGGCGCGCCGATGAAATGCAGCACCTCGACCACCGGGCGGTTGCTGGCGATAGCGCCGCGCGTGGCAAAAGTGACCGAGAGCACGGTTGCGGCGAAGACCAGCAGCAGAATGACAATACCACCCACCACCGCCGTACGGCTCATGGCGCGCATCTGCTCGATCCAGCCGCGATGATCGTCGATGCTGGCGCCGGCGACCTGCTCGCTCAGCGTCTTGCGCAGGCTGGCGAGGTCGGGCGTTGCGTCCGGGGCGACCTTGACCACAATCATCCGGGGAACCGGCAAGTCATCCAACGCCAATCCGCTGCCGAGCCATGGCTCCAGCAACCGGCTCGACTCCTCTTTGGTATAGGGCCGAACTTCCGCGACACTCGGGGCGGCGCGGGCGATATCCGCCGCCTTGCGCACTTCCGCTTCGATATCGCGCCCGTTTTGCGGCCTGACCTGGATGGTGATTTCGCGCGCGACCTCCGCCTGCCAGTCGCTAGCGGCCGTCCGCACCAGCACGACAGCGCCGGTCGTCATCGAGGCGAGAAAGGTCATGATCGCGACGACCGCCACCAGAGAGCGTCCGGCGATGGAATTGCGCGGGACGACCGACGTGCGCAGGCGCGGCAATGCTTCCAGCGTGCGCGGCGTCACTTCTAATCCCCTGTTGCGCGGGTCGGTCATGGCTATTCGTAGACGTGCAGGCGCCCGTCATGCAGGACGAGACGGCGGGTGTCGTATTGATCCATCAAGGCGATGTCGTGGGTAGCGATGACCACCGATGTGCCCGACTTATTGAGCTCGATAAATAGCCGCAGCAGCCGCTGCGCCAGGCTGGGATCGACATTGCCGGTTGGCTCGTCCGCGAGCAGCAATTGCGGGCGTCCGATCACCGCCCGCGCGATGGCGGCACGTTGCTTTTCGCCGCCCGAAAGCACCGGCGGCAGCGCCCCCATGCGATCGCCCAAGCCGACCCAGTGCAGGAGTTCGATGACCTCGTCGCGAAAGCTGGCTTCGTCGCGCCCGGCAACGCGAAACGGCAGCGCGACATTCTCATAAGTCGTCATATGGTCGAGCAGGCGGAAATCCTGAAACACGATGCCGATGCGCCGCCGCAGCGCGGAGAGAGAATCCTTGTCGAGCGTCGCGACATCATGGCCGAACAAGGTGACCAAACCGCGGGTAGGCCGCAGCGTCAGGAATAACAGGCGCAGCAGCGAGGTCTTGCCCGCGCCGGACGGCCCGGTGAGGAACTGGAACGAATGCGGCTCAATGCGAAAGGACAGGTCGCGCAACACCTCCGGGCCCAGCCCATAGCGCAAGCCCACATTTTCGAAACGGACCACCATGCTTCTCCGAGAACCCCGATTCGGCTTTATACCAGTGCCCGTGCGGCAACATTGCCGGAAGTTCAAATCCGCCGCACAGGGCACTCGTCTCGCCCGGCTGCCGGCCCTGCCGCCCCATGGGGCCAAGCCAAGCCCAGTATGGTTTCCAATTCATTAACGGATTCAAGTTAGGGTCGAGGACCTCTGATCCGTCTTCGCCGAGTCGCCATGCTGATCGACTGCCCGAGTTCCGCGATACCAGCCGCTGGGCCGGAAATCGCAAGCTTTGCCGCCCGCCGCCCCCGGCGCGGTGCCCCGCGGCGCCGCTGGTTCAAGCCCGGCTTGCCTGCGGCGATTCTTGTTTTGCTGGCGCTCAACGCCAGCGTCTTCGGCTGGCGCGCGGATATTGTGCGGCTGCTGCCGCAGACTGCATCGCTCTACGCAGCAGTCGGGCTGCCGGTGAACCTGCGCGGCCTTTCTTTCGAGAATATCCGCATGTCCCGCTCGGAGCATGAGGGTGTCGGCGTATTGGTGTTGGAAGGCTCCATCGTCAATGTCGCCAAACGGCCGGTCGAGGTGTCGCGGCTGCGCCTTGCCATGCGCAATGAAGCCGGACACGAGATCTATGCCTGGACGATGCAGCCGCCCCGCTCGATCCTCGGCCCGGGCGACACGCTAGCCCTTCCGCTCCCGTCTTGCCTCGCCGCCGCTGGATGCGCGCGAGGTGCAGGTCCGTTTCTTCAACGGGCATGACGTGGTGGCGGGGTTGAACTGATCATGCCACGCATTTTGATCGCCGAGAACGATGAACCGTTACGCGCCTTGATCGCGCGCGCACTGCTGCAACATGGCCATGATGTCGTCACCGCCGCGGACGGTAGCGCCGCGCTCGAAGCCCTGGCGCGGGAGCGTGGCCGCTTCGACCTGTTGCTCACTGATATCAAGATGCCCGTGATCGATGGCATCGAGCTGGCGATGGCCACCGTGCGCGACCACCCTGACGTGACAATCCTGTTCATGACAGGCTATGCCGACCAGCGCGAGCGCGCGCATGGTCTCGACGCCCTGATCCATGACGTGATCACCAAGCCGCTGTCGGTGGCCACCATCCGCGCCGCGGTCGACGAGGCGCTGGCGACCGCGCGGCGCTAAATTAGCGCGGCAACTGGTAAATCCTATCATATTTGATCAACGTCGTGCGGCCGTCGGGCTCGCGATGGCTTGGTGTGAACCGAGCTGGCGGCGAGAGTGATGGCGGCTACGAGAATGGCTTTCATCCGTGCAGGGCGCAGCTAGAAATCCTTCAGCAGCCGCTCGATATAGTCGAGCTCGAGCTGCGGGCGCGCAGTTTCGCCGAGGCGCTTGCGCAACTCTTCCAGAATGCGGCGGGCGCGCTGGACGTCGATTTCGCCCGGCACCTTGACGGACGTGTCGTCCTGATAGTCGCGTCCGCGCAACGGCCGCCCAAGCGGATCGGTTTCCTCGCCCGCCCGCGCCTGGCCAAGACGTCCCGGCCGACCCATGCCGGGACCGCGGCCCTGGCCTTCGCCGCGCTGCTGCTGCATCGACTGCGCAAAATTCTGTGCGCCTCTGCGCAGCGCATCGAGCGCCTTGCCCTGTGAATCGACGGCGGAATCCGCATTGCCCTGGCCGAGCTGGCCTTCGGCGTCGCCCATTGCCTCGCCGGCGCGGCCAAGCTGATCGAGACCGTCGCCGAGGCCGTCCTGCGCCGGCTGATCACCCGGCTGCGGGCCATGCCCGCGCTTGCGCAATTCCTCCAGCATCTTGTTGAGCCGGTCGCGCAGTCCCTGCTGGTCGCCGCGCAGCTGACCCAACTGGTCCTGCTTATCTTGATTGCCGCGCTGACCGCGCTGACGGTCGCGCCGCGCATCCTGCCCTTCCTTGAAGGTCTTATCGCGCAATTCGCGCTGGCGCTGGATCATCTCGGCGAGATCATTGAGCGCCTGCATGTCCTCGTCGCCGCCTTGGCCGGGCCGCGCCATCTGCAAGCCTTCCAGCATCGCCTGCAATTCCTGCAACATCTGACGCGCGGCGTCCTTGTTGCCGGAGCGCGCCATCTGCTCCATCCGGTCAAGCATGTTCTGCAAATCCTGCTGCCGCAGCATGCGCGAATTGGGCGGAAGCGGGCGCGCGAGCTGATCGGGGTTGCGCCGCATCTCCTGCGCCAGCGCCTGCAGGAAGTTATTGAGCGCCGCCCGCAGCTGATCCATCAGCCGTTTGATTTCATCATCGCTGGCATTGCGCTCGAGCGCCTGGCGCAGCGCCTCTTGGGCGGCGCGCAACTGCGCGGCGGCGTCGCCCATGGTGCCGTCTTCGATCAGCACCGCCATCGCCCACATGCGCGAAACCACGTCGCGCAGCTCGTCGTCGCTGCGCGCATTGGTAAGATTCCAATAGAGCGAGCGCAGCCCGAGATAGATGCTGGTGTCGGGGGTAAAGCGCTCCGGCGCAATGGAAAGCGCATCGAGGCCGATCAGCACCCGCGGCTTGGTCTCGGCATCGAGCGCGATCATGCGCCGTTGCTCGATCAGCGATTTGGCGATCGGATTGAAGAAGGGCCGTTCCGGCAGCTTCATCTCGAACGGCTCGCTGCGGCCTTCGTTGCCGGCTTGATCCTTGGCCACAAGCGTCAGGACCATGTCGGAGCCGGCGAACGGGTGTTCCGTCAGATCCTTCACGGTTTGGCCGATGGCATTGCGGGTGCGCGCCTGCGGCATCACCAGCGGGAATTCCGGCGCGCCATAGAGGGGGCGCGTCTTGATCTCCGCGGCCTCGGGCTTTTCCTTGCGCTTGAAGGCCGCTTGGCCTTCGGTGACGCCGTAGTCGTCCTCGATCTTGTAGCTAAGCTGCATGGCGCCCTGGGGACGCGCTTCCGGATCCTTCGACAGCGTAATGGTCGGCGGCCGGTCCGGAATGGCGGTAAAGCTCCAAGTGACGTCATCGCCGTAACCGCGGATGGTGGCGGCCCCGCTGCCGTCGACGGCGTAGCGCCGCTCTTCGGCACCGGCGGGCGGCTTCGCAGCGGCGGGCGCTTCGTTCAGCTCGCCACGCGTGACGATGTCCAGCCCCGCCTTGCCGCTCGCGCGCACCACCAGGATGCTGCCGATCGGCACGGCATGGGAAGCGGCCGTCGGCAGCGGTTCGCCGGGGCGCAAGCCCGGCAACAAGAGCGGCGACTTGCCGGTGTAAAGCGGCGGAGTAACCCAGGCATCGACCCGAAAATTCGCCGGCGTTACGACGCCGCGGAAATCAAAGGCGGCGCCGATGCGCCGCAGGCGATCGCCGCTTGCGCCAAAGAAGGTGGCGACCAGCAGCAGAAGGACCAGGCCGCGCAATGCGTAAGGATCGCGCGCGGCCAGCCGCGGCGACGGCAACCCCGCCTTCAACCCGCGCGCGGCATCGGCGGCGCGCTCGAGATGAGCGCGCCACAGCGCCATCGAGAAGGGATCGCCGGCAGTGGTCGCCATATGGTCGGTGACGGCGGTCGCGGGACGGTGCGGCAGACCGCTCATGCGATCGAGTCGCTGCAGGCCTTCCTGACGTGTCGGGATGCGCAGGCGCAGCAGCGGCACGCTGGCCGCTGCTGTGATCACGAACAGGACCAGCATGCCGACGACGCGGCCGACCGGCGGCAGCCACAACCACACGCCAAGCCAGGAGACGGCGATGAACAGGCCAATGGCGGTGCCCAGGCTCGCCAGCGCGGGCCAGAGCCGCTCCCAGAGAATGGCAAAGCGCGCACGCGTGAGCGGGCTCGCGAGCACGGCTTGGCCCGTCGGTTCCGGAATGCCTTGGCTGCGCGACGGCTGATCCGTCACCGGGGTCTCCTGAAGGAATCTTCGTTACAACACTTTAGCACGCGTATTAGGTCCCGCTAGCGCATGATCAGGGGAAGTGGAACCCGGTCCTGATCGCGCTAACAGGCAAAAAGCGCGCCATTTTCGTCGTTTTTGGCCTCACAACCAAGGCGGCATGCGATCGAGCGCGATCAATGCGTCGACTTCGAGGCGGGGGCGCACCAGAGCCCATTCGCTTCTGCGGACCAGCACTTCCGGAACCAGGGGCCGCGTGTTGTAGGTGCCGGCCTGCACCGCGCCATAGGCGCCGGCAGACATCACCGCGAGCAGGTCGCCAGGCTGGGCTTCCGGAATGTCACGCTCGAGCGCCAGGAAATCGCCCGATTCGCACACCGGCCCGACGACGTCCGCCACCAGGCGCTTGGCCGAAACCGACGCTTGCTTCACCGGCCAGATTTCATGATGCGCCTCGTAGAGCGTGGGCCGGATCAGGTCATTCATGCCGGCATCCACCACCACGAAGGTCTTGGCCTCGCCGCGCTTCACATATTGCACCCGGGTGACAAGGATCCCGGCATTGCCGACGATCAGCCGGCCGGGCTCGAAGATCAGCGTGCAATCCAGATCGCGCGTCGCGCGCTTGACCACTTCGGCGTAAGCGGCGGGATCCGGCGGCGGCTCGTTGTCGTCGCGGTAGGGAATGCCGAGCCCGCCGCCGAGATCGACATGGGAAATGCTATGTCCATCGGCGCGCAATTCGCGCACGAACTCCGCGAGCAGCGTGAAGGCATTGCCGAAGGGGTCGAGATGGGTGATCTGGCTGCCGATATGCATGTCGACGCCAGTCACCTTGATGGCCGGCAGCGTCGCCGCATGGGCATAAACAGAGCGCGCGCGGCTTAGGGGAATACCGAACTTATTCTCCGATCTGCCGGTGGCGATCTTGGCATGCGTCTTCGCATCGACGTCCGGGTTGACCCGGATCGAGATCGGCGCCACGCGCCCCTTGCCGACGCCGATGGAGGAGAGCAGATCGAGCTCCGGCTCGGACTCCACGTTGATGCAGAGAATGTCTTCGTCGAGCGCCAGTGCCAGTTCGCGCCCGCTCTTGCCGATGCCGGAGAACATGATCTTGTTCGGCGGAATGCCGGCCGCCAGCGCGCGCTGCAATTCGCCGGCCGATACGACGTCGGCGCCGCTGCCAAGCTTCGCCAGCGTCCTCAGCACCGCCTGGTTGGAATTCGCCTTCATGGCGTAGCAGACCAGCGAAGGCACATCGGCAAAGGCGCCGGCAAATACCTTGTAGTGACGCTCGAGCGTGGCGGTGGAATAGCAATAGAACGGCGTGCCGACATTGTCGGCCAGCGCGGCGAGGCTTACCGCCTCCGCGTGCAACAGCCCGTCACGATAGGCGAAGTGATGCATTTCAATCGTACCGTGACATAGGACGGGAAACGCTGGTGTGGCGGTTCAGGAGTTCCCCATTACTTGCGGCGGGTAAGGAGGGAACGAGAGGCGGCAGCTTTAGTCGAGCAGCCAATCCATGGGCAGGCGTTTTTTCGGCGCGTTGCTGGGCGCAATCGGGCGGCCCTGGGCGTCGAAGGCGGCAGCCGTCGCCGGTGCCTGGGGCTCCGCGACCGGACTGAGCCCGACATTCGAACTTGCTGCCTGCGCCGGCGCAGCCCCCGCCAATGGCGGGGGATCAAGCGGCCCCTTGCGGCCGCAGCCGCCAAGAGCAAAGGCGGCGGCAAGCGCGCCGATCACGGCAATATGGGCAAAACGCGAGGTCACGGCATGGCGCTCCTGAATTTCGGCAACGATAGCAGATCGGGAGAGTGAGGCGACAGCCCTCGCCAGCCGACGCCGCTCATTTTATCTCCTTGTCGAGTTGCCGCAGCCAACGCTTCGCGGCACTGCGCACATTCTTCGGCGCGGTGCCGCCAAAGCTGGTGCGGCTCTTCACCGACTCGGTCACCGCCAGCACCTCGAACACGTCCTTGGTGATGCGCGGCTCGACTGTCTGCATCGCTTCCAGCGGCAGCCGGTGCAGCGGCACATTGTTCTCGGAAGCGGCCGCGACGATGCGGCCGGTGATGTGATGCGCCTCGCGGAACGGCAGCTTCAGCGTCCGCACCAGCCAGTCGGCCAGATCGGTAGCGGTGGCATAGCCTTCGCCCGCCGCTTTCTTCATGCGGGCCGCGTCCGGCTCGAGGTCGATGACCATGCCGGTCATGGCCGCAAGCGACAACGTGAGCGCGGAGAGCGCAGCCATGGTGCCCTCCTTGTCCTCCTGCATGTCCTTTTGATAGGCGAGCGGCAATCCCTTCATCACGATCAGGAGTGCGTTGAGCGCGCCGATGACGCGGCCGGTTTTGGCGCGCACCAGCTCGGCGGCGTCCGGGTTGCGCTTCTGCGGCATGATCGAAGAGCCGGTGGTGAATTTGTCGGACAGCTTCGCCAGCCCGGTGAGCGGGGAGGTCCAGATCACGATCTCTTCGGCCAGCCGCGACAGATGCACCGCCGCGATCGAAGCGGCCGCTAGCGTCTCCAGCACGAAATCGCGGTCGGATACCGCGTCGAGCGAATTGGCGGCGGGCCGGTCGAAGCCGAGCGCCTGCGCCGTCATGTCCCGGTCGATCGGGAACGACGTGCCGGCGAGCGCGGCCGCGCCGAGCGGGCACTCGTTGAGCCGCTTGCGCGCGTCGGCAAAGCGGCCGCGATCGCGCGCAGCCATCTCGACATAGGCGAGCAGATGATGACCGAAAGTCACCGGCTGTGCGGTCTGCAGATGCGTCAGGCCCGGCATTACCGTCGCTGCGTGCTCTGCAGCCTTTTCAGCCAGCACACGCTGGAAGTCCGCAAGCGCGCGATCGATGTCATCGATGGCGCCGCGCACCCATAATTTGAAATCGGTGGCGACCTGGTCGTTACGCGAGCGCGCGGTATGCAGCCGTCCGGCGGCCGGACCGACCAGCTCCGCCAGCCGGCTCTCGACATTCATGTGGATGTCTTCGAGCGCGCGCTTGAAATCGAATTTGCCGGCGTTCGATCTCAGCCAGGATGGTATCGAGACCCTGTGCCAGCTTGCCGGCGTCCTCCGCCGTGATAATGCCTTGCTTGGCGAGCATGGCGGCATGCGCCTTGGACGCCAGGATGTCCTCGCGGAAAAGGTGCCGGTCGAAGTCGATGGAGGCGTTGATCTCCTCCATGATGGCGTCGGGGCCGGAGGCAAAGCGTCCGCCCCACATCTTGTTGGTCATGACACGTCCAAAGGCAGGTACACGAGCATGGAAGAACCTTCCGACCCTGCAGCAGGCAGCCCGCTGCGCGCCGCCGCGGGCTGATTGCCGGCACTGCAGTCGCCGTCCTGTTGGCCGGGCTTGCGGGGGTATACGGGATCGGCGGGTTGCAGCGCAATCCGGGCGCCGATGCCGGGTGCCAGGCCGCGGTCGACATCGGCAAGCGGATTGCGCCGCTGGCGCGCGGGGAAGTGGCGGCATTAACCGTAGCGGAAAAGCCCCTGCGCGTGCCGGAGCTCAGCTTCCAGGATGCGGAAGGCCGCCAGTATAGGCTGAAGGACTGGCGGGGCCGTTTCGTGCTGTTGAACCTGTGGGCCACCTGGTGCGTGCCCTGCCGCCAGGAAATGCCCGCGCTCGACGCGTTGCAAGGCAAGCTCGGCGGCCGGGACTTCCAGGTGGTGGCGGTCAATATCGACACCCGCGACCCCGACAAGCCGAAGACCTGGCTGAAGGAGGTCGGCATCAATCGGCTGGCTTATTTCGCCGATCCGCAGGCCAAGGTGTTTCAGGACCTCAAAGCCGTCGGCCGCGCCTTCGGCATGCCGACCACGCTCCTGATCGATCCGGAACGGCTGCGAGATCGCCAGCTTGGCCGGGCCGGCAGAATGGGCGAGCGATGACGCGGTGACATTCGTCCAGGCGGCGAAAGCGCCGGCACGCTGACGCATGATCCGCCGCGCTCCATAACGCATTTGCTTGATGTCGCGTAACACGCGCGCTCAGCGCGTCGGCACCGGCTTTTCGCCGCGGTAGTCGTAGAAGCCGCGCTGCGTCTTGCGGCCGAGCCACCCGGCCTCGACGTATTTCACCAGCAGCGGGCACGGCCGGTATTTGGAATCCGCCAGGCCTTCGTGCAGCACCTGCATCACCGACAGCACGGTATCGAGGCCGATGAAGTCGGCGAGCTCGAGCGGGCCCATCGGATGATGCGCGCCGAGCCGCATGGCGGTGTCGATCGCCTCGACATTGCCGACGCCTTCGTAGAGCGTGTAGATCGCCTCGTTGATCATCGGCAGCAGCACGCGGTTGACGATGAAGGCGGGGAAGTCTTCCGACACCGCGATGGTCTTGCCGAGCTTGCTGACGAATTCCTTGCTGGTCTCGAAAGTCGCGTCGTCGGTGGCGATGCCGCGGATCACCTCCACCAGTTCCATCACGCGGCACCGGATTCATGAAGTGGATGCCGATGAAGCGCTCGGGCCGGTCGGTGGAGGACGCCAGCCGGGTGATCGAGATCGATGAGGTGTTGGTGGCGACAATCGCCTCCGGCTTCAGCACCGCGCAGACCTGCGAGAAAATCTGCCGCTTGACCTGTTCCTGCTCGGTCGCCGTCTCGATAACGATGTCGCAATTGGCCAAGCCGTCGATGCTTTCGGCGGCTCGAATGCGGGGGAGCGCATTCTTCCGGTCGTCCTCGCCGATGATCTTCTTGCCGACTTGGCGCGCCATGTTGCCGTTAATCGTGGCGATGCCGGCCTTGATGCGGTCCGGCGCCACGTCATAGAGCGAGACATTAAACCCGGAGAGCGCGCAGACATGGGCAATGCCGCTGCCCATCTGTCCGGCACCGATCACGCCGACTGTCTTGAGAGAGAGCGCCATAGTCTTTTTTCCAATCGATGCCGCGCGGACAGGGCCGAGCGCCGGCAGGACACTTACCAGAGACGCTGTTTACGCTGAACCCTGCCTGAACGACAGCAGAGAAAAGGCGCATTCCCCGAAATCGTCAACGGCCGATTTTGCCAAGCTCTTCCGCGAGTTCCGGCAGTGCCTGGAACAGGTCGGCTACCAGGCCATAGTCGGCAACCTGGAAGATTGGCGCTTCCTCGTCCTTGTTGATCGCTACGATAACCTTGGAGTCCTTCATCCCGGCGAGATGCTGGATGGCGCCGGAAATGCCCACCGCGATGTAAAGCTCGGGGGCAACGATCTTGCCGGTCTGCCCTACCTGCCAGTCGTTCGGCGCGTAGCCGGCATCCACCGCCGCACGCGAGGCGCCCACCGCCGCGCCGAGCTTGTCGGCGACCGGCTCGATATATTTGGTGAAATTCTCCCGGTTCTGCATAGCTCTTCCGCCCGAGATGATGATCTTGGCGGAGGTCAGTTCCGGACGGTCGAGTTTCGACAATTCCTCCCCGACGAATGACGATTTGCCCGCATCGGCCGCGGCGGCGACCGCTTCGACGGGGGCGCTGCCGCCCCCGCCCGCTGCGCCGAAACCCGCCGTGCGGATGGTGATGACCTTTTTGGCCTCGGAGGATTTGACGGTTTGGATGGCGTTGCCTGCATAGATCGGGCGCTCGAATGTGTCGGGCGCAACGACTTTGGTCACATCGGACACCTGCATGACGTCGAGCAACGCCGCCGCGCGCGGCAGGATGTTCTTTCCCATCGTGGTCGCCGGCGCGACAATCGCGTCATACGGCCCGGCCAATGAAACGATCAGTGCGGCGACCGGCTCCGCCAGCATGTGGGCATAGAGCGCCGCATCCGCGAGCAGCACCTTGCTCACGCCCTCGAGTGTCGCCGCTGCGTCCGCGACCGTCTTGCAGCCCTGCCCCGCCACCAGGACATGCACGTCGGAGCCAAGCTGCTTCGCCGCGGTGAGCGCCTTGGCCGTCGTGTCGCGCAGCGTCTTGTTGTCGTGCTCGGCGAGAAGAAGCGTGGTCATGCGGGGAACCCCGTTTCCCGGGCGCAGCGCAACACGCAGTGGTGCGCTGCAGACCCGGGATCGTTACGAATGCGGAATCTGGAACGGTCCCGGATCAGCGGCGCGTCGCTGCGCGTTGCGCCGCGTCCGGGACACAAGCAAGCAAGAAGCCTCGGCATCACAGCACCCCCGCCTCGTTCTTCAGCTTGCCGACGAGGTCCGCGACATCGGCGACTTTGATGCCGCCCTTGCGCTTGTCCGGCTCCACCGTCTTCAGCACCTGCAGCCGCGGCGTCACGTCGACGCCATAGGCTTGCGGCGTCTTCTCGTCGATTGGCTTTTTCTTCGCCTTCATGATGTTCGGCAGACTGGCGTAGCGCGGCTCGTTCAAACGAAGGTCGGTGGTCACAATCGCGGGCCCTGCAAGCTTCACGGTCTGCAAGCCGCCGTCGATCTCGCGGGTGACGACGACGTCGGTGCCTTCCAGCACCAGTTTGGAAGCGAAGGTGCCCTGCGGCCAGCCGAGCAAGGCCGCGAGCATCTGACCGGTTTGATTGCAGTCATCGTCGATCGCCTGCTTGCCCATGATGACAAGGCCCGGCTGTTCCGCCTCGACGATGGCCTTGAGGATTTTTGCAACCGCCAGCGGCTCCACCGCAGTGTCGGTCTTCACCAGGATGCCGCGGTCGGCGCCCATGGCAAGCGCGGTGCGGATGGTTTCCGCCGCCTGCGCCGGTCCGATGGAAATGGCGACGATCTCGGTCGCCTTGCCGGCTTCCTTCAGGCGGATCGCCTCTTCCACGGCGATCTCGTCGAACGGGTTCATCGACATCTTCACGTTGGCGAGCTCGACGCCGGAGCCGTCCGCCTTGACGCGAATTTTGACATTGAAGTCGACGACCCGTTTGACGGGCACCAGGATTTTCATTTGTTCTAATCCCCAGTCGGCACGCTAATCGCCGCCTGTTTCGCGGTCAACGCCGCCGGTCACCGGTTCTGACCGGGCGCCCAGAGCACGTCGCGGGCGCCTTTGTCATTGGCATAGCGGCCAGCGACAAAAAGAAAATCGGAAAGCCGGTTGACGTATTTCAGCGCGGGCGCGCCCACGCCTTCTCCCGGCTTCTCGCTGAGCTCGACCATCATGCGCTCCGCGCGGCGGCAGACCGTGCGCGCGAGATGCAGATAGGCCGCCGCGGGGCTGCCGCCCGGCAGAATGAAGGAGCGCAGCGGCTGCAGGTCGGCGTTCAGCCGGTCAATCTCTTGCTCGACCCATGCGACCTGCGCATCGGTCACGGTCAGGCGCGCGCCGCCCGGACCTTTTTCCGACAGGCAGAGCTCGGCTTCGACGTCAAAGAGATCGTTCTGGATGCGGGAAAGCGCAGCGTCAAAGGCCTTGTCGTCGCCGGTATGAAGTCGCACCAGCCCGATC
Organism: uncultured Alphaproteobacteria bacterium; assembly: GCA_963731585.1. Lineage (GTDB taxonomy): Bacteria > Pseudomonadota > Alphaproteobacteria > Rhizobiales > Xanthobacteraceae > CANKHA01. The sequence continues at coordinate 450,152 of CAVSWC010000003.1, forward strand.
ACTGCATTGACTTCATCCAGCGTGCCATAGGCAGCGACGCGCAGGTCGTATTTCTTGCGGCGCGCGCCGCTGCCGAGCGCGGTCGTGCCATCGTCACCGGTGCGGGTGTAGATGCGGTTGAGAACGACCATGGCGGTCACTTTCTTGCTGATCAGCGTTTCATGGCCCAGACCGCCGCCATGATAACGATGATGGCAATGAATTGAAGCAGCACCCGCATCCGCATCAGCCGTTGCGAGGTATTGGGCGAACCGCCGCGCATCATGTTGATCAGGCCAAGCACCAGCACAATGGCGACAGCACCGATGGCAATGGGCACGAGATTATTCAGCAGGGTGGACATACGCTAGTGACCGAATCCGAAGTTCGCCTGATTTGCGGCCCCTCCGGAGCGAACTTCGGATTGGAGGACACTAGCAAATCTATGATCTGGTGTGGTTTGGTTCAGAAGTTCGCCTTACGTACTCGCGGCAACAATGGAGCGAACTTCTGAACCGCACACCAGCGCCTTCATAGCGCCGGGGTAGTTACGCGGCCAGATGTTTCTCGATCTCGTGCACGGGCATCTTGACCAGATCCTTGTCGATTTCGGCCGCAAGCGCGCCGCGCAGCCCTTGGCTATAGACCGGCCGCAGCGCGCCGAGCGCCCGCGGTGGCGCGGCAATGATCAGCGATTTGGCTTCGCCCGCCTGCACCGCCGCATTCAGCCGGTCCGCGAGCTTTTCCAGGAAACGGCGCTCGTCCTGCGCATGCCAGTCGGTCTGGTCCATGGCGGAGCGGGCCTCGCCGACCGAGGAGAAAGCACGGCCGGGCGCGTCGGTGCCCTGTTCGTGGGTGGGCGGAGCTTCCTGTTGATAGACCTCTTTGGTCCTCAGGTTCGGAAACCTCTCATCGCCGACATTTTCCAGCACCAGCGCTTTGGTGCCGTCGCAAACTATGACCCATTGACCTGGCTGAAGCTTCAGCTTGGACATAACACTGGCCTCCTGAGCGTGCAGCAGATCCGTGCACCAAGCGCGCGATCGGCAAAGCAGGTGCCCGTCTTGCCTCTACGCTAACGGCTAATCCAGCGTTTTTGTTCACGCTGGAATAACCGCGCGACGATGCGGCCTTCCACGCTTACGCGCCCGCGCAGCTTGGCAACGCCTCCGCCAGGAGGCGTCGATGGCGCCGACGGCGCCATCTCTCATGATCAGCAGGTTAGGCCCGGCTCGCGGGCCGAAGGCATTTCGCGGTCCGGTAGAGCGGAAAGGCGCGGTCGCTACGCCTGCAACACACGAAGGCAAGTTGCACCGGTAGTGCGAATTTGCGGGGCTTTGCAACTGGAAGATACGATTTCCGACATTTTAACCATTTTGCGCTTTCTTAAAATGCCGATCTCTCAACGGGCGGAGCCGATCGCCCGTGCCCTTCGCGTATATGGAAAATGCTTGAAGCCAAACGATTCTTTCTTTCGGCTTTCTCCGTCCGCGCGCGCATGGTGGCGCTGGCGCTGATCCCAGTTGGCGGCTTCCTGGCCAATGGCATCGCCTTCAAATCTGGCGAAGCGGACGTGCAGGCGGCATTTGCCAACGTCAACCGTGCTGCCGCGCTGTCCGACGCGAGCCACAATTTCAAGGTCGCCCTCGCGGACATGCAGTTCACCGTCCGAGATTTCGCCTCCAACCCGAATGGCGTTTCGGTGCGGGCATTTGACAAGAGCCGCAAGCTGGCCGCCAGGAGCCTCGACCGGCTGGAGGGTTGGCTTTCCGTGCCCGAGCGTCAGGAAGTGGTCGGCCTGCGTGCCCGGTTGGACGAAGTCGCGTATTCGTTCGGCAGTTTGGTCAAAGAGCAAGAGCGGCTCGGCTTCAGCGCCGAGGACGGCATCCGCAAGGAGTTGCAGGATGCGAAGCAGGCCATCGACCATTTCGTGAACGTCGACATAAGCAGGGGGAACGCCGTCTGGCAGCGCGAACCTGAGGCACAAGAATTGCTCGTTTCGCTGTTGAACATGCGGCGTCACGGCGCGGACTACCGCCTGTTGCGTAAGGAATACCTCGAACAGCTTTTCGCCTCCGAGTTCGCGAAATTCGGCAAGATCGCAGCCGCCGTGAACATGCCGGCCGCGCTGAAGGACCGGATGCTGAGCGATGTGAGAACCTATGCCCAAAGCTTGCGGGATTGGAGCGAGGCGGTCGACAAGATCGAGCCCTATGTCGCGCTTATCAATAGCAAGATCGAGCAAATGCTTCCCGCCGCCGATGGCATCATTCAGATGGTGCAGAAGGGCGCGGCCCGCTCCTCGCAAGCTTTGACGGTTTCCCAGAACCGCACCAAGATTTTCATGATCTGGGTCGGCATCGCAGCCGTGTTGCTTGGTCTCGGATTCAGCTGGCTGATCGGGCGCAGCGTCACGCGGCCCCTCAACGGCCTCGGCGCGGCCATGAAGCGGCTGGCCGATGGCGACACCACCGGGCGTATTCCCGCGACCAATTTGAACGACGAGATTGGCGCGATGGCCCGAACCGTCATCGTCTTTCGCGATACCATGATTGAGCAGCAGCGGCTGGCGATGACGGAGGAAGAGACAAGCCGTTCGCGCGAGAGCGCAGCGAAGTTATTACCCAGACGATTGCGCGTTTTGAAGGCTCGGTAGATACGGCGCTCGCCAAGGTGCGCGACGCCGCCAACCGGCTGGGAGCTACCTCTGCCCGGCTCAACGGCGCAGCGGACGCGGTGTCGTCGGAAGCGAGCTTGGCAAGAGAGCGCGTCGGCAACGCTTCGGGTGATGTCACCGCTGCGGCCACCTCCGTCGAGGAACTGGCCGCTTCAATCGCGGAGATCGCCGCGCAGGCGACCAAGTCCACCGAAGTCGCCAACCGCGCGGTTTCGGAATCCGGACGCACCGCCCGGACCATGACGGAACTCGGCAACGCCGCCACCCGTATCGGTGAGGTGGTTGGGCTGATTCAAGCCATTGCCGGCCAGACCAACCTTCTGGCGCTCAACGCCACTATCGAGGCCGCCCGCGCGGGCGAAGCCGGACGCGGCTTCTCCGTGGTGGCTTCGGAAGTGAAATCGCTCGCCGGGCAAACCGCGCGCGCCACCGAAGAGATCGCCAGCCAGATCGGCGCGATTCAATCGGCGGCGGCCGACGCGGCGCAGGCCATCGAGCAGGTCAATGGCATCATCCGCGAAATGTGCGATATTGCCGGCCACGTTTCCACTACGGTGGAGGAGCAGAACATCGCAGTCAGCCTGATCTCCGAGGGCGTCAATCGCGCCTCCTCCGAGGCGCGCACCGGATCGGAAGCGATGAGCCGCGTTGCCGGCGCTACCATAGATGCCCGCGCCACTGCGGCCGACGTGCTGGCCTTGGCCGGCACTTTCGCTCAGGAAGCTGAAAACCTGGAATCCGACGTCAGGCGCTTTCTCAACGACGTGCAGGCCGCTTAGCTTTCCGCCGCCGGCGGCAAGAATATCGCTTGCCAAGCGGCGCCCAATCGCCGATCTCAGTTTGACACACACTTCTAGCGGGGAAGGCGTTGCGGCTTGTTCGTCGATATTATCGCGTCGCGCTTGACGCCTACGACCATTTCCTCGCCGCCGACGGCTGGGCGATCGCAAGTCATATTGCGCTATCGACCCTGATGGCGCTGTTCCCCTTCCTGATCGTGGTGACCGCGCTCGCCGGATTTTTTGGCTCCAAGGAACTCGCCGATCAGGTCGCAAAAATGCTGCTAGACGCCTGGCCCGCCGAGGTGTCGGAGCCGATCGCATTCGAAATTCACAACGTCCTCACGGTCACGCGCGGTGACGTGCTCACGATCGGCGTCGCGCTGGCGATCTTTTTCGCGTCGAGCGGAATCGAGAGCGTCCGTATCGGACTTAACCGCGCTTATCGTATCGGCGAGCAGCGAGCCTGGTGGCTGCTGCGGCTGGAATCGATCGCTTACGTGTTGGTGGCCGCGGTTGCCCTTCTGGCGCTTGCCTTTCTCGTGGTGCTGGCGCCGCTGATCTTCGCCAAGACCGCGAAGTATCTTCCCTGGCTGGAGGAATGGGCGTCAGTGATGCTGCGCTATGGAACTGCATCAGCGATTTTGATCGTCACACTGATACTGGTGCATCTGTGGCTGCCGGCCGGAAAGCGCACGCTGCTGCAAATCGCTCCCGGCATCATCGTGACGCTGCTGCTGTGGCTCGCCAGCGGCGCGCTGTTCGGCCGCTATCTGGCCGACTTCGCCGTCAACTATGTGAGCATGTATGCCGGGCTCACCTCGGCATTCATCGCGCTGATCTATCTCTATGTGAACGCCACGATCTTCATTTATGGCGGCGAGTTGAACGAAGCGATCTGCCGCGCCCGCAAGCAACGCGAAGGCGAGAGCTCTGAGGCGTCTGTTTCGCCGTAACGCAGCGATCAGCAGCCGTTTACCGTCAATCGAGACCGATCATGCGCCGGACGTCGCGCGGCGTCAGGCCGTGGGCGCGCAATTCGCGCAATCCCGTGGCGCGCGTCGATTTCGACAGCTTGCGGCCTTCCTGATCCAGCAGCAGCCGGTGATGGTGATAGGCCGGCACCGGCAGACCGAGCAGCGCCTGCAACAGCCGGTGCACGCTCGTGGCCCAGAACAGGTCCTGCCCGCGCACCACGTGCGTCACGCCTTGGGCGGCATCGTCGACAACAACCGAAATATGATAGCTCGTCGGCGCCTGACGCCGCGCGAGCACCACGTCGCCCCAGCATTCCGGCGCGGCGGCGATGCTGCCGCTTTCACCACCCGGCCCGTTGCCGCTTTCTTGCCAAACGAGCGGCGGCGCCTCTTGTTGTTCCCTCCCCCCTTGCGGGGGAGGGTTAGGGAGGGGGGTAACAACTTGCGCTGCCGCTAGTTGCTCACCCCCCTCCCGGATCGCTGCGCGATCCGACCTCCCCCGCAAGGGGGGAGGTAAAGAAAGAAAACGAAGCGCCTTTTGCATGTCGATGCGCAGGGCATAGGGCTCGCTCGCCATCCGCCGCGCGCGTTCGGCCGGGGTGAGATGCTTGGAGGTGCCGGGATAGATCGGCGCGCCGTCGGGATCGCGCGGCCCGCCGTCCTGCGACCCGGGCTCCGCCGCCAGCATGGCGACTTCGGAACGGCTTTCGAAGCTCGGATAGACCAGCCCCATGTCGGAAAGTCTCGCGACAGCGGCGCGGTAGTCGTCGAGATGCTCCGATTGCCGCCGCACCGGCTCTTCCCATGCGATGCCGAGCCAGGCGAGGTCCTGATAGATCGCCATCTCGTATTCCGGCCGGCAGCGCGTCGAATCGATATCTTCGATGCGCAGGAGAAAGCGTCCGCCCGCCGCGCGCGCCATCTCGAAGTCGAGCAGCGCGGAAAGCGCATGGCCGAGATGCAGATAGCCGTTCGGGCTCGGCGCGAAGCGGAAAACGGGTGCGGACATTTCTCCCCCTTGTCATGCCCCGCTCCGGCGGGGCATCCAGTAAACGCCGCCCTCGCGCGATTACAACCCGCATGGATTACTGGATCGTCACGCTTGCGCGGACGATGACAGCAACAAAGCATGACCCATTTTCTCCATACCGATGCCGATCTGCACAAAGCCCTGCAACGGCTGCTTAAGGCTGACCCGTGCTTGCAGCCCGTGCTGGAGAAAGCCGGGCGGCCGAACCTGCGCCGGCGGCCGGCGGGCTTTCCCGGGCTGTGCGCCATCGTCGTCTCGCAGCAGCTTTCCACCAGCAGCGCGAGGGCAATCTGGGGCCGGCTGGAAGCGGCTTTCGATCCTTTCCATCATGACGGGCTGCGCCGCGCCCGCTTGCCAAAGCTCGCGCGGCTCGGCCTCTCCAAGCCGAAGATCAAGACGCTCAAAGCGATCGCCACCGCGGTGTCCAAAGGCGCGATCGACCTTGAGGCCTTGGGCAGCATGGAAGCCGATGACGCGCATCATGCGCTGGTCGCGCTGCATGGCATCGGGCCCTGGACCGCCGACATTTATCTGTTGTTCTGCCTCGGCCATGCCGACGCTTTTCCGGCGGGCGATCTGGCGCTGCAGGAAGCCGCGCGGATCGCCTTCGGCCTGCAGACACGCCCTGACGCCAAGCACATGATCGCGCGCGCGCAAGCGTGGCGGCCGTGGCGTGGGGTGGCAGCGCATTTGCTGTGGGCCTATTATGCCGCGATCAAACGGCGCGATCCCGTGCCGGTCCAGCCCAGCAACAAGGTTCCGGAATAGATGGCGGCAGAACTCGACGGTCCGCGCATCGAGCCGCGCAGCGGCGCGGCCAGGCAGCTCGTGGTCTTCCTGCATGGCTACGGCGCCGACGGCAATGACCTGATCGAGGTCGGCCGCGCCTGGCAACAGTTGTTGCCGCAGGCCGCCTTCGTCTCGCCGCACGCGCCGGAGGCTTGCGGGCAGGCGCCGAGCGGACGGCAATGGTTCAATCTGACCTTTCGCGATCCCAACGAGCGCTGGATCGGCGTGAACGCCGCGGCGCCTGGCCTGGAAAGCTTCCTCGAAGCGGAGCTGAAACGCCGCCAGCTCCCGCCCTCGGCGCTGGCGCTGGTCGGCTTCAGCCAGGGCACGATGATGGCGCTGCATGTCGGGTTGCGCCGCGCCACCGCGCCGGCGGCGATCGTCGGCTATTCCGGCATGCTGGTGCTGCCGCCCGACGCCGACCCCGACAAATTTCCGCTGGAGATCCGCTCAAGGCCCCCGGTCCTGCTGATTCATGGCGAACAGGACGACCTGATTCCCGCGCAGGCCCTGTTCCACGCCGCGCAGGGACTGGCGGCCTTCGAAGTCCCGGTGGAATGGCATTTATCCCCCGAAATCGGCCATGGCATCGATCCGGAAGGGCTGCGGCAGGGCGGCGAATTCCTGGCGCGCCGCTTCAAGGCCGCCGATTCGACAACAGGACAATGGCGCTAGCGCACTTCACAATCCTGTCACGCTGCCTGTAAACTATGGGTAAGCGCTTGGCGACAGGCGCAAAGGGCGTGAGGGAGCGTTGACTTGAACGTACACGTGCCGCCGAGCGGTTTCCCGGCTTTGGTGCTCAACGCGGATTTCCGTCCGCTGAGCTATTACCCGCTCTCGCTCTGGTCCTGGCAGGACGCCATCAAGGCGGCATTCCTCGAGCGCGTGAATATCATCGCCAATTACGACCGCGCGGTGCGCAGTCCGAGCTTGGAGATGAAGCTGCCGAGCGTGGTGTCGCTGAAGACTTACGTGAAGCCCTCGACGCATCCCGCTTTCACGCGGTTCAATGTTTTCCTGCGCGACCGCTTCTCCTGCCAGTATTGCGGCTCACGCGAGGACCTGACCTTCGATCACCTGCTGCCGCGCTCGCGCGGCGGGCATACGACATGGGGAAATGTCGTCGCCGCCTGTTCGCCCTGCAACCTGCGCAAGGCCGACAAGACGATGAAGGAATCGGCGATGTTCCCCTCGCAGATGCCCTATCAGCCGAGCGTGCAGCACCTGCACCGCAACGGCCGGCTGTTCCCGCCCAACTATCTGCACCAGAGCTGGCTCGACTATCTCTATTGGGACACCGAGCTGGAGCCGTAAGGCCCTCACTAATTGCGCGCCGCTTTTCGCGCGCCCGCGACCGCGACGCCGGCGAGCGCGAGCGAGATCAGCACATTCCAGCCTGCCAATGAGAGGCCGAGGAAACGCCAGGCCGCTTCGTCGCAGCGCATGATGCGCGTTGTCTGTACGCGCTCCAGCAAATTGCCGGAGCCGAGCTCGCCCAGCGTGCCGCAGGCGGCCGGGCCCGCCCACCATTTCCATTCGACGCCGGAATGATAGGCGCCAAGCCCCGCGCTCCCGAGCATGGCAAGCGCGATCACGGCAAGACCGGCGGCAAGCCACCGGCGCGGCCAGCCCGCCAGCGCGCCGGCGGCGACGATCACCGCCAGCGGAATGACGATGTAATACGGAATCCGCTGCTGCAGGCAGAGCGGGCACGGCGCATAGCCGAGGGCGTATTCGAAGAACCAGGCGCCGAGGATGGTCGCCATGGCCCCGAGCGCGACGATGCTCGCCGCCGCCGCGACCGGCTCGTCACGCAGGATGCTTTGCATCCGACCCCTGGATTGCCGGAAGGCCGGCCCCCTGGACGTGCTCATCTTGAGTTCCTGGCTGCGCTTCGCATAACGCGCGCCCCGGCTGATGTCGATTCCCATGGCCAAGGTTGAACCCCGCGCGCCCCGCCGGTATATTCCTCGCATGCCCCTGTGGCGGAATTGGTAGACGCGCCTGACTCAAAATCAGGTTCCGCAAGGAGTGCTGGTTCGAGTCCGGCCAGGGGCACCAATACATCCACCCGTGCCCACCGTGATGCGCCCGTCCAAAACGCACCCCTATTCAAGCATTTTTTGCCCGGCCTAGACCAGCATAGGTTCCCCCCGTTTTGAGCAATCCCGGCAACGGAACAAGTTCGAGGATGCTCCGTTAAATATCACGATTTTTCGGCATGTCGGTAAAAGGGGGCATCGTGGGCGCTACCATCGCGGAGTCAACAAAGGCTCGGTTGGGGATTTCCGGCTTAGACGACATCCTCGTGGGAGGGCTCCGCCGTGATCGGCTTTACCTTTTTGAAGGAGCTCCCGGCAGCGGCAAGACTACCCTGGCCCTACAGTTTTTGCTTGAAGGAGCTCAGGCTGGAGAGAAAGGGCTCTACATCACCCTTTCGGAGACCGAGGCAGAGCTTAGAGAAACCGCTGTCTCGCACGGCTGGACACTCGGTCCCAACATTGAAATTTATGAGCTCGTACCACCGGAAAACCTGCTCGACGAAAAACAGCAGCAAAGCCTGCTGTACTCGTCCGACCTGGAATTGGGCGAGACGACCACTCGGATATTTCAAGCCATGGAGCGCTCGCAGGCGAAGCGCGTCGTATTGGATAGTCTCTCGGAAATAAGACTACTGGCGCAGAGCTCGCTTCGATACCGACGACAAATCCTGGCTTTAAAACATTACTTTGGTCGCCGCGATGCCACCGTCGTTTTGCTCGACGATATGACAGCAGAGGCCGATGACAAGACGGTTCACAGCGTCGCACATGGTGTCATCAGAATGGAGGAGCTTGCTCCAGACTATGGAGCGGAACGCAGGCGCTTGAGAGTCATCAAGTATCGTGGTCAACCCTTCCGCGGGGGGTATCACGATTTCACAATCAAAACGGGTGGCGTGCATGTCTTTCCTCGCTTAGTGGCAGCGGAATACCGCAAGCGGAAGGACACCGTTATTCTGAGCAGCGCGATTGAGCCTCTCGATGCCTTATTGGGTGGCGGGATTGAAAGCGGCTCAAGCACTCTGGTCATTGGGCCTGCAGGCACGGGGAAGTCTTTGATCGTCATTCAGATGGCGGTGGCCTCGGTTAAACGTGGCGAGAAGGCAGCGCTATTTGTTTTCGATGAAGAACTTGGGCTGCTGTTTAGTCGTGCGAAGGGAATGGGCATAGACCTCGAGGGTTTACGGGACAGCGGCAAGCTTATCATCGAGCAGATGGACGCAGCCGAATTATCGCCCGGCGAGTTCGCGCATAGAGTCCGCATGTGCGTGGAGAATGAGAGTATTCGAACGGTCGTCATCGACAGCTTGAACGGCTACCAGAACTCCATGCCCCAAGAGCAGTTTCTAATTCTTCATATGCACGAGCTCTTGCAGTATTTGAACCGCCAGGGTGCGGCGACATTTTTGACCGTTGCCCAGCATGGATTAGTGGGAGACATGAGGTCGCCTGTTGATGTCACCTACCTGGCGGACACCGTTATTCTACTCCGATATTTCGAAGCGGTAGGCCAGGTAAGGCGCGCCATCTCGGTACTCAAGAAGCGAACAGGCGCTCATGAAAATTCAATTCGTGAGTTTAGTATCGACAATTCGGGACTGAAGATTGGGCCTCCTATCGATAACTTTCAGGGCGTTCTGAGGGGCGTGCCGCAATACCTCGGAGCCAAAGCCAGTCTGATGGATGCAGTTCCTTGAGCAGCGTGCTCGATAGCCTATCAGAGCGTGCGCTTATCTTCGCGCCGCAGGGTCGCGATGCTTTTGTTGCTGCGCGCATTCTGACCGAAGCAGGCCTGATCGCCGAGATCTGCGACGATCTCCCTAATTTGCTGTCTGAGCTGACGCTTGGCGTAGGTGTTGCGTTGCTGACCGACGAAGCTATCCGCGGCGCGGACATCCGCAGCTTAGCAACCCTCATTGCGTCTCAGCCTCCTTGGTCAGATTTGCCCTTTGTCGTGCTGACCGAACGAGGAGGTGGGCTGGAGCGCAACCCTGCCGCCGCAAGACAGATGGAAGCCTTAGGCAACGTTGCCTTTTTGGAACGACCGTTTCACCCGACCACATTCATTAGTGTGGTGAAAACCGCGTTGCGCGGTCGGCGACGGCAATACGAGGCCAGGGCTCGTCTACAAGCCTTACACGAAAGCGAAAATCACGCTCGTCGCGCAGAGGCTGATTTGCGACGGCTCAATGAAACATTGGAAGGTCGCGTCGCGGAGCGCACTGTGGAGCTGGAAGCCGCGAACCGTCAGCTTGTTTCGCAGATCGAAGAACGCGAGCGTGTGGAATTGACGTTGCGCCAAATGCAGCGTCTCGAAGCAGTAGGGCAACTCACGTCCGGCGTGGCGCACGATTTCAATAACCTGCTCACTGTAGTGCTCGGCAATCTCGGATTTTTTGAGAAGGGATTGGACGGTTCGGCGGACGCCAAGCTGAAACAGAGGCTTGGTCATATGCGAATGGCGGCAGAACGGGGCGCCAAGCTTACATCACAGCTCCTAGCTTTTTCTCGGCGTCAGCGCCTTGAGCCCAAGCCGGTAGACCTGAACGACGCCTTGGCAAGTATGCGTGACCTGCTTCAAAGCTCGCTCGGCGGCAGCGTCCAGATCAACACGAATTTCCGGTCTGGTCTTTGGCCAGCTCTCGTCGACCCGACGCAGATCGAGCTGGTCGTTTTAAATCTTGCAATCAATGCCAGAGATGCGATCCCAGTTGGTGGCAGCGTCACGTTGGAAACCGCGAATGCGACAGTGGGTGCGCCACAACGGCCTGAAGAGCCAAATCCGGGTGACTACGTCGTTGTTTCCGTGGTCGATACCGGGTCAGGGATGACTCCGGAAGTGCTGGCCAAAGCCTTTGAGCCGTTTTTCACCACCAAAGAGATTGGAAAAGGTTCGGGCTTGGGCTTAAGCCAGGTACTCGGTTTCGCAAAGCAGTCCGGGGGCGGCATGCGGATCGAAACACGGGTGGGAGAAGGCACCACTGTAAAGGTATTCCTGCCTCGCGCTGCAAAGAGTGATGAAACAGACAGCGGCGTGGATTCGACCAGTCCAACCAAAGCTGCACCGTAAAAGTGCAATTATTCTTTTGGTGGACGATGACAACGCCGTTCGCGAGGTTACGGCCGCGATCCTTCGCGACCTCGGCTATGTGGTGCTGGAGGTAGGAAGCGGCGGGGCCGCGCTCGACCTTCTCGATGGCGAAGCGCAGGTAGAGCTAGTGCTGCTCGATTTTGCTATGCCCGGCATGAACGGGATGGAGGTGGCTAGGCAGGTGCAATCCAAGTATCCGACTCTCCCCGTTTTGTTCATCACGGGTTACGCCGATAAAACGGCGCTTGAGAATGTCGGTGAAGCAGCAATCATCAAAAAGCCGTTCGTAGGCGACGAACTCGCCCAAAAAGTATCCTCAGCGCTTTCGCACGTTCGTTCTCATCCCCGTGGGAGGGTCGTGCCGCTGCGGCGCTAAAATTTGTGATCCGCTCTCTAATGGTTGCGGACTCGCCAATAAGCGTTCAACCGCTTGTTATTCTTAAGTTAAGAGAAAGTGCCGCGACATTGAAACTCGGCCAGCGCCGCAGTATCGAGGCCCACCATGCAACTCGACGTTGACTCTGTCTTCAGCGGGCCTCTACCCTCCAGAAAATTTTGCATAGGGAGGAGAAAAAATGAAGACCACAGATATCTTTGCGCGTTATGTCCCGGGCTCATTGTTTGCCGTTGTGACAACTTGCGCGATTTCGTGCCTGGCCCTTGCATTGGCTTCCGATCCATCGCTGGCGCAGGGCAAGGCGCCGAAAGGTCCGGTGGAAGTGACGGTCGCGTCGGGTCCGGGCGGCTCGCCGGACGTCATCATGCGCAACGTGCTCAAGATCATGAGCGATGAGAAGATCATCTCGGTTCCCGCGGCCGTGCAGAATCGGCCCGGCGGCTCCGGCGCCGTGGGGTATAATTTCGTCCTCGGCAAACCTGGCGATGAAAATATCCTGTTCTGCATCAATCAGCCGGTCTTCACGACGCCGATCATGCAAGGCACGCCATCGGTGATCGATCAGCTCGTGCCGATTGCGTTATTCATCCAGTCGGAGCTCGTGTTCCTGGGTCAGCCCAACGGTCCCAAGACGATGAAGGAATTCGTCGATGCGGCCAAGGCTGCGCCCGGCAAGATGCGCATCGCGGGCGCGCAGGCCGGCGGCACCGATAACATCGCAGCCGCGCTGATCGAGAAAGCCGGCGGCGTGAAAATCACCTACGTTCCGTTTGACAGCGGGTCGGCCGCGCTCGCGGCGTTTCTCGGCGGCAACGTCGAGGGCACGTTCGCCACACTGGAAGAGGGCTTGCAGCAGATCCAGAGCGGGAAGGCGCGGCCGCTGGCGATCTTGTCCGAGAAGCGCCGGAGCGAGGCTGCCTACAAGGATGTCCCGACCGCCAAGGAGCAGGGCTACAATGCCGTGTTCGGTCAGGAATGGGGCGTTGCCCTGCCGCCCAAGACCGACCCTGAAGTCGCGAAATGGTGGGAAGACAAGTTCCGCAAGGTCGTCGCCACCAAGGCCTGGCAGGACGGATTGGCGGCAAAATTCCAGCGCAGCGAGTTCATCGGGATGGACGGCATCAAGGCGCACAACACCAAGATGCAGGACCTGTACCGGACGCTGATGACGGATATCGGCCTCGCCAAAAAATAATTGGTCAGCGCGCAAAAAATAAGGCCGGCAGCGATGAGAGTGAGCGAAGTCGTTCCACCGCTCGTCATGCTTGCGCTGTCGGCCGTCATCGTTCTCGGAACCTGGCACCTCGGTTATTGGCGAGACACCACGGCGGGGCCGGCCTTTGCCCCGGTCTGGGTTGCGGCCGTGGGCGCGCTGCTGGCAATCCTTCAGTTGCGCGCCGCCCGGTCGGCTGGATGGGCCGGCGCATACGACTGGCCCGATGCGGCAGGGATGAAGCGGGTCGTTGCAACATTCCTCGGCCTGTGCGTTTTCTCGGCTGTTTCGCCTTTCCTCGGCATGGTGCCGAGCACCGCGCTGTTCGTGGTTCTTTTTCTTTACGGGCTGCTGGCGCGGCCGCTTGTCTCCACACTGGCTACCGCGGCCGTGACGACGGGGATGATCTACGTGATTTTTGTCTGGTGGCTCAACGTCGGTCTCCCGACCGGGTATTTCGGCATCTAGCGGCTAGAGAAGGCGGCCAATGGATTCCCTGGGTCTTCTCGGACAAGGCTTCGCGACGGCACTGGAGCCCGCCAATCTGCTTTTTCTCGTGATCGGCGTCGTCGTCGGACAGCTGATCGGAGCACTTCCGGGAATCGGACCGGCTGCCGGCATGGCGTTGCTGCTGCCGCTTACATTCGGGATGACGCCGATCACCGCCATCGTGATGCTTGCGGGGATCATGTATGGCGGCATGTATGGCGGCACGCTGACCTCCGTGTTGGTGAATGTGCCCGGCGAATCATCCAGCGTGATGACCGCGGTTGACGGGCATCAGATTGCCCGCCGCGGCCGCGCGGGAGCCGCTCTCAGCATTGCCGCCATCGGTTCTTTTTTAGCAGGAATTTGCGCGGTGGCTGCGCTGGTTTTCATCACCCCGCCGCTCAGCGAGTTCGCGCTCAAGTTCAGTGCGCCCGAATACTTTCTGCTTGCGGCGCTCGGCATCACCGCGAGCGCGAGCCTTGGCAGCAGTTCGGCGATCAAGGCGCTGATGGCCGCGGTGCTCGGCCTGATGGTGGCGCTGGTCGGCGTGGATCCTATTGTTGGACTCCCCCGGCTGACGTTCGGTCTGCCTACATTGGTTGAAGGCATCGACTTTCTGCCGGTTGCAATCGGCATTTTCGGAATCGCCGAAGTGCTGTCGTCGCTTGAAAAACTGCAGGACATGCAGCCGATCCGGACGCGGTTGCGCGACATGTGGTTGACCTCCGAAGAATGGGCCGAGAGCAGGATGGCAATTCTTCGTGGCGGCCTTGTTGGCTTCTTCGTCGGAATCCTGCCGGGCGCCGGGCCGACGATCGCCGCCATGATGGCCTACGTGACCGAGCGGCGGTTCAGCCGCCGGCCAGAGCGCTTCGGCCATGGGGCTCTGGACGCCGTGGCCGCCGCTGAATCCGCCAACAACTCTGCGGCACACGGCGCACTGGTGCCGATGCTCTCGCTCGGGATTCCGGGATCGGCAAGCACGGCGGTGCTGCTCGCCGCCCTGATCCTGCAGGGAATCCAACCCGGTCCCAATCTGATGACGCAACAGTCCACGCTGGTCTGGGGGCTGATCGCCAGCATGTTTATCGGCAACGTGATTTTGCTCGTCATCAACTTGCCGCTGGCGCCGGCCTTCGCTTCAATCCTGCGCATTCCTTATGTCTATCTTGCTCCGGGAATTCTGATGATTTCGCTGGTGGGCGCCTATGCCAGCACGAACAGCTTTTATACTGTCATTATCGCCCTCCTATTCGGCGTTATCGGCTGGTTCATGATCAAGCTGGATTTTCCGCGCGCGCCGCTCGTGCTTGCGGTGGTGCTCGCGCCGTTGCTCGAAACCTCGCTTCGGCAATCGTTGCTGCTGTCGTTCGGAAGTCCGATGATCTTCGTTGAGCGCCCGCTCTCTGCGGTGATTCTGCTGCTCGTTGTCATCTCGCTGGCGCTGCCGGCATACGGCGCCATGCGCCGGCATCTCGGCCGCGCGCCTAAAGCCGGCCCGGTCTGAGGCGAGCATCGGGAGCCCTGCATCGTCGTCACATCCTTAAGCCCCTGCCAGACAAGGCCTGCCCCGCATGACAGTCATCGACATTCATACCCACGTCTTCACCGAAGCCATGATCGCTTCGATGCAAAAAGAGGCGCCCTCGCTGCGATTGCAGCTGAAGCCGATTGATCAGGATTCGGCGGTGCTGGAAATCGCCGATATCGTGCAAAATCCGTTTCCCCGAAAGGCCTGGGATCTGGAACAGCGCTTCGCGGACATGGATGCGTCCGAGCGTAGACATGCATCTGATCTGCAATGTCCCTCACACCTTTCTTTATGAAGAGGAGGCCTCGCTGGCGGCTGCGACGTCGGCGATCCTCAACGATGCAATCGCAGCCTTGGTCACGCAACATCCGAAGCGCTTCCGCGGCTTGGCGACGCTCCCGATGCAGTCGCCGGAGCTTGCGGTTCGAGGAGCTTCGCCGGGCGATGGGCGAACTTGAACTCATTGGCGTGCACGTCGGATCGAATGTCGAAGGCCGCAATCTCGACGATCCCGCGCTGGAGCCGGTTTGGCAGCTGGCCGGCGAGCTCGGAGCCTTCATCCTCGTCCACCCGCACAAGATCGCCGCGCGCGACCGCCTGAAGTCGTATTATCTGACGAACCTGATCGGCAACCCGCTGGAAACCACGATCGCGGCCGCTTCGCTCATTTTCGGCGGCGTGGTCGAACGGCATCCCGGCATCAGATTTTTATTGGCGCACGGCGGTGGATTTGTTCCGTACCAGGCCGGTAGATTTCTTCACGGATGGAATGTTCGTCCTGAACCGAAACTGCGTCTGACGGGCGATCCGCAAGCCTCACTCGCGAAGCTTTGCTATGACACCATCCTGCACTCGGATGCGACGCTGGCATTTCTTGTCGGCTCGGTCGGCGCCGCGCGGGTCTATTTGGGCAGCGACTATCCGTTCGACATGGGATACTACGATGGCGTTCGCCAAATTCGCCGGCTGACGATCCCGGACTCCGAGCGCGGGCTCATCCTTGGGGGCAATGTGGCGTCGCTCTTTCAAAGCAAGCGAGCGGGCGCTTAGAGCAACGTCAAGTGGCGACACCGGGCCCGGTGTTGGCCTGCACCGTACGTTTGATGCGCTAGATTTGATCCATTCGCACTGATCAGGAGGCCAAAGCGGTTTAGGAGTTGGGCTGCCGCAATGTCCTTGGTCGGCAACGCCTTCGATGATCACTCCGGCGAGCTAGTTCAGCGCGACCCACGCTTTCGCAACAACCGTGGCGCCGCACCAATTCGATATCAATCCACCCGGATTCGTGATCGGATCACGGTGCCCGCCCCGTTGGGCGTCGGGATCACCGGTGAAGACGAAGCAATTTTCCTTCGACAGGTTAGTGTCGTGATAACGCAGGTCGAGGTTGAAAGACTTATAGGTGAAGGTCGCGCCCGCATGCCAGTTCAGGTAGGCGGGCAGTTGAAATCCGCCCAGTGCGGCGGACTGGTGGCCGAACCAGGAGTAGCCCGCGGCTGCCGTGAACGACACCCCGAAATCCGGTGGCAGCAAGCGGGCTGGCAGGTCGTAACCAAGCCCTGATGCCCCATACCAGCTCCAAGCACCGGTGTTGGAGACATTCGGCGAATAGGCAAAGCCGCCAGCCCAACGGAGCGATTCCGTAAGCTTTACCTCGCTGCGAAAGGCGGCCTCCCAATAATCGATGCTGGACGCGCCGGGCATGCCACCCGGGTAGGCAAAGTAACTGCCCCCAAGATCAAAATCGAAATCTCCAAAGGATTGGCGGATGCCGCCGCCAAATGCGAGCTCGGCATCCGGCTGAGTTGGAAGCCGCACGGTTGCTGCCGTTGTCCAGGCATAGAAGCGGGCAAATGTTGCTTCGATGGCTGCTCCCAAGGCCGGTTTGTGGTCGGAGAGCGTCGTGCCGCGATATACATAATCGGACGCGACGCCTGCCTTCGCGCTGAACTTCAGCCCCTCGTTTTCGTCCTTGGACGCCTCCTGCGATGTCGCCTCGGGAGGGGCGAACCCCCGGCCGCCGAGGTCGATCGTTTTGTTAGATGCGACCTGCGGAGGCTGCGGAAGGGTCTGGGCCTGTGCGAAAGCGATCTGCGAAGCGCCCCCGAGGACAGGAGCTAAGCCGAGCAGCCAAAGCAGCTTGTTGTGCCGGATCTCTGCCAATAAAAGTTTCATTGCAGACACTCGTATAAAAAGCACTCAGCCACCAAGTGCTATCGCAATCCCCACGAGTGCGCAGCCGACGCCTACCATCAGCAGGCCGCCGGTCCATGGTTGACGTCCTATGCACTTTGCGAACGCATAGCCGCACAGGAACAGCATCGCGATGGCGATAGCGTTGGAGATACGCAAGCCGAGGTGGACATCGTTGATGAACAGAAATGGTATAACGACCGGAAAGGTAGACAGGAAAACCCACAGGCAGATGGCCAGGGCGCTCAGCGCATCGTTCTTGGTCAGCCCGGCCGGCACCGGAGCGTCCGGAAGCTGGCGCAATTTTTGTCGCATCGCTTCCAGGTCTGTATCCGATACGAGGGCCGCCAGCGGCTCCGGCAAGTTCTGTTTGATCAGCCGCCTGGCGTAGTCGGCATCGGCCGCATGCCGCGCCGCGCGAACCATCAAGAAATTGCGTCCCCGCTCGTCGAGGGTGCCCATCAGATAGATGCCAGCGTCGATGATACCCCACGCCAGATTGCATCCGAGCGCGCCTATGATCATCGTCTTGACGTCGGCGCGACCGGCGGTGAGTATGCTCAGCGTGCCGGTACTGGTCAGGACCATAATGAGTTCGAACAAAATCTCGGAAATTCGGTCGACCGGATCGAGCAATCGGTTAATCGGCTTTTTCGCCTGATTCAGGGTGAGCCCGATGGCATGCAAAGGATGACCCCCGGCTTTCGGCCTTGATGCCGTCGATCATATCCCGTGTCAGGGTGGAGAGCCATTGGCTCGATGGACAAGTATCAATCTTTGTCCTGGCTCAAAAAAAGTCCGGGGGGGTCGGGGCGGAGACGTAAATCTTGGTCGAAGCCGGCCGGCGGTGGCCCATCCATTTGGCCCGCACATCTAAGATCTACGAAAGCCGACCAGGAGCGGGCCGCCAGCGGAACGCTTCGGGCCGATAGGGCCCGATCGGATAGCGCAGGCCACGCCAGAACCCCCGGCAAACGCCGGGGAGATAAGCTTGCAGCCGCGTCCCATTTTTCTCCCTGGGAATGCTCACGAAGGTGATGTCCGGCCGCATCGCGGAAAAGCGGGCCTGCGCGTGGCGCTGCCGCGGGGTTGGCATGGACAGCCGCTCCAGCGTAACCGCAATGAGAGATGTGCCGGTCCAGAACAGGACATCGAAACGGATAAAGCGCTCTGCCCCCGTCTCCTTGCTCTCCTCCTTCGTCAGTTCCAGATGGGCATTCGGCAAGGGAAGAAACGCGGAGAAGAACCAGTCGGCGGTATCGTAGAGCGCCGCGTCCCATGACGCGCCGCCTGGCAGGTCGTTGGCATGGTCCCTGACTTCGGCCTCCACGACATCAAGATAGCAAGTGAGGAAATCCTGCAGCGGCCGATCGAAGATCGATGCCTTTTTTTGAATCCGAGCCCGGCAATAATCCTTGAGCGCCGCCTGCGTGCGCAGCGTCGCCATGACCTCCGCCGGCAAACGCATCCAGCCGGCGCTGTTCAGGCGCAGGGCGGGACTGTCCGATGCGAAGGATGCGAGCGAGGGCGATAGGATCTGCCCGCCTTGCGGCAATGCGGCGGGCTGCATCGACAGCACGCGCGCGGGATTCTCAACGATGCCGTAGGCGATGTGATAGCGAAGCATCGTCACGTTGCCATTCCATCGCCGTCCGTCCGCAGGCCGGACAATCAGATGTTTGCCTCGAAGACATAGAGGCCGCCGCTCCAGCGATCGCCGGCATAGATCACGCCGCGTTCGTCGACATAGATTTCGTTCATCTGCGCCGTGGCCGCGCGCGAGTTTTCCGGCATCGGCGGAATGAAGCAGGCGACTTCCTCGGGGCGGTACGGATTCCTGATGTCGAATACGCGCACGCCGGCGTTGAAAAACACGCCGAAGACGTAATCCTCGCTGCGGAACGAAGGCCCGGGACGATTTTCATGGATATTGTGCGATCCGAAGCGCCCACCCTTGTGGCCGAATTCTTCCACCGGCGGCAATGGAAGCGTGCTGATGGGGACGAGATTGTCCTCCTTGCGCGCGTCAACCACCCAGGTGAGCTTCGGCCAGTCTTCGCCGTCGTCCTGCACGCATTCGTCGGTGACGACCAGCAGGCCGCGATCGAGCAGCGGCATCACCGTATGCGTAAAGCCGGGATACGGCGGATGCGGATTCCAGGTGCCGATGACCTTCGGCGTCGATTTGTCGGAGATGTCCATGATAAAGGCGCCGCCGTCGATGTAGCCGAGATAGGCGCGGTCGGGACGCTCGGGATAGACGTTCGCATTGTGCAGCCGGAAGGCATCGGGACCGCGGATGTCATCCATCGGCATCGGCCGCACGCGTTTCGGCGGGGCCGCCGCGTCGCCCTTGCGCGTGCCGGGATACCACCAGCGCCCGGCCTCGACCGGATGCGACGGATTGCGCACGTCGATGATGCGGTAGAACTGGTCGTCGCGAAAATGCGTCGGCTCGAAATCCGCCGCGCCGCCGGAGCAATGGACAAACTCCCCGTCGACGAACCACAGGCAATGCATCCCGCGCGAATGCGGACCGGAGGCATCGAAAAACGAGATCGACGTCGGCGTCTCCGGTCTGCTGACGTCGAAGAGTTCGACGCCCGCGGGCTTGCCGCCGGGCTTGGCGACCTGATAGGCGACGGCGAGAATATCGCCCGAGACCTCCAGCGAATTCGAGCGCATGTCATTGTGCGGGAGCGCGGTCTGGCAGATGACGCGCGGCGCGCGCGGATCGCTGACATCGACGGCGGTGAAATTCTTTGGCGCCCATTCATGCGCGATCCAGAGAATCCGGCGCCCATCCTTCGCGATCTGCAGGCTCATGCCCTCCCCGACGCCGCCGAAGCCGCGCAGGGTGTCATGCGACAAGAGCTTCATACGATTCGCGACGGCACCTTGCATGGCGCGGCTCCCTTTTCCGTTGTTCGCGCCGTTCGATCCGTCAGGGCCGGTGCGCGCTTAAGATCGCTGCGGCTTTTCTCAGGCTTTGTGAAAAACGTCAAATTACTGCATAAAATATACAAAACTTGACCCCGCCGGGGATTTTTGTGAACGTCGACGCGGATGCAATTCCAAAGCGGCAACCACGCTTCCGGCGTTCCTGTTTTCCTCATCACCGGATTTCTCGGAAGCGGAAAGACGACGCTGCTGCGCAGCATCATCAGCCAGCCAGGGATGGCGAACAGCGCGCTGATCATCAACGAATTCGGCGAAGTCGGGCTCGATCATCTGCTGGTCGAGTCCTCGTTCGACAATATCCTGATGCTCGACAATGGCTGCGTGTGCTGTTCGATCCGTGGCGATCTGGTCGACACCATTGGCGACCTGTTCGCAAAGCAGGCGGCCGGCGAGATCCCCGCATTCTCCCGCATCCTGATCGAAACCACGGGGCTGGCCGACCCCAGCCCGATCGTGCGCGATCTTGCCGAAGCGATGAGCCTGCGCGGGCGTTGCAGCCTTCGCCGCGTCATTGTCACCATCGACGGCGTGCTCGGGCCGGTGCAGCTGCGCGACACGCCCGAGGTCAGCGCCCAGATCGCGCAGGCGGATCTTTGCCTCATCACCAAAGCCGATATCGCCGGCCGCAACGACGTCAATGTTCTTCTCGCCGATCTGCGCTCGATCAGCCCCGCCCTGGAAATCCGCACCGTGTCGCATGGAGCCATCGATGCGGCTAGCCTGTTCGCGGAAGACGACCCGTTGAACGCGCAGCCGCGCGCGGCCGCGCCGCATCACGGCCATCATAAGCATTCCCGCGATAAGGATATCGCACGACTCATCAGCGCATCGCCACCACTCCGGGGTCGAAAGCTGGTCGCTGCGGCTCGATCGTCCGTTGCCGTGGGCGCGTCTGCGCGACTGGTTGGCGATGGTGTATTCGCTGCGCGCGCCGCACATTTTGCGCATGAAGGGCGTGTTCTGGCTCGCCGAAAGTGACAAGCCGGTTGTCATGCATGGCGTCGCAGGGCTGGTGAGCGCGCCGACGACGCTTGAGCGCTGGCCGGACGGCGTGCGGGAAAGCCGCATCGTCTTCATCACCAAGGGCCTCAGCGTGGCGCATCTGGAGGCGAGTTTCGCGTCGGACGTTCTTGCCGAGCCGGTCTTGTCATGACCGCGCGCAGTGTGGCGTCTGGCTGTTTGGTCCGGGAATGGTAGCGATGAAGACAAAAGACGATCTGAAGGTCGCGGGCGACACGCTCGTCGGTTTCATCGCGGACGCGCTGACCAAAGGCGGCCTGCCGCGCGACGATGCGCGTGAGGTCGGTGAATTGATGATTGCCGCCGACCTGCTCGGTGGCGACGGCCACGGCATCTTTCGGCTGCCGCGCTATCTCGACCGTTTGAGGGCCGGCGGCTTCAATACAAATCCCGACATCCGCGTGGACCGCCGGAACGGCGCGACGGCGCTGCTCGATGGCGACAACGCCATGGGGCATCTCGTCATGCAGCGCGCGGCCGCACTGGCGATGGAGATCGCGTCGGAAAGCGGCATCGGCTGGGTCGGCGCGCATCACAGCAATCATGCCGGCGTCGCCGGCGTTTATGCCATGATGCCGCTCAAGCAGGACATGATCGGCATCTATGTCGCCGTCGGCAACGCCAATCACATGGCGCCGTGGGGCGGCACCGAATTGCTGCTCAGCACCAATCCGATTGCGGTCGCGGTTCCCGGTGCGACGCAGCCGGTGTTGCTCGACATGGCGACGACAAACGTCGCCTACGGCAAGGTCAAGCTGGCGGCACAGCGCGGCGAGAGCATGCCCGAAGGCTGGATGATCGACGCCGACGGCGCGCCGATCACCGATCCCACCAAGGGTGCTGCCGGCTCGTTGCTGCCGATCGGCGGACCCAAAGGCTACGGCCTCGCGCTCATCTTCGGACTGCTGGCCGGAACGCTGAACACCGCGGCGTTCGGCCGCGATGTGATCGACTTCAATGCCGACGACAAGAGCGTGACCAACACGGGACAGTTCGTCGTTGCGCTCGACGTGAAGGCGTTCTGCGACGTCGCCTTCTTCAAGCACCGCGTCGATGCGGTGCGCGCGGAGATGAAATCGTCGCCGCTGCGTCCTGGCTTCGACGAAATCCGGCTTCCCGGCGAACGGGCGCTGTCCGTGCAGAAGAAGCGGTCGGCGGAAGGCATTCCGTTGCCGGCACCGCTGATGAAAGAACTTGATAAGGTCGCGAGCGAGCTTGGCATCGTGCCGATCGCCGCGCGCATCGCCTGACAGAATTGGAGACACCGGATGAGCCAGAAGGCAGCACGGGTTTTTCGGCAGCCGGACATTAAGGTGTTCGATCGCGGCAATGGTATCCAGACGCGCCTGTTCTGCAACCAGAACCGCTGCGGCGCCGACGTGACGACAGGCACCACGACCCTGCCGGCCGGCGCGAGCGTGGCGCTGCATTATCACAATTGCGATGAGCAGATCGTCATCCTCTCGGGCCGCGCCGATGTCGAATATGGCGGCGAACGCCGTCCCATTGGAACGATGGAGGTCGCCTATATTCCCGCGGGCGACGTGCATTGCTTCCACAATACCGGCGACGAGCCGCTGGTGATGCTCTTTGTCTACGATGCCGGCGAGGTTACCCGTACTTTTGCCGCCACCGGCGAGACTGTGAGGCATTTGGCAGACGGCGACGTGGCGCAGCCGAAAAACTGAATCCCATCGGAATTGGAACGACCAAACACCTGAAACCAGAAACCGCGAAAAACGTCGGAGGAACGCTATGAGGACATCTCTCCTTGCTGTGACGGCGCTTACTTTTGCCCTCGTCGGGCCGGCAATAGCGCAGGACGGCGTCGCGCAATTCTATCAAGGCAAGAACGTCCGCATGATCGTCGGCGTTGCGGTCGGATCGGGTTACGACATCAATGCCCGCGCGCTCGCCCGCCATCTCGGCAAGCACATTCCCGGCAATCCCACGATCATCGTGCAGAACCAGCCCGGCGCCGGCAGCATCACGATGACGAACCAGCTTTACAATGTGGGTCCATTCGACGGCACGGTGATCGGGGCGGCGTTCGGCGGCATGCCCACCGCGCCATTACTGACGCCGGAAGGCGTGCAGTTCGATCCCATCAAACTCAATTGGCTGGGCAGCACAAACCGCGAGACGCATGTCACTTATCTGTGGAATACCGCGCCCGCCAACAGTTTCGAAGACATCAAGAAGCGGGAGATCGTCGTCGGGGCGCAGGCGCCGGGCACGACGCAATATGACTTTCCCTTGATGGCGAATGCGATCTTCGGAACAAAGTTCAAGATCGTCAAAGGCTACGGCGGAACGCCGCAAATTCATCTGGCGATGGAGCGCGGCGAGATCGAGGGTAACGGCGCATCGGCATTGACGACGCTCAAGGCGACCAAGGGCGAGTGGATCAGGGACAAGACGGTCAAGATCATCGCGCAGTGGGCGCTGCGTCCGAATCCGGAGCTTCCCGACGTGCCCAAGCATTCTCGATCTAGCGAAGAATGATGCGGACAAGGCCGCGCTCCTCCTGGTGCTCGCGCGTCTCGACTTCGGCCGGCCATTCTTTCTGCCGCCCAACGTACCGGCGGATCGCGTCGAGGCCTTGCGCAAAGCGTTCAACGACACGATGAAGGACCCCGATTTCCTGGCCGAAGCCGAAAAGCTTAAACTCGATATCGATCCCCTCAACGGCAAACAAGTATCCGAACTCGTCGCCCAGGTCTTGGCAACGCCGAAAGATGTCGTCGAGCGCGTTCGCGATATTTTCGCGAAGACGGATTAGCGCACGAGCAGCGCAGCCGCAGACCTGCTCCCCGATTTGCCCCTGGTTCGGAGGCCGGGTGAAAAGCAGATCCGGCGGGTGCGAGAGCCAACGTCAACATCATGACCATTCCCGAAGCCTTAGAATCGATCGCCTGCTCTCATGATCGTTGATCCCTGGTTCTACGCGGTCGCCATTCCAGCCGTCATCCTGGTTGGCATCTCTAAGGGTGGCTTCGCCGGCATCAGCGCGTTGTCGCTACCGCTGCTTGCGTTACAGATATCTCCGTTGCGGGGCGCGGTGATCATGCTCCCGATCCTGATCGTGCAGGACATCGTCAGCGTATCGGCGTATTGGAAAAAGTGGGACTGGAGCAACTTGAAGGTGTTGTTACCGGGTGCCTTCGTCGGCATCGTGGCAGGCTATCTTCTCGCCGCCCATGTCTCGGACGCGGCATTCAAGCTCGCGCTCGGCATTATTTCACTGGCATTCGGCGCCCGATACCTGTTCGCAAACGCTGCCGAAGTCCCCAAGCGCGCCGAGCCGCACGCGGGGCTGTTCTGGGGCGCGATGGCTGGCTTTACCAGCATGATCGCGAATAATGGTGCACCGCCTTTTCAGATCTACGTGACGCCACAACGGCTGCCGCGCGATGTGTTCATCGGGACCATGGCGATCTTCTTCGCCGTCGTTAACTGGGTGAAGGTGCCGCCGTTTATCGCACTTGGCCAGTTCACCCGCGAGACCTTGCTTACGTCCGCCGTGCTGTTTCCGCTTGCGATCGCCGCCACCTGGGCGGGCGTGCTTCTGATCCGCCGCGTTTCGGCCGATCAGTTCAATCGCTTCGTTTACAGCCTCATGATGCTGATTGGCGTGAAACTGATCTGGGATGGCGTTGCAGGACTTTAGAGCTGCTGTCGCTGCAACAGAAGCGCGGCTTCCACGCGATTGCGCAACTGCAGCTTCTGAAGAATATTGGTTACATAGTGTTTGACCGTCTTCTCCTTCAGACTGAGCTCGGTTCCGATTTCCCTGTTACTTAAGCCTTGCCCCAACAGCCGCAGAATTTGTTCTTCCCGCGCGGTAAGCGTCCCCAGGAAATTTTCGCCTGATGGTGTTTTCGATGCTCCGAAATCGGAGAGCAGCTTCGCGGCGAGCCCGGGGGATACATACGATCCGCCATCCTGCACCGCGCGAACTATCGCGACCAATTGCGGTCCGCTGACACCCTTTAGAACATAACCGCGCGCACCAAGTTTCAATGCAGCGGCTACGGCGTCGTGGTCCTCTCGCACCGTCAAGGTGATGACTTTAACTGCAGGACATGCTTCCGCGATTTGCGAAATCGCGGCAAGTCCCGACCCTGGCATGTTCATGTCGAGCAGGATGATGTCTGGCAAAAGTTGCTGAGCGATTTCGACTGCCTGGTCAGCACTGGCACCTTCACCGACGACCTCGATATCCTTTTGATCCGAAAGAGTACGGACAACCCCCTCGCGCAACATCGGATGGTCGTCGACAACGGCAATGCGTATTTTCTCAGACATTGGCAACTTGCGGCTCGGGCTCTAGCGGCAAGCTTGCCCGAAGACAGGTACCACGGTCACGCCCCGCGGAGGCAACCTTGAAGCTACCGCCCATGCTTTCTATCCGCTCGCGCAGTCCAAGAAGCCCGAGGCGGTCGCCTTCGGTTTGTCTGTCGAAATCAAACCCGGTCCCGAATCGCTCACTTCAATGACTATCACGCCTCGCTCGCGGCGCGCGCTGACGCGTTGCCCCTGGGCGCCAGCATGCCGGGTTGCATTGCTGAGCGCCTCTTGCACGAAACGAAAGGCAGTGGCCTTCACAGCATGAGTATCACAGGCGCCGAGATCGGATGCGATCTGGACCTCAACGTTCGTGTCCGTCCGCCGCGTGTGGGTGCGTACCGCAAGATCGAGCGCTTCGGCTATCGAAAGACGATCGAGCGCCGGCAGCGACAGGCCGAAGGATATGTTTCGGATCTCGTTGAGCGCCTCGGTGAGCGCGGTACGAAGCATGTCTACTTCGGACTTATCGGGCGACGCGCTCCGCTTGTCCGAGGCAGTGGGCTCCGGGCGTAAGGCATCAAGCCGAAGCAGCGCCAATCCCAAGAGCTGCGCCGGCCCGTCATGTAGTTCCGAACCGATACGGCGCAGGTAACGCTCGTTGATTTCGGCGATGCGCTGCGAGGCGCGCTCGACGCGGCCTCGCAAAACCTCGTTCTGAGATGCGCTGGCGGCGAGCTCCGATATGCGTCCCTGCAGGGCTCCGCGCTGCTGTTCAATGATCCGATTGCCGCGGCCGACAATACCGAACAATGCGAACACCGCTACGAGCGCGACTCCGCCAATGATGAGCCAACTCTCCACTTTGGCATAGAAGATATCATGCTCAAGTTGATCAGCGCGTTCGTAAAACTCGACCACCGCGATGATGCGGTCGGCGTCCTCCTGCCGGATTGGCACATATATCTCAAGCAGCGGAAGGCCCCGGGCGCGTTCCTCCTGGTTCTCTTCCTCATGGAGGTCATCAAATCCGGCCGCAACTTTCCCCGCCCAAGCGTCCCGCAGCTTTGGCGTCGACGGAAACGCCTTGCCAATGAGTTCGCGATTGCTCGCATAACCAATGATGTCCCCCTGGCCCCAAATCTTGAAGGAAACGACTCTTTGTCCAAGGGCAGTCCGGGCGATCAAGTTGTCTAGCGCGTCCTGTCGATACCCTGGCAAGATTTCGCTGTGGGCCAATTCTTGGACCAGCGGCGCAACGAAGCTTTCGAGATAGAGCGCGGTGGAAATCGCCGTGTTCTGCGTCACATCTCTTTCAATACGGTTGGCCACCCAAAGTCCCACAATCGACATGCCGATGAGAAACACAGCGGCACTCATGAGCAGGAACTGCCGAAGCAGGCTCATATCCTTCCAAAGGGTTGCTAGTGAAAAGCGGTTAGACATCACGTCGGCAGGCGATCCAAGCGCGGCCAATGTTCCCCCGCGCTTTCGCCTTTGACCCTCCTTAACGGATTCAGCGCGGAGGAATCGCATCCACCGCGCTGAAACTTGATGAACTTCTTGCGCTGACTACTGTAGCCTGCAGCCGAGCACATTATTCCCATTGATCGCAACCGCCACCCTTGTACCACGCTGAACTGACGGAAAGTTGCTGGGAAATGGCTTGGCCTGATCACCAGGCCCTGCTGTCGTGTCGAGATTGAGATCCCCGACGAGGTCGCCGCCCACGACTGGCTTCAATCTTACCGCACCCACCTGGATCGCATCGACCGCGACAGTCATCCGTTCGCCCCCCTTGAAGGCGCCACCGGGGGCAGCTTCAAATTCGGTGGTGAATTTCTTGCGCGCGCGTCGCACTTCATACCGGGCGTGCATCGAAATGTCCCCCGCGCCGTCGGCATCGCACTCCAGTCTAAGTCCGCTCGCGGCATTCGCCGGGCCACTACCGATCGCAGAAGTAGCAGTCACCAAACACAGCGTTGCTAGAAATAGTGAAAATCTGTTCAGGTTGCTCACTGTCCGTCTCCTCTTGTTGAGTTCCTTCCGGTTATGCACAGGATGGCTTCAAAAGGTTACGGGCCAAGGTCTGATGAATTTTGGGGCCAGAGGTCCGATCGAGATCACGGAATTGCCGCATTCCGCGTCACCCGATCAGGTGTTCCGGCCAGGGAGCAACAATCGAGAGACTGGCGACGGCGAAGCGCGCCGCTACTGACACACAGCCCGCGTGACGAAGGATTGCACTTCGCAATCGCCCGGCTCCGGCGGTCGGCCGGAGAGCCAGACTCGCGCCGGGCATTTCTGTGCCGACTGGATGTCCAGGCTGGAGCCCGAGCCGAAGCCTTTCGCTTGGCAGACGCTTGCCGCCGCTTGCCGGCAATCGGGCGCGCCGTTGGCGGCGATGGTGCAGCGGGCGCGCGCCTCCACCACCCGGGCACTCGGCAGCCGGGCGACGGCGTCGGCAGCGTCCTTCGCCGCAGCGGTGGCTTGCCTGGCGGCGCCCGCGGCTTCTTTCGCAGCGCCGCTGGCGCGCTCACCCAAGCCGCCAAGCGTGTCACGCGCGCCTTGCGCGTTGCTGCCAAGGCGGTCGTAGGACTGCTTGAACCAGCGTCCGACGCTGTCGAGCATGCCAGGCTGATAAGCTGGCGCCGTCTCGCGGGCGGACGGATTGGCGGCGGGCCTGCTTTCCTGCGCCGCCGCGGCGGGGCTGAAGAGCAGCAGCATCGAGCCGGCGAGCGCGAGTATTGCGTGCCGCGGCAACCCGATCGGAAGAAAGGCTATCGCACCGCTGGTCATTGGCGCTCCGCAAGCAAAGAGAACGCGACCGCGTATCGAGGCCGAAGATCGGTCGATTCCGTGGCGAATTTGGGACGCCGTGTGCCGCTAGAATAGGTACAACGCAGCGATGATACCAGCGACCAGAACGACCGCGCCGATCGTCACCCAGAAGCCGAGCCGCTTCTCCAGGATCTCGCGCGCCTGCGGCCCATAGCGGTGGAGCAGGAAGGCCAAGAGATAAAAGCGCATGCCGCGCGCGACGAAGGACAGCAGGATGAAAGGCAGGAGCGGATAGGCGGCGAAGCCCGAGGCGATGGTGACGATCTTGTAGGGGATCGGCGTCATGCCTTTGAGCAGGATGATCCAGGCGCCCCATTCGGCATAAGCCTGGCGGAAGGCCTCGATCTTGTCGCCATAGCCGTAGAGCTGCATCAGCCACAGCCCGACGGAGTCATAGAGATAGGCGCCGATGACGTAGCCGAGCACGCCGCCCGCCACCGACGTCACGGTGCAGAGCGTGGCGTAAAAATAGGCCCGGTCAGGCCGGGCCAGCGACATCGGGATCAGCATCACATCGGGTGGTATGGGAAAGAACGAGCTTTCCACGAAGGACACGGCTCCCATGATCCAGGAGGCGTGCGGCTTGCCGGAGGCGGCGATACACCAGTCATAGAGACGACGAAGCATGGGGGGCTTGCTTAGCGGCGGCGCCGGGCCGTGTCTATGTTTTCGCCGCTGGCGCCTCGAAGTTCCTAACCGAAATTGCCGCGGCTGATAGAGGAACTTCAAATCGGCGGCACTAGTGCGGCAATCACCGCCGCTTGCGGGCGCGGGTGGCATCCAGCGCGACCACCTTGCGGCGGGGCGGCGGACGCGGGGACCGGATGCAGCTTATGCAGCTTCGGCATCTTCTCGGCGATACCCATCAGCTTCTCCCGCCGCGCCATCTCATCCCAGACATCCTGCGGCTGCACGCCGGCGGAAACCCAGAGTACGACCAGATTGTAGATGAGGTCCGCGCTCTCGCGCACGACGGCGTCGCTGTGGCCATTCATGGCATCGATGACGACCTCGACGGCTTCCTCAGCCAGCTTCTTGGCCATCTTCGCCCGGGAGGACTGCAACAGGCGCGCCGTGCGGGAAGCCGACGGGTCCGAGGCCCGGACCGCCAGAACGGCTTCGTGGAGGCGCGCGATAGAATCACTCATCATGCCAGCCTACAGCGAGACGAACGAGAAATTGTTAACGCTTGGTCATGCGGCCAAAATTCGTATGACGGCAGCGCCCGACCTGGGCATTACACCTGCGCAATGAGGCATCCAGCGCGGCGTTAGGCATGCAGCGTCAATTTGTCATTCCGGTCTTGCTCTTTGGATTGCCATGATCTTTTGTGAAAACCGGCTCCGTGGGGGACCGGAAGGAAGAACGATGGGCTTCCGTCATCTCACGCTCGCTCGCGCCGGGTTAGCCGCCGCGGCCATTCTGGCCGCCGCCTTCGCCACCCCCGCGGCAGCGCAACAATCGATCAAGGTCGCCCTCGAAGGCAGCTTGACGGGAGCCTATGCGCCTTTCCTGGTGGCGGAGGACCGGGGCTTCTATCGCGCGGAAGCGCTGGACGTCACCATCGAGGCCATGGCCTCCCCGCCCGACGCCATCAGCCGCATCGCCAACGGAATGGCCGATATCGGGCTGGGCGACATTAATGCCGTGATGCGGTTCCGCGAGCAGAATCCCGGTGCGCCGCTGAAAGCGGTGTTCATGGTTTACAACAAGCCGCCTTACGCGGTGGTCACGCGCAAGAGCCGCGGCATCGCCAAACCAAAAGACCTGGAAGGCAAGCGCATCGGCGCCCCACCGGGTGAAATGGCAACCGCGCTGTGGCCGATTTTCGCCAAGCTCAACGACATCGACACCGCCAAGGTGAAAATCGAAAACCTTGCCGCGGCCGTGCGAGAGCCGATGCTCGCCGCCGGCCAGATCGACGCCTTCACCGGCACCTCGTTCTCCGCCTATCTCAGCCTCAAAGAGCGCGGTGTTCCGCTCGACGATCTGCTGATCCTGCAGATGGCGGATTTTGGCCTACCGCTCTACGGCGATGCCATCATCGTTAACAGCTCCTTTGCGGCGGAGCACCCAGATGCGCTGAAGGGATTTCTGCGCGCCTTTCTCAAGGGCCTCCGGGAGACTGTCCGGGGGCCGGCACGCGCGGTGGAATCTGTGCTCAAGCGGAACGATAGCGCGCACAAGGACATTGAGTTGGAGCGCCTGCGCATGGTGATCCGGGACGATCATCGTCACGAAAGAAGTGCAGGCTAACGGATTGGGTGGCGTCGATCCTGAGCGGCTTGCGAGCGGGATCGACCTGTTGACGCAAAGCTTCAAGCCCAAGGTAAAAATTGAACCGTCGGACTTATTCGATGCATCGTTCCTACCGCCCCCCGCCGAACGCCGGATCGTGCCTGCGAAGCCTGGCTAGGCCGAACTTTAGTCCCTTTTCTGACAGACAAAAGGCAAGACATGGAGCGGGCTTGCGGAAATTAATTCTTCGCAGCACCGGCTCGGTTATAATCCGCCCGTGGAACTGACTCAGTTTCGACGCCCGAGAGCAACAGGACCGGACCGCGACCAGTGATTCTTTGTGCAAAGATCGTGATCGTTGCCGTGCTTTTCGGCGTTACCAGCGCCGTTGCCACGATGCCGGCTTCCGCCGACGCCCAGCTCCTGATCGAGGCCGAAAGCGGCAAGGTGCTGCACGCGGAAAACGCAACCTATCCCTGGTATCCGGCTTCGCTCACCAAATTAATGACGCTCTATGTGACGCTGCAGGCGATGCGCGAGCGCCGCGTCACCGCCGACACGATGATCACCGTTTCGGCCCGCGCCGCCACGGAAGCGCCGGCCAAGATGGGATTCCCGGCGGGCACCCAGCTCACGCTCGACAATGCGCTGAAGATGATGATGGTGAGGTCGGCCAACGACGTGGCGGTCACCGTCGCCGAAGGCATTTCCGGCTCGGTGGAGAAATTCTCCGACGAGATGAACAGCGCGGCTCGCCGCCTTGGCATGATGCAATCGAATTTTGTCAATCCGAACGGGTTGCCGGCCGACAGCCAGATCAGCTCGGCGCGCGATCTCGGCATCCTGGCGCGCGCGCTGATCCGCGATTTCCCGCAATACGGATTCTACTGGCACATCCCGGCCATCCGTTTCGGCAAGCGGGTGACGCGCAATTATAACAGGCTGATCAGCCGCTACCCCGGGGCTGACGGCATGAAGACCGGCTATATCTGCGCCTCCGGCTTCAACCTGGTCGCCACCGCCACGCGCAACGGCAAGCAGCTGATCGCGGTCGTGCTGGGCGCGCCCTCCTCCACCATGCGCGCGGAAAAGGCGGCCAAGCTTCTGGAGCGCGGCTTCAACGGCAATGGCTTGGCCTGGCTGCGCCCTTCGCTCGGCAGCGTGGACCGGCTGGTGCCGATCGCCGCGGCGCCGCCCAATATGCGCGAGGAGATGTGCGTCAATCGCAAGAAGCCCGCGAGCGAAACCGATGAGGACGACGACGCCGAAACCGGCGTCGGCGCCGAAGGTCCCGATGGCGATGGTACCGGCAATGGCCCCCGCAGATCGCTGCTCTCCAGCCTGCTGCCGCTATCCAAGGATTTCTCGCTCGCCGCCTTCCCGGTGCTGCCGGTCGAACCGATCGAGGTCTTTGTCGGCCCGCCGAAACAGTCGGCGCGGGTCGCCTCCGGCGCCACCACCGGCGCCAAGCCGATCGCGGTGACGCCGGTGCAGACGGCCGCCGCTGGCAGGCCGGGCGAGGTGAAGGCAGGATCGGCGCCCGCGGTCTGGACCAGCCTGACGGCTACGCCGCTGGCGCATGCGGCGCCGCCCGCCATGTCGACGGCGCTGTCGGAAACGCCGGTCACCGTGCCGCTGCCGCGCTCGCGGCCCGCCAGCCTCAAGCCGCCGGACCAGTAAAGCGCCTCGCCCGCCTGTGGTGCCGCAGGCGTTGAGAGCTTGCCACCTTATTGCGCTTTGCCGCATCTTTCCCAATTGCGGGTTCCGCACCGCGCGGCGATTCGCGGCACAAGGAAGCGCGATGGAGCGCATCTGGCTCAAGGAATACCCGGCAGGCGTTCCCGCCGACATCGACCCGTCGCGCTGGCCGTCTCTCGTTGCGATGATGGAAGAAAGCTTCGGCCGCTTCAGCGCCGAAGAGGCGTTCATCGGAATGGGCAAGGCGATCACTTACGCCGAGCTCGAGCATCTCTCGCGTGCCTTCGCCGCCTGGCTGCAAGATAAAGGACTGAGGCCAGGCACGCGCATCGCGCTGATGATGCCTAACGTGCTGCAATATCCTGTCGCGATCACCGGCGCGCTGCGCGCGGGCCTGACCGTGGTGAATGTCAATCCGCTCTATACGCCGCGCGAGCTGGAATTTCAGCTCAAGGACTCCGGCGCGGAAGCGATCGTGGTGCTGGAGAATTTTGCCGCCACGGTCCAGCACGCGCTGCCGCATTCATCCATCAAGCATGTGGTGCTGGCGCGCATGGGCGACATGCTCGGAATACTGAAAGGCACGCTGGTCAATCTGGTGGTGCGCCATGTGAAGAAGATGGTGCCGGCCTATGACCTGCCGCACGCAACCGCCTTCAACGACGCTATCGCCGCCGGGAGCGGGATGAAGCTTATCAAGCCGGCGATCGCTCCCGAGGATATTGCCTTCCTTCAATACACCGGCGGCACCACCGGAGTGCGCCAAGGGCGCCATGCTCACCCACCGCAACCTGATTGCCAACACGTTGCAAGTCGAAGCCTGGCAGCAGCCGATGCTGGCGAAACGAACCGCAGGTCGAGCATCTGCGGATCGTCGCTGCTTTGCCGCTCTATCACATCTTCGCGCTGACGGTTTGTTATCTGGCGGCGATCCGCATGGGCTCGGTCAGTTTGCTGATTCCGAACCCGCGCGACCTGCCAAGCCTGATCAAGGAGTTGCGCAGCTTTAAGGTGAACTCATTCCCGGGCGTGAACACGCTCTACAACGCGCTTTTGAATCATCCGGATTTCGGCCAGATCGACTGGAGCATGCTGAAATGCTCGATCGGCGGCGGCATGGCCGTGCAGCGATCAGTGGCTGACCGCTGGCTGAAAGCGACCGGCTGTCCGCTGCTCGAAGGTTACGGACTTTCGGAAACCGCGCCGGTGCTGACCTGCACCCGCGGCGACAGCGAAGTCTGGACAGGCAGCATCGGCCTGCCGCTATCCTCGACGGAAATCGTCATCCGCGACGATAATGACCGTGACCTGCCGCTCGGGCCAGCCGGGCGAAATTTGCGCCCGCGGCCCGCAGGTGATGCCGGGCTATTGGCAGCGGCCCGACGAGACGGCGAAGGTAATGAGCGCCGACGGTTTCTTTCACACCGGCGACATCGGCGTGATGGACGCCAAGGGAGCAGATCACCATCGTGGACCGCAAGAAGGACATGATCCTCGTTTCAGGATTCAAGGTGTTTCCGAACGAAGTGGAAGCCGTGGTCGCGGGTCATCCCGGCGTGCTGGAATGCGCCGTGGTCGGCTTGCCCGACGAGCGCATGGGGGAATCGGTGAATCTTTTCGTGGTGAAGAAGGATCCTCAACCTCACCGCCGAAGCGCTGCGCAAGTTCTGCGCCACCCAGCTCACGCATTACAAAATTCCAAGACGCATCGAATTCCGCAGCGAACTGCCGAAATCGAATGTCGGCAAGATCCTGCGGCGTGCCTTGCGCGACGAAATTTTGGGCCCCAAGACGGAGGCTGCGTGAGGTATGACCGATGCTTCGCTTGCCACGCCTGCGCAAGTGCTCGACTTCTGGTTCGCCGCGGGCCCGCAGAAATGGTTTTCCAAAGACGATGGATTCGACGCGGCAATCCGCCAGCGCTTCCTGCCGACCTATGAAGCTGCCGCCGCGGGGCGCCTGGGCGATTGGGAAGCCACGCCCGAAGCTGCCTTGGCCCTGTTGATCGTGCTCGATCAGTTTCCGCGCAACATGTTTCGCGGCTCGCCGCGCTCCTACGCCGCCGACGCGCTCGCGCTGACCGTGGCGAAGCATGCCGTGGCCCGGGGATTCGATCAAAAGCTGGAATTGGCCAAGCGCAATTTCTTCTACCTGCCCTTCCAGCATTCGGAAAACCTTGTCGACCAGGAACGTTGCGTCGAGCTCAGCCGGCAGTATTCCGACGCGGAGGGCGTGAAATGGGCCGAACTGCATGCTGACATCATCCGCCGGTTTGGCCGCTTCCCGCACCGCAATGCGCGTCCTCGGCCGCGTCAGCACGCCGGAGGAGCAGGCGTTTCTCGATGCCGGCGGCTTCGCCGGGTGACTACCCGAAAAGCCTAGCCCAACGTGGTTGACCGTGACCTGCAAACGGGGCGACAGTATCGCCATAATCAAACGTGGCAGCCGGCCCGCACTCGCGGCCAAGGCAAGCCGCGGCAACGGAGGAGCCGATGTCCCACTTCAGCAAGCTTGTTTCCGGAACCATCGCCGCCGGATTGTTCGCCATGATGGCGAGTACGGCGTTTGCGCAATTAGGCGAACTGAAACTGATCGCGCCGGCCGCGCCGGGCGGCGGATGGGACCAGACCGCGCGTTCGATGCAGTCGGCACTGGTGGCCTCCGGCGCAGCGAAAAACGTCCAGGTGACGAACATTCCAGGCGCCGGCGGGACCGTCGGCCTTGCACAGTTCGTCAACAGCAAGGATCCGAACACGATGATGGTCAACGGCTTCGTCATGGTCGGTGCCATCCTGCTCAACAAATCGCCGGTTTCGCTCGACCAGGTGACGCCGATCGCGAAGCTGACCGAAGAAACGGTGGTGGTCGTGGTCAACGCGGACTCGCCGATCAAGAGCGCCAAGGATCTGGCCGCCGCGATCAAGGCCGATGTGAGCAAAGTGACGTTCGGCGGCGGTTCGGCTGGCAGCGTCGATCACATCCTCGCCGCGCAGATCGTCAAGGCGGCGGGCGCCGATCCCGCCAAGGTCAACTACATTCCCTTCTCCGGCGGCGGCGAATCGATCGCCGCCGTCCTCGGCGGCAAAGTGACTGCCGGCATCTCCGGCTACGCCGAATACGAAGGGCAGATCAAAGCCGGCAAGATGCGCGCCCTCGGAATCAGCTCAGAGAAAAAGATGGCCAGCATCCCCGTGCCCACGCTGAAGGAACAGGGCCTCGACGCGGTGATCACCAACTGGCGCTCGGTCGTGGCGGCGCCCGGGATTTCCGCCGATGACAAGAAGAAGCTCGCCGCCGCGGTCGACAAGATGGTGAAGTCCGACGCCTGGAAGGAAGTCCTCAAGCAGAAGGGCTGGGACGACGCCTATATGTCCGGTGACGACTTCGCCAAGTTCCTGAAGACTGAGCAGGCGCGGGTCAGCGAAGTCATGAAGACCATCGGTCTGGTAAAGTCCTGAGATATCGTCCCGGCGGCGCGGCGCGCAACCGCGTCGCGCCGTCCGGAGAAAGTGGGGGGCGGCCTTGCAGGTAACGCGCGAGCGTCGAATAGACCCGGCTGGGCTTGCAATCGGCGCATTGCTCGCGGTCTTGGCAATCGTGATCGCCTGGGACACCAGCAATCTCACGCTCACGTCGGTCTATGGCGTTGGCCCGAAGGCCATGCCCTACATCGTTTCCATCGGACTGGCCGTCCTGGCAGCGGGCAACTTCATCAACGGCTTGAAAGGCGACCTGCCCGTCCGGGAGGAGATCAGCGTCCAGCCGATCCTGCGCGTCCTTGGCGGGCTCGCCGCCTTGATCGCCGTGATCGGGTTCGGCGGAGGTTTTGTCATTGCCACCACGCTCCTTTTTGCCATGACCGCGGCGGCCTTCGGCCGCAAGGCCTTCCACATCGACCTGCTGATCGGCCTCGCACTCGCCACCGTGGTCTATCTCATCTTCTCGAAGTTGCTTGCGCTTTCGCTGCCTTCCGGGCCGCTCGAGCGAGTGTTCGACACGTTGTTCTGAAAGCCCGCCCCGCATGGATGCACTTGTCTCTCTCGCTCAGGGTCTCACGGTCGCGATCCAACCGGCGAATCTGCTGTTTGCCTTCATCGGCGTGATGCTCGGCACCGCCGTCGGCGTGCTGCCGGGCATCGGCCCGGCGCTGACGCTCGCGCTCCTGCTGCCTGTCACGGCCAAGTTCGATCCCGCCAGCGCGCTGATCATGTTCGCCGGCGTCTATTACGGCGGGATGTATGGCGGCTCGACCACCGCCATCCTGATCAACACGCCGGGAGAAACGGCCTCGCTCGCCACCGCGCTGGAAGGCAACAAGATGGCGAAAGCCGGCCGCGGCGGACCGGCGCTCGCGACTGCCGCCATCGGCTCCTTCGTCGCCGGCACGCTCGCCACCGTCGGCATCGTTTTCCTGGCGCCCTGGCTGGTGCGGATCGCCATCCAGTTCGGGCCGGAGGATTATTTCGCGCTGATGTGCGTCGCCTTCGTCACGGTGTCCGCGACTTTCGGCAACTCGCCGGTACGCGGACTGACCAGCCTTTTCGTCGGCCTGGCGCTGGGACTTGTGGGTATCGACATCCTGACCGGACAGGCCCGGCTCACCTTCGGCGTGCCGGAGCTGCTCGACGGCATCGAGATAACGACGCTCGCCGTCGGATTATTTGCCGTGGGAGAAGCGCTCTACATCGCATCGCGCAAGGGCGAGCATCAGGAGAAGCTTGAGCCGGTACGAGGCTCGCTATGGATGACCAAGGAAGACTGGCAGCGCTCCTGGAAACCCTGGCTGCGCGGCACGGCTTTCG
Organism: uncultured Alphaproteobacteria bacterium; assembly: GCA_963731585.1. Taxonomy (GTDB): domain Bacteria; phylum Pseudomonadota; class Alphaproteobacteria; order Rhizobiales; family Xanthobacteraceae; genus CANKHA01. The sequence continues at coordinate 487,189 of CAVSWC010000003.1, forward strand.
GCTTCCCGATCGGCGCGCTGCCCGCAGGCGGCGCGGAAATCCCGACTTTCCTGTCCTATTCGACGGAAAAACGTTTGACTAAGTATCCAAAGCAATTCGGCCATGGCGCCATTGAAGGCGTGGCCGGCCCGGAAGCCGCCAACAACGCTTCCGCCGCCGGCACGCTGGTGCCGCTGCTCACGCTCGGCCTGCCGACCTCCGCCACCGCCGCGATGATGCTGGCCGGCTTCCAGCAGTACAATCTCAACCCCGGGCCGCTCCTCTTCGCCGACAAGCCGGAACTGGTGTGGGGCCTGATCGCCAGCCTCTTCATCGCCAATATGATGCTGGTGGTGCTGAACCTGCCGCTGGTCGGCCTCTGGGTGCGGCTTCTCGCAATACCGCAGCCCTGGCTCTATGGCGGCATCCTGGTCTTCGCCACCATGGGCACAATCGCCGCCAATCCCTCGGTCGTGGAGCTGATCCAGCTCGTGGTGTTCGGCATCATGGGTTTCTTCATGCGGCGCTTTGATTTCCCGATCGCCCCGGTGGTCGTCGGCCTCATTCTCGGTCCCATCGCCGAAGCGCAGTTGCGCCGGGCCCTGTCGATCAGCCTCGGGGACCCGATGGTGCTGCTGCAAAGCCCGCTATCCGCCACTCTGCTCGCCATCGCCCTGATCGCGCTGGTTGCGCCGTTTGTATTACGCGGTACGGGGCGGCTGAAGGCGAGCGAGGACTAACGAGCCGCGCCTGCGCACAGCGGATGATATTCGGATCAGCCGGCCGGGCAGAGCAAAAACGTAAACGGCGCAGGGCCGGCAAGGCGCAAGTGTTAACGGCTCCGAACCGTATCTTAAGATTTTCTTGCTAAGACCGGGTCACCGCGCATGCGCGCCGCGCTGGAGACGATTTTGGCCTTGATCGGCACCGCAGATAAGCCGCCGTCCGCTCTCGCTTCCGACCAGCACCACCGCGGCCCTGGCCTCGATGCGTCGCGCCTCCGCCGTGGATCGCTATTCGTCGATGAATTTCGACGTCGAACTGCGCCCGCTCGCAGAGCTTGCATCGCTCGCCGCTGAATGGCGCTTGCTCGCAGCCCGCGCGCTGGAGCCGAACGTCTTCTACGAGCCCAGCTTCGCGCTGGCGGCCGCGCCTAGGCTCGGGACGGACGTGCAAGTTGGGCTGGTATGGTCATGCGCGCCGCGACGGCTGGTGGGACTTTTTCCCATTCGCATCGAACGGCGCCGCTATGGCATGCCGCTGGCTGTCGTGGTCGGCTGGACCCATGCTTACGCGCCGCTCGGCGCGCCGCTGGTCGATCGCGAGATGGCGGAACCGGTGATCGCCGCCTGGCTCAGTCATATCGCGGACAATGCCGCGATGCCTGATCTGATGCTCCTGCCGCTGATCGCGCAGACCGGGGCTTTCGCGGCGACGCTGGCCGATTTGCTCGCGCGCCGCGGTTGCCCGGCGACATCCTTCGACCGTCACCAACGCGCCTTGCTTTTGCCAGGCGATAGCCGCGCCGATTATTTCCAGCGCACCATGAGCGGCACGCGGCTCCGCAACATGCGGCGCCGTCATACGCGGCTGCAAGAGCTTGGTGCAGTAACGTTGGAGCTGGCACAGGGGAGCGAGGCCCTTGCCCGCGGGCTTGAGGACTTCTTCGCCCTCGAAGCCACCGGCTGGAAGGGCCGCGCTGGTACGGCCGCCTCGCAAGATGCGGATATACGCCCTTTCATCGAGCGCGCGGTCACGGCGCTCGGCAGCGAGGACAAGGTTCTGATCCACCGTCTGCGCGCTGACGGAAAAACCATTGCGGTCACCATTGCGCTGAAAAGCGGCGATACGGCCTGGGGCTGGAAGGTCGCCTATGACGAGGCCTATGCCGACTATTCTCCGGGCGTGCTCGCAGTCGCGGGCTTGACCGAGACGATCCTGGCCGATCCGGCGATCAAACAAGCCGATTCCTGCGCGACGACAACCGATACGATGGCGCTCCGGCTGTGGAACGAGCGCCTGACGATGGCCGACTGCCTCTTCACCACCGCCGCGGATGCGGAGTTTTCTTTCGCGCTGGCGTCGCGGCTGGAAGCCTTGCGCCGTGCAGCGATCGCGGTGGCCAAATCAGCGCGCGACCACCTGAGGCGCCGCTGATTCCTGTGCGGCGTCGGCCGGCGCGGCAACGATCAGCGTCCAGAACACCTTGTATTTCGTGTTCGGATCGTAGACCGCAGAGATGCCCATGCTGGTTACGCCCTTGAGCAGCATGTTGGCGCGATGCGGCGGAGAATCGCGCCAGCCGGAAAAGGCTTCGGCCAGGGTGTGGTAGCCGGCGCCGATATTCTCCGCGCCGACCTTGTGGACATATCCCGACGCCTTCATGCGCTGCGCAAAAGGCCCGCCGGCATTGTGATCGAGCTTGTCACGCCGTGCCATGGCGCGCGCCTGCTGTTCGGCCAGGCGCGTCAGAACCGGATCGACTTGGATCGCCCCCAGCCCATTATTGCTGCGATAGCCGGAGATCATCGAGGCGGCTGCCTCCGCATCCACCTGCGCACCGGGGCGCGCCATGCTGCGGTAGAAGCTTGGCTCGGGCGCCAAGGTTTCTGGAGCGCCCGCGCAGCCGGAGAGTGCCAGGGCAAGCACAAAGCCAACGGAGATGGCCGGAACGCAGCGTAATTGCATGGCGGGGAGATTCTCCAAAGCGGTTCGGCGCAAAGCCGGCGACCGCGGACAGTGAGGGATGGATAGAAATAGTTAAACTCTTATTAACCAAGTGTTAACCGCAAAAAAACCTCACGCACCTACATTGCCGGCAACCCGGGTAGGTGCATGTTCCAAATCTATAATTGCCTGACGACCCAGCATGACTGGCGGCTAGTCATCATCGCGGGACTTGTTTGTCTCCTCGCCAGCCTCGTCGCCGTCACCCTGCTCTATCGCGCTTTTGTTGCGGGCGGAAACGCCCGGATCATGTGGATCGCGATCGCAGGCGCCGCGTTCGGCTGCGGCATCTGGACCACGCATTTTATCGCCATGCTTGCTTACGACCCTGGCGTGCCCGTTGGCTATGATGTCTCGCTGACGCTGCTCTCGCTCGTGATGGCAGCTCTTATTACCGGCATCGGCTTCGCCACCGCGGTCTATGCGCCTCGGGCCTGGGGCCCGGCAGCCGGCGGCGCCATCGCCGGTGGCGGCGTTGCCGTCATGCATTACCTCGGCATGTACGCGCTCCAAATCGAAGGCAGAGTGCAATGGGATTGGAGCCTGGTCGTCGTTTCCATTCTGCTCGGCTGCTTATTCGGCATGGCGGCGCTCCATCTTGCGGCCGCCCGCCGCGACCAGAAAGCGATCATCGGCGCCGCGCTATTGCTGACGATCGCGATCGTGTCGCACCACTTCACCGCTATGGGCGCGGTTCTCGTGCTTCCCGATCCGGCACGCATCATTGATCCACTGGCGATGTCGCCGATTTGGCTCGCCCTCGCCGTTACCAGCGCCACCTTCGCTGTCCTGGGCACGAGCGCCGTCGCGGCCTTCGCCGACCGGCGCCTCCGGGAACAGAATCTGCGGCTGGAAACGGCGCTCAACAACATGGCGCATGGCCTTTGCATGTTCGACAAGGTCAGCAAGCTCGTGATCTGCAACGAGCCCTTCATGCAGATGTACAACCTGTCGCCCGACGTCGTGAAGCCGGGCATCACGTTGCTCGATTATCTCAAATACCGCGCCGCCACCGGCACTTTCAGCGGCGACGTCCAGCAGTACCATGACGACGTCATCCGCCGGATGACCAAGGGCAGCGGACGGGTGAATACCGAAATCGTCCTGCCGAACGGCCGTATCATCTCGGTGCTGAACCAATCCATGCCAGGCGGCTGGGTTGGCGTGCATGAAGACATCACCGAGCGCCGCCGCGCGCTGGAAGAACGCACCACACTGATCGAAAAGGAACAGCGCCGGAACATGGTGGATGCCGCGATCTCGGCTTTCCGCGAGCGCGTGGAAAGCGTGCTGCGCACGGTAGGCGAAAGCACCTCCTCTATGCGTTCCACTGCCACGGCGCTTTACGGCTCGTCCGACGAGACCTCGCAGCGCGCGGAAGGTGCGCTGAAGACGTCCAATGAAGCCTCCGCCAATGTCAGCACCGCGGCCGGCGCTGCCGACGAGATGTCGAGCTCGATCGCCGAGATCAGCCGCCAGCTGCACAAGACCGCGGATATCGTGCGCACCGCCGTGAGCGAAGCACAGACCACCAATGATGAGATCGCCAGCCTGACGACGGCGGCGGAAAAGATCGGCGAGGTGGTCAAACTCATTCAGAACATCGCCGGGCAAACTAATTTGCTCGCGCTGAACGCGACGATCGAAGCGGCGCGCGCCGGCGAGGCCGGCCGCGGCTTTGCCGTGGTCGCCTCCGAAGTCAAATCGCTCGCAGTGCAGACCGCCAAGGCCACTGAAGAAATCATCAGCCACATCGCCGCGGTGCAGACCTCGACCGGCACGGCGGTGGACGCCATTCGCGGCATCGCCGACCGCATGCAGCAGATCAATGAATACACCACGGAAGTGGCCGCTTCGGTGGAGGAACAGACCGCCGTCACCGGCGCCATTTCACAGAACGTCGCCAGTGCCGCCGAAGGCACCAAGGTTATCGTCGGCGTGCTCAGCCAGGTTGCCGGATCGGCCACCGGCGCGCGCTCCTCCGCGCAGACCATGCTGAAGGCTTCCGAGGTGATGGAAACCTCGGCCGGCAAGCTGCGGGAGGAAGTCGAAAGTTTCCTCGCCAAAGTGTCGAGCTGACGGCTCTCATTTAACAGATGACGCGTTTTCTTCACGCGACACCGGTTCCCACTTCGCTTGAAAACGCTCTAACCCAACAGACCGATCGCGGCATAGGACAGCGCGGCGATCGCGCCGGACGCGGGGATCGTAATGATCCAGGCCACCATGATATTGTTGGTCACGCTCCAGCGCACGGCGGAAAGCCGCCGCGCGGCGCCGACGCCGATAATCGCGCCGGTGATCGTATGGGTGGTGGAAACCGGAATCCCAAGCCAGGTAGCGCCGAATAGGGTGATCGCACCGCCGGTTTCCGCACAGAAACCTTGCATCGGCGTCAAGCGGGTGATCTTCGATCCCATCGTCTTTACGATGCGCCAGCCGCCCATCAGGGTACCCAGCGCCATCGCGGCCTGACAGGTGATCACCACCCAGAAAGGTACGTGGAAGCTCGTGCCCAAGTGTCCTTGCGAATAGAGGAGCACTGCAATGATGCCCATGGTTTTCTGCGCATCATTGCCGCCGTGGCCGAGCGAATAAAGCGAGGCTGAGATGAATTGCAAAACCCGGAACCTGCGGTCGACCGCATAGGGCGTTTTGCGCAAGTGATACCAAGACACCAGCAGCACCAGCAGCAGCGCTAGCAGAAAACCCGTCAGCGGTGACAGCACGATAGCGGCGGCCGTCTTGCTCAGACCGGTCCACACGATCGCGGACCATCCGGCCTTGGTGATGCCGGCGCCCACCAGTCCACCGACCAGCGCGTGCGAGCTGCTTGAAGGGATGCCAAGCACCCAGGTGATGACGTTCCAGGAGATCGCGCCGATGAGCGCGCCGAAGATCACACGGGGATCCACCACGGCCGCAGCGATGATCCCAGTGCCGAGTGTTTCCGCGACGTGCAGCCCGAAGAACAGGAAGGCGATGAAATTGAAAAAGGCCGCCCAAGCCACCGCATATTGTGGGCTGAGCACGCGCGTCGAAACGATGGTGGCGATGGAATTCGCGGCGTCGTGCAAACCGTTCAGAAAATCGAACAGCAGCGCAATAGCAATCAGCCCCACCAGAAGGGGTAAGCTGAGCGCGACCGCCTCCATCAACTCTGCTCCGCTGCAGTCATACGTGATCGAGGACGATGCCTTGCAACTCGTTGGCGACGTCGTCGAAGCGGTCGACCACCTTCTCCAGATGGTCGTAGACTTCGTTGCCGGTGATGTAGTTCATTGGTTCCAGCTTGGAGCGAGCATACAGATCTTTCAGGCCTCGGTCATGCATCTCGTCGGCTTTGCCTTCAAGGTGCGAGATTTGCTCCGCGATAACATTCAGCCGCGCGGCGTGCGTGCTGATGGCGGCCAGCAGCGGAATTGCTTCCTGCACCAGCACGGCGCATTGCACGATAAGATCGCCCATTGCCTTCATCTCGGGAGTGAAGGTGCGGATATCGAACAGCACGACCGCCTTGGCGGTTTTCTGCATCATGTCGATGGCATTATCCATCGACGTGATCAGGTCCTTGATGTCGCCGCGGTCAAAAGGCGTGATGAAGGTCCTTCGCACCGCGATCAGGATATCACGTGTTGCAGCGTCGGCTTCGTGTTCCCGATCCATCACGTTGGTGAACTGACGTTCAACCGCGTCTCCACCCTCAAGCATGGCGCGCAACGCCTCTGCGCCAGCGACGATGGTGTCCGCGTGGCGTGCGAAAAGGCCGAAGAAGCGCGTCTCCTTCGGCATCAACATTTGAAACCAGCGCAGCATGGAGGGTCCGCAGATTCTGGGATCGGCAACGCCAACCTGCCTTCGCATAGCCGGTATAAACAACGTTCCGCAAGCGCTTGCGTGGGCGGCGGCTCGCCAACTCACATGATTTTTGGGAGAAAGGGCCGCCAGCGCGCCGGCGGCCTTGAATTACGGCTTGAACGTCGCCTTGGCCACCGCACCCCATTTGGCGAGTTCATCGGCTGTGAACTTGGTGAACGCATCCGCGCTCATCTTCTCGGTTTCCATGGCTTCGGTGGCGAGGCGCTTCTGCACTTCGGCGCTGTCCTTGGCCTTGTCGACCGCGGCGTTGATCTTGCTCACGATATCGGCCGGCAAGCCCTTGGGACCGGATAGCGAAAACCAGGTCGTCGCCACCAGGTCGGGATAACCGAGTTCCTTGAAGGTCGGCAGGTCGGGGAATTCCTTCAGCCGGTTCGCCGACGACACCGCGAGCGGAACGACAGTGCCGGCACGGATCTGCGGCGCAGCGGTGGTGAAGGTCATCGATCCGACCTTAACGTGCCCGCCGATCAGATCGTTCAGCGCCTGCGAAGCGCCCTTGTAGGGAATGTGCTCGAGCTTGGCCTTTTCCTTGCCGGCCCAAAATTCCGCGACCAGGTTGCCGAGCGTGCCAGCGCCAGGCGAAACATAGCCGAGCGGGTCCTTGCTTTTCTTAGAAAGATCCAGCAGCTCCTTCAACGACTTCACCCCGAGCGACGGATGCGCGATCATCACGATCGGCGGGCCGCCGAAATAGGCGATATGCGTGAAATCCTTCATCGGGTCGAAGCCGGGATTAGGATTGATGCTCGGCGCAATAACATGGGAGGCGATGCCCGACACGACCAGCGTGTAACCGTCAGCCTGCGAGCGAGCCACCGCGGCGGAGCCCACGAGCCCGCCTGCGGCACCCTGGTTTTCAATAATGACCTGCTGCCCGAGCGTAGTGCCGAGCTGCTCGCCGAAGCTGCGGCCCAAAGTATCGGCCGAGCCGCCGGCAGCGAAAGGCACCACCAGCTTGACCGGCCGGTTGGGCCAATTGGCCTGCGCCAACAACGGCGCCGGCCAGCGCAACGGTGGCGGCGATCGCCAGGATCAGACGCTTCATGACAGCACCTCTTTGATCATCCTGCACACATCTATGCCCGGTTGCCTCCCGCAAGCAACGCTGCGCGGTGGGCTTGGACGGTCAAGCTAATTTGAACAGCCGTTGTGCGTTGCGGAAACAGATCGCCTCGCGCTTCTCCTGCGGCATCTCGATCGATTCAAGCACCTTGATGGTGTCGCGGATATAGCCGGGTCCGCGCTCGGGATCGAACGGAGAATCGGAGGCGAACAGCACTTTCTCGTTGGGATAGAAATCGAGCCCGCACAGCGTGGCCGGGCGCGAGCCGAACACCGCGGTGTCGGCATAGAAATCCTTGAAATAGTCGAACGGGCGCTTCTTCAGCCGTTTCAGCACCAGCGTGAGGTCCTCATCGGAGGTGCGCTTGCCGAGCTGGTCCCAGCCCGGACCGACGCGGCCTTCAAAATACGGCACCATCGCGCCCATGTGATGCGCCAGCACTTTGAGATCAGGCAAGCGGTCCAGCATCCCGGAGAACACCATGCGCGCCATCGCCGCACTGGTCTCATAGGGCCAGCCGAAGGTCCACCAGATTTCGTATCTGGATTTGCTCTCGGTCTTGTAGTCGGCCATGTCGGCGGTGCGGCTCGGATGCAGCAGGATCGGCTTGTCGTGTTTCTCCGCAAGCTCGAAGACCGGAAAGAATTGCGGCTCGTCGAGCGGCGCGCCGTTGATGTTGCTGTAGATCTGCAAGCCATTGGCATGCGCCTGGGTGAAGGCGCGCTCGGCTTCTTTTGCCGCCAGATCGGGCGCATTCATCGGCAGCGAGGCGACATAGCCGGCGAAGCGGTCGGGATATTTGTCGACCAGTTCGGCCAAGCCGTCGTTGCCGAGCTTGGCGTATTCCGCGGTGTCGGCCGGGCTGCCGAGCGCCTCCAGCGGCGGCATGCCGAGCGACAAGATCTGCGTGTAGTTTTTGTCGCGAAACATATCCATGACACGGAAGCGCTCATCCAGGTCGTAGATGCAGGGAACGCCGCGCATGCGCTTGCCGATGTCGCGCGCCGCGCCTTCCGCGGCGAGCATCTTGTCCCACAAGCGCTTCGGAAAGAAATGATTGAAAGCGTCAATATATTGCATGCGTTGGCGCCTCTGTTTGTTACCTCCCCTTGAAAGGGGGAGGGAGGGAGCACCGGGAAGCGGGCTGCTTGCTCTGTTAGCTCAGGCTTTCAGTTCCACCACTTCATCGGGCCGCTCCAGCATCTTTCGGCCGGCCCGGCGGCACCAGTTTTCCCAGGCGCGGTTGAATGAATAGGGCCCGGTGCGCTCGATGATGGTGTCGACCTCCCCGCGCGTGAGATAAGTCACGTCGCTTCCGCCGATCGCCATGGCCTGCATCTGCAGCTTGGCGCCGAGCTCGAGGTAATAGGCGATATAGACCGCCTCGCGAATATCCTTCGACGCAATCACGCAACCGTGCCCGCGCATCAGCGCTGCCGGCCTATCCCCCAGCAGCTTGGCCAAGTCGCGGCCCATATCGATGCTGGAAACGAGCAGCGAGGTGTCTCCGAACTTGGTCTGCGAATCCCAGGTCGGCACTTCATGGCCCATGCAGCCGCACATGTGATGCAGCGGCTTGAGCCTCTGCTTGGTGACGCCAAAGGGCAGCACGCTCGGGCTGTGATTGTGGACGGCGGCATTGACGTCCGGCCGCGCCTCATAGATCGCGCCGTGGATAAAGCGCTCGAGATAAGGCTTGCGATCATCGCTGCCGACCACCGTGCCATCGAGGGTGAATTCCATGATGTCGGACGCCTCGATCAGGTCGGGGGCGCGCGCGCGCGAGATCAGGAAATGGTCCGGGCGGTCGGGATGACGGATGCTCGGATGTCCGAAAGAATCGACAATCCCTTCCCGGGCCAGAATGCGGTTTGCGGTCACCAGCTCGTCGATCACGGCGTCAAGTTTCGTCATCCGTTCTTCCTTGATATTGCGCTGGGCGGGGTCTGGACTTGTCTTTGTATCCTATATAACCAACGTTTTCCCAAGCAATCGGAGTTTCCATGGCTGGCTCGGATTCAATGCACGAATCGCCCGCAGGCGTTGTTCGGATCGAGAAAAGCGACGTGCATTTTAGCTGTGATGGCATGGACACCATCACCCGCGCCGGGCTGAAATCCGGCTTCGGCATGCCGTATGAATGCAATGCCGGCGGCTGCGGCACCTGCCGTTTCGAGCTGGTACAGGGGGAAATCGAGGACCTTTATCCCGACGCGCCGGTGCTGACCGAGCGCGACCGCAAGCGCGGCCGCAAGCTCGCCTGCCAGTCGCGGCCGAAAGGCGATGTCACCATCCGCCAGCGGCTGGAAGACCTCTACATCCCGCACGTCAAACCGATGCGGCAGAAATACATGCTCGTGAGCGCCAAGGACGTCACCCACGACATCAAGGAATTCACCTTCCGAGGGGAGAAGCCACAACGCTTCCTGCCCGGGCAATATGCGCAAGTGTTCATTCCCGGGGTGAAGGCGCCGCGCGGCTATTCGATGTCGAGCATCGCCAATGAGCCGCAGACCGATTGGGAATTCCAGATCCGCAAGAAGCCGGGCGGCGAAGCCACCACCGCGCTGTTCGAGCGGGTGAAGCCGGGCGACGCCGTCTATATCGACGGCCCTTATGGCCATGGCTATCTGCGCGAGGATTCGCCGCGCGACGTGATTTGCGTGGCAGGCGGCTCCGGCGTCTCGCCGATGCTGTCGATCGCGCGCGGCGTCGCGGCGTCATCCAAGATGCAGGGCCGCACGGTGCACTTCTTCATGGGCGGGCGCGCATCGCGCGACATCTGCGGCCAGACCGAACTCTGCGCGCTGCCGGGCTGGGGCAAGAGCATCCAGTTCCATCCGGCGATCTCCGAGCCGGGCGACGAGACCTGGACCGGCCGCTCCGGATTCATCCATGAAGTCGTGCGCGAGACGCACAGCCACAACATGCCGGAATTCGAATGGTATTTCGCCGGCCCCCCGCCGATGGTGAATGCCATGGCGGATGTGCTGATCAAGGCCGGCGTGCCGCTCACGCAGCAGCATTTCGATCGGTATTTTTGACAAAAATTCACTCCTCATGGAGGGGGAGGTCGCTGCGAACGACAGTGAGCAGCGGGGTGGGGTGATCTTCTTCGCGGTTTCCACCCCACCGCGGTTCGCATCGCTCAGCTCATGCTACCGCCGCTCCTCGGCTCAGGCGGAGTGTGTGGCGATTGGATCAGCCGCTGCCCGCTTCCCGCCCAACCATCTCGCGGCTTCTCGGCCACCCGTTCGGCCAATACGTGGCCGATCAGCACCAGCACGGGTCCGCTCGGCGCTTCGGCTGACAGCCGCGCGGGCAATTCCGCAACCGGCGCTGCAACGACACTCTCATCCGGCCGCGTCGCGCGCGCGACCGCCACCGCCGGGGTGGCGGGATCGAGCCCGGCCGCGAGCGCGCGCGCCACCATTTCGCCGATCGTCTTCAGCGGCATGTAGACCGCCGTGGTGGCGGTCGCATCGCTCAGGCTCTTCCAGTCGAGGTCATCCGGCAGCTTGCCGTCCTCACCGTGACCGGTAACGAATTGCACGCGCCGGGCATGCTTGCGGTGAGTGAGCGACACGCCAAGCCGGCTCGCCACCGCCTGCGCCGCGCTGATGCCGGGCACCACCTCGACCGGGATGTTCGCCATCCGGCAAGCGCGCAGTTCCTCGCCGCCGCGGCCGAAGATCATCGGATCGCCGCCCTTCAGGCGCACCACGCGCTTGCCCGCCTTGGCGAGCGAAATCATCAGCGCGTTGATCTCGTCCTGCTTGCAGGCCGGGCCGTGGCCGGTCTTGCCGACCAGCATCTTTTTCGCTTCGCGCCGTGCGAAATCCAGCACCTCGGATGAAACCAGATCGTCGATCAGGATCACGTCGGCGGATTGCAGCGCGCGCACCGCGCGCAATGTCAGCAACTCGGGATCCCCCGGCCCCGCGCCCACCAATGTGACGCTGCCGGATTCGACCGCCGCGCCCTGGCTTTTGGTCTGCGCGAGGAAGCGATCATAATCGGCGTGATGCGGATCGCGGTTGGGATTGGCCACCGCAAAGGCCGTGAAGGCGTGCCAGAAGCGGCGGCGGCCGGCAAACGACAGGCCGGAGATTTTCACCTTCGCGCGCCAGCCCCGCGCGGCCGCGGCCCACCGGCCGAAGCCGAGCGGGATCAATCCCTCGATCTTGGCGCGGATGGCCTGCGCAAAGACCGGCGCCGCGCCGTCGGTGGAGATGCCGATGACCAGAGGCGAGCGGTTGACGATCGAGCCGAAGGCGAAATCGCAGAATGCAGGCTTGTCGATCACATTCACCGGCACGCCCGCATCGCGTGCGGCCGCCGCGAAGGCCGCCGCCTCCGCCTCGTCGGCGCAGCCGCCTATGGCGATCGCGGCGGCCGCAAAATCGCCTGCCTCCCAGCGGCGGCGATGCAGCACGATCGCGCCACGCGGCGCGTCATTCACCAACGCCAGCAATTCCTCGGACGGATCTTCGGCATAGACGTCAACGGCCGCGCCCGCGGCGGACAACAGCTCCGCCTTCCAGGCCGACGGCGCGCCGCCGCCGGCGACCAAGGCGCGCTTTCCATCGAGCGCGAAGAACACCGGCAGGCGCGCCAGCGCCTCCATGCGCGGAGGCCGCGCTTCGACCGGAAGGCGTTCACTTGCCATGTTCAGGCAGTCCGCTTGGCGCCGGTATTATTATGGAAGTCCGCGCCATTGCTGGTCGGGGCGACAAAGCCGGCGCGGATTGTGTAGTCGCCGAAGCGCTCACCCGGCTGCCGCTCGCTCCTATAGGCGGCGAAGATCGGATCGAGCGCGGAAACGATGCCCTTGTGATCGAGATCCTCGGCAAAGAGTTTTGACAGACGCGAGCCGTCGAAGGCGGCGCCGAGATAGAGGTTGTATTTGCCCGGCGCTTTGCCGACGAGACCGATCTCTGCCAGATACGGCCGCGCGCAGCCATTGGGGCAGCCGGTCATCCGGATGACGATCTCGTCATCGCTCAGCCCATGCGAAGCCAGCCGCTCTTCCAGCTCGGTGATGAGATCGGGCAGATAGCGCTCGCTTTCCGCCAACGCGAGGCCGCAAGTGGGCAGTGCGACGCAGGCCATGGAATTGCGGCGTAGCGGCGAAGCATCGCGCGTGAGCTTGTACTGCTCGACCAGCGTGTCGATGTCCCAGCGCTGCTCCGGCGCCACGCCGGCGACGATGATGTTCTGGTTGGCGGTGAGGCGGAAGTCGCCCTGATGCATTTGCGCGATCTCGCGCAGGCCCGTCATCCATTGCGGACCGCCGGGGATATCCCGGATGCGGCCGTTCTGCACGAACAAGGTCAGATGACCGTTGCCGTCCGCGCCCTCGGTCCAGCCATAGCGGTCGCCGGTGGAATCGAAAGTGAAAGGCTTCGGCTGGCCGAGCTTCACGCCGCTGCGCTTTGCAACTTCGGCGCGAAAGGCATCCAGCCCGCGATCTTCGATCGTGTATTTCAGCCGCGCATGGGCGCGGTCGCTGCGGTCGCCCCAGTCACGCTGCACGGTGACCACGGCTTCCGCCACTGCGACGGCGTCCTGCGGCTTGCAGAAGCCCATGACGTCTGCTGTGCGCGGGTAGGTTTCCGTTTGGCCGTGAGTCATGCCCATGCCGCCGCCGACGGTGACATTGTAGCCCACCACTTCGCCGTTCTTGTCGAGAATGGCGATATAGCCGAGGTCATGCGCGAACACGTCGACGTCGTTCGACGGCGGCACCGCGACCACGATCTTGAATTTACGCGGCAGATAGGTCTTGCCGTAGATCGGCTCGAGCACGTCTTCCTCGCCGCCGACGATGCGCTCGCCGTCCAGCCAGATCTCGCGATAGGCCGGCGTGGCCGGCAGGAGATGATCGGAGATCGCCTTCGCGGTGTCGTAGGCGGCCCGATAGGCGCGCGACTGCAGCGGATTGGGATTGCACATCACATTGCGGTTGACGTCGCCGCAGGCGGCGATGGTGGTCAGCAGCGCCCGATCGATCTCCCGCATGGTCGCTTTAAGATTCGATTTGATGATGCCATGCAGCTGGAACGTCTGCCGCGTGGTCAACCGCATGGTGTGATTGCCGTAAGTCTGCGCGACGTGCTGCACCTGCAGGAACTGCTGCGGCGTGCAGACGCCGCCCGCAATGCGCAGGCGGATCATGAAGGCGAAGGCCTTCTCCATCTTCTTCTTGCCGCGCTCGGGACGCAGGTCGCGGTCGTCCTGCAGATACATGCCGTGGAATTTCACCAGCTGCGCGTCGTCCTCGACGATCGCGCCGGTGATTTCGTCGCGCAGCCCTTCGGACAGCGTGCCACGCAGGTATTCGCTCGCTTCTTTGATGCGTTCGTTGCGGGACAGATCTTTGGTCATTGACTGAATCCTGTCATTCCGGGGCCTGAGCGTAGCGAAGGAACCCGGAATCCATAGCCACCGACTGCGTTTATGGATTCCGGGTTCGCTTCGCTACGCTCGGCCCCGGAATGACGAGTCTAGTTCAATACGTGTCGGTCAGATAGCGGTGGGCGCGATCGAGAGCGGCGACAGCCTTTTCTGCGGCTTCGGCGCTCAGGCCCTTCACGTCCGCGTAAGCCTTCACCAGTGTCGCGCGGACGTCCTTCGCCATCGCCTTGGCATCGCCGCAGACATAGAAATAGGCACCCTTGTCGAGCCATTCGATCAGATCGCGCCGCTGCTCCCAGATACGGTTCTGCACATAGACCTTCTCCGGCGTATCGCGCGAGAAGGCGACGTCCATGCGGGTGAGCGCGCCGTCCTTCAGCGCATTCTGCCATTCGAGCTGGTAGAGGAAATCGTGGGTGAACTGGCGGTCGCCAAAGAACAGCCAGGCGCGGCCGGTGGCATTGGTCGCGCGGCGCTCCTGCACAAAGGCGCGGAACGGCGCGATGCCGGTGCCGGGACCGACCATGATGATGTCCTGATCAGGCGCGGGCAGCGCGAAATGCTTGTTGGGGCGCAGCTTCACCCGTACTTTCTGGCCCTTCTTCAGCTGGTCGGCGACGTAACCCGAAGCCACGCCTTTGCGCGCGCGGCCGAAGGCCTGATAGCGCACTGCCGAAATCAGCAGATGCGCTTCTTCGCCTACCTCGCGGCGCGAGGACGCGATGGAATAGGCCCGCGGCGACAGCGGACGCGTCACCTTGCGCAAGTGGTCCGCCGTCAGCGCGATCGGGAACTGCTGGATGAGATCGATCAGCTGGCGGCCGGCGATCCATTCGCGCGCTTTGCCGGAGGCCAGCAATTCCTTGACATAGTGATGGCCGGTAACCTCGGCGTAAGTCTCCACCGCTTTCAGCGACAGCGTGGTGACGTCGCGATTCTTGATCAGTTCCGCGCGCAGCGCCGCATCTGCGGTGAGCCCCGCCGCCTTGAGCAAATCATCCACGTAGGCGGGATCGTTTTCGGCATAAAGGTCGAGCAAGTCGCCGGGTTTGTACTGCGGCGCCGCGCCCTCGAAGTTCAGCTCGAGATGATAGGTTTCCTTGTCAGACTGCGAGGAATTGAGATCGATCAGCTCGATGATCTCCGCCTCTACCGGGCCAAGCTCGCCCGCCGGCGCGGGCTTGGCGCCGAAGTCCACGGCAATCACACGGCTCGAGGCAGCATCCTGCGCTGGCGCCAGCGCCTTCAACGCGCTGTCGATCCATTTGCCGGCAGGCTCATCGAAGTCCAGGTCGCAATCGATGCGGTCGGCGATGCGCTTGCCGCCGAGCTGTTCCAGCCGCGCGTCGATCTTCTTGCCGACACCGCAGAAATCCGCATAGGCCATGTCGCCGAGCGCGAGCACCCCGAACTGCACGCCCTCGAGCCGCGGCGCAGCCTCGCCCAAGAGTTCGCCATAAGCGCGCACGGCGCGGCCGGGCGGATCGCCTTCGCCCCAGGTCGCAGCGATGAAGACCAGGCGCTTCGCCGAAGCGAGCTCGGACATCTCCAGATCGGCCATGTCGATGACGGTCGGCTTCAAATTCATCTTGCGCGCCGCTTTGGCCATGTCAGCAGCCAGGCGCTCGGAATTCCCCGATTCGGTGGCGTAGACGATGGTCAGCGGCTCGGCCGGTTGCGCGGGCGCCGCCGGTTGCGGGGCCAGGGTCGCAGCTTGCGGAGCCGCGGAAGCGGAAGCGAGCAAGGCAGTGCCCTGCGCGGCTGCTGCGGCATCAAGCCCGGCAAGAAAACCTGCGAGCCAGGCGCGCTGGACCGGCGTTGCCGGTCCGACCACGCGGTTGAGGATTTCAATCTCCTCCCGGGCGAAAGGAGCGGCACTCGGGATAGGCCAGGAACTCATGCTGTTGACGCCGTCTGTTAAGGCGGGCGCGCGCCGCCTGCATTACCCGCTATATAGAATGATTTTCTTTTATAGAGACAATAAGCGCCGGCTTAAAAAGAATATCCTACCACTAAATGCGTGAGCCGCGGTACGTCCTCCCAAATTGACCTCTGGCGGAGGGTGAAACCCGCTCCCTGTTTCCTTGCCGGTCCTCCCAGGCAATCTGACCAAAATTTCACTTGTTCGGGCCGGGGGTTCGGGGTGTGCGTCGTGTAATATCGCGCTCGCCGCTGTGCTTGCGGCGTAGTGTTGGGAAGGCATGGGTATGGGTCGGGGTCTCGTACAATTCGTCTGGCGCTCTGGTGACCTCCGCATCCCGACCCGTTCCTGGTTTTCCATTTGTGGGAGTATCTGCCTCGTGCATGTGCTGTCCGGATGCATCTTGGGCTCGGAGAAGCCGGAGCTCGCGGTCGATATTCCGCCCGCCTACCGCAACGCCGGTGCCAAGCCCTATGCGGCGCTGCCGACCTACCAATGGTGGCGGGGTTTTCGCTCGCGCGAACTCACCGCGCTGATCGACGAAGCACAGCAGGCCAATCTCGATATCGCCGCAGCGGTCGGCCGCATCCTGCAGGCGGATGCGCAGGCGCGGCTCGCGGGCGCGCCGCTCCTGCCCAACCTAGACCTCGGCGGCGATGCGAGCCGTGCGCGCTCCTCGCGCACCACCGGCGGCGTCGGTTCGGATGGCATCACTAACGTCAGCAACCGGTCCGAACGGGTGACCTATAACGCGTCGCTGCAGGCGAGCTACGAAATCGATTTCTGGGGCAAGAACCGCGCGGCCTTGCGCGCCGCGGAGGAAAACGCCGTCGCCAGCCGCTTCAACCGCGAGGTGGTGCATCTGACCACCACCGCAACCGTCGCCATTGCCTATTTCCAGGCGCTCGCCGCGCAGGACCTGTTGCGGGTCGCCCGCAACAACGAGGGCAGCGCCTCGCGCATTCTCAATCTGATCCAGCAGCGCCTGCAGGCCGGCACCGCCTCCGAGCTCGATACCGCGCAGCAGGAAAGCGTGGTCGCCTCCCAGCGCGCGGCAATTCCGCCGCTCGAGCAGCAGCTGCGCCAGAATATTCATGCGCTGGCAGTCTTGCTCGGCCGCCCACCGGAATTTTTCGCTATGCGCGGCGGCGGCATGAACCAGATCGCCGTCCCGCGCGTGACGCCGGGCCTGCCGTCGGACGTGCTGACGCAGCGCCCGGATATCCGTCAGGCCGAGGCGCTGCTGGCATCCGCCAATGCCGACGTGGAATCCGCACGCGCCGCTTTCTTCCCGAACATCTCGCTCACCGGCCAGGGCGGCTATCAGAGCGCGGCGCTGCGCACGCTGTTCCGGCCGGAGTCGCTGTTTTACAACGTGGCGGGAAGCCTGACCCAGCCGATCTTCGATGGCGGGCGGCTGATGGGCGACTATGATTTGCAACGCGGACGGCAGGAAGAGCTGCTGCAGCTTTACCGCAAGACGATCATTCAGGCCTTCGCCGATGTGGAGAATGCGCTCGTCGCCGTGCAACAGGGCGCGCGGCGCGAGCGTCTGCAGCGTGACGTCGTCACCGCCTCCCGCAGGGCTTTCGAGATTTCCGAATCGCGACTGCGCGAAGGCACCATCGATCTGGTCACCTTGCTGAATACGCAGCAGGCGTTATTCCAGGCCGAAGATGCCGCAGCGCAAGCGCGTCTTGCGCATCTTCAGGCGATCGTCAGCCTCTATCAGGCATTGGGCGGAAGCTGGATCGCCGATCCACCCGCCGTTTCGAATGCTATCGTCAGCTACCGCCGGCTAGCGCATGACCGACAACCGCCGCCTTGTCGCGAAATCGCCCGCCGTGCCCGGGCGCAAGCGGCGACTCATCGCGCTCTTGCTGGGCGCGGTGATCATTCTCGGCGTGTTCGCGGTGATGATGGCGCCGTCGCCGCAGCAGCAGGAACGGCGTGCGCGCCGGGGCGGCGGCGTCGGCGAAGGGCCGGTGCCGGTGCTGGCGGTGCCCGCCAAGCTCGCCGACGTGCCGGTTTATCTGGATGGCGTCGGCACCGCGCGCGCCTTGAACACGGTCACCGTCCGCTCGCAGGTGGAAGGCAAATTGATCAGCGTCGAGTTCAAGGAAGGGCAGGACGTTAAAAAAGGCCAGGTGCTGGCCCGGATCGATCCCACCACCTATCAGGCGCAGCTCGATCAGGCGCTGGCGAAGAAAGCACAAAACGAAGCGCTGCTTGCCAATGCGCAGATGGACTTGGAGCGCTATACGCGGCTGGCGGCCAGCAACTCGGTCACCAAGCAGCAGGCCGACACCCAGCGCTCCACGGTCGCCCAGTTCGCAAGCCCAAGTGCGGGTGGATCAGGGCGCCGTCGACAACGCCCGCGCCATCCTCGCCTATACCAGCATCACCGCGCCGATTAACGGCCGCACCGGGATCCGCCTGGTCGACGAAGGCAATATCGTGCGTGGCTCCGACGCCAACGGCATCGTGGTGCTGACCGAGATCCAGCCGATCTCAGTGATCTTCAACCTGCCGCAGCAGGTGGTGTCGCAGGTCAATGCTGCCTTCGCCAAGGGCCCGCTTCCGGTTGAAGCGCTCGCTGCCGACAACGAAGCGGTGGTCGACCGCGGCACCTTGCAGGTGGTGGATAATCAGGTCGACCCGACCACCGGCACCGTGAAGCTGAAGGCGGAATTCCCCAACGCCCATCTGCAGCTTTGGTCGGGTCAGTTCGTCAATGTGCGGATGCTGATCGACACCCGCCAGCAGGTCGTGGTGGTGCCGACCGCCTCGGTGCAGCGCGGGCCGGACGGCGCTTTCGTCTTCGTCGTGCAGCAAGCCGGCGAGACGGTCGTGGTCCGCCCGGTCTCCGTGGCGCAGCAGGACGACGTGCAGGCGGTGATTTCCACCGGCCTGCAGGCGGATGAGCAGATCGTGACGACCGGCTTTGCGCAGCTGGCCGACGGCACGCGCGTGCGCGTGACCGCTGGCGAGGGCACGCAGCCGCGTCCGCTGCGCCCGGACGGCGGCCGCCGGCAGGACCGGCCGGCAAATCCGGAAGGCGTGGCGCCTGGCTCCGCAGCCAACCCTCCGGCAGGCACCACGCGCCCGGCACGTCAGCAGCGTTCCAGCACGGGGGCGGCAGCGAGCCCAGCGCCATGAGCCTGTCCTCGAGCGTTTCCTCGCCCTTCATCCACCGGCCAATCGCCACGTCGCTGCTTGGCATTGCTGTGATGCTTGGCGGTGCGCTGGGCTATTGGCTGCTGCCGGTTTCCGCGCTGCCGCAGGTGGATTTCCCCACCATCCAGGTCACGACCCAGCTTCCGGGCGCGAGCCCCGACACCACCGCTTCGCTGGTGACGGCACCGCTGGAGCGGCAGTTCGGCCGCATTGCCTCGCTCTCGACCATGACCTCGTCGAGCTCCTATGGACTGAGCCAGATCACGCTGCAATTCGAACTCAACCGCGACATCGACGGCGCCGCGCAGGACGTGCAGGCCGCCATCAACGCCGCGGCATCGACGCTGCCGCGCAACCTGCCCTACCCGCCGACTTATTCGAAAGTGAACCCGGCCGACGCGCCGATCGTCACCCTTGCGCTCACTTCCGAAATCATTTCGCTGCGCGAACTGAGCGATCTCGCCGACACGCTGATGGCGCAGCGGCTGAGCGAGCTCACCGGCGTCGGCCATGTGTCGGTGGAAGGCGGCATCCGCCCCGCCGTCCGCATCCAGGCCGATCTCTCGCGGCTGGCCAATTACGGCATCGGTCTCTCCGAGCTGCGCACCGCCATCACCGGCGCCAATGTGGCGGGCCCGAAGGGTGCGCTCGACGGCGCGCATCAGTCCTACACCATCGCCACCAACGATCAGATCGACAGCGCGGACGCTTACCGCTCGATTGTCGTCGCCTATCGCAACGGCGCGGCTGTGCGATTGCGCGACGTGGCCAACGTGGTCGACGGTTTGGAGAATTCCAAGATCGGCGGCTGGTACCAGGGCAAGCCCGCAGTCATCATCGACATTCAGCGCCAGCCCGGCGCCAACGTCATCCAAACGGTCGAGCGCATCAAGGCGGAATTGCCGAGGCTGCAGCGCGCGATCCCGCAGGGCGCGACGCTGACGGTGGTGCACGACCGGACCGACACCATTCGAGCTTCCATCCGCGACGTGCAGTTCACGCTCGTGCTCAGCGTTGTCCTGGTGGTGCTGGTGGTGTTCCTGTTCCTGCGCACGATCCGCGCTACGATCATCGCCGGCGTCGCGCTACCATTGTCGCTGGTCGGCACCTTCGGCATGATGTGGTTCTGCGGTTTCAGCCTCGACAACCTCTCGCTGATGGCGCTGACCATCGGCACCGGCTTCGTGGTCGACGACGCCATCGTGATGATCGAGAACATCGTCCGCCACATGGAGAAAGGCGAGCATCCGCTGCGAGCCGCCCTGCGCGGCGCGCGCGAGATCGGCTTCACCATCATTTCGCTCACCATGTCGCTGATCGCGGTCTTCATCCCGCTGCTGTTCATGACCGGTCTCGTCGGCCGCATGTTCCGCGAATTCGCGCTGACGCTAAGCATCGCCGTGGTGGTCTCGGCGATCGTGTCGCTGACGCTCACCCCGATGATGTGCAGCCGGTTGTTGCGGCACCAGCCCGAAGGCGCGGTCCCCAATAACCGCATCTCGCGCGCTTTCAGCCGCTGGGTGAACTGGTCGGTGGAGACCTATCGCTGGACGCTGGAATGGGTGCTGGAGCGGCAATCGCTCACCCTGCTCGTGACGGCGGCAACGCTGGCGGTGACGGTGCTGCTCTATATCGCCGTGCCGAAAGGTTTCCTGCCGCTGCAGGACACCAGCCTCGTCACGGCGGTGGTCGAGGGCGGGCCGGGAATCTCCTTCGCCGAGATGCAGCGCCTGCAAAAGGCGGTGGAGGATGTCATTCGCAAGGATGGCGACGTGGCCGGCGTCGTGTCGGTGGTCGGGTCGAGCCCGATCAATGCCACGCCCAATGTCGGCCATGCCAAGATCGCGCTGCGTTCGCGCGATCACCGCACGCAGCACGATGGACGCCGTGGTGCAGCGGCTGGAACGCGCCGTCGCAAACATTCCCGGCGTGATCGTCTATTTCCAGCCGGTGCAGGACGTGCAGATTTCCACCCGCACGAGCCGCGCGCAGTATCAATACACTCTTACCGGAACCAGCGCGGATGATGTATCAGCTTGGTCAGGACGGCTCGCGCAACAGCTGCAAACTGATCCGGCACTGCGCGATGTCGCCACCGAATCGCAAGACGGCGGCCTGCGGATGATGGTGCAGGTGGACCGCGAAACGGCGGGCCGGCTTGGCGTCTCGCTCCAGCAGGTCAACGACACGCTCAACGACGCCTTTGGCCAGCGGCAGATTTCCACCATCTATGCCCAGGCCAACCAGTATCGCGTGATTCTGGAAGCGATGCCGCAATATCAGGAGGACCCGTCCTCGCTCGCCAAGCTCTATGTCTCCGGCGCCGGCAATGTGCAGATACCGCTCAGCGCCTTCTCCACCACGAAGCATGTCACCGCGCCGCTGGTGATCGCGCATCAGGAGCAATTCCCGGCGGTGACCATCAGTTTCAATCTGGCGCCCGGCTTCGCGCTGAGCAATGCGGTCGATTCGATCGACAAAGCCGAGCGCGCCATCGGCATGCCGGCGAGCGTGATCGGCAATTATTCCGGCGACTCGGCCGAGTTCGCCAAATCGCTGGCCGGCCAGCCCTGGCTGATCCTCGCTGCGGTGATCACGATCTATATCGTGCTCGGCAGTGCTCTACGAGAGCTTCATCCATCCGCTGACCATTCTCTCCACCCTGCCCTCCGCCGGCGTGGGCGCCCTGCTGGCGCTCATGCTGTTCGGTTACGACCTCTCCATCGTGGCGCTGATCGGCATCATCCTGCTCATGGGCATCGTGAAGAAGAATGCGATCATGATGATCGACTTCGCGCTGGAGGCGGAGCGACGGCAAGGCCTGACGCCACGGGAGTCGATCGTGCAGGCGGCGCTGCTGCGATTTCGCCCGATCATGATGACCACGTTGGCAGCGCTGTTCGGCGCCCTGCCATTGGCGCTGGAAGGCGGCACCGGCTCGGAGCTGCGCAATCCGCTCGGCATCACCATCGTGGGCGGCCTGCTGCTGAGCCAATTGCTGACGCTCTACACCACGCCGGTGATTTATCTGGCGATGGACCGGTTGAAGGCGCGGCTAGGCCGGCGCTTGATACCGGCGCGTCCGGCGTCGGTGACGCAGCCGGCTGAATAGCCATGAACGTCTCCTATCCCTTCATCCGTCGCCCGATCGGCACCACCTTGCTGGCGATCGGGTTGTTTCTGACCGGCGTGGTGGCCTATCGCGTCCTGCCGGTGGCCAGCCTGCCCGCTCTAGAACTGCCGACCATCAGCGTGTCGGCCAGCCGGCCCGGCGCCGACCCCGAAACCATGGCCGCCACCATCGCCGCGCCGCTCGAGCGCCGGCTCGGCGAGATCGCCGGCGTCACGGAACTGACCTCGCGCAGTTCGCTCGGCTCCAGCCGCATCACGGTGCAGTTTGATTTGAGCCGCAACATCGACGGCGCCGCGCGCGACGTGCAGGCGGCGCTCAACGCGGCCCTGAGCGACCTGCCGGGCGACCTGCCGAACCTGCCGACCTTCCGAAAATACAATCCGGCCGCCGCTCCCGTGCTGATCCTGGCGCTGACCTCCAAGACCATCGCGCCGAGCGCAATGTATGACATCGCCGACAGCGTCCTCGCCCAGCGCATTTCCCAGACCGAAGGTGTCGGCGAGGTCACCGTCAGCGGTGCGGAGCAGCCCGCCGTGCGCGTGCGCGTGAACCCCGCCGCGCTGGCGATGACCGGCATTTCCATGGAGCAGGTGCGCAACACCATCGCCAATGCCAATTCGATCGGCCCGGTCGGCGCTTTCGACGGCCCGGCGCAGGCAGAAAGCATCGCGACCAATGCGCAACTGCAGCAGCCGCGGGAATACGACACGCTGGTGGTCAAGGCCGCCAATGGTGAGGTCGTGCGGCTGTCGCATATTGCATCGGTGGAACAGGGCGTGCGCAACAGCCGCTCGGCAAGCTGGTTCAACGGGCAGCCCTCGGTGTTGCTCATCATCACCAAGGATTCCGACGCCAACGTCATCGAGACGGTGCAGCGGATCAAAGACCTGCTGCCCGAGGTGAAGCGCTGGATTCCGGCCGATATCGATATTTCCGTGCTGTCGGACCGGAGCCAGACCATCAAGGCCGGCATCGAGCATATGCAGGTCGCGCTCCTGGCGACAATTGTCCTGGTGATGCTGGTGGTCTTCGTCTTCCTGCGTCGGATGGCGGCAACCGTGGCCGCCGGCGTGACAGTACCGCTGGCGCTGGCGGGAACCTGCGCGGCGATGTGGGCGATAGGATTTTCGCTCAACAATGTATCGCTGATGGCGCTTGTGGTTTCGGTCGGCTTCGTGGTGGACGACGCCATCGTCATGATCGAGAACACGTTCCGCAACCTCGAGCGCGGGATGTCGCCGTTGCGTGCCGCGCTTTCGGGCGCGCGTCAGATCGGCTTCACCGTCATCTCTATCAGCCTCTCGCTGATTGCCGCTTTCATCCCGCTGTTGTTCATGGGTGGCGTTACCGGCCGTTTCTTGCGCGAATTTTCCGTCACGCTGACCTTCGCGGTCATCATTTCGACCGCGGTCTCGCTGTCGGTCACGCCGATGATCTGCGCTTATTTCGTCCGCTCGGCGCCGAGCAAGACGGCGACTTGGCTGGATCGCGCGGTCGAAGCCGTGCTCTCGCGGCTGATCCGCGGCTACGCTGCCAGCCTGGAATTCGTGCTGCAGTATCGCGCGCTGGTGCTGCTGGTATTTCTCGCGACCATCGCGCTGACGGTGCGGCTCTATATCACCACGCCCAAAGGCTATTTCCCGGAAGACGATACCGGCTTGATGTGGGGGAGCACGCGCGCCTCCACGGATATCTCCTTCGCCGCCATGGCGGAATTGCAGCAGAGGGCCATGGCCATCGTGGCGGCAGATCCGGCGGTCGCCGGCGTCGGCTCCTCGATCGGAAGCAGCGGCTTCAACGCCTCGGTCAATCGCGGCACTCTTTTCATCAGCCTGAAGCCCCTGGCCGAACGCAAAGTCAGCGCGAGCGACGTGGCGCGGCGGCTGCGCGTCCAGCTGAATACGATTCCCGGGCTGCGCGCTTCCATGGGTGCGGTGCAGGACCTCCGCAGCGGGGGCCGACAAAGCGACGCCCGTTATCAATTCACGGTCTGGGACCCGGATCTGAGTGAGCTAAATCAATGGGTTCCCAAGGTTGTGGAGCGCCTGAAGCAACTGCCGGAACTGGCCGACGTGAATACCGACCGCGACCAGGGCGGCCTGCAGGTCAATGTGGTAATCGATCGGCTCGCTGCGTCCCGGCTTGGGGTGCGCGTTCAGGATATCGACGCCGCGCTCAACAACGCCTTCTCGCAGCGGCAGGTTTCCACCATTTACAACCAGCGCAACCAGTACCGCGTCATCCTGGAAACCGATCCGCGCTTCCAGCGCGACCCGACCGATCTCGCCCGCGTCTACGTGCCCGGAAAGGACGCGCAGGTCCCGCTGTCGGCCGTGGCGCGGTTCGAGCGCGGCGTCGGTCCGCTGGTTGTCAATCACCAGGGGCAATTCCCTGCGGTGACCATCAGCTACGAACTCGCAGCCGGCGTGGTGCTGGAACAGGCCACCGCCGCCATCGAGCGGGCGGTGGCAGAATTACACATGCCCGATACCGTGCATGGCGAATTCGCCGGCGACGCGCGCGCCGCCCGGAGCGGCGCCTTGGAGCAGCCGCTGCTGATCCTGGCCGCGCTGATCGCGGTCTATATCGTGCTCGGCGTGCTGTATGAGAGCCTGCTGCATCCGCTTGACGATCATCTCCACGCTGCCGCCGGCCGGTCTTGGCGCGCTGCTGGCGCTGCAGATGTTCAATCTGGAACTTTCGCTGATCGCCTTCATCGGCATCATCCTGCTGATCGGGCTGGTGAAGAAGAACGGCATCATGCTGGTGGACTTCGCGCTCGACGGTGAGCGCCGGCGTGGGCTCACGCCCGAGCGCGCGATCATCGAGGCCTGCATCGCGCGCTTCCGGCCTATCCTGATGACGACGCTGGCAGCCATGCTCGGGGCGCTACCGCTGGTAATAGCGACCGGCCAGGGCAGCGAGTTGCGCCGTCCGCTCGGCATCACCATCATCGGCGGCTTGCTGGTGTCGCAATTCCTCACGCTCTACACCACGCCGGTGATCTATCTGATGCTGGACCGGCTGCGGCGGCGCTGGGCGCGGCGCGGCGGCATCGTGCTGCCGCCGAACGCCGTGCCGGCCGATCGCGTAATTAGCAGGAATGGGGCCGCGCTTGACCGCGGGCCATCGTATTCGCAAAAGGATGGATCGCCGGGTCAAGCCCGGCAATGACGAATGAGGGGGTCAGGCCGACTTCGCCATCTCCGGCTTGGCCGCGAGCTCGACCTTCTCCGTCTCGTAGGCTTCGTCCATCTTCGACTTCATGCCGTGCTTCGCCAGTTCTTCGGCGAACAGTTTGCGCACGATCGGCTTCTCGTCGACATAGTCGATCTGGTCGCCGCCGACGCGCCGGCTGATCCAGGCCTTCGGCACGCCCTGCGCATTGCGGATGGAAACCACCTCGTGCTTGAAGGCGAGATAGCGCCCCGGCACCGTGCCGGTGTTGAAGTGCTGGTGGAACCACATATTGGGCGGCACGATCATGGTGCCGACCTTCCAGTCGTAGCGTTTCGGCTCCTCGCCTTCAGCCCACATCAGCGAATAGCCTTCGCCGTTAAGGATGATGACGTGCGCGCCCGGACCATGCGCGTGGCCCTTCTTGTAGGTCGAGACCGGAAACTGCGAGATGTGGCTGTTCATCGAGCCCTTGGCCATGTTGAAGCGGATATGCCCGCCGCCGGCGCCGCGCTCCTTGGCGTTGATCAGCGGGATGTTGACCGCGTCCGCCACGAAGTTGGTGTCGAGCAACAGGCCCTTTTGCTCGCCCTTGTTGCTGAAATAATCCGGCTCGCCCGCGAAGCGGTTCTTGAAGTCGTATTTCGTGTTGAACACGAATTCCGGTCTCTTCATAGAGGTTGATCACCGGCGGCGCGTTGGTCACCGAAACGAACCGCGTGGGTTCCTGACCGGAGCCGTTGAAATGCTGGTGCCAGCAATTGAGCGGGATGGCGAACAGCGCGCCCGCCTTCCACTCGAAGGTCACCTTTTTGCCCTGGTCGTTCCACACGCTGGTGGACCCGCGGCCGGTGAGGACGAGGATCATCTCCTCGAACAGCTGGCGCTGCGGCGCGAGCTGGCCGCCCGGACCGATCTCGCAGACATAGCAGTCGTTGGAGGTGCGCGAGGCGTCGTGGTTCATATAGACGCCCTTGCCGCCGCGCCGCGCCCAAGGCTTCAGCGGAACCGTGTGCAGGCTCTCCACGTAGATGGAGGGAATGATGTCGAGGCCTTCCTTGGCCACCCAGCGGGTGTAAGGCGTCTCTTTTTCCGTGGCGAATTTTTTCGCCAACTCGTCCGATACCATGGCGTCCTTGGCCATACCGCCCTCCTGGCTTTGCTTTTGTGTGCCAGCACCGATTAACACGGGCCGGTGCCGGGTTCCATAGTCCTATAACGCGCCCGTTGCGGCAACGTTCTTGCACCTAATCGTGACTGTGGGGATGGTGGCCGTGGCCGGGGTGGCTATGGTCGTGTGGATGCTGACCGTGGTCGTGTCCATGAGTGTGGTCATGGTCTTGGCCGTGGTCGTGATGATGGATGCGCTGGCGTGGCCGCGGGCCCCGCGGATCCTCGCTGAATACCAGCGACTTGATGGTCACAGGCACAGTGTTGGATGGCATGCGGATTCGGCCGAGGTCGATATAGTCGAAATCCCATAGCACCACGCCGTCGATCACCAGGATTTCGCTTTCTACCCGCTTTTCTTCGCGCAGGATCGCACCCAGCGTCTGCGCCACGTCGCCGTCCAGCATGATATAGAGCGCCTGTCCCTTGGCGAGCCGCTCAGCCATGGCGTGCTTGATGCCTTCGGCGAAAGCGGCGATCCGCTCATAAGAGGGCGCGCCCAGCCAGCGGAACGCCAACGCCACTTCAACGTCGCTGTCATGCGCGATGTCGAAGGAGGTGAGATGATTGCGGACCGCGGTTGCAAGTTCGCCGGGTTTGATGACGTCGCTGCAGACGTAAGGCGGTTGCACCACCTGCAGGTTGCGCCGCGGCAGTAAACGGCCGGGGCTGGAGATGAAGCTGGTATTGCCGCTGAGCTGCACGCTGTATTCGGAAGCCCCAAGCGCGGTGGCGCGGATGCACTCGCCGGCGGGAAGCAACGGCCAGGGCAAGGCGCCGGATTCGATGCGCTTGCGCAGCGCGCGGCCGAGCCGAACGCCCATATCGCCGAAGTCGCGCTGCTCGCGTTCGTAGACGTATTCCGCAACGCCGCCGGAGAACATGATGCCGTCGATATGCCCGAGATCCGGGATCGGGTCGGTGAGGTAAAGCTGCGCGACATCGCGCGGCAGCGGACGCGTCTTGATGGCGTCCACCACCGCGTCCGCCATTTTTTCGGCGACAGCGTCCAGCTCCTGCGGGCGCGTAGGGTCGCCCAGCTTCCAGTCAAAGCCTGCCTGCCGGGCATGAAACTTCCCGGCCGGATCGAGGCGGATGATCTTCTGATTCTCGTCGATCACCTGAAGACGGCCGCCGACATGGAAGGCCGCGGTCGCCAGCACCTTGCCTTTCTCGACCAGGCCTAGCTTGGTGGTGCCGCCGCCGATGTCGATGTTGAGGATGCGCTTTCCTTCGTCACTCGACACCCGCGCCGCGCCGGAGCCATAAGCCGCCAGCATCGCCTCCATGTGATGGCCCGCGGTGGCGGTAACGAATTCGCCGCCTTGCTCCGCCAGCACGCCCGGCGATGGCCTGCGGCATTCTCGCGCCGCAGCGCCTCGCCGGTGAGAATGACGACGCCGGTGTCGATGTCGTCGGGATGGATTTTGGCGGCGTCGTAGGCTTCGTCGATGATGGCGCCGAGCTTGGCTTCGTCGATGCGTTCTTCGCTGGAATAGGGCGTCAGCGCGACCGGCGATTGGAACAGGGTTTCGCGCGAGACGACGAAATAACGGCTGGAAAGATCCTCGCCGAGCCGGCGCAGATTGATGCGAGAGAAGATGATCTGCGTTCCCGCCGAGCCGATGTCGATGCCCACGGTGTTGAGCGTGACGTGATCCTGGATCCAGAGCGGGTTGTCTTCCAGCCGCTCATTGTCGTCGATCCAGTCGTGATCGTGATCGGAATCGCCCTCATGCTCATGCATGAGGTCCTGGCCATAGAGGTGGTCGGAGACGGTGTGTCCGGTTGGCTTCTTCGGCTCGTCGGCTGGCATAGGCTTCCGCCGCTGAATTCTTCGGCAAAAACCAGAGTGAAACGGATTTTCGGCGAAGGCAAGGGTTCGCGGCCGAAGCGGATTGTCGCCGTTGCCTGCAGCACCGCGCGCCGCCGCAAAGCAGAAGCGGCGCCTTCTTGCGAAGGCGCCGCTTCCTTGGATCAGACCTCCGAAGAGGCCGTCAGCTGGTTATTACCAGTTGCGCTGGATGAAGCCGACCACGGCCCAGCCCGACGGGCTGGTGTCGACGCCCAACCTGTTCGCTTCCGTCCTGTGTCAGACGGTGCACGTCCTGATCGAGCTGCTTGTAGACCACCTCAACACCGATTTCCGCGGTCCTGCGGCTTTGGCCCCAGATCAGGTTCGCCGCGACGTCCCAGGAGCTGGCGTCGCCCACACCCACAATCCTGTGCACTTGGTTAGGCACGTCGATGTCGATGTAGCTGGCCATCAGGTTGGAACGCAGCAGCGGCGTCCAGTAGTGCCGCAACTGAGCTTCGACCGACCAGACCTTGGTGCTGTCGAAATCATAGTTTGTCAGGGAGCCGCCTCTGTTCGTGGCATAGGCGTCCACGTCAAACCTGCGCTGCAGACCGTCGAGGAACTGACCGCGACGTTCGAAGGACGACGGGTCGTTCGCCGCACCGCCGTTGAGACCGCAAGCAGCGTTCACGCCATCGCAGTATTGAGCCTGCAAGAGCAACTGGTCCTTCGGCGCCCAGCATCGGCAGGAGGAAGGTCACGCCGCCCAAGACAGCCCAGCCCACGTGCTGCTCGTTGCGTATCGGCAGCGCCGTTGCCATTGCGATCAGTGAAGGTGTGGCCGAAGTGGACGATACCGGCGACCTTCGCAGAACCCCAAGGCTGTTCGGTGCTGACCGAAGCGACGATATCGTACAAGCGCTGCGGGCCCGGAGCATTAACGCCGATGTTACAACGGTGCCCGGCCGAAGTCCGGTGAAGTCTTCAATACCGCCGTCCCAGGTCGCCGCGTCTTCGAGACCGATGGTGGCCTTGAGGCCGCCAGGACCGGAGAAGACGTAGGTCACCTGCATCGTGGTTTCTTTCGGGTCACCGCCGATGGCAGTCACGACGTCGTCCTGATCCCAGTACACGAAATTGGTGCCGGCGCGACCAATAAGGAAGCCGGCCCATTCGATGTAACCGCGATGGATCAGGTTGGTGGTGCGCATGACACCGGTCAACACCGGATCGTCGTCTTCGAAGACGCCGTTGCGTTGGTCGACGCGCATCTGCACGACGGCGCGCAGGGTGCCGAATTCGGTCGGGCTGCGGAAATCCCAGCCCGGACGAATCGTCCACTGCCAACCGACGGTGTTGGAACCGCCACTCTCTACGATGGGGTCGAGAGCGCCCGGACCATCCGGATCCTAGGCTTCGCGCTCATTCTGGAAGCCGCCGTTGAACTTCATGCTGCCGAAATGACGAATGCAGATATCGGTGCCAGGCAATTTGTAGAAGCCGCTGCCGTAAACAGGGCAGACCTCCACATACTGCACGGCCGCAGCAGCCTTCTTCTGTGGAAGATCGGCTGCCTGCGCAGCGCCTACCGCGAGCAGACCCGCGGCAGAACCGAGCAGAACAGTTTTTAGTGACCTCATTGTTTGTCCCCCTCCTTGCGACCCCTGCATCACAAACCTCGCGCCTGCGACTTGGGTCTATGGGTTAGCTGACGTTGCCTAGAAAATACAAAACGCGGCGGATACGCCAGTGCTGCGAGGCCACAAAGGGGCTTTTTCAGGCGGATAAGGGAGCTTTTTTGCGAGCCGTGTTACATAAAAGGCACAAGCCGATAACCCGTTGGATAATCTCGCAAACGTCCAAACAGACCGTTTTCGCGCCGTTGAACCTTAGCCCCCGGAAGGGAGCGTGGGAAGGCCCGCGGGCAGCCACATCGCCGCCGTCCATGCCGTTCTTTTTAGGATTATTTTCTTAGCAGGACTGCTCAACAAACCAGCATGGCGCACTAACTTTTTGCAGACTGGCGTTGTGATTGCGGTCCCTTCCGCGCGCAGGCGACGCCCGCACGTTTTTGCTGCGCCTGCGCGGCGCTTCGCGACGTCCACTGCTCTAGTTTTCAAGTGACTTTTCCCCCGATCGCGGCTTCAATTCTCACCGGAGCGGCTCCGGCTCACGGGAGGCGGCGGCAAGTCATCCATTCGGTGGGAGGCATTCATGCGGAAGAGCACGACATTCGCGCTCGCGCTTGGTTTCAGCGCGATGCTGGCAGGCACTGCCGGCGCCCAGATCAAGATGGGAGTCGGCGGACCGTTCACCGGCCCGAACGCCTCGTTCGGCGCGCAGATCAAGCAAGGCGCCGACCAGGCGATCGAAGACATCAATGCTAAGGGAGGGATCCAGGGCCAGAAGATCACGGCGAGCTATGGCGATGACGTTTCGGATCCGAAACAGGGCGTGTCCGTGGCCAACAATTTTGCCGCCGACGGCGTGAAGTTCGTCATCGGACATTTCAATTCCGGCGTCACCATTCCGGCTTCCGAAGTTTATCAGGAAAACGGCATTCTCGACATCACGCCCGCCGCCACCAATCCGACGCTCACCGAGCGCAACATGTGGAACGTCTTCCGCACCTGCGGACGCGATGACCAGCAGGGCCCGGTCGCCGGCGAATACATTGTGAAAAACTTCAAGGGCAAGAAGGTCGCGATCGTCCATGACAAGACGACTTACGGACAGGGCCTTGCCGACGAGGTGAAAAAGACAGTCAACAAGGGCGGGCTGAAGGAAGTGCTCTATGAAGGCGTCAACATCGGCGAGAAGGATTATACGGCGCTCGTTTCCAAGATCAAACAAACCGGCGCCGAACTGGTCTATTTCGGCGGTCTATACACCGAAGGCGGCCTGATCGTGCGGCAGATGCGCGACCAGGGTGTGAAGGCTCCGATGATGGGCGGCGACGGCCTCGCTTCCGACGAGTTCGCAGCGATCGGCGGACCTGGCGTCGAGGGCACGCTGATGACGTTCGGCCCCGATGCACGCAATCGTCCGGAGGCAAAAGACGTCGTGGCGAAATTCCGCGCGAAGAAATTCGAGCCGGAAGCTTACACACTCTACAGCTACGCAGCGGTGGAAGTGCTCAAGCAGGCGGCGGACGCCGCCAAGTCGGTGGATCCGAAGAAAGTGGCCGAGCAGATCAAGACGGGCCAGAAATTCAAGACCGTGATCGGCGAACTTTCCTACAACAAGAAGGGCGACATCACGCGCCTCGATTACGTGGTCTACCGCTGGCAGAAGGATCCGAGCGGCAAGGTCACCTATCTCGAGATCAAGTGAGGCCTTTCGGCTGCTAAACGTAGCGACGGAGCCCGGGAGATGCCCCGGGTTCCGATCGGCCAGCCCGAACGAAGCGGGAATCGCCTCTCGATATCAAGGCCTTGGACGTTTTCCTCTGCCCTCGACGCCGCCCCCGGGAAGGGGTAGCGTCGGCCCGCGCCCGACCGGCCGCCGCGTGCCGCGGCCGCCACCGCGCTGCTATCCAGAATAGGTCTTGCCGTGAATCGCGTGAGCGTTGTTTGTACCGCTGCTGCTGCATTGCTGATTTGCGGCGGCCCAGCGCATGCCCAAACGTTGAAGAAAGTAATCGAGCGCGGCGCGCTGATTTGCGGAGTGACGCAGGGCCTGCCTGGCTTCTCCAGTCCCGATGACAAAGGCAACTGGACCGGTTTCGATGTTGATTTCTGCCGTGCCATGGCCGCGGCGATCTTCAACGACCCAGCCAAGGTGAAGTTCACGCCGCTCTCCGCTAAAGATCGTTTCACCGCCTTGAAATCCGGCGAGATCGACGTGCTGGCGCGGGTCACCAGCTGGACGCTGTCGCGCGACACGGCGCTCGGTTTCAATTTCGCCGCAGTGACCTATTACGACGGCCAAGGCTTCCTGATCCGCAAATCGCTGAAGGTGAATTCCGCGCTCGAGCTTAACGGCGCCTCGATCTGCACGCAGACCGGGACCACATCGGAACTCAATCTTTCTGACTTCTTCCGCACGCACAAAATCAAATATGAGCTTGTCGCCTTCGCTACCGCCGACGAGGTGGTGAAGGCCTATGACACCGGACGCTGCGACGTCTTCTCCACCGACCTGTCGCAGCTCTATGCCGAGCGGCTGAAGCTGACCAACCCGAACGACCACACTATTCTGCCCGAGATCATCTCCAAGGAACCGCTGGCGCCGGTGGTTCGTCATGGCGACGACCAATGGCTCGACATCGCACGCTGGACGCATTTCGCGATGGTCAATGCGGAGGAACTCGGCGTCAGTTCGAAGAATATCGCCGACGCACTGAAATCGGACCGGCCCGAGGTGATGCGGCTGGTCGGCACCGAAGGCGGTTTCGGCGAGCAACTCGGCCTGTCAAAGGCCTGGGCCGAGCGCATCATCCGGCTGGTCGGGAATTATGCCGAGGTATTCGAACGCAATCTGGGCATCGGCTCGCGGCTCGCCATCGCCCGTGGCGTCAACAATCTCTGGAACAAGGGCGGCATCCAATACGCGCCACCGATCCGCTGAGACATTCTCAGCGGAGGTCCAATTTTTTGCTTGGCCGCGTTAGCGTCCCGAGGGGCCCACACGCCCACTGCCGGCCGCGTTGACGGGCGAGCGCTTTCTTCTTCACGTAAACCTTTGCCTGCGCACGGGCACCGGGGGTGTAGCCACCCGGCTCCTTCGCCGATTGCCTGAAGCTGCTGGCAAAAGGCTGACCGCGTGCTTCGCTGCCGGCCGTCAGGCCCATTCCGGCGAAGGCAGGAGCGGTCAACGTGATGAGGATCGCGGCGGTTGTCAGTAAGGTTTTCATTGGCGCTCCTGTCAGTTTCCACCGAAAAACCCCGGGGGCCGTGCCCCCGGGGCTTTAGCTACTTGCTGCCGCCGCCACCACCACCGCCACCGCCGCTGCCGCCGCTGCCGCCGGAGGTTACGCCGGTCTTCTCACCGACATTGGTGCTGCTTCCGGCGCTCTCCTTGGAAGGATCCTTCTTTTCGGAAGCGGCACCCGTGGTTGCCGCGCGCGGCGCGGCCTGTCCCATTGCGCCCTTCTCGGCCGGATCTTTGGCCGACTCCTTCGCACCGGCAGCCTGCGGTTCACCGCGCGATTCGCTGCCCGCCTGTGCAAAAACCGGGCCCGTTAGCACGGCCAAAATCGCGGCCGTCGTCATGAATGTTTTCATCATATATCTCCTGTTTAATTGAACTTGCTTTGCCTCAAGATCTCCCTCCCGATTGTCAACGCTCGGACATGGCCGAAGTTCACGCTTCAGTTCAAGCGTGCTGACCGGTACACCGCCGTCTGCGAGCAACTCGGCGGAGGTCCAATTTTTTGCTTGGCCGCGTTAGCGTCCCGAGGTGCCCACACGCCCACTGCCGGCCGCGTTGACGGGCGAGCGCTTCTTCTTCTTCACGTAAACCTTTGCCTGCGCACGGGCACCGGGGGTGTAGCCACCTGGCTCCTTCGCCGATTGCCTGAAGCTGCTGGCGAAAGGCTGACCGCGTGCTTCGCTGCCGGCCGTCAGGCCCATTCCAGCGAAGGCAGGAGCGGTCAACGTGATTACGATCGCAGCGGTTGTCAGTAAGGTTTTCATTGGCGCTCCTGTTAGTTCGTAGGCACCCCTTAGTTCGCAATGAAAAACCCCGGGGGCGACGCCCCCGGGGTTTAAGCTACTTACTTACTGCCGCCGCCGCCGCCACCGCTGCCGCCGCTGCCGCCGGAGGTTACGCCGGTCTTCTCACCGACATTGGTGCTGCTTCCGGCGCTCTCCTTGGAAGGATCCTTCTTTTCGGAAGCGGCGCCCGTGGTTGCCGCGCGCGGCGCGGCCTGTCCTTGCCCCATCGCACCGCCGGCACCCTCGCGCGCGCCGGGCGTCCCGGGCGTGGTTGACGCCTTCACGTTACCCTTGGCTGCCCCGTCCTTGGCGCTTGCGTCGTCACCTTCGGCGAAGGCCGGCATCGTCAGCACGGCCACAATAGCCGCCGCCGTCATAAATGTTTTCATCAGATAACTCCTGTTAAGTTGCTAAGCCTTGATTGCCTTTAAGTTGCTAAGCCCTGCTTGCCTCAGTTCTCCCTTCCGATTGCCAACGCCAGACCAAGGCCGAAGTTTCATGTTTTAGCTAAAGCGTTCTGACCGTTTCGCGACACTCCACACGTTAACGTCCGCGAGCAGGCGTGGAGGTTACAGAATACCTCCGCATCGCACGGTCACCTTCTGCACATGCGCGTGTCGTAAAGGTGAAATCGGGAAAGTTCCGGCGGTCGGAAAATCACTGCATCGACTTGGCGGCGTTCAATAGGTGGACTTCAGCCGCAGATGATCGAGCCGGTTAGCCGATCGAACCTCGAGCCGGCGCTTTTGGTTTTCTTGCAGGACGTCGATCGGGATAATCGCGCCGGCCGCTCCGTGCGCCCAAACGCTCTGGTAAAATTCGCTCAGCGTTGACGTTTGTTTCCCCGCCACGCCGACAATGACGTCACCTTTGCGCAGACCGGCTAACTGCGCAGGACCGCCTTGCGTCACGCGCTGGACTTCGAGCCGGCCCTTTACCGCCTCGGCGCTGACGCCCAGCCATGGACGTCGGGGCCCGGTCACGTGCCCGGCCGACGTGAGATCGGCAAGGATGGGCGGGAGCATGTCGATCGGAACGAACATATTTCCGGCGACAGCGCTGCCGTCGCCGACCGCGTCGCCGACGATCAGCGAGCCGACGCCGATCAACTTGCCTTCTCGATTAATGAGAGCCGCGCCGCTCCATTCCGGATGGGGCGGCGAGGTAAAAATCGCCCGGTTGAGCAGATATTCCCAGCTCCCGGCAAACTCGCGCGCCGCGGCGACATGCGCGGGCAACACCATGCTGGGGCCGCCGGAACTGACAACCAGGACTGCGTCGCCCTTTTTCAGGTCGGCCGCCGTGCCGAGCGTCATCGGACGGACTTTCAGCGGCGTTATCACGCGCAGAAGACCGAAGCCGGTTTCGTGGTCGTATCCCACGACGCTGGCCGGCAGCGTGCGCCCGTCACCGAGCGTCACTTCCGCGGCATGAGCTTCCACCATGAGATAGCCGATGGTGAGCACGAGCCCGCTGCCGTCAATGACGATGCCGGAACCCTCGCGTTCCCTGCCAAGATTTTCAGTCGTGCGCGCATCGGGATTGATGAAGGTCTTCACCCCGACGACGCCGGAAATCAGTTCCTGTAGCGAGGGTGATTGCGCCCGCGCGCCGGTGATCGCGGCAACCGACAGGGCGGCTGCCAACAGCATCATCTGAAGAAAATTTTCGCGGCGAGAGATCATGCGAAGCGCTCCGGTAGCCGGCGATTATAGTCGAGACCGCTTCTGGGTACAGAGCTTCCTGGATTCACTTGCGCAGGCCGGACACGCGCACCACGCAAACCTGACCTCGAATTGAGCATGCCGAGCAGGACCGCATCCTTGCCTTGGAAATATTTTGCGCCCGGGAATCTGGGCACAAGAGGGGCTTGACCCGGCGCGCCACAACCGTCGTGATGGCTAAGCCGTTGCGACCGGAGACGAATTAACGATGCTCACGCCTGAAGAACTGGAGCGCTATGCGCGCCATATCGTGTTGCGCGAAGTGGGTGGGCCGGGGCAAAGCGCGCTCAAAAGCGCGCGGGTGCTGGTGATCGGCGCTGGCGGCCTCGGCGCGCCGGTGCTGCTCTATCTCGCCGCCGCGGGCGTCGGCACGCTCGGAATTGTCGACGACGACACCGTGTCGCTGTCCAATCTCCAGCGGCAAGTTATCCATGCCACGCCCGATATCGGGCGGCAGAAAGTGGATAGCGCATCGGATGTGATCCGCCGCCTGAATCCGCATGTGCGCCTAGAAGCACATGCCACCCGGCTTGCGGCGCATAATGCGATCGATCTCATCAGCCGCTATGACATCGTCGCCGACGGATCGGACAATTTCGCCACCCGCTATCTCGTCTCCGACGCCTGCTATTTCGCACAGCGGCCATTGGTTACCGCCGCCGTCGGCCCGTTTGACGGCACGCTCACGACGCTGCGCCCGCACGAGGCCGGCGCCGACGGCAAACCTAATCCGACCTATCGCTGCCTCTTTCCCGAGCCGCCGCCGGCGGGCACCGTGCCGGCCTGCGCGGAAGCCGGCATTCTCGGCGCGCTTCCCGGCGTGCTCGGCTCGCTCATGGCCTTTGAGGTGATCCGCGAGATCGTCAAATTCGGCGAGGGACTCGTTGGACGCCTGCTGATGATCGATGCGCTCGCCATGCGCTTCGAAACGCTGCGCTACGCCTGGGACCCCGCCAATCCGCTGTCGGGGGAAAAACCCACAATCAAGGCCCCGGTGGGCAATCCATAACCCTACGCAAACGCGTCACCTGTTCTTTTTTGCAGGTCATGCCAGAATGACTCGCCCGAGCAGCCAGCTTAGCAACGCGCCTCAGAGCGCGAGCCACTCGGCTAGGTGTCAGGGAGAGGGGTATTCATGGACTTCAGCCTCTACGACTACATATCCGTCAATACCTTCTGGACCATCCTTTTCATCATCCACGGCGTTGTTCGCCGTCGCTCTGCTCGGAGCGCTGACGCATCAGGCCGCGTCCGTGCTGATGCCGGTGCGCCAGCCGGCGGGCGGTTTCGTGACACGCTTTCGCGCGGTGCAGGGAGCCGGCTATGCCACCGCCGTCTGCGTGCTGTGGGTGATCACCTTCCTGATGGGCGCGTGGATCTACATCAAGTATCGCATTTACATCCGCATCCCGATCGAGCGGGCGGGCTACTGGAAGACGCAAGGCTTCTTCGAAATGAAGGAACACCTCGTCACCATCGGGCTCGGGCTGCTGCCGGCCTATTGGTATCTCTGGAAGAACGCCAACGTCGCCGGATTACGACAGCGCGCGCAAATGGGTCACGGTCGTGCTGGCCGCCTTCTGCTGGTTCGCTTTCCTGGTTGGCCATGTCGTCAACAACGTGCGGGGGTTCGGATCATGAGGACGAAAACCATGGCTTCGTCGGACAAGTTCAGGACCTTCGCGATGGTGTTTTCGTGATCGCGCAGTCGGTGCTCTACGTGCTGCTGCGACCTACTCGAAGCTGGCCGCTGTTCTACGTTCCATCCGGCAACCAATCGCCTGGAATGGGGATACGCATTGCCGCGGCGCAACGAAGGGCCGGTGATGTACTGGTATGGCTGGATCGGTGACGACCCTGCTCGCGGCAGCGGCAATGCGGGTTTCCTCGCCACTTTGCTGCCGGAAAACGTGACCAGGAAGATCCCGCTGTTCCTGCTCTGGGTGCTGCCGCTCCTGGCGGTTCCTATCCTGGTCTGGTACGCTGATGCCGTTCTGGACCAAGTAGCCGCGGGCCGCTGGATTGGTGTAATATGCGGTCCAGGTCCAGCGGCATTTTTTGTCGGAGCGAAGCCCTGATGAAGCTTATTCAAGCGCGGATCGCTAGCCCTTGCGATGATCGGTTTGGCGGTCGTTCTACCCATCGGCGCCTGGGCCGGCGGCGAGCTGGCCGACGACGACCACGATCATGACGAAGGCGACAAGACCAAAGGGCCCTACGGCTTCGTCAAGGACACGCGCGGCGCGGTCATCCCTGAAGCGACAGTGACCGTGGACATCCAGAACCGCGGCCAGCTTGTCACGCAGACCAACATCCTTGGCGCTTACATAATTCCTACCTTCGGCATCGATATCAAGCCGGAAGACGTCACGATCAGCTGCAAGAAGGAAGGCTACAAGCAGGTGAACGTGCTGCGGCGTATGGGCATGGGCGTCGTCGATCCGAAAGCCGGTTTCGAGGTCGAATGCACGATGCAACGCCTGTAGCCTGCTGAGCAGGAATACCGCAATGGTGTTGCGTAGTCTTATCGCCCTGCTGATCTATTTTTCCGCCATTCACAGCGCCAGCAGCGAAGGGATCCGGCTGCGCTATGCGCAGGCCTATTCGGCGTTGCGGACGATTTTTGCCTTGCCGCTGTTTGTCGCCGAGCGCGAGGGCTTCTTCGTGCGCGAAGGCCTGGAATTCAGCATGGTGCCCGTTTCCGGGGGCGGCGAGCAGCTGGTTGCAGCCTTGCATAATGGGTCGGCCGACATTGCGCATGTCGCGACCGCATTCCTCATCCAGTCGGCGCTCGGCGGGTCCGACGCCGTTGCCATCCTCGCCGAATTCAACAATCCGGTTTACAGCCTGATCGCCAAGCCGGAGATCAGGACCTACGCCGACCTGAAGGGCAAGCTGGTCGGCGTCGCGGCGGAAAACGGCTCGATCACCCTTTCCATCCGCAAGCTCCTGAGCCTCAATGGCGTTCGCCGCGAGGACTTCCGCGCCCGTTTTGTCGATGGAACGCCGGACCGTCTGATCTGCCTGACCAAAGGCGACTGCGACGCCGTCCCGCTCGGCCAGCCGCATGATTTCCTGGCGCTGCGGCGCGGCTATCAGCTGATCGGACTATCGACCGATGCGGTGCCGGAATATCTCTATACCGTGACGGTGGCGCGGCGCTCCTGGGCGCAAGCCAATCAGGACAAGCTGGTGCGCTACGCCCGCGCCATGGCCGGCGGCGTTCAAATACATCCGCGATCCGAACAACCGCGCCAATGTGGTGAAGACGATCGTCGATACCACCGGCTTCGCCGAGGAGAACGCCAAGCTCACGCTTGAGCTGTATTTCGAGCCGGAGCGCAACGTGCTGCCGCAGTCAGGCGAGATCAGCGTCAAGGGCATGCAGCAGGTGATCGCGCTGATGGCCGAAGGCGGCATCCTCAAGCCGCCGTTGCCGCCACCCGAGCGCTTCATCGACCTGCGCTATCTGCAGGCGGCCGGGATTCAGTAGCGGACGAGCCGGAGCGCCGATCGCGGCATCGTCCAGAGCGACGCCTCGATTCACGGACGCGCCTCATTCCGAGAGCGTCAAGTTCGCAGATGGCGCGGCTGGCGATGGTTCGAGACGCGTCGCACTCGGCGACGCTCCTCACCATGAGGAGAAAGATGCGTTGCAATTGAACAGACGCCTCACAACATCGACGGCAGCACGCGGTCGGGCGGTTTGTGTCCGTCCATGAAGGTCCGGATGTTGATGATGACCTTGTCGCCCATGTCGACCCGGCCTTCCAGCGTGGCCGAGCCCATGTGCGGCAGGATCACCACCTTGCCGGCGCGCGCGAGCCTGACGAGCTTCGGGTTCACCGCCGGCGCATGCTCGAACACGTCGAGCCCCGCGCCGGCGATCTTGCCGGCTTCGAGCAACTGTGTCAGCGCCTTCTCGTCGATCACCTCGCCACGCGCGGTATTGACCAGATAGGCCTCGGGCCGGATCAGCTTCAGCCGCCGCGCCGACAAGAGGTGATAGGTCGCCGGCGTATGCGGGCAGTTGATCGAGATGATGTCCATGCGCGCCAGCATCTGGTCGAGGCTTTCCCAATAGGTGGCGTCGAGCTCTTCCTCGATCTTGGCCGCGACCGGGCGGCGGTTGTGATAGTGGATCGACATGCCGAAAGCCTTCGCCCGCCGCGCCACGGCGGTGCCGATGCGCCCCATGCCAATGATGCCGAGCCGCTTGCCCCAGATGCGGTGGCCGAGCATCCAGGTCGGCGACCAGCCTTGCCATTTTCCGTGCTCGAGGATTTCCAGGCCTTCGGCCAGCCGGCGCGGCACCGCCAGGATCAGCGCCATGGTCATGTCGGCAGTGTCTTCGGTCAGGACACCGGGGGTGTTGGTAACGGTGATCCCGCGTTTATGCGCGGCCGGTACGTCGATATTGTCGACGCCGTTGCCGAAATTGGCGATCAGCTTGAGGCCCTCGCCGACCTGATCGATCACCTTGGCGTCGATTTCGTCGGTGACGGTCGGCACCAGGACATCGGCGCGCTGCGCCGCCTTGACGAGTTCGGCTTGCGTCATCGGACGGTCGTCGAGATTGAGTTCCACCTCGAACAGCTCGCGCATGCGCGTTTCGACGCTGTCGGGCAGCTTGCGGGTAACGACGACCAGGGGCTTTTTTCGCTTCGCCATGTTTCGCCGCCATTCAACCGCCGCACCGGCCCCGCCTGGCAAGCCGCTTAGGCACGCCGCAGACGTCTGTGTGCTGCGATGCCGTGCCGTTCAGGGCTCTTTAACCTGCATCGCCGACATTAGGCACGCATCCGGCGGGTGCGGTTCCTGTCTAGCCAGACGGCTTGGTGAAGACAAGGCACACCGCCGCGATGGAAGCGTCTCATCCGTCCGTTTCGGTCAACCCGCAAAGCCCGGACTTTCTGCCGATGACTTCGTTGCGTGAATGCAAGCGGCTCGCCACCTGCGCTTTCGCTGCTGCCATCCTATCCCTGCTTGCCCCTTCGGCGCATGGCGCAAGTGAGATCGCCACCGGCCCGAGCGGATTACCGCTGCCCCGTTTCGTCAGCCTGAAGGCGGACAAGGTCAATGTGCATGTCGGTCCGGCCAAGACCTATGACGTCACCTGGATCTACACCCGCGCCGGACTGCCGGTGGAAATCACCGCCGAGTTCGAGATCTGGCGCCGCATCCGCGACAGCGAAGGCGCCGAGGGCTGGGTCTATCACTCGCTGCTGTCGGGACGGCGCACGGGCTTGGTGCTTGCCAAGGAAGAGCTCGTGCCGCTGCGCGATGCCGGCGATCCTGAAGGCAGCGTCACCGCCCAGCTACAGGGCGGCGTGGTCGGCACGGTGAAGAAATGCAATGGAACCTGGTGCCGCATTTCCGGCGACGGCTTCGACGGCTGGGTCGAGCAGCAGCGGCTCTGGGGCGTCTATCCGAACGAAAAGATCGACTAGGCTTTCCTGCTTTCAACATTTCCTCTTCCGCTCTTCCCCGCGAAAGCGGGGACCCAGCGCCTAACTTCTGGATTCCCGCTTTCGCGGGAATGAGCGGAAAATGTAGGTGTCTATTGAACGAGATGGCCGGGACATCAGGGCGTTTACGCCCGTCTTCGACGGGCTATGTCCGGCCATGACAAGCAACTGAAATTTGCAGATGGCTCAACGCTTCCTGCGCAGCCGCACCACCACATCCACGCGCGCCACTTCGTAGCCTTCCGGCGGCGTCGGAGTCCTGCCGACCACCACATCGGATTCTGGAATATCGAGCACCGCGTTGTCGTCTTCGATGAAGAAATGGTGGTGCGTGGAGATATTGGTGTCGAAATAGCTTTTCGCGCCATCCACCGCGATCTGGCGCAGCAGGCCTACGTCGGTGAATTGATGCAGCGTGTTGTAGACGGTCGCGAGCGACACCGGCACTTTGGCGCGGGTCGCTTCCTCATAGAGCATTTCGGCGGTGAGATGACGGTCGCCTTTGCCGAACAGGATCCAGCCGAGCGCCATGCGCTGACGGGTGGGACGCAAACCGACCTGCCGCAGCAACGCCTTCACGTCATGCCAAGGACAGCCGTTCAGGCCCGCGGGTGGCGCCACCAAGGCTTGCGGCTTTTCCGCTAACGCCGGCGCCGTGAAACTCATCGTCCGCAACTGCGTCATCGATACCGCCAGTTGAGAGGAACGCAAACCGCTCTAAATCATTGCGATTAAATCATAAGGTACGTGGTTGCAGGGCTTAGTGCAACTGTTTCGCAACAGCGAGTTTCGCTTTTTAAGGCTTCCAAAGTGCTCACTTCAAGGCCGACTTTAACCCGTGAAATCCGTGTGTTAGGAAGGCCCCAGCAAACGCAGACCGCGGCGGAAATACAGGGCAGGAATGCAAAATCAGCGCAGGAGTTTCGGCTACGAGGATTTGCTCGCGTGTGGCCGCGGGGATCTGTTCCCCGACGGGCCGCAATTGCCATTGCCGCCCATGCTGATGTTCGACCGGATCTCCGAGATTGCGGAGACCGGCGGCGCCCATGGCAAGGGACTGATCCGCGCCGAACTCGATGTGAAGCCTGACCTCTGGTTCTTTCCCTGCCATTTCAAAGGCGACCCGGTGATGCCTGGATGCCTCGGGCTCGATGCGCTGTGGCAGCTTGTTGGTTTTTTCCTCGGCTGGCTGGGTGCGCCCGGCAAGGGCCGCGCGCTCGGCCTGGGCGAGCTGAAATTTTCCGGCCAAGTGCTTCCGAGCATGAAACAGGTGGTCTACGGCATCGATATCAAGCGCGTCATGCGCGGCAAGCTGGTGCTCGGTATCGCCGACGGATGGCTCTCGGCCGACGACGCCGTTTTGTATCGCGCCAATGACCTCAAGGTCGGGCTGTTCCGCGACGACCAGATGCCGCAACCGAGCGGCGCCTGATCGGATGAGGTTCCAGGCCGTAGCGCGACATTGAAATGCAGGATTGCAAAGGGACGGCGGCGGCCCCATTTTCGACCGAGCCGCACAAACGGCCCTAAAAGCTAGCAAGATGAGGCAGGCATGAGACGTGTTGTCGTCACCGGCATGGGCGTCGTTTCATCCATCGGCAACAACACCCAGGAAGTGCTGGCGAGCCTGCGCGAAGCCAAGTCGGGCATTTCGCGCTCCGAACAATTTGCGCAGCACGGATTCCGTTGCCAGGTGCATGGCGCACCCACGCTCGACCCGTCCGGGTCGGTCGACCGCCGCGCCATGCGGTTCCTCGGTCCCGGCTCGGCCTGGAACCACGTCGCCATGGAGCAGGCGATCCGCGACAGCGGCGTCGAGGCAGAGTGACATCTCCAACGAGCGCACCGGCATCGTGATGGGCTCGGGCGGACCGTCGACCTCGCACGATCGTCGCCGCCGCCGATATCACCCGCGAGAAAGGGCGCGCCGAAGCGCATCGGTCCCTTCGCCGTGCCGAAGGCGATGTCGTCCACCGCCTCCGCCACGCTCGCCACCTGGTTCAAGATCAAGGGCGTCAACTATTCAATCTCGTCGGCCTGCGCGACCCGCAACCACTGCATCGGCAACGCCGCCGAGACTGATCCAGTGCGGCAAGCAGGACATGATCTTCGCCGGCGGCTCGGAAGAGCTCGACTGGACCTTGTCGAACATGTTCGACGCGATGGGCGCGATGTCCTCGAAATTCAACGCAGACTCCGGAAAAGGCCTCGCGCGCCTATGACGTCGACCGCGACGGCTTCGTCATCGCCGGCGGCGCCGGCGTTTTGGTGCTGGAAGAGCTGGAACATGCCAAGGCGCGCGGCGCGAAAATCTATGCCGAAGTGGCTGGCTATGGCGCGACCTCGGACGGGCACGACATGGTGGCTCCTTCCGGCGAAGGCGCGGTGCGCTGCATGAAGATGGCGCTGGAAAGCGTGAACATCCCGGTGGATTACATCAACCCGCATGCGACCGCGACGCCGGTCGGCGATCTCAAGGAGATCGAAGCGATCCGCCAGGTGTTCGGCGACAAATGCCCGCCGATCTCCGCGACCAAGTCGTTGACGGGCCATTCGCTCGGCGCGGCCGGCGCGCAGGAGGCGATCTATTCGCTGCTGATGATGCAGAATGGCTTCATCTGCGAGAGCGCGAATATCGAAAATCTCGATCCCGCCATGGCCGACATGCCGATTGTGCGCGAGCGGCGAGACGGCGTGAAGCTGGATTGCGTGCTCTCCAATTCCTTCGGATTCGGCGGCACCAACGCGTCCGTTGTGTTCAAACGGTTGGACGCGTGATGGACAACACACCGGCAACAGGATTGATGCAAGGCAAGCGCGGCCTGGTGATGGGGGTGGCGAATGACCACTCCATTGCCTGGGGCATCGCGAAAACCTTGGCCGCCCACGGCGCCGAGCTGGCCTTCACCTATCAGGGCGAGGCGCTCGGCAAACGGGTGAAACCGCTGGCGCAGTCGATCGGCTCCTCGCTGGTGCTGCCCTGCGATGTCGAAAGCCTCGCATCGGTCGATGGCGTGTTCGCGGCGATTGGCGAGAAATGGGACGCGCTGGATTTTCTGGTCCATGCCATCGCCTTTTCCGACAAGAACGAGCTGAAGGGCCGCTATGCCGACACCACGCGGGAGAATTTCACCCGCACCATGCTGATCTCCTGCTTTTCCTTTACCGAGCTTGCCAAGCGCGCGGCGGCATTGATGCCGCGCGGCGGCGCCATGCTGACGCTTACCTTCGGCGGCTCGACGCGGGTGATGCCGAACTACAATGTGATGGGGCTGGCAAAGGCAGCGCTGGAGGCTTCGGTGCGCTATCTGGCGTCGGATTTCGGGCCGACCGGCATTCGCGTCAATGCTATTTCTGCCGGGCCGGTGCGCACGCTGGCGGGCGCCGGCATTGCCGATGCGCGGCTGATGTTCAATTTCCAGCAGCGGCATGCGCCGCTGCGGCGCACGGTGACGATCGACGAGATCGGCGGCGCGGCGCTCTATCTGCTCTCCGACCTGTCGACCGGGGTGACCGGCGACATCCATTTCGTCGATTCCGGCTACAACATCGTTTCCATGCCGCAGCCGG
This sequence comes from uncultured Alphaproteobacteria bacterium, assembly GCA_963731585.1. Classification (GTDB taxonomy): domain Bacteria; phylum Pseudomonadota; class Alphaproteobacteria; order Rhizobiales; family Xanthobacteraceae; genus CANKHA01. Next base: position 532,052 of record CAVSWC010000003.1, read on the forward strand.
CGGCACTCCAGACGGTGGACGAGGCGGAAACCGCTGCCGAAGTACACGCGGCGAAAGACGCAGCGCAGTAACGCGGCGCAATCTGGATAAACCTTGGCCTTCAGCCAGGCGCCGGCGCGCCGGCAATAAAAAGGGCGGCCCGGCAGGCCGCCCTTTGATCTTCTCGCGGGACGAGCGGTTTACTCTCCGCCGGCGGCCTCGCGCGGCTCGGCGCTTTCCGCCTTCTGCTTGGCTTCGAGGTCCTCGCCGGTGGCCTGGTCGACGACCTTCATCGACAGCCGCACCTTGCCGCGGTCGTCGAAGCCGAGCAGCTTCACCTTCACCTTGTCGCCTTCCTTGACCACATCGGTGGTCTTGTTGACGCGGTGCGCGGCGAGCTGGCTGATATGCACCAGTCCGTCCTTGGAGCCGAAGAAGTTCACGAAAGCGCCGAAATCCATCGTCTTGACGACAGTGCCCTCGTAGATCTGGCCGACTTCCGGATCCGACGCGATCGACTTGATCCAGTTGATCGCCGCCTTGATTGACTCGCCATTGGCGGAGGCGACCTTCACGGTGCCGTCGTCTTCGATGTTGACCTTGGCGCCGGTCTTTTCCACGATCTCGCGGATCACCTTGCCGCCGGTGCCGATCACTTCACGGATCTTGTCGGTGGCGATCTTGAAGGTCTCGATGCGCGGCGCATGCTCGCCGAGCTCGGCGCGCGCCGCGGTCAGCGCCTTGGCCATCTCGCCCAGGATGTGCAAGCGCCCGCCCTTCGCCTGGGCGAGCGCGACCTGCATGATCTCCTCGGTGATGCCGGCGATCTTGATGTCCATCTGGAGCGCGGTGATGCCCTCCTCAGTGCCGGCCACCTTGAAGTCCATGTCGCCAAGGTGATCCTCGTCGCCGAGGATGTCGGACAGAACGGCGTAGCGCTTGTCCTCCAGGATCAGGCCCATGGCGATGCCCGCGGTCGGCCGCTTCAGCGGCACGCCGGCGTCCATCAGTGCCAGCGAGGTGCCGCAGACCGTGGCCATCGAGGACGAGCCGTTCGACTCCGTGATCTCCGACACCACGCGGATGGTGTAGGGGAAATCTTCCTTCGCCGGCAGCATCGGGCGGATCGCCCGCCACGCGAGCTTGCCGTGACCGATTTCGCGGCGGCCGGGCGCGCCGATGCGTCCGGTCTCGCCCACCGAGAACGGTGGGAAGTTGTAGTGCAGCATGAACGCTTCCTTGTAGGTGCCCTGCAAGGCGTCGATCCACTGCTCATCCTCGCTGGTGCCGAGCGTGGCGACCACGATCGCCTGGGTCTCGCCGCGGGTGAACAGCGCGGAGCCGTGGGTACGCGGCAGAAAACCCGCCTCGACCACGATCGGGCGCACGGTAACAAGGTCGCGGCCGTCGATGCGCTTCTTGGTGTCGAGGATGTTCCAGCGCACGATCTTGGCTTCGAGATCTTTGAACACGCCTGCGACCTGCTGCATCGGACGCTCGGGATTGTCCTTGCCGTCCGGGAAGAAGTGCTCCATCGCCTTCTTCTTGACGGCGGCGACCGCATTCTGGCGCTCGGCCTTGCGCGGGATCGCGTAGGCCTTGCGCAGATCCTGTTCGATGATGCCGAGCATATCCTTCTCGATCGCGGCGGTGTCGGGCATCGCGAAGTCGCGCGGCTCCTTCGCGGCCTTCTCCGCCAGCTGGATGATGGCGTTGATCACCGGCTGGAAGTGCCGGTGGCCGAACATCACCGCGCCCAGCATGATCTCCTCGGGCAGCTCCTTGGCTTCCGACTCGACCATCAGCACGGCGTCCTGGGTGCCGGCGACGACCAGGTCGAGCTGGCTCTCTTGCATCTCGTCGATCGTCGGGTTGAGGATGTATTCGTTGTTGGAGAAGCCGACGCGGGCCCCGCCGATCGGGCCCATGAACGGAGCGCCCGACAAAGTCAGCGCGGCGGAAGCCGCCACCATGGCGACGATATCGGGATCGTTCTCCTGATCGTGCGAAAGCACGGTAACGATCACCTGGGTGTCGCAGCGCCAGCCATCGGCGAACAACGGGCGGATCGGGCGGTCGATCAAACGTGAAGTCAGCGTGTCCTTTTCGGTCGGGCCGCGCTCGCGCTTGAAGTAGCCGCCGGGAATGCGTCCCGCGGCATAGTATTTCTCGGTGTAGTTGACGGTCAGCGGTAGGAAGTCGATGCCTTCCTTCGGCGTCTTGGCCGCGACCACGGTCGCGATCACGGTGGTTTCGCCGTAAGTGGCGAGCACGGCGCCGTCGGCCTGACGGGCGACTTTTCCAGTCTCGAGGGTTAGGGTGCGTCCACCCCAATCGAGTTCAACACGATGGATATCGAACATTGTGGTCGTCTTTCATGGTTTTCGCGGAAGGTCGAAAGCCATGAGCAAGACGGCGAGAAGCTGCGCGCACGCGTGAAGCGGGCGGCTACAGCGTCCGGCGATCCTGCCATGGCTTTCATGTCTTCCTCGGTTTTGCGCGGGCGTTGCAACGTCCGGCGTCTTGGAGGACGGCCTTATTGCCGTCCGGCCTATTGGCGGGCGAATGCGCCCGCTCACAATCGCGCGGACATTCCGCGCGGAATTTTGCTCAGCGGCGAATGCCGAGTTTTTCAATGATCGTCTTGTAGCGCGCCTCGTCGGTGCGTCGCAGGTAATCGAGCAATTGCCGGCGCGTGGAGACGAGCTTCAACAGCCCGCGCCGCGAATGGTTGTCTTTCACGTGGGTCTTGAAGTGTTCGGTGAGGTTGTTGATCCGTTCGGACAGGATCGCCACCTGCACTTCGGGCGAACCTGTGTCGCCCTTCTTGGTCGCATAGGTCTGGATTACTTCGGCCTTGCGGCCGGCAGGAATCGACATCGTCAAACACCTTTCTAACGGCCGGCGCTACCCAGAATGCCGGCTAGGTTGAACACGCGCTTGGGGACGATCTCGCCACGGTCGACCTCGGCCAAGGCGATCAGTTGCCCGGATGCCGTTACCTGTACCGTGCCGCGGAAAATGGGTGCGTCCCGTCCGCGCAACAATACGGCCTGCCCCCTTTGGAGCCGGGCCGCGTCTGCCTTGCTGACGGCCAGCGCCGGGATGTCGTCCAGCGCGGTCTCAACGGGCAAAAGAGCATCGGCGAGGTTGCCCTCGCCGATGCCGGCTCTATGGCATAAAGCCTCCAGTTGTTCCAGTGAAATCATGAGCTTTTCGGGGAAGGGTCCGACCGAAACCCGGCGCAAGGCGGATACATGGCCGCCGCAGCCCAGGATTTGACCCATATCCCGGGCGAGCGCGCGCACGTAGGTGCCCTTGCCGCACTCGGCCTCGAATAGGGCGTGATCGGGGTCGGGAACCGAGACCAGGCTGAGCCGGTGGATCTCGACCAGGCGGCTGGCCAGTTCCACGCTTTCCCCATCGCGAGCCAGGTCATAGGCGCGCTCGCCCTCGACCTTCACCGCGGAATAGCGCGGCGGCACCTGCTCGATGGTGCCGGTGAAACGCGGCAGCAGGGCGCGAATGGCGTCTTCGGAGGGCCGCTCCGCGGAACTGTTCACCACGCGCCCCTCGGCGTCGTCGGTGTCGCGCTGCTCGCCCCAGCGCACGGTGAAAAGATAAACCTTCCGGCCCTCCATGACGAAAGGAACGGTCTTGGTCGCTTCCCCGAGCGCAATCGGCAGGCAGCCGGAGGCGAGCGGGTCGAGCGTGCCGGCATGGCCGGCGCGCTTGGCCGCGAACAGTCGCTTCACCACCGCCACCGCATGGGTAGAGGTCATCCCGACCGGCTTGTCGAGCACCGCCCAACCATGCACGTCGCGCTTGTCGCGCTTTTGTTGTTTTTCTTTCCCCTCTCCCGCCTGCGGGCGAGGGTTAGGGAGGGGGTGAGCGGAGCCCCCTCCCGACGCGCTATGCGCGTCGACCTCCCCCGCAAGCGGGAGAGGTGAAGAAAAGCGAGTCGGATCATTCATCTTTGCCGTCGCCCTCATCCAGGTCGCGCCGCACCGCCTGGGTCCGCAGCAGCTTGTCAATGCGCTCGGCCTCATCGAAGCGCTCGTCCAGCATGAAGCGGATGTCGGGCGCGAATTTCAGATTGACGCGATGGGCGATCTCGCCGCGGAGAAATTTCTTGTTGCGCTCGAGCGCGGCCAGCACGTCCTTGCTGTCCTTGCCGCCGAGCGGCATCACGTAAATGGTGGCCATCCGCAGATCCGGCGACATCCGCACTTCCGGCACCGTGATCAGATGCCCTTCCAGCACCGGATCATGCACATCACCGCGCGCAAAAATTTCCGCCACCGCATGGCGCACCAGTTCGCCCGCGCGCAAGGCGCGTTGCGTGGGCATGTTGCCGGTCTCCCGGCTTTTTCGTTTCGCCATTTGCGATTCTCATAGCCGCTTGGTCATGGCCGGACTTGTTCCGGCCATCTCGCTTAGGCGAACACGATGCCTTCCTAAGCGGGGATGCCCGGGACAGGCCCGGGCATGACGATGTTGATGGTTGGGCGAAGCAGTCGACGAAGCCGTGAGTATTGGACTCACAAACTGCGTTGAATCGTCTCCACCCGGTAGCATTCGATCACGTCGCCGGCGCGCATGTCCTGGTAGTTCTCGAACGCCATGCCGCATTCCTGTCCGGCGGTCACTTCCTTTGCGTCGTCCTTGAACCGCTTGAGTTGCGACAGCTTGCCCTCGTGCACCACGACATTGTCGCGGATCAGGCGGACATTGGCGCCGCGCTCCACAGTGCCATCGGTGACGCGGCAGCCGGCGATCTTACCGACCTTGGAGACGTTGAAGATCTCCAAAATCGTCGCATTCCCCAGCATGGTTTCGCGCAGCGTCGGCGCGAGCAGGCCGGACATGGCCTTTTTCACGTCGTCGACCAGATCGTAGATGATGTTGTAGTAGCGGATTTCGATGCCGGCGCGCTCCGCCGCCTCGCGCGCTTCCTTATGCGCGCGCACGTTGAAGCCGATGATCGGAACGCCGGAGGCTTCCGCCAGCGTGACGTCGGATTCGGTAATGCCGCCGGCGCCGGCATGCAGCACGCGCGCGGCGACTTCCTCGGTCCCGAGCTTGTCGAGCGCCTGAATGATCGCCTCGACCGAGCCCTGCACGTCGCCCTTTATGATCAGCGGGAATTCCTTGCGGCCGCTGGTCTTGAGCTGGCTCATCATCTGCTCGAGCGAGCCGCGCATGCCGGTGGCGCGCGCGGAAACCTTTTCCCGCTTCTGCCGGCCACGGTAATCGGTGACTTCGCGGGCACGCGCCTCGTTTTCAACCACCGCGAGGCGGTCTCCGGCATCAGGCGTGCCGCTGAAGCCCAGCACCTCGACCGGCGTAGACGGACCGGCGCTGTCGACCGGCTTGCCGAGATCGGAGAGCAGCGCACGCACCCTGCCCCACTCCGCGCCAGCGACGATCAGGTCGCCGACCTTGAGCGTGCCGCGCTGGATCAGAACAGTGGCAACCGGGCCGCGCCCGCGATCGAGCTTGGCTTCGATCACGGTGCCTTCGGCCGGACGGCCGGTATTCGCCTTGAGCTCGAGGATTTCCGCCTGCAACCCGACAATCTCGAGCAAGCGATCGAGATTGAGCTTCTTGGTGGCGGAGACTTCCACGTCAAGCACGTCGCCGCCGAGCGATTCCACCTGCACTTCATGCTGCAGCAATTCCGTGCGCACGCGCTCCGGCTTGGCATCAGTCTTGTCGATCTTGTTGATGGCGACAATCAGCGGCACTTTCGCCGCCTTGGCGTGATGGATGGCTTCCACCGTCTGCGGCATGACGCCGTCGTCGGCTGCGACCACCAGAATGACCACGTCGGTCACCTTCGCGCCGCGCGCGCGCATCGCCGTGAAGGCGGCGTGGCCGGGGGTATCGATGAAAGTGATCTTGCTGCCATTGGGCGCGGTCACCTGATAGGCGCCGATATGCTGGGTGATGCCGCCATGCTCGCCGGCCGCCACCTCGGTTTGCCGGATGGCATCGAGCAGCGAGGTCTTACCGTGATCGACGTGACCCATCACCGTGACGACCGGCGGACGCGACTGCATCGAGACCGGATCGTCGGCTTTGTCGAACAGACCTTCTTCCACGTCGGATTCGGCGACGCGGCGCACGCTGTGGCCCATTTCTTCCGCGACAAGCTGGGCGGTGTCGGCGTCGATCACGTCGGTGATCTTCACCATCTGACCCTGCTTCATCAGCAGGCGGATTACATCCACGCCGCGCTCGGCCATGCGGTTGGCGAGTTCCTGGATCGTGATGGCTTCCGGAATAATGACTTCCCGGATCAGCTTTTCCTTCGGCTCGTCGCTCGCATGCCCTTTCAGGCGCTGCGTGCGGCGGCGGAATGAGGCGATCGAGCGCTCGCGCACCTCGTCGGCGGTGAGCGCGGTGACCAGGGTCAGGCGGCCGCGTTGTTTCTGCGGGCCGCGGGGAGCGGGCTTAGGCGCCGCGGCGGGACGCGCAGCCCCGCCGGCACCGCGCCGGCTCGTGCGCGGTCCTTCTTCTTCCTCCGCTTCGGGAGCGAGCGTGCGGGCATGCGGGCGTTTGGCTTCTTCCTCGCCGCCGAGGCGCTTTTTCGCGACCTCGTCGGCCTTGCGCTTGGTTTCTTCATCGTGGCGCCGCCGCTCGTCCTCCTCACGCTTGCGCGTTTCTGCGGCTTCCCGCTCCGAACGATCGACAACATCGCGGCTGGCGCGGCGGCGGCCCTCTTCCTCGGCCTGCTTGCGCTCTTCGGCTTCGCGAACACGGAAATCGGTCAATGCATTGGCGCGCGCACTGCGTTCTTCCTCGGAAAGCGTGCGCAGCACGACGCCTGACGGCTTGGTCGAAGGCGCAGGCTGCGGTACGGCGGCAGTTTTCGCTCCCGGGCGCGGGGCAGACTTCGTTTCCAGGGCGGGCGCAGCCGGCGCCTCCGCCTTCGGTTCCGCAGCTGCCCCGATGACGCGGCGCTTTACCTTTTCTACGACCACCGACTTGGTGCGGCCATGGCTGAAGCTCTGGCGCACGACAGCGGTCTCGGCGCTGCGCTTGAGCGTCAAGGTTTTGCTGCTCATGCTGAGCTTTTTTTCGCCAGGGTTACTATTCTCAGCCATTCAATTCTGATCCTTGGGCAGCCGCTTTCGCGTAGTCCGTTCAACCCGTTGCTCCGGTTTACCGGCCCGGAAACGGTCAAGCCGCGCACAGCGCGCGATAAAAGTCTCGGTGGCAGGTCCTGCGAGCAGGGCTGCATGTATCACATTTGGCCGACCCAATGCCAAATCCAATTGGGCCGAAGGCAATGAGCTTATGACCGCGATCTGCCGCCCCTCGCTTTCCGATTGCTTGCGCAGGGCTTCCACCTTGCGAACGCCGTCCGCCGCGGCATCCGCCGCGTGCAGGACGGCCACGGCCTGACCCCGCACCAGCGCGGTTTCGACCTTGCTGAAGCCGGTGACCGCCTGCCTGCCCTTGCCGGCGATGGCCAGGGCATCGAGCGCGGCGCGCTGAAGCAGCCGCTCGGCGGCTTCAACAAAACCATCCGGAATCGTGACCGAACGCCCGAACCCCCGCGCAAAGGCGCCGCGGCGAACCGCTTCCGCCAAATCCGCGCGCGTCGCGGTGACCCAAATGCCACGGCCAGGTAATTTCCGCTTGAGATCCGGAATTACCTCGCCATGCGGAGCAACCACGAAGCGGATCATCTCGGCGACCGGCTTCACCTGCCGGCTGACGACGCACAGCCGTTCGCCGCCGGCGCCGAGGCTTCTCGGTCCGGTGTCGAAATCGGTTTGGTGCGGCTTCGCCAGCATTCCGTTTCCTGTCTTAAGCCTGCGGCTCGGTCTCCGCCGTCTCGGCGGAGGCTTCTTCCGCCCGCGGCGCAAGATCGGCTTCGCTGATCCAGCCGGCCTTCACGCGCGCCTGCAGGATCAACGCCTCGGCCTCTTCGCGCGAAATTTCCAAGCCATCCAGAATCCCGGAATGCTTCTTGGTCTCGCCGTCCTTGCGCTCGGTCCAGCCGGCGAGATCGTCGGTAGCGCAATCCGCGAGATCTTCCACGGTTTTCACGCCGCCCTCACCCAGCTTGACCAGCATGCGCGCGGTGACGCCCGGAACATCATTCAGTTCATCTTGCACGCCTAGCTCCTTGCGTTTTTCGTCAAGTTCAGATTCCTGCCGATCGAGATATTCCTGCGCGCGTTCCTGCAGCTCGCGCGCCGTCTCTTCATCGAAGCCCTCGATGCTGGCGATTTCCTTCTGATCGACGAGCGCAAGCTCCTCGACGGAGTTGAAGCCTTCGGATGCCAGCAACTGTCCGACAACTTCATCGACATTCAGCGATTCAATGAAGATGCGCGTGCGGTTCTCGAACTCCGCCTGCCGATGCTCGGACTCTTCCTGCTCGGTCAGGATATCGATGTCCCAGCCGGTGAGCTGGGAAGCCAGCCGCACGTTCTGCCCGCGCCGGCCGATCGCCAGCGAAAGCTGCGCGTCCGGCACCACCACCTCGATGCGCTCGCGGTCCTCATCGAGCACGACCTTGGCGACTTCGGCCGGGGCCAGCGCGTTCACCACGAAGGTGGCGATGTCCTGCGACCAGGGAATGATGTCGATCTTCTCGCCCTGCAGTTCGTTCACCACCGCCTGCACGCGCGAGCCGCGCATACCGACGCAGGCGCCGACCGGATCGACCGAAGAGTCGCGGGAAATGACCGCGATCTTGGCGCGCGAACCGGGATCGCGGGCCACCGCCTTGACCTCGACAATGCCATCGTAAATCTCCGGCACTTCCTGCGTGAACAGCTTCGCCATGAATTGCGGATGCGTGCGGGAGAGGAAAATCTGCGGCCCGCGCGGTTCGCGGCGCACATCGTAGATGTAGGCCCGGATGCGGTCGCCGTTGCGGAAAACCTCGCGCGGCAGCATCTCGTCGCGGCGCACGATGGCCTCGCCGCGGCCGAGATCGACCACCACGTTGCCGTATTCCACGCGCTTGACGATGCCGTTGACCACGTCGCCGATGCGATCCTTGTATTCCTGATACTGGCGGTCGCGCTCGGCCTCGCGCACCTTCTGCACGATCACCTGCTTGGCCGATTGCGCTGCGATGCGGCCGTATTCCAGCGGCGGCAGCGGGTCGGCGATGGTGTCGCCGACTTGCGCGGCCGGATTGTGCCGGCGCGCGTCCTCCAGCCCGATCTGGGTGGATGAATTTTCGATCGTGTCCACCACAAGCATGTGACGGAACAGGCGCAATTCGCCGTTCTTCGGATTGATCTCGGCATGCACCTCGGTTTCCGCGCCATAACGCGAGCGCGCCGCTTTCGCGATCGCGTCCTCCATGGCTCCGATCACGATGCCGCGGTCGATCGCCTTTTCACGGGCTACCGCATCGGCGATCTGCAAAAGCTCGAGTTTGTTGGCGCTGACGGCCATTACTCAGTCTCCCTCGTGCTGAGCGGACCGCCGATTCTTGTCGCGCGTCCGCATGAACTTCTTGGAACGGTTGGCTTGATTGTCCTGCACCGCTTCATCTGACACTGCGTCTGCTGGAGCTTCCTGCAGCTCCCGCCCGGCGGCCTTGCCGCGCTTGAGCGCCTCGGCGATCAAGGCATCGGTAAGCACCAGCTTGGCTTCCGCCATGTCCTCGATCGGAAGCAGGAATTCCTGCTGCTCGCCCGCGGGCGCATCTTCGCGCCGCAGCCGCACGGCATCGCCCTTGGTGCCGAGCAGCGTGCCGCGAAAGCGCTTGCGGCCCTCGATCCCGTGCGCCATCTCGACCTTGGCGGTCTGGCCGGCATGCCGGTCGAAATCCGAGCGCCGCACCAAGGGGCGATCGAGGCCGGGGAAGAAATCTCCAGCCGGTGCGGCTGATCGACCGGATCCTTGGCATCAAATACCGGCGAGAGCGCGCGCGAGATCGTTTCGCAATCGCCCACCGTCATGCTGCCGTCCGGCCGCTCGGCCATGATCTGCACGGTCAGGCCGGATTGCGGGAAGACCTGCACCCGCACCAGCCGATAACCGAGGCCCTCGATCACCGGCTCGGCGATGGCGGCGACGCGCGCGGCCAGCCCCGGCTCCAGCAGGAGCCGCGGTTCACGCGCGGAAGCGGTTTTCAAGGTTTCGCCCATCAAGCCTATTTCGTAACAAAAAAGAGCGGGTCCCCGGGGGCCCCACTCTCACAAACCCGATCGGATATCCGACCGTTATGAGGTGTCTGTAACAGACAGCGGGAATATAGCGATTTTCGGGATTTAAGCAAGATATCCCGCCCCCAAAAGAAGGGCGGGCGAGGCTAATTGGGCCTCGAGAATCTGCGCCTGAACGGCGCCTGCCGGCCTCCGAAAGCCCCTTTTTCGGGAATGAGTGTTGATTGCGCAACTGGCAAGTGGGTCCTGCCCGGACGGCATGACGCCCGTTTTTTCTATCGCTTCCGGAAAACAAAATAGGCCGGCACGCGGCCCTCGCGCGTGGCTTTCGCCTCATAGCGCGTGCCGCCGAAGTCGGGCCACGGCTTGCGCCAGTCATCAGCCTTCTCCGCCGTCCAGGTGAAATCCGGCGAGCGCAGCACGCGCGCAAGCGTCCAGGCCGCATAGTCCGCGATGTCGGTGGCGAAGCGGAATTCGCCGTCCGGCCGCAGCACGCGGGCGATCTGCCGGAGGCTCGCGTCCTGGACGAAGCGCCGTTTCCAATGCCGCTTCTTCGGCCAGGGATCGGGATAGAGCAGATCCACGCGCGCAAGCGCCGAGGGCGGCAACCAGTCGATCAGCTGCGCAGCGTCGGCGAAATGCAAACGCAGATTGGCAAGCTTGCGCTCTTGCATGCCCGCCAGCACCTTGGCCACGGCATTGACGAAAGCATCGCTGCCGATGAAGCCCGCGCGCGGATGTTCCGCCGCCTGCGCAAGGAGATGCTCGCCGCCGCCAAAGCCGATCTCAAGGCGGACCTCCTCGACCTCGACGGGAAACAATGTCCGCAGATCGGTCGGCGCTGCGGTGGCCTCGGTATCGATCGCCACCCGCGGCAGCAGCGTCTCAAATAAAGCGGTCTGGCGCGGCCGCAGCGCATGCCCTTTGCGCCGGCCGAAGAACGCGCGCGGCGGGCGTTCAATGGAAGTCATGAATCACCATCGTCATGCCCGCACTCGTTGCGGACATCCCGCTTAGGTGAGCAGTGCATCCTTGAGCAGTGCATCCTTATCGAGATGGCACCGGAACTCGGGCTTGCCCGAGTTCCGCACTCTTTAGATTGTCACAAGTCGAGTAGACTCGACTTGTGATGACCGAGCCCGGCCATGACAAATCGAGTCGGCGTTACACCGAGCCGCGCAATTCCTTCACCAGATCGGTCCTCTCCCAGGAGAAGCCGCCGTCCTTTTCCGGCGCGCGGCCGAAATGGCCGTAGGCGGCGGTGCGGCGATAGATCGGCCGGTTGAGCTTGAGCGTGCGACGGATATTGGTCGGCGTCAGCCGGAACATCTGCGGCAGAATCTTCTCCAGCTTGCGCTCGTCCACTTTGCCGCTTCCGTGCGTATCGACAAGCAGCGACATCGGATCGGCGACGCCGATCGCATAGGCAATCTGGATGGTGCAGCGTTCCGCCAGCCCGGCCGCCACGACGTTCTTGGCGAGATAGCGCGCCGCATAGGCCGCGGAGCGGTCCACCTTGGTCGGGTCCTTGCCGGAGAAGGCGCCGCCGCCGTGCGGCGCATAGCCACCGTAGGTATCGACGATGATCTTGCGGCCGGTGAGGCCGCAGTCGCCGTCGGGGCCGCCAACCACGAAGTTACCCGTCGGGTTGACCAGGAAGTCGGACGGTTTCTTCGGCATCCACCCATCCGGCAGCGCGGACGTCACGGTATCGGCGATCAGCTCTTTCACCATGCCGGGGGAATATTTCTTGCCATTGCGGCTGGCCGCATTGTGCTGGGTGGAAACCACCACCTTGGTGCAGCCGACCGCCTTGCCGTCGATATATTGCACCGTCACCTGGCTTTTGGAATCCGGCTGAATGTCGAACAACTGCTTGGAGCGGCGCTTCTCGGCCAGCACCTTCAAAATTCTGTGAGCAAAGAAAATCGGGGCCGGCATGAAGGAGCCCTTCTCGTAGACCTCGCTCTCGGTGCAGGCGAAACCGAACATCATGCCCTGATCGCCGGCGCCTTCTTCGTCGCCGGTCTTCTTTTTCTTGGCATCGACGCCCATGGCGATGTCGGGCGACTGGCCGTGCAGCAGCACTTCCACGTCTGCGCCGTGATAGGAGAAACCTTCCTGGTCGTAGCCGATCTCGCGCACCACATCGCGTGCGATCTGCGCAACCATCTCGCGGTTGATCACCGCGTGCTGGCCATATTTGTGGAACAGCGGCGCCTGTCCGCGGCCTTCGCCGGCGATCACGATCTTGTTCGTGGTCGCGAGGCGTTTCGCAGCCCAGCCGGGTATTCGCCTTGCTGTCGTCGGCGATGCCGAGCTTGATATCGTTTTCAAGGAACGCGTCGAGCACCGCATCTGAGATCTGGTCGCAGACCTTGTCGGGATGCCCCTCGGAGACGGACTCGCTGGTGAACTGGTAGTTTTTACGTGACACGAAAACCCCCAAAACGCCGCCGCGCGGCCCAGGCTTATCGATTGGGGGGCTTTGTTACAGTGTCCTCGGGAAGGGTCAAGATGGCCGGCCTGCGTCCGCGGTCCGCCGTTGAGAGCGTTAGTCCTCGCCGGCGATCTGCGAAACCAGATCCACGATCCGCCGCCGCAGCTTGGGGTCTTTTATCCGCATGAAGGCTTTGGTCAAAGCCAAGCCGTCCGAGGTCGCGAGGAAGTCGGAAACATAGGACGGCGACGGGGCTTCCATCGTGCCGGCCGGCCCGGCGGGAAGATCCGGCGCGCCCTCAAAAAGGAAAGAGACGGGAACCTGGAGAAAATGTGCGATCTGCTGCAGCCGGCTCGCGCCGATTCGGTTCGTGCCCTTCTCGTATTTCTGTACTTGCTGAAAAGTCAGGCCAAGTGCGTCGCCGAGCTTTTCCTGGCTCATGCCGAGCATCATCCGCCGCATGCGCACGCGGCTGCCGACATGTTTGTCCGTTGGGTTCGGCGTTTTCTTGGTCATCGCGACTTCTTTCACCTTGGTGTCGTAGCACACGCAACAGCAAGAGGCAGCAACGTGGGCAGATAATCGGATAGGCGCATGCGCAGCTATCCTAAACGCAGCTAGCCGGATTTCTCGGATGTCGCTTCGACGTTGTCCAGCGCCGCATCCGCCGGCGGATGACGAAGAGAAAAGCGGCAGCGACAACGAGACCCACCGGACTATCCCCCGCGCGCACATAAACCGTCGGCTCGACCGGTTGCGGCAAGGCCGAATCCAGCACCCCCTCGGCGCCGAGCGGCAGCGAGCGGATGACGCGCCCGAGCGGATCGACCACCGCAGAGATGCCGGTATTGGCGGCGCGCACCAGCGGCAGCCCTTCCTCAATCATGCGTACCCGCGCCTGACGAAAGTGCTGATAAGGGCCCGAACTGATGCCGAACCAGCCATCATTGGTGAGGTTGAGCACCCAGCCCGGCCGGTCATCGCGCGGCACCGCCTGACCTGGGAAGATTACCTCATAGCAGACGAGCGGCAGCATGCGCGGCGCGCGCGGCACGTTGTAGCTGCGGTGGCGATCGCCCGACAGATAGCCGCCGGCCACCTTGGTCAGTTGCTGCAGCCCGATGTGCTCGAGCAAATCTTGCAGCGGCAGGTATTCGCCGAACGGGACGAGATGCACCTTGTCGTGCAGGGTCAGGATCGAGCCGTCGTGATCGATAACATAGACCGAGTTGTAGGCTTGCTCTGTCCTCGGTCTGTCGTCCGCCGGCCGCACCGCGCCGGTGATCAACACCGCGCCCTCCGGAAGCAGATCCGCGATTTGCGCCATCGCGTCGGGTTCGTGCGTGAGAAAGAAGGGAAACGCCGCCTCCGGCCAGATCAGATGCGTCACATCGCTCATGCCGGTCGATTGCGGCCCGGTCGACCGCTCCGACAACGTGACGTAATGGTCCATCACCTTCTGCTTGGCGGAATAGTTGAACTTGTCATCCTGTGGGGTGTTCGGCTGCATCAGGCGCAGATGCACCCCGGTGACGAAGGTGGTGGGGTTTCCCGCCAGCCGGACAGCGCCGAAAATTCCCAGCGCAACAAGCACAAGGACGCTCGCTGCAAGCGGCAGCCAGCGCCGCCGCGTGTCCATCGAATCATCGGCGAGTGTCGCTGGGCTGGCGAAAATGCCGACGGCCAGAAAGGTGAGGCCCCAGATTCCAAACAGCGAAGCAGCCTGCGCCAGCACCAATGGCCCGGTGAGCGCATAACCGTAGGTGTTCCAGGGAAACCCGGTGAGGACATGGCCACGCAGCCATTCGACCAGGGTGAATGCGACCGCGAGCGCAAGAATGCGCACCGGTCCGCGCGTCCACATCGCCCGTGCGAGCGCGCAGCCCAGCGCCGTAAACAACGCAAGCCCCGCGGGCAGCCCCGCCACCGCAACCGGCAACAGCCAGCCGAAGGTTTCCGCGTCAACCAGGAAGGCGTAGCCCACCCAGTAAAGCCCGGCGAGAAAATAGCCGAAGCCGAACCACCAGCCGGTTGACGCGGCAGCGAGGATTCCGCCCCAGCGGCCGGAGCCGGCGCCGTCGATCAGCCAGACCAGAACCGGAAAAGTGAAGAACATCACCGGCCAGAGATCGATCGGCGGCAGCGCCAGCACGGAGAATGCGCCCGCGACAAAGGCGATGGCCGCGCGCTGCCAGCCCCAGGCGAGGACGATGGAATGGGCCAAACGAGTGAAGCTCACGACCGGCCGGCGCCTTTTTTCGGGGCCGTGCCATCCTGGGTGGAATGGTCGATTAAGGTCGCCGGCGCATTCGCTGCGCTCGGCAGGGCTTCGCGCCGCTTCGTCTCGAGGCGGCTGCGTTCCAGTCGGCGTGCATTGACGTTGTAGATCCTTACTTTCTTAACGCGGCGCGGATCGGCGTCGAGCACCTCGATCTCAAACGGGCCGGGACCGGGCACGAATTCTCCGCGCGACGGCACACGTCCGGCCAGGGTCACGACATAGCCGCTGAGCGTATCGACGTCGTTGGCTGCGTCGCCGACGTCGAATTCCGCGCCCACCGTGGCGATGGCATCGTCGAGACTGGCGCGCGCATCGGCGATGAAGGAGCCGTCGACCTGGCGTACCACCGACGGCGCCTCGTCCTCGTCGTGCTCGTCGGCGATATCGCCCACGATCAGCTCGACGATGTCCTCCATGGAAACCAATCCGTCGGTGCCGCCGTATTCGTCGATCACCAGGGCGAGATGGATGCGGGTTAACTGCATCTTGGCCAACAGATCGATCGCCGGCATCGACGGCGGCACGAACAACAGGGTGCGTACAATCTTGGTGGAGGAAAGCGGCAGCGACAGATCGAGCTTTTTCAGATCGAGCCCTGCCGGCAGCGGTTTCTTGCGCATGGCATTGGCTTCCGGCTTCACGGCGGCGCGTGCCGGTCATAAAGGCGATGAGGTCGCGGATGTGCACCATGCCGGCGGGATCGTCGAGCGTGTCGTTATAGACAACGAGCCGCGAGTGACCGGCGTTTTCGAACACCTTCATCAGGTCGCCGAGCGAGATATCCTGCTGCACGGCGATGATGTCGGCGCGCGGCAGCATGACATCCTCAATGCGGCGCTCGCGCAGCTCGAGGATGTTTTTGAGCATCGCCTGCTCCTTCGGCGAGAAGCCGGTCGCATCGCCTGCGCCTTCCTCCAGCACCTCTTCGAGCTCATCGCGGGTGGTGCCGGACCTCATACCAAGCGCGCGCAGCAAGCGGGTCATCAGGCTTTCGCCGTTCTCCGCGCGCGCGCGCTGGCTGCGCCGGCGCAGGATGGTTGTCGCGCTGACTGGCCAAATCGTTAGGCTTTGGTGGATCGTCTGTCGGGCATCGTCTCAGCCGGCGTCACGCGCCGCATAGGGATCGGCGATATCCAGCCGCGCGAGGATCTGGCGCTCCAGCCGCTCCATTATCTCGGCTTCGTCCTCCGCTTCGTGGTCATAGCCGCGCAGATGGAGGAAGCCGTGCACGGTGAGATGCGCTAGATGATGCAGAAATGGCGTGTCCTGTGCGAGCGCTTCCCGTTTGGACGTCTCATAGGCGATCACGATATCGCCGAGCAGCGCGGGCGCGCCTTCGCCGCCGCGGCGGCGATCCTCGGCAGAAAAAGAGAGCACATTGGTGGGCTTGTCGAAGCCGCGCCAGACCCGGTTGAGCGCACGAATTCTCGCATCATCGGTCAGAACGATAGCGAGCTCCACATCTATTGTTGACACGTCGACCGAAGCCTCCGCGATCGCGCTGCGGAGCGCGATGTCGATGTCCGGCTGGTCGTCCCACAGCGGCGACTCGCGGACGATGTCGATGCAAGGCATGCGGGTGTATCTCCCGCGCGGCAAGGCGGCGGTCATTCTCTCGCCTCGCGCCTGCGCATCAGCGCCGCCCCGGCCTTGTCATAGGCCTCGACGATTCGCGCGACCAATTCGTGGCGGACAACATCCTCGGCGGTAAAAGTGGCGTGGCCGATGCCTTCGACGTCCTTGAGCAGCGCGACTGCCTCTGCCAGACCCGAAGTCTGTCCCGGCGGCAGGTCGACCTGGCTCGGATCGCCGGTGACCACCATCCGGCTGTTCTCGCCCAGCCGGGTCAGGAACATCTTCATCTGCATTGACGTGGTGTTCTGCGCTTCGTCGAGGATGACCATCGCATTGGTCAGCGTGCGTCCGCGCATGAAGGCGAGCGGCGCGATCTCGATCTCGCCCGATTGCAGCGCGCGCTCGACGATGCGCTGATCCATCAGGTCGTACAGCGCGTCATAGATCGGGCGGAGATAGGGATCGACCTTTTCGCGCATGTCGCCGGGCAGGAAACCGAGCCGCTCGCCGGCTTCCACCGCCGGCCGCGATAGGATGATGCGGTCCACTTCCTTGCGCTCGAATAACTGCACGGCCTGCGCCACCGCCAGCCAGGTCTTGCCGGTGCCGGCCGGACCAGTGCTAAAGACAAGCGCATGGCGGCGTAGCGCGCGGATATAGCCGTCCTGCGCGGCGGTGCGTGCGCGCACCGGGCGCTTGCGCAGATTCAATTCCTCGAAATTCGGCTGCGCCGCGGATGGGTCGAAATCAAATAACGAGCCTTGCGCGATGGCGAGGCGGATCGCGCCCTCCACGTCCCCGGCGGTGAGATCGTGCCCGCGCTTGAGATTTTCATAAAGGCTCTCCAGCACGCGGCGCGCCTGCTCGCAGGCCTCGCGCGTGCCCTCGATGGTGACGTGGTTGCCACGCGAGTTCGGCGACCACGCCGAGACGCCGCTCGATCAGCGCCAGGTTCTGCCCGTATTGGCCGAACAACGCCGAAGCGAGCCGGTTGTCTTCAAAGGCAAGCACGATCTGCGCCGGTGAGCTGCCCTCGGCCTCGGGTAAGATCGATCCGTTCGGTGGTTTCGAAGCTGCGCATCAGATTTCCGCGTTTACCAGCGCCGCCCGCAGAACAGCCGGCGCGTTTTCCACCAAGTCTCCGAAGAGGCTGTAGCAGTCGATATCGTGGATGCTCACGCGGCGAATTTCTCCAATCAGCGCGGCCGATGCGGCGACATGCACAGGCTGCAAATATGGGGATCGGCCGACCAGCTGGCCAGGATATTTCCCGGCTTTTTCAAATAATACCTCAAAGCTTCCACCGACCGCGCGCCGGTTGAAGGCGTCCTGTCGGGCGTCGATCGCGGCCTGCAGCCGCGCCAGCCGCTCGATTTGCACCGCATCCGGCACAGCGCCGGTCATTTCCGCGGCGGGTGTACCCGGCCGCGCCGAATATCTGAAGGAATAGGCGGCGGCAAAGCCGACGTCGTCCACCAACGAAAGCGTAGCGGCGAAATCTTCATCGCTTTCTCCCGGAAAGCCGACGATGAAGTCGGAGGAAAAAGCGATCTCCGGCTGCGCGGCGCGCAAACGGTCCAACGCGCGCAGATAATCGGCGCGCGTGTGGCGGCGATTCATCGCCGCGAGAATACGGTCGGAGCCGGATTGCACCGGCAGATGCAGGAAGGGCATCAGCACCGGCAGATCGCGATGCGCCGCGATCAAACTGTCGTCGACATCGCAAGGATGGCTCGTGCTGTAGCGCAGCCGCGCAATGCCCGGCACTTCAGCGAGGCGCTGCAACAGGCGTCCCAGCGTGAAAGCTTCGCTGCCGGGGCCTTCGCCATGATAGGCGTTGACGTTCTGCCCGATCAGCGTGATCTCGCGCACGCCGGCATCCGCCAGCCGCTCGACTTCGGCCAGAATCTTGGCGACCGGCCGCGAAACCTCCGCGCCGCGGGTGTAAGGCACCACGCAGAAGGTGCAGAATTTGTCGCAACCTTCCTGCACGGTGACGAAGGCAGAAACGCCGCGCGCGCGCATGGCTGCGCGACTTGCCGGCGCGATGAAATCGAATTTGTCTTCGGCCGGAAATTCGGTGTCGATGACTTTTTCGCCCGCTTCGGCCCGCGTCAGCAAGTCCGGCAGGCGATGATAATTCTGCGAGCCGACGACGAGATCGACCACCGGCGCGCGCCGCATGATCTCCTGGCCTTCCGCCTGCGCGACGCAACCCGCCACTGCGATCCGCATCTGCCGGCCAGCGGCGGCGGCGGCTTGCTTCATTTTGCGGATGCGGCCGAGCTCGGAATAGACCTTCTCGGCGGCCTTTTCGCGGATGTGACAGGTATTGAGGACGACGAGATCGGCGTCTTCGGGGCGCGCGCACTCAACAAAGCCCCGCGGCGCCAGGGTGTCCGCCATACGATGCGAGTCGTAGACGTTCATCTGGCAACCGTATGACTTGATATAGAGCTTGCGAGGTCCGCTCATGCCGGTCGTTATGTCGATCCGCGGGCCCTCGGGCCGATGCCTTAAGCTGTTACGATAACTGGCGAATCCTGAGCTCTCTGCATCCGGGCGCCCGGATTCCCTTCTCTTAGCGGTTTTTCCGGTAAAAAGGAATGCCGCTGCCGCAGGCCGCCGTGCAAGCGCTGGCGAGCGGATTTGGCGTCAGCGCCGGCTTTTTTCGTCGTCAAGCGGGATGGCGTAAAGCTCGAGGCGGTGGTCGACCAGGCGATAGCCAAGCTTGCGCGCGATCTCCGCCTGCAACCGCTCGATTTCTTCCGACTGGAATTCGATCACCTTGCCGGTGCGCAGGTTGATCAGATGATCGTGATGCGACTCCGGCATCTGCTCATAGCGCGAGCGGCCGTCGCGGAAGTCATGCCGTTCGATGATGCCGGCGTCCTCGAACAGCTTGACCGTGCGATAGACCGTCGAGATCGAAATACGGTCGTCGATCTTCACGCAGCGCCGATACAATTCCTCGACGTCCGGGTGATCTTCCGAAGCGCCCAGGACACGCGCGATGACGCGGCGCTGCTCGGTCATCCGCATGCCTCTGGCGGCGCATTGGGCTTCAATGTCGGTCTGTTTGGGCACGTTCGGAAGCCTCTTGGTCAACCCGCGGCATAGCATAGGATTGCCGCCGGAAAGCGTCTATTCCCCTCTTCACTCAAAGTCGCAGCGCAGCACAAGCGCTGCGGTTTGTCGCCCGGCGTCGTTCTGATAATAGCCCTGCCGCCGCGATACCTGCTCGAAGCCGGCACGCGTATAGAGCCGGACGGCAGGGGTATTGTCCTCGCCGACTTCGAGGAAGACCCTGCGCATGCCGAGGCCCGCCAGGCGGCGCAGATGCAGATGCAACAGCCGTCCGGCCAGGCCGCGTCCCCGCCCTGAAGCAGCGACGGCGACCGAGAGGATTTCGGATTCGTCTTCAGCCATGCGGGTGATGATGAAGCCAGTCAGTTTGGTGCCCTGCATGGCACGATGCGCGAGCACGGCTTTGTCACCAAGCATGGAGCGGAATTCGTCTTCGCTCCAGCCGCGCCGGAAGGATGCCGCATGCAACGCGGCCATGGCTGGAGCATCTTTTGGCTGCGCTTCCGACAGCACCGGCTCGGGGCGGAAGAATAGTCGCGAAATGAAACCCATCAGCGCCGCGCCAATCGTGAAGCATCCTGCGGCTGCGCGTCCGGCGCGCGCAGGTAGAGCGGCTTCGGCGGCGCGAGATCGACGGCGGCGGCGCCAAGCCGCGCCACCCAGTCAATATCCGGCGCAGGCTGCGTTTCGACCAGCGACGGGGGCGGCAAGTGCGCGGGCCAGGCCGCGGCAATCACACTGGCGGCCGAGCCGACGATGCGCACGGGGCCGAGCGGCAAAACCCGCAGTGCCTCCTGGATCGGACCGATCCGCGGCGACAGCAGCATACGCCCGCCGACGCCGAAAACCTGCAGATAGACCTGGTCGTGCCGCGCATCGATCACCGCCAGCACCGGGATGCTGTCGTCTTGCGCGATCAGCGGCGCGGCGTAAGCGGCCAGCGTGGAAAGTCCGACCGACGGCTTGGCAGCGGCGAGCGCAATGCCGCGCGCCGCGGCGATGCCCACCCGCAGGCCGGTGAAGCTGCCCGGGCCGGTGGTGACGGCGATGCGGTCGAGTTCGGAAAATTCCAGCTCGGCGGTGTCCATTACCCGCGCGATCAGCGGCATCAGCGCTTCGGCATGGCCACGGACCATTGGCACCGATTCGCGCGCATGCAGGTCCGGCCGTTCGGTGTCCAGAACGGCCGCGGCGCATACGGCTAATGCAGTATCGATGGCAAGCACGCGCATTGGGTCGCCATCATGCGCGAAAGCCGACGAGCCAGCAAACACGCTCGCGGCAATTATCTCAGGAAGCTGAATAGCCGAAGGTATTAGGTCGGCCGGACCTCCACCACCGTCGGCACGAAATGCTTCAGTAGGTTCTGGATGCCGTGCTTGAGCGTCGCGGTGGAGGAAGGACACCCGGAGCAGGAGCCCTTCATGTCGAGATAAACAATGCCATCCTTGAAGCCGCGGAAGGTGATGTCGCCGCCGTCATTGGCCACCGCCGGCCGCACGCGGGTTTCAATCAAATCCTTGATCGTCGCGACGGTGTCGGCATCGGCGGCGTCAAAGAACTCATCGGCACCGGCCGGCGTCCCGGCTTCATCCGGCTTGACGATCGGCGCGCCGGACATGAAATGCTCCATGATCGCGCCGAGGATCGCGGGCTTGAGCTGCTGCCACTCGCCCGTGTTCTTGCTGACGGTAATAAAGTCCGAGCCGAAAAACACGCCGGTCACGCCGGGAATATCGAACAGCCGCTCCGCCAACGCCGATTTCGCAGCGCTCGCCCGATCGGGCATGTCGAGGGTGCCGGAGGCAAGCACGCTACGCCCGGGAAGGAATTTCAGCGTCGCCGGATTGGGGGTCGTCTCAGTCTGGATGAACATGGCGGCTCCTGGCTCGCACGGGTTCAAGGCCCGCTGACACAGCGATCATAACACTTAAATGGGCCGTTTCGGCGCAAGGTTCAAGCACCGCGGTTTGTCAGCCGGGACCGCGAACACTGATCTCGGGTTTACCCGAGATCAGCAATATCATGTGCTTAGGCCGGCTATAGCCGACCTGAGTGCGAGCCGATCCGGAAGCCAGAAAGCCAGACAGGTGTTCCGGCGCGCTCGCGGAGCCTGTCATCGGGCCGCGCTGCGGACCCGTTGGCTCGGCCGGGATGACAACTAGGACATCGCGTCCAATTCTTCGTCGGCAAGTTGGCCGGGCACGACCGCAATCGGGATGGGGAATGTGCCCGCTATTTTGCCCAGGCTCGCCACCAAGGGGCCGGGGCCCTCCTTGCCGGTGCCGGCCGCGAGCACCAGGATCGCGATATCCTCGTCCTCATCGATCAGCTTCAGGATCTCCTCCGAGCGGTCGCCTTCGCGGATCACGCGCTCGGGCGTGATGCCGGCGGCGCCATTGGCGCGCGCGGCGGCACGATCGACCGCCGCATTGGCCTCCTCAAGCGCCTCCGCCTTCATGATGTCTGCGACGCCAAGCCACTGCTGGTTGCGGTCCTCGGTCTCGATCACCCGCAACAGCACCACCGCGCCGCCAATGCGCGCCGAGCGCCGGCTGGCGAAATAAATGGCGCGGTCGCATTCCTCGGTGTCGTCCACCACGACCAGTAATTTCGGCTTGTGGCCCGCCTCGTAGCTGCGGCGCTTTCGGCTCATCTTGTCTTCCTCGACGGACAAAGGCCGTCAGTATTCAACCATGCTTGAAAAATTCGGCGCCGCCGAAGAGATAAGATTCCTTCTCCGGTGTCACAATGGTGGCACGGGGGCCGGCTCGGCCACAAGCTAGTGCCCCGCTTCCGAAGTTCGTGATGCGCCGCTGCATACTCTTACACGAACTTCGGAAGCAAAGGGGCACTAGCACCGTTATGATTCTAGTGCCGCTTTTCGATTTGAAGTTTCTTAAAAGAGTTTGCCGCAGCTGGTATAGGAACTTCAAATCGGCGGCACTAGTGCCCCGCTTCCGAAGTTCGTGATGCGCCGCTGCATACTCTTACACGAACTTCGGAAGCAAAGGGGCACTAGCACCGTTATGATTCTAGTGCCGCTTTTCGATTTGAAGTTTCTTAAAAGAGTTTGCCGCAGCTGGTATAGGAACTTCAAATCGGCGGCACTAGTGCCCGCTTCCGAAGTTCGTGATGCGCCGCTGCATACTCTTACACGAACTTCGGAAGCAAAGGGGCACTAGCACCGTTATGATTCTAGTGCCGCTTTTCGATTTGAAGTTTCTTAAAAGAGTTTGCCGCAGCTGGTATAGGAACTTCAAATCGGCGGCACTAGTGCCCACTTCCGAAGTTCGTGATACGCCGCTGCACACTCTTACACGAACTTCGGAAGCAAAGGGGCACTAGCCCGCAGCTCAGCGCCGGACAAAGCCAACAATGTCTTTGACCGATTTCATGGTTTCGGCCGCCAGCGCCTGTGCGCGCGTCGAGCCGTCGGCCAGCACTGAATCGATATAGCCGGGATCCTGCACCAACCTTTTCATCTCGGTACCGATCGGTCCCAGCGTGCTGACCGCGAGGTCAACCAAAGCTGCCTTGAAGGTGGAAAATTGTCCGCCCCCGAATTGCCGCAGCACCGCGGCTTTGCTCGAGCCCTCGAGCGCCGCATAGATGCCCACGAGATTGTCGGCTTCCGGCCTCGGCGCGAGGCCCGTCTCCTCGCTCGGCAAAGCTTCCGGGTCGGTCTTGGCCTTGCGGATCTTCTGCGCGACGGCCTCTGCGTCGTCGGTGAGATTGATGCGGGAATAATCGGAAGCGTCCGACTTCGACATTTTCTTCGTGCCGTCGCGCAGCGACATCACGCGCGTGGCCGGGCCCTGGATCAGCGGCTCCGGCTGTGGGAAAAATCCGTCGCCGAAACCGCGCGCGCCGATCGAGTCGGCAAAGTCGTTGTTGAATTTCTGCGCGATGTCGCGCGCCAGCTCCAGATGCTGTTTCTGGTCCTCACCCACCGGCACATGAGTGGCGCGGTAAACCAGGATGTCGGCGGCCATCAGCGTCGGATACGAATAAAGACCGATCGAGGCATTCTCGCGGTCCTTGCCGGCCTTCTCCTTGAACTGCGTCATGCGGTTGAGCCAGCCGAGGCGGGCGACGCAGTTGAATACCCAGGCAAGTTCCGCGTGCTCGGCAACCTGGCTCTGATTGAAAATGATGTTCTTTTTCGGATCGATGCCGCAGGCGATGAAGGCCGCGGTCACCTCCCGCGTGTTGCGCGGCAATTCGGCGGGATCCTGCCACACCGTGATGGCATGCAGATCGACGACGCAATAGATGCAGTCGTGACTCCTTTGCAGATCGACGAATTTGACGATCGCGCCGAGATAATTGCCGAGATGCAGATTACCGGTCGGCTGCACGCCGGAAAAAACCAGTTGCTTGAATGCCATCGCGGCAGCCCTTCTTGCTCGTTGCGTGCGTGATGCCACGGTGACGCCGGGCGGCGCAAGGGGCCGGATCGAGACTGCATGCAGCGCATCAAGCGACGCGGCGCGCTGCTCGCAGCAGGTCGCGCAGCCGCGCGACGCCCAACAGATGCAGCAACACGGTATAGACCGCGAGGCCGGCGCAGATCAGCGCGCCCAAGGCAATCAGCCGCGCCAGATCGGACGGCCCGTCGAGCCAGGGCGCCAAGGCCATCTGCAGTGCCGCGATCGCAATCCCCATGATCGCGGTCGCAAAGACAATCCGCGGCAGCCGGTAGCGGGCGTTGTCGTCGAGCGAAAATCCGATCCGCCGCGCAATCAGGATGCCCAGCACGCCGGCCGCGATCCAGCCGGAAACCCCGGTCGCGATCGCCACGCCGACATGACCCAGGCTTGGCAGCAGCAACACGCTGCCGAGCAGCGCCACCGCAAAGCCTGTAAGCGCCGCATACATCGGCGTCGCGGTGTCTTCGCGGGCAAAGAAGATCGGGGAGAAAGCCTTCACCAGCACATGACCTGGCATGCCAAGCGCCAACGCACTCAGTGCCGCTGCGGTCGCCGCGGTGTCGACGGCGGTGAAGGCGCCGCGCTGGAACAAAACCGCGACAATGGGCGTGGCCAGCACTGCCAGCGCCACCGCGGCCGGCAGCGCCAGGAAGAGCGCAATCTCGAGCCCGCGGGATTCCGCCGCCGCCAGCTCGCTGCTGTCGCCGCTGCGCAACGCATGGGCGAAAGCCGGCACCAGCACCGTGCCGATCGCCATGCCGACAATGCCAAGCGGCAGCTCGACCAGGCGATTGGCGTAATACAGCCAGGAGACCGCACTGGGCGAGGCCGATGCCACCATCACCGCGGCAATCATCGTGATCTGCGGAATCCCGCTGGCGACCAGGCCTGGAATCGCCAGCGCCAGGAAGCGCCGCATCGGAGCGCCAAATGACACGCCAAGCGGCGTCACCCGCTCCGGCCCGATCCAGACGGCAATGCCGACCAGCATAAGCTGCGCGAGCCCGGCGACCGCGACACCGAATGCGACGATGCGGCCGGAGAGCGCGCTGTCGCCGGACTGCAGCAGGAAGATCACGCCCAGAGCCGCCAGCATGGCCGCGTTGAAGGCGGCGGTCGGCCAGTGCCGCCAAAGCAAACCGGTGATTGGCGTTCAACACGCCCATGAGCACGGCGAGCGGCCCCGCCAGAGCGAGATAAGGCAGCATCAGGCGCGCCAACTCCACGGCGATGGTCATCCGCGGACCGCCGATGATGAAACCCGGCGCGAGGATGGTCACGATGACCGGCATGGCAAGCGCAAGCAGGAGCGCCAGAGCAGTGAGCGCGACGGCGAGCGTGCCGATGAGCTGTCCCGCGTAAGCGCCAGCGGCGGTTTCCCCGCCCTGATCGCGCGCACGCAGATAGAGCGGCACCACCGCGGCGTTCATCGCGCCTTCGGCGAGCAAGCGGCGGATGAGATTCGCAAGCTGAAAAGCAACGAAGAACGCGTCCGCCCGCACGCCCGCTCCGAATACGGCGGCAATCATCACGTCGCGGCCAAAACCGAGAATGCGCGACAAGAAGGTGATACCCCCTACCGTCGCGACGTTGCGTGCAAGTGACATGCTGCTTCCCCGCGCGCGATCGGCAAAAGTGGATAACTCGTTATGTTGCGCATCATCTTATATCGTCGAACCGGTTCCCACTTCGCCGGATCATGCGCGCGGTTTTTAAGCACGCCGGTGCAGACACGTCACGCCTCACAATTGCCGCGCTTGCCGAAGAACGCTCGCCCGCTATAGTGCGGTTTCTTGACGTGAGTTCCGCATGCCCAATCCACATATCGACGTTCTGGGAATCGGCAACGCGATTGTCGATGTGATCGCGCGCGCCGACGACGATTTTCTCGTCCAGCACCGGATGACCAAGGGCGCGATGACGCTGATCGATGAGCCGCGCGCCGAAGCGGTGTATGACGCGATGGGGCCGGCGGTGGAAATTTCCGGGGGTTCGGCGGCGAATACCACGGTTGGGCTGGCGAGCTTCGGCGGACGCGCCGCCTTTGTCGGCAAGGTCAAGAACGATACGCTCGGCCACACTTTCATCCACGACATCCGCGCGGCCGGCGTCGCCTTCGACACGGCGCCGGCATCCGAGGGGCCTTCGACCGCGCGCTGCTATATCCTGGTGACGCCGGATGGCCAGCGCACGATGAATACCTTTCTCGGCGCGGCGCAGGATCTGCACCCGAACGACATCGATGACGATAAGGTGGCTTCCGCCGCGGTGACCTATCTTGAAGGCTATCTTTGGGATCCGAAGAACGCCAAGAACGCGTTCCTGAAAGCGGCGGCCGCCGCGCATAAAGCCAAGCGCCTGGTCGCTCTCACGCTGTCGGATGCCTTTTGCGTGGACCGCTGGCGCGAAGAGTTCCTCGGCCTGATCCGCGGCGGTACTGTGGATCTGGTTTTTGCCAATGAAGCCGAGCTGAAGTCGCTCTATCAGACGGCCGATTTCACCGCCGCCATCACGGCACTGAAGCAGGACGCCAAACTCGCGGTGGTTACGCGCAGCGAAAAAGGCTGCGTGATCGTCAACCGTAAAGGCAGCGAAGTCGTGCGCGCCTTCCCGGTCGAGCGCCTGGTGGACACGACCGGCGCCGGCGATCTATTCGCCGCGGGTTTCCTGTTCGGTCTCGCGCGCGGGAAGGATCCGGTGAGCGCTGCAAGGCTCGGAGCCTTGGCGGCGGCGGAAGTGATCCAGCATATGGGCGCCCGTCCGCAAACCCCGTTGAAGGCGCTGGCCGCCGAGAACGGCCTCGCTCTCTAATCCGCCGGAACGGTAACCAATTGGTAACTGCGTGTGGTTACCAATCGGTGAACCAGCTAACCCGGGGATTCTTTCATGAGCGATCAAAAGGCAATCGAATTTGCCGCATCGAGCGCGGAAGCCAAGGCGGAACCCGCAGCAGAGCCCACGACCATAGACGCGGAAGCCATTGCTGCGGATCGTTCCAGCCGGGACGATAGCATTCGCAGCTTTCCCGCCCCCGCGATCTACACGCCATCGGTGCAATCCCGCTTCACCCTGCTCGCCGCCGCCGCCGCGGTCGCCTTTGCCGCCGCCTTCGGTGGCCTGCTCGGCTCGGTCAGTACCTATAGCCTCGCCAGCCCAAAGACCGACCTGGCTGAGCCGACCCAGAAACTGCAAGCCGCGCTTACGCAGGTGACCAAGGACGTCGCCGCGCTAAAAACCAGCGTTGAGGCTTCCAGCCGCGCCACCACAACGCACGTGTCGAAGATCAACGAGCGCTTCGACCGCGCCGAGCGCGCCCAAGCGGAGCCAGCAGCGAAGATCGCCGCGCTGACGGAAACCGTCACCCGGCTGGAAAAGCGCATCGCGGCCAATGCCGACGCTGCGCGTGAGGTGACCGGCTCGGTGCCGGACCGCACAGCGACAACGGCGGCGGTCAAGGATCAATCGAAGCCGGCCATCGTCGAGGGCTGGGTGTTGCGCGAACATCTATCGCGGGCGCGCGCTGGTGGAGAACCGCAGCGGGCTTTACGAGGTGGGGCCCGGCGGCAGCCTGCCTGGCATCGGCAAAGTGGAAACCATCACGCAGCAGAATGGCCGCTGGGTGGTGGTCACGCCGAAAGGTTTGATCGTCTCGATGCGATGACCCACGGCACCGAGCTCGATCAATAAAACGGCGCCCCTCGGGCGCCGTTCTTTTTGGGGAATGGTCCAGCCCGCGATTTCATGGCAGCATCGCCGCAAACCGGCACGCGGACCATGCTCCTTCGTCCTCACACTCTAATTGCAGCGGTGTTTGCAGCCGCGCTCGTTTTCCCATCGGCTGCGGTGCGCGCGCAAACGGCCAAGCCGGAAATGCGCGAAAGCTGCCCAGGCCTGGTGGCTTCGCACCCGCCGCGCCCGACCGCTGCCTCGCTCCGGCTGGCGGCGCTTGCCGCCGACCAGGTGCGCGTCAGCTATGCAGGCCATTCCACTTTCCTGATCGAGAGCCCGCAGTCGGTGCGCATCGCTACGGATTACAATGACTATGTGCACGTGCCGCTGTTGCCCACCATCGCGACGATGAACCGGGCGCATGACACGCATTTCAGCGAGTACCCGAACCCCGCGATCCCGCATGTGCTGCGCGGCTGGGCGCCGGCCGGTGCGCCTGCGCGCCACGACTTGCAGGTGCAGGACGTGCGGGTGCGTAATGTACCGACCAACATCCGCGATTACTCGGGCGGCACCGAACGGCATGGCAATTCGATTTTTATCTTTGAAGTGGGCAGCCTCTGCATCGCCCATCTCGGGCATCTGCATCACACCCTGAACCAGCAGCAACTCGACGAGATCGGCCGGATCGATGTCGTACTGGTGCCGGTGGACGGAAGCTTCACTCTCGACATCGAGGGCATGATCGAAGTGCTGCGCGCGCTGAAGGCGCCGCTCATGATTCCGATGCACTATTTCAGCCTCTATACCCTGCAGCGCTTCATCGACGGGACGCGCGGCCAATCCTGGGAGGTCGAATGGGCTTCCGAGCCTTCCATCACCCTGTCGCGCGCAAGCTTGCCTTCCGTGCCCAAAATTCTGGTGCTGCCGGGACGGTAGCGAGAACGCGCCCGCGACTGCATGAGCAGTTAATCATCCCGATTAACCTCTGCGCGATATTCGGGTTGGAACGAAAATGACCGTGATGCATTGTCGCTTCCGTCGGGCTTGAGCGGGACAGGTATCCCAACCTTTTAGTTAATTTTTCCGCCGCGGGACGTTGTGCCCGGCTGAAAACTCACCGTGGGGAAACGATGATCGGTAACTGGTCAGGTTGGAAGAAATTTCCGAATGCGGAGCGCGGCGAGCACGTTGAAGCGCCGATCGGGCCCGGAATTTACGAAGTCCGTAACATGTCCACCGGCGATATGACGGCCTTCGATGTCTCAGGCAATGTCGCGCAAGCGCTGGCGGCGCTGCTGCGGAAGTCGCCTTCGCGTCCCTGGACGAGGCTATTCGGCGCTGAGCGCGGCGCTTGGCGGGATAATCATCTGGAATATCGCACCTGTGCGGCTTCATCAATGCGCGAGGCCAAGATGATGGCGCGCGCCCTGATCGGCCGCCGGCAGGTCTATTGGAGCCGCACCGCTGCGCAGGCGCGCCCGAACTTTGCGCGATCGATCTGAGTTGAGTTCAGGACCGGGATCCCGCTGGCGCGCGAACGAGCTCCGTCAATTGCCGGTTACACGTCCACGCTGGCGGAGAGCGCGTTGTCCTGGATGAAGGCCCTGCGGTCGTCGACCGTCTCACCCATCAGCGTCGTGAACAGGTTGTCGGCTTCGTCGATTTCCTTGACCGTCACCTGCAACAGGGAACGCGCGTTGGTGTCGAGGGTCGTTTCCCACAATTGGTCGGGATTCATCTCGCCCAACCCCTTGTAGCGCTGCAGGGTGACGCCCTTGCGGCCCGTTGCCATCACCGCGTCGATCAAGCCGACCGGCCCATGGATGGCGATCTCGTCGTCCTTGCGGCGCAGGTTGGCCGGGCGCTGATAGATCTCCTGCAAGGCCGCCGCATATTCATCGAGCTTGCGCGCTTCCGCTGACGACAGCAGCGCCTGGTCGATGACGGCGACTTCTTTGACGCCGCGGAGCGTGCGGGTGAAGGTGAAGCCGGCGCCTTCGATATAGGCGCCGTGCCAGCCGCGCTCGGTTTCATCCGCTAACACGTCGAGCCGGCGGGCGATATAGGGCGCAGCGGCGGCGGCTTTTTCCGGATCGCCGAAGATATCCACGTTCAGCACCCCGAGGATGGCGGCTTGCTCGACCACGTAGCGGCGGTAGCGGCTGTGCAATCCGCGCAGTACGTTGCGAACGTGGCGCGCGTCATCCACCAGCGCGCGCAGGTCGGAGCCCGCCCGCGTTTCCCCGGTGTGAAGCTTGAGAACCGCGTCTTCCAGCCCGGTGTCGATCAGATAGTCTTCCAGCGCGCGCTCATCCTTCAGATATTGCTCGGACCTGCCGCGGGCAATCTTGTAGAGCGGCGGCTGCGCAATGAAGAGATGGCCCCGGTCGATGATCTCGCGCATCTGCCGGTAGAAGAAGGTCAACAGCAGCGTGCGGATATGCGCGCCGTCGACGTCGGCATCCGTCATGATGATGATCTTGTGGTAGCGCAGCTTGTCGGCGTTGAACTCGTCATGCCCGATGCCGGTGCCGAGCGCGGTGATCAGCGTGCCGATCTGCTCCGACCCGAGCATCTTGTCGAAACGCACGCGTTCGACATTCAGGATCTTCCCGCGCAGCGGCAGGACGGCCTGGAATTCCCGATTCCGGCCCTGTTTGGCGGAACCGCCGGCGCTGTCGCCCTCGACGATGAATAGCTCCGACTTCGAGGGATCCTTCTCCTGGCAGTCAGCGAGCTTGCCAGGCAGCGAGGAAACGCCGAGCGCATTCTTGCGCGTCATCTCGCGCGCCTTGCGCGCGGCTTCGCGCGCGGCAGCGGCCTGCACCACCTTGCCGACGATGATCTTGGCTTCCACCGGCCGCTCCTCCAGCCAGCCCTTCAGCGCGTCGTTGACGACGCTTTCGACCACCGGCCGCACCTCGGAGGAGACGAGTTTGTCTTTGGTCTGGGAGGAAAATTTCGGGTCAGGCACCTTGACCGAGAGCACCGCAGTGAGCCCTTCGCGGCAGTCGTCGCCGGTCAGCGCCACCTTCTCTTTCCTGGATATGCCGCCGGATTCGGCATAGCCGGTGATCTGGCGCGTCAGCGCGCCGCGGAAGCCGGCGAGATGGGTGCCGCCGTCGCGCTGCGGGATATTGTTGGTGAAGCAAAGCACGTTCTCATGATAGCCGTCGTTCCACCACAGCGCGGCTTCGACCAGGATGCCGTCACGCTCGGCCCTGACCATGATCGGCGCTGGAATAAGCGCGCTCTTGTTGCGGTCGAGATATTTCACGAAGGCTTCGATGCCGCCGTCGTACCGCAGCTCCTCGCGCTTCTCGACCGCGTGCCGCATGTCCGACAGTACGATGGTGACGCCGGAATTCAGGAAGGCTAGCTCGCGCAGGCGGTGTTCGAGCGTTGCGAAATCGAACTCCACCATGGTGAAAGTTTTCGGCGACGGCAGGAAGGTAACCTCGGTGCCGCGCTTGTCACCGGCGTCACCGGTGGCTTTCAGCGGAGCCACGGCCTCGCCGTCGTGGAATTCCATGAAATGCTGCTTGCCGTCGCGCCAGATGGTGAGCTTCAGCCAGCTCGAAAGCGCGTTGACCACGGAGACGCCGACGCCGTGCAAGCCGCCCGATACCTTGTAGGAATTCTGGTCGAATTTTCCGCCCGCATGCAGCTGGGTCATGATGACCTCGGCCGCCGAGACGCCCTCGCCCTTGTGGATATCGGTGGGAATGCCGCGGCCGTCGTCGCGCACCGTGCAGGAGCCGTCCGGATTGAGCGTCACAGTCACTGCGGTGGCATGGCCGGCGAGCGCTTCGTCGATGGCATTGTCGACGACCTCGTAGACCATGTGGTGCAGGCCGGAGCCGTCGTCGGTATCGCCGATATACATGCCGGGACGCTTGCGCACGGCGTCGAGGCCCTTGAGGACCTTGATCGAACTCGGCACCGTAATCGGAAGCAGCAGCACCCTTTTGGCGGGCTGGCTCAGCCATCAATACACTTTCGAATCGTTTGGAAAAATCGCCCTCGAAACACTGTTTGGTGTGCCACGAAATAACGACGCCGTACAGGGCAAAGTAGCCCCAATTAAGTAGTTGTTTTGAAACAATTTTTCACGCCGGAGCCGGGGCAGGAATCAGGCGTGAAAAAACCCCGCTCGCGCGGGGCATTTTCGTATTGCGCAGGGACGTTTTTCGAGATCTCGGACGGCAACGCTATGTTTGGTTTTTCGTGCCGCTGCTGTCTTGCGCTATCGCCTTCTCGCTGCTGGGGCCGAGGCGGTAGCGCCGGCTGGGCTCGTAGTCGGGGATTGGCCGCGAAAAGCCTTCGAGCGCGCCCGCCCACAGCTCCACCCGGTCGATATCTTCGCGCAAGCGCGCGAGCGATTCTTGCAGGCGTTCCGAAATTTTGTCCCCTCCGGCGACGCCGGCTGCCATGCTCTGATCTCCGATGACGGGCGTACAGGTTGTAAGAAGTAAAGCCCTGCGGAAGCCGAATGTTCCCTTTCTAACAAAGATCGAAAATCTAGCTAGCACAGTGGGTTAGGCGAAACGACGGCTGATTTGCCCGGATATGATCTCAAATATCTGCGCGCGCGGCGCGATTTCAGCAAAGGTCACGGGATCCGCCCCAGTCATCCAGACCTGCGAGCCAAGACGGGAAAGCGCGTCATAAAGCGCGTTGCGTCGGCTCGGGTCGAGATGCGCAACGACCTCATCAAGCAGCAATACGGGCGCAAAGCCTGTCATCTCGCCGACCAGCCCCGCATGCGCGAGCACAAGCCCGATCAGCAAGGCCTTCTGCTCACCGGTTGAGGCATCGGCGGCGGGAACATTCTTGCCCGCATAGGTCACCGCGAGATCGGTCAAATGCGGCCCATCAAGCGTGCGGCCGGCCAGCGCGTCGCGCGCACGGTTATCTTTCAGCTGCCTGCGATAACGATCCTCCACCTCAACCGCGGGCTGCTCCGCGAGCGCCTGCTCCATCCATCCGTGCAACGCGATCTCCGCCACCGGGAAGCCGACCGGGAAGGCGTTGCGTTCTGCCAGCGCGCCCCGCAACCGGCGCACCGTTTCCGCGCGCAGTGCCGCGACGGCGACGGCAAGCTCGGCGGTCTCATGCTCGACGGCGTCCAGCCAATGCATGTCCGGGCGCGGGCTCTCCAGCAGGCGGTTGCGCGAGCGCAGGCTACGCTCCAGCGCCGAGACGCGGCCGGAATGCTGGGCGTCCACCGCCAGCACCAGGCGATCGAGAAAGCGGCGGCGTTCGGAGGCGGGCTCGTTGAACAGCCGATCCATGGCCGGCGTAAGCCAGATCACCCGGATATGGTCGGCGAAAGCCGCCACCGAAGCGACCGGCTCACGGTCGATGCGGCACATGCGCTGCGGCGGGGTATCTTCGACGGCAGGCGCGATGCCG
This sequence comes from uncultured Alphaproteobacteria bacterium, assembly GCA_963731585.1. Lineage (GTDB taxonomy): Bacteria > Pseudomonadota > Alphaproteobacteria > Rhizobiales > Xanthobacteraceae > CANKHA01. The sequence goes on from CAVSWC010000003.1 coordinate 565,079, forward strand.
GTACCCAGCGTGGCAAGGCCGAGCGCGCCTTCGACCTCGGCGGCGACCGCCCAGGAGCCGTCGCTTTCGCTGAAGGCCACCTCTTCCAGCGTGGCGCGCCGCAAGCCGCGGCCGGGCGTCAGAAAAGAAATCGCCTCGATCAAGTTGGTCTTGCCGGCGCCGTTGGCGCCTACCAACACCACCGGCTCCGTGCTGAGCTCGATAGACGCCGCGCGATAGCTGCGAAAGTTCGTCAGCGCGAGACGGCGAATGCGGGCGGGTTCAGGCATCAGTAATCAGTAGTCAGTAATCAGCAATCAGTAAAACGAGAACGGAAGCTATCTAAAACCTCTGATTACTGATTACTGACCCCTGACCCCTGTTACACCCGCATCGGCATCAGCACGTAGAGCGCGCCTGCGGCATCGCGGTCCTGGATCAGCGTCGGCGAGCCGGCGTCTGCGAGCTTGAGGACGGCGACCTCGCCCTCAATCTGCGCCGCGATGTCGAGCAGATAGCGGGAGTTGAAGCCGATATCGATCGGATCGGCGCCGTATTCGATTTCAAGTTCTTCGGTGGCGCTGCCGGAATCCGGATTGGTCACCGACAACAACAGCCGCCCGGAGCTGATGGAGAGCTTTACCGCCCGACCGCGTTCGCTCGAAACGGTGGAGACACGATCAACCGAGGCCTCGAAGTCTTTCTTGTCGACGATCAGCTCCTTGTCGTTGCCGACTGGAATGACGCGGGCGTAGTCGGGAAAGGTGCCGTCGATCAATTTTGAGGTCAGCACCACGTCGCCGATGGAGAAGCGGATTTTTCCCTGCGACAGCTCGACGGCGACGTCGGCTTCGGCGTCGTCAATCAGCCGCTGCACCTCGCCGACCGTTTTGCGCGGCACGATGATGCCGGGCATGCCCGCGGCGCCGGACGGCAACGGCAGCTCCACCTGCGCGAGCCGATGCCCATCCGTCGCCACCGCGCGCAGCATCGTCGACTTTCCGTTGCCCGCCGTGTGCAGGTAGATGCCGTTGAGATAGTAGCGCGTCTCCTCGGTGGAGATCGCGAACTGGGTCTTGTCGATCAGGCGCTTCAGGTCGGCCGCCGCGAGCGTGAATTTGTGGCTCATCTCGCCGGCGGCGAGATCCGGAAAGTCGCTTTCCGGCAAAGTCTGCAACGTGAAGCGCGAACGCCCGGCGCGGATGGCCAGCATCGCGCGGTCGCCGGAGGCTTCCAGCACGATTTGCGATCCCTCGGGCAGTTTGCGCACGATCTCGTAGAACATATGCGCCGGCACCGTCGTGGAGCCGGCGGGCGAAACCTCCGCGTCCACGGCGTCGATCACTTCCAGGTCGAGATCGGTGGCCTTCAGGCTGAGCTTGGACTTGTCCGCGCGGATCAGCACATTGGCGAGAATGGGGATGGTATTGCGGCGCTCCACCACACGGTGAACGCGCCCCAGTGATTTCAACAATGCCGTACGCTCGACGGTAACCTTCATCTCGCAACCTACCCGATCAGGAGAAAATGCCCTCGAACCGCGAAGACGGCGGACGCCGGCGACAGCGGCGGCCCTCGCCTTGCGGGGGGAGCAAAGGTGACGCGCCCCGCCCGAATAGGCAAGGGCGGAGACGCGAAGCTCCGCCCTTTTCCCAGCGATTCAACGCTGCCAATCCTCGCCAAACCGCGAGGGGGCAGGCTCAGTCTTGCAGCTGCCGCTTCAGCACCTCGATCTCCTCCGCCAGCGTGGTGTCGTTACCCACGAGGTTCTCGATCTTGCGGACCGCGTGCAGCACGGTCGTATGATCACGCCCGCCGAAGCGCCGCCCGATCTCCGGCAAGGAGCGCAGCGTCAGCGTCTTGGCGAGGTACATCGCCACCTGGCGCGGCCGGACGACATTGGCCGTGCGCCGTGACGACAACAGATCGGCGCGGCTGACATTGTACTGACGCGCCACCACCCGCTGGATGTCCTCGATCTTGACCCGTTTGGGCTCCTGCGGGCGGATCAGATCGCGCATCTCGCGCTCCGCGAGTTCGAGCGTGACCGGCTGTCCGGTGAGTTTGCTATGGGCGAGCAGGCGGTTGAGCGCGCCTTCGAGATCGCGGCCGTTATGGGTGATGGTCTTTGCGATATAAGCGAGCACTGGCGGCGGCACGTCGAAGCCGGGATGATGCAGCTTGGCTGCCTCCATGCGGGATTTCAGGATTTCCAGCCGCAGCTCTTCGCCAAGCGAGGACATTTCCACCACCAAGCCCCCGGCGAGCCGCGAGCGCATCCTGTCGTCCAGGCTTTCCAGATCGGAGGGGGGACGATCAGAGGCGATCACCACCTGGCGGCCGGCATCGATCAGCGCATTCAGCGTGTGGCAGAATTCGGCCTGGGTGTTCTTGCCTTGCAGGAATTGCAGGTCGTCGATCACCAGCACGTCGATTCCGCGCAGCACTTCCTTGAATGCGATCGCCGTTTGGCTGCGCAGCGCGGAGACGAAGCCGTACATGAACTTTTCCGCCGTCAGATAGAGCACCTTGTGCTCGCCGGAGGCGTTGCCCGCCCAGGTGATGGACTGCAGCAGGTGCGTCTTTCCAAGCCCGACGCCGGAGTGAATGTAGAGCGGATTGAACATGACCGGATCGCCGCGGCGGGCGGCGGCCACCTGCTTGGCGGCAGCATGCGCCAGGGTGTTGGAGCGGCCGAGCACGAAGGTCTCGAAAGTCAGCCGCGGGTCGAGGGGCGAGCCGCCTAATGCTTCATGCGCAGCAGACAAAGGCGAGGAGATCGCGCGCTGCTCGCCGCCGTTGAGACGCATCGCGGAGCCGTTATGGTGCGCCACCGCCGGCTGCACGGGCGCGGGCTTCTGCGCCAGGGATCGCAATACGCCGGAGCGCACGCTCAGCTCGATGCGGCCGACAGTGGCCTGCTCGGCCTGCCAGCAGGCAAGGACGCGCTCAGAGTAATGCGACTGGATCCAGCTCTTGAGAAAGCGCGTCGGGACCGAGAGCCGCACCGTGGAGTTGTCGAGCCCCTCGAGGTCCATCCGCGCGAACCAGCTTGAATAGATATCGTCACCGACTTCAACGCGCAGCCTGCCCTTTACGCGCGACCAGCTTTCTTGCTCTGGGGTGATCAAATCCATGGTGAATTTTCCGATTCAAGGTGAAGAGATTCGCGGGTGGCGTGGCGCAACTGGCCATGCCGTGGAACGCACGCAACTCGCTCATGTGAGAGACGATGGCCGGTTGCTTTACGGTGCAAACGCCACACCAGCGGACTAGGAAACGACGCGAGAACTTGCGGCTCAGCCGCCGGGTGGCGGAATCGCTCTCCGGGATTCGATCAATTCGGACCGGCACTCGATCCACGGTGCCTCGCGGCGCATCGGATCACATCCAATCGCTGACACGGCGCGCGGCGAGATTGTTGGATCTGCAAATGCATTCTTTGTTAACGGCATAGCTCCCCCTCCACCCGCATAAGCGCGATGGCCCTGATTTTTTCAACGTTGCTTTTCCAAGCCCCAAGCTTGTGCGCGCCGCCTACGCATTACTCAGTTCGGCGTCACGATCTCAGCCAGGTTTCACTCGCACGAACTCCTCGAATGAACGCACTCTGAAAGAATTTCGACGCAGTTCCGCCAATCTCATTCTCGATGAGCTCGAGTGTGACCCTTTTACTGAGGACTCTCGGGGATCCCGAAAGACAGTTAAAAAATACACACACCCATGCGGCCTGCAACGAGTTTCGCGGCGGCCATCCTGCGCACGAGGGCCAAGCGGCGCCGCACCTGTCTCGCTCGCGTCCATTGGGTTGGCCGGCAACACGTTGAATCGGCGGAGTGATTCTTTTGAAGCCTGCGTCACCTGCGAGGCAGCATTGCGTGTGACAAATTTATTTATGCGCGACCCCGCGAAAGCCTAGGCTGCATGGGGTTTTTCAACTCCTTGTCGCCACATTCCTCTTAAAGGCTTGCGAGGGCGGTCTTTTTTTTGACCAAAAAGTCCAACTAGCCGGCAACGAGCAAACAGATCGTTGCGCAAAGATCGCTGCGGGCGCGCGGCATGCACGACCGCATACGCGCGGCGCGCGACATTCGCGCGCAGATACGTGGAGTTAGCGGGTGTAATGAAAAAAATGGTCCCGCAAAGGCGGGCCAATCGGGACGCAAGCGTGCCGAAAGAACTATTTCCCGAGCTTGGCGATCTGGTGCGTGAGGCGCGAGACCTTGCGGCTGGCGGTACTCTTGTGCATCACGCCATTTTGAGCAGCGCGCATGAGCGCGGGCTCAGCCGCCTGCAGGGCCGTCTGCGCCGCCGTGGCATCGCCGGAAGCGATCGCTTCCTCGACATCGCGGACGGCGCTGCGCATGCGCGAGCGACGCGCCTTGTTGATGATGGTCCGCCGCTCAATCTTTCGGTTCGCCTTCTTGGCGGATTTAGTATTAGCCATCGGATCTCTCGTTTGAACACATGGCGGATTCGATGCCTCGCACCGTCGGTCCGCCGAAAAAAGGGAACGGCGGCGAAATCCCGCCGCCACCGGGTCGCTTATAGTCAGGCCACCCGCGGGCGTCAACGGCAGCCCGAACCTAGCCGCTGACATTATAGGCCGCGAGCCCTGCCATGTTCAGGAGCTGCGTATCCTTCGCAGCGAGCTGCACGATCTGGACCGGGCGGTCCAAGCCAACCAGAAGCGGGCCGATCACGGTGGCGCCGCCCAGTTCCTGCAGCAGCTTGGTGGAGATGGAAGCGGAGTGGAAGGCAGGCATGATCAGCACATTCGCGGGACCGCTGAGCCGGCAGAAAGGATAGGCCGCGGCCAATTCCGGATTTAGCGCGACGTCAGCGGCCATCTCGCCGTCATATTCGAATTCCACCCGCTTCTGATCAAGGATGCGGACCGCCTGCTGTACCCGCGCGGAGCGCTCCCCGGGTGGGTGGCCGAAGGTGGAGAAGGCAAGCAACGCCACGCGCGGCTCATAGCCGAGCCGCCGAGCGACGCCCGCCGCCTCGATCGCGATCTCCGCCAGCTCTTCCGCTTCCGGCATCTCGGTGACTGCGGTGTCCGCCACGACGACCGCGCGGCCACGCGCGAGCACGATCGATACGCCCATCACCCGGTGGCCAGGCTTGGGATCGATGACGCGCCGCACATCCTCCAATGCTACGGAAAAATTGCGCGTGACGCCGGTGACCATCGCGTCGGCGTCGCCGAGCGCGACCATGCAAGCCGCGAAATGATTGCGGTCGGTATTCACCAGCCGCTGGCAATCGCGGACCAGATAGCCTTTGCGCTGCAATCTTTCATAGAGATAGGCGGCGTAGATCGCGTTGCGTTTGGAGAGCGCAGCATTAAAGATTTCAATGCCGCCGCCGAGCTCAACACCCAGCTCCTTGGCAGTAGCGCGGACGCGATCCTCGCGCCCGACCAGTTGCGCGGTGCCGAGACCCTGTTGCACGAAATTCGCCGCCGCTCGGATTACCTGCTCCTCTTCGCCTTCGGCGAAAACCACCCGCTTGGGCTGGCGCCGCAGTCGGGAGAAGACCTGCTGAAGCACGCCGGCGACCGGATCGCGCCGGCTCAACAGCTGCTCGCGGTAAGCGTCCATGTTCTCGATCGGCCGCCGGGCCACTCCGGAATCCATCGCTGCTTGCGCGACGGCTGCGGGAATCGCGGAAATCAGCCGGGGATCGAATGGCACCGGGATGATGTAGTCGGGACCATATTTCGGACGCACGCCATAGGCGGTGGCGACTTCGTCCGGCACGTCCTCGCGCGCGAGTTCGGCCAGGGCACGGGTCGCGGCGATTTTCATCTCCATACTGATCGAGGTTGCGCGCACGTCGAGCGCACCACGAAAGATATAGGGGAAACCCAGCACGTTATTGATCTGGTTCGGATAGTCGGAGCGCCCCGTGGCCATGATGGCGTCATCGCGCACCTCCGCCACCTCTTCCGCGGTGATTTCCGGATCGGGATTGGCCATGGCGAAAATGATCGGCTTATCGGCCATGGACTTGACCATTGCCTTGGTCACCGCGCCTTTCACCGAGAGCCCGACAAACACGTCAGCGCCCTTGAGCGCCTCGTCCAGCGTGCGCGCGGAAGTTTTGGCCGCATGCGCCGACTTCCATTGGTTCATTCCGTCGGTGCGGCCCTGATAGATGACGCCTTTGGTATCGCAAAGGATCAGATTGTCGGGTGGAAAGCCCATGGCCTTCAGCAGGTCGAGGCAGGCGATGCCGGCGGCGCCCGCGCCGTTGCAGACAAGCTTGGTCGTCGTGATGTCGCGGCCGGTGAGATCGAGCGCATTGATCAAGCCGGCGGCGGCGATGATCGCCGTGCCGTGCTGGTCATCATGGAACACCGGGATGTCGAGCAATTCGCCCAAGCGCTGCTCGATCACGAAACATTCCGGCGCCTTGATGTCCTCCAGGTTGATGCCTCCCCAACCCTTGGCGAGGAACTTGATACTGTTGACGAACTCGTCCGGGTCTTCGGTGGAAACTTCAAGATCGATCGAATCGATGTCCGCGAAGCGCTTGAACAGAACGGCCTTGCCTTCCATCACCGGCTTGGCCGCGAGTGCGCCGAGATTGCCGAGGCCGAGAATGGCGGTGCCATTGGTGATGACGGCAACGAAATTTCCCTTGGCGGTGTAGTCGTAAGCGAGGTTGGGATCCTTTGCGATCGCCAGCACCGGGATGGCGACGCCGGGAGAATAAGCCAGCGACAGATCGCGCTGGGTCGCCATCGGCTTGGTGGCGACGACCTCCAGCTTGCCGGGCTTGCCCTTGGAGTGGAAATCCAGCGCTTCCTGGTCGGTGAAGGTTGGACGTATGCGCGGGGCGGCTTTCTTAGGCATTGATACTCCTGACGATCTCTCCGGCCCGAAACGAACGCAGACCTTATAGGAAGGCCCCCGGGCTGCTCAAGGCAAGCCGGCATGCGGATTTTTCGGATTATCGATTGAAGAGGTGTGCGGCTGAGAGTAATTCCTGCTGGAAATCCGCCACAAACAGGAATGATTCTCGCGTCATGATCCGCTCTATGTTCCGCTTGCTGGGCTTGGTGTTGCTTGCCGCCGGCTTTGTTTTCTTGATTTACGACGGCACCAAGTCGATCGCCGATCAGACCATTTATATCAGCAAATTCAGCCAGACCTGGGCGGAAATCCATCAATACAGCCTGCAGGCATTGCAAGACGCGGTGGAGAAGAACGCCGCTCTGGCTGTGGCCCGTACTGCAACCTGCCCTCGAACAGCCGACATGGCTGGTGCTGGGTGCCTTGGGCATGATCCTGATCCTGCTTGGGCGCAGGAAGAAGCCCTTGATCGGCTACGCGCGCAGCTAAAAGCATCCCTGTAACCTGCTGATGGGAGGCTGCGAATAACCCGCAGAAGCCTTATATTGACCGCAAGCGCCGCTTGAACCTGCGAAGTGGAATCGGGTTTTTTCGGCAAGGCCAAGGGCGAGCTGGCGAATTAGCGCGCGAAGGGCGGACGTTGACGCAATCTGCCCAATGCGCGATGGCCTTGCGCAAACCGGGGCCATTTTGTTGCCGATCACACAGACACGAGAAGGACATCCGATGTTCCTGTTCAAGAAGACTGCCATGCCGGCTTCCGGCGACGCGCTCCCGGGCCGCTCCACCCCAATTGCGACCGTGAGCCCTCACGCCGTCAACGGCCGCGCGCTGAAAGGCCCTTATCCGGAAGGGTTGGAAACCGCCATATTCGGCTTGGGTTGTTTCTGGGGGGCGGAGCGCAAATTTTGGCAGCTGGGCGATGGCATCCACGTCACTGCGGTCGGTTACGCGGGCGGCCAGACGCCCAACCCGACGTATGAAGAGGTCTGCAGCGGCCGCACCGGGCATAACGAAGTGGTGCTGGTGGTCTATGACCCGAAAAAAGTCTCTTACGAGAAACTGCTGATGACTTTTTGGGAAAGCCACGATCCCACCCAGGGCATGCGGCAGGGCAATGACGTCGGCACGCAATATCGCTCCGGCATCTACACCACATCGCCAGCGCAGCGCTCCACCGCCGCAGCGTCGAAAGAAATCTACGACAAGGCCCTGCGGGCCAAGGGCTATGCCGGCATCACCACCGAGATCGCCGATGCGCCGGAATTCTATTTCGCCGAGGACTACCACCAGCAATATCTTGCCAAGAATCCTGGCGGCTATTGCGGGCTCGGCGGCACCGGCGTCGCTTGTCAGATCGGCACCGGCGTGGCGGCTTGATCTCGCGCATGATCCCGAAAAAATGCCTGTCCCGGACTTGATCCGGGATGGGACCGGTTTTCGATCAGATCAAGCGCGCGAAGCGCCGATGAGTTTACGCAATCTGCCCCGAGCTTGATGGCTGTCCCGCAAAACCGGTATCCCCCTGTTGCTGATCCCGCGCCCCCGTTAGCATTTGTTAACCATGGAAGGCGTTAATCGGGCTTAACTCTTTGGGCCCGGGATTCGCCTTCCATGCGAATGCGCCATCTTTCGGTTTTGCTTGTGGCTGGGCTGGCGCTGGCGCTCGGCGGCTGCGGGCCACAATCCGTGCAGCATCAACATTCATGTCCCGGCGGCGCAGGCTCACAGCCGGCCGCGGCGCCGAGCGCGTCGGCGCCAGAACCGGTGGTCTATGCCGCGCCGGCTCAGGCTACCGGCGCACCGCATCGGCGCCGGCCTGCACCGGCGGCCCGCGGCTTCTTCAGCGCAAACCGCGGCGGACCTTTTGCCGCGGTTGCGCCGCGCGCTATCGGCTTCACCGCACGCTGCGGCGGCTGCGGGCACTGTTTCCGCGCCGGTCTATGCCGCGCAGCCGAGCTTCGAGCAGCCTTACCTGCTCGATGCCGGCGATCGACTGCGCATCACCGTCTTCGGCCAGGACGGTCTGACCAATTCCTATGCGGTGGACGCGGCCGGCAATATCACCATGCCGCTGGTCGGCAGTATTGCCGCCCGCGGGCGCACCACCGCGCAGCTCTCGCGCACGCTCACCGAGCGGCTGAAACAGGGCTATATCCGCGAGCCCAAGGTCGCGATCGAGGTGGAAGCCTATCGGCCCTTCTTCATCTATGGCGAGGTCACCACGCCCGGCCAATATGCCTATGTCGTCAACCTGACCGTGGAAAAGGCGATCGCGATTGCCGGCGGCTTTGGCCCGCGCGCCGACCGCAGCCAGGTGATGGTCTCGCGCACCGTCGGCGGGCAGACCACCCGCGCCAGCGTGCCGCTCAGCTATCCGCTGCGCCCCGGCGATACGCTGCGCATCGACGAAAGATGGTTCTGAGGCCTTTCGCCTTGACGCATTCCGGCGCGGCTCCCCAATAACGCCACCGCATTGTAGGCTCGGACGAGCTGGAAACCCGGCGACCGCGGCCATTTTGCCGCGGGCGGTTTCGGAGGGGCGCGATGGAACTGACTCCCTATCTCACTTGGGACTACGCGATACGTTTTCTCCAGTGGGAGAATCTTCTCACCTTCCTGACGCTCGCCAATATTCTCGGCCTGATCGGCGGGATCTTCTACGTCGCATCGGTTTCGATGAAGACCATCATCCCGCTGCGCATCGCCGGCATTGCCTCGATCGTTTTCTTCCTCGGCTACGGGATTTTCACGCAGGCTCTGCCGACGATCTTCCTCTACGGCATGCTGCTGCCGCTCAACACGTATCGCCTCTATCAGATCCGCGAATTGATCAAGAAGGTCCGCGTCGCGGCGGGCGGCGACCTGTCGATGGATTGGCTGGAGCCTTTCATGACACGCCGCGCATTCCGCAAAGGCGCGGTGCTGTTCAACAGGGGAGATCTCGCCGACGAGATGTTCCTGATCGTCAAAGGCAAGTATCTGGTGAAGGAACTCGGCATCGAACTGCTGCCGGGGCACATCATCGGCGAGATGGGCCTGCTAACGCCCGACAATCGCCGCACGCAGTCGGTGGTCTGCACCCAAAACGGTCATGTGCTTTCGATCACCTATGACAAGGTGCGGGAGCTGTATTTCGAAAATCCGGAATTCGGCTTCCATTTCCTGCGGCTGACCAGCCAGCGCCTACTGCAGAATGTGGCGCGGCTCGAAGCGCAGCTGAGCGCGCGCGAGGAAGCGGTGCGAACGCTTATCGTGAAACGCGGGGAATTCAGCGCAGCGGATTGGACTGGCAATCGGTCGTGCAGGAAGAGCCGACCATGACCGGCGAGGGTTTCACCGCAAAGCGCTGCCGGGAAGCCCAACTCCATTTCGGCGGTTGATCCGGCGGCAGGTAACGCGCGGTGCTGCTGACCGCCGGGGCTTTCGCATCGGCCGCCGACATTTTCACCGTAACCGCAAGCTCCGCGGATGAAGCGCTAACCTGCGTTTCCATGCCCGGAGTGGCAGCCATCTGCTGAGCCGCCGCGACTGCATCGTTTGATGTGCCGCCAGCGCCCAATATTTGCACCGCCGCAAGGGCGGCTTCGTCCGCTACCTGTTGCAGCCGAGATTGCGCTTGCGCTTGCCCACTGAATTGAGCCTGCGCTTGCCCACTAAACAGCAGGACCGCAACGACGAGGCCTAGCCGAATACCCGAAGAATGAAATTCACACATCTGAAGCCTGCACATATCCCTGCGCAAAATCTGCGGAAAGATTAGCGACGGGCGGTGGGTCTCGCGTTAAACCCGTCATGCCTTCCTAGGGAAGATTGCTGCCGCGGTGAACAAAACCTTTGCGCCGCTAGCGACGGCCTTCCTCACTGCGGCAAGCAGCTATTAACCAGCGGCCTTCCGCCTGGATATAACGCGCGACCGGGGCAAGAGTTCGAGGGGCGGAATACCCCTGAAAACCCGCGGTTTAGGGTTAACGTTAGCGAAAGCCCTCGCCAGACTATGCCTCATGCCAGATAATGGCCGGGTGACGCCCCAGGGGAAGGCCAATTGGGTTTGCGTCGGGACGGGCGGGCATGGTCATTCCGAGGCTCCTGCGAAGCAAGACGGCAAAGGCGGTGTTGCTGGCAGCCGGGGTGCTCTCGGCCGTCACCGCGTTGCGTGCCTTCGATCCCGCGCCGGTCGCGCATCTGCGCGAGCGCAGCTTCGATATCTATCAGCAACTGCAGCCGCGCCCTTACACGGATTTCCCGGTCCGAATTGTCGAGATCGATGAAGCCTCGCTGGCGCAATACGGCCAGTGGCCCTGGCCGCGCACGCTGATCGCGCAATTCGTCCAGCGCCTGAGCGACCTCGGCGCGGCCGTGATTGCGCTCGACATGATATTTCCCGAGCCCGACCGCACCTCGCCAAGCCGGCTGGCCAATGCGCTGACTATCGCCGATGCGGCGGAAGCGGAGCGGGTCAAAAACTTTATGGCGCAGCTGCCGGATCACGATGAGCTGCTCGCCGAGACCATCAAGCAGGCACCGGTGGTGCTGGGCTTCGGCATCGGCAAGGTTGCCAACAACCACCGTCCCCCGGTCAAGACCGGCATCGCCGTCGCTGGCGTTGATCCGGCGGCGGTCGTTCAGCATTTCAGCGGAGCGATATCTAATCTGCAAATTCTTGATGCCGCCGCCAGCGGAATAGGTTCGATGAATGTCAGCGGCCAAGACAAATCCGGCGTCATCCGCCGGGTCCCGCTCTTGTTCACTGACGGCAACAAGGTCTTCCCCAACCTCGGCGTAGAAGCGCTGCGGGTCGCGCAACAGCAAAAGAGCATCGTGATGCGCGGCACCCGCGCCAGCGGCGAGACAGATACCGGCTTATCCGCGCTGGTCGACATGCGCATCGGTCAATTTCGCGTCCCGTTAACCGGCACGGGCGAGATGTGGATCTATTTCGATCATGACCGGCCGGAACGCTACGTCTCCATGAAGGACCTCCTCGACCCCGCGAAGGAGGATCAGGTCAAGCCGAAGATCGACGGCCAGATCGTGCTGGTCGGCACTTCAGCGGCCGGGCTGCTCGACATCTGGCCGACGCCGCTGGGAGAGCTTGTTCCCGGGACGTCGATACATGCCCAGACCATCGAACAGATCGTCGGCCAGAACTTCTTGCAGCGTCCGGATTGGAGCGTTGGCGTTGAAATCGTCGCTACTGCGACGCTCGGGGCGCTGCTCACGCTGCTGTTGCTCGCACTCGGGGCGCAATACGCGGCGCTGGCGGGCGCGCTCATCGTCGCTGCGGGCTTGGCGCTTATCGTGGTTCGCTTTCTCGAATGCCGGCTTCCTGCTCGATCCGGTATATCCGTCGATCGGCGCAGGCGCCACCTACCTCGCCGTGGTCGGTTTTCTCTACGTGACCACCGACCGCGAGAAGAAATTCGTCAGACGCGCCTTCGGCCAATACGTGGCGCCTGAGCTTTTGCACAAGCTCGAACAGGCGCCGCAGTCTCTGAAGCTCGGTGGCGAGGCGAAAGAAATCACCATCATGTTCATGGATGTGCGGGATTTCACTCCGATTTCGGAAGGGCTGTCGGCCGTCGAGTTGGTGGATTTCATGAACGCGCTGTTGTCGCCGCTGAACGACGCGATCCAGGTCCGAACTCGGCACCATCGACAAATATATCGGCGATTCCATCATGGCGTTCTGGAATGCGCCGCTTGACATTCCGGAGCATCCGCTGCGTGCCTGCCGCGCCGCGCTGAAAATGCGCGCAGCGGTGGAGGATCTGAATGCGCGCGACGCCTTCGGCTTTCGCGCACGCGGGCTGTCAGACGTCAAGATCGGCATCGGCTTGCATACTGGCGAGGCCTGCGTCGGAAATATGGGATCGCAGCGGCGCTTCAATTACACGGCCATGGGCGATGTGGTGAACACCACTGCGCGGATCGAATCCAGTTGCAAGGCCGTCGGCGTGGATATCGTGGTGTCGGCAGAAGTTGTCCGCGGCGTCCCGGGTTTTGCTTTCCTCGAGGCTGGCGCGATGCCGTTGAAAGGCAAGTCGCACCCGATAAAGCTCTTCGGTCTGGTCGGCGACGAAGAAAAAGCCGCTACGTCCGGAATTCGCCGAGCTGGCGCGCCGCCACGCCGAACTGGTTAAGGCGATCGCCGAGCGGCGCTTGGCCGAGGCCGACAATGCGCTGGCGCATTGCCGCGCACTCGGCGGCGCGCTCTTGAACCATTTCTATAATCGCTTTGAAGAACAGATTGCCGAACTGTCGCCCAGCCGCGCGATTGGTGCAGGCGATCTAGTCGTTCACGGCCGCTAGGCTCTCCTTTTTTGCTTGGAAGATTGCATGTCATCGGAGCAGCAGCTCACCGTTCGATTCTGGGGCGTCCGCGGTACCCTGCCGACTGCCGGCCCGGAAACCGTCCGCTACGGCGGCAATACGTCATGCGTCGAAGTCGAACTCGGCCGCCGCAGCGTGATCTTCGATGCCGGCACCGGTATCAAGAAGCTCGGCGACCGTCTGGCCGGCCATAGAAGCGTAGAGGCCGATCTCCTGTTCAGTCATTGCCACATGGATCACGTCTGCGGCGTTCCGTTTTTTCTGCCTTTCTATGACGCCCGGCACCGGATCAGGCTCTGGGCGGGCCATCTGCTGCCGAGCGGGAGTTTGAAAGACGCCATCCGCAGCATCATGAGCCCGCCGCTGTTTCCGATCGAAATCGAGGCCTTCCAGGCAGAGGTGGAGTTTCGCGACTTTCATGCGGGCGAAACGCTGGACCTAGGCAGCGGCATCAAAGCGCGCACAGGCCTGTTGAATCATCCCGGCGGGGCCGTTGGCTACCGGCTGGAATGGGCCGGCAAATCGATTGCCTACATCACCGATACCGAGCACCGGCCGGACGAACTCGACAGCACGGTGCTGTCGCTGGCGCAGGACGCCGATCTGATGATTTACGACTGCACCTATACCGACGAGGAATTCCCCGACCATACTGGTTGGGGGCATTCCACCTGGCAGCAGGCGGTACGGCTAGCCGAGGCGGGCGGCGTCAACAGGCTGGCGATCTTTCATCACGATCCGGACCACGATGACGCTTTCATGCAGAAGGTGGAAGTTGCGGCGTCGAAGGCGCATCCCGGCGCCTTCGTGGCGCGTGAGGGCATGGTGCTGCAGTTGTAAAAAAAGCCCCGGTCCGAGGACCGGGGCTTTCATGCACGGGCTTGCCGTTAACGTGCCGGGTTCGCCGGAGCGCGCGGAGGCGCCGAGCCAGTCGTCGCGGGAGCGCTCGGGGCATTGATGGTCAGCTTGTCGCCGCCACGATTCCAATCGCCCGCGAAGTAGAAGATCAAGCCGCCGACCAGCAGCACGCCCAGGATCATGCCCAGGATGGCGCTCATGCCGCCCGTGCCGCTGCGGTCGGTCGTATGGATAATTTCACGATCAGCCATAGTTTCCTCCTTTAGCCGATAACTGTCCGGATGGAGAACGCCGGCTTTGGAGGGGTGTTCCGCAGAAAAATTGCCCGGGACATGGAACTTTTCCAACTTGGTGAATCGCTTCAGGCCTGCTGCGTTGGGGAGCTTGTAGCCTTTGCTTTCAGCGGGCAAGATCATCCTTCGAGCACCAGAAAAAGTTCGCCGGTAAGCGGACCAACGGGAGGAGTGGCGATGGGCAGGGCAGCGGCCGGTATCATTGCGGTCATCGCGATGTTGGCAAGCACCGGGCTTGCCACCGCGCAGACGGCAGACAAGTTCAAGGGCAAGGTCTTCGAAGTGGTGGTCGGATACGACACCGGCGGCGGCTACGACATTTACGCCCGCGCGCTCGCGCGCCATATCGGCAAGCATCTGCCTGGCAATCCCACGGTCATTGTCAAGAATATGCCCGGGGCGCAGACCCGCACGGCCGCCAATTATCTTTACAACATCGCGCCGAAGGACGGCACCGTCATCGGCACGATCGCGCGCGGGCTGCCCACGGAAGAACTTTTGGGGTCCGGCGGCATCCGATTCGAGAGCGCCAAGTTCAACTGGGTCGGCAGCATGAACAACGAGGTCAGTGTCGGCGTGGCCTGGCACACCTCTCCGATCAAGACATTCGAAGACACCAGGCAGCGCGAGATGATCGTCGGCGCCATCGCGGACAGCCTGTTGTTCGCGCAAGTGATGAACGCCGTGCTCGGCACCAAATTCAAGATGATCACAGGCTACAAGAGCGGCGCGGAAATCGGGCTGGCGATGGAGCGCGGCGAGCTCGAGGGCCGCATGGGCTGGTCCTGGTCGAGCGTGGTCAGCATGAATCCGGAATGGATACGCGAGGGCAAGATCCGCAACCTGGTGCAGTTCTCTACCTCCAAGCACGCGGATCTGCCCAACGTCCCGCTGGTCACCGAATTGGCGGGCAACGATGCGGACCGCGCCTTGCTGGAGCTGGTGTTCTCGCGCCAGGTGATCGGTCGGCCGTTCATCGCCCCGCCTGGATTGGACGCGGAAACGGTCCAGATCCTACGCAAGGCCTTCGACGACACGATGCGCGATCCGGCCTTCCTCGCGGAAATGCAGAAGGCCAATCTGGAGGTCAACCCGATTCCGGGCAACGAAGTGCAGAAGCTGATCGAGCGGCTGTTCAAGACGCCGCCCGCCGTGCTGGAGCGTGCGAAGCAGATTATCCCGGTGGAGAAATGAGCTAAAAGGACGCCTGCGCAAGGCAGCGTCTTTCCGTCATGAATTTGCGATCGATCCCCGCCGAGCTTTCTGAACACAGAGTTTCTGAGATCGACCGGATTCTGGATGGCTTGGAACGGGAGCACCGTGTCACAATCCCGCTTGCTGTCGAGAGCGGGAGCCGTGCCTGGGGCTTTGCTTCACCCGACAGCGATTACGACTGCCGTTTTGTTTATATAGGAAAGCCAGAGCGCTATCTGTCACCGTGGTCGGCACGAGACGTTATCGAGGTCCCCCTCGAGGGTGACTTCGACCTGAACGGGTGGGATCTTGGCAAGGCTCTTAAGCTCATGTTGAAGGGCAATGCCGTTATCCTCGAATGGCTCCAATCTCCGATCGTCTACAAAGGGGATACGCGGTTCCGCGATGAGTTCTTGGCTCTCGCGCTACGCTCGTCCGACCGCGTACTCATCGCGAGACATTACCTGCATCTTGGCGAGCGCCAGCGACGGACCTATTTTGTGGACTCCAAATTGGTTCCGCTCAAAAAGCTTTTCTATGCTCTACGACCAGCCGCGGCTTTGCGCTGGCTCCGCTTTCGTCCCGACGCGTCCCTTGTGCCAATGCATTTCCCTACCTTGATGAACGAGTGCGACGCTCCCGCCGCGGTAAAAGCGATCGTCGCCGATCTCATGTCCAAAAAGGCACAGACCCGGGAGCTTGGGGCGGCGCCCCTTCCGCTTGAAATAGCCCGTTTCATTGCTGATGAGTTTGATCAGGCACGGGTGGCCTATCAGAACGCGAGGGCCAGGGTCGACCCGGAAGCCCGCGAGGAAGCCGCACGGTTCTTCCGGGAAACCGTGGAACGCTTCTGCTAGCTTTGTCGGCGGCTCTTGCTGCCACGGCGTGCGGCGCAACGCTGTCCCTTGTCGCCGACCCAGTTGCCCGCGAGGGGACACGGTGTGATAGCGTGACGCTGGCCCATGCTTACCGAGAACAAATCGAAGGAGGGAGCCGATGAAATCACGTCTCACGTCCGTGATGGTTGCAGCCGTTGCCGCCATGATCGTTAGTCATTCCGCGCAGGCCGGAGGCCTGAAACAAGTCGGGGAAATAGCCATCCCCGGCGATCCGATCACCGATATCGGGATCATGGCGATCGATCAGGCCACGGGCCTTGGCTATCTCGCCGACAAGAGCAACAAGTCCGTCGACATCTTCGATACCAAGACCGGAAAATTTGTCTCGCGCGTCGCCGGCTTCATGGGCCGGACCAAGGATGGCGACGTGGCCGGCCCCAACGGCGTTGTGGTTGTGAAGGGCGAAGTCTGGGCGAGCGACGGCGACAGCACCATCAAGGTGATCGACACGAAGACCGGAGCGGTGACGGCGACCATTTCCACCGGCGGCAAGAAGCGCGGCAACGGAATGGCCTATGCCGAGGATATCGGCGTCGTCATCGTCGCCAATTCGAACGATGACCCGCCCTATATGAGCCTGATCTCGACCGCGGACCGCAAAATCTTGGCCAAGGTTCCGATTCCGGAATCCGCCGAAAATCTCGAGCGCTCGGTCTATCATCAGCCAAGCGGCATGTTTTACACGGCCATCCCCGTCTCGAAGGCGGACCCGACCAAGGGGCTGATGGCGCAGATCGATCCCAAAAGCGGCAAGCTGGTGAAGCTGCACGAGCTGCCCTGCCATCCGCACAGTCTTTCGCTCGCGTCGGACGCCACCATCTTTCTCGGTTGCAGCACCGCGCACGGCCCCTCATCCAAGCCGGGTGGCGACATGGCGATCTTCGATATCGCCGCCGGCAAGGTGGAAAACATCCTGGCGGGCTACGGCGGCAATGGCGGCTCGACGGTGAATCCGAAACTCGGGCAGTATTATCACTCCACCTCGGGCGGTGTGCTGATGGTGGTCGACACCAAGACCAAAAAGGGCTTGCAGCAGATCCCGACCTCACGGGGCGCGCGGTCGGTGGCGGTCGGCCCCGACAATCGGGTCTACGTCGCCGTCAACGCGAAGGACCAGCCCTGCGTCGGATGCATCACGGTCTATGCGCCGGAGTGAGGCTGGCGCTTGGAGCTGGACTGCTGATGACGGGAACTTCGCTGGAAACCTGCGCACCCGGCCAGTGGTACCGCGCCGGCTCGCCAAGTGGACCCACGACCAGACCCACGCCGCAGGAGGGAGCGAGGGGATGAAAGCCGCTTAATGCCTTTGAGGGATCAGATCCTGGTCCGTCGTCCCGCCTTCCCCGCCAGAAGCGGCCGCATGGCCGCCACATGCGCCGCCAGGAAATCGACGAAGGTGCGAATCCTGCGGACGTGCCGCACGTCTTCGCGCGTCACCAACCAAAGATCGGATTGCACGCCGGAGATCGGGCCGATGCAGCGCACCAGATCGGCGTCGGAATCGACCAGAAAGCAGGGCAGAACGGTGACTCCCAGCCCGGCCTTCACGGCCGAAATCAGATTCGTGAGCGAGGTGGAGCGCGCCACCACCTCCGCCTCGGGCGCCGCCTCCCGCAGCCAGGTCCAGCCCGGCAGGGCCGCGATCGGCCCTTCAGCGCCGATCACGGCGTGTCGGGACAGGGCGTCGACCGAACTCGGGCAACCGCGTCGCTCGGCGTAGTCGCGGCTGCAATAGGCCGCCCAGGCCATTGGCGTGAGCCGTCGGACCACGAGGCCGCTTTCTGTCGGGCGCGACCCGGTCCGCAGCGCCACGTCCGCTGCCCCTCGGGTCAGGTCCAGCCGTCTCTCGTCCACCACCAGATCCACCCGCACCTCGGGATGCAGGCTACGAAAGGCGCTGAGCGCCGGGGCCATGACGGTGTTGGCGAGTCCCTCGTTCGTGGTCACGCGGATAACGCCGGAGATGCGCCGCTCCATCGCTCCGGCCTGCTCGGCGAAAGCGTTCGCCTCGACCTCGACGCGCTCGGCAGTCGCGCGGAGCTCCACCCCCGCTTCGGTCAGAGCGTAGCCGCTCTGTCGCTTGTCGAAGAGCTTCATCCCGACCGCCCGTTCCAGCACGCCAATCCGCCGGGCGATGGTGGTCTGGTTGATCTTCAGCGCGCGCGCCGCCGCAAGGGTGCTGCCGGTGCGGGCAACGGCAAGAAAATAGCGAAGGTCGTTCCAGTCGTACACCCAACCATTCTGCAATCGCGCCGAACCATTGCGCAATAATGCTGATTGGCGACATGGGCCGCAGCGCCTACTTTCGACGACATCGCCGAGGACAGCCCGCCACCTTCACATCGGCCTGGCCGACAGCGTGATCCACCTCCTGACGACCCGTCCCGCTCACCACGGGCGCGCGTGAGCGCCAGGGCTCGCCTGCGCCATACACGAAGGAGTACGACATGTCTTTCAAACCTTCACTTATCGCTACGGAAGCCGCGCCGACATCGGTCGCAGCCGCTCATGGTCCGGTCGCTGAGATGGCCTTGCCGTCAATCGGCGAGGTTCAACCGAGCACGCCCGGCCAGCCGAGCATCGATGGGTCTCGTGCGAATGGCGCTATCCGCCACAAACCAGCGTTCAAGAGCGAAGGTGGGCAAATCACAGCGCTACGCATTCGCGTCGCAACGCCAGCCGATGCCGAGGCGTGCGGACGCATCATCTACGAAGCCTTTCAGGGCATCGCAGAACGCCATGGCTTCTCGCCGGATTTCCCGGACGTCGAAACCGCGACGCAACTGGCGCAGTCTTTCATCGCCCATCCTTCGATCTTCGGCGTCGTCGCCGAAGAGGATGGGCGCGTGGTCGGCTCGAACTTTCTCGCGGAGGGAGATGCGATCCGCGGCGTCGGTCCGATTACCGTTGACCCGCGTCGGCAGGGCGGCGGCGTCGGGCGGCGCCTGATGGCAGCCGTGCTCGAACGCGGGACCGGTGCGGCCGGCATCCGCCTGCTGCAGGACGCCTTCAACATGCGCTCCGTGTCGCTTTATGCCTCGCTCGGGTTCGAGGTACGCGAGCCGGTGCTGGTGATGACCGGTCGGCCGATGAGCAAACCCGGATCACGAACTACCGTTCGCCGCCTGACCGAGCAGGACCTGGGCGCCTGCAACGCGCTCTGCGCTCGGATCCACGGCTTCTCTCGCGCAAGCGAACTGGCGGATGCCATGCGGCTTCTCGCGCCAGTGGTGAGCGAGCGTGACGGCCGCGTGACCGGGTATCTGACGGCTCCGACGTTCTGGGTCGCGAACCATGGCGTCGCCGAGACGGAGGACGACATGAAGGCTCTGATCCTGGGC
This sequence comes from uncultured Alphaproteobacteria bacterium, assembly GCA_963731585.1. Taxonomy (GTDB): domain Bacteria; phylum Pseudomonadota; class Alphaproteobacteria; order Rhizobiales; family Xanthobacteraceae; genus CANKHA01. The sequence continues at coordinate 584,839 of CAVSWC010000003.1, forward strand.
GCGGGGGCAGCCAATGCGGAACCCTTGTCGTTCCTGCTGCCGATACGGCAGGCGAGCCTCTTCCGGTGGTGTCTGAGCGAGGGCCTGAAGGCGGCAAAGCCCATGACGCTTATGACCATTGGCGAATACCGCACACCGGAAGGGAGCTACATCCCTTCCGTCTTCTACTGACACCAAAGTCACCTAACGCGCGCAATCGGCAGAAGCGTAAGTCGAACGCATATAGGTGAGGCGGCAGCGGCGAAACCTGGAGGCGGCGATGAGCGCTTTCTTTCTCTTCCACAACAAGCAAGTGAGAGATCCGGCCGAGCTGGCCGATTACAAGGCAGCTGTGGCGCCCATAGTGGCCGCCTACGGGGGCAGGTATCGCGTCCTCGGCGGCGAGCCAGCGGTGGTCGAAGGCGACTGGCGCCCGAATTTCCTTGTGATGATCGAGTTTCCCAGCCTGGAGCGGGCGACCGCCTGGTACGGCTCGGACGATTACAAGGAGCTCAAGGCGATGCGCCTGTCCGCCGTCGATTCCGACGGGGTCCTGATGACCGGGATCGAGGAGGCATCGAACTGATCGGCGGGATATCGACGAAACCGCACGCCTCTGCGGGCGTCGAGCCGCGATTATCGTGGGCACGATGCTGCGCCGACCAGGCATAATCCTCGTATCGACAAGCGAATGGAGGTTCGCATGCCCTTTGTGCACATCCGACTTGCTAGCGCTCGCTCGATTTCTCCTGAGCAGGTTCGACATCTGCAGATCGAAACAACACGGCTCATGGCCTCGGTAATGCGCAAGAACGCCGAATTGACATCGGTCCTGGTGGAGGCCGTGCCGTTGGACGGATGGTTCATTGGCGGCCAGCCGGCACCTATCGCCGCGCACCTGGACGTGAAGGTGACGCAAGGGACCAACTCTTCGGAGGAAAAGGCGAGCTTTATCGCGGAGGCAACCGCGCTGCTGCGCGAGGTGATGAGCGACGCGCTTCCCATCGCGACCTACGTCGTTGTCGACGAAATTCCCGCGGATGCCTGGGGTTACGACGGGCTCTCGCAGGAAGAGCGGCGCCGGGCCGCATCGGCTCAGCGCGCAGTCTAATACGAACCACCTCACGGGACATCCTCATGTCTTTCGCCCGCATGATCGAGTGCACGGGAAGTCCGCCGAATAAGACGCCACCCACGCTTAGCGCGCCGTTGTGTCTTCACTGACAGGCAAACCGTTTCCCGTCGCCTTGCGAACCAGCTAAACTAGAATTTCCCCGGTTAAGCCGACGATGGGGATCGGGCAAACCTCATGCGCTCCCGGAGGAACATTGCTTCGGGTCAAGAGCAGGGCGTTCGTGGGGCGCTACCGTCCCGCCTGGCTTTGCGTTAGCTTGCAATCCAAGGCCACCTCGGGAGTTCTGCATGAGAACGCGTCAGCATCTCGACCGCCGCCAGTTCCTCGCCGCGCTCGCGGCGACAAGCGCCCTCGGTCTGCCCGCGACTGCGATGGCACAGACCGCGCCCATCCCGGCGCGGCCGTTCGTGCAGGTGCCGATCCCGCATCCGATTCCGCGCACCAGCCAGCCGATGAAGATCGGGGTGATCGGCTCGGGCAACGTCGGCGGGAAGTTGGGCGAGGTGTGGTGGAAGGCCGGACACCAGCTGATGTTCTCGGACCGCGACCCAGCCCAGGCCGCGGCACAGGCCGAGCGCATGGCGGGAGCGCAGACCGGCACGCCCGAGCAGGTCATCGCCTGGGCCGACGTGGTGTTCATCGGGGTGCCGTTTGGCGCCTGGCCGGACGTGGCGCGGCAATACGGTCAGGCCCTGCGCGGCAAGGTGGTGTTCGAGCCCACAAATCCCAGCGCCAGCCGCGACGGAGCCATGGCTGCCGCGGCGCTGGCCAAGGGCAGCGGCAACGCCATCGTCGAAATGTTGCCCGGGGTGCGGATCGTGCGCGGCTTCAACACCTTCAGCCACACCGCCATGGCGAGCGAGGCGAACCGCCCGGGCGAGAAGGTGGGCGTCCCGATGGTGGCCACCGATCCGGAAGCGATGGCGATCGGGGTGAGACTGGTGCGCGACGCCGGCTTCGAGCCGGTGGAAGTGCCGGGCGGCATGGCGGCCGCGAACCGCTTCGAACTCGGCAGCCCCGCGGCCGGGGTGAAGACCGCGGCCGAACTCCGGCAGATTTTGAAGCTGTAACGTGCCGAGCGCGATCACGCTGCGGGGCTATTCCGGCAGTGTCCCGCCTGCGCCGCCGGCATGCCCGGGGAAGTCCTTCAGCTTGGGCAGGCCACCTTCATCGGCCGGACCGCCTCGGCATAGTTCAAATGCACGGCCGGCACGAAGGGCACGCTCGGTGTCATAGCGGGGCGCATATCAGTAATGCCCATGCCGGGGTGTTCCGTCATGAGATGGCCGCCGCACTTGGAACAGAAGCGGCGGTTGCTCATCCCCGTTTTGTTGAAAGCGCCAAGGAATTCTTCGCCCTTCGCGACCCTCACATCCTCCGCTTTCCAGAGGATGTAGCTGCTTACCGGTTCGCCTGAATAGGCGCGGCATGAACTGCAATGGCAGTAGCCCATCTCAAGCGGCGCGCCAGTCACCTCGATCTCGACCGCCCCACAGAAACAGGTCCCGGCATGCGTGTCGGCCATGTCACCTCCGGTACCGATGAGAATGGCGCGCCCGACAAGATTCGAACTTGTGACCTTTGCCTTCGGAGGGCAACGCTCTATCCAGCTGAGCTACGGGCGCCTTCGCCCTCAATAGCCGAACGCCGCCGCAGCGGCAACGGCGTGCCGTCGCGGGATGGCCTGGCCGCTATCGCTCGGCCCGCAGCGCGCATTATAAAGGCGCAGGGGAGCCCGCTGATGCCGAAACCCGTCAAGACTGCTGAAAACGCCGCCGCCGCCGAGCCGCCTTTCGCCTGGGAAGACCCGCTCGACCTGGAAGGCGAGCTTTCCGAAGACGAACGAAAGGTGCGCGAGGCCGCGCGCCGCTATGCCAAGGACAAGCTGTTTCCGCGCGTGCTCGCGGCCTACCGCGAGGAGAAGTTCGACCGCGCGATTATGCGCGAGATGGGCGCGCTCGGCCTGCTTGGCGCCACCCTGCCCGAGAGCGATGGCGGCGCGGGGCTCGGTCATGTGGCCTATGGCCTCATCGCGCGGGAGATCGAGCGGGTGGATTCCGGCTACCGCTCGGCGCTGTCGGTGCAGTCCTCGCTGGTGATGCTGCCGATCCACACATTCGGCAGCGAGGCGCAGCGGCGCAAATATCTGCCAAAACTCGCCAGCGGCGAGCTCGTCGGCTGCTTCGGCCTGACCGAGCCCGATCACGGCTCCGATCCCGGCGCGATGACGACGCGGGCGAAAAAGGTCGCCAAGGGATTTCAGCTGAGCGGCGCCAAGGCCTGGATCACCAACGCGCCGATCGCCGACATCGCCATCGTCTGGGCCAAGCTCGACGGCGAGATCCGCGGCTTCATCGTCGAGCGCGGCACAAAAGGTTTTGCAACGCCGGCGATCACCGGCAAGCTTTCCATGCGCGCCTGCGCCACCGGCGGGATCACGCTCGATGATGTGAGGTGCCGGAGGACAATCTGCTGCCGGATGCCAGAGGCCTCGCCGGTCCCTTCACCTGCCTCAACAGCGCCCGCTTCGGCATCGTCTGGGGCGCCATGGGCGCCGCGGAATTCTGCTGGCATGCGGCGCGGCAATATGCGCTCGACCGCCAGCAGTTCGGCCGCCCGCTCGCCGCCAATCAACTGGTGCAGAAAAAACTGGCCGACATGCAAACCGAGATCGCGCTCGGCCTGCAGGGCGCGCTGCGGCTTGGCCGGCTCTTGGAAGCCGGAACAGCCGCGCCGCCGGCGATCTCGCTGCTCAAGCGCAACAATTGCGGCAAGGCGCTGGAGATCGCGCGCGCGGCGCGCGACCTGCACGGCGCCAACGGCATCGCCGACGAATTCCATGTGATGCGGGTGATGAACAATCTCGAGACCGTCAACACCTACGAGGGCACGCACGACATCCACGCGCTGGTGCTCGGGCGCGCGATGACCGGCATCCAGGCTTTCTGCTGACTGTTCTTGATTTCTCGCCCCTGCGTGGCATGGTCGACCTATGCAATTCAGAATCGTCCCGCCCCGCATCGACGGCCGCCAGTCTGACACCGCGCTTGCGGTGGCGCGCGGCACCGGCCGGCTGCTGTTGTCGCTCGGCTTCTGCTGCGTCAGCGAACTGGCGCTGCCGTCGGGGCGCCGCGCCGATATCACGGCGGTGGATGACAGCGGCGAAATCTGGATCGTGGAAATCAAATCCTCGGTGGCGGATCTTCGCGCCGACCAGAAATGGATGGACTACCGGCTGCATTGCGACCGGCTGTTTTTCGCCACCACGCTGGAGGTGCCGTGCGAGATTTTTCCGCCCGATACCGGGCTGATCGTCGCGGATGCCTTCGGCGCGGAGATCAAATGCGAGGCGCCCGAGCACCGCTTGCCGGCGGCGACGCGCAAGAGCATGCTGCTGCGCTTCGGCCAGACCGCGGCGCTGCGGCTGCAGGCGCTCGGCGATCCGACCGGACCGTATGAAGTAGACCGCTGATAGAAAGGTACGCGTGCATGCGTTATCTCCGATCGGAATCCGCGCACGCATTCGTCATTGCCGTGTCGTCCTGGCCTAGAGCCTAGCAGCGCTGCAGGCGCAGGATTACGCCGCCATCGTCGCTTCGCCCGACCGCAGCGACACCGACCGCAACAACGACAAGAAACGCAAACCCGAACAGATGCTCGCCTTCACCGGCGTGAAAACCGGCATGAAAGTGATGGATATCGTGTCGAGCGCGGGCTACAGCGCCGAGCTTTTGGCGCGCTCGGTCGGACCAAGCGGCACCGTCTATGCCGTGAATTCCAAGGAGACCGCGGACCGGGTGAAGGATCGGTTCGAGCCGCGGCTCGGCAAGGTCAAAAGCCTCGTTCCCGTGGTGCGCGAATACGCCGATCCGGTGCCGCCGGAAGTGAGCAACCTCGACCTGGTGACGATCTATTTTTCCTACCACGACCTCGTCCACATCGGCGTCGACCGCGCGGCGATGAACAAGAAGGTTTTTGCGGCGCTGAAGCCCGGCGGCTTTTTCGTCGTCGCCGATCACTCGGCCAAGGCAGGCGATGGGCTGAACGTGACGAAATCGCTGCACCGCATCGAGGAAAGCGCGTTGCGGCAGGAGGTCGAGGCCGCCGGCTTCAAGCTCGTCGCCGAAGGCGATTTCCTCCGCAACCCGGAAGACAAGCGCGACACCAACGTCAATCAGTCCACGCTGCCGAACGACGAATTCGTGCTGAAATTCCAAAAACCGTAGCGCGCTCACAAGCACCAACTTCTCCCCTCATGGTGAGGGCGGCGCACGCAGTGCGACGCGTCTCGAACCATGCAGGCCACTCGCTGCCCATCCTTCGAGACGCCGCCTTCGGCGGCGCCCTCAGGATGAGGTGGAATGGATGCTAAGCCTTTCTTGTTTGAACGCCGCTCAGCGCGGTGCGCGCTTGGCCAAAATACGCTGCAGGGTGCGGCGATGCATGTTGAGCCGGCGCGCCGTTTCCGACACGTTGCGGCCGCACAGCTCATAGATGCGCTGGATATGCTCCCAGCGCACGCGGTCGGCCGACATCGGATTGGACGGCGGCTCGATCTTGCGGTCTTCGCGCGACAACAGCGCGCTGACCACGTCGTCGGCATCCACCGGCTTGGCGAGATAGTCCACCGCACCGAGCTTCACCGCGTTCACCGCCGTGGCGATATTGCCGTAGCCGGTGAGGATGATGGCGCGCGCCTCCGGCCGGCTGCGTTTGAGCGCGGAAATCACGTCGAGACCATTGCCGTCGGCAAGCCGCATGTCCACGACGGCGAAGGCGGGCGCGGCACGCTCGACCTCCTGCAAACCTGGCCGCCACGGATTCCGCCGTGGTCACCGCAAAGCCGCGCGCCTGCATCGCGCTGGCAAGCCGCTGCAGAAACGGCTTGTCGTCGTCGACGATCAGCAGGGTCTTTTCGGGAGAAGCAACATTGGCTGCCTGAACACTCATGGTGAACCCGCTTTTGCTTGATGTCCTGGATTCGCTCGGGATTTCCAACGGTTGTTCTTCCCGATCATACCAAAGAAACGGCTCCGGTCGCTCCAAATCGGGCGCCCGATATTCGAAATCGCTCCGCACCCAACGCATGCAAACCTCGGCGCCGACGCCGCGATCGCGCGATGATTGCTGAAATGTTAATGGTGCGCCCGGAGCGCTCCAGCAGGGTCTTGGCGATGAAGAAGCCGAGGCCCAAGCCCGGTCTCTTCGCTGTCTTCCTTGAAGCGGTGGCGGCGGGTGGTGACATAGGGCTCGCCCAGGCGGTCCATGATCTCCGGCGAGAAGCCCGGGCCGTCGTCCCGGATGGTGATGACGACCTCCTCCTCGTCCCAGCGTGGCGGCGACCTCCACGCTGCCGCGGGCGAAATCGACGGCGTTCTCCACCAGATTGCCGAGGCCATAGACGATGGCCGGGTTGCGCGCGCCGGTCGGCTCCAGCGCGCGGTCGGACGGCAGCACGACGTTGATCGCGACGCCGAAGTCGCGGTGCGGCGCCACCACTTCCTCGATCAGCGCCGACAGCTTCATGCCGCCGAAGGGCTCGCCGCTGCGCGGGCAGTTCGGTGATCTTCGCCAGAATCTCGCGGCAGCGCTGCGCCTGCTCGCGCAACAGCCGCACGTCCTCGCCGTGGCGCGAATTCTCCGAGATCGAACGCTCCAGTTCCTTGGCGATGACGGTGATGGTCGCCAGCGGCGTGCCGAGTTCATGCGCCGCGGCGGCGGCAAGGCCGTCGAGTTGCGACAGATGCTGCTCGCGCGCCAGCACCAGTTCGGTGGCGGCGAGCGCATTGGCCAGAAGCCGCGCCTCCTCGGTGATCTGCCAGGCATAGACGCCGATGAAGCCCATCGAGAGCAGGATCGAGAGCCATACGCCCAGCATGTAGATCGCCGGCAATTCCAGCGGATCATCCGGATCCCAGGGCAACGGATAATGCACGAAGAACAGCACGCTGGCGCAAAACACCGCGAAGGTGCCGAGCATCAGCGTCATGCGCGGTGGCAGTGCGGTGGCGGAGATCAGCACCGGGCCAAGGAACAGAAACGCGAAGGGATTCTGCAGCCCGCCGGTGAGGAACAACAGCACGGCAAGTTGCGCGATATCGAAGGCGAGCAGCCAAGCCGCGCGGTCGGCTTCCAGCCGCTGCGTCAGGCGAAAGCCTATGCGCATCGCGACATTGAGGCAGGCCGACAGGGCGACGACCGCAAGACAAGCATAGACCGGCAGCCGAAATCCGAGCCCGTAATGCACCACGAGAATTGCCGCGGTCTGGCCGAGCACACTCAGCCAGCGCAGGCGCATCAGCGTGTCGAGCCGCACGTTGCGCTGCAGATGCCGCGGCTGGTCGAGCAGAAGACCTTCCATGGACGGTTCCGGGTCCTATGCGTCCCGCGGCGAAAGCCCGGGCTGCTGCGATCTTAGCGCGCGTTCAGCAAAAGTGGGTACCGGTTTTGCGTCCGAACGCGCGCTAACTTTAAACTTGGCGCATGATCTTATCCGAAAACCGGTTCCCACTTTTCGGGATCATGCGCATAACACTTGCGGAATGCGCGCCGCAACGTCACATCAGCGGCATGCCGCCGCGCGCCGCCATCAGTGCCGACCACCTGGTCAAAGTGTTCAAGGGAACCACGGCCGTGGCGGATATCTCTTTTCAGTTGCCGCCGGGCTCCATCACCGCGCTCCTCGGCGGCAATGGCGCCGGCAAGACCACCACCATCGCCATGATCATGGGGCTGACGGTGCCTACCTCGGGCACCGTTTGCGTCCTGGGCGCGCAGATGCCGCAGCAGCGCTATCAGGTGTTGCATCGGATGAATTTCGAAAGTCCCTATGTCGACATGCCGATGCGGCTGACCGTGCGGCAGAACCTGAAGGTTTTCGCCGGGCTTTACGGCGTGGAGGACGCGGACGCGCGCATCGCGCAGCTGGCGGAGGAATTCGACCTGAAGGAATTCATCGACCGCCCCACCGGCAAGCTGTCGTCCGGCCAGAAGACGCGCGTATCGGTCGCCAAATCTTTGCTTAATCGTCCCGAGGTCCTGCTGCTCGACGAGCCGACCGCATCGCTCGATCCGGATACCGCGGATTGGGTGCGCGGAAGGCTTGAACGCTTTCGTGCCGAAAGCGGCGCTACCATTCTGCTGGCCTCCCACAATATGGCCGAGGTCGAGCGTCTGTGTGAGCGCGTCATCATGATGAAGCGCGGCCGGATCGAAGACGATGATTCGCCCGAGCGGCTCCTTGCGCGCTATGGCCGCGACACGCTGGAAGAAGTCTTTCTCGACGTCGCGCGCGGGCGGCGCGAGGCTCGCGAGGCGGCGCAATGAACACCACCTCACAAACGGTAAGTTTTTCGCCGCACCGGATCGCCGCCATGGTGCTGCGCTATTGGTATCTCCTGCGCTCCTCCTGGCCGAGAGTGGCCGAACTGATCTACTGGCCGATGGTACAGGTGCTGACCTGGGGCCTGATCCAGATTTACGTCGCGCAGCATTCCGGATTTTTTGCGCGCGCCGGCGCCACGCTGATCGGCGCCATGCTGCTGTGGGAGATCCTGTTCCGCGGGCAGCTCGGATTTTCCATCTCGTTTCTGGAAGAGATGTGGGCGCGCAACCTCGGCAACCTGATGATGAGCCCGCTGCGGCCGGCCGAATTCGTCGCGGCCTTGATGCTGATGAGCCTGCTGCGGCTGATCATCGGCATGGTGCCGGTCTTCATCGTTGCCTTGGCCTTCTTCGGCTTCAACGTCTACCAGCTTGGCTTCGCCTTCGTTTTCTTTTTCGTCAATCTCATCCTGACAAGTTGGTCGATCGGGATTCTGGTTTCCGGGATATTGCTGCGGCATGGGCTTGGCGCGGAAAGCCTGGCCTGGACGCTGGCCTTCCTGATCCTGCCGCTCTCCTGCGTCTATTATCCGGTGAGCGTGTTGCCGGAATGGTTGCAGCCTTTGGCCTGGCTGTTGCCGCCGACTTACGTTTTCGAGGGGCTGCGCGCGCTCGTCATCGACCGGGTCTTCCGGACGGATTTGATGCTGGGCGCGCTCGGCCTCAACGCGCTTTATTTTGGCGCTGCAACTTTCGCCTTTTTGCGCCTGCTGGAGAGTGCCCGGCGCCAGGGCACGCTGATGCAGACCGGCGAATAAGGCCTAAAACGCGGAACTGTTGCGCCTCGGTAACAGTTGGTGAAAACCATCATCATACATTGACCCGATGACCAAAAAGCGACAGTCTGCTGCGATGCAGCAAATCGAATACGCGCCCCATGCCATCGGTGAATTTGCCGGCGAGGTCGCCGCCCCGCCGGAAAGCGGCCTCATGGTGTCGACGCCGCTATATTGGTTCTACGAAATGATCCATGCGGCGCTCAGCCCGACGCGCGCCTGGGCCGAAGCCACCCGCCTTTTCTACAAGAACCCGGTCAATCCGCTCTCGCACGCGCCTTTCGGAAAATCCATGGCCGCCGCCGCCGAGGTGTTCGAGCGCGCGACGCGCCGCTACGCGCAGCCGGAATGGGGCATCGAATCCACATCGGTCGGCGGGGAACACGTGCCGGTGCAGATCACCACGGTGTGGGAGCAGCCGTTCTGCCGGCTGTTGCATTTCAACCGGCTGTTCGAGCATGCGCCAAGAGCGCCGCAGCCGCGGGTGCTGATCGTGGCACCGCTGTCCGGCCACTATGCGACTTTGTTGCGCGGCACGGTGGAAGCCTTCCTGCCGCAGCACGACGTCTACATCACCGAATGGGTGGACGCGCGCATGGTGCCGCTCGCGGAAGGCCGTTTCGATCTCGACGACTACATCGACTATGTCGCCGCCATATTGCGCCGGCTCGGCGGCGACACCCATGTGATCGCCGTATGCCAGCCTTCGGTCCCGGTATTGGCCGCCGTGGCGCTGATGGAAGCGCAAAACGATCCCGACGTGCCGCGCTCCATGATCCTGATGGGCGGCCCGATCGATGCGCGCTGCAAGCCGACCAAGGTCAACAAGCTTGCGCAGGAGCGTGGGGTCGACTGGTTCCGGCATCACGTCATCACCAAGGTGCCCTTCCCCAATCCGGGCGTGATGCGCGACGTCTATCCGGGCTTCCTGCAGCTGCACGGCTTTGTCAGCATGAATCTCGGGCGCCATATCCAGGCGCACAGGGACCTGTTCCAGCATCTGGTGGAAGGCGACGGCGACTCCGCACAAACGCACCGGGAATTCTATGACGAATATCTCGCGGTGATGGATCTCGCCGCCGAATACTATCTGCAGACCGTCGAGACGGTCTTCGTGCGTCACGCGCTGCCGAAAGGTGAAATGACGCATCGCGGCGAGCGGGTGGATCCCTCGCGCATCCGGCGCGTCGCCTTGATGACAGTGGAAGGCGAGCACGACGACATTTCCGGCCTCGGGCAGACCGAAGCAGCGCATTGGCTATGCGACCACATCCCGGCGGACCGCAAGACGCATTACCTCGCCCGCGGCGTCGGGCATTACGGTGTGTTCAACGGCTCGCGCTTTCGCGCTGAGATTGCGCCGCGGATCGCCGATTTCATCCTGTCGAACGATGGTGTTCCACGCCGTGCGGGGAAAAAGGCAGCGCCATTGGCTACGACCGGATAAGTCGGCGGTCTGGCAGCGGGGATGCACTGATTCGCGGTGACGGCAGGTGTCCGGTTCCGGCACACTAGGTGAGAAACACCCGCCAATTGGCCCTTTCCAGTGATCGCTGTAGACTCTCCTTCGTAATTATTTGATTTTACGCAACTATTTTCCATGCTGTCGCGATTGATCCCGACCCGTCGCCTCGCTGGCGGCGGCGGCAAAAAATGATCTCCGATTCACCGTTTCGGCCTACAATATGTTGCGTCCGGCGTCAGCGGCCCAATGCTGGGTCTAGGGGCCGCACTTTCGTAATTATGGATGGCTGTCGGCGGCTTTGGATATGGCACTATTCCACCGGACCGTTTTTTTCAGTCAGGCCATTTCCATGCCGTTGCGCGCACTTCTTTATCGTCGGCCGACCGAGCCGCAGGCGATCAGCATCGCTTTCGATCGATCCATCTATCTCGTGCGCCTGCGCCGGCATCGGCAGGCGCGCCGCTATACGCTTCGCATCCAGGCTGCCACGCGCGAAGTGATCCTCACCATGCCGCCGCGCGGAAGTCTGAAGGAAGCAAAGGAATTTGCGCAAAAGCACGGCGGCTGGATCGCTGCCCGGCTCGGCCGGCTGCCGGAAGCCGCGCCCTTCGCGCATGGCGTCGTGATTCCCTTGCGCGGCTCGCCGCATCGCATCGTGCACCGGCGCAACACCCGCGGAACGGTTTGGACGGAAATCGCTGCGAACGAAGAACAGCTGCTCTGCGTTGCCGGCGATGCCCCGCATATCAATCGCCGCGTGACCGATTACCTGAAACAGGAAGCGCGCCGCGACCTGGAAGCCGCAAGCCGGCATTATGCGCAACAGATCGGCGTCAGCATCAAGCGCATCACCGTACGCGATCAATCAAGCCGCTGGGGTTCCTGCTCCACCACCGGCGTGCTGTCCTATTCCTGGCGGCTGATCTTCGCCCCGCCCTATGTCCTCGACTATCTGGCGGCGCATGAAGTGGCGCATCTACGCGAGATGAATCACTCGATCCGCTTCTGGCGGCTGCTGGCGCGGCTATCGCCGGCGATGAAGCGGGCGAAGGTCTGGCTCGACGTGCACGGCACCGATCTGCACCGCTACGGACTTCCTACAACGGGCCGAAGCCGACCCTGGTCGATTGAAGCCGCGGCATCAACGGCGGCCGAACAGTTTTCCCAACAGCCAGTCGTCCAGGCCCCCGGCAGCCGAAGCCGGTATCGGCGGCTTTCCGCTGGCGTCCGCCATTTGCGGGCGGCGCGCGATGTCGCCGGGCGGAAGCGCAACCGCGACCGGAGCGCCGCCGACCAGGCCGGGCAGGCCCGCGACCGGCACATTCTGGTGCGCGGTCTTCATCACCCGGCTCCAGATCTCCACCGGCAGGCCGCTGCCGCTGGTCTTGTGCGTGGGCGAGCCGTCGTCATTGCCGAGCCACACGCCGGTCACGTATTGCGCGGTGTAGCCGATAAACCAGGCGTCGCGGAAATCCTGGCTGGTGCCGGTCTTGCCCGCCGCCGGCCAGCCCGACAACGTCTGCCTTGCGCGCCGTGCCGGTGAGCAGCGTCTCCCGCATCATCTGGTTCATCATCGCCACATAGCGTGCGTCGATGACACGGCCGAGGCTCTCGGCATGCGCCGGTAGAGCACGGTTCCGCCGGCCGTGCGCACCCGCTCAACCACGTGCGGCGCCACCGCGAGGCCGCCATTGGCGAAGGCGGCATAGGCGCTGACCAGCTCGATCACAGAGGTTTCCGAGGTGCCGAGACTGATCGAGGCATTGGGCTCGAGCTTGGATGCGATGCCAAGCCGGTGCGCGGTTTTCACCACCGCGGTCGGCCCGAATTCCTGGGTCAGCCGCACCGAAACGGTATTGAGCGACATCGCGAGCGCCTGGGTCAGGCTCACATTGCCGAGATAATCGCGGGTGTAATTTTCCGGCTTCCAGCCTTTCACCGACAGCGGCCGGTCTTCGCGCACGGTGTCCGGCGTCAAGCCGCGTTCGATGGCTGTGAGATAAACGAAAGGCTTGAAGGCGGAACCAGGCTGCCGTTTGGCCGAAACAGCGCGGTTGAACTGACTCTCGCTGTAATCGCGGCCGCCGACCAGCGCGCGCACGGTGCCGTCCGGCGTCATCGTCACCACCGCGCCCTGCGACACCCCGAATTTGCCGCCCTTCTGCGCGAGTTCCTCCACCAGCGCTTTTTCCGCGATCACCTGCAAGGCAGGATCGATCGACGTCTCGATCACGATGTCCTCATCGACTCGGCCGACGATGTCGTCGAGCACGTCCATGATCCAGTCGGCGACATAGTTGACCGAACCCGCACTGGCCTGCGGCATCACGCGCGCGGGGTACGACATCGCCGCCTTCACTCCGTTTTCGGTGACGAGCTTGCTGTCCGCCATCGCCAGCAGCACGGTCTGCGCGCGGCGTTCCGCTCCGTCCGGATTGCGCGTGGGTGCAAGGCGCGAGGGCGATTTCACCAGACCGGCGAGCATCGCCGCCTCGGCGAGGGTGACCTGGCGCGCGCTCTTGCCGAAATAGCGTTGCGCGGCGGCTTCCACGCCGTACGCGCCGGCGCCGAAATAAACCCGATTGAGATAGAGCTCGAGAATTTCGACTTTGGAGAATTTACGTTCGAGCCAGAAGGCCAGCACCAGTTCCTGGATTTTACGCGAGAGCGTGCGTTCCTGCGTCAGGAAAAGATTTTTCGCGAGCTGCTGGGTGATGGTGGAGCCGCCTTGCGACACGCCTTGATGCATGACATTGGCCAGCGCGGCGCGCGCGATGCCGAAAGGATCCACCCCGTGATGCGCATAGAAGCGCCGGTCCTCGATCGCGATGAAAGCTTTCGGCAGATAAGGCGGCAGCTCTTTCAAGGACATCGCCGCGCCGCCGCCATCGCCGCGCGTCGTGAGCACACGCCCGTCGATGCCGACGATCTGAATCGACGGCGGGCGCTTGGGGATTTCCAGCGAATGGATCGGCGGCAGATGAGCGCCGATCCAGGCGACGCCGCCGACGCTGGCGATCGCGACCCACAACAGCAGCACAAGCGACCAATAAACAAGGCGGCCAAAACTGGGGAGCTTTGTTTTGCCGCTGCGTTTGCGCGGGCTGCGTTTCTTCGCGCGCGCGGGCGTGGTCTTGGACTCGGCGTCGAATACCGGCTCGCGCCGCGCGCCGCCCTTTCGCCGTCCCCCCGCCATGCCGTTGTCTCACGGATAAATCCGGCCGCCCCAACAACAGCCGGCTTTCAGTCCCCACGCTAGAGCGGGGCTGTTTAAGGGGCAGTTAACCCATGGCGATCCGCGCAAAAGCCGGCGGATCAGCTGACAGCGGCGTTTTGCGGTGCGGCGCCGCCGCCTGCCGCGCCGCCGGCGAACAAGGCGAGCAAGGCGCGTTTGATCGCCGCCTGCCGCGTCGCCGAAGTGATCTTGTCGCCCAGCAAATCGGTGACATAGAACACGTCCACCACGCGTTCGCCGAACGTGGCCACGTGAGCCGACGTGATATTGAGGTTGAGCTTCGACAAAGTTGTGGTCAGCGCATAGAGCAAGCCGGGCCGGTCGAGGCCGGTCACTTCCACCACCGTGTAGCGGTGCGACCACTGATTGTTGATGGTGACATCCGGCTCCACGGCAAAGGCCTTGATCCGCCCCTTGGGCGTTGCGCGCTGGCTGATCATCTCCGGCAGCTTCAGGTCTCCGCGCAACGCGCGCTCGATAGCGGTGGCGACGCGCGCTGCGCGCCGCAACTCGTCCTCTTCCATGTCAAATTCGCGCGAGATCGAAATGGTGTCGAGCGCGAGCCCGTCCGTGGTGGTGTAGATCTGCGCATCCACGATATTGGCGTCGGTCACCGCGCAGGCGCCGGCGATGATCGACAGCAGCCACGGATGATCGGGCGCCAGCACCGTCAGTTCGGTAACACCGCGCTCGGGATCGAAGGCCACGCTGGTCGCGAGCGTCTGCTGCTGCTGCTCGGCCTGCCTCAGGAAACGCGCATGCGCCAGCTGATGCCGCAGGTCGACCTTGAGCCAATAAGCCGGATAGTGGCGGGCGACGTAGGCTTCGCGCTGCTCTGCCGTCCAATCTTTGATCTGCTCCTGGAATTCGGCCTGCGCGTTGGCGACGCGCTGCGCGCGGTTGACCTCGGAGAAGCCGCCGGTCAGCACCGGCTCGGTTTCATAATAAAGCGTGCGCAGCAATTGCGCCTTCCAGCCATTCCAGACCCCAGGTCCCACCGCCCGGATGTCGGCGGTGGTGAGGATGGTGAGAAGCTTCATCCGCTCGAGCGACTGCACCACCGCGGCGAAATTTTCGATGGTCTTGCGGTCGGAAAGATCGCGCGATTGGGCGATGCTCGACATCACGAGGTGTTCCTCGATCAGCCAGGCCACCGTATCCGTCTCGGCGGGCGAGAAGCCGAGCCGCGGGCATATGCGCCGCGCAATGCGGGCGCCGGCAATCGAGTGGTCTTCCGTGCGGCCCTTGGCGATGTCGTGCAGGAACAAGGCGATGTAGAGCACGGCGCGGTTCTGCGGCTGGATCTTGCGCATGAGATCATTCGCCAGCGCGAATTCCTCATTGTCGCCGCGCTCGATATCCGCCAGCACGCCGATGCAGCGCAGCAGGTGCTCGTCCACGGTATAGTGATGGTACATATTGAACTGCATCATCGCGACGATGCGTCCAAAGGCGTGGATAAAGCGGCCCAGCACGCCGGTCTCATTCATCCAGCGCAGCACGATTTCCGCCTCCTGCGAGGTCAGTATCTGCAGGAACAGCTGATTGGCCTTCTCGTCCCGGCGGAAGTTGCTATCGATTAGCTTCAGCGAACGGCGGATCGCCCGCGTCGCATCCGGATGCAGCGCCAGATTATGCGACTGCGCGAGCCGGAAAATCGCAAGCAGATTGAGCGGATCGCGGCGGAAGACATCCGGGTTGGCGACTTTGATGCGGTTGTTGTCGATGATGAAATCTTCGGTCTCGGGCAACGTGCGGCGCCCGGCCGGGCGGAATCTCGCGATCATGCGGCTGAGCACCGGCGCGGGCGCGGCCTGGCGCTCCTCCAGTTCGGCGCAGAGGATGGCGGTGAGGTCGCCGACGTCCTTTGCCACCAGGAAGTAGTGCTTCATGAAGCGTTCGACATCCTGCATGCCCGGGTGTTCGGTGTAGCCGAGCCGCACGGCGATCTCGCGCTGGATATCGAAGGAGAGTCGTTCCTCGGCGCGCCCGGCGACGAAATGGATGTGGCAGCGCACCGACCAGAGAAAATCCTCGCAGCGGCGGAAGAGCGCGAACTCCTCGCGGCCGAATACGCCTTGTTCCAGCAGCTCATCCGGCTCGCGCACGCGGTAGACGTATTTGGCCATCCAGAACAGCGTATGCAGGTCGCGCAGGCCGCCCTTGCCGTCCTTGACGTTGGGCTCGACCAGATAGCGGGATTGGCCGGCGCGGCGGTGGCGCTCCTCGCGTTCGGCAAGCTTGGCAGTGACGAATTGGGTCGCCGTGCCTTGCACAATGTTCTTGTCGAAACGCGCGACCAGCTCGTCGAACAATTTGCTGTCGCCGAGCAGGAAGCGGGCTTCCAGGATGGAGGTGCGGATGGTCATGTCCGCTTTCGCCTGCCGGATGCACTCGTCCACAGAACGCGTGGCGTGGCCGACCTTCAGGTCCATGTCCCACAGACAATAAAGAATCGTCTCGGCGACCGATTCGCCCCAAGCCGTTTGTTTATAGGGAAGCAGGAAAAGGAGATCGATATCGGACCCCGGCGCCATCAATCCGCGGCCATATCCGCCGGTAGCGACGATCGCCATGCGCTCGGCTTCGGAGGGGTTGCGCGACTGATAGAGATGCTTGCCGATGAAATCAAACAGGAGGCGGATGATCTCGTCCTGCATGAAGCAGAGCCGCTCGGCGCACAGCCGGCCCTGCCGCTCCTTCAACAGCAATTGCTCCGCGGCGGCGCGGCCTTCGGCCAGCGCGCGCTTCAGCCGCTTGGCGACGGCGGAGCGCAGCTCATGCTCACGCCCGGCATATTGCGCGGCGAGTTGATCGAGCGCGGCGGCAACGTCAGCCGAGTTGAAGACGCCACCATGCTTGCGGGGATCGAAAAGCATACTCGGAGATAGCGGAGGGAGGCGGCGCTGTCACCCAATCTAAGGCCGGCAGCTTTTCACAAAAGTTGACGGGGCTTGGAGATGGTCATTCCCCCACGCGTGTCCTTCTTGGTCGATTATTCTAAATCAAATCGCAGGCAGCCTCCGCAACAGCATGAAACTAGCGCCTCTCCGTTGATGCTGCTTGCCGCTGAACGACAAATGCCGCTAAGTAGCGCCGCGTCCGCCGGCCGCAGTCGTGAAGCCCGCCAGATAACTGGTGCGCGTGGGAGGATTTGTGATGAGTTGTGTATCGCGACGTTCGTTGCTCGCTTTCAGCGTCTTGGCCTGGCTCGCCCCGGGTACGACGGCTTTCGCGCAGCCGAAGGAAATCCGCGTCGATTGGGCGACCTACAACCCGGTCTCGATGCTGCTGAAGGAGAAAGGCTTTCTGGAGAAGGAATTCCAGAAGGACGGCATCACCGTCCGCTGGGTACAGACCGTCTCCTCGAGCAACGCGCTGCAATTCCTCAACGCCGGCTCGATCGATTTCGGCTCGACCGCCGGCTCCGCCGCGCTGGTTGCCAGGATCAACGGCAACCCGATCAAGTCGGTCTATGTCTATTCGCGCCCGGAATGGACCGCGCTGGTCGTCGGCAAGGACTGCAAAGATCACCAAGGTCGAGGAGCTCAAAGGCAAGAAGGTGGCGATGGTGCGCGGCACCGATCCGCACATCTTCCTGGTGCGCGCGCTGCTCGCCCACGGCCTGACCGACAAGGACATCACACCGGTGCTGGTGCAGCAGCATGCCGACGGCGCCACGGCGCTTCATCGCGGCGACGTCGATGCCTGGGCCGGGCTCGATCCGATGATGGCGCAGCAGGAAATCCAGGAAGGCGCCAAATTGTTCTACCGCAAGCCCGAGGCCAATACCTGGGGCATCCTCAACGTGCGCGAGGAATTCGCCAAGGACAATCCGGAGATCGTCAAGCGCGTGATCAAGGCTTATGAGGAGGCGCGCAAATATTCGCTCGCCAACTATGACGAGCTGAAGAAGATCTTCATCGGCGTCACCAAGCTCGCCCCCGAGGTTGTCGACAAGCAGCTGAAGGAGCGCACCGAGATGACCCATAGCAAGGTCGGCGCCGGCGCAGCGCGAGTCGATCCTGGAAGCCGGCCTCGCCCTGCAAAAGTCCGCCGTGATCCAGCCCAGCGTCGACGTGAAAAAGGCGGTCGATGAGCTGATCGACGACCGCTACGTGACCAACTGACGGCTTTTGCCGTCATCACCGGGCCGCCGCGCAGCGGCGCGTCCCGGTGATCTCGAACAACTAGCAGAGGGCCTCCTAAGCGGGATCGCCGGGACATAAGGACGTTCACGCCCGTCTTTGACGGGCTATGCCCGGCGATGACAACCAAGGACAGCATTGCATTCCGCGGACGGGTTATGTCTCTTGCTTGCATGACAGCGACGGTTGACCAGACCCCGGCGGAAACCGCTTCGTCGAGGAGCAAGCTCGCGCGTTTCGCCCGGCCGGCATTGGGCTTTCTGCTGCCGGTCGCGCTGGCGTTATTCTGGGAATTCGCGGTGTGGAAAGGCTGGTCGAATGGCCGCCTGGTGCCGCCGCCGTCGGTGATTTTCCGCACCTTCGCCGACCTTGCCGCCACCGGCGAGTTGCAGCAGCACACGCTGGCGACCTTGTGGCGCGTCGCCGCCGGATTTTTCTTCGGCGTCACCGCCGGCACGATCCTCGGCGCCATCGCCGGCTATTCCGCGCTCACCAACCGCCTGCTCGATCCGACCCTGCAGGCGCTGCGCGCGATCCCGTCGATCGCCTGGGTGCCGCTGTTCATCCTCTGGTTCGGCATATTCGAAGCGTCGAAGATCATCCTGATCGCGGTCGGCGTGTTCTTTCCGGTTTATCTCGGCGTCATGGGCGCGGTGCTGTCCGTCGACCGCAAGATCGTCGAAGTCGGCCGCGTTTTCCGGCTTTCCGGCTTCGCCATGGTCCGCCGCATCCTGCTGCCCGCGGTGATGCCAGCCTATGTGCTGTCGCTGCGCGCAGGGCTCGGGCTCGGCTGGATGTTCGTGGTGGCGGCGGAATTTCTTGGCGCCTCCACCGGCCTCGGCTTCCTCTTGATCGACGGCCAGCAGCTCGGCAAGCCGGCGCAGATCGTCGCCGCCATCGTCGCCTTCGGCATTATCGGCAAGACCACCGACTTCCTGCTCGCGCGCGCGACCGCGCCGCTGCTGCGCTGGGAAGACGTGGTCGCGCGGCGTTAGGAAGAAGCACATGCTCGCTACTCGACCGCATCGGCAAAGACCTATCCCAACGGCGTGCGCGCAATCGATGGCGTATCGATCAAGGTCGAACTGGGCGAGATCGTCGCCGTGGTCGGCGGCTCCGGCTGCGGCAAGTCCACGCTGCTGCGCGTCGCGTCCGGCCTCGATCCCGCGACGCAGGGCACCGTCACGCTCAACGGCACGCGCATTACCGCGCCGCATGAGAAGATCGGCATGATCTTCCAGGAGCCGCGGCTGCTGCCCTGGCTGTCGGTGGCCAACAATGTCGGCTTCGGCCTCGCCCACCTTCCCGCCGCCGAGCGCAACGCGCGCGTGGCGCGGGCGCTGGAGCGCGTCGGCCTTACCGAGAAAGCGGCGATGTGGCCGCGCGAATTGTCCGGCGGCCAGGCGCAGCGCGTCGCGATCGCGCGGGCGCTGGTGCCGCAGCCCGAAGTGCTGCTGCTCGACGAGCCGTTTTCCGCGCTCGACGCCTTTACCCGCGTCGACCTGCAGGATCACCTGCTCGATCTCTGGGCCGATCTGAAGCCGACGCTGATCCTGGTCACCCATGACGTCGAAGAAGCCATCGTGATGGCCGACCGCGTGCTGGTGATGCGCCCGCGCCCGGGCCGGATTTTCGATGAGATCGAGACCGACCTGCCGCGTCCGCGCGACCGGCAATCCGCCGCCTTCGATTTCGCCAAGCGGCGCATCATGGCCGCGCTCGATCGCTCGCTGGAGCGCACGCCCATGGCCGAGGGCGAAACCAAGACCGAGGCCGGCGCCGCGCTGTGGTGGTGATTGCTCGCCTGCCGCCGCGTCATGCCGCGGACTGTGCCGGGCATCGACGCCTTATACTTAGCCTCACGCAGTAACGTGATGGCCGGCGAACGTTCGGCCGAGCATCCCGGCCATGACAGAGGGAATCCCATGGATGCCGCTGAACTGCGGGCGCTGCAGGCGCCGATCAAGGAACGTTACAAGAGCGACGCGAAAGCCGCCGTCATTACCCTGAAGGCCAAGGGCACGCTCGACGACAGCAATATCGCCTGCAAGGTGGAGACTGGCCGCGCGCTCGCGGTCGCGGGCTTGCATCCGGCGACCGGCGGCTCCGGCATGGAATTGTGTTCCGGCGACATGCTGCTGGAGGCGCTGGTGGCCTGCGCCGGCGTCACGCTGAAAGCGGTCGCCACCGCCATCGACATTCCGCTGAAATCCGGCACCGTGTCGGCGGAAGGCGATCTCGATTTCCGCGGCACGCTCGGCGTGGCCAAGGACGCGCCGGTCGGCTTCGCGCAAATCCGCCTGCGCTTCGACATCGACACCGACGCGCCGCAGGAAAAACTCGACCAGCTGCTGAAGCTCACCGAGCGCTATTGCGTGGTGTATCAGACCATCCGCAGCGGCCCGCCGGTGGCGATCAGCATGCATCGGAATTAGAGCCGTGTCCCGGACGCGGTGCAGCGTGTAACGGTGCACCGCTGATCCGGGACCTTTTCGCATTCCGAAATCTGAAACGATCCCGGGTCTGCAGCGCAGCGTTTCGCGCTGCGCCGCGCCCGGGAAACGCCGTCAACTTTTCTCCGCCGCCTTGGCCTTCAGCGCATAGAGCGCTTCCAGCGCTTCGCGCGGCGACATCTCGTCCGGATGCAGCGCCGTGAGCGCGGCAATAAGCGCCTCCAGCGCGGCATCGGCGGCGGGCGTTGCTGCCGGCTTCGGCGCGGCGGCGAACAGCGGCAGATCGTCGAAGCCGCGCACCGGCGAGGCGCGGTCCTCGGCTTCCAGCTTGGCCAGCACGATCTTGGCGCGGTCGATCACCGAGGCGGGTAAGCCGGCGAGCTTTGCCACCTGGATGCCATAAGAACGGTCGGCGACGCCTGCCACCACCTCGTGCAGAAAGACCACGTCGCCGTGCCATTCCTTCACCCGCGCGGTGGCATTGAACAGGCGCGGCAGTTTCGCCGACAACGCCGTCAGCTCGTGAAAGTGGGTGGCGAAGAGCGCGCGGCAGCGGTTGGCCTCGTGCAGATGCTCGATCGTCGCCCAGGCGATGGAGAGACCGTCGAAGGTCGCGGTGCCGCGGCCGATTTCGTCCAGGATCACCAGCGAGCGCTCGCGCGCCTGATTGAGGATCGCCGCGGTTTCCACCATCTCGACCATGAAGGTCGAGCGGCCGCGCGCGAGATCGTCGGCTGCGCCGACGCGGGAGAACAGCCGGTCGACGATGCCGATATGGGCCCTGCGCGCAGGCACGAAGCTGCCCATCTGCGCCATCACGGCGATCAAGGCGTTCTGCCGCAGGAAAGTGGACTTGCCGCCCATATTGGGGCCGGTCAGCAGATAGATGCGTCCGCGCGGCTTCACTCCGCGGCGGCGGGAGAGATCGCAGTCATTGGCGACGAAGGGTTGCCCATCCTGCGCCAGCGCCTGCTCGACCACCGGATGCCGGCCGCCCTCGATCACGAAGGCAAGCGTGTCGTCCACTTCCGGCCGCAGATAGTTGCGCTCCACCGCGACCTGCGCCAGCGCGGCGGAGACGTCGAGCACCGCCAAAGCCTCGGCGGCGGCCTTGATGTTGAAGGCAGCCGCCGTGACGGTGCCGGCGAGGCGCGCGTAAGTCTCGAGCTCGATGGCGAGCGCGCGGTCGGCGGCATTGGCGATCTTGGTTTCCAGCTCGCCCAGTTCGGCGGTGGTGAAGCGTACCTGGCCCGCCAGCGTCTGCCGATGGATGAAGGCTGCGTTGTGCGGCGGCGACATCAGCTTCTCGCCATGCTGCGCCGTCACCTCGACGAAATAGCCGAGCACATTGTTGTGCCGGATTTTCAGCATGCGGATGCCGGTCTCGTCGGCGTAGCGGGCCTGCAAGCCGGCGACCACGCGGCGGGATTCATCGCGCAGCGCGCGCGCCTCATCGAGCGCGGCGTCGTAACCCGCCCGCACGAATCCGCCGTCGCGCTTGAACGCCGGCAATTCGTCGGCAAGCGCCGCCGCCAGCCCCTCCGCCACCGCGGGATCCGGCCGCCGCAGCGCGGCGATCGCGCCGGTGATTTCCGCGGGCGCGTCCTTGCGGCCGTCAAGCCTGGCCGCCAGCGCGGAAGCCGCCAGAATGCCGTCGCGGATCGCCGCCAAGATCGCGCGGCCCGCCGCGGTCCACCACAATGCGGCTGAGCGCGCGGGCGAGGTCGGGCGAGGCCTTCAGCCGGTCGCGCAGCTCGCCGCGCAGGCCGGAATCGGCGACGAACATCTCGATGCAATCGAGCCGCGCAGCGATGGCCTTGGCGTCGGTCAGCGGTGCCGAAAGCCGCTGCGCCAACAGACGCGAGCCCGCCGGCGTGACGGTGCGGTCGATCGCGGCGAGCAGCGAGCCGCGCCGCTCGCCGGTGAGCGTGCGCACGAGTTCCAGATTGCTGCGCGTCGCCTGGTCGATTGCGAGCGTGGCGCCCGCGGCTTCCCGCAACGGCGGCGACAGCGGCGGGCGCTTGCCGAGCTGCGTGCGCTCCACATAGGTGATGCAGGCGGCCGCCGCCGTCAGTTCCAGCCGCGAGAGCGTGCCGAAGGCATCGGTGGTCGCGACCGAGAAGTAACTCAGTCAGGCGGCGCTCGGCGGTCGCGCCGTCGAACACGTCGCGGGTCAGCGGCGTCACCGCCGGCAGCGAGCGGAAATATGAGGCCAGCTCCGGATCGGAATAGAGCGCATCGGAGACGATGATTTCGCCCGGCTCGAGCCGCGCGATCTCGGCGGCGAGCGCGCCGGGCTCGCATTCGGCAATGCGGAATTCGCCGGTAGAGATGTCGATCCAGGCCAGCCCGAAGCGGCCTTGCTCGCCATCGGCCGACACCCGCGCGCGCGTGAGCGCCAAGAGGTAATTGTTGCGCCCGGCATCGAGCAGGCTGTCTTCGGTCAAGGTGCCGGGCGTGACCAGGCGCGTGACGTCGCGCTGCACCACGCTCTTGGCGCCGCGTTTCTTCGCCTCCGCCGGATCTTCGATCTGTTCGCAGACCGCGACGCGATGGCCCTGCGCGATCAGCTTGTGCAGATATTCATCGGAGCGGTGGATCGGCACGCCGCACATCGGGATGTCGCGCCCGAGATGCTTGCCGCGCTTGGTGAGCATGATGCCGAGCGCGCGCGAGGCAATTTCGGCATCCTCGAAGAACAATTCGTAGAAATCGCCCATCCGGTAGAACAACAGGCAATCCGGATTGGCGGCCTTGATCTCAATATATTGCTCCATCATCGGGGTAACCCGGCCACCCGCATCGGCGGCAGGCTCCGGCACGATCGGGGTGCGGGCGAGATCCATGGCCGCGACCGTATCAGATGGCGCCGGGCGTTTCATGCGAGATCGGCGCCGCAGCGATCGCCCGATGCGACATCGGTCGGCTTCGCACCGTCTCGGGCCGCGCTTGCGGGAGAGGGGAGAAGCGGCATTTGACCCCCGGCCGCATTGATCCCTAAATGTCCCCGATGAAACCGCGCATAACCAGCCTCGCCGAGGCCGTGCAGGCCCATATCCGCGACGGCGACACCGTCGCGATGGAGGGATTCACCCATCTCATCCCGCATGCGGCCGGGCATGAGATCATCCGCCAGCAGCGGAAGAACCTGACGCTGATCCGCATGACGCCCGACCTGATCTACGATCAGATGATCGGCATGGGCTGCGCCCGGAAGATCGTGTTCTCCTGGGGCGGCAATCCGGGGGTCGGCTCGCTGCATCGCTTGCGCGACGCGGTGGAGAAGGGCTGGCCGCAGCCGCTGGAGATCGAGGAGCATTCCCACGCCGCCATGGCCAATGCCTATGAGGCCGGCGCGGCGGGTCTGCCCTGCGCGGTCTTCCGCGGCTATATCGGCGGCGATCTCGCCGAAAGTGAATTCCAAGATCAAGTTCATCCAGTGCCCGTTCACCGGCGAGACGCTGGCTTGCGTCCCGGCGCATCGGCCGGACGTGGCGGTGATCCATGCGCAAAAAGCCGACCGCCAAGGCAATGTGCTGATCGATGGCATCGTCGGGGTGCAGAAGGAAGTCGTGCTCGCCTCCAAGCGCGCGATCGTGACGGTGGAGGAGATCGTCGATGATCTCGGCCCGCGCAGTTACAACGCCGTGGTGCTGCCGGCCTGGACGGTCACCGCCATCGCGGAGGTGCCAGGCGGCGCCTACCCGTCTTACGCGCAAGGCTATTACGCGCGCGACAATGCCTTTTATAAGAATTGGGACGGGATCGCCCGCGAGCGCGAGACGTTCCTTTCCTGGATGCAGAAGAATGTGCTCGAGCAGCGGCCGGAAGTTTTCGCGACCCATATCCGGCCGCTGCGCACGGCGGCGGAATGATTGTAATGTTCACAGGCGGACACAATTATTCTTTGTCATTCCGGTCGCGCGCTCTAGCGCGCGGGCCGGAATCCATAACCCCTGCCTGTGTGTATGGATTCCGGGCTCGCCGCTGCGCGGCGCCCCGGAATGACGCGAGGGTGTAATGGCGGAAAATTACACCTCCAACGAGATGATGACGATCGCGGCGGCGCGCGCGCTGCGCAACGAGGACGTCTGCTTCGTCGGCATCGGCATGCCGTCGGCGGCCGCCAATCTGGCGCGGCTGACGCATGCGCCGGACATCACGTTGATCTACGAGTCCGGCACCATCGCCACCAAGCCCGATGTGCTGCCGCTTTCCATCGGCGACAGCGAATTGTGCGAGACCGCGCTGACCACCGTTTCCGTGCCGGAGATGTTCCGTTACTGGCTGCAAGGCGGCCGCATCACCGTCGGCTTTCTCGGCGGCGCGCAGATCGACAAATTCGCCAATCTCAACACCACCGTGGTCGGGCCTTACGACAAGCCGAAGGTGCGGCTGCCCGGCGGCGGCGGCGCGCCGGAGATCGCCACTTCCTGCGGCGAGATTTTCATCATCATGGCGCAGGGCAAGCGCAGCTTCGTCGACCAGCTGGATTTCGTCACCTCGCTCGGCCATGGCGAAGGCGGCGACCACCGCAGGCGGCTCGGCCTGAAGACCAAGGGGCCGAGCAAGCTCGTCACCGATCTCTGCGTCTTCGAGCCCGATCCCGACGACCAAGGAAATGACGGTGGTGTCGATCCATCCCGGCGTGACGCGGGAAAAGATTCAGGAAAACACCGGCTGGCCGGTGCGCTTCGCTGCGAGCGTTGCGGAAACTCCACCCCCGACCTCGCAAGAGCTAGACACCCTGCGTGCGCTGCAGGCCCGCACCGCCGCCGCCCACGGCAAGGCGGCCTAGCGATGCTGTCCTATGCTAATGGCACAGCCTCTCGCTCCCTCCCCCTTGTGGGGGAGGGTTCGGGGAGGGGGGAGCTTACCTTCGGGAACGGCCCACCCCCACCCCTAACCCCTCCCCACAAGGGGGAGGGGAACCGAAGCGCCCTGCCCGCTCAAGGAATGTCCGATGCGTGAGGTTTTCCTCTGCGACGCGGCGCGCACGGCGATCGGCCGCTACGGCGGCGCGC
Source organism: uncultured Alphaproteobacteria bacterium (assembly GCA_963731585.1). Lineage (GTDB taxonomy): Bacteria > Pseudomonadota > Alphaproteobacteria > Rhizobiales > Xanthobacteraceae > CANKHA01. The sequence continues at coordinate 610,437 of CAVSWC010000003.1, forward strand.
TGGCCAAGGTGCGCACCGACGATCTCGCCGCGGTGCCGATCAAGGCGCTGGTCGCGCGCAACAGCGATGCCGATTGGGAAGCGCTCGACGAAGTCTATCTCGGCTGCGCCAACCAGGCCGGCGAGGACAATCGCAATGTCGCGCGCATGGCGCTGCTGCTGGCGGGGCTGCCGGATAAGGTGCCGGGTGTCACGCTCAACCGCCTCTGCGCCTCCGGCATGAATGCGGTCGGCGACGCTGCGCGCGCGATCCGTTCCGGCGAGATCGAATTTGCCATTGGCCGGCGGCGTCGAATCGATGACGCGCGCGCCGCTGGTGATGGCCAAGGCAGAGACGCCGTTCCAGCGCAGCACCGAACTGCACGACACCACCATCGGCTGGCGTTTCATCAATCCGCTGATGAAGGCGCAATACGGCGTCGATGCCATGCCGGATACCGGGGAGAATGTCGCCGAGGAATTCCAGGTCAGCCGCAAGGACCAGGACGCCTTTGCGCTGCGCTCGCAGCAGCGCGCGGCGCAGGCGAGCGCGGCAGGCTATTTCGATACCGAGATCATTCCTGTTGAAATTCCGGGCAAGGATCGTTCCGTTGTCGTCGATCGCGACGAGCATCCGCGTCCCACCACCACGATGGAAGACCTCGCCAAGCTGAAGACGCCGTTCCGCAATCCGGGCACCGTCACCGCCGGCAATGCTTCCGGCGTCAATGATGGCGCCGCGGCCATGATCCTTGCCTCCGAGGCGGCGGCGAAGAAGCACGGCCTGACGCCGCGCGCGCGGGTGCTCGGCATGGCCTCGGCCGGCGTGCCGCCGCGCATCATGGGCATCGGCCCGGTGCCATCCACGCAAAAGCTGATGGAGCGGCTGAAGCTGAAGATCGGCGACTTCGATCTGATCGAGCTGAATGAGGCCTTTGCGTCACAGGCACTGGCTGTGCTGCGTCAGCTCGGTCTCGCCGACGACGCCGATCACGTCAATCCGCACGGCGGGGCGATCGCGCTCGGCCATCCGCTCGGCATGTCGGGCGCGCGGTTGTGCATGACGGCGGTGCATGGTTTGCACAAGCGCGACGGCAAGCTTGCGCTCGCGACTATGTGCGTCGGCGTCGGCCAGGGCGTCTCACTCGCATTGGAGAAGGTGTGATGACATTCGTTTACCCGCGCGAGAGCCTGAGCGCCTTTTCAGGCCATCTCGCGCCCGAATACAAAAGCTCGATCAAGCGCGCGCCGAAGAAGCCGCTGATCATCGCGCCGCATACGCTGTCCGAGCTCACCGGCCCGGTATACGGCCACGAGACCGTGCAGCCGGGCGACGCCGACCTCACCAAGCAGCACAAAGGCGAGCCGCTCGGCGAGCGCATCATCGTGTTGGGCCGCGTGCTGGATGAGGACGCCAGGCCGGTGCCGAACACGCTGGTCGAACTCTGGCAGTGCAATGCCGCCGGCCGCTATGTGCATGTTGTCGATCAGCACGCCGCGCCGCTCGATCCGAATTTCACCGGCGCCGGCCGCACCGTCACCGACGCCGAGGGCCGCTACCAGTTTCTCACCGTGAAGCCCGGCGCCTATCCCTGGGGCAACCACGACAATGCCTGGCGCCCGGCGCATATCCACTTCTCGCTGTTCGGCCATTCCTTCCTGTCGCGGCTGGTGACGCAGATGTATTTCCCGAACGATCCGCTGATCCCCTACGACCCGATCTACGCAGTCGATTCCCGAAGAACGCGCGCGAGCGCCTGATCTCGTCCTTCGACATGGACGCCACGGTGCCGAACTGGGCGCTGGCCTATCGCTTCGACATCGTGCTGCGCGGACGCGCGCAGACGCCGATGGAAAGCTGACGCATGGCCGGCATTACGCCTTCGCAGACGGTCGGACCGTTCTTCGCCCCCGCGCTCACGCCCGGGAAGGAGTATCCGTGGCATCAGCCGATCGGGAACGACCTGATCACGCCGGATGCGTCCGGAGAGCGCATCCGCATCGAAGGCCGCGTGCTTGATGGCGACGGCGCGCCGGTCAGCGACGCGATGATCGAGATCTGGCAGGCCGACGCCGCCGGGCGCTACGCGCATCCCGCCGACAAGCAGCGGCCGAATGCGAAATTCACCGGCTTCGGCCGCGCCGGAACCGACGCGGAAGGCCGCTTCAGCTTTCGCACCATCAAGCCGGGCGCCGTTGCCGGGCCGGATGGCAAACCGCAGGCGCCGCATATTCTGGTCGCGGTCTTCGCGCGCGGCCTGCCGCGTCATGCCTATACGCGGATCTATTTTTCCGATGAGGCGGGCAACTGCGGCCGATCCGATCCTTGCGCTGGTCCCGCCCGATCGCCGCAATACGTTGATCGCGCAACGCGCGGAAAAAGGCGGACAGGTCGTCTATGCCTTCGACATCAGGCTGCAGGGCGAGAACGAGACAGTGTTTTTTGATGTCTAACCCGCGCTCTGTTCTGCTTGCCGACATCGGCGGCACGCACAGCCGCTTCGCCCTGCTCGCTTCCAATGGCCGCCCGGAACGCGTCGTTTCGTGGGATAACAACAACTACGCCAGCCTCGAAAACGCGATCACGTCCTATCTTGCGCAAGCTGATATGCCGGCCACAGGCCGCCGTGCTCGCGGTAGCCGGACCGATAACCGGCCGCGACATTGCGCTGACCAACCGCAACTGGCGCTTCAATCTCGACGCATTGGCCGGGCGGTTTGGATTCTCACGCATTCACGCCATCAATGATTTTGAAGCCCAAGCGTGGGCGCTCGCGCAATTACACGCGGGCGACTACCGTCAATTGGGCGACGCCGCAGCCGCACCAGCCGCACATGGCGTGAAAGTCGTGCTTGGCCCCGGCACCGGTTTGGGCGTTGCCGCTCTGATCCCTCTGGGCAAGGGCTGGCTGCCCATTCCGACCGAAGGCGGTCACGTATGTTTCGGCGCGGCCAGTAAAGACGAAGAGGCGATTTTCGCCCGCATGCACGCCAGCGGGCCGGTGTCCGCCGAGATGGTGATCTCCGGCTCCGGGCTGCCGCAGCCTGCACCGGGCCGTGAATCCGGGTGCGGCTTCGGTCACCGCGGCAGACATTGTCGAGCAGGCGCTCGCCGGCGATCCCGCAGCAAGCGCCACCATCAAGCTATTCGTCCGGTTGCTGGGGCGGTTTGCCGGCGACGTGGCGCTCACGTTCAAGGCGCTGGGCGGCGTCTATATCGCCGGCGGCGTGACCGGCAAGCTTGGCGCCTTGTTCGACGAAGACATTTTCCGCGCGGCGTTCGAAGCGCATCCGCCCTATAGCGAGCTGCTGCAAAGTATGCCGACCTATCTCGTCACCGTGGCGCATCCGGGCCTGATCGGCTGTGCGGCGTTGGCGACGGCGCGGGAAGCTTAGGCATCACGCCAAGCCGAGATCGGTAAAGGCAGCGCGGTGATGCTGCGCCGATTCATCCGAGAAGCAGCAGAAGATCGCGCGCTCGACGCTGTGCGGCGTTCCCGCCAATTCGGAAACGACCGTGCCTACCGCGATGCGCGCGGCGCGATCGGGCGGAAAACGATAAACGCCGGTGGAGATCGCCGGAAAGGCGATCGAGCGGAGTTGATGTTCCGCCGCCAGCGTCAGCGCGCCGCGATAGCAGGAGGCAAGCAGTTCCTCTTCTCTCGCCTTGCCGCCGTTCCAGACCGGCCCGACGGCATGGATCACATGCCGGGCCTTGAGCTTGATAGCCGCGGGTGATTTTGGCCTCGCCGGTTTCGGCGCCATTAAGCGTTCGGCATTCCGCCAGCAGTTCTGGTCCGGCAGCGCGATGAATGGCGCCGTCGACGCCGCCGCCGCCCAGCAGGCTGCGGTTGGCGGCATTGACGATGGCATCGACGTCGAGAGTGGTGATATCGGCAACGATGACTTCCAGCCGCGCGGCGCCGGCTTCCGCAGTCACCAAGGGTTCATCGGCGGGCATATTCCGGATCGGCCTCGGCCGCAGCATCCATCGTGCTGTGCGATCCGATAGCATCAAAATGCGCCGCGAGGAACCGCCGCGCCGCCTCGCGCCCGCGCTCATGCAGCGCCTGGAACAACTTGTAATCGTTGTTCAGGCGGCTGTTGGGATCGGGCCTTCCGGCAACCTCGTCGAGCACGATGCGATGCAGCCGCAAGCGCCGCGCAGCTTGTTCCGCCACACGGTCAATGGCGGCGAGGCCGCGCAATTCCGCCAACAGCGGAGCGTTGAAGGCGATCTCGGCGGTGCGGCCGACGATCTCGCGCGAGGATGTCGGCGCCCGGTCGCGCCGTAACGGAAAGAGCTGCACCAGCAGCACGTCCGCGCTGCCTCGCGTTCTGCAAAAATGGAAGCAGTGGCGGATTGGAGACATAGCCGCCATCCCAATACGGCACCTCGTCGATCATCACCGGCCGGAACAACAATGGCAGGCAGGCGGAGGCCATCACCGCCTCGGCGGTGAGTTCATCGCGCGTGAACAGGCGCAAATCGCCGGTCTGCGCGTTGGTGGCGGAGATAAAAAGCTCGCGGTCGCTGTTTCGCAGCGCCTCGAAATCCACGGAACGCTCGATCAGCTGCTTGAGCGGATTAATGTTGAGCGGGTTCATGTGGCTGGGCGATAACAAGCGGCCCATGGAATTGAGCCAGGTTTTCATCGGCACGCTTGCTGCCGACAGCTGGTCCACGAAATGACGTGACAACGCGGGCAGGTTGCCGTCGACGCTGGCCGCGCGCCAGAAGTCCGCCAGGCGCTTGCGCGCTTCGTTCGGTCCGCCGCGGATCAGCCCATCGGCCAACATGACCGCATTCAGCGCACCGGCCGACGCGCCTGAGATGCCATCGATGCCCAGCCGGCCGTCTTCCAGCAAGTGATCGAGCACGCCCCAGGTGAACGCCCCGTGGGCGCCACCGCCTTGCAAGGCGAGCTTGACGCGTTTTTGCGGAATGGGTTGTGCCGACTTGTCGCCGCGCGCCCAGGAGAAGAGTTTGTTCATTTCGGATTACTGCGCGGTCCAGCCGCCGTCGATCGGGATATTGGCGCCGGTGATCGGGAGCCGCGGCGTCGGAGCACAGATAAAGCGCCAGCGCGGCCACCTGTTCCACGGTGACGAATTCTTTGGTAGGTTGCGCCGCAAGCAGCACCTCGCGCTTGACCTGCTCCTCGGTCATGTTGCGCGTCTTCATCTGATCCGGGATCTGTTTCGCCACCAGCGGCGTCCAGACATAGCCCGGCGAGATGCAGTTCACCGTGACGCCGAAGGTGGCAAGTTCGAGCGCGACGGTCTTGGTCAGCCCGACCAGCCCGTGCTTGGCGGAAACGTATGCCGCCTTGAACGGCGAGGCGACCAGCGAATGCGCGGAAGCCGTGTTGATGATGCGCCCCCATTTGCGCCGCTTCATGCCGGGCACCGCGGCGCGGATGCTGTGAAAGGCCGAACTGAGATTGATCGCGATGATGGCGTCCCACTTCTCGATCGGAAAATCCTCGATCGCCGCGACATGCTGGATGCCGGCATTGTTGACCAGCACATCGACCGCGCCGAATTCCTTTTCCGCGGCGGCGATCATCGCCGCGATCTCCGCCGGCTTGGTCATGTCGGCGGGGGAATAGCGCGCCTTGACGCCGAATTCCTTTTCGATCCCCGCGCGGGTCTGTTCGATCTCGCCGGCATCGCCGAAACCGTTGAGCAGGACGTTCGCCCCTTCTTTCGCCAGCGCGCGGGCGATGCCGAGGCCGATACCCGACGTGGAGCCGGTAACGACCGCGGTCTTTCCTTTCAGCATCGGCATGGCCATTTCACCTGCGAGTCAGCGCCTGCTAAAATGGGGCGGGTTATGCTGCACTGCAATATGCAATTGAGAATACAAGCAATGCGGGCTTTCCGGCGGAATTTCCGCATATTTGCCATAGGGGGTACAATCCCCTGCTGCGGCAACGCATTGAGGCCATAGTGACGCCTGTTTCCACCTTTCCCGCGCCTGACCACGACCACAGTCGGTGTTCGACTGACGCCATGGCGCAAGCGGAGGAGATCTGCGCGGCGCGCGGCCAGCGGCTCACCCCGATCCGCCGCCAGGTGCTGGAGGCGCTGCTCGGCAGCCACAAGCCGCTTGGCGCCTATGAGATCATCGACATACTGGCAGGCCACGGCGGACGGCCAGCGCCGATCACCGTTTACCGCGCGCTTGATTTCCTGCGTGAGAATGAGCTCGTTCACCGCATCGAAAGTCGCAATGCCTTCATCGCCTGCATTCATAATCACGCCACCGGCGCGCTGGTGGTGTTTTTGATCTGCGAAAAATGCGGCGCGGTCGGCGAGGCGCTATCGGCGGCGGCGGCCGATACCTTGCGCTCGGCGGCGAAATCAGCGGGCTTTACGCCGAAGACGCCGGTGATCGAGATCGCCGGCATCTGCGCGCATTGTTGGAAAGCATGATGATGGAAGCAGCAGCGCATACGCGGCACCGTTCGGTGCCGGCGCAGGTCGGCCGCGTCACCGTGGGCGGCGACGCGCCGATCGTGGTGCAGTCGATGACCAACACCGATACGGCCGATGTCACCGCGACCGTCGCGCAAGTTGCCGCACTGGCGCAGGCTGGCTCGGAGATCGTGCGCATCACGGTCGACCGCGACGAGGCCGCCGCGGCGGTGCCGCATATCAAGGAGCGGCTTCTTCGCATCGGCGTCGACGTGCCGATCGTCGGCGACTTCCATTACATCGGGCACAAACTTCTGGCCGATCATCCGGCCTGCGCGCAGGCGCTGGATAAATACCGCATCAATCCCGGCAATGTCGGCTTCAAGGACAAGCGCGATCGCCAATTCACCGCGATCGTGGAAATGGCGATCAAATACAACAAGCCGGTGCGCATCGGCGCCAATTGGGGCTCGCTCGATCAGGAACTGCTCACCCATCTGATGGACGAGAACAGCCGCGTGGCGCAGCCGCTTGAGGCCCGTGCGGTGACGCGCGAGGCCATGGTGCAATCGGCGCTGCTATCTGCCAAGCGCGCCGAAGAGATCGGCCTGCCGAAAAATCGCATCATCCTTTCCGCCAAGGTCTCGGCGGTGCAGGACCTGATCGCGGTTTACCAGGAACTGGCGCGGCGCTCGGACTATGCGCTGCATCTCGGGCTGACAGAAGCGGGCATGGGCTCGAAAGGCATCGTTGCCTCTTCCGCCGCCATGAGCGTGCTGCTGCAACAGGGCATCGGCGACACCATCCGCGTGTCGCTCACGCCGGAGCCGGCAGGCGACCGCACGCTGGAAGTGAAAGTGGCGCAGGAATTGCTGCAGACCATGGGCTTCCGCGTCTTCGTGCCCTCCGTCGCCGCCTGCCCCGGCTGCGGCCGCACCACCTCCACCACGTTTCAGGAGCTGGCGCAGGACATCCAGGAGTTCATCCGCGTCTCCATGCCGGCATGGAAGACGCGCTATCCCGGAGTGGAGAATCTCACGGTCGCGGTGATGGGCTGCATCGTCAACGGACCGGGCGAAAGCAAGCACGCCGACATCGGCATTTCGCTGCCGGGCACCGGCGAACAGCCGACGGCGCCGGTCTTCATTGACGGCAAGAAGGCCGCGACCTTGCGCGGTCCCACGCTGGTCGCCGATTTCAAGCAGATGGTGAACGACTATATCGAACGCCGTTTCGGGCAAGGCCGGACCGCGGCGGAATAGCCGCGATACGGTATTCACCTAGTCATACATTTAGATTAAACCAGGTTTCGTAACTTCGCCGGCGTCCATACGTCCCTGCACAAGGCGACTTCGCGCAGAGGACTGGATCATGCGTCATGTTCATGTCGGGTGGCCTTGTGTCCGCCGCGCTCGGAACGGCTCTGATCGTTGCCGGCGCATTTCCCAGCTTCCGCGCAAGCCGAGCTTGCGACCGGCAATCAGCGATAGCAATCTCCTCACGCTCGTACGCAGCGGTGGCGGTGGTGGTGGCGGCGGTAGTGGCGGCGGCGTGGTGGTGCATATGGGTGGCGGCGGAGGTCGATCTCGGCGGCGGCCATTGTCGCGGAGGCGGAGTTTGGCGGGGTCATTTGGCCAAGGTCGCGACCGGATCGTCGTGCGCGGCGGGAACCGGTTCTATGGCTTTGGCGACGGCGGTTATGGCTACGGCGATTATGGCTACGGCGCTATACGCCTATGGTCGGCATGGCTATGATGACGCGGCGGCCTATTGCATGGGCCGCTTCCGGCGACCTACGACGCCCAGCACCGGCTACGTATATCGGCTATGATGGCCGCGCGCATGCGTGTCCGTAACAACGCGGCGATCCAAAACTTTCTGCGTCATGGCCGGGCTTGTCCCGGCCATGCCATCCCAGCGGCGCCGGTCTTCATCGGATAGCGAGAATCCGGCGACCGTGCGCGGTCCCAGGCTGGCCAACGGATTTCAAGCAGAATGCTGAGCGATTACATCGAGCGGCGTAATTCGGGCAGGGCCGCAGCGCGGCGAAGTAGCGCGCGAATGCTGGAATTCCTCCGGGCATCTGGCGCCGCCGGAACTCGGCGCGCCGGCCGCACGTTTCCCAAATAAGGCGGCGCCCTCTCCGCCAAGTTGCACCGGTCTATTCGGCCCAAGGGACACTGTCAGGCAACAGCACGTTCCGCTAAATTGTCGACGGGCGACAGCGATTCGAGAAGGAGTTCGTCATGCGTCGATTCCTTTCTGGCGGCCTGGCTGCGGCCGCGCTCGGATCAGGTCTCCTCGTCACCGGCGCGCTTTCGGCCGCGGCGCAAGTCGCGCGCCCGCACGCGGCGCTCGCGCTTGACGGCGGCACTGACCTGCTCGTCTTCGTCCGAGGAGGCGGAGGCGGAGGTGGAGGCGGTGGCGGCGGCGGCGGTGGCGGTGGCGGCGGTGGCGGCGGCGGCGGCGGTGGCGGTGGCGGTGGCGGCGGTGGTGGCGGTGACCGTGGCGGAAGCGACCGCGGCAGCGCCGACCGCGGCGGCAGCCGCGGTCCCGACATCAACCTCGGTCGTGGCAGCAGCCACAGCGACGTCGGCCGCAGCTCGAGCCGCTCGCGCGACCGGCAGGAGCACACCGCCGAGCGGCATCGGAATGACAAGCCCCATCACAGACCGCGCAGGCGTGATCGCGACTCGGGCGGCTTCGACGACGACCGCGCCGGCGATGCCTGGGCTTATTGCGTCACGCGCAACCGCTCCGGCCAGGTCGTGCGCGGAACCTATGTCAGCCCTGATGGCAAACCGCGTTTCTGCCCGTGACGTTCGCTGCTTGGTGTTGTCCTATTGAAAAGGAGGATCCTGTCATGCGCACCACCGTTTCCGGGGCTTTCGCCGCAGCAGCGCTCGCGTCAGCCATGTTTATCGCAGGCGCGCTTCCCGCCTCTGCGCAGGTGGCGCGACCGCTCTCCGCTCTTGCCGTTGGCGACAGCGATGACGGCATCGTGACGCTGGTACGGCGCGGCGGAGGTGGCGGCGGAGGAATGCGCGGGGGCGGCGGCGGCGGAATGCGCATGGGCGGTGGCGGCTACCACGGCGGCGGGCGCGTCGCCATGGCGCACCGCGGCGGCGTCCATCGAGCCGGCATGGGTGACCACCGGGTGGCGGCGCGCCACCACAGGCACCATAACGGGCATCACAAGCACCACAGGCACCACCATCATGGTCATGGTCATGGCAATTGGTGGTGGGGCGCGGGCGGTTTTGCCCTAGGCTATGGCTTGGGTGGTTACGGTTACGGCTACGGCTATCCCTACGGCGCGGGCTACTACGACGAGCCGGGCTACTACGTTGCCGATGCCCCAGCGGCTTATTGCATCAAGCGCGTCCGCGTCTATGATCGGGCCACGAAATCCTACGTGGTCGCGAAAAAGCGGCGCGTCTGCGCGGTGTAGGTTTCACCTCCTCTGCACAAGATGCCCGGCCTTACGCCGGGCATTTGTATTCGGCATGATCCCGCCGGGGAATTCATCCATGACCGAGACGGTGCAAATCTTCCTGCTGCTGCTGGCGGTGCTGGTGGCGGTCGCGATTCTCGCGCGCCGGTTGAATGTCGCCCCCTCCATTTTGCTGGTGATCGCCGGCATCGGCCTTGCCCTTATTCCCGGCCTGCCCAGCATCGAGCTCGCGCCCGAGCTGGTGCTGCTGGTGATCCTGCCGCCGCTGCTCTATTCCGCCGCCGTCGCCATGAGCTGGCGGGAATTCCGCTTCAACTTGCGGCCGATCTTCCTGCTCGCTTTTGGCGCCGTGGTGTTCACCACCTGCGCCGTCGCCGTGGCGGCGCATTACGTGATCGGGCTGCCTTGGGCCGTCGGCTTCCTGCTCGGCGCGATCGTATCCCCGCCCGACGCGGTCGCGCCGCTGGCGGTGGCGCGCAGGCTGCGGCTGCCGCGCCGGCTGTTGCTGGTGCTGGAAGGCGAAGGCGTCGCCAACGACGCCACGGCGCTGATCCTCTATCGCTTCGCCGTCGTCGCCGTCAGTACCGGCGCTTTTTCCCTCGGCGAGGCGGCGGGCGCCTTCGCGGCCATCGTCGTGGGCGAAATCATCTGGGGCATCGCGGTCGGCTGGCTCTCGTTGAGGGTGCGGCGCTGGGCGCGCGACCCGCGGGTGGAGATCACGTTATCGCTGATGACGCCGTATATCGCTTACTGGGTCCCTGAGCATTTCGGCGGCTCCGGCGTGCTGGCGACCGTCGCGGCCGGACTCTATGTGAGCTGGAGAGGTCCCCTGCTGATTCCGTCCGCCACCCGGCTGCAGGGAATCTTCTTCTGGGATTTGATCATCTATCTGATCGAAGGCTTCGTCTTCCTGGTGGTGGGCCTGCAGGCGCGCACGCTGTTGAGCCGGATCGAGGGCTATTCGCTGCGCGACCTGCTGGCCGCGGTGGCGCTCACCACCGTGATCGTGGTGGCCGCGCGTTTCGTCTGGGTGTTTCCCGCCATCTATCTGCCGCGCTGGCTCAGCCCGTCGCTGGCGAAGCGCGATCCGTCGCCGCCATGGCAGTGGGCCTTCGTGCTCGGCTTCGTCGGCGTGCGCGGCGTGGTCTCGCTCGCGGCCGCGCTGGCGATTCCCTTGCTGACCGCCGGCGGCGAGAGGTTCCCCTATCGCGACCACATCCTGTTCATCACCTTCGGCGTCATCATCATTACGCTGGTGGCGCAAGGGCTGGCGCTGCCGGCGGTGATCCGCTGGCTCGGGCTGGCGAGAGACGCCAAGATCGAGCGCTGCAACGAGCATGAAGCGGAGCTGGTGGCGCGCCGGGAAGCGATCGAGGCCGCGCGCCGCCGGATGGAGGAACTGCTGGCGAGCCGCGAAATCTCCCCTGAAGTGGCGGAGCTGCTGCGCGTGCGTCACCACCATCGCCAACGTCAGCTGGTCGGCGACGAGCTGCGCGAGAGCGTGGCCGAGCTGAAGTTCGAGCTGTTGCAGGTTGAACGCGAATTCCTCTTTGATTTGCTACGCGCAGGGCCGCATCACCGACGAGGCGCGGCGGCGGCTGGAGCGCGAGCTCGACCTGGAAGAGGCGGCGGTCATTTCCCGGCGCGGCGAACAACCACTTTAGCCTAGATGCGTTCCCGGGCGCAGCGCAGCATGCAATGATGCGCTGCAGACCCGGGATCGTTCCAGAGACTGAACTTGGAAAGGTCCCGGCTCTGCAGTGCACCGCTATGCGCTGCACTGCGTCCGGGACACACAAAGAATTTTGTGGGAAGCGCTCTAGGCTGCCTTCTTTTTCTCCTCATCCAGCCCGAGCATCTGCATCAGCCGCAACGCGTCCTTCGGCGCGGCGGATTTCTGGTCATTGTCGAAATAGACAAAGACCGTGCGCCGCTGACGTTTCCATTTTCCGATGTCGCGCGCCCAGGCGCGCAAGGTCTTGTCGCTATAATGATCCTTATAGGCGCCGCCCGGGCCGTGCCCGCGCACATAGACATGCCGGGCGGTGACCTCCCAGGGCGAGGGCGCGTCACGGTGATCGGACAGACAGAGCGAGACGTCATGCTCGCGCAGAAGTTCGAGGATATCGTCCTGGTACCAGCTCTTGTCGCGGAATTCGAAGGCATAGGTCCGACAGCGCGACAGCATCGTCAGGAAGGAAGCCAGCCGCCCGCGGTCGGCCTTGAACTGCGGCGGCAGCTGGAACAGCACCGGCCCCGCCTTGCGGCCGAGCAGGTTCAGCCGCGATTCCATCAGCGCCAGGCTGTTCTCGCATTTTGGCGTCAGCCGCTTCCAGTGGGTGATGAATTTCGATGCCTTCCAGGCAAAGAGAAAATCGTCCGGCGTCTGCTCCCGCCAGCCCCGCACCGCTTCGACCGTGGGCGTGCGGTAAAAAACGCCGTTGAGCTCGGTCGAATTGAATTGGCTGGCGTAGAAACGCAGATGGTCCTTCACCTTCACCTCCTGGGGGAAAAACGGCCCGCGCCAGGATTGATAGCTCCAGCCGGAAGTACCGATGAAAATCTTAGGCATGCCTCGTCTCGCAATTGGTCCTCGTTTAATTGACGCTCTGCGATTGCAGATGTTCCCGAATTGGAGATAGTCGCGTTTTGGCAACTAATGCTAAGTGTGTCGCATTGCTGAATTCTCTGGTTTCCGAATGCCCATGAAAGCCCCCTCGCTCGCCGATTTCCGCCGCATCGTGGTGAAGGTCGGCTCCTCGCTGCTGGTGGATGCTTCCGCCGGGCGGCTGCAGCACGACTGGCTCACAGCGTTGGCCGCCGACATTGCCGCCCTGCATAAGCAAGGGCGCGACGTGCTGGTGGTTTCCTCCGGCGCCATCGCGCTCGGCCGCAGCGTCCTGAAGCTGCCGCGCGGGGCGTTGAAGCTGGAGGACAGCCAGGCCGCCGCCGCCGTCGGCCAGATCGCGCTGGCGCGCACCTGGGCCGAGGTGCTTGGCCGCCACGGCATCACCGCCGGCCAGGTGCTGGTGACGCTGGGCGACACCGAAGAGCGCCGCCGCTACCTCAACGCACGCTCCACCATCGCCAAGCTGCTGGAGTGGAAATCGATTCCGGTGATCAACGAGAACGACACGGTGGCGACCAACGAAATCCGCTACGGCGACAATGACCGCCTGGCCGCACGCGTCGCCAGCATGGCAAGCGCCGATCTGCTCGTGCTGCTGTCCGACGTGGACGGGCTTTACGACGCGCCGCCGGGCGCCGGCCGCAATGCCAAGCTCGTCCCGCTGGTGCCGCGCATCACCGCCGAGATCGAGAGCATGGCCGGCGCGTCCGGCTCCGAGCTTTCGCGCGGCGGCATGCAGACCAAGATCGAGGCGGCAAAGATCGCGACCACCGCCGGCATCCATATGGTGATCGCCTCCGGCCGCATTGAGCATCCGTTGCAGGCGATTGCCGAAGGCGCGCCCTGCACCTGGTTTCTGACGCCGGCCAATCCGGTGACGGCGCGCAAGCGCTGGATTGCCGGATCGCTGGAGCCGAAAGGCACGCTCACGCTCGATGCCGGCGCGGTGAAGGCCCTGCGCGCAGGAAAGAGTCTGCTGCCGGCCGGCATCACGCGCATCGACGGCGCCTTCGAGCGCGGCGACGCGGTGGTGATCCGCGGCCCCGACGGCGCGGAGATCGGGCGCGGCCTCGTTGCCTATGACGCCGCCGAGGCCGACAAGATCAGGGGCAAATCTTCCGGCGCGATCGCGCAGATCCTCGGCTTCGATGGCCGCGCGGAGATGATCCACCGCGACGACATGGTGCTGGCGGGGCAATGACGCTTTTTCCCGCCCCGGACGTGCAAGGTGGCCGCTTCAGCGCACCGGAAAATCGAAAAATACTTCCCGGAAGGGCTCGCCCCGCAGCGTGAAGTGCCACCATTCCTTCTCATAAGGAAGAAAGCCGCGCGTGCTCATGGCGGCTCCCAGCAACATGCGATGACGATGCGCCTGCGCGCTCACGGCCGGATCCAGCATGTTCGACCGCGAGCCCAGGAAGTCGAACGGCGTGCCCATATCGAGCTCGCCTGAACCATCGACCAAGGTGAGATCCACCGTGGAGCCGCGGGAGTGGCCGGAACGCTTGGAAATATAGCCCTCGGCGAAGAGCTGACGCTTGTCCATGTCGGGGTAATAGGCCTCCTTCTTTTTCGGATCGTCGGCCGCCCTGGCCCAGCGCATGAAATGCGCCACCGCGCGTTTCGGCCGGTAGCAGTCGAAGACTTTCAGGCGCAATCCGCGGGGCGCCAGATCGCGCGCCACCTCCGCCAGCGCCTCCGCCGCCTGGATGGTCAGCAGGCAGAGCGGTTTTTCATACCCCTCGATCCGGCGGCCGACAAAATTATGATCGCCGAAATAGCGCATCTCGACCACGAGGCCCGGCACGACCGTCGCCGCATCGACGAAGGACGCCGGCCGCTCATCCTGCGCCTGCGCCGGCAGGGCGAAGAGCAACAATAACGCAAGTCCGATATGACGGCGCATGCCCCGAACAACCCCGCAAGCATCAAACAACTCAATTGCGCTCAGCGGGCGAAGATTAACGCCGGCAGTTGGATCTGGCCAGCGCAGGCTGGCCGCCTGACAAGCATGCGTAGCCAACGCGCGCCAATGCGGAACCAAATCGCCAGGCCCGCGTTCTTATTTTAGCGACGTGACACAGTGATGAGTCGGAAGGCGGCCGAAGAGGCCGCCCATCAACCCCAGCCCACCGGAGGCTGGGGTTTTTGCTTTGCTTTAGGGGGAGGGCGAAAACGGCGGCCGCTCGTGGGATTAAGTCAGTGCCGCTTGGCGACGGCCCGGCGGCGGCGCGGCATGGCGAGCGGCGGCACGTCCGAGGGCAGTTCGACGCGGCGCCCGTCCGGAAAGATCAGGTAGCGCGAGAAGACATGCACCTCGCCCTCGCCGCGGCGCTTGCCTTCGATGACATATTTGGTCCCGACCGGGACGCGCTTGGGGATACGAGCTGCCTGCATGACCGCCTTCCACCGCAAAGGAAACTGCTGACCAATGCAAGCGGTCGGTCCGGGTTCCGCCCTTGCCCCGTCATTGTCACGATTCGTCCACAGCAATCTGATGTGGTAGGAAAACCCCGCAGGATTGAAGGGTTATGACCGCACCGCTGAAGACCATCGAGGGTTCCGGCGACATCGCCGATGTCATGCGCGACCTCGGCCGCGGGGCCCGGGCGGCCGCGCGCGCGCTCGCGCTCGCGCCCGCCGCCCAGAAGAATGCCGCACTCGCCGCCATGGCCCACGCGGTCCGCATGCAGGCAGCGGCCATCCTCGCCGCCAATGCCGAGGACCTGGCCGAGGCCAAGGCGGACACCGCCAGCGCCAGCGCCGCTTTCCTCGACCGCCTCATGCTGGATGCCAGCCGGGTGACGGCCATGGCCGACGGCATCGACATCGTACGCGGGTTGCCCGATCCGGTTGGCAAGATCACTGAGTCCTGGACCCGGCCTAATGGCATGAGGATCGAGCGGGTACGGGTGCCGCTCGGCGTCGTCGGCATCATCTATGAAAGCCGGCCGAACGTGACGGCCGACGCCGGCGCGCTTTGTCTGAAAGCCGGCAACGCCGCGATCCTGCGCGGCGGCTCGGAATCCTATCGCTCCATCCGCGCGATCCATGCCGCCCTGGCCGCGGGCCTGCGCGAAGCCGGATTGCCTGTCGAGGCGATCCAGATCGTTCCGACCCGTGACCGCGCCGCGGTCGGGCTGATGCTGCAAGGACTCGATGGCACGATCGACGTGATCGTGCCGCGCGGCGGCAAGGGCCTGGTCGGGCGGGTGCAAACCGAAGCACGCGTACCGGTCTTCGCGCATCTGGAAGGCGTCAACCATGTCTATGTCGACAAGGCGGCTTCGCTCGACATGGCGAAATCGATCGTGCTGAACGCGAAGATGCGGCGGACCGGCGTCTGCGGTTCCGCCGAGACGCTCTTGGTCGATCGCGCGGTCGCGGCCACGCATCTGAAACCGCTGGTGGCGATGCTGATTGAAGCGGGCTGCGAGATCCGCGGCGACGAGGCGACGCGCGGCGTGGACGCGCGCGTCAAGCCGGCGAGCGATGAGGATTGGTCGACCGAATATCTCGACGCCATCATTGCAGCGAAAGTGGTCGACGGCGTCGACGGGGCCATTGCGCATATCGAACATTACGGCTCGCACCACACCGATTCCATTGTCACGCGAGGACCAAGGCGCGGCGGAAAAATTCTTGAGCGAAGTGGATTCCGCCATCGTGCTGCACAATGCATCCACCCAATTCGCGGACGGCGGTGAGTTCGGCTTTGGGGCGGAGATCGGCATCGCCACCGGCAAACTGCATGCACGCGGCCCGGTTGGCGCCGAGCAGCTCACCAGCTTCAAATATCGGGTGCGCGGAACCGGACAGATCCGGCCGTGATCTTTTCTTCACCTCCCCCTGTGGGGAGGTCGGCGCGAAGCGCCGGGTGGGGGCTTCTTTCAATCAATGAGCAAACAAAAACCCCCTCCCCCGACCCTCCCCCACAAGGGGGGAAGGCGAGTCGCGCCCCGCCTCGTGCTTCCGCCTTATGCTGACGGCATGCGCGTCGGGCTGTTCGGCGGGACCTTCAACCCGCCGCACGAGGCTCACCTCGCCGCCTGCCTGCTGGCGATGAAGCGGCTCGGCCTCGACCGGGTCTGGTGGCTGGTGACGCCCGCCAATCCGCTGAAGGATACCCGCGGGCTGACGCCGTTGCAGGATCGCATCCGCGCCATCCATGCCTTTGCCCGCCATCCGCGTATTCATGTCACCGGTTTCGAAGCCGCCATCGGCAGTCGCCATACATTCAAGACCGTTTCATTTCTCCGCCGCCGCTGCCCGGGCGTGCATTTCGTCTGGATCATGGGGGCCGATAATCTGCGCAGCTTTCATCGCTGGCAGAAGTGGCGGGACATCGCCGCTTTGGTGCCGATCGCGGTCGTCGACCGGCTGGGCCCCAGCCTTTACGCCACCGGTGGTGTCGCCGGGCAGGCTTTGGGGCGCTGGCGAATCCCTGAATCGGCGGCGAAAACCCTGCCCTTCCGCAAGCCGCCGGCCTGGACCTATTTGCACGGCCTGAAATCGCCGCTGTCATCCACGGCGTTACGGCGAAAAATCCACGGAAAAGCTTGAAACCGTTAACGATGGAGCCATATCCTGTAACAGCCCCGGGTGAATCGGGGCGCAAAGGCAGCGAAAGGAAAAGGACCACTGTCCACCCTTGCAACTTCTCGGGCCCGCACCCGTAGCGCGCCCGAACCCGTCTCGAAAGCGCGTCCTGCCGCCGACGAGACGTTGCGCCTCGTCCTCGCCTCGCTCGATAACATGAAGGCCGAGGACACCCTCACCCTCGATCTCCGCGGCAAGACTTCGATCGGCGATTATATGGTCGTGAGTTCCGGCCGGTCGAACCGCCATGTCGGCGCCGTCGCGGACAACCTGCTCAAGGACCTGAGCAAGGCCGGCCTGCCGGATGTGCGCGTCGAAGGCATGCCGCATTGCGACTGGGTCCTGATCGACGCAGGCGACGTGATCGTCCACGTCTTCCGACCTGAAGTGCGGTCCTTCTACAATCTTGAAAAGATGTGGTCGGGCGCACGGCCGGACGGCCGCCGGGCGAGCTGAGCAAGCGCATGATCCCGAAAAGTGGCAACCGGTTTTCGGGGACGCAAAACCGGTCTCCATTTTTGCTGATCGCGCGTTAGCCGGCGGCGGCGCGCCATGCGCATCGTCGTCGCCGCTGTGGGCCGCTTGAAGCAGGGTCCCGAACGGGAGCTGTCGGAGCGCTATCGCAAGCGCGCCGCCGATGCTGGCCGCGGCATCGGATTTCGCGGCGTCGAAATTATCGAGATCAGGGAAAGCAAAGCGCGCGAGGGCGACAAGCGCATGCTCGAGGAATCGATCGCGCTCGCCAATGTGATCCCGGAAGGCGCCGTCACCATCGTGCTCGACGAACGCGGCGAGAACCTCGACAGCCTGGCATTTACCCGGGAAATCATGCTCTGGCGCGACGCCGGACGCGCTACGGCGATTTTTGCGATCGGCGGCGCCGACGGGCTCGCTGCGAGCCTGCGCGAACGCGCCGACCTGCGGCTCGCCTTCGGCGCGGCCACCTGGCCGCATCAGCTGGTGCGCATCATGTTGCTGGAACAGCTCTATCGTGCGGCCACGCTCCTGGCCGGCCATCCCTATCACCGCGGCTAAAGCAAGGATCGTCATGCCCCGCCAAGGGGTCCGCGCTCTTGCGCGGCCCCGTTGGCGGACGATGACAAAACGGAAAGGTGACGCCTTTAGCTTTTTCCCGGATTGGCCTTAAATCCAGCCGATTTGAGAGGCCAATGAGGCCGAGAACAGGCGACGGCAAAGCTTGGCTGGAATGAATTCCTCACTCCCTCGCAGACTGCTGGCGGCAGCGGCCTTCATCGTGGCCGCGGCGCAGCCGACATTTGCCCAAGATCGCCCGGCTCTGCGCGGCGGCGTCAAGGAAGATGCGCTCAAGCAGCGTAATCAGGAATACGAGGCGTTGCAGGCCGAACGCAAGAAAGCCCTCGAAGCGGAAGCCAAGCTGCGCGAGGAGATCGACGCCGTCGCCGGCGACCGGCGCAAATTGAATGAGCAACTGATCGATACCGCCGCGCGCGTGCGCCTGGTCGAGCAGCGTATTGCCACAAGCGAGGCGCGATTGAAGCCGCTCGATGAAAACGAGAGCGCGATCCGCCAATCGCTCGAGGGACGCCGTGCGTTGCTCGCGGAGGTGCTCGCCGCCCTGCAACGCATGGGGCGGCGCCCACCGCCCGCCGTGATCGTGCAGGCGGAAGACGCGCTGCAATCGGTGCGCACCGCCATTACGCTCGGCGCCGTGCTGCCGGAGATGCGGCAGCAGGCGGAGAATCTCGCTGGCGATCTGGCGGAACTTCTGCGCCTGCGGACGGAAATCGCCCTGGAGCGGGATGCGCTCGCGCGCGATCTCGCTGCGCTGGCAACTGATCAGCAGCGGCTCGCGCTCCTGGTGGAAGGCCGGCAAAAAAGGCTCACAGCGGCGGAGAGCGCGCTCGAGGCCGAGCGGCAACGAGCTGCTGCGCTCGCACGGCAGGCAGAGAGTTTGATGGATCTGATCGCCAAGCTGGAACAGGGCCTCGATAACGATTCCCGGGCCCGTGCCGCGGCCCGCGCCGCCCTCGAAGGGCGCACGGTTCCGGGCGGCCAAGCGGATCTGGGACGGCTTGACCCCGGACAGCTTGATCCCGGACGCCTTGATCCCGGGCGCCTTGCGCCGGCGGTGGTCTTTAGCTCTGCCCAGGGATTACTGCCGTTACCGGTTAACGGCGTCAAAATCAGGAATTTCGGCGACCCTGACAGCATGGGAAGCGCCGAAAAGGGCCTCGCCATCGCGGCCCGGCCCGGCGCTCAGGTCACATCCCCCTGTGACGGGCTCGTCGTTTACTCTGGTCCGTTTAGGTCCTACGGACAACTCTTGATCCTGAACGCAGGTGGCGGGTATCATGTGCTGCTGATGGGGATGGAACGGATTTCCGTTAACCCTGGACAATTTGTTCTGACCGGAGAGCCGGTGGCTGCGATGGGAAGTGGGGGCCAAATCGCCGCCGCCGTGGCCACGATACCCCCGAGTCAGCCCGTGCTCTATATCGAGTTCCGTAAGGACGGAACGCCGATCGATCCCGGCCCATGGTGGGCAACAAGCGAAAGTGAAAAGGTTCGCGGATGATGCGCAAGACCTCTCTCCTTCTCCTCGGTGCAGTTGGCGGTGCGGCGATGATGCTGGTGGCGACGCAGCCAAAGCTAATCCTGCTCGGCTCCAGTGCGAAAGCCGCGGCCGCCGATACCTACAAGCAGCTCAACCTGTTCGGCGACGTGTTCGAGCGCGTGCGTGCCGACTATGTCGAGAAGCCCGAGGACGGCAAGCTGGTCGAATACGCGATCAACGGCATGCTCTCCAGCCTCGATCCGCATTCCAGCTACATGGACGGCAAGAGCTACCGCGACATGCAGGTGCAGACGCGTGGCGAGTTCGGCGGTCTCGGCATCGAAGTCACGATGGAAGACGGCCTGATCAAGGTCGTGGCGCCGATCGACGACACGCCTGCCGCCAAGGCCGGCATCCTCGCCAATGACATCATCACCCATCTCGATGACGATGCCGTGCAGGGCCTGACGCTGAACCAGGCGGTCGAGAAGATGCGTGGCGCGCCCAATACCAAGATCCGCCTGAAGGTCATGCGCAAGGGCAAGGACGCTCCGCTCGAGATCACGCTGGTGCGCGACGTCATTCGCGTGCGGTCGGTGCGCACGCGCGTGGAAGGCGACGACATCGGCTATGTCCGGCTGACGCAGTTCAACGAGCAGACCACCGAAGGCCTCAAGCGCGCGATCAACGAACTGACGACGCAGATCCAGGGCGACAAGCTCAAGGGCTATGTCATCGACATGCGCAACAATCCCGGCGGCTTGCTGGAGGAAGCGATCTCGGTGTCGGACGCCTTCCTCGACAAGGGCGAGATCGTATCCACCCGCGGGCGCAACCTGGAAGAGACGCAGCGCCGCAATGCCAAGCCCGGCGATCTGGCGAAGACCAAGCCGATCATCGTGCTGATCAACGGCGGCTCGGCTTCCGCTTCGGAAATCGTCGCCGGCGCGCTGCAGGATCACAAACGGGCGACCGTCATCGGTACCCGCTCCTTCGGCAAGGGCTCGGTGCAAACCATCATCCCGCTCGGCTCCGGCAACGGCGCGCTGCGGCTGACCACGGCGCGCTACTTCACGCCGTCGGGCCGTTCGATCCAGGCCAAGGGCATTTCGCCCGACATCGAGGTGCTGCAGGACATACCGGAAGACGTGAAGTCGCGGACCGATACCAAGGGCGAGGCTTCGCTGCGCGGCCACCTGAAGGCGGAAGGCGACGAGCAGACCGGCTCGCAGTCCTACATCCCGCCGGATCCGAAGGACGACAAGGCGCTGCGCATGGCGCTCGACCTCTTGCGCGGCTCGGTCAAGAACGCCGCCTTCCCACCGAACCCGAAGGCGGCCATGCCCAACTGAACGGCGGCTATCGACGCAATATCAAAGGGCGGCCTGCGGGCCGCCCTTTTTTGTTTGGATTGCCTCCCCTCGCGCCCGCGGGAACAGGGATTCACCTCATGCTATCCTCGCCGCATGATTCGCGGGGGTCCGCGCCGTGGCCGATGACCTGAATGCCCCGCTGGGGCAAGACAAAAAATCCAAGCGGGGCGAGCGCCTTGCCGGCATTTCTGCCGCGTGCCCTCGCCGGCGCGCTCGGGCTTTGCCTGATCACTTTCCTGCTCTGGGCCGCGACCGCCGACGATCCCATGGGCGGAGAGCCGGTTGCGCTGGTGCGCGGTCAAGCCGGCGGCCAAGGTGGCGGAGGACGCGCAGCAGCCGGTGAAGGTCGTCACGGCTTCGCGCTCCGACGGTCCCGATACGGCGAGCGCGCCGCCAGCCGGCAGCAAGACGGTCACTATCATCGACGGCACCAGCGGCAAGCGCGAGCAGATAACGATTCCGGCGACGCCCGAATCGCCGCGCGCGGGCAATACGAATCCTCCTGCCGCCCATGCAAGCGCGCCGGCCGCTCCCAATCCGCGCCTGATCGAGACCTCACGCCACGGCGGGATTCCGAAAATCGGCGCGGATGGCGCCAGACCGTCAGAGGTGTATGCGCGGCCGGTGGAAGCCGCCGCCGGAAAGCCCGGCGGCCCGCGTATCGCCATCGTCATCAGCGGGCTCGGCGTCGGCACGAGCGCAACCGCCGATGCGCTCGCCAAGCTGCCGGCCCCGGTGACTTTTGCTTTCGCGCCTGCCAGCGTGCATGTCGAGCAACTCGCGGCGCGCGCGCGCAATGAAGGCCACGAGTTATTGCTGCAGGTGCCGATGGAGCCGTTCGATTACCCTGACAACGATCCTGGCCCGCAGACCTTGCTCACCGCCTTGGACGCCGGGCAGAATATCGACCGGCTGCATCGGCTGATGAGCCGCTTCCAGGGTTATGTCGGAATTTCCAACTATATGGGCGCGCGCTTTACCGCTTCGGAGCCGGCGCTTGCGCCGGTGCTGCGCGAGACCGCCAAACGCGGATTGATCTACCTGGACGACGGCACGTCCTCGCGCAGCCTGGCGAGCCAGATCGCCGGCGCCAACCATCTTGCCTTCGCCAAGGCGGAGGTGGTGATCGACGCGGTGCCGACGGCAACGGAGATCGATCGCGCGCTGGCGCGGCTGGAGTTGGCGGCGCGTGAGCGCGGCATCGCCGTCGGCATCGCCGGCGCACTCCCCGTCGCGATTGACCGCATCGCCAATTGGGCCAAGGCGGCGCAAGCGCGCGGGTTCACGCTCGTGCCGATCAGCGCCGTGGCGAACAAGCCGAAGTCGTCTTAGCGAATAGCGAGTAGCAAGTAGCGAATAGCGGCGAGCAAGTAAGGCTGGCATCGCAGGCGGCAAAGGCGATAACCTCACTATTCGCTACTCACGCACTCGCACAACACGCTTGCGCTACTGCGACTACTCGCTACTGCACTACTCACGACTGCACTACTCGCTATTCGCTTCATGTCCTACGAATCCCTGCCCTATCGTGCCTGCGCCGGCCTTGCGGTCTTCAACCGCGCGGGCCGCGTGTTCATCGGGCGGCGGCTCAACGGGCCTGAGCATGTCGATGCGACGCATTCCTGGCAGATGCCACAGGGCGGCATCGATCCGGGCGAGGATACTTACCGCGCGGCGCTGCGCGAGCTCCATGAGGAAACCAGCATCCGCTCGGTGCAAAAGCTCGGCGAAATCCCGGAGTGGCTGACCTACGACATCCCGCCCGATATCGCCGGCCATGCCTGGGAGGGAAGATACCGCGGTCAGACGCAGAAATGGTACGCGCTGCGTTTCACCGGCGAGGACAGCGAGATCAATATCGTGGAGCCCGGCGGCGGCGCGCATAAGCCGGAATTCGTCGCCTGGCGCTGGGAGCGGCTGGAAAAGACACCCGAACTGGTGGTGCCGTTCAAACAGCCGGTCTATGCGCGGGTGGTGCGGGAATTTAGGAAGTTTGCGACGCCGGAACCGGGCTGAATACCAGACCCGCCGCATCCGATGCCCAGTTCTTACACCCAACCGGCGTGCCGAAATCGCAGGTAAAGCAGCGTGCACACTGAAACGATACCCCCCACAACAACGTAATAGCTGTAGGTCCATTTGAGCTCCGGCATATGTTCAAAATTCATCCCGTAGATGCCGGCGACAGCCGTCGGCACGGCGAGGATGGCGGCCCAGGCAGCCAATTTCCGGGTGATCGCGGTCTGTTGTGCCTGGCCTGACATCAGGCTTGCCTCGAACGCGAATGCCAATACTTCCCGGAGCGAGTCGATATCCTCCTGCACCCGCCGTACATGGTCCGTCACGTCGCGAAAGAGCGGCTGCATCTGCGCGTCAATGGGCAATACATCAGCATGCTCCAGCCGGTGGCATACATCGACCAGAGGAACCACCGCCTTGCGAAGGCGCAGCAGTTCGCGGCGGAGCATATATAGCCGTTCGACCTCGGACGGCTGAAGCGTCCGATGCAGCACGCCGCTTTCAAGCGCGTCGACCTCCGCATGAGCTGTTTCAACGACCGGCAGGTAGTTGTCGACGATGAAGTCAAGGATGGCATAGAGGATGTAATCCTCGCCGCGAGCAAGCACGGTGGGGCAGGCCTCGCATCTTTCCCGTACGGCAGCATAGGAAGTCGAGGCGCCGTGACGGACCGAAACAACATAACCACGACCCACAAAGATGTGCGTTTCGCCGAATGAAATCCGTCCTTCGACCATCTGCGCCGTTCTGGCTACGATAAACAGCGCTTCGCCATATTGCTCCATCTTCGGCCGTTGATGAGGCTTTCCGGCATCCTCAATCGCCAGCGGGTGCAGGTTGAGCTGTGCCTGCACGCGCCGCAAAAGGTCCTGGTCCGGCTCCAGCAGGCCGATCCAAACGACGTGACCATCGCGCTTGGACCATGCGCCCGCTTCTTCAATCTGGATATCCTTGACGCGTCGCCCACCCGCGTAAACGCTTGCGGCGACCACGCCGGATTCATTGTCTAATTTGGAGGTATCAATGGCAGGTTGGTCCAACAAACGACTCTCCGTCTAGGTAGCTTCGACGCTACCTCGCCGATTTATTAGTGACAGATTACGTGCTGCGCCGCATTAGTTCCTTTGGGCGCCAGCCATCCTACGCCGGCGGTATAAAGGATCGAGGGGAAAGGCGGCGGGCGCCATAAAGGGCGCATAAAGAAACGCCGCGTCCGGGAGGACGCGGCGTTCGGGACGTGGATGGGGCCGCGACAGGCCTGCCATGACGAGCGGCAATCTAGTGCATGCCGGTGCCCTGCAGATGGGTGTCGAGTTGCTTGTAGTGGTCCAGCCGCATGATCAAGCGGTCGAGCAGCGAGCCCTGCTCGGTTTCCTTGATGCGCTGCTCGGTCTCGCTGATCTGCGAGGCGATCACGGCGCGGTCGAAATCCTCCACCTTGTCGGCGAAGTCGGCGAGAATGGTCAGCCCTTCCGCATTGACCTCGGCGAAGCCGCCCATCACCACCAGGCGATGATGCGTGCCGCCTTCGTGCACGACCAGCACCCCCGGCTTCAGTATCGCCACCAGCGGTGCGTGGCCGGCGAGCACGCCGAAGTCGCCTTCGGCGCCCGGCACATCGACCTGCTCGACCGGGCCGGAGAACAGCAGCTTCTCAGGCGTGACGAGATCGAAGTGAAACGTGGCCATACTGATTTAGCGAATAGTGAATGGCGAGTAGCGAATAGATTCCCTCTTCGCATCCGCCCAATTCCTATTCGCTACTCCCTATTTCGCTATTCGCTTCAATTACGCCGCTTCCGCCGCCAAGCGCTTGCCCTTTTCGACCGCCGCCTCGATGGTGCCGACCATGTAGAAGGCGGCCTCCGGCAGGTGGTCGTACTTGCCGTCGCACAGCCCCTTGAAGCCGCGGATGGTGTCGGCGAGATCGACGAAGACGCCGGGCGAGCCGGTGAACACTTCCGCGACATGGAAGGGCTGCGACAGGAAGCGCTCGATCTTGCGCGCGCGCGCGACCGCGATCTTGTCCTCTTCCGACAGTTCGTCCATGCCGAGAATGGCGATGATGTCCTGCAGCGACTTGTAGCGCTGCAGGATCTGCTGCACCTGGCGGGCGACCTGATAATGCTCCTCGCCCACCACCAGCGGGGAGAGCATGCGCGAGGTGGAGTCGAGCGGATCCACCGCCGGATAGATGCCCTTCTCGGCGATCGAGCGCGACAGCACGGTGGTCGCATCCAGATGGGCGAAGGAAGTGGCGGGCGCCGGGTCGGTCAAGTCGTCGGCCGGAACGTAGATCGCCTGCACCGAGGTGATCGAGCCCTTGGTGGTGGTGGTGATGCGCTCCTGCAGCGCGCCCATGTCGGTGGCGAGCGTCGGCTGATAGCCCACCGCCGAAGGAATGCGCCCGAGCAGCGCCGACATTTCCGAGCCGGCCTGGGTGAAGCGGAAGATGTTGTCGACGAAGAACAGCACGTCCTGGCCTTCGTCGCGGAAATATTCCGCCACCGTCAGGCCGGAGAGGCCGACGCGGGCGCGCGCGCCCGGCGGCTCGTTCATCTGGCCGAACACCAGCGCGCATTTGGAGCCCTCGGTAGAGCCGGTTTCCTTCGGGTCCTTGTTCACGCCGGACTCGATCATCTCGTGATAGAGATCGTTGCCCTCGCGCGTGCGCTCGCCCACGCCGGCAAACACCGAATAGCCGCCGTGCGCCTTGGCGACGTTGTTGATCAGCTCCTGAATGAGCACGGTCTTGCCGACGCCGGCGCCGCCGAACAGGCCGATCTTGCCGCCCTTGGCGTAGGGCGCCAGCAGGTCCACCACCTTGATGCCGGTGACCAGGATCTCGGCTTCGGTCGACTGCTCGGTATAGGCCGGCGCGTCCGCGTGGATCGGACGCCTGTCGACCGCCGTCACCGGCGCCGGCTTCGTCCACCGGCTCGCCGATGACGTTGACGATGCGGCCGAGCAGGCCGGGGCCCACCGGCACCAGAATCGGCTGGCCGGTGTCGGCGACTTCCTGGCCGCGCACGAGGCCTTCGGTGGTGTCCATCGAAATCGTGCGCACGGTCGATTCACCGAGATGCTGCGCGACCTCGAGCACCAGGCGGTTGCCGCCGTTTTCGGTTTCGAGCGCGTTCAGGATCGCCGGGAGTTCGCCTTCGAACTGCACGTCGACGACGGCGCCGATCACCTGGGCGATGCGTCCGGTCTTATTGGCTTGGGCTGGGGTGGCCATAGGTGTCCTCGCTACCTCTACTGATACCTCCCCCGCAAGGGGGAGGTCGGCAAGCGAAGCTTGCCGGGTGAGGGTCCATCAGAGCGCCTCGGCGCCGGAGATGATCTCGATCAGCTCCTTGGTGATCTGCGCCTGGCGGGTGCGGTTGTATCTGAGCGTCTGCTTGCGGATCATTTCGCCGGCATTGCGCGTGGCATTGTCCATCGCGCTCATCTGCGCGCCGTAGAAGGAGGCGGCGTTCTCCAGCAGCGCGCGGTAGATCTGCACCGCGACGTAACGCGGCAGCAATTCGGCAAGGATTTCCTCCTCGTCAGGCTCGTATTCATAGGCCGCGGTCGGACCGGCCTCGGCCTCGGCGGCCGGAAAGGCCGGCGGAATGATCTGCTGCGCGGTCGGGATTTGCGAGATCACCGACTTGAAGCGCGAATAGAACAGCGTCGCGACGTCGAACTCGCGGCGCTCGAACAGCTCGCGGACTTTCACCGCGATGCCTTCGGCATGTTCATAGCCGAGGGTGCGAACGCCGCGCAATTCGACCCGATCGACGATCTGCTTGTCGAAAAGCCGGCGCAGCTGGTCGTAGCCTTTGCGGCCGACGGTGAGGATCTTCACCTCTTTGCCCTGCGCCCGCAGCGCATTGGCGTGTTCGCGGGCAAGCCGCACGATGGCGGAGTTAAAGGCGCCTGCGAGGCCGCGCTCGCCGGTCGCGACGATGAGAAGGTGCACCTGGTCGCGGCCGGTTCCTGCCAACAGCTTTGGCGCGGCATCGGTGCCCGCCACCGCCGCGGCGATGTTGCCCAGCACCTTGTCCATGCGCTCGGCGAAAGGCCGCGCCGCTTCGGCGGCGACCTGCGCGCGCCGCAGCTTCGACGCCGCGACCATCTGCATGGCCTTGGTGATCTTTTGCGTCGCCTTGGTGGAGGCGATGCGATTGCGGAGGTCTTTGAGGCTGGGCATCTAGAATTCGATCTCGCTTCGTCTCTTCTTTTCGTCATGCCCGGCCTTGTGCCGGGCATCCACGTTCTTTCTTCTCACCCCAGCAAGGCGTGGATGGCCGGGACAAGCCCGGCCATGACGCCCGGGAAGTTACGCGAAGGCCTTGGCGTAGCCGTCGAGCACGCCCTTGAGCTTGGCCGCGGTGGCGTCGGTCAGGTCGCGGGTGTCGCGGATGTCGTCGAGGATCGCCGCATGGTCCTTGCGCACGGCCGCCAGCAGCCCCGCCTCGAAGGCACGCACGCGGTCGACCTTGACCGGATCGAGATAGCCGTTGACGCCGGCGTAGATCACCACGACCTGCTCTTCCATCTTCAGCGGCGAGAACTGCGGCTGCTTCAGCAGCTCCGTCAGACGCGCGCCGCGGTTGAGCAGACGCTGGGTGGTGGCGTCGAGGTCGGAGCCGAACTGCGCGAAGGCCGCCATTTCGCGGTATTGCGCGAGCTCGCCCTTGATCTTGCCGGCCACTTTTTTCATCGCCTTGGTCTGCGCGGCCGATCCCACGCGCGACACCGAGAGGCCGACGTTCACCGCCGGACGGATGCCCTGATAGAACAGGTCGGTTTCCAGGAAGATCTGGCCGTCGGTGATGGAAATCACGTTGGTCGGGATATAGGCCGACACGTCGTTGGCCTGCGTCTCGATCACCGGCAGCGCGGTGAGCGAGCCGGAGCCATTGGCTTCATTCATCTTCGCCGCGCGCTCGAGCAGGCGCGAATGCAGATAGAACACGTCGCCGGGATAGGCTTCGCGGCCCGGCGGACGGCGCAGCAAGAGCGACATCTGCCGGTAGGCGACGGCCTGCTTCGACAGGTCGTCATAGATGATCACGGCATGCATGCCGTTGTCGCGGAAATATTCGCCCATGGTGCAGCCGGAGAAAGGCGCCAGGAACTGCATCGGCGCCGGGTCCGAGGCGGTAGCGGCGACGATCACGGAGTAATCAAGCGCGCCGTTCTCCTCCAGCACCTTCACGAATTGCGCGACGGTGGAGCGCTTCTGGCCGACGGCGACATAGACGCAGTAGAGCTTGATCGTCTCGTCGTCCGACGTATTCAGCGGCTTCTGATTGAGGATGGTGTCGAGGACGATGGCGGTCTTGCCGGTCTGGCGGTCGCCGATGATCAGCTCGCGCTGGCCGCGGCCGATCGGGATCAGCGCATCGATGGCTTTCAGACCCGTCGCCATCGGCTCATGCACCGACTTGCGCGGAATGATGCCCGGCGCCTTCACGTCCACGCGCGCGCGCTTGTCGGCTTTGATCGGACCCTTGCCGTCGATCGGGTTGCCGAGCGCATCGACCACGCGGCCGAGCAGGCTCTTGCCGACCGGCACGTCCACGATGGCGCCGGTGCGCTTGACGGTCTGGCCTTCCTTGATCTCGCGGTCGTTGCCGAAGATCACGACGCCGACATTGTCGGTTTCGAGGTTGAGCGCCATGCCGCGCACGCCGTTCTCGAATTCGACCATCTCGCCGGCCTGCACATTGTCGAGGCCGTAGACGCGGGCGATGCCGTCGCCGACTGAAAGGACCTGGCCGACCTCGGAGACTTCGGCCTCCTGGCCGAAATTCTCGATCTGCTTTTTCAGGATTGCGGAAATTTCAGCGGCGCGGATGTCCATCAGCCTGTCTCTTTCATCGCATGCTTGATCGCGTTGAGTTTGGTCTTCAGCGAGGTATCGACCATGCGGCTGCCGAGCTTCACGATGAGCCCGCCGATGATCGAAGGATCGACTTTGACGTCGAGATCGACATCCTTGCCAGTCACGTTCTTGAGCGCGCTTTTGAGCGCGCCGAGATGCTTGTCATCGAGCTTTTCGGCCACCGTCACCTCGGCGGTGACTTCGCCCTTGTGGCGCGCAACCAGCAGCCGGAAGGACTTGATGATCTCCCCCGATGCTGAACAGCCGGCGGTTGGAAGCCACCAGCCGAAGGAAATTCGCGGCCAGCCCCCCGATATTGGCGCTCGCGAGCACCGCGGTCAGCGCCTTGGTCTGCTCATCCGCGCCGAAAACCGGGCTGCGGACCAGCCGCGCGAGTTCCGGATTCTCATCGATCAGCGTGGCGAAACGGTCGAGATCGGACTTCACCGCGTCCACGCTCCTCTGCTCGAGCGCAAGCTCGAACAGGGCGGTGGCGTAGCGGCCCGCTACTCCGGAGACGATGGATTTCTGGCCTGCCATGAAAACTCGTTGAATGCGCAATCCGAAAGCTCAGCGCCGTCCGACGAAGGGCGTCGCAAACTATTGGAATCCAAGAGGGAATTCCGACTTCGCGGGTTTCGCGGACAAGCGCCGGAAATCCTTGCGAAATCGCGGTTTTGCTAACATAGGGGGCGCGGCGGCGCAACACAGGCATGGTCTCGAATAGCGCAGAACAGGCGGGCTCGCGCGGGACACTCCGTTCCGACGCAGTGTTCAGGATGGGCTCAGCAGCCGTCTGCGGCCGATCCGAGCGGCATGCTGAAGGTGAAGCAGGTCAGTTCCGGAGTGGAGGTGACTTCTATCCTCCCGCCATGGGCGCGAGCGATCTCCGAGGAAATGTAGAGCCCGAGGCCGAGCCCCTGCTGGCTCGGCCTTAAGTCGCCGCGCGAAAATGGGAAGAAGAGCCGCTCCATGGCTTCCGGGAGGATTGGGTTACCTTGGTTGCAGACCGCGATCTTCAGGCGGTCCGTCACGGTAGCTTTGACCGAGACTGGCGTGCCCTTGGCGCCGTGTGTCAGGGCGTTGGCGAGCAGGTTGGACAGAAGCTGCGCGATACGGACGTGATCGGCCACCACCGGCTTGTCTAAGTCGAACTCGGTGTCGATCCGCACCTCCGGATGGGTGCTCTGCAATTCATCGACCACCTGCTGGAAGGTCGGCTCCAGCGGCATCTGCACCGGATTCAGCACGATGCCACCGCCCAGGCGTCCGCGGGCGAAGTCCAGGACATTGTCGATCAAGCTGGACATCCGCAGCACGCTTTTCTGCATCATCGTAAAGATGGAAACGGTCGCGGTATCGGCCTTCTTCTCCAGCAGACGGATGCCCGCCGAGATTGAAGCCAGCGGATTGCGCAGGTCGTGGCCGAGGACGGCGATGAACTGCTCGCGCAGTTCGGCTTCCTCGCGCTGCGAGGTCAGAGCTGTGTCGGAGCGCAACCTTTCGGCCACGACCTCGGCGACCCGGGTTTCCAGCGCTGTATTGAGCTTTCGCAATTCGTCGCGCGCCTGTAGGAGCTCGCGTTCGTAGCGGCGTCGGTCGGTCGCGTTGAACACTGTGAGCCGGATGAATAGCGGAACCCCGGCGGCGTCTCGGCGCTCGGCTGCATTGACCAGGACCGGCAGCCGCTCGCCGTCCTTTTTCACGAGCTCGAGCGCGACCTCGTTGAAATGCCCCTGCATCCGCAGCAGTGGCGCGAAGTGGGTTTCGTAATAGATGCGCCCGGCGACATTGAGCAGATCGTGGAATCGCTTTCCCGCCAGCTCCTCTGGCGCGTAGCCGGTCCACTGCGAGAACGTGTTGTTGGCCTTGAAGATTACCCCGCCGGAGCGCAGCGACAGGTAACCGCAGGGCGCGTTCTCGTAGAGATCCTCGAAATCTTCGGTTTCGTCAGACAAAAGCGTTGATCGCCTCGATTACCTCTTGCGGCGCGCTGAGGTTCGGACAATGTCCCGTCGCCTTGAGGTACACGATGTTGCTGTTTGGCATATTGCGGTGGACATAGTCACCCACCTCCCGGGGGGCAATGATGTCGTCGCTGCATTGGAGCACGAGCGTGCGCGTCTGCACCTTCGGCAGGTCGGCGCGATTGTCCGAGGTGAAAGTGACCTGGGCAAAGGCCTTGGCAATCTCCGGGTCGGTACGGCAGAAGCTGTTGGTCAATTCCTCCCCCAGTTCCGGGCGGTCGGGATTGCCCATGATCGCTGGCGCCATCGCTGAGGACCAGCCCATGTAATTGTCGGATAGGAAATCCAGCAGCTCCTCGATCTGGGCTTCCTTGAAGCCGCCGACATATCCTTCGTCGTCTATATAGCGCGGCGACGGCCCCACCATGACGAGGCTCTCGAAGATTTCCGGCGCCTGCTGCGCGGCGAGCGCGCCGATCATCGCGCTGACCGAATGGCCGACGAAAATCGCGTTTTTCAGACCAAGTTCCCGGCAAATTTCTACGAGATCGGCCGCATAGCCCGACAGCGACGCGTATTTCGCCGGCTCATAGGCAGCCAGATCGGACCGTCCGGCACCCACATGGTCGAACAGCACAGTCTTGAACCGGCTTTCGAAGGCCGGCGCCACAAACCGCCACATATTCTGATCGCAGCCGAAGCCGTGCGCGAACACCATGGCCCGGTCGCCCTGGCCTTTGACCTGCACATTGTTTCGTTGGATTGCCGACACCGGACCTCGCATTTTGCGTTAGTTATATAGCAAACCTCGCGCGGCCATGTCGTCACCGTCTTCCTCGCCGGGACCTCGTTCCATTTGATGTCGCCGCCCATGCGCCGCCAATCCCGACGGCCGGGCCGCATGGCTGACCCGCCCGCCGCGCCAGGCCTATGTGTGGGCTGAGGGCCGCCTTCGCATCGACAACCCGCTCCGGTTAAGCGATGAAACGGCATGAGCCTGCCGGATATCATCCCATGGCTGCCGATTATCCTTGCCTGCGCCATTGCGCTCCTGCTCTCCGGGCTGGTGAAGGGCATTCTCAGCCTCGGCTTGCCGCTCGTCGGCATGCCGCTCTTGACGCTGGTGGTGGACGTGCCGGCCGCCGTCGCCATCCTGATGATCCCACTGGTGCTGAGCAATTTGATCCAGGCGGTCGAGGGGCGCGGCACGCTCGTCATGCTCAGGCGCTTCTGGCCGCTGATCATCTGCCTGATCGGCGGCACCTTTATCGGCACCGCGCTGTTCGCCGCTCTCGACCGCCAGGTCTTGCTGCTCACGGTCGGGGTGCTGGCGATCGTGCTGTCCACCTTCTCGATCCTGCAGCCGCATGTGACGATCTCCCGTCGCCTCGAGCCCTGGCTCGGCCCGCCGATCGGATTTGTCTCTGGCGTGATCGGCGGCATGTCCACGTTGTTCGGGCCGCTGCTCGCGGTGTATGTGGTCGGGCTGAAGCTGCCGCGCGACGATTTCGTCAAGGCGATCTCGTTGCTCTACCTGATCGCGGCGATATGCCTGACGCTCGGCGGCACCGCGCAGGGCACCGCGGGCGCAAAGGAACTGACGTGGTCGGCCGTCGGGATGATCCCGGTCTATCTCGGCATGCTGATCGGCCAGCGCGTGCGGCGCTACATCGATCCCGACCAGTTCCGCATCCTGGTGCTGGGCGTGGTGTGGCTCACCGGCGCCAACCTGATACGAATGGGATTGGGATATTGACTTGTCATCGCCGGACTTGTTCCGGCGATCTCGCTTAGGAAAGCAGTGCTTCACTTGTCGGGATGGCCGGGACGAGCCCGGCCATGACGACGAACGCTACTGCTCCAGCTTGATGTTGTTCTCGCGGACGATGCGCTCCCATTTCGCCGCGTCGGATTTCACCAAGGCCGCGAATTCCGCAGCGGTCATGATCGCGGGATCGACAAAATTTGCTTCCAGCCGCCGTTTGAGATCCGGATCCTCCTGCATCGTGCGCAGATAGCCGTTGAGCTGCTCGACGATCGGCTGCGGCGTGCCACGCGGCGCAAACAGCGCGAACCAGGTGCCGGTTTCGAAACCGGGGAAATTTTGCTCGGCGAAAGTGGGCGTATCCGGCAGATAAGACGCGCGTTGCGCGGTGGCCGCGCCGAGCACGCGCAGCTTGCCCTGGCGGACGAATTCGATATGCGGACCCATCGAGACGAAGGTTGCATGCACGTCGCCGCCGAGCACGGCCTGCACCGCCGGGCCGGTGCCGCGGAACGGCACCATGACGAATTTCAGTCCGGCGCGGCGGGCGAATTCATGCGCGGCGAGATCGGGCGTGGTGCCGGCGCCGGCCGAGGCATAGCTGATCTTGTCCGGATTGGCCTTGGTATAGGCGATGAATTCTTGCAGCGACTTCGCCGGCACATTGCTGTTCATCACCAGGAAGAGCGGCACGGTGCCGAGGAGGCCGACCGGCGTCAGATCCTTCAGCGGATCATACGGCATGGCGGGAAACAGATAAGGATTGATGACGATGTTGCCGGTATTGGCGACGCCGAGCGTGTAGCCGTCCGGCTCCGACTTCGCGAGCGCATCCATGGCGATATTGCCGCTCGCTCCCGCGCGGTTGTCGATCACCACCGTCTGGCCGGTCTTGGCCGTGATGTGCTGGCCGAGAATGCGCGCTGCCAGGTCGGTGACCCCGCCGGGCGAGGTCGAGACGATGATCTTGATCGGTTTGGCCGGATAACTCTGCGCCGCCGCCGCCTGCGCGCCCAGCACCGCGAAAGCTGCAAGACAGAGCGCCCGGAAAATCCGCATCAAGTTTCCTCCGATAGGATGTTGTCGGCTAAGTATTGCCGGAAGCTTGCAGGCTCACAAGAAGCGCTGTTCTCCCTCTCCCCGTTGGGGAGAGGGCCGGGGTGAGGGGGTTACCAGGAGTCCGTACGCCCTCACCCGGCTCGCTTCGCTCGCCACCCTCTCCCCACGGGAGAGGGAAGTCACAAAAAGCTCTGCGGGTCGATGTCCACTTCCAGCTTGAGATTGCCTTTGACCTTCGGTCCGGCGGCGAGCCAGTCGCGCAGATAGCCGGAGAGATCGAAAGCGCGCGGCGATTTCACTAACAGCCTGAATCGATAACGTCCACGCACCACCGAGAGCGGCGCTTCCGCCGGCCCGAGCACGCGCGCCGCGTCCTCGCGCGGCGCGGCCATCGCGAGCTTGCGCGCGAAACTTTCCGCCGCATGCTTGTCGCCGCCGGAAACGATCAGGCTCGCCAGCCGGCCGAAGGGCGGATAGCCGTCGCGCTCGCGCGCGGCGATTTCCGCGTCATAGAAGGCGTCACGGTCGCCGGAAATCAGCGCGCGCATCACCGGATGTTCGGGCTGATGCGTTTGCACGAAACCGTGACCCTGCCCTGCCTCGCGCCCGGCGCGGCCCATCACCTGATGCAGCAGCTGGAAGGTGCGCTCGGAGGCGCGCGGATCGCCGTTGCCCAGCCCAAGATCGGCGTCGACGATGCCGACCAGATTGAGCTTGGGAAAGTGGTGACCCTTGGCCACGAGCTGCGTGCCGATGATGATGTCGAATTTGCCCTCGGCAACGTCGCCGAGCTCCTGCCGCAGGCGCTCCACCGACTCGACAAGATCGCTGGACAGCACCAGCACGCGGCGGCCGGGAAACAGCTCCGCCACTTCCTCGCCCAGCCGCTCCACGCCGGGACCGACCGCGGCGAAACTGTCCTTGGCCTGGCATTTCGGGCACTCCGTCGGCGGCGGGAGCGAATAGCCGCAGTGGTGGCACACAAGCCGCCGCCGGAAACGATGATCCACCAGCCAGGCGTCGCAGTTCGGACAGTGCAGGCGGAAACCGCAGGCGCGGCAGAGCGTGAGCGGCGCATAACCGCGCCGGTTCAGAAACAGCAGCGCCTGCTCGCCGCGCTCGACCGCGATCTTCACCGCCTCCGCCAGCCGCGGCGCGATGAAGCGCCCGCGCGCGGGGCCTTCGCGTTTCAAATCGATCGCCTCGATCGCGGGCAGATGCTGCCCGCCAAAGCGCTCCGGCAGATGCAGCCGTTTGTAGCGGCCGCGCCGGGCATTGACTTCCGTCTCCACCGACGGCGTCGCGGAAGCGAGCACGATCGGAATCTGCGCCAGGCTGCCGCGCACCACCGCCATGTCGCGGGCATGATAATGCGCGCCGTCCTCCTGCTTATAGGCGGGGTCGTGCTCCTCATCGACGATGATCAGGCCGAGATCGGCATACGGCAGAAACAGCGCCGAACGCGCGCCGATCACGACCTTCACCTCGCCCGCGGCAACACCCGCCCAGGTGCGCGCGCGCTTGCGCGGCGAGAGCTGCGAATGCCATTCCGCAGGCGGCGTGCCGAAGCGAGCGGCGAACCGGTCGAGCGCCTGCGCGGTCAGTGCAATCTCCGGCATCAGGATCAGCGTCTGCTTGCCGCGCCGGAGATTTTCCGCCACCGCCTCGTAATAGACTTCGGTCTTGCCCGATCCGGTGACGCCGTCGATCAGGGTGGCGGAAAATCCGCCGCCGCGCACGCTCTCCCGCAGCGAGGCTGCGGCTTGTTCCTGCGCGGTGGTGAAATCCGGCTGCGCGAAATCCGGATCGGGCTGTTCCGTCACCGGCTGCGGCGGCAGCACGAGGGTTTCCAGCGTCTCCTCGTCGATCAACCCGTCGATCACGCCTGCGCTGACGCCGGCTTCCTGCGCCGCTTCGCCTTTGCTGCGCATGACGCCGTCCTGCATCAGCCGCAGCACGCGGGCGCGCGCCGGGGTCATGCGCGCCGGCGGCGGGCCGGCAAGCCGCACGCCGATGCGTTCGCGCTCGGCCGGAAGATGCTCGCCCATGCGCAGCGTCATGCGCAGCACCATGCCGCGCGAGGCGAGCGTGTAGTTGGAAACCCAGTCGACGAAGCTGCGCAGTTCCGGCTTCAGCGGCGGGATGTCGAGCTTTTCCTCGATGTCCTTCAGCCGGTTATCGAGGCCGGGCCGCGCCGTGCCCTCGCCCCAGACCACGCCGGTATAGTCGGTCGCGCCGAGCGGCACCGAGACGAGGTCTCCCGGGGCAAGCTCCAGGCCTTCCGGCACCCGATAGGAATAAGCCTTATCAAGCGCCACCGGCACCAAAACATCGACAGTTCGCTGGGCCATGGCTATGGGTGGCCGATTCCTTGCGGTTAAGGAAGAGTGAAGGAAGCCGGGCCTATTGTAACCTCCGACCGAGCGGGACGGCGCGGGACCCGAATTCTTCTGCCACTCCAGGGGGCCTCCTCGTTTCTCTCGGTCACCTGCTTGTAGGCAAATTTGCCAGAGTGGTTCTTTGCACCTCTCCCCCAGCGGGGGGTTGGATTGCGAAAGCAAGATAGTGGCATCGCGAAAAACAACTAATGCTGCAGTCCATCCATTTGCGCCGAACGTGGCGGCGGAACTGACGCGCTGGCTGACGCATCTTGGCGCCGAGCGGCGCATGTCGCCGAAGACGCTGGAAGCCTACCAGCGCGACATCGGACAATTCCTCGCCTTCATGGCGGAGCATTTGGGCGGCGCGCCCTCGCTCAAGGACCTGGCCAAGCTGACGCCGCAAGACGTGCGCGCCTTCATGGCGGCGCGGCGCGCCGCCGGCATCAGCGGGCGATCGCTCATGCGCGTCCTGGCGGGCGCGCGCTCCTTCGCGCGATTCCTGGAGCGCAACGGCAAGGGCAAGGTGGCGGCGCTCGCCGCCGTGCGTGCGCCGAAGGTCAGCAAGACTTTGCCGAAGCCGCTGGCGGCAACGGCGGCCAGGCGCATGACGGAAACCGATCTGCGTGCCGGCGAAGAGCGCGCGCCCTGGATCTTTGCGCGCGACGCCGCGGCGCTGGCCCTGCTCTATGGCTCGGGCCTGCGCATCTCCGAAGCACTCTCGCTGCAACCCGCCGCCATTCCCGTCGCCGAAGCGAGCGGCGCGCTGGTCGTCACCGGCAAAGGCAACAAGACCCGCATGGTGCCGGTGCTGCCGCAGATCCTGCGCCTGATCGCCGACTATGTCGCGCTCTGCCCGTTCGACGTTGCCGCAGAACGGTCCGCTCTTCGTCGGCGCGCGCGGCGGCGCGTTAAGCCCGCGCATCCTGCAGCTCACCATGGCCCGGTTGCGCGGGGCGCTCGGCCTGCCCGACACCGCCACGCCGCATGCGTTGCGGCATTCCTTCGCCACGCATCTGCTCGCGCGCGGCGGCGACCTGCGCGCGATCCAGGAACTGCTCGGCCACGCTTCGCTCTCGACCACGCAGATTTACACGGCGGTCGACAGCGAGCGGCTGCTCGAGGTCTATCGCAGCACGCATCCGCGGGCGTGATTATCCCTAGCGTGAAGTGCAGCGAGCTCTAACTTCAATCCTCATCCTGAAGAGCGAACCGAAGGTTCGCGTCTCGGAGGACGAGGCCCTGAGCTTCGTGGCCTCATCCTTCGAGACGCCGCCTCCGGCGGCCCTCAGGATGAGGAGATAGTTTAGCGTGCCGCGCAGCCGCTACATATGGATCGCGCGCTTGGCGACCGCCATCGCGGCTTCCTTCACCGCCTCGGGCAAAGTCGGATGCGCGTGGCAGGTGCGCGCGATGTCTTCCGCCGCAGCGCCGAACTCCATCGCCACGGCGGCTTCCGCGATCATGTTGCCGGCGTCCGCGCCGACGATATGCACGCCGAGCACGCGGTCGGTCTTGGCGTCGGCCAGAATTTTCACAAAGCCTTCGCTGGTGAGATTGACCTTGGCGCGGCCGTTGGCGGTGAAGGGAAACTTGCCGGCATTGTAAGCGACGCCGGCCTCTTTCAATTCCTCCTCGGATTTTCCGACCGAGGCGATCTCCGGATAGGTATAGATCACGTTCGGGATCACGTCGTAGTTCACATGCCCGGCCTGGCCGGCCAAAATTTCCGCCACCGCGACGCCCTCGTCCTCCGCCTTGTGCGCCAGCATGGGTCCGGCGATCGCATCGCCGATGGCGTAGATGCCCGGCACATTGGTGGCGAAATGCTTGTCGACCGCGACGCGGCCGCGCTCGTCCTTCTTCACCCCGGCCTGCTCGAGCCCAAGGCCCTGCGTGTAAGGCGTGCGGCCGACCGCGACCAGCACCACATCGGCTTCGATGGTTTCCGCCGCGCCGCCTTTGGCGGGCTCGATCTTGGCCTTCAGCGTCTTGCCGGAAGCGTCGACGCCGGTGACCTTCGACGACAGCTTGAAGGTGATGCCCTGCTTCTCGAAGATGCGCTGCGCCTGCTTGCGCACTTCGCCGTCCATGCCGGGCAGCACGCCGTCGAGGAATTCCACCACCGTCACTTTTGAGCCGAGCCGCCGCCAGACCGAGCCAAGCTCCAGCCCGATCACGCCTGCGCCGATCACCAGCAGGCGCTCCGGCACCTGGTCGAGCGCGATGGCGGTGTCGGACGACACAATGCGCTTTTCGTCGATCTCGACGCCCTTCAGCCGCGCCACGTCGGAGCCGGTCGCGATCACGATCGATTTTGTTTCCAGCGTCTGCGTCTTGCCGTCGGCGCTCTTCACCTCGACCTTGCCGGCCGCCGCGATGCGCCCGGTGCCGCGGTAGGTATCGACCTTGTTCTTCTTCAACAGGAAGTCGACGCCCTTGACGTTGCCGTCGACGCCCTCGTCCTTGAATTTCATCATCGCCGCAAGATCGAGCTTCGGCTTGCCGACGTTGATGCCCATCTTCTCGAATTTATGGCCGGCGTCCTCGAACAATTCGGAGGCATGCAGCAGCGCCTTCGACGGAATGCAGCCGATATTCAGGCAGGTGCCGCCGAAGGTGGCGCGCTTTTCCACCACCGCGGTCTTCAGCCCGAGCTGCGCCGCGCGGATGGCGCAGACATAGCCGCCGGGGCCGGTACCGATAACGATGAGGTCGTAAGACATGATGATCGCTGCGAGAGTTACGAAGGCGTCACGAAGGCTTCGACGGTTCGGTGAGTGTCCAGGACGTGACGAGGTCGGGATCTTTTACAACTTCACCCGTTGACCGCAGCCGATATTCTCCCGGTGTCGCCGGGTAAAACGCGCGCGGGTCTGGCGGCATAGTGGCTGTTTGGCCGCGCCACTTGTCCCTTCGCAGGCAATCGCAATACCAAGTTCATCTGCTTGGTGATCCTGCCGTGGCACTGAGCTTGCGAGGTGACTGTTACGCCGTCTGAAGCGACGTAGGTAATTCCGACCAGGACATACTGCCCGACAAGCATATCCGCTTCGTCTGAGCCACGCCGGCTCTCGCCGAACACTCAGTACGCGGCATCCATGGTGGCCGCTCGCCTAGTCATCGGACGTCACTGCTGCCCCCGCTCGGGTCACAAATCCAGCACCAGCCGCGACGGGTCTTCCAGCACTTCCTTCACCCGCACCAGGAAGGTCACCGCTTGCTGTCCGTCCACCACGCGGTGGTCGTAGCTCAAGCGCGAGATACATCATCGGGCGGATTTCGATCTTGCCCGCGACCGCGACCGGCCGCTCCTGGATCTTGTGCATGCCGAGGATGCCGGACTGCGGCGCATTCAGGATCGGCGTCGACATCAGCGAGCCGTAAACGCCGCCATTGGTGATGGTGAAGGTGCCGCCCTGCATCTCATCGATCTTGAGCTGGCCCTCGCGCGCCCTGCGGCCGAGATCGCCGATCTTCTTCTCGATCTCGGCGAGCGACAGCTGGTCGGCGTCGCGCACCACCGGCACGACCAGGCCCCTCTCGGTGCCGACCGCCACGCCGATGTGGTAGTAATTCTTGAACACGATATCGGTGCCGTCGATCTCCGCATTGACCGCGGGAATGTCCTTCAGCGCCTGCACGCAGGCGCGCAGGAAGAAGCCCATGAAGCCAAGCTTCGCGCCGTGCTTCTTCTCGAACACCTCTTTGTATTGCGTACGCAATTTCATCACCTCGCTCATGTCGACCTCGTTGAAGGTCGTGAGCATGGCGGCGGTATTCTGCGCGTCCTTCAGCCGGCGCGCGATGGTCTGGCGCAGCTTGGTCATGCGCACGCGTTCTTCGCGCGCGGCATCGTCCGGCGGCGAAGGGGCGCGCGCCTGCACGGCTGAGGTCTGCGCCACCGGCGTCGGCTGCGCGGCGGCGCGTTCGATCGCGGCCATCATGTCGCCCTTGGTGACGCGGCCGTCCCTGCCGGAGCCGGGAACGGCGGAGACATCCATGCCGCTTTCCGCCGACAGCTTGCGCACGGAAGGCGCCAGCGGCGCCTCAGGCGCGGCCTTGCTTTTCGGCTCGGCGTCCGCCTTGGGCGGTACCCGCAGCTTCGGCTCTTCCTCGGCGGCATTGATCGGCGTGGTGGTGGACGACTTCTGATCGGGACGGCCGGTGGCAGCGGCGGCAGATTTTGCGGCAGCCGCGCCGGCACCTTCCTTGATCTGCCCAAGCAGCGCGCCGACCGCGACGGTCTCGCCGTCCTTGGCCGCGATTTCCGACAGCACGCCGGCGGCGGGCGCCGGCACCTCGATCGTCACCTTGTCGGTTTCCAACTCGACCACGGGCTCGTCGGCCGCCACGGCGTCGCCCGGGCGCTTGAACCATTTGCCGATGGTCGCCTCGGTGACGGATTCGCCGAGGGTGGGTACGCGGATTTCAGCCATGAAAGTTTTCCATTCGAAGTCGTTTCTGCTTTCGTCATGCATCCGCGCTGTCGCGGGCATCCAGCTAGTCGCAGATGGCAGTGACTTTCGCGCTCGGCGTGATCGGGATGGCCGGGACCGAGTCCCGGCCAGACCAATGTGTTGCGGGATAATCTTCAGCCGAGGGCCTCGTCCAGCAATTGCTTGAGCTGCGCGAGATGCTTCGACATCACGCCGACCGCGGTGGCGGCGGAGGCCGGACGCCCGGCATAGCGCACGCTCCGATGCTTATGCCCGATCTGGTTGAGCACCCATTGCAGGAAGACATCGACAAAGAACCAGGCGCCCATGTTGCGCGGTTCTTCCTGGCACCAGACGATCTCCGCCTGCTTGAAGCGCGATAGTTCGGCAACCAGCGCCTTGGTCGGGAACGGATACAGCTGCTCGATGCGCAGCAGATAGATGTCGTCGATGCCGCGCTTCTCGCGCTCCTCGTAAAGATCATAATAGACCTTGCCGGAGCAAAGCACGACCCGGCGGATTTGTGCATCGGGCACGAGCTTGATCTTCTCGTCCGGCAGCATCTGCGCGTCGTCCCACAGCAGGCGGTGGAACGAGGTATCCGGCCCCAATTCATCGAGCCGTGAGGTGGCGCGCTTGTGGCGCAACAGGCTCTTCGGCGTCATCAGGATCAGCGGCTTGCGGATTTCGCGCCTAAGCTGCCGGCGCAGGATGTGGAAGTAGTTCGCCGGCGTGGTGCAATAGGCGACCTGCATATTGTCTTCGGCGCACATTTGCAGGAAGCGCTCGAGCCGCGCGGAGGAATGCTCCGGCCCCTGCCCTTCATAACCATGCGGCAACAGGCAGACCAGGCCGGACAGGCGCAGCCACTTGCGTTCCCCGGAGGAGATGAACTGATCGAAGATGACTTGCGCGCCGTTGGCGAAATCGCCGAACTGCGCTTCCCACAGCGTGAGCGCGTTCGGCTCGGCGGTGGAATAGCCGTAGTCGAAGCCGAGCACGGCTACCTCCGACAGCATGGAGTTGAGCACCTCGAAGCGCGCCTGTTTCTCGTCGAGATGATTGAACGGGGTGTGACGCGCCTCATTCTCCTGATCGAACAGCACCGAATGGCGCTGGGAGAAAGTGCCGCGCTCGGTGTCCTGGCCCGAGAGCCGCACCGGATGTGCCGTCGAGCAAGAGCGTGCAAAAAGCCAGCGCCTCGCCGGTCGCATAGTCGATGCCCCGGCCGTTTTCGATCGCCTGGCGGCGGTTGTCGAGGAAGCGCTGGATCGTGCGGTGGACGTGGAAGCCTTCCGGCACCGTGGTGATCTTGCGGCCGATTTCGCGCAGCCGTTCGAGCGCCACGCCGGTATTGCCGCGCCGCGGATCGTCGGCATCGACCTTCGCCTTCATGCCGGCCCAGCGCCCGTCCAGCCAATCGGCTTTGTTGGCCTTGTAGCCCTGGCCGGCTTCGAATTCGACTTCCAGCCGGGCGCGCCAGTCGGCCCGCATTTTCTCCACTTCGCCTTCCGTGACCACGCCTTCGCCGATCAGCTTCTTTGAGTAGATTTCCAGCGTCGTCGGATGCGCGCGGATCTTCTTGTACATCAGCGGCTGGGTGAAAGCCGGCTCATCGCCTTCGTTGTGGCCGAACCGCCGATAGCAGAACATGTCGATGACCACCGGCTTGTGGAATTTCTGCCGGAACTCGGTCAGCACTTTCGCGGCATAGACCACCGCCTCCGGATCGTCGCCGTTGACGTGGAAGATCGGGGCTTCGATCATCTTCGCGACGTCGGATGGATAAGGCGAGGAGCGCGAGTAGCGCGGATAGGTGGTGAAGCCGATCTGGTTGTTGACGATGAAATGCACCGAGCCGCCGGTGCGATAGCCCTTCAGGTCCGACAGACCAAAGCATTCCGCCACCACGCCCTGACCGGCGAAGGCCGCATCACCGTGGATGAGCAGCGGCATCACCGAAATGCGTTCCTCCGGCGGATCGCCCTGCTGGTCCTGCTTGGCGCGCACTTTGCCGAGCACCACCGGATTGACGATCTCGAGATGCGATGGATTGGCCGTCAGCGACAGATGCACCTGGTTATTGTCGAACTCGCGATCCGATGACGCGCCGAGGTGATACTTGACGTCGCCGGAGCCTTCGATCTCTTCCGGCGTCGCCGATCCGCCCTTGAACTCGTGGAAGATGACGCGATGCGGCTTGGCCATCACCTGCGCCAGCACGTTCAGCCGCCCGCGATGGGCCATGCCGAGCACGATCTCCTTCACGCCGAGCGCACCGCCGCGCTTGATGATCTGCTCAAGCGCCGGGATCATGGCCTCGGCGCCGTCGAGCCCGAAGCGCTTGGTGCCGGTGAATCTCAGGTCGCAGAACTTCTCGAAGCCTTCGGCTTCGACCAGCTTGTTGAGGATTGCGCGCTTGCCCTCGCGGGTGAAGCTGATCTCTTTGTCCTTGCCTTCGATGCGCTCCTGCAGCCAGGCCTTCTGCGCCGCGCTGGAGATGTGCATGAACTCCAGGCCGATGGTCTCGCAGTAGGTCCGACGCAGGATACCGACCATCTCGCGCAGCGTGGCGAATTCCAGCCCCAGCACCTTGTCGAGGAAGATCGGCCGGTCATAGTCGGCCGCGGAGAATCCGTAAGAGCGCGGATCGAGCTCCGCTTCCGGCTTTTCCTGTTCGAGCTCGAGCGGATCGAGCTTGGCGTGGAAATGTCCACGGATGCGATAGGCGCGGATCAGCATCAGCGCGCGGATGGAATCGCGGGTCGCCTGCTGCACCTGCTCGGAGGAAAGCTCGACGCCGCGGGTCTGCGCCGAAGCCTTCAGCTTGTCGCCGACGGCTTTCGCCGCTTCGGCCCATTCGCCGGTGAGCGCGGAGATCAAATCGCCGCTCTCGCGTGCCGGCCAATGCGGCCGCTTCCACGAGGGGCCGCGCGCGATCTTCGCCACCTCTTCGGGACTGTCCTTCAGGCTTTCGAAGAATTCCCGCCACTCGGCATCGACCGCCTTGCGGGTCCTGTTCGTACCGGGCGTAGAGGTCCTCGATATAGGACGCGTTGCCGCCGTAGAGGAAAGAGGAAAGAGCAAAGGCGGCGTTCGCGTCTTGACGGGACATGCAAGCGATCCTGATTGGCGGGCCGGCAGGAGCACCCTTCCCGATAATGATTTTGCCGCGCCAAGGCGAGGTCCCTTGGCCGGCACGAGCCGTTCTACCTTACTTAATGTGCGGATTTTATGAAGAAAGGGCCAAACTTTGAACCCGTGTTCAGTTATTCAACGCGGTCGCGTCCGCCTTTGCAAATGGGGCTGCCGCCTTCGGCCATGGCGACATAGAACCTCTGGCCTTCGATGAGCGGGATCGGGCTCGGATTCAATCAGAGCGTCCGGCTGGTCGCCCGGCCCTTCCGCGATGACCCAGGCGCCCGATTCCGGGGCTTCGTGCGGGTATTGCCCGCGCTGGTTCACGCCGAGGAATGCCTGCACCGCCAGCTCGCGGTTGGCCGTCTTGCAGAACAGCAGCGGCCGGTCCCCGGCCTTGGCTTTTACCTCGCGCACGAAGTCGAGCATGCGTTGGCCCGAGAGATCCCTGGCCTGCTCGCTGAGGAAATGAAAATACGACCGTGAGCCCGACGATCGCCGCCGGCACGGCGGCGACACTGGTGCGCAGCAGCACTTGTCCGCGCCAGCAGTAAACCGCGGCCCAGGCGCAGATCACCGCGAGCAGCGGAAAGAACGGCGCGATGCGGTCGCCACGCCGGCTTCCCACCAGAGGAAAGGGATCGCCAGCAACAGGATGTAGAGCAGGGCCGGCGCGAGCGGATGCGCGCGCCATTGCCTCCAGGGGAAAACCCAGGCCGCCACCAGCAGCAACAGCGACCACGGCAGAAAATGCGAGATCACCCAAAGCGGCACTTGCCAGGCGGTGATCACGCCGGAATACCATTTGCCCGCAAATTGTCCGCCGAGCTCCTGGTCGACGCAGAATGTTGCGGAAATGCTCCGGCGCCAAAACATAGACGGCGACCGGCCAGGCGAGCGCGACAGCCAGCGAGTATCGGCGCGCCGATCATGGGGCGTAAACGACGGCTCGCGTCCCAGCCACCGTGAAAAAGCTTGGCGGCGAGGAAGGCGTAAGCCACCGGAATGACCGCGATCGGGCCTTTGGCGAGCGCGCGCGAGGCTGGCCGCGAGCCAGAATACAAAGGCCCAACCCGCGCCCTGCGGAGGCTGCAACGCAAGCGCGCGGTTGGCGGCGTAAAAGCTCAGCGTCAAACAGAAAACCAGGACCATGTCCGGGCGCGCGGCGAAGGCGAGCCGCAGCGCTATTTCTGAAAGCCCGTAGCAAGTGACCGCCAGCAGCACCGCCCATTCCGCAGCGGTGAGGCCGAGCCATCCGTCATGCGGCGGCATCTGCACGAAGAGATCGCGCGCGATCAGGTAGATCAACGCCAGCGTCGCGAAAAATGCCAGCAG
This sequence comes from uncultured Alphaproteobacteria bacterium, assembly GCA_963731585.1. Taxonomy (GTDB): domain Bacteria; phylum Pseudomonadota; class Alphaproteobacteria; order Rhizobiales; family Xanthobacteraceae; genus CANKHA01. The sequence goes on from CAVSWC010000003.1 coordinate 655,401, forward strand.
CGACGGCGCCACGAAAGTCCATTCGCTCGGGCCAAAGGATGCAACCAGCAGTCCCGAGAGATAGTTCACCAGCGGCGGGTTGCTGGCGAGGAAGCCGTCGGCGTCGGAAGCAAGCAGGAGATTGCCGTTACGGACGATGTCGACGGTTTGGGACACCATGCGCGATTGATCGCGCGCGACGATGTCGGGAGGTGACAGGATGCGGATCAGGAGGGTGAGGACGATGAGGAAAAACACCAGTCCCGCGGCCAGCGCAAAACGCGGAGAGTGAGCCGGGAACATCCGCGAGCCAGGCGACATGCTTACCCTCGCGCGCGCAGCTTTCAGCCGCGGGTTTTTTGCAGAACCTCAACCAGCGTCTTGCCGAGCCGCGCGGGCGACGGCGAGACCGTGATGCCGGCAGCTTCCATCGCCGCGATCTTGGACTCCGCGTCGCCTTTGCCGCCGGAGATGATGGCGCCGGCATGGCCCATGCGGCGGCCCGGCGGCGCGGTGCGCCCGGCGATGAAGCCGACCATCGGCTTCTTGCGGCCGCGCTTGGCCTCTTGCTTGATGAATTCCGCAGCGTCTTCCTCGGCCGAGCCGCCGATCTCGCCGATCATGATGATCGCTTCGGTCGCCTTGTCGGCGAGGAACAGCTCGAGCATCTCGATGAAATTGGTGCCGTTGACCGGATCGCCGCCGATGCCGACGGCCGTGGTCTGGCCCAAGCCCTCGCGCGTGGTCTGGAACACCGCTTCATAGGTCAGCGTGCCGGAGCGCGAAACGATGCCGATCTTGCCCGGCTTGAAGATGTTGCCGGGCATGATGCCGATCTTGCATTCGCCGGCGCGTCATCACGCCGGGGCAGTTCGGTCCGATCAGCCGGGATTTCGAGCCGCAGAGCGCGCGCTTGACCTTCACCATGTCGACCACCGGGATGCCCTCGGTGATGCAGATGACGAGCGGCACTTCCGCCGCGATGGCTTCGGTGATGGCGTCGGCGGCGCCGGCCGGCGGCACATAGATCACGCTGGCGTCGCAGCCGGTTTCTCCGCGCGCTTCGGCCACCGTGTCGAACACCGGCAGGCCGAGATGCATGGCTCCGCCTTTGCCGGGCGAGACGCCGCCGACCATCTGGGTGCCGTAGGCGATCGCCTGCTCGGAATGGAAGGTGCCATTCTTGCCGGTAAAACCCTGGCAGATCACCTTCGTATCCTTGTCGATCAGGATGGCCATCAGGCGGACCCCTGCACGGCCTTGACGATTTTTTGCGCGGCGTCGTCGAGATCGTCGGCGGAGATCACGTTCAGCCCCGACTTGGCGATGATCTCCTTGCCCAATTCCACATTGGTGCCTTCCAGCCGCACGACCAGCGGCACCTTCAATCCGACTTCCTTCACCGCGGCGACGACGCCCTCGGCGATGATGTCGCATTTCATGATGCCGCCGAAGATGTTGACCAGGATGCCCTTCACGCTCGCATCCGAGGTGATGATCTTGAAGGCGGCGGCGACCTTTTCCTTGGTGGCGCTGCCGCCGACGTCGAGGAAATTCGCCGGCGCTGCGCCATAGAGCTTGATGATGTCCATCGTGGCCATGGCGAGGCCGGCGCCATTGACCATGCAGCCGATCGAGCCGTCGAGTGCGATGTAATTCAAGTCGTATTTCGACGCCTGGATTTCCTTGTCGTCTTCTTCCGTGATGTCGCGCAGCGCGAGCAGATCGGGATGCCGGTAAAGCGCATTGCCGTCGAAACTCACTTTGGCATCGAGGCAGACGAGATCGCCGTCCTTGGTCACGATCAGCGGGTTCACTTCCAAGAGGCTCATGTCGTTCTCGGTGAAGGCCTTGTAGAGCTGGGTCAGCAGCGCGCTCATCTGCTTGTGCTGCTTGTCGTCGAGTTCCAGCGCCTCGGCCAGGAGCCGTACATGGAAGGGGCAGACATTGGTGGCGGGATCGATGGAGAAGCTCGTGATCTTTTCCGGCGTGTCGTGCGCGACCTTCTCGATATCCATGCCGCCTTCGGTGGAAGCGACCACCGCAACGCGCGAGGTCTCGCGATCCACCAGCAGCGAGAAATAAATCTCGCGCGCGATGGCCGCGCCTTCCTCGATCAGCAGGCGATGGACTTGCTTGCCTTGCGGACCGGTCTGCGGCGTGACGAGCGTGGCGCCGAGCAGGCGCTCGGCTTCTTTTTTCACGTCATCGATCGATTTGACGACTTTGACTCCGCCGGCCTTGCCGCGGCCGCCGGCGTGGATCTGCGCCTTGACCACCCAGACCGGGCCGCCCAATGCTTCGGCTGCTTTCACCGCTTCATCGGGCGAGAAGGCGGCCTGGCCGCGGGGGACCGGCACGCCGGCATCTCGCAACAGCGCTTTCGCCTGGTACTCGTGGATATTCATAAAAAGTGGTCCGGAGGTCTGAAAAACCTTAGCGTGACTGGACGAGGCCCGGTGCGATTTTCTTGCAGGCATCGACCAAAGTCTGAACCGAGGCTGCGGAGCGTTCAAAAGCGTCGCGCTCGGCGCTGGAAAGCTCGATTTCCACAATGCGCTCAACGCCTTTCGCCCCCAGCACCACCGGGACACCCACGTACAGGTCGTTGATGCCGTATTCGCCGTTGAGCCAGGCCGCGCAGGGCAGCACGCGCTTTTTGTCAAGCAGATAGCTTTCGGCCATGGCGATGGCCGAGGCCGCCGGCGCGTAAAAAGCCGAGCCGGTCTTCAACAGGTTGACGATTTCGGCGCCACCATTGGCGGTGCGACTGACGATCTCGTCAACGCGCGCCTGCGTGGTCCAGCCCATCTTCACGAGGTCGGGCAGCGGAATGCCAGCGACGGTGGAATAGCGCGGCAGCGGCACCATGGTGTCGCCGTGTCCGCCGAGCACGAAGGCGGTAACGTCTTCCACCGACACGTCGAACTCGTCAGCGAGGAAGTAGCGGAAGCGCGCTGAATCGAGCACGCCCGCCATGCCGACGACCATTTGCTTGGGCAGGCCGCAGGTCTTCTGCAGCGCCCACACCATGGCATCGAGCGGGTTGGTGATGCAGACGACGAAAGCATGGGGCGCGTATTTCTTGATGCCGGCGCCCACCTGCTCCATCACCTTCAGATTGATGCTCAAAAGATCGTCGCGGCTCATGCCGGGCTTGCGCGGCACGCCGGCGGTGACGATGCAAACGTCGGCGCCTTCAATCGCTTCATAGGAATTAACGCCGGTGAACTTCGTGTCGAAGCCATCCACCGGCGAGGATTGCGCAAGATCGAGCGATTTACCCTGCGGCGTGCCTTCGGCGATGTCGAACATCACCACGTCGCCGAGTTCTTTCAGGCCGATCAGGTGAGCAAGCGTGCCACCGATCTGGCCGGCGCCGATCAATGCAATCTTGTTTCGCTTCATGGTGGGGATTTCCCTGAAAAAAAAGGCCGCTGAAATGCCAGGTGCGCAGGTCATTAACTGCCCGCTTGGCGGCTGGTCAAGTCTCCACAATCCCCTCCTGCATCTGCCCGGGTGAATCGCGCCGCCCGTGCGGCAGGGACAAATACGAATCCGAGCGCATCTCGAACAGGCGCGAGGCCGTGCGCTTGAATTCAATCGCCTCGGATCCCTCGCTGGCCCGATAGAGCGCGTCGGGCTCGGCCTCAGCCGAGGCCACGAGCTTCACCGCCTGGTCGTAAAGCGTGTCGATCAGCGTGATGAAACGCTTGGCTTCGTTGCGTCTGGGAAAATCCATGACGGGGATATGATCGATCAGCAGCGTGTGGAATTCATGCGCCAGCCTCAGGTAATCGAGCGCGCCGAGCGGGCGCTCGCACAAATCGGTGAATGAAAAACGCGCCACGCCCCTGGCCGCGCGCGGCACGCGGATGGCGCGGCCCTTGCTGATCACTTCATGCGCCGCGCCGCGATCACCGCCGGTCAACCGGCGCCAGGCTTGATCCATTGCGGCGTCGGCGGCGGCATCGGCCGGCACATGCCAGACCGGAGCGTCCGCCAGCTTCTCCAGCCGGAAGTCGGTACGGGCATCGATCCGCACCACGGTCATGCGCTCCCGCAGCAAGCCGATGAACGGCAGGAACAGCGCGCGATTCAAGCCCTCGCGATAAAGATCATCCGGCGCGACATTGGACGTCGCGATCACCACCACGCCATGCTCGAACAGACGGGTAAACAGGCGGCCAAGAATCATCGCATCGGCGATATCGGTGACGTGGAATTCGTCAAAGCAGAGCAGCCATGACTCCTCCGCGATGGCCGCCGCGACCGGCGCGATCGGATCGTCGCCTTTGACCTCGCCGCGTTTGAGCTTTTGCCGAAAGATGTGCACGCGCTCGTGCACGTCGGCCATGAATTCGTGGAAATGCGCGCGCCGCTTGCGCGCGACGGGGCTCGCCTCGAAAAACAGATCCATCAGCATGGTCTTGCCGCGGCCGACATCGCCATGAAGATAGACGCCCCTGATCGGCTCCTTCGGCTCCTGCCGCCCGAACAACCAGCCGAGCGAGGAGGATTTGCGCGCGAGCCGGTAGGTCGCGAGCCGCGCCTCAAGCTGCGCCAGCACCGCAAGCGCGGCTTCCTGCGCGGGATCGCGCTCGATCTCACCGGCGGCGACAAGGGCCGCGTAGTGCTCGCGGACAGTGCTCGGCATGGACTATTCGTGAAGGCGCGCGTGAGGAGAAAGGACGTCCGAGGCATAGCCGCCGGACACCGTCGTCTGCAAGCCGCAGGCGCCGAGGAAGCACCGCTGGCATGCCAGGCATTAGCGTTGGAATTCAATGGCTAAGCGCGCAATCCGCGATGAAGCTGGCGCAGAGATTGCCGGCGCGCCGGCTCGATTTCTCGCACCAGCTAGCGGCGCGCCTGACGCAGATGCGTCACGGTTTCGAGAAAGGGATAGTCCGCCTCAACCACATAGGGCCCGCCGCCAACGGAATCGCGCGACGAGAACAGCACGAACCGCTCGGGCTCGAACGCCGGAGCGCGGAAATGCCCGCGCGAGGAAAAAAACTCGGCGACCTGCTGGCTGGAAGAACTGCGCAGCCGCGCGAGGGTGACATGCGGGGTGAATTTGCGCCCTTCGGGCTCGAGACCAATGCGGCGCAGCAGGCGTTCATGCTCCGCCTGCAATTCCAGGATCGCCGGGGATGGCGTGAGCAGCGCGACAATCGCGCGCGGCCGGTGTCCGCCGAAAGACGAGAGCCGGTCGAGCTTGACTTCGAACGCCTCGCGCCTGACCTGGCCAAGGATGAAGGCGGCCTCGCGCGCGACGGATTCATCCACATCGCCGATGAAGCGCAGCGTCACATGATAATTTTCGGGATCGACCCAGCGCGCGCCCGGTAGGCCGCCGCGCACGGCGGAAATCGCGCTCCTCACGTCGGGAGGGATTTCCAAGGCGGTGAATAGGCGCGGCATGGCGAACTCACGAATCACCTGAGTGAAAGGATGCACGGATTTGCTCTCCGACGCCATGCGTCAGGCGGCAGATTTCTTGCGCACGCGGTTAACCAGTTCCTCCACTTTGGGCAGGATACCTTGCACGATAACGCTCACGCCCTCGGCGTTGGGATGTACGCCGTCGCGCTGGTTCAATCGCGCGAGCGTTGCGACGCCGTCGAGAAAGAACGGATAAAGCAACGCGCCGTATCTTTCGGCGAGCTCCGGATAGATCGAATCGAAGCTGCGCGTGTACGCGTTACCGAGATTACGCGGCGCCAGCATTCCTGCCAGCAGCACCTTGATGCCGCGCGCCTGCAGGCGCCGCATGATCTGGTCGAGAGCGCCACGCGTGATCTTTGGATCCACGCCGCGCAATGCGTCGTTGGCGCCGAGTTGCACGATCACCGCATCGGTGCCTTCGGGCACCGACCAATCCAGGCGCGCGAGGCCCCCGGAAGCGGTGTCGCCGGAGACGCCGGCATTGGCGATTTCCACCGCGATGCCCTTGGCCTTCAGGGCGCGCGCCAGCTTGGCGGGAAAGGCCTCGCCGCCCGACAGACCGAGGCCGGCCGAAAGCGAATCCCCGAGCACCACGATGCGGACCGGCCGATCCTGCGCCTGTGCCGGCAAACTGGTGGCGACAACAGAGGCAATGCAACCAAAGGCAAAACCCGCCGCGGCAATCAGCATCTGGACCCGCCGCCCGCCATCCCCATATGACCGGGTTCGGGCGTAGCGCCTTGCGGCGGCCGGAAAGGTGTTACGGAATAGCCTCATGGACGATATCTCCCGGCCCCAACCGCCGTTGCCCGCAGCGATCGCGCTCGCCGGGGTCAATCTCTCGCTCGGCCGCGGCGCGGCGCGGGTTCACATCCTCAAGGATATAGGACTGAACATCCGCCGCGGCGAGGCCATCGGACTGGTCGGCCCGTCCGGCTCGGGGAAATCGACCCTGCTGATGGTGATGGCAGGGCTCGAGCGGCCGGACACGGGTTCGGTTGAGGTCGCCGGTATCGATCTCGGCGAGCTCGACGAGGACGGCCTGGCGCGGTTTCGCGGCCGCCATGTCGGCATCGTGTTCCAGTCCTTCCATCTGATCCCCACCATGACGGCAATCGAGAATGTTGCCGTGCCCCTGGAGCTCGCGGGCGCGGGCGAGGCCTTTGAACGCGCAGAGCGCGAGTTGGCGATGGTGGGGCTGGCCGAGCGGCTTTCGCATTATCCCGCGCAACTTTCCGGCGGCGAGCAGCAGCGTGTGGCGCTGGCCCGCGCGCTGGCGCCCAACCCCGCGATTCTCGTCGCCGACGAGCCCACGGGAAATCTCGACGAGAGCACGGGCAAGCAAATCATCGAATTGCTGTTCGCCGGCCATGAGGAGCGCAACACCACGCTGATCCTGGTGACGCACGACCCAGCCTTGGCCGCGCGCTGCGACCGCGTGCTGCGTCTGCGCTCCGGCCGGATCGACAGCGACACCGCGGCGGTGCTGCGATGAGCACTTGGCATGGCGCGCCGCCCCACCTGGACCGCTCGGCGCGTCCGACCTCCCCCGCAGGCGGGAGGAGGGAGCATGTTTCTGCCGCTGCGCTTTGCCTTGCGCGAGATGCGCGGCGGCTTGAGCGGCTTTTACGTATTCATCGCCTGCCTCGCGCTCGGCGTCATGGCTATCGCCGGCGTCGGATCGGTCGCCGGAAGCCTGACTGACGGGCTGGCCCGCGAGGGCCGCGTGATCGTCGGCGGAGATATTTCGTTCAATTTGATCCAACGCGAAGCGACTGCCGCGGAAAGGGACTTCATCGCTCAACGCGGGCGCCTTTCTGTCGCCGCCACCATGCGGGCGATGACACAGGCCAGTGACGGCCGTTCGGCACTGGTTGAACTCAAGGCAGTGGACGCCGCTTATCCGCTTTACGGCGCGCTGTCGCTGGAGCCGCGCGCTGGATCTGACCGCATTGCTGGCCGAGCGCGATGGCGCCTTCGGCGCGGCCGCTGCGCCGGCCTTGCTCGCGCGCCTCGGGCTGAAGACCGGCGACCGCATCACCGTGGGCGCGGCCAATCTCGAAATTCGCGCGGTGCTGCGGAGCGAACCTGACAAGCTCGCCGGCGGCATCGATTTCGGCCCGCGCCTGTTGGTGGGCGAAGCAGCCTTGCGCGCCACCGGCTTGCTGCAGCCGGGCAGCCTCGTGCGCTGGCGCTATCGCCTGCGCCTGCCGGAAAACGCTGCGGGCGAGCAGGCCACCAAGACGGTCATCGATGCAGCGCAGGCGCAACTGCCGGACGCCGGGTGGGAAATCCGCAGCCGCAGCAATGCTTCTCCGCAGCTTGCGCGCAATGTCGAGCGCTTCACCCAATATCTCACGCTGGTTGGGCTTACCGCCTTGCTGGTGGGCGGCGTCGGCGTCGCCAATGCCGTGAAGAGCCATCTCGACCGCAAGCGCGACGTGATCGCCACCATGAAAGCCGTGGGCGCGACCGGCACCCGCGTCTTTGCGATCTATCTGTCGCAAGTGCTGGTGCTGGCGCTGATCGGCGCCGTCATCGGACTTGCGATCGGCGCGGCCTTGCCCTTCCTGATCGACGGGGCCTTCGGCAGCATCATTCCGCTGCCGATGCAGCCGGATATCTACCCGGCGCAGCTTGCGCTGGCGCTGATCTACGGCCTGCTCACCGCCGGCGCCTTCGCGCTGTGGCCGCTCGGGCGCGCCCACGACGTGCCGGTCTCCGCGCTGTTTCGCGACGAGGTGGCGCGCCAAAGCCGCTGGCCGCGCCGGCGCTATATCGCGGCCACCGCCCTGGTCGCCCTGGTGCTGGCGGGCGCAGCGGTCTTCCTCGCCTACGACCGCCGCATCGCGCTGTTCTTCATCGGCGCGGCGGCGGTCGTCTTCGTCGTGCTCCGCCTGGTGGCGGAGGCGCTGATGTGGGCCGCACGCCACACGCCGCACAAGGGCTCCGCGCTGGTGCGGCTCGCCATCGCCAATATCCATCGCCCGGGTGCGCTGACGCCGACGGTGGTGCTGTCGCTCGGTTTGGGGCTCGCCCTGCTGGTGACGCTCGTGCAGATCGACGGCAATCTGCGGCGGCAATTCACCGCCGCGCTGCCGGACAAGGCGCCTTCCTTCTATTTCACCGACATTCCGGCTTCGGAAGCGGAGCGTTTCGACGCCTTCATCCGCACCGCCGCCCCGGGCGCGGAACTCGAGCGCGTGCCGATGCTGCGCGGGCGCATCGTATCGGCCAACGGCATCAAGGCCGAGGATCTCAAGCCGCGCCCGACGCCGCCTGGGTTTTGCAGAGCGACCGCGGCCTCACTTATGCCGGCGCGATCCCAGCCGGCTCGCGCTTGGTGGAAGGCCAATGGTGGGGACCGGATTACAATGGACCGCCGCTTGTCTCCTTCGAGAAGAAGCTCGCGGAGGGGCTCGGGCTCAAGCTCGGAGACCCGGTGACCGTCAATGTGCTGGGGCGCCCGATCACCGCGCATATTGCCAACATGCGGTTGGTCGATTGGGAAAGCCTCGGGATCAATTTCGTATTGGTCTATTCCCCTGGCGCTTTCGCCGGTGCGCCGCATACCCACATCGCGACTTTGACCTATCCCAACGGCAGCAATGTGGAGCAGGAAGACAAGCTGCTGAAGGCAGCAGCGGAAGCCTTCCCCATGGTGACGACCGTTCCAGTGAAGGAGGCGATCGAAGCGGTAGCCAAGATCGTCGCCAATCTGGCGCTCGGCATCCGCGGCGCCAGCCTCGTCTCCTTGGCGGCCGCTGTGCTGGTGCTGGGGGGCGCGCTGGCCGCTGGCCGGCGCAATCGGGTCTATGATGCGGTGATCCTGAAGACGCTTGGCGCCACGCGCGCGCGGCTGCTTGGCGCCTATGGCCTGGAATATCTCGTGCTCGGGCTGGCAACGGCGGTGTTCGGCGTGGCGGCGGGCTCCATTGCCGCCTCGCTGGTCGTCACCAAAGTGATGAATCTGAGCTTCGTGTGGCTGCCCGGCTCGGCCGCGGCGGCAGCGGCCGGCGCCCTGATTGTGACGGTGGCCCTGGGACTGATCGGCACGTTCTCGGCCCTCAGCCAGAAACCGGCCCCGGTACTGCGCAATCTTTGAGTTGTTACGCGTGTTTTCGCCGCAGGTTGGCCAGTCAAGCTATCGCCGAATTAACCTTTTTACGCAGAGATGAGCATCTAGCGCCGAAGCCCTGCCCGTACTGAGATTCTCGCCATTGGCGCAGCTGGAGTTCGGCCTTCGCGCCTTCGCAATAAGCCGGCATCATGCCGGATACAGAGAGAGGAAAAGCCATGTCGGATTTCGACCGGAACGTAGCGTCTGCCCGTCCCTACGGTGCCGACCGCGCGGTCGCCGTCGATGCGGGCCTGCGCGCTTACATGATCCGCGTCTACAACACGATGGCCATGGGCGTTGCGCTCACGGGCATCGTTTCGTGGTTCACTTACAACGCCGCGGTTGTCACCAACGAAGCCGGCGCGGTCGTGTCGTTGACGCCATTCGGCCAGACGCTGTTCAGCGGCCCGGCGACGATCGTGCTGTTTCTTGCGACGCTGGGGCTCGTGTTCTTCATGAGCTTCCGGGTCCACACCCTGTCGGTAGGCACGGCTACGGGCCTGTTCTTCCTGTACGCCGGCTTGCTGGGATTGATGCTGGCCTCGATCTTCCTGGTCTACACCGGCCAATCGATTACCCGGGTGTTCTTCATCACCGCGGCCTCGTTTGGCGCGCTGAGCCTCTACGGCTACACCACGCAGCGTGACCTGGGGCCGATCGGCTCGTTCCTGATCATGGGCCTGTTCGGCCTGATCCTCGCCTCGATCGTGAACATCTTCCTCGCCTCTTCGGCGATGGGGTTCGTGATCTCGGTGGTGGGTGTGCTGGTCTTCGCGGGGCTGACCGCCTACGACACCCAGCGCATCAAGGAAATGTATGACGTCAACGACGACGGCACCGTCGCCGGCCGCAAGGCGATCATGGGCGCGCTGACGCTCTATCTCGACTTCATCAACATGTTCCTGATGCTGCTGCGCCTGTTCGGCGACCGCCGCTAAGGGATCTGCGATCCAAGACGCCCCGGTCAAAAGCCGGGGCGTTTTTTTGTTGTGGCCCGGCACGGCGACCTTGACCGCTCATTCCCGCGTCAGCGGGAATCCAGCTCTTCGTTCGGCCCTGAGAAACCGGATCCCCGCTGGAGTTTACTCCCGACTTGATCGGGGGCGGGGATGAGCGGAAAAAATAGCTACGCCGCAACCACGCGCAGCGATTTGTCGATGGCGCGCAACACCCGATCAAGCTCAGGCCCGCGCCGCACGATCAGCCCGGTGGCGGAGACGACGCTATAGGCGCCCTGGCGGCGGGCCAGCTTGGGATTTTTTTCGATGCGGTAGATCGGCATTTCGCAAGCGCGGCGGAACACCGAGAACACCGCGCGGTCTTTCAAGAAATCGATCGCATAGTCGCGCCATTCGCCGGCGGCGACCTTGCGGCCATAGAGACTGAGGATGCGATCAAGCTCGTGGCGGCTGAAGGTCACTTGCTGGAGGGGAGCGGCGGGAAAAGACCTACCCGCAAAATCGCCCCCGTGGGACTTGCTTGGATCAGTATCGCCGGGGCCAAAATCCATGGCGGCGCCTCCTTGGTTGAGGCTTTCATGATCGCGCGGAGAGCGTGGCGCGGCAAGTCCCCGCGATGACGATTTTCCACTGGCTGGACGGGAAAATTCCGGAGCGATTTCAATGATCACGCATTCGTTAGTCGAAACATAATGCCGCCCAATTTCAGCCCATCCGGCGCCAAGCTGGAGCGTGATATAGCGACTGTTGCCTCAAAGGGCCCGGTCCGATAACGAGCTTCGGATCCTCAGCCCCCCAGCCCCCCGAAGTTTGATAAGGGCCGGGCCCATTGAGTTTTGTGTACGTTCAATCCCCAAAGTGCTTTACGGCCGGCTTTTAGCCGGCCTTTTTTTATTTGCCGCGACGATGCTGCTTATCCCTCCCCGCTTGCGGGGACGGGATAAGGAAGCTCCGTTACGAAGTGAATTTCAGCGCAGCGATGCGAGGGCGGCGCCCAGCATCGCGCCGGGATTGTCGGCGCTGCCGCTTTGCACCACCACGGCCGCGGTATCGACGCCATCGGCGGCCAGGCGACTGACCGGCACATTCCAGTTCGCTGCCTTGCCGTTCCAGTCGCCGAGCTTCTGCCAGCGCCGCGCGACATTGTGGTAGGTGACCGTACGGCCGCGGTTCTCGCCGCGCGCTACGGCGACCGAGACCTCCTTCGCCAGCCCGTAGACCCATACTTCTCCGGCGCCTTTTCCGGCAGGAAGATCGACGCTCAGCTTTCCGCCGCTCACCGCGACACGCACCGGCACCGACAAGCCATCGCGCGCCGAGGCAAGCGCGCGCTGGAGCGCGGCCTTGTCGCTTCCCACCACATGCGCGGTGCCGTTGATTACCAGCTGCGGCGTATAGACACCGCGCTCCCCGCGCACGCGGGAATAGGCTCGTTGCCGCTCGGAATTGCGTGGATCCGCCAGCGTATCTTTCCAGCCGAGCGAGTCCCAATAATCCACGTTCAGGCTGAAGGCGACGAGCGACGGATCGCGGATCAATTCGCCCAGCAGCTTGTCGGCCGGCGGACAGGAGGAGCAGCCCTGGCTGGTGAAGAGTTCGAGCACGGCGCGCGTCTCCGCCCGCGCTTGCGGCGAGGCGAGCATTGCACCGGCGCAGACGCCGCAGCGCCGCGAAATAGGCCATGCGCATGACAGCCTCCATCCGCGGCGTCCGGCACGGGCGGCGCTGCCGACTTATTCGCGACAATACGGGGATCGGTTACGGGCGCTGTATCCCTCGCCCCGACCGACCTCGGGCTTGCCCGAGTTCGGCACCATTGAGTGGCACACATCGGATATATCCGATGTGTGCTGGGGAGAGAGGAAGCAAGGCGCGTTCGCCGTCCGGGATAGAGGTTACGCCGCCAGGTGCCGCAGCACGTATTGCAGGATGCCGCCGTTCTTGAAGTAGTCCAGTTCATCGAGCGTATCGATGCGGCAGATCAGCGGCACGCGCTTCAACCCACCGTCTGCGGCGACGATCTCGGCCATCATCTTCTGGCGCGGCTTCAACTCCCCGTGCAGCCCACGGATGGTGATCAATTCGTCCCCCCTCATGCCGAGCGATTGCCAGGACGAGCCTTCCTCAAACACCAGTGGCAGCACGCCCATGCCGACCAGGTTGGAGCGATGGATGCGCTCGAAGCTCTGCGCGATCACCGCGCGAACGCCGAGCAGGTAGGTGCCCTTGGCTGCCCAGTCGCGCGAGGAGCCGGTGCCGTATTCCTTGCCGGCCAGCACCACCAGCGGAACGCCCTCGGCCTTATAACGCATCGCCGCGTCATAGATCGGCATCACGTCCTTCGAGGGATAATGCACGGTAACGCCGCCTTCAATGCCCGACACCATTTGGTTCTTGATGCGGATATTGGCGAAGGTGCCACGCATCATCACTTCGTGGTTGCCGCGGCGGGTGCCGTATTGATTGAAGTCGAGCGGCTTCACCTTGTGGTCGACCAGATATTTCCCGGCCGGTGAATTCACCTTGATCGAACCCGCCGGCGATATGTGATCGGTGGTGATCGAATCCAGGAACAGCCCGAGCACGCGCGCATCGACGATGTCGTCGGGCGGCGTCGGCGCCGGCCGCATGCCGGTAAAATACGGCGGGTTCTGCACATAGGTCGATTTGCGGCTCCAGACATAGGTCATGCCGCCCTTCACCGATATTTTGCGCCAATGCGCGTCGCCCTTGAACACATCGCCGTATTTCTTCACGAACATCTGTTTGGTGATGTTCTTGCGCACGCAGTCGTCGACCTCCTTGCTGGTCGGCCAGATGTCCTTCAGAAAGACCGGCTTGCCCTTCTGATCCGTGCCAAGCGGCTGCTTGATCAGGTCGACGTTCATCGAGCCGGCGAGTGCGTAAGCGACCACGAGCGGCGGTGAGGCGAGATAATTCGCGCGCACATCGGCGTTGACGCGGCCTTCGAAATTGCGATTGCCGGAAAGCACGGCCGCCGCGACAAGGTCATTGTCGTTGATGGTGTCGGAAATCTCCTGCGGCAGCGGGCCGGAATTACCGATGCAGGTGGTGCAGCCGAAGCCGACGAGATTGAAGCCGAGCTTGTCGAGATCTTTCTGCAATCCTGACTTCTCGAAATACTCCGCAACCACCTGCGAGCCGGGCGCGAGCGAGGTCTTGACCCAGGGCTTCACCGTCAGTCCTTTCGCCAGGGCTTTCCTGGCCAGCAGGCCGGCCGCCATCATCACATTCGGATTTGAGGTATTGGTGCAGGAAGTAATGGCCGCGATCACCACGTCGCCGTGGCCGAGATCGTGGTTGCGCCCCTTCACCGGCACGCGCTTGCCATTTTCGCCAGCCTTGCCGAATTCCTTGTCCATCGCTGCGGCGAAGCCCGTCTTCACCTCCTTCAGCGCAACACGGTCCTGCGGACGCTTCGGTCCGGCGAGCGAAGGCTCGACCGCTCCCAGTTCAAGCTTGAGCACGTCGGTGAATAGCGGGTCGGGGCTCGTCGGGATGAAGAACAGTCCCTGCGCCTTCGCATAGGCCGCCACCAGCGCCACGCGGTCGGCGGCGCGGCCGGTGTCCTGCAGATATCGGATGGTGTCGTCATCGACCGGGAAGAAGCCGCAGGTCGCGCCGTATTCCGGCGCCATGTTTCCGATGGTGGCGCGGTCGGCAATCGAAAGATTGGCGATGCCGGGGCCGAAAAATTCCACGAACTTTCCGACCACGCCGCGCTGGCGCAGCATCTGCGTGACGGTGAGCACAAGGTCGGTCGCGGTGACGCCTTCCTTGAGCTTGCCGTTGAGGCGAAAGCCGATCACTTCCGGCAGCACCATCGACAGCGGCTGGCCGAGCATGGCGGCTTCCGCCTCGATGCCGCCGACGCCCCAGCCGAGCACGGAAAGGCCGTTGACCATGGTGGTGTGCGAGTCGGTGCCGACCAGCGTGTCGGGATAGGCGAGGTCGACCATCGCCGGCTTGTCGGTCGGCTTGTCTCCGAGCTTGAGCTTTTCCTTTCGGGTCCAGACCGTCTGCGACAGGTATTCCAGATTGACCTGGTGGCAGATGCCGGTACCGGGCGGCACGACGCGGAAATTATCGAACGCCTTCTGCGCCCATTTCAGGAATTCGTAGCGCTCCTGGTTCTGCTTGTATTCCTCGTCGACGTTCTTCTTGAACGCGCCCGCGTTGCCGAAAAAATTCACCACCACCGAGTGATCGATGACGAGATCGACCGGCACCAGCGGATTGATCTTGGCCGGGTCGCCGCCCAGCATCTTCATGGCGTCGCGCATGGCGGCGAGGTCGACCACGGCTGGAACGCCGGTGAAGTCCTGCATCAGCACGCGCGCAGGACGGAACGCGATCTCGTGGTCGGAGCTCTTGTTCTTCAGCCAGTGCGCAATCGCCTGGATGTCGTCTTTCTTGACGGTGCGGCCGTCCTCATTGCGGAGCAGATTTTCCAGCAGCACTTTCATGGAGAAAGGCAGGCGGGAAATTCCCTTCAGCCCGTTCTTCTCGGCCGCCGGCAAGGCTGTAATAGGCATAGGTTTTGGAACCAACCTTCAGAGGTCGGAGGCATTTGAAACTATCGAGCGCTGTCATAACGGCTGATCCATTTCCCCATCGGTCGAAACGGCAAATTTTGGTATTTTGATACCAAGCCTCGTTAATGAGGCTCTTGCCATGAGATTTTCGGCCTAGTGTCGCATAATCTGCGGCTTATAAGAACTTTTCGAGCGTTGTGCCACACAAAGGCTGTTCATCAACAAAATGCGGGCTCCTTTGCCACTATTCGGGTGCCAGGACGGCCCGTCGCGCGCGGCTCAGCCCGGCCGAAAACAGAGCCCTATGATGCAGCTTTCGGTGGCCGACCTCACGTGCCGGCGGGGCGGCCGGGAGCTGTTTTCGGGCTTGAGTTTTTCCTTGGCTGCCGGAGAGGCCGCTGGTCGTGACCGGCCGCAACGGCAGCGGAAAATCGTCCCTGCTGCGTCTGATTGCGGGTCTGTTGCGGGCGGATGCGGGACGCATAAGCTTGAAGGGCGGAAATACCGAAGCGAGCATTGGCGAACAGGCGCATTACCTCGGCCACCAGGATGCACTGAAGCCTTCCCTGACGGTTCAGGAAAACCTGCGATTCTGGAGCGCCTATCTCGGCCCGGCGGAGAACCCGCCGGAGCGCGCGCTCGAGCGCGCTCGGCCTAAGCGAGCTGGCCGACCTGCCCGCCGCCTATCTCTCGGCCGGCCAAAGGCGGCGGCTGTCGCTCGCCCGGCTGATCACCGTGCACCGCCCGCTCTGGCTGCTCGACGAGCCGGCTTCCACTCTCGATGCCGAAGGCCAAGTCCGCCTCGCCGATCTGATGCAGCTTCATCTGACGCGCGGGGGCCTGATCCTTGCCGCGGCGCATGGAGATATCGGCCTGGCCGGCGCGCAGGAGATCAGACTCTGGCGCGTGCCGTCTCCCTCCCCCACGGATCCCGGGCCTGCCCGGGATCCGCATGATAGTGCGCAAGTCGGGCAAGCCCGACGTGCGTCGGGGGAGGGTCAGGGAGGGGGGTAACTGCATGCGCAAACATTTCGGATCACCCCCCTCCCGACCGCCTACGGCGGTCGACCTCCCCCGCAAGGGGGGAGGTGACGAAAAAGCCGGGCCTCGACTCGCATCTGCCGCGAGGTCACCGCATGAGCGCGCTCTTCGCCCTTTTCATCCGCGACCTGCGCCTGGCGATCCGCGTGGGCGGCGGCGCCTGGATGGGCGTGTTGTTTTTTCTGATCGTGGTCGCGCTCGTTCCCTTCGCGATCGGTCCCGACAATGCGCTGCTGCGGCGTATCGGACCGGCGATCCTGTGGCTCGGCGCCCTGCTCGCCAGCCTGCTGACGCTGGACCAGCTTTTCGCCGACGACCGCGAAGACGGCTCGCTCGATCTGATCCTGATGGGACGCGCGCCGCTGCCACTTGGCAATTCTCGCCAAGGCCCTCGCGCATTGGCTCACCGCTGGATTGCCGCTGGTTATCGCCGCGCCATTGTTGGGGGTTTTCTTCAACATCGACTTGTTGTCGATGGCCGCGGTGGCGCTCACGCTCCTGGCGGGCACGCCGGCTCTGACTTTCCTCGGACTGATCGGCGCGGCGCTCGCGGCGGCGCTGCGCCGCGGCGGATTGCTGGTGCCGGTGCTGATCTTGCCGCTGACCATTCCTGTTCTCATCTTCGGCGTGGCCGCATCAAATGCAGCAATCGTCGGGCCGGTGCCCTTCGGCACGCCCTTCACAATTCTTTGCGCGCTGTCGCTGGCGAGCCTGGTGGTCGGACCTGTCGCGGCGGCGGCAGCCTTGAAACATGCGGATTAGGATCGCGCTCACATGCATGACCACAAACGACCGATTGCATGCGGAAACGCCCGGTCCTAAGAAGCTGCCGATGGCCATCACCGAACTTGCCAATCCCTCCCGCTTTCTGGCGGTGGTGCAGCCGGTCCTGCCGTGGTTGACGGCCGCCACAGCGCTCATGCTCGCGCTCGGCATCAGCCAGGTCTTCGCTGCACCGGACGACTATCAGCAAGGCGCCACGGTCAAGATCATGTTCCTGCATGTGCCGTCGGCGTGGCTCGGCATGTTCTGCTGGGCGCTGATGAGCGTGGCGGCGCTCGGCACGCTGGTGTGGCGGCATCCGCTTGCCGATGTCGCGGGCAAGGCCGCAGCGCCGATCGGCGCCGCCTTCACGCTGCTCTGCCTGATCACCGGCGCGCTGTGGGGACGCCCGATGTGGGGCACCTATTGGGTCTGGGACGCGCGGCTGACGTCGGTGTTGATCCTGTTCCTGCTCTATCTCGGCGTGATCGCCCTGTGGCGCACGGTGGAAGATCCTTCGCGCGCCGCGCGCGCCGCCGCGATCCTGACCCTCGTCGGCGCAGTCAATTTGCCGATCATCAAATTCTCGGTCGACTGGTGGAATACGCTGCATCAGCCGGCATCCGTCTTCCGGCTGGCCGGCCCGGCCATCCATCCGGCGCTCCTGACGCCGCTGATACTGGTCGCCATCGCTTTCATGCTGCTGTTCGTTACCCTGCATCTCGCCGCCATGCGCAACGAGATCCTGCGCCGACGCGTGCGCACATTGCAGCTGATGCAGGCGGAACGAGCGGCGGAATAGTGCGATGAATCTCGGACCGCATGCCGCGTTCATCGTCACCGCCTATGCGGCCGCCGCGCTCGTCATCGGCGCGCTGATCGCCTGGGTGCTGCTCGATCACCGCGCGCAGCTTCGCAAGCTGGCCGATTTGGACGCGCGCGGCGTGTCGCGCCGATCCGACCGGGCGACACCCGCTTCGCCATGACACCGGCTCAGAAGGCGCAAGCGCCGCGGCGGAAGCTGATCGTTTTCTTGCCGCTCGCCTTGTTTCTGGCGCTGGCGGCGCTGTTCTTCCTGCGGCTCGGAGGCGGCGATCCGTCCCGCGTGCCGTCGGTTCTGATCGGCCGCTCCGCGCCGGCAACCGTGCTTCCGCCGGTGGAAGGGCTGCAACGCGAGGGCAAGCCGCTGCCCGGGATCACGCCCGAGATTTTTTCCGGAAAGGTAACGCTGGTGAATGTCTGGGCGTCATGGTGCGTGCCGTGCCACGACGAGGCGCCGCTGTTGCATCAGCTTTCGCAGGACCCGCGCATCCAGATTGCCGGCATCAATTACAAAGATCAGCCTGAGAATGCGCGGCGCTTTCTTGGCCGCTACGGCAATCCCTTTATGGCCGCGGGGGCCGACGGCAATGGCCGCGCTTCGATCGAATGGGGCGTCTATGGCGTGCCGGAAACCTTCCTCGTCGGGCGCGACGGCCGCGTTGCCTACAAATTGATCGGGCCGATCACGGCGGAGAATCTCGCAAGCCGAGCTGAAGCCCGCGATCGAAAAGGCGCTGCGCGCAGCGCCATCCTCCTGAACGCGTCCTCAATCGTTCTTCGCTTCCGGCGCGGCGTATTTGTTCAGCAGCGGCATCTGCAGCATCGCGAAGATGAAGGTCAGCGGCAGCGCGCCGAACACCTTGAACGAGACCCAGGTGTCGGTCGAGAAATTGCGCCAGACGATTTCGTTCAATACCGCGAGCGCGAGGAAGAAGATCGCCCAGCGCACGGTAAGCCTGCGCCAGCCTTCCTCGGTCAGGTGGAACATCTGATCGAACACGATCTCCAGCAGCGGCTTGCGCAGCACCAGCCCGCCGAACAACACCCCGGCGAACAGCAGGTAGATGATCGTCGGCTTCAGCTTGATGAAGGTCTCATCGGCGAGGACGAGGGTCAGCCCGCCGAACACGGTGACGATCACCGCGGAAACGATCGTCATCACCGGCAGCCGCCGGATCAGCGCATAGGAAACGACCAGCGCCACCAGCACCGCGGCCATGAAGACGCCGGTGGCGTAAAAGATGCCGAGCTTGGCGTTCACCAGAAAGAACAGCACAAGCGGCCCGAGATCGAGCGCGAGCTTCAGCAGCGGATTGAGTTGGGCTTTTTCTGACATGGAAGATGTTTAACGGTTGCGATCCACTTTGTCATTCCGGGGGCCCGAGCGCAGCGAGGGAGCCCGAAATCCATAATCACAGACCGAGGTTTATGGATTCCGGGCCCGCCGCTTCGCGGCGCCCCGGAATGACGATTTCGATTACTCCAGCCCGGCAATCGCCCGCGCGAAATCCCGCGCGGTGAAAGGGGCCAGATCCTCGACGCCTTCGCCGATGCCGATGAAATGCACCGGCAAGCCGAACCTGGCGGCGATCGCGACCAGGATGCCGCCGCGCGCGGTGCCGTCGAGCTTGGTCATCACCAGGCCGGTGACACCCGCGATCTTCTGAAAAATCTCGACCTGCGACAGCGCGTTTTGTCCGACGGTGGCATCGAGCACGAGCAGCACCGCATGCGGCGCCGCGGCATCCACCTTCTTCAGCACGCGCACGATCTTTTCCAGCTCGCTCCATCAGGACGGCCTTGTTCTGCAGCCGCCCGGCGGTGTCGACGAGCAGGACATCGACGTCCTGCGCCTTCGCCGCGGTGAGCGCTTCGAAGGCGAGGCTCGCCGCATCGGAGCCCGGCGCGCGCGCGATCACCGGCGCGCCGGTGCGCTCGCCCCAGATTTTCAGCTGATCGATGGCGGCGGCGCGGAAGGTGTCGCCGGCGGCGAGCATCACCCTGCGGCCTTCGGCGCGAAAGCGCGACGCGAGCTTGCCGATGGTGGTGGTCTTGCCGGAGCCATTGACGCCGGCAACAAGAATGACGAACGGTTTGGCACCCTCGACCAACAGCGGCCTGGCAACCGGCGCGAGCATTTTCTCGACTTCCGCGGCGACCACCGCTTTCACTTCGTCGGGCGAGATCGCCTTGTCGTAACGGCCCGCACCGATCGCCTCGGAAATCCTCGCCGCCACGTCGACGCCGAGATCGGCGCGGATCAGCATCTCCTCGAGCTCCTCGAGCATCGCGGCGTCGAGCTTGCGCTTGCTGACGAGATCGGAGATCGCGCCGCCGATCGACGACGAGGTGCGCTTGAGCCCGCCGCTCAGGCGCTGCCACCAGGATTGCTTCTGTGTGCTGTCGTCCATTTCGCGCCCGTGATAGCGGTTTCCGCATGACACCGGAAGAGATGGTGGCGCGCCTGCTCTATCGCGATGGGCTGATGCTGGTGCTCGACAAGCCGGCCGGCATGGCGGTGCATCGCGGACCGAAGGGCGGCGAAAGCCTGGAGGATCATTTCGACGCGCTGCGCTTCGGGCTGCCGCGCGCGCCCGCACTGGCGCACCGGCTCGACCGCGACACCTCCGGCTGCCTGGTGCTGGGCCGCCATCGCAAGGCGCTGGCCGCGCTTGGCAAGATGTTCAAGACCGGCAAGATCGGCAAGACCTACTGGGCGGTGGTGGAAGGCGGCCCCGAAGCCGACGAAGGCACGCATCGACATCCCGCTCGGCAAACGCGACGAGACGCGCGGCTGGTGGATGAAGCCGGACGCTGCAGGGCAGGCCGCGGTGACGACGTGGAAGGTGATGGGACGCGCGGTATTTCCCTCCCCCGTTTACGGGGGAGGGTTAGGGAGGGGGCAAACTTCCGCGCCGGAGACTGCAGCCTTCCCCCACCCCGGCCCTCCCCCGCAAGCGGGAGAGGGAGAAACAGAGAATCACCTGGCTCGCGCATGGAGCCGATCACCGGCCGCACGCATCAATTGCGCGTGCATGCCGCCGAAATGGGCTGGCCGATCATCGGCGACAGTATTTATGGAAAGGCGCCGCGAACCGGCGGGCCGATTCTCCACCTGCATTCGCGCGAGATCGTGGTGCCGATTTCCAAGAACAAGCCGCCGGTCGCGGTTGTTGCGCCGGTGCCAGAGCATATGCGCGAGCGGCTGGCGGCCTGCGGATGGAAGGAGACCGATCCCCCCTCTCCGTCACCCTGAGGTGCGAGGCGACAAAGTTGCCGAGCCTCGAAGGGTGCGGTGGCCGCATCCTTCGAGGCGCGTTGACGCGCGCACCTCAGGATGACGGATCACTACGCAGCAATCAGCTGGCGGCCGTCGTGGCCGGCGACGGTGAGATCGAGCATCAAGCCGCGCGCCACGGGCGCTGAAAGCTTCACCGGCGTGAATTGCTCGGTGCGGCCGATGCCGCCGGCTTCGGTCAGCACGCGGCGCTCGCGCCCGACTTCGCCTTCAAGATGCTTTCGCAAGGCCGCCTCGCCTTTTTCGCGCAGCCGGCGGGCGCGCTTTTTGATCACATCGCCCGGCACTTGCGGCATGCGCGCCGCCGGCGTGCCGGGCCGCGGGGAGAAAGGAAACACATGCAGATGCGTCAGCCCGCATTCGTCCACCAGATCGAGCGAACGGGCGAACATCTCCTCGGTTTCGGTCGGGAAGCCGGCGATGATGTCGCCGCCGAACACCACCTCGGGCCGCAGCCGCCGCACCTGATCGCAGAAGGCGATGGCGTCGGCGCGCGAATGCCGCCGCTTCATGCGCTTGAGAATGAGATCGTCGCCAGCCTGCAAGGACAGATGCAGATGCGGCATCAGCCGCGCTTCACTTGCCAAGGCATCGAGCAGATCGGCATCGACCTCCACGGAATCGATCGACGACAGCCGCAGCCGGTCCAGTTCCGGCACGGCATGGAGGATTTCCCGCACCAGCCGGCCGAGCTTCGGCATGCCCGGCAGGTTCGATCCGTAGCTCGTGATATCGACGCCGGTGAGCACCACCTCGCGATAGCCATTCGCAACCAGGCGGCGCACCTGATCCACGACCTCCGCCATCGGCAGCGAGCGCGAATTTCCGCGGCCATAAGGAATGATGCAGAAGGTGCAGCGATGATCGCAGCCGTTCTGCACCTGCACGAAAGCGCGGGTATGGCCTTTGATGCGCGTCGAGCGGCGGCAGCGCGATCTGTTTCGCCGCCATGATGTCGCCCACCGCTACCCGCTCGGGATGCGCCGAAGTCCGCCAGGTCTGCGGCGTCAGCTTTTCCTCGTTGCCGACCACACGGTCGACTTCCGGCATCGCGGCGAAACTTTGCGGATCGGCCTGCGCCGCGCAGCCGGTGACGACGATGCGGGTGTTCGGTTGTTCGCGGCGCAGCTTGCGGATGGCCTGGCGGGCCTGGCGCACGGCCTCGCCGGTCACCGCGCAGGTATTGACCACGGTGGTGTCGGAAAGCGCCGCCGCGTCGCGCCGGATCACTTCGGATTCGTGGATGTTGAGCCGGCAGCCGAAAGTGAGGACATCGACGTTGTTTGTCGTTCCGGGGCGCGGCAATGCCGCGAGCCCGGAACCCATAACCCCGGTCTGCCCATCATCGCCAACGCCGGGGCTATGGATTCCGGACAGCCGCTGCGCGGCTTCCGGAATGACTGCGTTATTTTCCGCTCGACGCGTCATCCCACGCCCACTTTCGCGAACAACGCCGGATCGAATGTGCCCTCGCCTTCGAACTCCACCGGCCCGGTCATCAGCACATGGTCGTCGCTGGCGCGCCACTCGACGAAGAGGTCGCCGCCGGGCAGCGTGATGCGGACCTTGCGGTCGGTGCGTTTGAGCCGTGCCGCCGCCACCGCCGCGGCGCAGGCGGCGGAGCCGCAGGCCTGCGTGAGCCCGGCGCCCCGCTCCCAGGTGCGGATGACGATGTGATCGCGCGATTTGACATTGGCGAGCGTGATGTTGGCGCGCTCGGGGAAGATCGGATGATTTTCCAGGAGCGGTCCGATCTGCGCCAGATCATAGGCGTTCACGTCGTCGACCCAGAAGACGGCGTGCGGATTGCCCATGTTCACCACCGACGGCGTATGCAGGATCGGCTTGTCGATCGGCCCGATCTGCAGCTCGATCCCGCGCGTGTCGCGGAATTCTTCGGCGAGCGGGATCTCGTTCCAGGCAAAGCGCGGCTTGCCCATATCGACGGTCACCAGCCCGGGCGCCTCGGCTTTCCTGCAATTCAGCAGGCCGGCCTTGGTCTCCAAGGTGAGTGCGTCCTTGCCGGTTTCCTCGAACAGCAGCGAGGCGATGCAGCGCGTGCCGTTGCCGCAAGCGCCCACCTCGGAGCCGTCGTTATTGTAGATGCGGAGAAAGGCATCGGTGCCGGGCGTGCGCGGTGCATGCAGCGTCATCAACTGGTCGTAGCCGGCGGCGGGCGGCTGCGCGGCGGCGCGCGCTTCCTCGGCCGTAACGCTCGCCTGCGAGCGGCGCAAATCCACCACCACGATCTCGTTGCCGAGACCGTTCATGCGGATAAAAGGCTGGTTGGCCAGCGTGCCCATGGACGAAGCTTATATGGCCAATCGCGCCGGGTAAGCCAGTAGCCCCTTGTTTCAGCGCCTTGCGTGATGCGCGCCATGGTAATATCGCAATTACGGCGCGTTGTTTTGCGCGTGCCGAAGAGGAAAGCAGAAATGTCTCGCTTGTTTTTAACGGTCAGCGCCGCCGTCCTGGTTGCGGTTTTCTCGGTCGCCGCATCGGCCCAGACGCCCGCTCCGCAAACCCAGCCCGCCCCCGTCCCAGCACAGCCCGCGCCGGTGACCCCCGCCGATCCCTTCGGCGCGGAGGTGACGCTGGAGCCGAAGACCTTCATTTACATGAAAGGCACCGCGACCTGGGAAACCGCGTTCGAGACGCTGATCGAAGGCTTCAAGACCATCAACGACTACCTTGCCAAGCAGAAGATCACGCCGTCCGACAAGCCGCTGGCGATCTACACCCAGACCGACGAATCCGGTTTTCAGTATCAGGTCGGCATCCCGGTCGCCGAGGCGCCGAAGAACCCGCCGCGCGGCGATCTTGCCGTCGCAAAATCGCCCGGCGGCAAGATGCTGCAATTCGTTCACCGCGGGTCCTACGACGCCATGGACACGACCTATGAGGCGATCACCAATTATCTCGACGAAAAGCGGCTGGAGTCGGAGGACATGTTCATCGAGGAATATGTCACCGATCCGGTGAAGACGCCGGAAGACAAGCTCATCGTCAATGTCTATGTGCCGCTGAAATGATGCGCCCGCTCGTTCTCATCGCGTTGCTCGCCTTTGCGAGCGTCTCTCCCGCGGGTGCGCAGCCTGACAAACTTCCCAATCTCATCACGGTGACGGGCGAAGGCGAGGTCGCGATCGTGCCCGATCTTGCGATCCTCGGCGCCGGGGTGACCACCACCGGCAAGACCGCCCGCGAGGCGAGCGAAGCCAACGCCAAAATAATGGCTGGCGTGATGGCTGCGCTGAAAGCGGCCGGCATTGCCGAACGGGACGTGCAGACGTCATGGCTGTCGCTGCATCCGGTGCGTGACAATACGCGCAACGAGCTGCGCATCACAGGCTTTCAGGCCACCAACCAGGTGACCGTCAAGTTGCGCGAGGTGGCGAAGACGGCTGAGGTCGTCGACCGGCTGGTATCGGCAGGCGCCAACGACATCGCCGGCATCCAGTTCGAGGTGTCCTCGCCGTCAAAGCCGCTCGATCGGGCGCGCGAGGCCGCGATCGCCGATGCCCGGCGCAAGGCGGAGGTCTATGCCAAGGCCGCCAATGTGCAGCTCGGGTTGCCGGTGCATATCAGCGAAGAAAGCAGCGTCGTGCCCGGCCCGATCGCCTTGCGGACCGCGAAGGCCACGGAGGCCACTCCGGTCTCTGCGGGCGAGCAGATGCAGCGGATTTTGGTATCGGTCAGCTACGAGCTGCAGCGCTGAGCCCCCGCCGCAGCGGTCACAGCTCCAACACCTGACCGGGACGCAGCGCGCGGAATTTTTCCTCCGGCAGATTTGCCGCCTTGCGTGCTTCGACCAAACGCGCCAGCGGCTCATCAATCGCCTCATCGGTGAGCTGAAATGTGCCGAAGTGATGCGCCATCGCATAGTCCGCGCCGGTGTCGGCAAAGGCGCGCACGGCTTCTTCCGGGTTCATGTGCTGATCGCGCATGAACCAGCGCGGCGCATAGGCGCCGATCGGGAGAATTGCCAAGCGGAACGGACCATAAAGCTCGCGCGCTTTGCGGAAATGGTAGCCGTCGCCATAGCCGCTGTCGGCGACATGCAGAATGCGGCCGGCCGGCGTCTCGATCACGAAGCCAGCCCAGAGCGCCTTGTTGCGATCGAGCAAGCCGCGCGCCGACCAATGCCGCATCGGCACCATCGTCACCGCGACATCGCCGCTCAAGGGCACGCGAACGTGCCAGTCATAGGCCTCGACGCGCGCCGAGGCAGCATGACCCCGGATAATGCTGTCGTTCCCGAGCGGCGCGATGACCCGCGTGCGGTGCGGCGTCGCCAAAGCCGACAAGGTGGCAACGTCGAGATGGTCATAGTGGCAATGGGAGACCAGCGCCACGTCAATAGGTGGCAGCGCATCGAAGGCGACTCCGGGATCGTTGACGCGCCTCGGTCCGGCGAAAGTCACCGGCGAGGCGCGCTCAGACCAGATCGGGTCAATGAGGATATTCAAGCCGCCGGCTTGGAGCAGCAGGCTTGCGTGTCCTATGAAAGAGACGCGCCAGTCGCGCGGATTATCCACCCGCTGCGGCGGCTTGTCGGCATAGGGACTCGGATCGCGCTCGGGCCATGGCACGCGCTCCCTGGTGAGTTGCCAGCGAATGAGGTCGGCGAAGCCCTTGGGAGGCGAACCGTTGGTATCAAAGAAGCGTAGCCCGTCGAAATGATCCGATACCGGGCCGTCGTAATAGCGCGAAAGGTGTGCGAGCACGCCTGCTCCGCCCCCGGCTGCGGCGGCGAAACCAGCTATTCCGGCGATGATGCGGCGGCGGGAAATCATCGTGACCTTATAAGCCCGGAAGCGGGCAATTTGGGCCGTAACGAGCCTCATACCGCCGGAATCACATCGCAGCAACCCGCCCACAAACCTTGACTTTTCAAGCCTGAACCCCCAGTTTCCGGCCGTTCTCGCAAGAGATGACGATTGCTGACCCGCCGACCGGCCCCTGAGGCCGGAGGCCCCCGCCCGACAGCGCGATGCGCCCTCGGGCGTCAAGTCGTTTTGTTATTAGACCCTCATCCTGAGGAGCCGCCGGAGGCGGCGTCTCGAAGGATGTGGCCTCGTCCTTCGAGACGCGTGCTGCGCACGCTTTTCAGGATGAGGATTACGGAGGAACGATGTTCGAAAGCCTATCGGAGAAACTTGGCGGCATCCTCGATCGCCTGACCAAGCGCGGCGCGCTGTCGGAAGCGGACGTGGACGCCGCGCTGCGCGAAGTGCGGCGCGCGCTGCTGGAGGCCGACGTCGCGCTCGATGTGGCGCGCGCTTTCGTCGACAAAGTGCGCGAACGCGCGGTGGGCGTCGACGTCATCAAGTCGGTGACGCCCGGCCAGATGGTCGTGAAGATCGTGCATGACGAGCTTGTCGCAACGCTCGGCGCGGAAGGCCAGGGCGTCGATCTCAATGCGCCGGCCCCGGTTGCGATCATGATGGTCGGCCTGCAGGGCTCCGGCAAAACCACCACCACGGCCAAGCTCGCCAAGCGCCTTGCCGATCGTCTCAAGCGCAAAACGCTGATGGCGTCGCTCGACGTGCGCCGCCCCGCGGCGATGGAGCAGCTCGCCGTGCTCGGCCGCGACATCGGCGTCGATACGCTGCCGGTGGTCGAAGGCCAGCAGCCGGCGCAGATCGCGCGCCGCGCGCTCGAAGCCGGACGGCTCGGCGGCTATGACGTGGTGCTGCTCGATACCGCCGGCCGCACCACGCTCGACGAAGCCATGATGGCGGAAGCCGCCGAGGTGAAGCGCGCCGCCAATCCGCATGAGGTTCTGCTCGTCGCCGACGCGCTCACCGGCCAGGACGCGGTCAATCTCGCGCGTTCCTTCAACGAGCGCGTGGGACTGACCGGCATCGTGCTCACCCGCATCGATGGCGACGGCCGCGGCGGCGCCGCACTCTCCATGCGCTCGGTCACCGGCAAGCCGATCAAGCTGATCGGCACCGGCGAAAAGATGGACGCGTTGGAGGATTTCGATCCCGGGCGCATCGCCGGACGCATCCTCGGCATGGGCGACATCGTCTCGCTGGTGGAGAAAGCCGCGGCGAATATCGACGCCGAAAAGGCCATGCGTACCGCCGAGCGCATGCGCAAGGGCGCCTTCGATCTCAACGATCTGCGCGATCAGCTCGACCAGATGGCGAAGATGGGCGGCATCGGCGGATTGATGGGAATGATGCCGGGCGTCGCGAAGATCAAGAACCAGATCGCCAATGCCAATCTCGATGACGGGCTGCTCAAGCGGCAGAAGGCGATGATCGATTCGATGACGCCGAAAGAGCGGCGCAACCCGGACCTGCTGAAGAACAGCCGCAAGAAGCGCATCGTCGCCGGCTCCGGCACCAAGGTGGAAGAGCTCAACAAGCTGCTGAAGATGCATCGCGGCATGGCCGACATGATGAAGGCCATGGGCGGCGCCAAGCGCGGGCCGATGGCGGGCCTGGCCAATATGCTCGGGATGGGCGGCGGCATGCCGAGCCCCGAGCAGATGGCGGAAATGGCGAAGAATATGCCGGGCGGCGCGGCCGGGGGGGCCGGCGGGCTGCCGCCGAGCATGCCGAAACTGCCGCCGAATTTCCCCGGCATGCCGGGCGGCCTTCCCGGACTTGGCGGTCTTGGCGGCAGGCCCCCGGGCCTTGGTGGATTTCCCGGATTGGGGAAGAAGAAGTGAGAAATCGACGCCGACCTTTCACCGTCATCCTGAGGTGGCCGCGCAAGCGGCCCTCGAAGGATGCGGCCCAGGCCGTCGCCCTTCGAGGCTCGCTACGCTCGCACCTCAGGGTGACGGATCAATTTTGAATTGAGCAAACAAAGAGAACTGAGAAAGGAAAAACGTAATGCCACTGAGAATTCGTATGTCGCGCGCGGGCACCAAGAAGCGCCCGTTCTATCATCTCGTCGTCGCCGACTCGCGCTTTCCGCGCGACGGGCGTTTCATCGAGCGGCTCGGCTTTTTCAATCCGCTGCTGGCGAAGGACAATGCCGAACGGTTGAAGCTCGACCTGGAAAAAGTGAAGGCCTGGATGGCGAAGGGCGCGGTGCCGACCGACCGCATCATGCGTTTCCTCGATGCCGCCGGCGTCGCCAAGCGCGAGAAGCGCAACAATCCGGAAAAGGCGATCCCGCGCAAGGAGCGAAAGGCGAGCGCCGAAGAGGCGGTCAAGACCGCCGAGGCAGCAGCGGCCGCCGCCAAGACCGCAAAGGCCGCCAAGGCTGAGGAAGCCAAGGCTGAGGCGGCCAAGGCTAAGGAAGCGGCGGCGAGCTAAGGCTCCAGCCGCGCGAGGGCGCGATGGACAAGCGGGTTTGCGTGGCGCAGATCGGAGCGCCGCACGGCGTCCGCGGGGAGGTCCGATTGTGGACCTTCACCGCCGACCCGATGGCGGTGACGCGCTACGGAGCGCTGGAGAGCGAGGACGGCAAGCGCGTCTTTGAAATCGATGCGGTGCGCCGCGCAAAGGGCCACCTCGTGGCCCGCCTGCGCGGTATCGCGGATCGTGACGCGGCGGAACGGCTGACCAACGTGAAGTTGTTCGTGCCGCGCGATCGGCTGCCGGAAATCGAGAGCGATGAATTCTACCACGCCGACCTCATCGGGTTGCGCGTCGACGACGAGGACGGCAACGAGATCGGCGCGGTGATCGCCATGCATAATTTCGGCGCGGGCGACATCTTGGAAATCCAGCCGCTCGGCGGCGGCGCGATGCTGCTGCCTTTCACCGAAACCGTGGTGCCGCGAGGTGGATCTCAAGGCCGGGCGCGTCGTCGTGGTGTTGCCGGAGGAAACGGCGATGCCGGAAGCAAAGGACCAGCGGTCGTCCCCGCGCAGGCGGGGACCCATAACTCACCGGCCTTTCAGTGAGGCAATAACGGCCCGCTAACTTCGCTACGGATACAGCGTATGGATCCCCGCCTACGCGGGGATGACAGGGGAGAACGGCCATGTGGCGCGCGAGCGTGCTGACGATTTTTCCGGAGATGTTTCCCGGGCCCTTGGGGCAGAGCCTCGCCGGCAAGGCGCTGGCGTCGGGCCTCTGGTCGCTCGATGTCATCGACATCCGCGCGCATGCCACCGACAAGCACCGCAGCGTCGACGACACGCCGGCGGGTGGCGGCCCCGGCATGGTGATGAAGGCCGACGTGCTCGCGCGCGCCGTCGACGCCGCCGAGGCCGCCTTGCGGCCTCGCATCCTGATGAGCCCGCGCGGCGCACCGTTGACGCAAGCCAAAGTGGAGGCGCTCGCCGCCGGCGCCGGCGTCCTTGTCCTGTGCGGCCGCTTCGAAGGCATCGACCAGCGCCTGATCGAGGCGCGGCAGTTCGAGGAGATTTCGGTCGGGGACTATGTGCTTTCCGGCGGAGAGATCGGCGCCATGGCGCTGATCGACGCCTGCGTGCGGCTGCAGCCCGGGGTCATGGGCAAGGAAGCCTCAGGCGCGGAAGAGAGCTTTTCCGCCGGCTTGCTGGAATATCCGCACTATACCCGTCCTGCGGTCTGGGAGGGCCGGCCGATCCCCGATGTGCTGCTGTCCGGAGATCATGGCAAAATCGGCGTCTGGCGACGGGCCGAGGCGGAAAAGCTCACCCGCGAGCGCCGGCCTGACCTCTGGGCGGCCTATTTAGCCCGCAAACGACCTTAGCTAGCGTCATTCCGGGACGGCCCGAAGGGGGCCGGGCCCGGAATCCATAACCACCGGCTGGGATTATGGATTCCGGGTTCGCCGCGGAGCCTGTCATCGGGCGGCGCTTCGCGCCGACCCGTTGGCGGCGCCCCGGAATGACAAGGTATGGGTGACAAATCCGCCGCTATGGATTAGAAGCAGCCCCGACCCATACAGGATCGTAGCTGATACCGCGCGCCGCTGGCGCTGCTGACGGAGAATTCCCATGGACCTCATCAAAACGCTCGAAAAAGAGCAAATGGCGAAGCTCTCCGCCGGCAAGGAAATTCCCGATTTCGCGCCGGGCGACACCCTCTCGGTGAATGTGAAGGTCGTCGAAGGCGAGCGCAGCCGCGTGCAGGCCTATGAGGGCGTCTGCATCGCCCGTTCCGGCGCCGGTCTGAACGAGAGCTTCACGGTGCGAAAAATTTCCTACGGCGAGGGCGTGGAGCGTCTGTTCCCGCTGTATTCGCCGATGATCGAATCCATCAAGGTCGTGCGCCGCGGTACTGTCCGTCGCGCCAAGCTTTACTATCTGCGCGGTCTGCGCGGTAAGGCGGCGCGCATCACCGAGCGCCAGGACCAGCGCGAGCAGACCGGGACCAAGGACGCCGCCGAGTAATGCAACGCCGCATCTCAGGTTACAAAAAGGCCGGCTTGTCCGGCCTTTTGCTATTGTGCCTGATCGCGTCTGCAAACGCGGAGCCGCTCGTGCTGCACGTGCAAGAGGCGAGCATCGGCACCGACCAGCGTACCCAAGAGCCAACCGTAAATGTGAGGATCACGGAAGAATCCAAGCAAGCTCTCACCAACGTGACGCGACACAACGTCGGTAAACCGATGGAACTACGCATCGATGGGAAAGCCGTGTTCACGCCGGTAATTCGGGAGCCGCTGCTAGGCGTCTCGTTTGTTATTTCTGGCAGCCTTATCGCGATAAGGCCGCGGACATCGTTCGGCGTCTCATGGCTGGTGCCCCGATGGAAGTCGAAGTGATCGAGCTGGCGCGGTGACGCGGATGAGCCCTGCGACAGTCCCACTTTCCCCCGACCGTTCAAGCCATTAAATAAGAACCTACGCTCCCGCTAAACGATCTTGGATTAAACGATGGCAAGCCCCGCACCCTCTACGACAAGATCTGGGACGACCATCTGGTCGATCAGCAGCCGGACGGCACGAGCCTGATCTATATCGACCGCCACCTGGTGCATGAGGTCACCTCGCCGCAGGCCTTCGAAGGCCTGCGCATGACCGGACGCAAGGTGCATGCGCCGGAGAAGACGCTGCTCGTCGTCGATCACAACGTGCCGACCACCGACCGCAGCGTGCCGAACCCGGACCCGGAAAGCGCCGAGCAGATCGCGACGCTGGCGCAGAATGCCAAGGATTTCGGCGTCGAATATTACAACGAGTTCGACAAGCGCCAGGGCATCGTCCACATCATCGGGCCCGAGCAGGGCTTCACCTTGCCCGGCACCACGATCGTGTGCGGCGACAGCCATACCGCGACGCATGGCGCCTTCGGCGCGCTCGCCTATGGCATCGGCACCTCCGAAGTGGAGCACGTGCTGGCGACGCAGACGCTGATCCAGTCGAAATCCAAAAACATGCGCGCCATCGTCGACGGCAAGCTGCCGCCGAACGTCACCGCCAAGGACATCATCCTTGCCATCATCGGCGAGATCGGCACCGCGGGCGGCACCGGCTATGCGCTGGAATATGCCGGCGAGGCGATCCGTTCGCTCTCGATGGAAGGCCGCATGACCGTCTGCAACATGTCGGTCGAGGGCGGCGCCAAGGCCGGCATGATCGCGCCGGACGAGAAGACCTATGACTTCCTGAAAGGCCGCCCGAAAGCGCCGAAGGCCGACGCCTGGGAAACCGCGCGGCGTTATTGGGACACGCTGCGCTCCGACGACGGCGCGCATTTCGACCACGAGATCAGGCTCGATGCCGGCAAGCTGCCGCCGCTGGTCACCTGGGGCACCAGCCCCGAGCAGGTCGTTTCGATCAGCGGCCGCGTGCCGGTGCCATCTGAAATCGCCGATGAGCACAAGCGCCGCGCCGCGGAGCGCTCGCTCGACTATATGGGCCTGAAAGGCGGGGAGAAAATCACCGACATCGCGCTCAACCGGGTCTTCATCGGCTCATGCACCAACGGGCGCATCGAAGACCTGCGCGAGGTCGCGCGCGTGGTGAACGGCAAGACCGTGAACGCCAATGTCAATGCGATGATCGTGCCGGGCTCCGGCCTGGTGAAGGAACAGGCCGAAGCCGAAGGGCTCGACAAGATTTTCGTCAAGGCCGGCTTCGAATGGCGCGAGCCGGGCTGCTCGATGTGCCTCGCCATGAACCCCGACAAGCTGGCGCCGGGCGAGCGCTGCGCCTCCACGTCGAACCGCAACTTCGAAGGCCGCCAGGGCTACAAGGGCCGCACGCATCTGGTCTCGCCCGCGATGGCGGGCGCGGCCGCGATCGCCGGCCATTTCGTCGACGTGCGAGAGTGGCGCTGAGTTGCGCTGAGTTAGTTCACATCAATTTCGGCCTTCGTCATGACCAGGTCATGACGACGGATATAGACGCTCTGCAGCTGGCATACTACGCCCGTCCGCGCACCCAGGCGCAGCGCATGCGCGGCACGATCACCGTGCCGCTCGGGCGCGGATCCTGTTCGTACCAAGCGACGCAATCGCGCACGTGGCCGGGTCCCGGATAGGCCGCGCCGCGGCAACGGATAGGGCGTCGCGCCGGGTCGGCGCGGGGTGATGACGATGCGCGGCGGCACGCGGCGGGGCGGATCGGCCTGCGCCAGCGCGGAAGCCGCGGCGGATGATGGCGCGACCGGCTCGGCTGCAACCGGACCGCTTGCGCACAGTCCGAGGACCGCCGCCGTCGCTAACAATATCGCCCGCATTCCCGTCTCCTCAGCCTTCCCACGCTCAACGCTCTCTATTGCCGGCTTGGCGTCAACGTCCCAACAATAACTACTCCCTTCCCCTATCCGAAGTCGGATATCCGACTTCGGCACTACGAGTGCCGAACTCGGGTAGACCCGAGTTCGGTGGGGAGGGTTGGGGTGGGGGTCCGAAGCACGACGAGCCTGACCCCCACCCGGTTTGCTATGCAAACCTACTTCCGCCCTTTGGGGCGTCAACGGCATCCTCGCCTAGAACCTGCCTATGGACAAAAGCCTGCCCTCTCGACTGGCGCGCCGCCACCGCGCCGTCGCTTGCCGAAATGGAAGCCATCGCGGAAGACGCCTATGCAGCGGCTGCCCGCCACCTTTCGCGCCTTGTGCCAAGGGCTGGTGATCCATGTCGACGACTTCCCGAGCGACGACGTATTGAAAGACATGCGCTGCGAAACCGAGTTCGACCTGCTCGGGCTGTTTCAAGGCGTCGGCCTGCCGTTTCAGTCGATCAGCAATCCGAACCAGATGCCCAACATGGTCTGGCTCTATCGCCGGCCGATCCTGGACTATTGGGCCGAGCACGAGGAGACGCTCGGCTCCATCATCAGCCATGTGCTGGTGCACGAGATCGGCCATCATTTCGGCTTGTCGGACGACGACATCGAGGCGATCGAAGCCAACGTGGAGTAGCGGGGCGGACGCCCTGACCACGCGCTAAGGAAACAAGGAGGACGTCATGAAGGTCGAGGGCGCATGCCTGTGCGGAGCCATCCGCATCGAAGCCGAGGCCGATCCGGAAAAGACGGTGGTTTGTCACTGCACCGATTGCCAGACCGGTACCGGCTCGGCGTTCCGTGTCTCGGTCCCGGTGCCGGGCGAAAGCTTCAAGCTGACCGGCAAGCCGGCGATCTATATCCGCACCACGGCGGAAAGCGGCAATCCGCGCGCCCAGGCCTTCTGCCCCACCTGCGGCACGCCGTTCTATGCGACGACGCCCGGCGAGGGGCCGCAGGCGGTCTACATGCTGCGCGTCGGCATCCTGCGCCAGCGCGACGCCTTCACGCCCAGGCGGCAGATCTGGTGCCGCTCGGCGCGGCCCTGGACAGCGGAGCTTGATGCGGTGCCGAAGGCGGAGAAAGCAGTAGAGATCCGGAGCTTTCGCAATCGGTCCGTTTGAGCTAAACCCCGCGAAACCCCGGCAACATGAGACAGCAATGGACAAATTCACCAGCCTGGAAGGCGTGGCCGCGCCGCTGAAGATGATCAATGTCGACACCGACATGATCATCCCCAAGCAGTATCTGAAGACGATCAAGCGCACCGGCCTCGGCAAGGGCCTGTTCTCCGAGCTGCGCTACAAGGACGACGGCAGCGAGAATCCGGATTTCGTGCTCAACAAGCCGGCCTATCGCAAGGCCAAGATTCTCGTCGTGGACGACAATTTCGGCTGCGGTTCCTCGCGCGAGCACGCGCCCTGGGCGCTGCTCGACTTCGGCATCCGCTGCGTGATCTCCACCTCGTTCGGCGATATTTTCTACAACAACTGCTTCAAGAACGGCATCCTGCCGATCCGCGTCACGCCCGAGCAGCTGGAAAAGCTGTTCGACGACGCCGAGCGCGGCGCCAATGCCACGCTCTCCATCGACCTGCCGAAGCAGGAAATCCGCGGGCCGGACGGCGGCGTGATCAAGTTCGAGGTCGAGGAGTTCCGCAAGCATTGCCTGCTCAACGGGCTCGACGATATCGGGCTCACCTTGCAGAAGAAGCCGGCGATCGAGACCTACAAGTCCAAGCTGAAAGCCGCGCGGCCCTGGATCTAATGCATCGCGCCGTGCACTCGACGAGCGTATCGCAGGGCGATGCCTTGGGGATCATCAGCCTTCGGGTGGCTTTTTTGCCGAAATTATTTGCGGCGGCCCGCCCGGCGGAATCTCCAACCGCTCCTTGGCATTGAACTTGATAGGCACGCTTCTGTATTTCAGGAGCTGCACGGTTCGCGGATGTTCGGCGGGATCAATGCCGCTCCAGTTATCCTGACGGCATCTGTTGCAGATGTTGACGTTCCAAGCGGGAACATACTGGCCGTCGTAAACATATCGCCCAAACTGAAACCGTCGCTCGCACATGAAGCATTCGTAAAAGATTTTCTCTTCGTCCTGCTTCATCAGGCTTCTTTTGGTGGTCATCCTAGAGGGAATGCTTTGCGGCCAAGCTGTCCATTGCTTGCTGCCGTATGACGTTCGGATCTCGTTCGCCTGTTTGAGCGGCTTCAATAATTTTAAGCGCAAGCGTCTCGGTAATCGGATCCCTGCGATCGGTGAGGCGCAAGTCGCGGCAGGCTGTTTCAAACGCTTCCGTGATAACAAAAATGGTTTCCCTGTCGAACGAACAGCCTTTCAGTAGCTCAACGAATGGCATGATCCCCCGCCCCCCAGCACGGCGCGGCCCGCACTATCGTAATAACGCACCCCTCGACCGATTGAATGTCAGGGCCCGATCAAGGCGTGATGATGGCAGATTAGCGCTTTCCACAAAGAATTGGCTCCGCCCAGCTTTGCGCATCCGCAGCCGCGGCCAGGCCGGGGTCATAACGTCAAGCTAATCCTTCTTATTGATGCGATAGAGCTGGAAGCGTTCGCCTCCATAGAGCAGCGTCAACCGCTCGGGATCCGGATTGTCCGCCTCATCCTCGGTGAAGAGGACATAGAGGTAGTCGAATTCCGTCCAGCGGCGCCAAAACGCGGGAAAATCATCACTCGGCCGGGTAGCGGCGACGATCAGCTGCGCGGTCGACGGCGGCGTTCCGTCCTCGGTGTCTACCATGCCGCGGTATTCCGGCCGCGCATGCATCACCTGCTTGCCGACAACGGTGAAGGCCGTGGTCACCAGCGCCGAGCGGTCGATCATGGCGATGCAGGGGGCATGAACAAGGCCGAGGTCGCGGACATCGCTGCCGGCCTCGTGCGTCGCATAGGCCACGAAAACGGTGGAGCCCGGCCGGATGCGGCGGGCCGAGGCGCGCAGCTCGTTCTGCTCGTTGGTCAGATCGCTCCATGATACGTCGACTTCGATCATGCGCGCGGCGAGCAGCACCAGCAGCATGACGATAAAGCCGCGGCGGACCATGCGCAGCCGCATGTCGAGGTTGACGCAGGCGATCAGCAGATAGGCGAGCGGCACGGCGATCCGCTGATCGGCCATATAGCTGTCGAACATTATGCGCGGCAAAGCGAGATACACCACCATGCCGACGCCGGCGATCCACCAGCCATAGGGATGAAAACTCGAGCAGGCGGTGGCGGACAGCCCAGATCGCGCCGGCAATGATGATCGCCAGCATCCCGACGGTGACGATGTCGGAATAGACCGCCACGACGCTGATCATGCCCTCAAGCTTGCCGAGCGGCTCCCACTCGTAGCGCGCCACGAGCTGCAAGGTGGGGCTGGCGGCGAGAAGCGGCGCGCGCCACCAGAAATGGAAAGCCGGCCAGCACGAATTCTGCCAGCGCCGGTTTCCAAGTCCTCTGGCTGCGGCGCTGCCACAGCCGCATCAGCTCGACGGCGAGCACACCCATGCCATAGACGCCGAGCGCGGAGAGGTGGCAGAAAAACAGCACCGCGACCGACAGCGAAGACAGCGCAAAGCGCAGCGGCCAGGGCCGGTCGCGCAGCCAGATCCAGCCCGCCAGCGCCCAGAGCGCGACGCCGACCCCGAACAGATAATTGATCAGGCCGACCAGGAAGACGTAGTTGTAAAGCAGCGGGAAAGCCACGAGCGGCAGGATCGACCAGCGGCCGGTCAGGACGCGGTTGAGCACCAGCACGCCGGAGCCGATGACGGCGAACATCGCCACGGTGAAGATCTTGCCTGCGACATAGACGTTCACGAAGCGGGTGAGCCATGGCACCACCAGGTCCATGGTCAGGTTCGGGATGATCGCCCAATCGATCTGATAGAACTTTGCAAGATTGGGATTCTTGTCGATTGTGGCAATCACATGCATGCGCGCGAGGTGATTGACGTAATCCGACAGCGGCGGAAGCAGGTGCGTCCAGACCGGAACCGAAATCAGCAGCAGGAAGACCAGAAACATGACCAAGACCTGCGCGCCGGTGAATGCCGACGCGCGGCGCTGCTGGGGCTTCACATCAACTTTCATCGAGAACGATCTTTGCTTAGACAACCCAACGCGCGCGATCCGCAGATCAGTATAGGCAATCTGCGCACGCTGATGCGGTGCGCACACCGGCGCTCATTTTTGCTGATCGCGCCTATGCCGCCTTCTTCTTGGCCTGAATGAGCTTTCGGTTAATCAGGCTTTCGGCGATCTGCACGGCGTTCAGCGCCGCCCCCTTGCGCAGATTATCGGACACGATCCACAGCACCAGGCCGTTGTCGACGGTCGGGTCGGTGCGGATGCGGCTGATGTAAGTGGCGTCCTCGCCCGCGGCCTCATGCGGGGTGACGTAGCCGCCGGGCTCGTGCTTGTCGATCACAACGCAGCCGGGCGCGCTCCGCAAAATCGCGCGCGCTTCCTCCACCGAGATCGGCTGTTCGAATTCCACATTCGCAGCCTCGGAATGGCCGATGAAGACCGGCACGCGCACGCAGGTGGCGACCAGCTTGATCTTGGGATCGAGAATCTTCTTCGTCTCCATCATCAGCTTCCACTCTTCCTTGGTGAAGCCGTCCTCCATGAAGACGTCTATCTGCGGAATGAGGTTGAAGGCGATGCGCTTGGGAAACTTGCTGTCGCCCTCGACATCCTGGAGCGTGAACACCGCCTTGGTCTGCGAGAACAATTCGTCCATCGCCTCCTTGCCGGCGCCCGACACCGATTGATAGGTCGACACCACCACGCGCTTGATCCTGGCCTTGTCATGCAGCGGCTTCAGCGCCACCACGAGCTGGGCCGTGGAGCAGTTCGGATTGGCGATGATGCCCTTCTTGCGGAAGCCGGCGACCGCGTCCGCATTCACCTCGGGCACGATCAGCGGCACGTCGGGGTCCATGCGCCAGGTGGAGGAATTGTCGATCACCACCGCGCCCTGTGCGGCGATCTTGGGCGAATAGTCCTTCGACACCGCGCCCCCGGCCGACATCAGGCAGATATCGACGTCGGAGAAGTCGTACTGCTCGAGCGTCTTCACCTTGAGGATTTTGTCGCCATAGGAGACTTCCACGCCCATGCTGCGGCGGGAAGCGAGCGCAACGACCTCGTCGGCGGGGAATGCCCGCTCGGCCAGGATATTGAGCATCTCCCGGCCCACATTGCCGGTGGCTCCAACGACTGCGACCTTGTAACCCATTATTCACTCTCCGGCGAAAAATCCCCGGGCCACGCCATCGGCGGCAACCGGAGAGGAAGCGCTTCTAAGCGAGAAAGGCTGCAAAGACAACGCCGCACTTGAGCCCCATGCCGGCCGGCACACAGGCTCCGCGGCCGGCGGGGTTTTTATGTCTAGCACGGACATGGCGGCGGGACGAATGGCGTCTGAATTCGCGCTGGTCCGGGGAGTTCTGCCTATCCGGCTTGTTGCATTGAACCAAAGGCGCCTAGACTGCGTTGTCTGAGTGATTTGACATCCATTGGTCCGACGAGGAAGCCATGCATTTGACGTCAGCCGCCGCCCTTTGCTTCGGGCTTGTGATCTTCGGCCTCACTGCCGCGCCTGCGGATGCGCAGACCAGGCAGACGATTGCCAGCGACGGGACCCGCTATGTGGAACGCGGCGAAGACGGGCGCACGCGCACCAGGATCGTGATCCAGCGGCGCTCTTTCCTCGACGGCGGCACCGAGGTGCTCCCCGGCCAGCGTAAATTCACCGACTATGTTCATCCCTACGGCTCGTCGCCGTTGAACGTGGTCGAGGGTACCAATATCGGCCGTTCGCGCTGGCCGCTGCCCGGCCCGCACGACCTGGCCGGCAGGGATAATCCCTATCTGTTCCAGTGATCTGAAATCAGATCGCAAGAGCCGGACAATCGGCCAGTCACCAGTTCCCTCAGTGTGGCGCCGAAAGCTTTCGTTTGAGCGGCAATGACAGGTTTATGCGTGGACTCACCCCGCCAGCTTCTCGAATTCGCCGACGATCGCTTCGCCCATCTGCGTGGTGCTGGCGATGGTGCCATCCGGTGAACGGATGTCGGCGGTGCGCAGGCCCTTGGCCAGCGTCTCCGCGATGGCCTGATCGAACAGGTCGGCTTGCCTTGACCATGTTGAAAGAATAGCGCAGCGCCATTCCGAATGACGCCAGCATGGCGATCGGATTGGCCACGCCCTTGCCCGCGATGTCGGGCGCCGAGCCGTGCACCGGCTCATACATGGCCTTGCGCTTCTTGGTCTTTGGATCGACCTCGCCGAGCGAGGCGGAGGCCAGCATGCCGAGCGAGCCCGTGAGCATGGCCGCGACGTCGGACAGCATGTCGCCGAACAGGTTGTCGGTGACGATGACGTCGAACTGTTTCGGGTTGCGCACGAGCTGCATGCCGCCGGCATCCGCCAGTTGATGCTCGAGCTGCACGTCCTTGTATTCGCGCTCGTGCACCTGCGTGACCACTTCGTGCCAGAGCACGCCGGTCTTCATCACGTTGCGCTTCTCCATCGAGGTGACCTTGTTGCGGCGCTTGCGCGCGAGCTCGAAGGCGACGCGCGAGATGCGCTCGATCTCGTAGGTGTCATAGACCTGCGTGTCGACCGCGCGCTTCTGGCCGTTGCCGAGATCGGTGATGGTCTTCGGCTCGCCGAAATAGACGCCGCCGGTGAGCTCGCGCAGGATGACGATGTCGAGGCCCTTCGACCAGCTCGCGCTTGAGACTGGAAGCATCCGCCAGCGCCGGATAGACCATCGCCGGGCGGATATTGGCGAACAAGCGCGAGATCCTTGCGCAGGCGAAGCAGCCCGGCCTCCGGCCGCACGTCGTAAGGCACCTTGTCCCATTTCGGCCCGCCGACCGCGCCGAAGATCACGGCGTCGCAGGCCTGCGCCTTGGCCATGGTCTCGTCGGTGATCGCGACGCCATGCGCGTCATAGGCGCAGCCGCCGACCAGGCCGTCCTCGGTTTCGAAACGGGCGAGGCCGTGCTTGTTCATGAAGTCGATCAGGCGCTTCACCTCCGCCATCACTTCGGGACCGATGCCGTCGCCGGCGAGGAGGAGGAGCTTGTGGGTCGCCATGATGTCGCCTCGTCGTTACCACGACTGCTGATTGTCATGGCCGGGCTCGTCCCGGCATCCGATCGAAAGCATGCGCCGCTAGCGGATGTCCGGCAAGCGCGGCATGACGAGAATGGTGCGGCTTGCTAAGCGCCATCGCGCTTGGCAAGGCGACCAAAGTGCTGCTTCAGCGCTCGCAGCGTCGCTATGATGGGCGATGGAGGGCAGCCATGGCGCAGCAGCGTCCGCAGGTCGTCATCGTCGGCGCCGGCTTCGGCGGGCTGGAAGCCGCCAAGGCGCTGCGCGCGCGCGCCCGTCGACGTCACCGTGATCGACCGCCAGAACCACCACTGCTTCCAGCCGCTGCTCTATCAGGTCGCGACCGCCGCGCTGTCGCCGGCCGAGGTCGCCTGGCCGATCCGGCACATCCTGCGCCAGCAGCAGCAACGCCACGGTGCTGATGGCGGAGGTCACCGGCGTCGATACCGCCGCGCAGGCGCGTGCTGACGGCGTCCGGCGCGCTCGCCTACGACTATCTCGTCCTCGCGACCGGCGCGACGCATTCCTATTTCGGCCATGACGAATGGGCGCCGGTCGCGCCCGGGCTCAAGCGCATCGAGGACGCGACTCGCATATCCGCCGCGAGCATCCTGATCGCCTTCGAGCAGGCCGAGCTCGCGAGCGACGACGCCGAGCGGCGGCGGCTGCTCACCTTCGTGATCGTCGGCGGCGGCGCCGACCGGCGTCGAGATGGCCGGCGCCATCGCCGAGATCGCGCGCCACACGCTGGCGAAGGATTTCCGCCGCATCGATCCCGCGCACCGCGCGCATCATCCTGGTCGAAGCCGGGCCGCGCATCCTGCCGGCGCTGCCGGAGGACCTGTCGGACTACGCCAGCGCAGGCGCTGACGCGCATGGGCGTCGAGGTGAGGACCGTCGACGCGCGTGACCAAATGCGATGCGCGGCGGCGTCGATCTCGAGCAGGGCCGCATCGACGCCGGCACCATCATCTGGGCGGCCGGCGTGGTGGCCTCGCCCGCCGCGCGCTGGCTCGACGCCGCGCATGACCGCGCCGGCCGCGTGACGGTCGAGCCGGACCTTTCGGTGCCCGGCCATCCGGAGATTTTCGTGATCGGCGACACCGCGGCCGTGCAGGACGAGAAGGGCCGTCCGGTGCCGGGCATCGCGCCGGCCGCCAAGCAGATGGGACGCTATGTCGGCAAGCTCATCGCCGCGCGCATCGCGGGCGACGTCACTGCCGCCGTTCCGCTACCGCCACATGGGCGATCTCGCCACCATCGGCCGCCAGCGCCGCCGTCGTGAGCTTCGGCACGGCTTCAAGCTGAAGGGTTTCTCGCCTGGCTGTTCTGGAGCGTGGCGCACATCTATTTCCTGATCGGCCTGAAGCAACCGCTTCATCGTCGCCTTCACCTGGTTCTGGGACTTCATCACCTTCCAGCGCGGCGCGCGGCTGATCACCGAGTTCTCGAAGACCGCAGCGCCGGCCGCAGAGCGCCCGCCCGCCGCTTGATCGCCGCGAGCCAAACGCCGCGCTTGTCGCTGAGCTGGGCGATCGCCATCAGCGCGGCGGGAGTGACGATCAGGGTCAGGATGGTCGCGAAGCCGAGACCAAAGACAATCGCGGTCGACAGGTTGATCCACCACTGCGTCGATGGCGCGCCCATCGTCACTTCGCGCGACAGGAATTCGATGTTCACGCCAAAGGCAATCGGCAGCACGCCGAGAATGGCGGTGACCGCGGTCAGCACCACCGGCCGCGCGCGCTCGCGGCAGGTTTCCAGGATCGCCTCATAGGCGGCCTGGCCTTCGCGCCGCAGCCGGTCATAGGTATCGATCAGCACGATATTGTTGTTCACGATCACGCCCGCGTTGGCGATGACGCCGATGCCGGTCATCACCACGCCGAAGGCCTGGCCCATGACCATCAAGCCGAGCAGCACCCCGATGGTGGAAAGCAGCACCGCCGACAGCACCATGAAGACCGACGTGAGCTTGTTGAATTGCGCCAGCAGGATCGCAAAGATCAAGAAGATCGCGGTGCCGAAGGCTTTCATCAGGAAGGCGCCGGCCTTCTCGCGTTCTTCATCCTCGCCTTTCAGCTTCCAGGTCACGCCGGGACCGAGATCCAATCTGGCTGCAGCTCGGCGGCGACCGCCTGCTGAACTTTTGCGCTCTGCACGCCTTCCGGCACGTTGGCCGTGACGTTCATCACGCGGTTGCCGGCGACGCGATTGATGTAGCCGACGCGCGGCACCGGCATGCGCGAGACGAAATTGCCCACCGGCACATTGCCCGACGGCATCTGCACGCGCAGCGCGTCGATCTCGTCAAGATTGCGCCGGTCCTGCGGGAAGCGGACGATGATATCGACCGATTTGTCGCTATCGGCCGGCCGGTATTCCGTGACTTTCACGCCGTTGGTGACAAGCTGCACGGCAGTGCCGACGGTATTGACGCCGGCGCCGTATTTCGCCGCTTCCGCCTTGTCCACGGCCAACTCCCAGTCGATGCCGGGCAGCGGCTGACCGTCATCCAGGTCGCGGATATCGGCGCGCTTGGCCAGCATGTCGGCGACCTTGCGCGCCGCCGCGGGCAAGGCGGCGGGATCGAGCGCGGAAAGCTGCACCTGCACCGGCTTGCCGGTCGGCGGGCCGGCATTGGGCGAAGTGACTTCAACCAGGATGCCCGGCAGATCGGCCGTGGCATCGCGGATGCTGTCCATGATGACATGCGCCTTGTCGCGCGTTTTCCAGTCGGCGAATTCGAACTGGATGACGCCGATGGTGTCTTCGTGATGCCGTCCATGCCGCGCGGCTGCTCGCCGGACCGGGTGTAGACCGTCTCCACTCCCTTCGCCTTCAGCACGCGCTCTTCCACCGCGCGCACCTGACGGTCCTTCTCTTCGAGCGAGAGATTGCCGCGGCCGTGCACGATGACCTGGCCGTAGTCCGGCTCCACGTCAGGGAAGAATTCCACGCCCTTGCCGAGCTTGCCGTAGGCCACCGGCACGGCGATCAGCAGGAAAGCCACCAAGGCGAGCGTCGTGCCGGGGTGCCGCAGCGCGTATTTCACCGTCCGCATGTAGAAGCCGGCGTCCCGCATGCGTTCGTCCTGCGGGATCGGATTGGCCTTGCCCAGCAACGATCCGAGCGTCGGGGTGAAGAACAGCGCCACCGCGAGCGAGGCCGACAAGGTCGCGATCAGGGTGATCGGCAGGTATTTCATGAACTCGCCGACAATGCCCGGCCAGAACAGCAGCGGCGAGAAGGCTGCGACACGGGTGGCGGTGGCCGCGATCACCGGCCCGGACATGCGCTTGGCGGCAAGCGCGTAAGCCTGCTGCGGCGGCATGCCTTCCGACATCCGGCGTTCGGCGAATTCGGAAACAATGATGGCGTCGTCCACCAGCATGCCGACCGCGAGAATGAGCGAGAACAGCACGACGATGTTGACGGTCAGCCCCGCCAGTTGCAGCCCGAGCACGCCGGCAAGGAATGACGCCGGAATGGCGATGCCGATGAACAGCGATGCGCGCGAGCCGAGCGCGAACAGGATGATGACCGCCACCAGAAGGACGCCGGTCGCGACCGAGTTCTGCAGGTCGCTGAGCATCTGCCTGATGACTTTGGACTTGTCCTGGGTGAAGGACACCTGCACCGCGCTCGGCCAGGTCTCCTTCAGCTTTTCGACCACGTGTTTCACGCCGTCGACCGTCTCGATCAGGTTGGCGCCGGTGCGCTTGGA
Organism: uncultured Alphaproteobacteria bacterium; assembly: GCA_963731585.1. Taxonomy (GTDB): domain Bacteria; phylum Pseudomonadota; class Alphaproteobacteria; order Rhizobiales; family Xanthobacteraceae; genus CANKHA01. The sequence goes on from CAVSWC010000003.1 coordinate 698,890, forward strand.
AATTTCGATCGTCATGGCGGGACGGCCGTTCACCCGCGTGACCGTCGTCGCGTCCTTGAACGTCGGCCGTACTTGCGAGATGTCGCCGAGCGTCACCGTCGCGCCCGGGCGTGGAAACGACGGGGATACTCAGCACGTCCTGCGGCTTTTCAATCAGCGCCGGGACCTTGACGGCAAAGCGCCCGGTCTGGCCTTCCAGGGCCCCGGCGGCCACCAGGCTGTTGGAGGCCTGGGCCACGGCGGTGAGCTGATCGAGCGACACGCCATAGCTCTTCATCAGCATGGGCTCGGCGATGATTTCCACCACCTCGTCGCGCGCGCCGCGCAGTTCCGCCGAGAGCACGCCCGGCACCTGCTCGAGCGCGTTCTTGGCCGACCGCGCGATGCGGAGCAGGCTGCGCTCCGGCATGTCGCCCGCGAGCGCGACCACCAGCACCGGGTAAAGCGAGAGATTGACCTCCTGCACGATCGGCTCGTCCACGTCTCTCGGGAGATCGCTCTTGGAATCGTCGACCTTGGCGCGCACATCCGCGAGCGCGGACTTGGAATCGAAGCCGGCTTCGAATTCGAGCAGCACATAGCCGCCGCCCTCGAAGGCGGTGGAGCGCATTTCCTTGACGTTGGCGACGGATTTCAGCTGGGTTTCGACCGGCCGCAGCAAGAGCCGCTCGGCATCTTCCGGGCTGATGCCGCGCTGGGCGAGCTGCACATAGATGATCGGAATCTTGACGTCCGGCTCGGCCTCCTTCGGGATCGTCACATAGGCGACGAAGCCGGCGAGCAGCAGGAAGGCCAGCAAAGCGATCGTGAGGCGCGCGTGGCTGATCGCGTAATCGATAAGTTTCGACATCTCAGCTCACCGCGCCTCGGAGATCTTGCTGCCGGCCGGCGCGCTCGCCGGCACCGGCAAGACCTTCTGGCCTTCGCGCACGAAATCCTGGCCCTGCACGATGACGCGCGTGCCGGAGGCGATGCCGCTGACCCACATGTCGGCCTGATCGTCCTCGATCACCGAAACGGGAATGAACTGCACCGCGTCGGCCGCATCCACGGCGCGAACGCCCAAGCTGCCGCTGGAGGAAAAAGTGAGCGCGGAACGCGGAACGCGGGTCGCCGTCTGCGGCTCCATGCGTAGCGCAACCTCCGCGGTGATGCCATCCGGAATGGCGCCGTCGGCATTTGGTATCTCGACTTCGACCCGATAGGTGCGCGTCGCCGCCGCCGCTGATTTTGAGACGAAGCGCACGCGCCCGGACACTTTCTGGCCGGTGACCAGGCGGATCTCGCCGGTTGCGCCGACCTGTGATGCCGCCAAGATTGCGCTCGGCGGCCTCGACCACCGCCAGCATCGGATCGAGCGCGATGATCTGCGCAATCTCTTTGCCGGCCATGGAGAAGGCCGAGGCGCCGATTTCGGCGGGAACGTCCGTCACGACCCCTGCCCAGGGAGCGCGCACGATGCTGCGCTCGCGTTCGGCTTCCGCGGAGGAGAGCGCAGCTTCCGCCACCCTCGCCTGCGATTCGAGATTGACCAGATCGAGCTTGGGCAAAGTACCGGTTTCGATCAATTTGCGGCGCGCTTCCAATTCCGCCTTGCGTTGCGCCACCAGCGCGCGCGCCTGCGCGACCTGCGCCTCGCGCGCCTCGTCGGAAAGCACCGCGATGATCTCATCCTTCTGCACGAATTGTCCGCGCCGCACCCGCAGCTCGGTCAATACGCCGCCGGTGCGCGCAACCGCCATCACTTTGCGATCCGCTTCGGTGCGGCCGGAGAGGATGAGCTTGCGGCTGTGCTGCTCGGTCCTTGCATCCATGACCGCGACGCGGAACAGCTTCGGCGCCTGCTCATTGGCGCGGATGGCGGCCTGGCTGTCCGGCTTTTCATGCGGAAGCAGATAGCCGGACCCGATCCAGAGTCCTGCGGCGAGAACCAGCCCGATGGCGGCGGTACGGCTCATATTCATTTTCATGACTGAGCGCCCTTGTTCTTGTTCTCCTTCGCCGCGCCGCCCAGCAGCATGTGGCGCGTCAGATCCATGAAGATCGGAAGCACCGCTTCGGCGTCGAAGTCAGGGTCGACCGCGCGGCGCCACCAGACGCCGTCGGCGATCACCATCAGCATGGTCACCACGCCTTCAAAATCCACGTCGGAGCGGATGTCGCCGCGCTGCGGCGGCGGCTCGCAGCATGGCGATCAGCCGCGTATGCACGTCGGCGTCGAAGTCCTGCATGATGCGGGCGATGGCGGGATTGCGCCGGCTCTCCGACATGATTTCCGCGCAGAGCCCGACCTCGTCGGCGCTGCGTTCGACGAAGTGATGACGCGCGAGCGCGGCGAAGCTGGCAAAGAAATCCTCGGTGAATTGCGCGCTCGCGAGCTGCGCGCCCACTTCGGCGCGGTCGCGTTCGGCGATGCCGGCGATGATCGCTTCCTTGGAGGGAAAATAACGGTAGAGATTGCCCGGGCTCATCCCGGCTTCGGCGCAGATGTCCTGCATCGAGGCCTGATGGAAGCCGGAGCGGGCGACGCAGCGCCGCGCCGCCTCGAGAATCTCGGCCCGGCGATCTTCCTTAAAGGCGGTCGTGACGCGCGGCATGGACTTCCCCCAGAATGCATCGCACCAAGCGGCTGAACGATCCTCGACAACCCGATGGTCGGCACCGCAGCAATAGCGAATGAACGTTCGCTCTACCCGGAGCTGGCGGAAAGTCAAGCACGGGTTCGGGCCATGGGCGTCTTGCCTCACGGCGAGGAGTGTTGCGAAGCAAGCGCTCGAACCATCGCAAGTTCGGCGATAGCTCGACTTGCGCACTTATTCGTGCCGAGTCTGGGTAACACCCGGGATCGCGTCGGCCGCAGATTCTGGGGTCACCATGCCTTCGAGACGGCGCTTCATCGCCTCCTGCAGGTCGCAGGCGGATTTTGTGTCGTCTGGCACTGGGAACTCACTTCTGACAGCGTCGGGCAGAAGAAAGTGGACCGCCCGGTCTGCACGATCCGCTTCACGCGGCCCTTGCAGCCGCGGGTGACGCAGGGTTTTCCCTCGCGGTCATAGACGCGGAAATTATGCTGGAAGGCGCCGAGCTCGCCGTCGGTCCGCTTGTGATCGCGCAACGAGGAGCCGCCGGCCTCGATCGCATCCTGCAGCACCGCCTTGATCGCATCGACCAGGCTTGCAGCCCGTTCGTTCGGCGCGCCGGTTTTGCTGGCGATGGTCGAGGCCATGCGCTTGGGCGATAAGCGCGCGCGGTGCAGCGCCTCGCAGACATAGATGTTGCCAAGCCCGGCCACGACTTTCTGATCGCTGAGCGCGGCCTTCAGCGAGGTCTTCTTGCCCTTGCAGGCGCGCGCCAGCATCGCGGCGTCGAATGCATTGCCGAGCGGCTCCGGCCCCATCGCCTGCATCAGCGGATGCTGATCGAGCTCTTCCCGCGGCGTCAGTTTCATGAAGCCGAAGCGGCGCGGATCGTTGAAGGTGACGATGGCGCCGTTCGACATGTGAAACACCACATGGTCGTGCGCGACGTGCTTGGCGCGTTCGTGGTGATAGCGCGCGGTGTCCTTGGTCTTGCCGCCCTGGAAGACATGGAACGAACCGGACATGCCGAGATGCATCATCAGCACGTCGCCGGACGACAGATCGAGCAGCAGATATTTGCCGCGCCGGCCGAGCCCGCGCACCGTCTTGCCCTCGAGATGGCCGACGAAACCTTGCGGCAGCGGCCAGCGCAGATCCTGCCGCCGCGCTTCCACCTTGCGAAAGGCGTGCGCCGTCCATCACCGGCTCAAGGCCGCGCCGTACCGTTTCGACTTCGGGCAATTCGGGCATGGTTTACCGCTTTCCGCAGCAGACATAGCGTCCTGTGGCCGGCCGGGCTATGGTCCTCGCGGAAAAGGACAAAACGCCCATGCGCGCGGGTGACGATGATACCCATTTCGGCTTCAAGCCCGTCCCGCTGGCCGACAAGCAAGGGCTGGTGGACGGCGTCTTTGCCTCGGTGGCGCGGCGCTATGACCTGATGAACGACCTGATGTCCGCCGGGCTGCACCGCGCCTGGAAGGACGCGCTGGTTACCACCCTCAATCTGCCGCCAAAAGGCCGTCCCGGCCATTTTGACGAAAAAATCAAAAACCGGCCTTTCGCCTTGCTGGATGTGGCGGGCGGCACCGGCGATATCGCCTTCCGGGTGGTGGATGCCGGCGGCGCGGAGACGCGTGCGACGGTGATGGACATCAACGCCGAGATGCTGAAGGCCGGGCGCGAGCGCGCCGCCGCCTCTCGCCGCAGCGACCAAGTGAGCTTCGTCGAGGGCAATGCCGAGGCGCTGCCGTTTCCGGATCGCCGTTTCGATGCCGTCAGCATCGCTTTCGGCATCCGCAATGTGCCGCGCATCCAACAGGCGCTGAACGAAGCGCACAGGGTATTGAAGATCGGAGGGCGCTTTGCCTGCCTGGAATTTTCCAGCGTGGACGTGCCCGGGCTCGACACGCTCTACGATCTTTACTCCTTCAACGTGATTCCGGCGCTCGGGCGCGCGGTGACCGGCGACGCCGAGGCCTATCGCTATCTCGTCGAATCCATCCGCCGCTTCCCGAAGCCGAAGGCTTTTGCCCAAATGATCGAGACCGCCGGCTTCCGCCGCGCTTCCTTCCAGGTCATGACCGGCGGCATCGTGGCGCTGCATTCCGGCTGGCGGTTGTGATTGGCATATCCAACCACCGGTTTCGTGCCCCGGATGCTGCGCAGCGCGAGAGCGATGCGCTGCTGATCCGGGGCCGTTGCGGACACTGTCCTTGGAAAGATCCCGGGTCTGCAGCGCACCATTGCATGCTGCGCTGCGCCCGGGACACCAGCAGCGAGACTCCGTGATCTCCTCCCTTGCCCATCTCGCCCGCCTCGCCCGCGCGGGTTTTGTCTTTGCGCGCGAAGGCGTGTTCGCGCTGATCGATCCGGCCATGCTGCCGGTGCCGGGGCGCGCCGGCCTGCGCATGGCGCGGCTGATCGAGCGGCCGAAGACCGCGAGCGGCGAAGGCCGCCTCGCCGCGGCGCTGACCGCGCTCGGCCCGACTTACGTCAAGCTCGGACAATTCCTGGCAACCCGGCCCGACGTCGTCGGCGCCAAGCTCGCGCGCGAATTGGAAAGCCTGCAGGACCGCATGGCGCCGTTTTCGCAGGCCGAAGCGGAGGCCGCCATCGCCGCCGCTTTCGACAAGCCGCTGCAGGCCGTCTTCAGCAGTTTCGGACCGCCGGTGGCGGCCGCCTCCATCGCGCAGGTGCACCGTGCCGAAGTGATGACGCAAAACGGCCCGCGCGCGGTGGCGGTGAAAGTGCTGCGCCCCGGGATCGAGCGGCGTTTCCGGGCCGATCTCGATGCCTTTTATTTCGCCGCGCGCAAGGGCGAAGCGCTGTCGGCCGAAGGCCGGCGGCTGCGGCTGATCGAGGTGGTGGACACGCTGCGCGCGTTCGGTGCGGCTGGAGATGGATCTGCGGCTGGAAGCCGCGGCGCTGTCGGAGCTGGCCGAGAACACCAAAGACGATCCGGATTTTCGCGTCCCCACCGTGGACTGGGACCGCACCGCGCGCGAAGTGCTGACGCTGGAATGGATCGACGCCACGCCGCTGAATGACCGCGCGCGGCTCTTGGCCAAGGGCTTCGACCTGCCGCTGCTCGGGCGCTCGGTGATCCAGACTTTCCTGCGCCATGCGCTGCGCGACGGCTTCTTCCATGCCGACATGCATCCCGGAAATCTCTTCGTCGATGACGCCGGGCAACTGGTGGCGGTGGATTTTGGCATCATGGGCCGGCTCGGGCCGAAGGAGCGGCGGTTCCTGGCGGAAATCCTCTACGGCTTCATCACGCGGGATTATTACCGCACGGCGGAAGTGCATTTCGAAGCCGGCTATGTGCCGCGGCATCATTCGGTGGAGGATTTCGCGCAGGCGATCCGCGCCATCGGCGAGCCGATCCACAACCGCACCGCCGAAGACATTTCCATGGCCAAGCTGCTGACGCTGCTGTTCGAGGTCACCGGCCTGTTCGACATGCGCACGCGGCCGGAGCTGCTGCTGTTGCAGAAGACCATGGTGGTGGTGGAGGGCGTCGGGCGTTCGCTCGATCCAAAACTCGACATGTGGAAGACCGCCGAGCCGGTGGTGCGCGAATGGATCGAGCGGCATCTCGGCCCGGCCGGCAAGATCGAAGGCGCGGCGGAAGGCGCGGGCGAGATCGGCCGCTTCATCGGCAACGTCCCAGGCCTGCTGACCCGCGCCGGCACTGTGCTCGATCAGCTCGACGACGCCACCCGCGATGGGCTGCGGCTGGCGCCGGAAACCGTCGCCGCCATCGGCGAGGCGGAAGCCCGCCGCAACCGCTGGGCCACGGTTGGGATCTGGGTGATTGCGGCGCTGCTGGCGTGGGTGGTGCTGAAAGCCTTTTAGACCGAACTAGCGGTCCCATTCCATCTCGGCGATCCGCGGATCGACCGCGAAGGCCTTCCGATTGAAATCGATGATCAGCTTCGGGAACTCCCGAATAGCTCTCGCACCACTACGGCTTAGGTGAAGCCTCCAGGTCTGGTACGCGGAGGGGTCCTCGCTGGTAAATACCCGGCAGGTCAGTATCGCCAGGTTCAAACCCCTGCGCGGGTCTCGAACCGACTGATAGCGAATAATTTCGGCACTCGCGGCCCGCGCGACATCGGCGATCGCCTGACAGGCGTCATAGCTTGTCAGGCGCGTCCACGACTCCGTCGTTCTGCTTGCCGAGGCTGTCTTCCTAATCTTGAGCCCGGGATTTGATTTCATTGATATCAATGCTATCATATTCTGACTTTTCGGGGGTTCCATGGCCAGCCTCACCGTCCGCCAGCTCGACGAAGCCTTGAAGCAGCAACTGCGCCTGCGCGCCGCCCGCAACGGCCGCTCGGTCGAGGACGAGGTGCGCACCATTTTGCGGAGCGCCGCATCGGAGGGGGCTGGCGCCCCGATTGCCGGCCCCGTCCCTCCCGCGCAGTCGGCCAATGGCCCAGCAGCCCAGCCCGCGGCCGAAGCCACCACCCGCCGCATCCTGCTGATCATCGGCGGCGGCATCGCCGCCTATAAATCGCTCGACCTGATCCGCCGCCTGCGCGAGCGCGGCCTCGGCGTGCGCGTGGTGATGACGGCGGCCGCGCAGAAATTCATCACGCCGCTTGTCGGCCGGCGCGATCTCCGGCGAGCAAGGTGTTCACCGACCTGTTCGATCCCGAGAGTGAATTCGACGTCGGACATATCCGCTTGTCGCGCGAAGCGGAGCTGATCGTGGTCGCGCCCGCGACCGCCGACCTCATGGCGAAGCTGGCGGGCGGGCATGCCGACGATCTCGCCACCGCCGTGCTGCTTGCCACCGACAAGAAAATCCTGCTGGCGCCGGCGATGAACCCGCGCATGTGGAGCAGTCCGGCAACGGCGCGCAATCTCGCGCAGCTTGCCGCCGACGGCGTCGTGCTGGTCGGGCCCGAACGAAGGCGAGATGGCCGAGCGCGGCGAGCAAGGCGTCGGCCGCATGGCCGAGCCGCTGGAGATCGTCGCCGCCATCGAAGGCCTGCTGGCGAAGCCGAAGGCGCGCGCCCGCTGGCCGGCAAGCGCGTGATCGTCACCTCGGGTCCGACGCATGAGCCGATCGATCCGGTGCGCTATATCGGCAACCGCTCCTCCGGCAAGCAGGGCCATGCGATCGCGGCTGCCGCCGCTGCCGCGGGCGCCGACGTCGTGCTGGTGAGCGGGCCGGTGGCGCTGCCCGATCCTGCCGGCGTGCGCGTCGTCCGAGTGGAAACGGCGCAGCGAGATGCTGACCGCGGTGCGAACAGGCGCTGCCGGCCGACATCGCGATCTTCGCTGCCGCCGTCGCCGACTGGCGGGTGGCGCAGATGCAGACCCAGAAGATCAAGAAATCCGGCGGCAGGCGCCGCCACTGGCGCTGACGGAAAACCCCGACATCCTCGCCACGGTCGCCAAGCGCGGCAGCCAGCGGCCGGCGCTGGTGATCGGCTTTGCCGCGGAAACCGATCAGGTGATCGCCCATGCGCGGGAAAAACTCGCGGCCAAAGGCTGCGACTGGATCGTCGCCAATGACGTCTCGCCCGAGACCGGCGTATTCGGCGGCGACCGCAATACGGTGCATCTCGTCACCGCTTCCGGTGTAGAATTCCTGGCCGCCGCAAAGTAAGGATCAGGTGGCGAAGAACCTGATCGCCCGCATTGTTGCAGCGCTGGAAACTTCCAAATGAACACCGTCGAGGTGAAGGTGATCCGGCTGCCGCACGGCGCCGATCTGCCGCTGCCGGAATATCACAGCGCGCAGGCGGCCGGCCTCGATCTGCTCGCCGCCGTCACCGTCGACCTGATCATCCAGCCCGGGCAGCGCGCCCTGGTGCCGACCGGAATCGCGCATTGCGCTGCCGCCGGGCAGCGAGGCGCAGGTGCGCCCGCGCTCCGGGCTGGCGGCGCGGCACGGCATCACCGTGCTCAATACGCCCGGCACCGTGGACGCCGACTACCGCGGCGAGATCCAGGTCATCCTGATCAACCTCGGCGAGGCGCCTTATGTGGTGCAGCGCGGGGCGCGCATCGCGCAATTGGTGATCGCGCCGGTGCTGCGCGCGAGCCTGTCGGAAAGCCAGGAACTTGCCGGGAGCAAGCGCGGCGGCGGCGGTTTCGGCTCGACCGGAATCGGTTCGGGCAAGAGCTAGAGCGCTTCATACCTTTCCCCTTTCAGGAGCAGGTATGACAGTGGCTATACCGCTGCATTGAATTGTTGGAGGACAGCATGGCGCAAAGCCCGGGCCGCGGCCGGATCTACGGCTCGATCACCGAAACCATCGGCGACACGCCGCTGGTGCGGCTCAATCACCTGCCGCAGATGCACGATGTAAAGGCCACCATTCTCGCCAAGCTGGAATTCTTCAATCCGATCGGCAGCGTGAAGGACCGCATCGGCGTCGCCATGATCGATGCGTTGGAAGCCCAGGGCGCGATCGGCCCCGACACGCGTCATCATCGAGCCGACCTCGGGCAATACCGGCATCGCGCTCGCCTTCGTCGCCGCCGCGCGCGGCTACAAGCTGATCCTGGTGATGCCGGATTCCATGTCGTTGGAGCGGCGCAAGATGCTGCTCTTGCTCGGCGCGCAACTGGAGCTCACGCCGGCGGCGCAAGGCATGCGCGGCGCCATCGCGCGTGCCGAGGAAATGCTGCGCACCAACAACAATGCGGTGATGCCGCAGCAATTCAGCAACCCGGCCAATCCGGAAATCCACCGCCGCACCACCGCCGAAGAAATCTGGAACGACACCCAGGGCGCGGTCGATGTCTTTCGTCTCCGGCGTCGGCACCGGCGGCACCATCACCGGCGTCGGCCAGGTGCTGAAGCCGCGCAAGAAATCCCTGCAGGTCGTGGCGGTGGAGCCTGAAGACAGCGCCGTGCTCTCCGGCAAGCCACCCGGGCCGCACAAGATCCAGGGCATCGGCGCGGGCTTCATTCCCGAGATCCTCGACCGCTCGGTCATCGACGAAGTGATAGCCGTCAGCAATCAGGACGCGTTCGACACCGCCCGCGCGCTCGCCAAGCATGACGGCATCCCCGGCGGGGTTTCTTCCGGCGCCGCGGTAGCCGCCGCGCTGCAGATCGGGCAGCGCCCCGAAATGGCGGGCAAGAACATCGTGGTGATCATTCCGTCCTTCGCCGAACGGTATCTTTCGACCGCATTATTCGAAGACTTATAACCGCGTTTGCCCGTTCACGGTCTGGACTCTTTCGGCGCGATTCCCCTTGGGGTTAAAGTCAAGCAATTCGCGGCCTGGCGCAGGCTGCGCGTCCGGGCGCTGGATCACCGCTGCGCCGGGACGAAGGTGGGGGCTGGGCGACATGCCGGATGCGATCCGGGCGACGGGCGGGAGCTCGGGAGCTCATCCGCGGCGAGGCGGATTCCTCGCAGTTGTCGCCGCTACGCTTCTCCTCCCTGCCGCCCCTGCCCGCGCCGCGCTTCTCGATTTTTCGCCGATCGATTCCACCATCGCTGACTTCGCCGGCCTCAATCAGCCCGATCTCGCGGGCTTGGCGCTGACGCTCGGCATCCTGTTGTTCGCTGTGGTGACCGCGGTCATGCTGGTGCGCACGCGCAGCCGCGCCACCCAGTCCGAAATCGCTGCCCGCGAGGAGATCATCGCGCTGAAGGCAGGTGTCGACCGCGCGCATGCGCTGCTGCTGGCCGAGCCGCAGGTGATCGTTGCCTGGGCCGCGGGTGGCGACAAGCCGGAGATCTTCGGTGACACCACCATGGTCACGCCGGTTTCCGCGCCGCATCGCGTGCTGGCCTTCGGCACATGGCTGGGTCCCGCGCAGGCGCGCAGCATGGAGCGGCTGGTGGAAACGTTGCGTAACGAGGGCGCAAGCTTCTCCACCGCGCTCACCACCCTGTCAGGACGGCCGATGGAAGTCGAAGGCCGCGCCATCGGCGGCCGCGCCGTGCTGCGGCTGCGCGATGTCGGGGGCGTGCGGCGCGATTTGACCGAGCTTTCAATCCAGCATGCCAAACTCCTGGGTGAAGTGGACTCACTGCGCACGCTGGTGGAGGCGCTGCCCTCGCCGATCTGGGCGCGCGACGGGAAGGGTTTGCTCAGTTTCGTCAATCACGCCTATGCCCGGGCGGTGGAGGCCAAAAGTCCCGCCGATGCCGTAGCACGCGGATTGGAATTGCTCGATCGCCCCGCGCGCGAAGAACTGGCGCGCGCCTGCGCCGCTGAGGAGTGCTACACGGGCCGCGTGCATGCCGTGGTCGCCGGCAGCAGGCGCGTTTTCGATATTCGCAGCGTGCCGACCGAGCGCGGCAGCGCCGGCATCGGCATCGACGCGACTGAGGTCGCGCTGCTGCGCGCCGAGCTTAGCCGCGTGGCCGAGGCACACCGCCGTACGCTCGATCGGCTGGCTACCGGGGTTGCAATCTTCGACGCTAGGCAGCGGCTGACTTTCTACAATACCGCCTATCGCGCGCTGTGGGATCTCGATCCGAGTTTTCTCGACCAGGCGCCCACGGACTCCGCCGTGCTCGACAAATTGCGTGCCGCGCGCAAGCTGCCGGAGGAGCAGGATTTCCGGCAATGGAAAACCGAGCTGCACGAAGCCTACCGCGCCACCGAGCCCTCGGAGACGGTGTGGTATCTGCCGGACCGGCGGACGTTGCGCGTCGTCACCACGCAGAATCCCGAAGGCGGCGTGACTTATCTGTTCGACGATGTGACTGAGCGGCTCGATCTCGAACGCCGATTCGACGCGCTGATCCGGGTGCAGGGTGAAACCCTCGACAACCTCACCGAGGGCGTGGTGGTGTTCGGAAGCGACGGCCGCCTGCGTCTGCACAATCCCGCCTTCGTCCGGATGTGGCGGCTCGCGCCGGAAACACTCGCCGAGCGTCCGCATATCGAGATGGTGACCGGGCTGTGTCGGTCGCTGCATGATGATGAGGTGACCTGGCATGCCTTGCGCTCGGCCGTCACCGCCATTGACAACCGCGAGCAGCTCACCGCCCGGCTTGATCGCCGCGATGGCAGCGTGATCGATTGCTCAACCGTCCCGCTGCCTGACGGGGCGACGCTGGTCGCCTTCCACGACGTCACCGATACCATCAACGTGGAGCGGGCATTGCGCGAGAAAAACGAGGCGCTGGAGACTGCCGACGAGATCAAGATCGATTTCGTCCATCACGTTTCCTACGAATTGCGTTCGCCGCTGACCAACATCGTCGGCTTCGCGCATTTCCTCGACGACCCGGCGACAGGTCCGCTCACCGCCAAGCAGCGCGAATATCTCGGCTATCTCACCACTTCCACCAACGCGCTGCTGGCGATCATCAACAACATCCTCGACCTGGCCACCATCGATGCCGGCGCGATGACCCTGAGCCTCGTGCAGGTTGATATCCGCAACACCATGCTGGCCGCCGTCGAGGGCATTCAGGACCGGTTGGTGAATGACGAACTGGTGCTCGATATGCGGGCGCCGCCCGACGCCGGCAGTTTCGTAGCTGACGAAAAACGCGTGCGGCAGGTGCTTTTCAACCTGCTCGCCAATGCCGCGAGCTTCTCTCCGCGCGGAGGCACCATCACCCTGACGGCGGAACGGCGTCCCGATGCCGTCATATTCGCGGTGACCGACCACGGCCCGGGCATTCCGCAGGAAGTGCAGGATCGCGTATTCGACTGGTTTGAGACCCATTCGCTCGGATCGCATCACCGCGGCACTGGACTTGGACTTTCGCTGGTGCGCTCCTTCGTTGAGCTGCATGGCGGCAGCGTGACGCTCGATTCCGATCTCGGCCGCGGCACGACCGTGACCTGTGTCTTCCCGCTCGAACAGGGCGCCGCGCGGACGGCGGCGTAACCAACGCGCAGCAGAATTTCTTTTTCGATCGTTGCTGAAAGTGTTGACCCCCTCCTTATTCTCCCCCTTTTAGGGAGCGACTTGGGCTCCCTCCCTCTGCCCCGAAGCGGATCGTTCGACCTCGGCACTAACGTGCTGAACGCGGATACACCCCACGGGGAGGGTCGGGGTCATACCGAAACGGGTTTAGAACAGAGCAGATCGATGCTTCCCACCACGGCCGGCGATTCGGGTTTTTCTCTGCAGGCTGCCGGATGAAGCGGCGATGCATCACTTCATGCGCGACGTCGCTCTCGCGCTGCAGCCGGGCGACCTGATCACGCTTTCAGGTGACCTCGGTGCGGGCAAGACCACTTTCGCGCGCGCGCTGATCCGATACTTGGCGGGCGATGAGAGTATCGAGGTTCCGAGCCCAACCTTCACGTTGATCCAGACCTACGAACTCGACGGTTTCCCTGTCGTCCATGCCGACCTGTATCGTTTGGGAGCTGCATCCGAGCTGTCGGAGCTTGGCTTCGATGACCTGCCGGAAGACGCGCTGGTGCTGCTGGAATGGCCGGATCGCGCCGACGGGTTTCTGCCGGCCGACCGGCTCGATATCGCCTTCACCATAGCGCCGCAGCATGGCGAGACGTTTCGCAATGTGCGGGTCACTGGTTACGGGAGATTCGCAGCCCGCGCCGAAGGCATGGCGGCGATCCGCAATTTCCTGGACGAGAACGGATTTGCGAAAGCCGAGCGTCTGCATCTGCAGGGCGATGCCTCCACCCGTTCCTATGAACGCCTGGCGCTGAACGGCCGGAGCACCATTCTGATGAATGCGCCGCGCCAAGCCGACGGCCCGCCGGTGCGCGAGGGCAAGCCCTATAGCGCCATTGCGCATCTGGCCGAAGACGTCAGCGCCTTCGTCGCCATGGCGAAGGGATTGCGCGCTGCCGGCCTGTCCGCTCCGTCGATCCATTTCGCCGACAATGAAAAGGGCTTGCTTATCATTGAGGACCTCGGTGAGGAAAAGCTGGTCGAAGGCGAGCCGCCGGCGCCGATCCCGGAGCGTTACGAGGCCGCGGTGGATGTTCTGGTGGCGCTGCATGGCATGCCGCTCCCGCCTGTGCTGCCGGTTTCCCCGCGGGTGGAATATCGCCTTCCGTCCTATGATGCCCAAGCCTTCCTGATCGAGATCGAGTTGTTGCTCGACTGGTATCTGCCGCGCATGGCCGCGACGATCTCGCCGGAGGAACGCGCCGCCTTCCTCGCGCTCTGGGAAGAAGCCCTGCAGCCCGCGCTCGCATCGCAGGCCAGCTGGGTGCTGCGGGATTTTCATTCGCCCAACTTGCTCTGGCTGCCCGATCGCGAGGGGATTGCGCGCGTGGGCCTGCTTGATTTCCAGGATGCGGTGCTCGGCCCCGCCGCTTATGACCTCGCCTCGCTGTTGCAGGACGCCCGCGTGGATGTGCCGGAAGGCCTGGAGATCACGCTGCTTGGCCGCTATGCGCGCATGCGCCGGGAGGCAGACCCGAATTTCGACACCCCCGCTTTTGTGAAAAGCTACACCACCGTCGCCGCCCAGCGCGCCACAAAGATCCTGGGCATCTTCGCCCGGCTGGATGTGCGCGACGGCAAGCCGCAATATTTGCGTCACATGCCGCGCATATTTGGCTATCTGCAGCGCTCGTTGGCGCATCCCTCGCTAACGCCGCTGCGCGGGTGGTATGCCTCGCATGTGCCGACCGTGAAAGCGATATGACGATGCCCGTTCCGAAGATCGCCATGCCGAAGCGCGCCATCGTGCTGGCCGCGGGCCTGGGCACCCGCATGCGCGCCTACAGTGACAAGCTGCCGAAGCCGCTGGTGAAAGTATCCGGCAAGACGCTGATCGATTACGCCCTCGACCGGCTCGCCGATGCCGGCGTCGAACGGGCGGTGGTGAACGTGCATTACCTGGCCGACGCACTGGAACGCCATCTTTCCAAGCGCACGCGCCCGCGCATCGTGATCTCGGATGAGCGGAAGGAATTGCTGGGCACCGGCGGCGGCGTGGTGAAGGCGCTCGGGCATCTGGGCGACGCGCCGTTTTTTTACATGAATTCCGACACGCTCTGGATCGACGGCGTAAAGCCGAACCTGCAGACGGCTCGCGCAGGTCTTCGATCCGGCGGAAATGGACGCGCTGCTGCTGCTCGCGCCCACCACCACCAGCATCGGCTATGATGCGCGCGGCGATTTCGCCATGAGTGCCGACGGCCGCCTGCGCCGACGGCCCGAGCGTGAAGTGGTGCCCTTTGCCTATGCCAGCGCGGCGCTGCTCGCGCCGGCGCTGTTCAAGGACGCACCGAAGGGCGCGTTTCCCCTGACGGTGCTGTTTGATCGCGCCGCCGAACAGGGCCGCCTGCATGGGCTGCGCATCGACGGCATCTGGATGCATGTCGGCACGCCCGAGGCGGTGGCCGAGGCCGAGACCGCCATCATGGACAGCGCGGCCTGAGTCTCTTCTAGGCCCCCACCCATTCCGTTGACCCCCTCCTTGATCCTCCCCCTTGCAGGGGGAGGGAAAACTCGCGGCACGGTTCTCCCTCCCCCTAGAAGGGGGAGGGTTGGGGAGGGGGTCACGTAATTTGCCGCTCCCTTCCCGATCAGCGACTATCATTCCCCCATGCCGAATCCCGCGCGCGTCTTCACCATCCCGGCCTCCGCTCCCTTCCTGCCGACGCTCATCAAAGCTTTGATCGACGGCCGGCTGGTGGATGGTTTTGCGCCTGCCGCCGACCCGCTGGCGCTGGCGACCGCGACGCTATACCTGCCGACCCGCCGTGCGGCGCGGCTGGCGCGGGATGTTTTCCTCGAGGTGCTCGGCACCGAGGCTGCGATCCTGCCGCGCATCTTCGCCATCGGCGATGTCGATGAGGATGAGATCGCCTTTGACGAAGCCGGGCGCGGCGATTTCGGCGCCGCGCTCGACGTGCCGGAGGCACTGGGCGGGCTGCAGCGGCGGCTGCTGCTCGCCACGCTGGTTACGAGATGGGCCAACACCCTCGCGCCCGGCAAAAAAGACGAAGCGCCGCTGATCGCCAATAATCCGGCGGCGGCGCTGGCGCTGGCCGACGACCTCGCCCGGCTGATGGACGATCTGGCGACGCGGCAGGTGCCATTCGAGCAGCTCGACGCGCTGGTGCCGCGCGAGGTGGACAATTATTGGCAACTCACGCTGCGTTTCCTGAAGATCGCACGCGAAGCGTGGCCCGCGATCCTGGCGGAAAACGGCAAGATTGAGCCGGCCGCGCGGCGTGACCGGCTGATCAAGGCGGAAGCCGAGCGGCTGGCGCGCAGCAAGGGCCCGGTGGTGGCCGCAGGCTCCACCGGCTCGATCCCCGCCACAGCGGAATTGCTCGCCACCATCGCCGGCCTGGCGCAAGGCGCGATGGTCTTGCCGGGGCTCGACACCGACCTGGACACAGACTCATGGGAGAGGATTGGCGGCGACGCCGAACAAAATCTCCCGCCCGCCGCCGGCCATGCGCAATTCGCCATGCACGGCTTGCTCAAGCGCATCGGCATCACGCGCGATGCCGTGACGGTGCTGGCCGGGCCCGCGGCGCATGGGCGCGAGCGCATTGTCTCGGAAGCCTTGCGCCCGGCCGCGACGACGCAGCTCTGGCAGCAGAAGCTGACGGCGCCGGATTTCGCACAACAGGCCGATAGGGCGCTGTCTTCGATCAGCGTGATCGAAGCGGCCAATGCGGAAGAGGAAGCGCTCGCCGCCGCGGTGGCGCTGCGCGAGGCGGCTGAAATGCCGGGCATGACAGCGGCGCTGGCCACGCCCGACCGCGCGCTGGCGCGGCGCGTGCTGGCGGCGCTGGCGCGCTGGAATGTGACCGTGAATGACTCTGGCGGCGATCGGCTGCCCGACACGCCCGCCGGTGTTTTCGCACGGCTCACCGCCGACGCCGCGCTCGGCGGCCTTGCGCCGGTGACGCTGCTGGCTCTGCTCAAGCACCCGCTGCTGCGGCTCGGCGCGGGAGAAAACGCGCAGACCGGCGCTGTTGCTGCGCTGGAACTGGCGGTGCTGCGCGGGCCGCGGCCGAAGCCCGGCACCGAAGGATTGATCCATGCGCTGACGAATTTCCGCGCCCAGCGCGGCACGCTCTACCGCAGCGATCCGCGCAAGCAGCTGTCGGATACCGAGCTCGACCAGGCGGACGACTTGGCGCGTCGTCTCGCCGCTGCGCTGAAACCGCTGGAAGAATTGCCGCGCAGTGCGGCGTCCTTCCCCGAGATCGCCGTTTGTCATCGCAAAGCGGTTGAAGACCTCAGCGCCGCGAGAGATGGCAAAGTCGCTGCCTTCGCCGGCGCCGACGGCAGCGCGCTCGCCCTGGCCTTCGACGAGATCGCCGAACACGCTGCCGCGGCATCCTTCGGCATGACGCTCGCCGACTATCCGGATTTCTTCCGGGCGGCTATTTCCGACCGCGTCGTGCGGCGGCCCGACCGGCCGGGCACCCGCGTGCATATCTACGGCCTGTTGGAAGCGCGGTTGCAGAATGTCGATCGCCTGGTGCTGGGCGGCCTGGTCGAGGGCGTCTGGCCGCCGGAGACCCGCAGCGATCCCTGGCTCAATCGCCCGATGCGCCATGAGCTTGGCCTCGATCTGCCTGAGCGGCGCATCGGCCTTTCCGCCCATGACTTCGCGCAATCGCTTGGCGCCAGGCAAGTGATCCTCACCCGGGCGGCCAAGCTTTCCGGCGCGCCGACGGTCGCGTCGCGCTTCACGCAGCGGCTGCAGGCGGTGGCCGGGCAAGAGCGCTGGAAACAGGCGCTGGCGCGCGGCGACAGATATCTGCACTGGGCCCGCAGGCTCGATCAGCCGGAGATGCCGCCGAAATCGGCTCCGCGCCCGCAGCCGAAGCCGGGGGTGGAGTTGCGCCCAAAAGCCCTCTCGGTCACCGAGATCGAGCTCTTGCTGCGCGATCCTTACTCGATCTATGCGCGCCATGTTCTGCGCTTGCAGCCGCTCGATGCGGTCGATACGCCGCCGGGCGCGCGCGACCGCGGCACGGTGATCCACGAGGCGATCGGCACCTTCACCGAGCGCTACAAGGAAGCCCTGCCCGCCGATCCTCTCGAAGAGCTGCTGCAGCTCGGCAAAGAAGGTTTTGCCAAGCTGGAGGATTTTCCCGACGCACGCGCCTTCTGGTGGCCGCGCTTCCAGCGCGTGGCGCGCTGGTTCGTCGAATTCGAAAAGGAACGGCGCGAAAATCTTGGCAGGCTGCACG
The DNA here is from genome assembly GCA_963731585.1 of uncultured Alphaproteobacteria bacterium. GTDB lineage: Bacteria > Pseudomonadota > Alphaproteobacteria > Rhizobiales > Xanthobacteraceae > CANKHA01. The sequence continues at coordinate 716,574 of CAVSWC010000003.1, forward strand.
CGGAAGTCCGCGCCACGCACGAAATCCAGTTGGGCAACACGGTCTTTAAGTTGAACACGCGCGCCGACCGCATCGAGAAACTGAACGATGGCCGTTATGCCATCATCGACTACAAAACCGGCCGGGCGCCGTCTTCCAAGCAGGTGAAATCCGGACTCTCGCCGCAGCTCACGCTTGAGGGCGCCATTCTTCGCAAGGGAGGATTCGACGGCATTCCGGAAGGCGCATCGATCGCCGACTATCTCTATGTCGAGCTGCGCGGCGGCGAGCCTGCGGGCGAGCAGAAAGTCATCGACATGGACAAGACGACGCCGGACGCCGAAGCGGACAATGCCTTGCGCAAGCTGACCGGCGTGCTGCTCAAGTTCGCCGCTCCCGAAAACGGCTATGCCTCACGCGAGCGGCCGATGTTCATGGGCCGCGGCGGCGGCGACTACGACCATCTGGCACGGGTGCGGGAGTGGTCGCTCTCCGGCGGTTTGGCCGAGGATGAAAGCGAGATCGAATGAACGAACGCATCGTCCCGCCCGAGCTGATCGCCAAGCAACATGATGCCTCCGACCCAGGTGCGTCCGCCTGGGTGTCGGCCAATGCAGGCGCCGGCAAAACCCACGTGCTCGCGCAGCGCGTGATCCGGCTCTTGTTGCAAGGTACGAAACCCGAGAAAATCCTCTGTCTCACCTTCACCAAGGCCGCGGCCGCCAACATGGCGAACCGCATTTTCGAAACGCTCGGTCACTGGACCGCGCTTGACGATGAAGCGCTCGATAAGGCGATAGCGGATACCGGGACGGGGCGGATCACCGCGCGGCTGCGGCAGACGGCGCGGCAGCTTTTTGCTTCCGCGCTGGAAACCCCCGGTGGATTCAAGGTGCAAACCATCCACGCTTTCTGCACCAAGCTGCTGCAGCAATTTCCGTTCGAAGCAAATGTGTCCGCGCATTTCAGCGTGCTGGAGGAAGCGCAGCAGGAGCAGCTGCTGGAGCAGATACGCCGCGACGTGCTGCTGAAAGCGGCGAACGAGCCCGAGGGCGCGTCCGGCCGCGAGCTGACGGCGATCATTCCGCTCTGCAGCGATTTCGTTTTCCAGAATGCCCTGCGCGATGCGATCCGCAAGGGCTGTGCCATCGTGCCGTGGATCGACGCCGCACGAGGCATCGACAACGCCATGGCCGAGCTTTCGCAAGCGCTCGGCATCGATCCGGCCGACACGCTGGAGACGGTCGAGACCGAGATCATGGAAGGTCCGCATCTGCCGTCCCAGCATTGGGGATCGACTGCCGCCATCTGCACCACAGGTTCCAGGAACGATCAAACGCAAGCGCGTCGCCTGCGCGCTGCGGCTTCCGCCGCCGGCAGCACGCGCATCGCGGCCTATCTCGAGGTCTTCTTAACCGGGGACCTGAGCCTTCGGAGCGCGATCATCACCGGAGGACTGGCGAAGAAAAATCCATCGCTCGAGCAGATCCTCTCGGACGAACGGTTGCGAATCGGCGGACTCTGCGAACGCCGCCGGGCGATCCTCACCCGCGACCGCACCCGGGCATTGCTGACGCTCGCAGTGGACACGCTCGGACGTTATGCCGCAGAGAAGAACCGCCGCGGGTTGCTCGACTATGACGATCTCATCACCCGCGCCCGCGACCTCCTGACCAACACCAATGCCGCATGGGTACATTACAAGCTCGACCTCGGCATCGATCACATTCTGATCGACGAGGCCCAGGACACGAACCCGGCGCAGTGGGACATCGTCGACCGCTTCGTCGCCGAATTCACCGCCGGCGCCGGCGCGCGCAGCGGCGTCGAGCGTACGATCTTCGCCGTCGGCGACGAGAAGCAGTCGATCTTCTCCTTCCAGGGCGCCGCGCCGAAAGCCTTCGACGAGATGCGCCGCTTCTTCGAGAAGGCGCACATGGATGCGGAGAAGCCCTTCGTGCCGGTCCCGTTACGGCATTCCTTCCGCTCGGTGCCGGCGGTACTGCAGGCCGTCGACTGGGTGTTCAGCGCCGAGCGCGCCTTCAAAGGCCTGACAGTCGATTCCGTTGCGACGCTGCACGAAGCCGTGCGTGAAGCCGCGCCCGGCACGGTCGAGATATGGGACATTCTCGAGCCCGAAGAAAAGAAAGAAATCGCGCCTTGGGACGCCCCATTCGATTTCGAGACCAAGACCAGTCCCCGCGTCAAGCTGGCGCGGCAGATCGCGGCCGCGGTGAAGTCTTGGATCGGACGCGGCGATCTGGTTGGCGATAACGCCAAGCGGCATCCGGTGCGCGCCGGCGATATTCTCATCCTGGTGCGGCAGCGCGGCCCGCTGTTCGAGGCGATCATCCGCGCGTTGAAGCATGCCGGCATTCCTGTCGCCGGTGCGGACCGCCTCGTGCTCACCGAGCATATCGCGATCATGGACCTGCTCACGCTGGCCGACGTCGTTTTGCAGCCGCGCGACGATCTCGCCTTGGCGACGATTCTAAAAAGCCCGTTGTTCGGTGTTTCCGAGGAGGAGCTGCTGGCGCTGGCGGCGCCGCGCCGGGGCGCGCTGCGCGCCGTCTTGCGGCAGCAACGGCCGGACCTCGCGGACAAGCTCGACGCCATCGTGCAGTCGGCGCGTCACTCCACGCCTTTTTCGTTCTACGCCGAACTCCTTGGCGCCAAGGGCGGGCGCAAAGCATTTCTGTCGCGGCTCGGGCACGAGGCCAACGACGCGATTGACGAGTTCCTCAATCTGGCTTTTGCCTACGAAACAAACGAGACCCCTTCGCTGCAAGGCTTTGCCGCCTGGCTGCGCACCGCGTCCGCTGCCGTAAAGCGCGACATGGAAATGGCGCGCGACGAGGTGCGGGTGATGACGGTGCACGGCGCCAAGGGGCTGGAAGCGCCGATCGTGATCCTCGCCGACACCACGACCCCGCCCGCCGGCCCGCAGCATTTCCAGCCGCGCCTTTTCGCCCTGCCCGCGCGCGATGCGCCGCCCGACACGCCCGACCGTATCGTCTGGGTGCCGCGCAAAGCGGACGATGTCCCGCCGACTGCCGTTGCCCGCGCGAAAGCGACCGCGGAAGCGGAAGATGAGCACCGGCGTCTGCTCTACGTCGCAATGACGCGTGCGGCCGACCGCTTGATCGTCTGCGGCTCCATCGGTGAAAGGGCCATGCCGCCCGGCTGTTGGTATGACCTGGTGCAGCAAGGACTCGGCGAAGCAGGCGAGATGATTGCCGAGCCGGCCGACTTCGATCCGCGGCAGACCGTGAAACGCTACCGCAGTTTCCACCGCGACGAGGAGACGGGCGCGGCGGCAGCGGAATCCTCCGCGGAAAGGACACTCCCTGCATGGCTGCTTCACGCGGCGCCGGCGGACGAAGCGCCAAAACCGATCACGCCATCGATGTTTTACGATGAGCAGACACCGCTTGCGTCCGCCGCCGCAGGCGAAGGAAGAGCAAAGGCACTCGCGCGCGGCAATCTCGTGCATCGCCTGCTGCAGTCGCTTCCCGACCTGCTGCCGGAGTGGCGCGAGAACGCGGCGAAACACTATCTCGCGCGCAACGCCAGGGGATTTTCCAGCGCCGAACAGCAGACTTTGCTGACGAGAGTTCTGGCCCTGCTCGACGACAAGCGCTTTGCGGAATTGTTCCTGCCGGGCAGCCGCGCCGAGGTGCCGATCGTCGGCCGCTTCGCCGGACGTCCGCTGTCGGGCCAGGTGGACCGCCTCGTGGTGACGCCGACGGCGGTGCTGATCGGCGACTACAAGACCAACAGTCCCGCGCCGCGGCGGCTGGAGGACGTCCCGGAAGGCTATGTCACGCAGCTTGCGCTCTATCGCGCGGTGCTGCGGAAGCTCTACCCGGACCGCCCCGTCCGCGCGGCGTTGATCTGGACGGAAATACCGGAAATCATGGAGATTCCGGGCCCCAGGCTGGATGCTGCGGCCACCGTCCAAGGCCTACCTTGACGCTTTGCCCCTGCGTTCATAGGTTTCATTTCTCTCATTTGGCGGCGTCAGATTCGCCCGCAATTCGAAGGAAATCCCATGGCTGTTGCAAAGGTGTCCGATTCAACTTTTGAAAACGACGTGTTGAAGGCGAGCGGCCCCGTGGTCGTGGATTTCTGGGCGGAATGGTGCGGCCCGTGCCGGCAGATCGGACCGGCGCTGGAGGAGATTTCCACCGCGCTCAACGGCAAGGTGACGATCGTGAAGCTGAACGTCGATGAGAATCCGGCGACGGCGGCGAAATACGGAATCATGTCGATTCCCACGCTGATGCTGTTCAAGAATGGCGAACTGGCTTCGCGCCAGGTCGGGGCGGCGCCCAAGGCCAAGCTGGAGCAGTGGATCACGGCCGCGGTGTAACTTCGCGTTCGTTTCTTCGTCATCACCGGGCCGCGCCGATGGCGCGAGACCCGGTGATCTCGCTTAGAAAGGCACTGCGCTTCTGATCGGGATGACCGGGACATAAGGGCGTTTACGCCCGTCTTCGCGGGCTATGCCCGGCCATGACGAAAAAGAATGGAATGACGGCCGGCGAAATGCCGGCCGTTTGCGTTAGCAAGTCATGCTCCCCCTGCGCCAACCCTTCATGCCCATGGAAGCCAAATCGGTGGACGAGATTCCCACCGGCGAGCGAATGGCAATACGAGCCGAAATGGGACGGCTTCCGCTGCCTGGTGTTCCGGGACGGCGACAAGATCGCGTTGCAGTCGAAATCCGGCCAGCCGCTCACGCGCTATTTTCCCGATCTCGTTGAAGCCGTCGGCAGGATCAAGGCCCAGCGCTTTGTGCTCGACGGCGAGATCGTTGTGCCGAGTAATGGCAGTTTTTCCTTCGACGATCTGCTCCAGCGCATCCATCCTGCCGCCAGCCGCGTGACCAGGTTGTCGAAGGAAACTCCGGCGTTGCTGATCGTCTTCGACCTGCTGGTGGATGCGGACGGCAAGCTCCTTGCCGGTCAGCTGTTGGCCGAACGTCGCCCGCTGCTTGAGGCTTTCGCGAAGAAATATCTCAAGCAGCCGGATCGCATCCGGCTGTCGCCTGCCACTGTGCGATTGGCTGACGCCAAGAAATGGCTCACCAGCGTGGGCGCCACCCTTGACGGCATCATCGCCAAGCGGCGCGATGTCGAATACCGCTCGGACGACCGCAGCGGCATGCGCAAGATAAAGAACTACCGCAGCGCCGATTGCGTGGTGGGTGCTTTCCGCTATCTCGAAGCCAAGAAGCTCGTCGGCTCCCTGCTGCTGGGGCTCTACGACGCCAAGGGCCTGCTGCATCACGTCGGCTTTACCTCAACCATCAAGAACAGCGAGCGCGCGGCGCTGACCAGAAAGCTGGAAAAGCTGATCGGTCCTCCGGGCTTTACCGGCAACGCGCCCGGCGGGCCGAGCCGCTGGTCGACCAAGCGCTCCGCCGAGTGGCAGCCGCTCAAGCCGAAACTGGTGGTGGAGGTCTGCTACGACCATTTCACCGGCGACCGTTTCCGGCACGGCACGCGTTTGATGCGCTGGCGGCCCGACAAGGCGCCGAAGCAATGCACGCTCGACCAGGTGAAGCAGAAGAAGGCGAACCTGATGAAGCTGCTGAAGTGACTTCTTTATCCCTGCCCCGCTGCGGGGAGGGTGGCGAGCCGAGCGAGCCGGGTGGGGAGTCGCGCTGCTGACCCCACCCCGGCGCTTCGCGCCGACCCTCGCCTTTCAGGGGAGGGATAGAAAGTAATCACTCCGGCAGCGTGCCGTTCTGTTTCAGCACTTCGCCCGCCAGATAAAGCGAGCCGGTGATCAGGATGCGCGGCGGGGGATCAAGTTCCAGCATTTCCGTGGCGTCGATTGCGGCCTTGATGCTGGCGCGCGTCATGGCGGGAATCCCGACGCTGCGCGAGGCATAGGCGATCTCATCGGGCGAGAGCGCGTTTTTCTGATGCTCGATCGGGACCGCGATGATGCGCCGCGTCAGTCCGGCGAAATTGCGCAGAAATCCCGCGCAGTCCTTGCTCGACAACATGCCGACGATCAGCACCAGCGGGCGCGACACCCGCTCCTCGAGGTCCGCGAGCGCGGCCGCGATGACGCGGCCGCCGTCGGGATTGTGCCCGCCGTCGAGCCAAAGCTCGCTGCCCTGCGGCACGCGCAGCGCAAGGGGCCCGGTCGTCAGCCGCTGCATGCGCGCCGGCCATTCGGCATTGACCACGCCCGCTTCGAAAGCGGATACGCGCGGCGTCAGCGAGCGAACCGCACGCAAGGTGGCGACCGCCAGCCCGGCATTGTCGAACTGGTGGCGGCCATACAGCTTCGGCGGGGGCAAATCGAGCAGCCGCTCTTCGTCCTGAAAGACGAGACGGCCGCGCTCTTCGCCCGCGGTCCACTCCTCGCCGGCCAGATGCAGCGGCGCATCGAGGCGGGCCGCGCGGCGCTCGATCACCGAGAGTGCGTCACGATGCTGCGCGGCGGCGATGACGGGTACCCGCTCCTTGATGATTTCGGCTTTTTCCGCTGCGACCTGATCAAGGCTTCCGCCGAGATAGTCCGCATGGTCGAGCGCGACCGGCGTGATAACCGTGGCGAGGGGCCTTTCGATCACGTTGGTCGCGTCGAGCCGGCCACCGAGGCCAACCTCCAGCAGCACCACATCGGCGGGATGGCGGGAAAACAGCAACAGGCCCGCCGCCGTGGTGATTTCGAACAATGTCAGCGGCGCCCCGGCGTTGACGCGCTCGCATTCCGCCAGCGCCGCCTCCAGCTCTTCGTCCGATACCAGCCGCCCGGCAAGACGAAATCGCTCGTTGAAGCGCACGAGATGCGGCGAGGTATAGACATGCACGCGCTTGCCGTCAGCCTCCAGCATCGCGCGCATGAAGGCGATCACTGAACCTTTGCCGTTGGTGCCGGCGACATGGATCACCGGCGGCAGCTTGCGCTCGGGATGGCCGAGCTGCGCCAGCACGCGCGTCATTCGCTCAAGCGTGAGATCGATCAGCTTGGGATGCAGCGATTGCAGCCGCGCGATGATGTCGTCGATGGGGGTCAAAGCTAGGCGTACGCAGGCGGCGCGGCTGCGGGAGCCGCCGGAAGCGCTGCATTTGCCGGCGGTTCTGCCGGCGCCGGCATTGTGCTCGCAGGTTGCCGAGCGGGGGCCTTGGTCAGCAGGCGGCACAGCTCGGCGATCGTGGAGCGCAACTGATGGCGATGCACCACCATGTCGACCATGCCGTGGTCGCGCAGATATTCCGCGCGCTGGAAGCCTTCCGGCAGTTTCTCGCGGATGGTCTGCTCGATCACGCGCGGCCCGGCGAATCCGATGAGCGCGCCGGGCTCGGCGATATGCACATCGCCCAGCATCGCGTAAGACGCGGTGACGCCGCCGGTGGTCGGGTTGGTCAGCACGACGATATAGGGCTTCTTCGCCTCGCGCAGCATCTGCACCGCCACCGTGGTGCGCGGCAGCTGCATCAGCGACATGATGCCTTCCTGCATGCGGGCGCCGCCGGAGGCGGCGAACAGGATGAAGGGCGTGCCCTTCTCGACCGCCTTTTCAAATCCCTTGATAACGGCTTCGCCCGCCGCCATGCCGAGCGAGCCGCCCATGAAATCGAAATCCTGCACCGCGATCACGGCCGCCTGGCCCTCCAGCTTGCCGTAGCCGAGCTTCACCGCGTCATGCAGACCGGTCTTGGTGCGGGCATCCTTCAGCCGGTCGGTGTAGCGGCGCTCGTCGCGGAATTTCAGCGGATCGATGGCTACCTCGGGCACCGCGATGTCGAACCAGGTCTCGCCGTCGAACATCGATTTCAGGCGCGCCATCGCGCTCATGCGCATGTGGTAATTGGATTCCGGAATGACGAACTGGTTCGCTTCCACATCCTTGTAGAAGACCAGCTGGCCGGTGTCTGGACATTTGATCCAAAGGTTCTCCGCCACCTCGCGCTTGAGGATGTTGCGGATCTTCGGCCGCACGACGTTGGAAATCCAGTTCATCGGGTAGCTTCACCGTCTGCTCAGAGGCCCTGGCTGGCTTCGTTACATTGTATCGATGTTGCGGCGCGGTTTGCGCGTATATTTTGTCGATATCGCGACCGGATCAATTCCTCACGGGAATTGCACGTTCAACGCAGCGACGCCGTTTCGGCCGACGGCCACTTGGCGTGTCGCCGATTTTCTTCCTTGATGAATAAAGGTGAACTCATAGCGGCCGGAGGGAAGCGGCCAAAAGTAGTTGCCGGCGTGATCGGTCATGATCGCAATCTGCGGGATTGCGGGGGCTGGTCTGTCAAGCGAGCGCGCCTGCACAAACACGTCGCTTAGCGGTTTACCGGAGGCCGAGGTGACTCGCCCCCGCACGCCTTCGCGGATGGAGGGCGTTGCGGAGGAGGACTCGCTGGAGACGCTGCGACGATTCGGGCCGGCGGTCTGAGCAGCTGTCATGGTCGGCACCGCGGAGCAGAGGGCGACGGCCCCGATCACGGCCGCCGATTTCCGGGCGCGGCTTCCGGCGGATCGAGACATGCGGCGATCCAACACCTCGTGAGAGAAAAAGGGCCCGCTCTTGAGCGGACCCTGCCGTTTCTTGTCAGCTATCCGCAGCCGCCACGCCAGAAGCAGATATTATTAAAAACCGACTGATTGATCCGCGTGCCGTGATTGTTCGAGCTGTGCGGCGAGCTGCCATGCAAACCGTAGGTGTGAATGGCCATGGCGCAAGAACCACGACAGAACATAGCGGTCGAACCCCGGCCTTGCCAAACCGGGCCGCCGCTGTTACCGCCGACCGTATCGTTCAAGTAGAACAGCTGGCTGGCCTGTGTGACCCTGATCCTGTCGGTGCTCTGCCACTGCGTCAAAGGCTTGTCGCCGGGATACCCGCTCACCCGGCTGAGGAGGCCGTTCATTGATCCGCCCTGCCACCAAAAGCCAAACCAGCCGGTGGTATTGCCGATGCTGCAGTCCAGCTTGATGGCGCCGTAGTCGAACTGTTCGTTTCCATCCCTGGTCCAGCCGAGGACGCTACGGAGCGAGGCCGCCCTGCAGAAGCCGTATGGCGAGCTAGCGCCGTTGCGCCCGGGATAGATCTTGTAAGTTTCGCGTGGGTAGAACGCGCCGCCAGCAGCAGCCACACAATGGCCGGCGGTGATCACGGTATTCTGCCTGACCAGAAAGCCCGTGCACCGCGATGTTCCAGCACCGGGCGGATTGAATGTGATCAAAACGACGGCCCGGGCCGGAAAACTGGTGGTCGGGTTAATCAAAAAGCGGTTGTCGGGGCCGATGATTGATTCAATGCCATTTGGCGCACTCATCGGCTTCGCGTTCAACAGCCTGTTAAACTCCGCCGCAAACTCCGGCGCCATTCCCGTCCTCACGGTTCCCGTGCCTGAGAAGCTCGAGGCGCCCTGCGAAGACGCGGAGTAATTCGGCGCGACGGCCTCGGTCCCGTCGTCGGACACCGCGGTGTGCCCCGAGGCAGCCATTGCTGGCGTGGCAGCCGCCACCAGAAGGCTTCCTACCAGCCCTGCAAATAGTTTCGTGCGCTTGAGTTTCATGGCACCTCCCCTCCGGAGGACGCCCCTTGCATCCTCTTGCTGCCTGCAAAGTCTGCGCGATGCACGATAAAGCCTGCATTCCCAGCCGCGTAGGCATTGATGAGGTTAGCAACGGCAAGACGCGGGCGGAAGGTCTCACAGCGACGCGCTGCCGAAATTTCTTGGGGAGCGAGTGAGTTGGTTAAGACAGTCCTCGTGCCGCGCCAAGCCCCTGCACCAGCAGCCGAAACGAGCAACTACTCCGCCGCCACGCGCTTAGTGGCGCGCACGCCGGCGGCGAGTTCGGCGACAAGATCGGTGACGGCCTTCACGGTACCCGTGGCGGCCTTGCCCTCGGCGTCGAGGCTCGCGCGCAATGCGTCCACCAGCGCCGAGCCGACAACCACGCCGTCCGCATGTTGCGCGATCTCGCGCGCCTGTTCCGCAGTCTTCACGCCGAAGCCGACCGCGACCGGCAGCGCGCAGTGGCGCTTGATGCGCGCGACGGCGGCGCCGACACGCGCGGCATCCGGCGTCGCGGAGCCGGTGATGCCGGTGATCGAGACGTAATAGACGAAGCCCGAGGTGTTCGCGAGCACGGCGGGCAGGCGCTTGTCGTCGGTGGTCGGCGTCGCGAGGCGGATGAAGTTCATGCCCGCCTTCAGCGCCGGAAGGCAGAGCTCGTCGTCTTCCTCCGGCGGCAGATCGACCACGATCAGGCCATCGACGCCGGCCGCCGTGGCATCGGCAAGAAAACGATCGACGCCGTAGATATAGATCGGGTTGTAGTAACCCATCAGCACGATCGGCGTATCGTCGTCGCCGTTGCGGAAGTCGCGCACCATCGCGAGCGTCTTCTTCAGCGTCTGGCCGGATTTCAGCGCGCGCAGGCCCGAAGCCTGGATCGCGGGCCCGTCCGCCATCGGATCGGTGAAGGGCATGCCGATCTCAAGCACGTCGGCGCCGGCTTTCGGCAGCGCCTTGAGGATGGCGAGCGAGGTTTCGTAGATCGGGATCGCCCGCCATGGTGAAGGTCACGAGCGCGGCGCGGCCTTCCTTGTTCAGCGCCGCAAAGCGGCGCTCGATGCGGGTCGTCATCGCCTGCCTTCGAGATACTGCGCGACCGAGTCGAGATCCTTGTCGCCGCGGCCGGAGATATTGACCACCATCAGGTGATCCTTCGGCTTGGCCGGCGCGATGTCGATCATCCTGGCGAGCGCATGCGCGGGCTCGAGTGCCGGAATGATCCCCTCCAGCCGGCTGCAAAGTTGCAGCGCCGCGACCGCCTCATCGTCGGTCGCGGACAAGAATTTCACGCGGCCCATGTCGTTGAGCCAGGCATGTTCCGGACCGATACCGGGATAATCGAGGCCGGCGGAGATCGAATGCGCGTCCTTGATCTGGCCGTCGTCGTCCATCAGCAGATAGGTGCGGTTGCCGTGCAGCACGCCGGGGCGGCCGCCGGCAATCGAGGCCGCATGCAGGCCGGTGAGACCATGGCCTGCGGCTTCGACACCGTAGATTTCGATCGATCGGTCGTCGAGGAAAGGATGAAACAGCCCCATGGCATTCGAGCCGCCGCCGATGCAGGCGATCAGCGAATCCGGCAGGCGGCCTTCGGCTTGCTGCATCTGCGCGCGCGTTTCGTGGCCGATCACGCATTGGAAGTCGCGCACCATCATCGGATAGGGATGCGGCCCTGCCACCGTGCCGATGCAATAAAAGGTGTCCGCGACATTGGTTACCCAATCGCGCAACGCCTCGTTCATCGCATCTTTCAGCGTCCTGGTGCCGGACTGGACGGGACGCACTTCCGCGCCGAGCATTTTCATGCGGAAGACGTTGGCTTTCTGCCGCTCCACGATCGACCGCGCCCATGTAGACGATGCAGTCGAGCCCGAAGCGCGCGCAAAGCGTGGCGGTGGCAACGCCATGCATGCCGGCGCCGGTCTCGGCGATGATGCGCTGCTTGCCCATGCGGCGCGCAACCATGATCTGGCCGAGCACGTTGTTCACCTTGTGCGCGCCGGTGTGATTGAGCTCCTCACGCTTGAAATAAATCTTCGCGCCGCCAAGATGCTCGGTCAGCCGCTCGGCGAAATAGAGCGGCGAGGGCCGGCCGACGTAGTTCGCCGAGATAGCCGTCCATCTCCTTCTGAAAAGCCGGATCGGCTTTTGCCTTGGCATAAGCCTGCTCAAGCTCAAGCACCAAGGGCATCAGGGTTTCGGCGACGAAGCGGCCGCCATAGATTGCCGAAATGGCCGCGCTCGTCGGGGCCGGTGCGGAACGAATTGGGTTTGGACGGAACGGTCATGCGCGGCTCGCAACACGATTGAGCGCGGCATCGGCCTGGCGCGCGGCGCGCACAAAGGCGCGGATCTTCTCCGGATCCTTCTCGCCGGGCGCACGCTCCACGCCGGAAGACACATCGACGCCCGTTGCGCGCGTGATCGAAAGCGCGTCAGCAACATTGCCGACGTCGAAGACCACCGGAGAGCATGAAGGGAATGCCGGGATCGACATCTTCCAGCAGCCGCCAATCGAACGGGGTGCCCAGGCCCCCGGGCCGGGTGGCCTCGCGCGGTGCGCGCGCGTCGAAAATGATGCTTGTCCGCCACATTTGCATAAAGCCGGATGGGCGACAGCGAGGCCCGATCCTCGATCGGCAGGGCCTTCATCACCGGCAGCCCGAAGCGCGTGCGCACGGCGACGACACGCTCCGGCGTCTCGTTGCCGTGCAATTGCAGCATGTCCGGACGCATCGCCTCGACGATCTCGCCCAGCATCTCGTCGGTCGCATCGACGGTGAGCGCGACCTTGTCCGCGCGGCCCTTCACCCGCTCGCCGAGCGCGCGCGCCGCGCCATAGGCGAGGTTGCGCGGCGAGGGAGCAAAGAAGACAAAGCCGACCTGATCGGCCCCAGCGTCCAGCGCCACGTCGAGCGCTTCGGGGCTCATCAAGCCGCAGATTTTCACCAAAAGGGGCATGTTTTTCGCATTCGTCCTGACAGGACGGGTTCTAACCCGGTTGAGGCGTTTTGTCTTGTCCGCGCTAAGGCCGGAGACAACGCGCTATTCGGCCGGCGGATGCAGCCGGACGGGGATCGACGTGTGCCGCCGGTCGAGTTCCAGCCGCAGCTCCTGATTCTCTTTCTCCGCCCGCCGCGCCGCCCAAGCGCCAGCGCGGCCTGCCGCAGCCAGGCGGCCACGCCGCCCAAAAGCACGCCGAAGATCACCAGCACGAGGATCAGCACGAAGAGCGGCAGCGAGGCCGCATAGGCCGGATGCGCGGCATCGAAAGGATCGAAGGACACCGTGACGATCTGCCGGTTGGCGACCGCAAGGCGATGAGGATGACGGCAAGCGGCACGAGAATGACGGCCGTGACGATCTTGCGGATCATCGGAGGTAGCTCCATGGCGGCCACCTCAGCTGGCGCGAGATGGGGCCCGGCCGGCGTCACCAGTCGCCCGCCTTGCCCGGACTGTCGAAGCGTCGCTTAGCCAGCGCCGTTCCGTCCGCGATTGAGCCGCTCGCGCATTTCCTTGCCGGTCTTGAAGAAGGGCACGCACTTCTTTTCGACCGAGACATGCGCCCCGGTGCGCGGATTGCGGCCGGTTCGCGCCGGCCGGTTCTTGACGGAAAAGGCGCCGAAGCCGCGCAATTCCACACGGTCTCCCCGCGCCATCGCGGCGATGATCTCGCCCAGGATCGCGTTGATGATATTTTCCACGTCGCGCTGATAGAGGTGCGGATTTTGCGACGCGATGCGCTGCACGAGTTCGGATTTGATCATGTAAAATATCGCCCACCAGATTCGAGGATGACCGTTCCGCAAACAATGCCGCCGTCAACAAGACCGCCGCACCTCAATTGATCGAAGGGTGCCAAAGCGCCAGGAGACCGTCAAGGTTGAGGCGTTCGATCGCGCGCACCGTACCCCAAGCCTCGATCTGCTTCGCCCATCCCTTTAGGCCCAACGCTTCGAGCGTTACCGCCGCCGCTACATGCAGGAATGGCAGGTCGCTCAGGCGCGGCTCGAGCTCGTAATTGCGCACGCGGATCTTCGGATCAATGCCCTTTTCCTTTGCCAGCCAGGCCAGCGCCTGCTTTTCATCGCCCAATTCGTCGACCAGCTTGAGCTCGATGGCCTGACGGCCGGTAAAGACACGGCCATCAGTTACACGCGCCAATTCGACACTCTCCAGCTTGCGATTGTCGCGCACCAGGCCGCGAAACCAGTCATAGGAATCCATCACGATGGCTTCCACCGCTGCGCGGGCCTCCGGACTGGCCGGCTCGAACATGCTCGGAGCAGCTTTCAGCGGCGACGACTTGATTTCCTCGACCTTCACGCCGAGGGTTTTCATCAGCTCGGCCAAATTCGGATACTGAAACAGCACGCCGATGGAGCCGACCAGCGCCGAACTCTGCGCCACGATGTGATCGGAGGCGAGAGCGGCGATATAGCCGCCCGAGGCAGCCAAGCCTTCGACCACAACCACCATCGGCTTCTGCTCTTTCAGACGCTTCAGCGCGTCGTGCAGCTGCTCGGAGCCCCCGGTGGTGCCGCCCGGGCTGTTGATGTGGACGATGACCGCGCGTGCCGAGGAGCGGCCGAGCCGCTCCAGCGCTTCCACGCGATCGCGGTCGCCGCGGATCAGCCCCTCGATCTTGATCCTGGCGACATAGGGGCCGGGGCTGGAGGCAAGCCCATTCGGCGAGCGGAGCGCCAGCGCCGTGCCGATCACGGCAATGGCGACCAGCGCGACGGTGAAGACGCGCCAGAAGGTAAGCTTGCGCCGCATCCGGCGGCGGTCGACGATGTAATCGGCGTCGAGCGACATAGTGCGGTGGCTCCTGACTTGTTAACTTGGCGCATGATCTTATCGGCGAACCGGTTCCCATCCCGGATCAAGTCATGCGCAAGGATTTCGCGGCAGGACAGTACGCCGACGCACGGGGCGGTCAATGGCGCGACCCGCGGCAAATTTTCAATAGTTTGTAATAACGCGAGGCGGCGCGGCCGTAGCGGCGCCGCTCGGAGGAATTATTCCTTGTCGTCCTGTTCGGGAGTTTCGGCCCGCTGCTTGAGCGCCGCACCGAGAATGTCGCCGAGCGAGGCTCCGGAATCCGAGGAGCCGTACTGAGCGATGGCTTCCTTTTCCTCCGCCACTTCCAGTGCCTTGATTGACACCGCCACCTTGCGGGTCTTGCGGTCGAACTGGGTCACGCGGCCGTCGAACTTCTGGCCGACTGAGAAACGCTCGGTGCGCTGCTCGGCACGGTCGCGCGACAGCTCGGTGCGCTTGACGAAGGCGGTGAGATCGGTGCCGACGATATTCACTTCCAGGCCGGATTCCTTGATCTCTGCCACTTCGCAGGTCACCACCGAGCCTTTCTTCAGCTCGGAGGCGCTGGGGGCTTGCATCGGGTCGCCGCCCTGCAACTGCTTGATGCCGAGCGAGATGCGCTCCTTCTCGACATCGACGTCGAGCACCTGCGCCTGGACCTTGTCGCCCTTCTTGTATTCCTCGATCACCTGCTCGCCTGGACGCTTCCAGTCCAGGTCGGAGAGATGGACCATGCCGTCGACTTCGCCATCGAGCCCGAGGAAGAGGCCAAACTCGGTCTTGTTCTTGACCTCGCCTTCGACGACCGTTCCCTGTGGATATTTCTCGACGAAGACTTCCCACGGATTGCGCATGGTCTGCTTCAGGCCGAGTGAGATGCGGCGCTTGACCGGATCGACCTCGAGCACCTGAACCTCGACCTCCTGGGAGGTGGAGACGATCTTGCCCGGGTGCACGTTCTTCTTGGTCCAGGACATCTCGGACACGTGGATCAGGCCCTCGATGCCCGGCTCCAGCTCCACGAAGGCGCCGTAGTCGGTGATATTGGTGACACGGCCCTTCATGCGCATGCCGACCGGATACTTCGCCTCGATGCCCTGCCACGGATCCTCGAGCAGCTGCTTCATGCCAAGCGAGATGCGGTGCGTTTCGTGGTTGATCTTGATGATCTTGACCTTCACCTGCTGACCGATGTTGAGCACTTCGGTCGGGTGATTGACGCGGCGCCAAGCGATGTCGGTGACGTGCAGGAGGCCGTCGATGCCGCCCAAGTCGACGAAGGCGCCGTAGTCGGTGATGTTCTTCACCACGCCGTCGATGACCTGGCCCTCTTCGAGATTCTGCACCAGCTCCTGGCGCTGCTCGGCGCGGGTCTCCTCCAGCACAGTGCGGCGCGAGACGACGATATTGCCGCGGCGGCGGTCCATTTTCAGGATCTGGAACGGCTGCTGCTGATTCATCAGCGGGCCGACGTCGCGGATCGGGCGGATGTCGACCTGCGAGCGCGGCAGGAAGGCCACCGCGCCGTCGAGGTCGACGGTGAAGCCGCCCTTGACCTGATTGAAGATGACGCCGGTGACCTTTTCGTTGTTCTTGAACGCGGTTTCGAGCTTGCCCCAGCTTTCTTCGCGGCGGGCCTTGTCGCGCGAGAGCACCGCTTCACCGAGCGCATTTTCCACGCGCTCCAGGTAAACTTCCACGGTGTCGCCGATCTTGAGATCGGTCTGCCGGCCCGGTCCCGCGAACTCCCGCAAGGCCACCCGGCCTTCGGTCTTCAGCCCGACGTCGATGACGGCGAGGTCCTTCTCGATGCCGACGACAGTCCCTTTGATGACGGCCCCTTCCTGCAGATTTCCTGTCAGGAAGGATTCGTCGAGCATCGCAGCAAAGTCTTCGCGCGTCGGCGCGGCGGTATTCGTGGCGACCATGTAATCTCCTGACGGGCGACCGGCGGCTGGTGTTGCATGCCGTCCCCTTGACCGTTCGGGCCGAGGGCCCCGTAGACCCTCGACTGCCGCCGGACTTCCGGCGGGCCGGCCCGATCAACCGAACGGTCGGGACGAATTTTCCGGCCAGCCATGCATCCTTGCGGCGGCGGAGCAGGAGGGAGCTGAAAAAGCTCCGAAACAAAAGCCTGTGCGGCCTTCACCCCGGCTCGGGCAGCCTGAATGGATCAAGGGCAGTCCGGATGGCCCGGGGTATAGCCAAAGGAGCGGTCCCGGGCAAGGGTAAGCCGCGGTGATAAAGTCATGCGCCAAGTTAAAAGTTGGCCTTATATGCACCCGCTTTGCGGACAGGGAGTTGACGGGTGCGGACGATCATCGGGACGTTGGCCGGCATAGCCGTTCTTGCGACCCTAGCCATGCTGGCCGGGTTGAAGCTTGATCTGCAGATCGCCCAATTATTCTACGATCCATTACAGCAGCGCTTCCTCGCGGCGATCAATCCCTACGTCGCGGCCGTGCGTGACAACGGCCTCATCGCTTTGGTGACCTGCATGAGCGCTGTGGTCGCCGCGCTGGTGACCCGCATGCTGCGCCTGCCGCAAAAGGTTGTTCCCGGCCGCGCCGTGATCTTCCTCGTCGGCACGCTGGCGCTCGGCCCCGGATTGCTGGTGAACGGTATTTTGAAAGAGCACTGGCACCGGCCGCGACCCTTGCAGGTGACCGAATTCGGCGGCAACAGGGCCTATGTCGATTGGTGGAATCCCGGCGGAAGCTGCGAGCGCAACTGCTCCTTCGTTTCCGGTGAAGTCGCCTCGGCTGCCTGGATGTTCGCACCGGCCATGCTGGCGCCGCCGCAATGGCGCGTCGCCGCCTTTGTTGGCGCGTCGGTTTTCACCTCCGTGATCTCGCTTTCGCGCATGGCGGCGGGCGGACATTTCTTCACCGACGTGCTGTTCGCGGCGCTGTTGATGACGATCCTGATCTGGGTCATGCACGCCGTGATCTTCCGCTGGCGGCGAAGCCCGGCGGCGATCGCATGACCGCTTCCGCCCTTTCTTCGCGCGGAGCGTCGGCGGCACCCGGCTTTCCTTTGTTGCTGACGATTCTGCTCGCGCTTACCGCGCTGCGCGTGATCGGCCTGCACGCGTCGGTGGTCGATCTGTTCTTTGACGAGGCGCAGTATTGGGCTTGGTCGCGCGATCTTGCCTTCGGCTATTTCTCCAAGCCTCCCCTGCTCGCCTGGATCATCGCGGCGTCCGAGCAGCTTTGCGGCAGCGGCGAGGCCTGCCTGCGCCTGGCCTCGCCGCTGTTTTATCTCGGCACCAGCCTGCTGGTTTACGCCATCGCAGACGAGCTTTACGGCAAGGATACCGCCTTCTGGTCGGCTTTGACTTTCGCGCTGCTGACCGGCGTCTCTTTTTCCACTCGCATTATTTCCACCGATGTGCCGCTGCTGTTTTTCTGGACGCTCGCCGTGTTTGCCTATCTCAAGCTGCTGGCCGGGCCGAACTGGCGCTGGGCCCTGGCGCTGGGGCTGGCGCTCGGCCTCGGGCTTTTGGCGAAATACGCCATGCTCTACTTCGCGCTTGGCGTCGCTTGCGCGGCGTGGCTCGACCGCGATGCGCGCGAACTGCTTCGCCGGCCGCAGACCTGGGTGGCCATCGCCGTCGCGGGCCTGATCCTCTCGCCTAACATCTACTGGAACGTCGCCAATGAGTTCGCCACGCTCAAGCATACCGGCGAGAATATCACCGGCACGGGCCTGCGCTTCCGCCCGCTTGAGGCGCTCACTTTCCTCGGCTCGCAATTCGCAGTGGCCGGCCCGCTGGTTTTCGCGGCTTTCCTGCTGATCTCTTTGCAGGCTGTTCGCGGCAAAGCCACCCGTCAGGACAAGCTGATGCTGGCCTTCGCGATTCCACCGCTGGCGCTGGTCTTGGCGCTGTCGTTCTTCCGGGGCGCCAATGCGAATTGGGCCGCGCCCGCAGCGGTGGCGATGACGGTGCTGGTGGTCGCCTGGTGGCTGCGAACCGGCTATCGCGGATGGATGATCGCCTCGCTCGCCATCGGCGTCATCGTGCAGGCCGCGCTGCTGGTGGGCGATACTTATGCGGATCGCATCAACATCGCCGCCCTCGGCCGCAACAGCGACATCTACCAGCGCAGCCTCGGCTGGCGCCGGCTGGGCGATGAGGTCGCTGCAGCTGGCGCGGACGCACGGCGCCCCGACGGTAGCGGCGGAAGGCCGAGCCGAACAGGCGGCGCTGACCTATTATCTGCGCAACGAGCCGCTCGCGGTGGTGTCATGGGCGAGAGGCGCGCAAGCGCGCAGCCAGTTTGACTTGACGCAGGCGCTCGACGACGCAGCGAGAGAGCCGGTGCTGCTGTTCACCGGCTGTCCGTCGGTGCCGCGCCTGGCGCGTTTCTATGCGAACGTGACGCCGTTGCCGAGATTGGCCGTGCCAACCGGCCCACGGTCAACCCGAAGATATGCGGTGTTCAAGCTCGCTGGCCGCCACCATCCGATCGAGCCGCCTGGGCCATGCCCGTAAGTCCCGCGTCGCTCAGGCGCGCCGTGAGCGTTCCACCAGATCGACTGCGGCACGAAAGGCCGCTTCGATGTCCATGTCGGTGGTGTCGAGCAGATGCGCGTCAGCCGCCGCGCTTCAGCGGCGCAATTTTGCGTGTCATGTCGCGTTCGTCGCGCCGCAGAATGTCGGCCAGCACGGCTGCTTCGTCGACCATCTGGCCTTGGGCTTCGAATTCCTTGGCGCGGCGGCGAGCGCGGATTTCCGGCGCGGCCGTGACGAAGATCTTCACCGGCGCATCAGGGCAAATCACCGTGCCGATGTCGCGGCCATCGATCACCGCGCCCGGCGGGGCGGCGGCGAACTGGCGCTGAAACACGACCAGTACCGCGCGGACTTCGGGGATCGCCGAGACGATGGAAGCGGCCTCGCCCACCGCGTGGCTCTTCAGCGCGGCCTCGTCGAATTGCGCGGGGTCGAGCGATTTCGCCGCGGCCGTCGCCTTCGCGACATCGTCGTAGGGCTCCCCGGCGTCCATCAGGGACTTGGCCACGGCGCGATAGAGCAGACCGGTGTCGAGATGGCGCAGCCCGTAAATGCGCCGCGAGTTTCTTGCCGAGCGTGCCCTTGCCCGACGCAGCCGGCCCGTCGATGGCGATGATCATGCGAATTCCGCTCCCAGCTGCCGCATCATCGAAACGAAGCTGGGAAAGCTGGTGGCGATGAAAGCCGTGTCGTCGGCACCGACCGGCTGCTCACTCGCGAGCCCCATGACCAGCGCCGCCATCGCCATGCGATGATCCATATGGGTGGCGACCAGGCCGCCGCCGCGCACGCGCCCCTTGCCCGCAACGATCAGGTCGTCGCCGTCGATTTCGACTTCGACACCGCTGACGCGCAGCATCTCGGCGGTGGCGGAAAGCCGATCGGATTCCTTCACCCGCAATTCTTTCAGCCCGCGCATCCGCGTCGTGCCCTGGGCGAAAGCCGCGGCCACGGCGAGGATCGGATATTCGTCAATCATGCTAGGCGCGCGTTCCGCCGGCACATCGACGCCGCGCAGCATGCCGGCGCGCACGCGCAAATCGGTGACTTCCTCGCCGCCTTCGTCCCTCGTCGCCAGAATTTCGATGCTCGCACCCATCTCGCGCAAGGTCGTGAGCAGGCCCGCGCGCAGCGGATTGGTCATCACGCCTTCGACGATCACGTCCGATCCCGGCACCACCAGCGCCGCCACCAGCGGAAAGGCCGCCGAGGACGGATCCGACGGCACCACCACCGGCGCAGGCTCCAGCTCGGGCTGGCCGGTCAAGCTGATCCGCCGGCCATGGGCGCCATGCTTTTCCACCCGCACATGCGCGCCAAAATGCTTGAGCATGCGCTCGGTGTGATCGCGCGTTGCCTCTTCCTCGATCACCACGGTCTCGCCCGGCGCCGAGAGTCCGGCGAGCAGCACCGCCGACTTGAGCTGCGCCGAGGGAACCGGCGATTCATAAACAATCGGGATCGGGTCGCGCGCGCCTTGCAGCGTAACCGGCAGGCCGCCGTTCTCGGCGGCAGAGATGATCTTCGCCCCCATGCGCGCCAGCGGATCGAGCACGCGCCGCATCGGTCGTTTGCGCAGGCTGTCGTCGCCGTCGAAGGTCGCGGTGATGGGAGAGCCGGCGACGGCGCCGAGAACGAGGCGGCAGCCGGTGCCGGAGTTGCCGAGATCGAGCTTATCGGCCGGTTGCGCGAAGCCGGAGACGCCGACGCCGTGCACGCTCCAAGCTCCCTCGCCCAGCCGCTCGACGGTGGCGCCCAGCATGCGCATGGCCTTGCCGGTATTGAGCACGTCCTCGCCTTCCAACAGCCCGCTGATGCGGGTTTCACCCACGGTGAGCGCCCCGAAAATCAGCGCCCGGTGCGAAATGGATTTGTCGCCCGGCACGCGGACACGGCCGGAAAGCGGCCGGCCGGGATGGGCGGTGAGCGGAGAAGGAGTGGCGGCGTTCACGTCAATGCGATCCGATGAAGGTTCCGCCGTCCTAGCATGCGTCCTCGCGGCGCCGTCATCCGACCAGGCCGCGGGGCCCGCAGAAAGCCCTGCGTCCGCCTATTGACAGGACCCCTGCAACTCGCCAAGTGAAGCACCGATTTCCAGACTTTGAGGAACTTCTCACTTTGGCTAAACCCGATCTCGGCACCAAGCGCCTCTGCGGCAATTGCGGCGCGAAATTCTACGATCTCAGCAAGACGCCGATCGTGTGCCCAAAATGCGAAACCGTCTTCGTGGTCGCGCCGGTATCGTCGCGCACGCGGCCGGACGCTGCGGCTGCCGCCCGCTGCGGCCGCTGCTGCTGCTGTCGTGTGCCCGAAGTGGTTGCTCCGGAGACCGCTGACGCGGAATTCGTCTCGCTGGAAGAGGCCGACGCCGAAACCACCGGGCGAAGAAGACCGGCGTGGAAGGCGAGGAGGTCGAAATCGATCCCGCTCTCGACGCCGATGCCTTCATCGAGGAGCAGGAAGAAGGCGACGCCGACGTGACCGACATTATCGGCGACGTCGACAAGGAAGAAGAGACTTAGGCGGCCGAATACCCTTTGGGGCCATAGCTCAGCTGGGAGAGCGCTTGCATGGCATGCAAGAGGTCGGCGGTTCGATCCCGCCTGGCTCCACCATTTCCCCGCTATCTTCCCGGCAAGCTTCTCCAAGCGAAACGGCGAAATTACTGGTCTAGCGATGTCGCTGGCCCGCTTCTTGAAGCCTTAACCGGCAATGCCCATATTAGTGCAGACGCTGGCGGATGAGCCGCCGGCGTTAAGGGCGCCGTAAGGGCCCGCTGTCAAAGTCGCTTTCGAGGGCTTTGCGAGATGTCCAGGGTTCCTTCACTTTCCAGCCCGTTCCTGCTCGGGCTTCGACGAGATCGAGCGCGTGCTCGACCGCGTGGCCAAAGGCGCCGACGGCTATCCGCCTTACAATATCGAGCGCCTCGCCCGCGATGAGCAGAAGCCGGAGCGTCTTCGCATCACCTTGGCGGTGGCGGGCTTCATCCGCGATCAGCTCGACGTGTCGATCGAGGAAAATCAACTCGTCATCCGCGGCCGGCAGCAGGATGACAAAAGCCGGCAATATCTTCATCGCGGCATCGCGGCGCGCCAGTTCCAGCGCACCTTCGTGCTCGCGGAGGGAATGGAAGTGCTTGGGGGCGGACCTGCAAGAACGGCCTGCTGGAAATCGACTTAGCGCGTCCTGAACCCGAACGGCTGGTGAAAAAGGTTTCCATCACCAACCACGACTGAAACGGAAACCATCGGACTCGACCGAGTAAAATATGGAAAGGAGTCGAGGGCCATGAACCACAGAACGAACGAAGGCACCACAATTCCACCCGTTTCTCCGGAAGCGCTCGCGCTGCTCGGCGGCGGCCGCATCGCCTATGTCAAGGCGATCCGCTCCGAGGACGTCGCCAAGATGTTTCCGCAGGCGCCGCAGATCGCGCCAGGCACTGCGGCTGTTCTCGCTGCACGCCGCCGACGGCACGCCGATCATGCTGACTGACAGCCGCGAGGCGGCGGTGGCGAATGCCTGGAGCCAGGAACTCGAGGCGGTGAGCGTGCACTGACGCACGAGCCCGGATCGCTGAATACGGCACGGCGGGGACGAATGTCCTCCGCCGGGCATTGTCGTTTCGGGACGTCGCTCAATCCTGCGCGAGCCCGCGTACGCGGGCGATCTCGAAGGACTGCGGCAGCAAGAGCTCGGATTCCTCGCATGGTGCGAGACTGCGCCGGAGAGCGCTCCTGCACCTGAGGAGTTGGCACGTAGCTGGTCAGGCCGCGCTCGCGGAAGGCAGCGCCAGGACAGCGTAAAGCGCTTCGGCATCCTGCGATGCGCGAAGCCTTTGCCCGACGTCAGGATCGCGCAACAGCCGGGCGATCCGCGCCAGCGCTTTCAGATGATCGGCGCCCGCGCTCTCCGGCGCAAGCAGCAGGAAGATCAGGTCCACCGGCTGGCCGTCCAGCGCCTCAAAATCGATCGGGCGTTCCAGCCGCGCGAACATGCCGAACAGCTTTCCGAGCTTTGGCAGCTTGCCATGCGGGATGGCGACGCCATTGCCCACCCCGGTCGAACCGAGCTTCTCCCGCTGCAGAAGAATCTCCGCGATCGTGCGTTCGTTATGCCCAGTCAGCTGCCCCGCCTGGGCCGCCAATTCCTGGATCGCCTGCTTCTTGCTGGTGACCTTCAATACCGGAATGACCGCGTTCGGGGCGATGAGATCGGTCAGCGACATGGGCGCGTTCCGGTACCTTGGGCGAGAAAAGTTCGAGGGGGTTGATGAAGGGGGCGGACCATAAGGATCGGCTCCGAAAGCGTCAATGGCAGAGATTACTCCGCCCGAGAGCGTCTCACCACACGCAATCGGTCACAAAGCCGGACACAGCCTGCTTGGCGCGCCGCCGCTGCACCGAGGAGGGGATTCGCAGCGCGTCGCGGTATTTGGCGACGGTTCGGCGCGCGATATCGATGCCCGCCTCACGCAGCTTTTCCACAAGGGTGTCATCCGAGAGCACGGCGCGCGCGTCCTCGGCCTCGATCAACTGCCTGATGCGGTGGCGCACCGCCTCGGCGGAATGCGCTTCGCCGCCATCCGAAGCTGAGATCGAAGATGTGAAGAAGTATTTCAGCTCGAAGATGCCGCGGCTGGTGGCCATGTATTTATTCGCCGTGACACGCGACACCGTCGATTCGTGCATGGAGATCGCGTCCGCCACCGTCTTCAGATTCAAAGGTCGCAGATGCTGTACGCCCAAGGCGAAGAAGCTGTCCTGCTGGCGCACGATCTCGCTGGATACCTTCAGGATCGTGCGGGCGCGCTGGTCGAGCGCGCGAACCAGCCAGGTCGCCGTCTGGAAGCACTCTGTCAGATAACTTTTCTCGCTGTCCGAGCGCGTTGTTTTCGATATCTTGGCGTAGTAGCTCTGATTGACCAGCACTTTCGGCAGCGTTTCTGAATTCAGCTCCACCAGCCAGCCGCCATCGGGACCGGGTCGTACAAACACATCCGGGATGACCGACTGCACCATGACCGAGCCGAGGGCGAGGCCGGGCTTTGGATTGAGCCGGCGGATTTCGCCAATCATGTCGGCCAAATCCTCGTCGTCCACGCCGCAGATCTTCTTCAAGGCGGCGAACTGACGGTTGGCCAGCATCGGCAGATTCTCCACCAGCGCCTGCATCGCGGGATCCAACCGGTCGCGCTCCCTGAGCTGGAGCGTGAGACATTCGTTGAGATCGCGCGCACAGACGCCGGCCGGATCGAAGCCCTGCACGATGGCGAGCACGGCTTCCACCTCGGCCATGGGTGCGCCGAGTTTCTGCGCCACGGTTTGCAGATCGCCGGCGAGGTATCCTGCCTCGTCCACCATGTCGATCAGGTATTGCCCGATCATGCGGCGCGCCGGATGGGTGATCGCCATCGACAGCTGCTCGGCGAGATGGTCGGCCAGTGTGATCTCGGCGGAGACAAAAGCTTCCAGATTGTAGTCGCCATGCTCAGCGCCGCCGGAACCGGTGCCTGGCCCATTCGGACGGCGCCGGGAATGTCTCGGTTCCCGCCCGCGGCAGTGGTCTGGCCGGAATCCTCGGGAAAAACATTATCCAGGCCGGTGCCGAGCTGTGCTTCCAGCGCAGTGCGGCTGGTTTCGAGGTCTTCCCCCATCCAGTCGCCGGCCTGGGCATCGCCGTCGGGCGCGGCTTGGGTTTGCGGCGAATCCGGCTCGCCCGGCACCTCGCTCTCGGCCTCGCGTTCCAGCAGCGGGTTGCGCTCAAGCTCGCCCTCGACATAGCTGGCGAGGTCGAGATTGGAGAGCTGCAGCAGCTTGATGGCCTGCATCAGCTGCGGCGTCATCACCAGGGCCTGGCTCTGGCGGAATCTGGAGGCGTTGGGTCAGCGCCATAAAATACGCTCGAACTGGTCCAATTCTTGCTTGATCGGTTTTATACCAGCTCCGGAGGGCGCACAGCGACCCCTTTTGGCGCATAGCCTTAAAGCTCGAAATCCTCCCCCAGGTAGAGCCTGCGGACGTCGGGGTTATTCACGATGTCGTCGGCGCGGCCCTCCATCAGCACCTGGCCGGAATAAATGATGTAGGACCGGTCGGTCAGGCCGAGGGTTTCCCGCACATTGTGGTCGGTGATCAGCACCCCAATGCCGCGGTCGGTCAGGTGCCGCACCAGGGTCTGGATGTCTACCACCGCGATCGGATCGATCCCGGCGAAAGGCTCGTCCAGCAGCATGTAGCTGGGCCGTGAGGCCAGCGCGCGGGCGATCTCGCAGCGCCGGCGCTCGCCGCCGGAGAGCGCAATAGACGGTGTCTTGCGCAGGGGCGCGATGCTGAATTCGTCGAGCAAAGCTTCCAGCTCGGCCTCGCGCCGACGGCGGTTGGGCTCCACCACCTCCAGCACCGCGCGGATATTGTCTTCCACATTCAGCCCGCGAAAAATCGAGGCCTCCTGCGGCAGATAGCCGATGCCGAGCCGCGCGCGCTGGTACATGGGAAAGCCGGTGACGTCGTGGCCGTCGAGTTCGATGCGGCCGCGGTCCGCCTTGATCAGGCCGGTGATCATGTAAAAGACCGTGGTCTTGCCCGCCCCGTTCGGACCCAGCAGGCCGACCGCCTCGCCGCGCCTCACGTAGAGGCTCACGCCGTTGATGACCTTGCGTCCGGCAAAGCTTTTCTCCACCCCATGCGCGGCAAGATAACCCTGGTTCTGGGCCATGACGGGCGGGCCGTCTTGCTCTGCAGCTGACGGCGGAGCTGGCCGCGGGCGCACAGCGGTGACGGCCGCGGCGGCGCGGGGCAGCGTCATCGGCTGCGCGGCAAAGGCACCGTCCATCTTCCAGCGGCTGCTGGCCGCCGGATGCGGCCTCGGGTTGCCGGGCTTGCCCCGGAAGAAGGAGATGATCGAGCGCACCGTGCCTCAGGATTAGTTGCGCAGCAAAGACTAGCCGCGCGGTGATAGACACTCCCCCACGCGCAATCAACCAACAGAAATCGCGTTAATTCGTCCCCGGCAGTTTCATCGCCGGCGAGCCGTCTGTCCTGGTGCCGCGCTGGAAAATGCCCTGCACCCGGCCAGCCTCTCCATGCGGGAGACGCCGGTGGCGCGGTCGACCACCAGCCGCTCGCCACGCAAGCACATTCTGTCCCTGACTGATGACCACGTTGCCGGTCAGCGTGATCGTGTTCGTGCGCATGTCGAACACGCCCTTTTCGCCGGTGGCGGTCTGGTCCTTCTGGGTGACCAGCACACTGCCGTTGGCTTCCAGCCGCTTGATCTGCGAAGCGCCGCCCGGTCCCGGCTGCGCCGCCTTGATGCGCGCCGGCCTTCGGGTTGTCCTCCTCGTAATAGACCACCAGCGTCTTGGAGCGCAGATTGGTGTCGCCCTGGATCACATGCACATTGCCGCTGAAGGTCGCGACCTTGTCCTTGTCGCGCACCTCGAGCGAGGCGGCTTCGATCTGCACCGGTTCGTCGCGATTCTTCGAAAAGCCTTGCAGCGCGTTGGCCGGTCCCTGACCCGCTTGCGCCGTGCGTTGCGCGGGGGGCGACGACGGCGGCCGCGGCGTCTGCGCCTGAGCGGCGCCGACCAGCGCCGCGGTTGCGAGCGCTGCGAAAGCAAAAAATATTGGGCGGGCGGTTGCGCGCCTCATGGCGACGCCGCCGGGCGGTTGGACGCGTTGTCCAGCTTCATATTGACCACGACGCCGTTGTAGAAGCGGATGACATCGCCGGAATTCAGAAGCTCGAAACGGTTACCCTTGACGGTGCCGTTGAGCATTTTCAGTTGCACCGGCTTCTCCGACACTAAGTTGCCGTTCTTGGTATCGATCACCGCTTCCTCAAGATAGCCCTCGTAGCCATTCGACGACGTCACCACGATGTCGCGATTGAGCGTGAGCTGTTCTTTCTTGGTATCGAACAATCCGGTTTGCGCCACCAAGCGCAGGGTGGTCTTTTCCTGCATCTCCAGGCTCGCGCTGATCTCCTGCAATTCGATCACGCCGGGGCGGGTCAGGTCCTGCGCCGCGGCGCCCGCGGCAATGTCATAGCGGCGCGAGTCACGCGTGAAGCCTGAGAGTTTGGGATTTTCCATCTTGATCTTGGTTCCGGAAACGACGACGTCGCCGATGCTGATCGGAAGCTTTGTGAGCATGCGCAGCGGATTGAACCAGCTCGCCAACGCGAGCACGAGACAGCCGAGAACGGTCGCGACCGGCAGGCCGATGCGCAACAGGCGCACGCGGCGGCTATGGCGCGCGGCGGCGCGGAAGCGCCGCGCATGATCGCGGCGGTGGCTCGCCTGAAAGGCGCGGGTTTCCCTTGGCTCAGTCCCGTAGGCGGCGCTCATGCGTCGTCAACCAATAGATCTATCTCCCGGCCGGTCCATTCGGAATGCGTTTTCAGTTCGAGACCGGGACGATTACCGGCGGAATATGGCCTCCCGGAGACGGTACCAGAATCCGCTCAGGAATGGGCGAAGATGTCCTCGGCCCCCCAGCCGGCGAGGTCGAGCCGCACCCGCTCAGGCAGGAAGCGGAAGCAGGCCGCGGCCAGCTCCGTTCGCGCTTCCCGCGCCAGCATGGCGTCGAGCTTGTCCTTCAGCGCATGCAGATGCAGCACGTCGGAAGCGGCATAGGCGATCTGCGCATCGGTGAGCTGCTCGCTGCCCCAGTCGGAGGTTTGCTGCTGCTTTGACAGGTCGGTGCCGGTGAGTTCGCGCACCAGATCTTTCAGCCCATGCTTGTCGGTATAGGTGCGCGCCAGCCGCGAGGCGATTTTGGTGCAATAAACCGGCGTCGGCATGACGCCAAAGGCCTTGCACAGGCTGCCGAGATCGAAGCGGGCGAAGTGAAAGATTTTCAGGACTGCCGGATCGGCCAAAAGCCGTTTGATGTTCGGCGCGTCTTTCTGGCCGGGCGCGATCTGCACCACATCGGCTGAGCCGTCCCCCGGCGAGAGCTGCACCACGCAGAGCCGGTCGCGGCTGGGATCAAGCCCCATGGTCTCGGTGTCGATCGCCACCGAGCCGGAATAGCCGTTCAGGTTGGGCAGGTCGCCGCGGTGCAGGCGGACGGTCATTGTGATTTAACCAGATATATCAATGTTGTAAGTCGATCAAAAGCGGCTCTTATGTAACTTACAGCAAAATCCTTGTCGAGCCGCTAAGCTTGGCCACAGGCTGTCATCCAACTGAAATATTAAGTTCATACGGTAGGTTTTCTTCGCGGGTGCGGGCCGCGCCAGACGATCCCGCGTCAATTTCGAGGGAGAATCCGATGACGTTGAATTCGTTGCTCGCCGGTGCGAGCGCCTTGGCGCTGCTCGCCGCCACCCCCGCCTGGGCCGAAGTCACGCTCAGCCATATCGGCAGCATCAAGTCCGAAGCCGCCGGCGAAGGCGCCGCCGAGATCGTCGACTACGATCCAGCCAGCAAACGCCTGTTTATCAGCAACTCCGCCGGCAGCGTCGATATTGTCGACATCGCCGATCCGAAAGCGCCGAAGAATGTCGTGCGCATCGACACCTCGCCCTATGGCGGCGGCGTCAACAGCGTTGCGGTTTCCAAGGGCGTCGTCGCGCTCGCGGTCGAGGCAAAGCCGAAGACCGATCCGGGCAAGATCGTTTTCTTCTCGATCGACGGAAAGCACCGCGCGACGGCCAATATCTGCGCGCTCCCGGACATGGTGACCTTCTCACCCGACGGCCGCTATGCCGTCGCCGCCTGTGAAGGCGAGCCCAACGATGCCTATGACGTCGATCCCGAGGGCGCGGTCGCCGTTGTCGACCTTTCCAAAGGCGTGGACGGCCTCAACGACTCCGCCGTCAAGATCGCCGGCTTCGCCGCCTGGAACGACAAGGGAGCGCCGGCCGGCGCGCGCATCGGCAAGCCGGGCGTGCCTTTCGCCAAGGATGTCGAGCCGGAATACGTCGCGATCTCGCCGGATTCGAAGACCGCCTATGTCACGCTGCAGGAAAACAACGCCATCGCCATCGTCGACCTCGCTTCCGCTACCGTGCAGGACGTTGTCGGCCTCGGCTGGAAGGACCACTCCAAGGTGCCGTTCGACGCCAGCGACAGGGACGGCGGCGTCAACATCAAGACCTGGCCGGTGTGGGGCATGTATATGCCGGACAGCATCGTCGCCTTCCAGGTCGGCGGCGCGACTTATCTCGCCATCGCCAACGAAGGCGACTCCCGCGACTACAAGGGCTACAGCGAAGAAGCCCGCGTCGCGGATCTCGCGCTCGACGAGAAGGCCTTCCCGAACGCCAAGGAGCTGCAGGCGCCGGCGGCGCTCGGCCGGCTGAAGACCACCAAGACCATGGGCGACGCCGACGGCGACGGCAAATACGAGAAGATCTTTTCCTACGGCGGCCGCTCGTTCTCGATCCTCGACGCCAGCGGCAAGATGATCTTCGACAGCGGCGACCAGTTCGAACAGTATCTTCGCCAAGCACGAGCCGAAGAACTTCAACAGCACCAGCGACAAGAACGGCAGCATCGACGACCGTTCCGACGACAAGGGCGTCGAGCCGGAAGCGATCACCGTCGGCGTGATCAACAACACGCCTTACATCTTCATCGGGCTGGAGCGCATGGGCGGCATCATGGTCTACAGCGCCGCCGATCCGAAGGCGCCGAAGTTCGAGACCTACTTCACCAGCCGCAACTTCGACGGCGACGCGAAGAAGGGAACCGCCGGCGATCTGGCGCCGGAAGGTTTCCGCTTCATCTCCGCGGCGGACAGCCCGACCGGCAAGCCGATGCTCGCCGCCGCGCATGAGGTCAGCGGCACGACGGCGCTCTACGAGATCAGCGTGAAGTAGCATTTGAACGCGCCCACAAGGCGCGCGTCGCGATCCGGGCGCCTTCGACCAGGCTGCGGAATTTTTCCCACACGATGGTGGGATGCACCTCGGGGACGGTCCGCGGCGTCGAGGCAAAACCGCAGTCGGCGCTGGCGATGACATTCTCGCGGCCGACCAGCGATGCGAAGCGCCCGATGCGCTCGGCGACCAGCTCGGGATGCTCGACGACCACGGAGCTCTGCGTGATCACGCCCGGCAAGATCGCCTTGCCGGCGGGAAGCTTGACGTTTTCCCACACCCGCCACTCATGCTCGTGGCGCGGGTTGGCCGCCTCGAAGGAATAGAAATTGGCGCGGATCGTCAGCACCAGATCGACGACGTGCCTGAATTCGAGGTCGTTCGTGCGCGGCCCCATATTGATGCCGTAGCAGGTGTGGTGGCGGATGCGTTCGGGCGGAATGTTCCGCAAGGCATGATTGAGCGCCGCGATGCGGGAGCCGATCCAGCGGCGGGCATCTTCGATGCTCATCTGCGGATGCAGCATGTAATGCATGACGAGGCGCGGATCGTCGATCTGCAGCATGAAGCCCGGCCGCCACGATCGCCTCGTATTCCTCGCGCATCGCCTCGGCGATGGCGTAAAGGCACTCCTCGTCGGTCTGTGTAGTAGCGATTGACCTGCCAGGCTTCGATGCTGGCCGGTGAGGCGGCCGGCATGAACACGTCGACGGCCTTCACGTTTTTCAGCGCCGCCTTCAGGTTCTCGATGTCGGCGCGCAGCTGCTTCTGCCCGGTGTATGCGATCGCAGCCGTCGTCGCCACCCGCGGCGAGCGCGGCGCCGGAATGCCCGCAGCTATAGAATTCAGGAAATGCCTGGTTCTCGCGCGTTTTCAGAAAGCCGTCCGGCATGTCGTCGCGGGGCGAGAATCCGCCGACCCGGTCCAGCACATAGGCGACGAATCCCGGCTTTGACTGCTCGCCGTCGTCGACGATGTCGATGCCGGCCTCGGCCTGCCGGCGCACAACCGCATCCACCGCGTCCCGCACCGCCGTATCGAAAGCCTGCGTTGCGGTCTTGCCGTCGGCCATCATCGCCGACAGCGCATCCGGCCGCGGCAGACTTCCGACATGCGTGGTCAGGATTCGATCGGCGCGTTCGTCCAAACCCATCCGCGGACTCCTTTTTATTTTGCTGCGGCCTTCACCATCTCGATAATCTTTCCGGCGACGATTATCGGCACCTCCAGCGGCGTCAGGTGCCGAGCGTTTTCGATCACCTCCAAGCGCGACCCCGCAATGCCCGCCTCCAGCACGCGCGCCATCGCCACCGGCGTCGCATAATCCTCCGCACCGACCAGGATCGTGCAGGGCATCCGGAAGTTTTTCAGGGCATCGCGTTTGTCGGCCGCTCCCAGCATCCGGCAGGTCTTGGCGTAACAGCGCACGTCGTTGGCCAGGAACACCTCGATGGCGCGGTCGACGATGGCGGGATTTGTCTCGCGGAAACTGTCGCTGAACCACCGCGTTTTCTGAAACCCGACGAGCGCTTGCAGGCCTTCATCGAGGGCCTTTTGCGCGCGCTCCGCCCATTGCGCGGGGGCCTCGGGTCCATACCAGCAGGTGGTATCGAAGAGCCCGAGACCTTGCACCCGATCCGGATAGGCCGCGGCGAACGCAATGGCGACGGTGCCGCCCATCGAGGCGCCGCACACCGTGGCCGAGCGCCAGCCGACATGGTCGAGCAGATCAGCGAGATCCTCGGCAAACAGTTCGACGGTGTAGGGGCCATCAGGCCTGTCCGACCGGCCGTGCCCTCTACAGTCGTAGACCAGCACGTCGCGCATGGTCCTTCAGCAGCGGCGCAACGCGCTCCCAAAAGCTTGCGTCCATGGCGAGCGAGTGGATCAGGACAACGCGGCCTTTGCCGTTCCCCTTGCTCAGCCGATAGGTGAGCCGGGTTCCGTCCCGAACCGCAACGCACTTCCCGTCATTTGCGCTCTCAGCCATTTTCTTGACCGTGCCTTGGCGTTGCGACCGGCGCCGATAAAGGCGATGCCGAGCGTCGCACGAACTGGGTTTTCATTTTTGCTTCGTCGTGCCCTTGCCTGCGCCTTTTTCAATGCTGCGAGCCGGCGTCTCCGGCTTCATGCCGCCCTGGCGCCGCGCAAAGGTGTTCTCGCCGTTGGCGCGCCAGTCGCCCGTGGCCGCCGCATCGGCGAAGCGGTCCCAGAGATCGCTCCAGTCGCCGAGCGAATAGCCATGCCAGGGCGGCTGCGGGGACAGGGTCGGCAGTCCGAGCTCCTCCCAGATCTGCTTGGCGCGCAGCATGTAAGGCTCGGCCGGCAAGCGCGAGCGGCGGCATGGCGTGCTTCAGGGTCGCATCGATCAGCAGCGTGCCATCCGGATCTGCGCGCGCCGGATTTTGGTCCATGTCCTTCCGACCGGTAGGGGATCACGAGCACGTCGTCGACCATGTTGGCGCGATAGGCCATGCGACCAGAACACGGCGTCGGCGTTGCGCGCGTCGATGTCGTCCGAGCACCGCGATGACGATCTTGCCGCATTGCGCCTGCAAGGTCGCCGCGCCCTTGCAGGCCCGCGCCACACCTCGCTCTGCGGCGCCGTCCGTGTCGAATTGCAGGAAGATCACCGGGCGCACGTTGGTCAGCGCTTCATGCATCACGACGCTCTTGATGCCCTTCACGTTGAGCACGGACTTCAGGTGCTCGAGGAACAAGCGGCTCATAGGCCACGCGCTTCGAGGACGCTCGATTCGCTCGGCGTGACCTGGCTGATGATGGAAACGAGCACCGGTTTGCTCTTGCGCGTGATCGCCGTCACCCGCATCGACATGTTGAAGTCTTCCAGCGCGACGTGACCATGGCTCTCGCCGAAAGGCCCTTCCGGCTCGAGCAGTTCGGTGTCGATCAGCCCCTCGATGACGATCTCGGCATCGGCGGGCACCTCGAGGTCGACGGTTTTGCAGCGGGTGATGCGGATCGCCTCGCCGATGAGGCCGCCCGCGACGCCGAGCTCGTCCTGGTCGATCGGCGAGCTTCTGCGGACCGGTAAAAAGCACCGCGGGAGCGCAGCCGACCACAATGGCGCAGGGCATCGGCTCACCGCGTTTCTGGTATTTGAGCCAATGCAGATAGCCGCCGGCGCCGCTCAGGCGGCTTGCCATGCGGACGCCGAGGCGGTCCTGCGCCTTGAGCCCGGCGCGGTAAGTCCCAAGATTGCGGACGCCGCTGTCGGGGTCGCGGGTGACGCATAAAGTCGCCGTCAGATAAGGCGCCGCATCAAAGCCGGGCGTCGATATCGGTACCGGAAGCGCCGCCAGTCCGCCGCCCGGCGCGCGCAGCGCATCGCCGGTTATCACCACTTCCTGGCACGGAGCATTCTCGACCAGCACCGGCTCGATCGGGTTGGCCATGCCGCGCACCCAAACATCGCCGATCTCCTCCACCTTCACGCCAAGGCCGGCCGCATAAATTTCGGCGGAAGCTGCCAGCACGCCGGCCGCGACCGGAATGTCGTAACGTTCGCCCTTGGCGCCGGTGACATTGGTGAACAGGAAGCCGCGCCGATCCTCCTCACGCAGGCCGCCCTGGAACTGCCAGCGGGCGAGCGGGTGCAGTTCGCTGTCTTTGTCGATCGGCCGCGTGATGCGCGTCAGCAGGCCGCTGGCCTCCAGCCGGCTCAGATGATCCTGCATGTCGATCGGTGCGGTACGGCGCATCATCTTTGTCATGCTGTGTCCTGGCTAAAATTTGCACCGAGCGGCGCGCTCTTCCGCCAAATCGGCCGCAACCAGTTTGTTGCTAGCCATGGTGTCATACAATAATACAAGAGGGAACGGTTCGAGCTGACCCAGATCGGGGCCGAGAAATTTCGGCGCACAAGTTGGTTCTCATGGTCGACGCTGCCCATCTTGGCCGACCCATTCCCCAGCCGGACGATAGTCCAGCGGGCCTGTCGCCCGAACTGAAGCTGATCCGGGAGAAATTCTTTCGCCATATCGGCAAGCCGGTCGAGCGCAAGGAAGATGGGCGCCTGCTCACCGGCAAGGGCCGGTTCTCCGACGACTTCCACCTGCCGGGCCAGACCTATGCGGCGCTTGTCCGGTCGCCCCATGCGAGCGCCGAGATACGCTCGATCGACGTCGCGGAGGCGCTCGGCAGTCCGGGCGTGCTCACCGTTCTGACGGGAGCCGACCGCGTGGCCGACGGCCTTGCGCCGATCCCGCATAATCCGGTGCCTTCCACGAAATTCGACATGAAGCTGGCGGGCCCGGACGGCGCCGAGCCTTTCATCTCTCCCCATCATCTGCTTCCCGTGGAGCGGGTAAGATTTGTCGGCGAAGGCGTTGCGATGGTTGTTGCGGGATCGGCAAAGGAGGCGCTCGACGCCGCCGAGAAAGTCGTTGTCGACTACGCCGAGCTGCCGCATGTCACCGAATCTCTCGCCGCCATCGAGCCCGGCGCACCGGTCGTCTGGAATGAGTGTCCCGACAACACCTTCATCGACACACGCTTTGGAGACTGGGACGCCACCGATGCGGCCTTTGCCGCCGCCGATCACGTCGTGCGCGCACAGTTTCATCTGCAGCGCGTGACCGCCGTTCCGATGGAGCCGCGCGCCGCGCTCGGCCATTACGACGCCGAGACCGGGCGCTATACGCTCTATGCCGGAAGCGGCGGCGCGGTGCGCCAAAAGCACGAGATGGCGGCCGTCCTTGGGATAGAGCCATCGCGCCTGCGCGTGCTGTCGTTCGACGTGGGCGGCAATTTCGGCGCGCGCAACCGGGTCTATGTCGAGTTCGGCCTCGTGCTCTGGGCGTCGCGCAAGCTTGGCTTGCCGGTGAAGTTCACCGCGACCCGATCGGAGGCTTTCCTCACCGACTATCAGGGGCGCGACCTCGTCACCAAGGTCGAGCTGGCGCTGCGGCGTGACGGAAAATTCCTCGCCATGCGCGCGGATAATATCAGCAATGTCGGCGCCTATTGCGTGTCGCTGTCGCCGCTCAGCAAGGGATCGGGCCTGATCACGGGCTCCTACGACATCCCGGCCGCGGCTTTGCGCGCGCGCGCCGTCTTCTCCAACACCATGTGCACGCAGGCTTATCGAAGCTCCGGGCGCCCGGAAGTCACCTATGCCATCGAGCGCCTGGTAGAGATCGCGGCGCGCGAAATGGGCATCGATCCGCTCGAGCTTCGCCGCCAGAACCTGATTTCGCCGTCGTCGATGCCTTACACGAATGCGGTCGGCCAGGTTTACGACAGCGGCGAGTATCGCAAGAACATGGACCGCACGCTCGAAATCGCCGACTGGGACGGATTCGACAAGCGCCGAAAGGGCGCCGCCGCACGCGGCAAATTGCTCGGCCGCGGCTTTGCAAATTACGTCGAATCCTCGATCGGCAACCCAAAGGAGCGCGCCGAGATCGAGGTGAAGCCCGAAGGCATGGTGGAAGTGGTGATCGGCACGCAGCCAAGCGGTCAGGGCCATGAGACCAGCTTCGCCCAGGTCGTTGCCGACCTGATCGAAGTGCCGGTCGAAAAAGTTTCCATCATTCTAGGCGACACCGATGTCGTGAGCGTCGGCGGCGGCTCGCATTCCGGCCGTTCCATGCGGCATGCCGGCACGGTGATGGCCATGGCTTCCGCCGATCTCATCGCTGAAGGACGCCGCAGGACCGCCGATCTGTTTGGCGCGGAGAAAGACGACGTGGCGTTCGAGAATGCCCGCTTCATTGTGCCCGGCACCAACCATGCGATCACGCTGTTCGAACTTGCGAAACAGACCAGCCAAAGCTCCGGCCCGCTCCGCGTCGTGCGCGACAACGAGATGCATACGCCGGTCTTTCCGAATGGCGCCGCCATCTGTGAAGTCGAGGTGGACCCGGAAACCGGAGGGGTGGAGATCACCAGATACGCCTCGGTGGACGACGTCGGCCGTTGCATCAATCCGATGATCGTGCACGGCCAGACTCATGGCGGGCTCGCGCAGGGAGTCGGACAGGCGATGTGGGAGCACTGCTATGTGGACGCGGCGACCGGACAGCCGCTCGCCGGCTCGTTCCAGGACTATGCGATGCCGCGCTCCGACAACCTGCCGTCCTTCATTACTGAAATTGCCGAGGTGATCTCGCCGACCAATCCGCTCGGCATCAAGTCGGGAGGCGAAGGGGGGACGACGCCTGCCCTTGCTACCGTGGTCAACGCGATCCTCGATGCGCTGAAGGAATACGGCGTCACTGAAATTCAGATGCCGACGACGCCCGAAACAGTCTGGCGCGCCATTCAACGAGGCCGCGCCGTAATAGCCGGATCAACACATAAAGGGAGCGCGTAATGGCAAAGGATACACCGGCAGCTATTCGGGTGATCGCCTTCCCGGGCGCGCCGAACCTGCCGACTTTCGCGGCAGTCGCGCAGGGATTCTTTGCCGAGGAAGGTTTGTCGGTCGAGATCGCGACCACGCCAAGCTCGGTCTTTCAGGCGCAGAAGATCGCCGCCGGCGAATTCGAGATCGCCTTCACCGCCTTCGACAATGTCGTGGCCTATAGCGAGGGCCAGGGCGCGCCCGACGGCGGCAACCCGGACTATTGCGTCATCATGGGCGCGACCCAACTCGAACTCAGCTTCGTGGTCGCCCCGGAGATCAAAACCTATCAGGACCTGAAGGGGCGCAGCATCGCGCTGGATGCCGTTTCGACCGGCTTCGCCTTTGTGCTTTATGACATGCTGGAGCGCGGCGGACTGAACAAAGGCGACTATTCCTTTGCCGCCGTCGGCGCCACGCCACAACGCTGGCAGTCGGTCAAGGATGGCGACGCACGCAGGCACGCTCACGATCGAGCCGTTCACCAGCATCGCACGGCGTGCCGGCTTCAACGTACTTGGCGTGAGCACGCAACTCTACGACAGCTACCAGGGCGGCATTGTCGCCGCGCGCCGGAGCTGGCTGAAGGAAAATCCCGGGCCCGCCAAGGCCTTCATTCGCGGCTATCTCAAAGGCCTGGCCTGGACGCTCGATCCGGCCAACCGCGAAGCCGCCGAGGCCTTGCTGCTGTCGAAGATGCCGGAAATCCAGCCGGCGGCGGCGAAGCCGGTCATGACGTCACTGCTGTCGCCGCGCTCCGGGCTCACCCCGCATGCAGACATCCTGCCCGACGGGATGCGGCGCGTGCTCGCGCTCCGATCCCGCTACGGCGCCGGCGGCCGAAATCTGACGGAGATCGACAAATATCTCGAGCTTTCGATCTTGCGAGACGTGGTTCAAACGCAGTGAGATCAGGAAAGCACCTGATGCGACACCTGGAAGCCTTGTCACACAATCCTAAGCTCATAGTATGGCGGAATGCCTTTGGCGCCACGAGGCCAGACAAGGGTCCGCGAGCTGCTCGTTTATTCCTTGGGAGGATCAGGATGAAGCAAATCTGTCGCGCGCTGTTCGCCGGTGCCTGCATCGCCTTGGCGGGCGTGCTGCCCGCAGCGGCGCAAAATCACGCCGAGTTCTATAAATCCAAAAATCTGCGGATCATGCTCGGCCATCCGCCCGGCGGGTCCTATGATCTCTACGCCCGCCTCGCCCAGGAATTCCTTCCGAAATACCTGCCCGGCAATCCCACCGTCATTATCGAGCACAAGCCGGGCGGCGGCGGCGTGGTTGCCGCCGCATATTTCTATCAGCAGGCCCCGCGCGACGGCTCCATGATCTCGCTGTTCCCGGAAACCCTGGCGCATACGCAAATGCTCGAGCCGGAAATCGGCAAGTGGAAGGTGCAGGAGATGACCTATATCGGCTCCTTCGCACCCGTGAACACCGCCTATGTGGTGCGAAAAGGCGCGCCCGCCAAAACGCCGGAGGAGATGCGCACCACCGCGAACACCGTCGGCTGCTCGGGCGTGAACTCGCAGAGCTACCAGTTGCCCGCGATGTTGAAGAATTTGGCGGGCCTGAAGTTCAATCTTGTCTGCGGCTATCCCGGCGGCACCGATACGCTTCTCGCCTTGATCCGGGGCGAAGTGGATATGGTTTCCTCGGCCTGGAATTCCTTGCGTTCGGGTCATAAGGGCGAACTCGAGCGCGGCGAGATGATCCCCGTCATCCAGAGCGGGCTGCGCCGCACGCCGGAGCTGAAGGACGTGCCGCTGATGCAGGAGCTTGTCACCGACGCGAAGACCAAGCAGATCCTGGAATTCGCCTCCGCGGGCTCGGCGATCGGCCGCGCGCTGCTGGCGCCGCCGCAAGTGCCCGCCGACAGGATCGCCGTTCTGCGCGAAGCCTTCGACAAGATGGTCAAGGACCCGGAATTTCTGGCGGCGGCGGAAAAGCGCCGCGCGGAGATCGATCCCATCCCCGGCGCCGAGGTGCAGAAATACGCGGCGCAAATCCTCAACACGCCGTCCGAGATGGTTCAGGCGGCCACCGTCGCCATGAAGTGATGCAACGCCGGCGGGCGGTGTCATCAATCTCGTAGTAACTGCGGCAACGCCCGCAGTTTCTGAAATAATGCAAACAGCTATGAGCAGCCTTGGAAACTAATCGATCGCCTTAAGCGGGGTTATCGCCGGGGCGTTAAGCGCCGTGCCATCGATGTCGAACTGCGAGCCGTGGCATGGGCAATCCCAGCACCTTTCAAGCGAGTTCCAATGCACGTGACAGCCGAGATGCGTGCATGCTGCCGAAAGCTTGTGAAGTTTGCCCTTGGCGTCACGGTAGACCGCGATCTTCTTCAAGCCTTCCCGCATAATCGCGCCTTTCCCGCGGTCTAGCTCGTCGTAGGACGAGATTTCGCCGGGTGCGACATATTCGGCGAAATTCTTGATGGCCGTGAGATTTTCGCGGGCGTAATTCGTGATCGCTCGCACAGGCTTACGGCCCGGATCGTAAACGGCCTGCCATTCGCTTTTTCCGGTGGTGATGAGGTCGCTGATCAGCAGGCCGGCCATCGCTCCATGCGTCATGCCTTGGCCGGAATCTCCGGTATGCACATAGATGTGCCGATTGCCCGGGTTTATCCCGGAGAATGCAGAGTAGTCGATGGTATCGAGCACTTGGCCCGACCATCGATGCGTTTCTTTGCCAACGTTTGGGAACAGCCGCCGCGTCCAGGCCTCGATGGCCTGATGCCTTGCGGCAGCATCGTCGGCTTCGCCTGTTTTGTGATCGGCGCCGCCGGCAATAAGATAGTTGATCGAGCCAGGGCCTGTCTCCTGCCTTACGTAATGGTAAGGATCTAAAGTGTCCCAATAAAGCGCATCAGGCAGCGCGTCCTTTGGAATTGTAAAGCTCATCGCGTATGTGCGATAGGGCGCCATTTTGGAATGAAGAGCGACACGGTCATTGATTGGAGAATTTGTCGCTACCACGCACGCGGCGCACGCGATCGTATCGCCATTCTGCATGTGAACCGT
Organism: uncultured Alphaproteobacteria bacterium; assembly: GCA_963731585.1. Lineage (GTDB taxonomy): Bacteria > Pseudomonadota > Alphaproteobacteria > Rhizobiales > Xanthobacteraceae > CANKHA01. The sequence goes on from CAVSWC010000003.1 coordinate 755,684, forward strand.
TACGGCATCGCCATTTTCTTCGACACTGGTCACGACACTGCCAGCGAATAGTTTGCCGCCTTTCGCCAATATGGTCGCTGCAAGCGAGCGCAGGTATCGAGCCGGGTGGAATGCGGCCTGCTTGCGGTAAAGCAGCGTGCCAACGCCTTTTAGCAAGGGTAGGCCCGGTACGCCGTGGACCTTAGCGGCGTCGACACCGCACTTACGTTGCGCTTTCAGCTCCTTATCCAGATCGGCCTGGGTCGTCCCGGGTCCCGGGAACAAATAGGCGTCAAGGCGGCGGAAGTTGCACTGGATTTTCAAGTCACCGACGATTTCCTCGATCCGATCGACGGCGGCCGCCTGGCTTTGCCACGAGAGGCGGGCCATTTCTTCGCCCCGGATCTTGATGATCTCGGTAGCCCCGTCGTCGCAGACCGGAGCCAAATGCGCGGTTGTTCGCGCCGTCATCCCGCGCGCTATCTTGCCCCGGTCAATGACCACAACAGAAAGCCCGCGCTCGACCAGTTCATACGCCACTGACAAGCCGGCGATGCCGGCGCCGATCACCACAACGTCAGCTTTCGCTTTCCCCGCGTATCGCGGGGCCTCGATCGGTTCAACTTCCATCCACAGCGATCGCGATTGCTCGTTACCAACGTTCATCTGTCTTGGCCTTTCGTATCTACTGAAGTCCTTAAAGCGAAATGCGATCTGTTTAGCACCTTCGGCTTATCGGGTGGATTGCGAATGCCGCAATGTCGGTTGCCGAACTTTAGAGCCGCGACCGTTCCAGGAACACAAATTGCCCCGTTGTGTTGAACCCGCATCACGAACAAGGAGCGCATCATGGCGAAGCAACCGAAGACACTCGACGACCTGTTTCACGATACCCTCAAAGACATTTATTTCGCGGAGAAGAAGATTCTCACCTCATTGCCCAAGATGGCCAAGGCCGCTCAAAATGAGCAGTTGGCTGCAGCGTTTGAAAAGCACGTGGGCGAAACGGAAGGGCAGGTCGAGCGCCTCGAACGGGTGTTCGAGCTAATTGGCAAGAAGCCGCAAGGCAAAAAATGTCCGGCCATCATCGGCCTCTCCGAAGAAGCTCAGGAAATCAGCAAGGAGTTTAAGGGCTCGCCAGCGCTCGACGCCGGCCTGCTGGGCGCGGCGCAGGCCGTCGAGCATTATGAAATTTCGCGTTACGGCACGTTGCGCGCATGGGCCGAGGAGCTCAGCATGACCGAAGTGGTGCAGCTTCTGCAGGCGACGCTGAACGAAGAAAAGGCAACCGACAAGGCGCTCACCGACCTGGCAGAATCCGTAATCAATCAGGAAGCGGAAGAGGAAGAAGCGGCCTGACTCAGCTTTGATTGAATCTGGTTTTTTGCAAAGCCCGCGCGACCCTCAAACTGCGCGGGCTTTGTCTTGCAACGATGTGAAGCAGCGGCGGCTATGTTCGCCCCCGCACGTAGTAATGCGCTCTGGATATTTCTTCAGGAACCGCGGCGTGCAGTTGGCGTTTGATCACTGATTGCACACCGCAGTCCCGGGAAGAAAACAGGCGGGCTCCGAAAATGAAGGCACTGGCGTGGCATGGTAAGGGTGATGTGCGTTGCGAAGACGTTCCAGAGCCGAAAATCGAGCATCCCCGTGACGCAATCATCAAGGTAACTGCCTGCGCAATCTGCGGTTCCGACCTGCACATTTACGGCGGGATTATTCCGCAGATGAAAAGCGGCGACGTTCTCGGCCACGAGAATATGGGCGAGGTCGTCGAGGTGGGTTCCGAAAACAAGAAGCTCAAGGTCGGCGACCGCGTGGTGGTGCCTTTCACGATCTCATGCGGCGAATGCTTCTTCTGCAAGAACGGTTTTTACTCCGGCTGTGAACGCAGCAACCCGGACCACGAGAAGGCCGCGCTGCTTTGGGGAAACTCTCCCGCCGGACTGTTTGGTTATTCGCATCTGTGCGGCGGCTATGCAGGCGGCCAGGCAGAATATTTACGCGTGCCATTCGCCGATGTTGGCCCTTTGAAAGTGCCGGACAATCTCACCGACGAACAGGCCCTGTTCCTTTCTGACATTTTTCCGACCGGCTACATGGGTGCAGAATTTTGTGACCTGAAAGGCGGCGAAACAGTTGCGATCTGGGGCTGCGGGCCTGTCGGCCAATTCGCCATCCGCAGTGCTTTTCTCCTCGGCGCCGAGCGGGTGATCGCCATTGATACGGTGCCGGAGCGGCTTGAACTTGCACGATCCGCTGGAGCCGAGACCCTCGATTTCCTGGAATTCGATATTTACGACGCCATCATGGAGAAGACCAAAGGCCGCGGCGCCGATGCGTGCATTGACGCGGTCGGCACCGAGGCCGAACCGTCCGCCAGCTTCGACTCGCGCCTCGACCGCATCAAGGTCGCGCTGTTCATGGGCACAGATCGCCCGCATGTGTTGCGTCAGGCTATTCACTGCTGCCGCAATTTCGGCATCGTATCGGTGATCGGCGTTTATGGCGGTTTCCTCGACAAGATCCCCATGGGCTCCGCGATCAACCGCGGGCTCACCTTCCGCATGGCGCAGACGCCGGTGCAGCGCTATCTGCCGAAATTGCTGAAGCTGATCGAGGAAGGCCGGATCGATCCAACCTGCATCATCACGCATATCGCTCCGCTGGAGAAGGGGCCCGAGCTGTACAAAACCTTCCGCGACAAGCAGGACGGCTGCGTGAAGGTCGTGCTCAAGCCCGGGGTGACGGAAACCAAGAAAGTTCGAAACCTGGAGGGCGCTCATGCTTGATGCAACCCCCAAACTGGCCGTCGTCACCGGTGCGTCGACCGGCATCGGGCTTGAGCTCGCCAGGATCGCCGCCAAGGAAAAATACGATCTCATCATTGCCGCGAATGAGCCGGGGATCGAAGGGGCAGCTGACCAGCTGAGGCGTGAAGGCGGTCAGGTGGAAGCGGTGATGGCCGATCTTTCCACGACCGAAGGCAACGACCAGTTGATCAGCAAGGTCGGAAGGCGTCCGGTCGGGCTTTTGCTGGCCAATGTAGGGCGCGGTCTCGGCAAAGCATTTCTTGACCAGAGTTGGGATGACATCCGCTTCGTGATCGACACAAACGTCACCGGACCGGTGTATCTGACCCGCAAGCTCGCCGCAGAAATGCGGACGCAGGGCGATGGCAAAATCCTGTTCACGGGCTCTATCGCCGGCTTCATGCCGGGGTCGTACCAGGCGGTCTACAACGCCACCAAGGCGTTCATCGACTCGTTCTCCTATGCGCTTCGCGAAGAGCTCCGCGACACGCGCATCACGGTGACCTGTCTGATGCCGGGGCCGACGGAAACGAAGTTCTTCGAACGCGCCGGACTGCTCGACACCAAAGTGGGCACGCAGGAGAAGGACGATCCCGCCGATGTCGCGCGTAGCGGGTGGAAGGCGATGATGGACAACGAGGGCGGCGTTGTCGCCGGGATGAAGAATAAGTTGCAGGCCACGATGGCGCACGTCACGCCGGCGGAAACACTCGCGAAGATGCATACAAAAATGGCAAAGCCGGGCACGGCAAAATCAAAGTGAGAATCGCATAAAACGTCTTGTTGCCGTATTTGCAGCGGGATCTGTTTAGCGCCTTCGCTGTGGGACGGTCTGTTTCGCATGAGCCGCGGGAACCCAAAAAACCTTGGCGCCGTTGAGATGGTAGAAACATCGCCATAAGCGGAGTGCTCTGACCATGGCCTCGGATAAATTTGCCAAAGCTGCGGAGAAGGTCGCGGAAGCACAGCGCGCCATCCAACTAAAGGATCGACGCCAAAGACAAAGCACGCAAGCCTAAGAAAAAAGAACAAGGCGCGATGCAGGCCGGCGCGCGAAAATATCCGGAACCGCCGTTTCCGAAGCAACATCTGAAAAAGCCTGGCAAGGAAGATAATCTGAAGCTCGCGCCGATGTATGACGCGCCGCATTACAAAGGATCAGACAAACTAAAGGGCAAGGTGGCATTGATCACCGGAGGCGACTCGGGCATTGGCCGCTCGGTCGCTGTTTTTTACGCGCGAGAAGGCGCGGATGTTGCCGTGGCCTATCTCAGCGAGCATCAGGATGCGCAAGACACTAAAAAAGCTGTCGAGAAAGAAGGCCGCAGATGTATTGTCATTTCGGGCGATGTCGCCGACCCGGCTTTTTGCAAGGAAGCGGTGCGGCGCACGGTGGATCAGCTCGGCGGGCTCGACGTGCTCGTCAACAACGCCACTTTTCAGGAGCATGTCGCCGCTTTTGAGGATCTCACGCAGGAACATTTCGACCGCACGCTGAAAACCAATCTCTACGGTTATTTCCACATGGCCCAGGCTGCGGTACCGCACATGAAGCCAGGCAGCGCCATCGTGATGTGCGGCTCGGTTACCGGCCTGCTTGGCAACAAGAAGCTGCTCGACTACTCCATGACCAAAGGCGGTATCCACGCCTTTGTGCGCTCACTCGCGACGCACCTGATAGACAAAGGCATCCGCGTTAACGCGGTGGCGCCGGGGCCGGTCTGGACGCCGCTGAATCCGGCGGACCGCGATGCGGAAGCAACCTCCAAGTTCGGCAGCGAGACACCGATGAAACGCCCCGCTCAGCCGGAGGAAATCGCGCCGGCCTTTGTCTTCCTTGCCGCGCCAAGTTGCTCCAGCTTTATCACCGGAGAGATACTGCCGATCATTGGCGGATATTCCGGCGGGTGACGGTCTTTGGCTTGCAAGGCGGCGTCTTATCGCTATGAACGACTTACCTGCGGGAGAAGCGGGGCACGAGTTGCTTTGGGGCACGGTGGCTGGCGCATGGGAGACCGGCGAACGTGCGGCAAATGGTGTGATCAATCAAATGGTCGTCTGAGCCGACGCAACGTCATTGGGTCGTGAACTTCAGGAGGGCATCATGCGCGCTGTGAGCCGGCGGGATTGCGTTCTTCTACAAGCTGCTGCTGCTCGAAGGAATTCTTCGTCTAAAAAGCGCTTGCCGGCCCCTATGATCGCCGGTTATCGTTTCACGATGGCAGCAGAAGAAGAACACACTGCCACGTCGCGCTCTGGGCAATACCGCGATATCGACTTTCTCAGGCGCTTGGCGGACTTGACGGCCCGCGTCTGGTAAGTTCCGACAGGGCAGCGTGTGAAAGTTCTCAATATGGAGGTTGCGGTCGGCAGCTACGGATGGGCTTGGGGCTGGACGCCTGGTGATGCGCCAACGATCGAATCCAAGCCGAAGAAATTTGGCGTGGTTGCGTCGGCCATCCGGTCGGGGCCTCGATGACTGCGATCCCGACGGCCAGCAGTATCCGAAGGCCGCTAGACGGCTCACGGTTCGTGACGTGGTTCCGCGAGCATTGGATCAGCATGGCTGCGGCGGTGGTCCTGGTCTGGATCGTGATCGTTCCGCTGGCCTACCTCATCGTCTTCAGCTTTCGGTCCGGCACTGCGGCGGCCCCCGGCGATTGGACGCTCGCCAACTACGCATACGTCTACACCAGCCAGCTGACGCACGAGGCGCTTGGCAACACGCTGATCTACACCACGGCGGTGGCCACGCTCAGCATGGCGATCGCCGGAGGCCTGGCGTGGCTCGTCGAGCGCACGGATATGCCTTACCGCGGCGCCGCCTGGGTGATGATCCTGCTGCCGATCGCGATGCCCGGCATGCTCTCCTCCATGGCGTGGATCCTGCTCCTCGGGCCCCGCACCGGACTGATCAACGTCATGCTGCGCGAGCTTCTCGCGCCGTTCGGCTACGAGGCTCCCACGGGCCCGATCAACGTCTACAGTCTCGGAGGAATGATCTTCGTCGAAAGCGTGCGCGGCAGCACGACATTGTTCTTGATGCTGGTCGCGGGCTTCCGCCTGATGGATCCCGCGCTCGAAGAGGCCGCCTCGATGTCCGGCGCGCGCGACCAGCTACACGCTCCGCAAGATCACCCTGCCGCTCATGCTTCCCATGCTGCTGGCGACGTGGATGTACTCTTTTATCGGAACGCTCGACGACTTCGAAACGCCGCTTCTCATCGGCCTTCCGGCGCAGATCTTTCTGCTTCCGACCGTCATCTACTTCACGGCCTATCTCAGTTCGGCCTGGGGCCTCGCGGCGGCCTATGCGACGATATTCCTGCTGATTTCGGTCGTTCTGGTCGGTCATCTATCATCGGGTCGTGCTGCGCCGCACCAGCCAGTTCGCGACGGTCACCGGGAAAGCCTTCAGGCCGCGGCAGATCGAGCTCGGCGGAATGCGCTGGCCCGCGCTGGCGCTCGTGATCTTCTACTTCTTCCTGGCGGTGCTGCTGCCGCTGCTGATCCTGCTTCTGGCTTCCCTGCTGCCTTACTACCGGGTGCCGTCGCTCGACATGTTCAGCGATCTGACCCTCGCCAATTACGAGCGGCTGTTCTCCGAGACGCGCGTGCTGCGGGCCGCAGCCAATTCGCTCTGGGTGTCGTTCTGGGTTGCGAGCGGAACCATGATCCTGGCTTTTCTGCTCGCCTGGGTGATCGTCCGCCAGCGCGTGCCTGGCCGGATCATCCTGGATTCGATCGCGTTCATCCCGCACGCCATTCCGGCAGTGGTCGTGGCCGTCGCCATGATCATGTTCTACCTGTCGCCGGCGATGCACTGGACGGGCCTTTATGGCGGTTTCGTCGTGCTCTCGCTGGCGCTGGTGACGCGGTTCATTGCTTTCGCGAGCCGAACCTCGAACGCGGCGATGACCCAGATCGAAGCTTCGCTGGAGGAAGCCGCTTATGTCAGCGGGGCGCAGGAAGGCACGCGTGCTCGCGCGCATCCTGTTTCCATTGCTGTTGCCGACATTCGTCGCCGGATGGATATTCGTGGCGGCGAATACCTTTCGCAACCTGAACGTATCGCTGCTCTTGTCGACGCCGCAAAACGAGTTGATCTCCGTCACGCTCTACGACTATTGGGAGCGTCAGGCGGACTTCTCGATGGCGGCGACGCTCGGAGTGGTGCTCGTTGTCGGGCTAGCCTTGATCACCATTCTGGCCAGACAGATGATCGCGCGGGGTTATTCGGGCAATGATTAGCCCGCGCGCAGCAAAGCGTAACAATACCGTCAGGGAGGTTGATATGAATGCGTTGAAATGCCTACTCGTCGCAGCTTGTAGCACGGTGCTGTTGGCGCCCGCGGCAAGCTACGGCGCGGAGAAGAATGCGGCCGGGCTACCTCAGCTACGCAAGCCACGACGAGCTCGTAAAGGCGGCCAAGGCGGAAACCGGAACGCTCCAGTTGACGATCGCCCTGACGCAGCCCGGCATCGACGAGCTCGTCAAACTCTTCACCGCGACCTACGGCATCAAGGCCGTGGGGCAGGATGTCGGCCAGTCCGACTCCCGGATACTCCTGGAGATCAAGGCCGGAACCAACAAAAGCGATATCTTGCACATGGAGGAGGAGCTGGGCCTCGATAACTACTACCCGCACCTCTACAAGATGAACATCCTCGGCATGGCCGAGAAAAAGATCATCGACGTGCCGGTCAAGATGATCAATCCGAAACAGCCGAACGCGATCGCGCTCGGCAGTGCGCTGGCCGGGGTGTCGTACAACTCGAAGCTTCTGCCGGCCGGTTTCGAAATCAAATCCTACGAGGACCTGCTCGATCCCAGGCTGAAGAACGGCCAGATCTGGGTCGACGTCTCGCAGGCATCGGGCCTCGCCGCTCTCTTCGTCGTGTGGGGCAAGGACAAGGTCATCGACTACACGACCAAGCTTGGCGAGCAGAAACCGGTGTGGACGACCGGCGCGACGCGCTCGATCACGGCCATGGCGGCGGGCGAATACGCCGTCGGCTCGCTCAACCACTACCATTCGGTGATCCGGGTCCGGGAGCAACGCAAGGCGCCACATATCAATGCGGTGTTGCTCGAGCCGGTACCGGTTCGGCTCAACAACATCTGGGGGATCAACGAAAAGTCGACCATGCCGGCAAGCGCGATGCTGTTCATCGAATTTGTTGCGAGCGTCAAGGCTCAGGAGATCTTCGACCGCGAAGGGCCGATCAAGGGTTCGGTTTTCAAGCCGGGCTCGCTGCCCAACAAGCTGGTCGAGGGCAAGAAGATCGCCTTCATAGGCTGGGATGATGTCGATGAGATCGAGCCGATGCAGAAGCGGATCTTCGAGTCGTGGAAGTTCCCGGTAGCGAAGAAATGACCGATCTCCCGCTAAAGGATCGGGACGGATCGGCACAGCCGGTCCGTCCCGGACAACTGACAGTCAGGAACCTCGAAAAGTCCTTCGTATCGCGTCAAGAAGTCGTCCGGGTGATCAGGGACGTTTCATTCTCGATCGAACCCGGCCAGTTCTTTACCTTGCTCGGCCCGTCGGGCTGCGGAAAGAGCACGACCCTGCGGTGTATCGCGGGTCTGGAAAAAGCCGATCGGGGCCACTATCGCGGCGGGCGGCCGGGTGCTCGCCGATTCCGAAACGCGCCATTTCGTAGCGGCGTCGGAACGCGACTTCGGCATGGTGTTCCAGAGCTACGCGATCTGGCCGCACATGACCGTGGCGCAGAACGTGGCCTTCCCGCTCCACGCCAATCAACGTCGCCACAAGCTTTCCCGCAAGCAGATCGCGGACCGGGTCGAGCAGGCGCTCGCCATGGTTCGACTGGACCAGTACGGCGGCCGCATGGCCACGAAGCTGTCCGGTGGTCAGCAGCAGCGGCTGGCGCTCGCGCGCGCACTGATCACGCGTCCCGAAGTGCTGTTGCTCGATGAGCCCTTGTCCAATCTCGACGCAGGCTTGCGCGACCATATGCGCAGCGAGCTGCGGGCGATGCAGCTGCGGACCGGCGTGACGACGCTCTATGTGACGCACGACCAGGCGGAAGCATTCAGCATGTCGGACGTCATCGCCGTGATGGATTCAGGTATCCTGGTTCAACAGGGCGCGCCGCGCGAAATCTACTCGCGCCCCGCCACCACATTCGTTGCCACCTTCGTCGGGCGGACAAACCTGCTTTCGGTCGTGCGGCCGCCGGCGCAGGGCGCGACCGGGGTCGTCCCGGTCGAGACCAGCATCGGACCGGTGCTGGTGAATGCCGAAAGCAACCGGCAGATCGGCCCGAGCGACTCCATCGTCATCCGGCCCGAGGATTTGCAGATTTCGTCGAAGGCGCCGCCCGCCGGACGCGGCAACGTGTTTCTCGGGCGCGTGCGCCGGCCGATCTTTCTCGGCGAGAACGTCGAGCTGGAAATCGAAATCCGCGGCGAGATCCTGATGAGCCGGCAGCATCCTTCGTTCGTGTTCGCTGCGGGGGATGAGGTCCATGTCGAGCTGCCGGTGGACCGCTGTGTCGTCGTGTCCGGCGCCGCGGCAGGGGTCGGATCCCACATTCGCGCCCCGGGCGAGCACGCCGGAACGGACAAGAACGCAGCCGAATAAAATTTCGAAGGGAGACTGGCAGTGAAATTCGCGACGTTGAGCACGGGGCAAGTGGTCGCCGGGACAAAAGACGGCTATCGCATCGTCAATAACCGGAAGTCGATGATCGAGGTGATCGAGAATCCGTCCGGGCTGACATTCTCCGGCGATCCGATGGCGTTGCCCGAGACGCTGTCGCCACCCGTCCCGAAACCATCGAAGATCTGGGCCGCGGCCGGCAACTTTTATCGCGGCGTCAATGCGAAGGACCCGGACGGCAAGAGCAGCCGCGGCGAGGCGACGACCTTGTCGAAGGAAGAGCTCCTGCACTCGATCTTCCTGAAGCCGCCGTCCGCCATCATCGGACCCGGCGACAGCATCGTTATCCCCCCGGGCGCCGGAGGCGTGTTTCCGGAGGTCGAACTCTGCATCGTCATCGGCAAGCGGTGCCGGGGGCTCACCGTCGAGCAGGCGCCGTCGGCGATTTTCGGCTACGCCATCATGCTCGACGTCACCGCGCGCAACTACGGCCCGAAGCAATCGGGCAAATCGATGCGCTGCATCCGCAAGGGCTACGATACCTTCGCGCCGTTTGGGCCGGCCATCACCACGCGCGATGAAATCCCGGATTGGGCCAAGACGAAAATGAACCTGTGGGTGAACGGCGAGCTGCGCCAGAGCGCGACCAACGAAACCATGATCAATGGCGTGCCCGAACTGGTGAGCTTCCTGTCGCGCGTTTGCACGCTGGAGCCCGGCGATCTGATCTCATGCGGAACCCCGGACTCGCCCGAGCATCAGCAACAGCTGAAGGCCGGCGACACGATGATTGCCGAGATCGAAGGTATCGGCAAAATGAAGCTCGGCATCCGCGCCGCCTAAGGCACTTTGGCCCGGAACGCATCGACCGCACCGCGGGCAGCATCCATGAGGAGAACGGCGTCAGCTGCATATGTGAACATGCGGCATCCGCGCTCATGCCAAGGCGTTATCTCTTCTGGCCGGTGGATCATAGCGGACGAAGCACATCTTCCGTCCGAGCTCGCTTTGACCTGTCGCATGACGGTTTCAGTGGCAGCGACAACTTGCGGATGATCGATCTGACCCGGCAGCCCCATAGCAACCGACAGATCGCCGCGTCCTACGCCAATCACGTCCGCTCCCGGGTGAACAGCGGCAATTTGCTCGATAGACCTGATCGCCTCGGCGTCCTCGACGATGGCCCAAAGACATACTCTTTCGTTCTGGCGCCTGGCGTGTTCGGGGAAATCGGAGCGGCGTGAGTTGTAACCGCCAATCCGTGTATGACCGCAGGCGCCACGATGCCCGAGGGGAGCGTAGTAGATCGCATCCGCTGCAGCACGAATGTCCGAGGCATTCTTAACACCGGGCAAGGAGATGCCTTCAGCACCCATCTCAAGGACCTTGAGAATAAGGCTGGGCTCATGGCTATGCAGGCGCACGACCGCAGATATCCCTCCCGCATCTGCCGCGCGGAGCATGTGTGCAAGAGTCTGCCAGTCAGGCGACGAATGCTGCATGTCCATCACGACGTAGTCCATGCCGGCACGCGCAAACAGTTCGACGACTTCGGGCGATGGAAAAGTGACGTAACACCCGATCAGCGGCGTTCCCGCCCTGATCTTCGATTTCAATCCAGCAGGCGAACACGTAGCGGTCATCGTGCGGCCGCCGGGCGTCGAGCGCGCATCAGCAGCGGAATAACGAGCACAGCGGCGGCGATCAAAAGCAGACCGAGAGAGATTGGTCGCGTGAAGAAGATGCTTGGATCACCCAAACTTGCCATCAGCGACCGCCGAAACTGCGTTTCAAGGAGCGGGCCAAGAATGAGACCAATAAGGCAAGGCACCAGCGGAATATGAAGTAGCCGCATGGCGAATCCTGCCAGACCGATCGCAAGCAATATCGCCACGTCCACGACGTTGGTGTTGAGGGTGTAGGCGCCCATAATGGAAAAGCAGAGAATTCCTGCGAACAGCCAAGGCCTGGGGATCGTTAACAGACGCACCCAAATCCCGATCAGCGGGAAATTGAGAATGAGCAGCAGAGCGTTGCCGATATACAGACTGGCGATCATGCCCCAGACGAGGTCGGGTTTGCTTTGAAACAACAGCGGCCCCGGGCGCAGCCCATATTGCTGGAAAGCGGCGAGCATTATCGCCGCAGTGGCGGATGTCGGCAGCCCAAGCGCAAGTAGCGGGCTGAGGGCGGCGGCAGCGGAGGCGTTGTTCGCCGCTTCCGGCCCAGCCACGCCTTCGATCGCTCCCTTGCCGAACTCCTCGGGGTTCCTGGCGAGTTTCTTTTCGGTGACGTAGGACAGAACGGTTGGGACTTCGCTGCCTCCCGCCGGCAATGTCCCGAGGGCAAACCCGATGCCCGTGCCCCGCAGCCAAGGCCGCCATGACCGCGCCCAGTCGCTCTTGCCATCCAGAGCGAGCCTTTCAGCGCGTAAATCTCTTCCTTGACGAAGCGGAAGCGAGCGGCCGAATACATCGTTTCACCGATGGCAAAAAGCGCTACCGCAACGATGACCGTGTCGATGCCGTCGAGGAGTTCGAGAACGCCGAAGGTAAATCTCGGGCTACCGGATAGCGGTTCCAAACCCACCGTGCCGAGAAGAAGACCGAGAAAGAGCGAGAGCAGGCCCCGCGGCACGGAAGTCCCAAACAGCGCGGATACGCTGGTAAAGGCCAGGACCATAAGGGCGCAAAATTCCGGCGGACCCAGCATCAACGCAATATTCGCCATCGGCTGCGCGACGAAAGTGAGCCCGATGGTGCCGATCGTGCCGGCGATGAATGACCCGATTGCCGCCGTAGCCAGAGCCTGCGCCGCGCGGCCCTTGCGCGCCATCGCGTTGCCTTCCAGCGCCGTCATCATCGCGCCCGCCTCGCCGGGTGTGTTGAGCAAAATGGCGGCGGTCGAGCCGCCGTACTGCGCTCCGTAGTAGATGCCGGCAAACATGATGAACGCCGATGTGGGTTCGAGACCGAACGTCATCGGCAACAGAAGGGCAACCGTGGTCGCCGGGCCAATACCCGGAAGCACGCCGATAGCCGTTCCAAGGGTTACGCCGATTGCAGCCCACATCAGGTTGAACGGCGTAAGCGCGATTGAAAACCCGTGAGCAAGCAGGCCAAGCGTTTCCATGTCCCGAGCCCCCGTCGCTTACGTTAGAAAGCGCGAGACAAGCCAACCCGCCGGAAGATTAAGGCCCAGCCCGTAGTTGAAAATCACAAAAGTCAGAACGCTGAAAACGAGTTCCAGGACCAGGTCGACGGCCGTTCGGCGGCTCCCGAACGCCCGCGCGCCGAGAGCAAACACCACCGTGATGACCGGAATCAGCCGAGAACAACAAGAAGCGCTATCGCCACCACGAGAGCGAGAACGATCAGAACAACCGGTAACCAGTCAATCTCTTCGCCGGGAACCGGCGCGGCATCCTGACCGAATGCGCCAAGGAGAATGGGCAACCCCGACAGAATCATGCCCGCGGCAATCATCAGGGGAAACAGGCTCGGTCCCAGGCTGTCGTAGGTGCTGCCGTCGCGATAGCCGCTGGCCGTAATCGCAACGGCAACGCCCAGAACAATCGCGAAAATGCCAAGGGCCGCTTCCGAAAGCCGGACATTGCCCAGCGCAACTCTCGCTCGCTCAATCCTGGTCATCGGGAAGCCGCCTCGGTGCAAGACATCATCGGTTCACTACTGCTGTGCCAACATCCCGATATCCTGCAGAATTTCCTTGAGACGCGCTTCCTCGGTCCGCTGAAACGCGGCGTAGTCGGCACGCTTCAGATAGAGATCGTTCCAGCCCCGCTCGGCCAGCATTTTCTGCCAGGAAGGGGTCTTGACCATTTTTTCGAAGACCTCAGACAACTTATCGAGATCGGCCTCGCTGAGCGACGGATGCGCAGAAAGGCCGCGCCAGTTAGTCACCACGACATCGATACCCTTCTCCTTCAGCGTCGGGGCATTGATCCCCTCGAGGCGTGCGGGGGAGCCCACCGCGAGCACGCGAATTTTGCCCGCTTCAATCTGCGGCCGGAAGTCCTGGTAGCCGCCGGCTCCGACGGCGACATGACCGCCAAGCACGGCGGCGACGATCTCGCCGGTGTTGGTATGCGGGATGAAGTTCAGCTTTTTCGCATCGACGCCAACGGCCTTCGAAATCATCGCATAGAAGATATGATCGGTCGAACCACGCGATCCAGCTCCCCAAAGAACAGAAGGCGGGTTGGCCTTGTACTTCGCTATCAAGTCATCGACCGTCTTGAATTCCGACTCCGTGCGCACAACAAGGATTTCATACTCACCCGCGATCCGCGCCAAAGGCGCGACGCTGCGCAGCGAGACCGGGCTTTTGTTGGAAAGCGGAAACACCAGGCTTCCTGCGCCGTTCGTCAGCACGGCGTTGGCGTTACCGGACTTCGACGTCACGAATTGCGAGATCGCCGTCATCCCGCCGCCGCCCGCCACGTGCGTGACCTGTGTGGCCGCAACAAGTTTCTCCGCTTTGAGAGCTTCCTCGAACGCACGCGCAGCTTGATCGAGACCGCTGCCGGGACCGCCCGGCACGACAAACTCAAGCCGATTCATCTGCGCACTGGCACTCGCCGTCGCCATCATCAGCAGGCCAGCGGTAACAAACAGATTCCGCAACAAAGCGTTGTTCATCTTCATCCTCCACAGAGCCACCTCGACTTCGGCGAGGTTTGTTGATGCCTGTATAGGTGGCGAAGAAACGTACTTGTCAACGGCACAGACGTGCGAACGAGGCCGGAAAATCAAGGGTTTTTCGTATTTCCATAGCCGCCGGACTATCGGAGCTTTGCGCTGCAAAACGCAGAACGGCGGCATGGCGCGAAATTCACCACAACGCGCTCGCGCCGTCCATGTTTGCTTGAATATGGAAAAAAAATTTGCAGGTTGAGCTATTTTTGACCGCTCTTTACCACTGCAAGGCTCGGATTTGCCCTCGATTGCGCCACATCATCGCCTGCGGCCAATAAAGCAAAAGCGCGGACGCGGTCAATCAACGCCGTCTGGAGCGGCGTAAAACTTCGGTCCCGACGATAGACCAGGACCACGGGGACATGCAATCGGAGGCCCGGCACCTCGACCATGTTCAGCATACCGGACGCAAGCTCGTCCTTCAGGGCAGCCCGAAACAGGAAGCTCAGGCCAACGTCAGAGCGGACCGCGCGCTTTATGGATTCCGTATGGCTTAGTTCCAGAACGACATTCTTTCGTTCAACTCCGAGACCTGCAAGAACTCTATCCTCAATATTGCGTCTCACGATTGATTTCGGACCGGTCACAAACGGCAGCTTGGCAATGTCATGAACGTCGATTGTCTTTCCGACTGTTCGGTTCAGCGGCGATGCAACCAGCACCAAGGGTTCATTCCAGAGCAGCTCGACAACAAGATTATCCGAGATATCGCCTTCCGTGGTCATGAGACCGAAATCGCACTCGCCCGCGCGCACCGCCTCGCCCGCAGCGGGAGAATTCGACACGTGGGTTGAAATAATGGCCTCCGGATGGGAGCTGTGAAATGCGATCACAATTTCCGGAAGAATATACGAGCCAACGGTGAGCGAAGCGGCGACGGAAACGTTCGCTGCGGAGCCACCGCGCAGGCTGCCAATTTCACGCTCCAGCTGCCGCTTGCTCGCGAGGACCTCGGCGGCCCAGGAGAAGACGCGCTCCCCCGCCTCGGTGAGGGTTATGTTTCGGCCGGCGCGGCCGACGAGTCTCACGCCGAGCTTTGCCTCCAGGCTGCGGATGTGGGCGGTGACCACCGGTTGAGCAATTCCTATTTTCTCCGCCGCCCTGGTGACACTTCGCAGTTCCCCTACACAGCAAAAGATCTCGAGCTTCTGCAGCGTTATGCCGGAGTCGATTTCGCGCATTGGTTGGTACCTATAGCCCAGCAACTATCGCTTCGTTTCAAGCAAGTATTGGAATTGATGGTCCAATTAGTATCTACATATCCCAATGCTGTCCACGCACTTGCATCAACAACCGGGGCTTCGATGAAAGTTCGCGCACGCTTCCGAGAGCTGATCACCGCGCCGGAACTGTTGGTGATGCCTGGCGCATATGACGGCCTTTCGGCCCGGATCATCGAGCAGCAGGGTTTTAACGCGATCATTGCGGGCGGATACGCCGCGGCGGGAAGCCTGCTGGGCCAGCCGGATACCGGACAATCAAACATGCGGGATTTTGCCGATCACTATGCCCGCATCTGCGAAGCGGTGCGCATCCCGGTTTATGCGGATGCCGATACCGGCTTTGGCGGCGTAAACAATGTGCGGCAAACCGTACGGGCATTTGAACGCGCCGGTGTAGCAGGACTGTTCTTTACCGATCAGGTCTTTCCCAGCCGATGCGGTTATCTCCCGGGCAAGAGCGTCATCCCGGTGGAGCAGATGCTGGCGAAGATCAATGCGGCCCTGGATGCGCGCGAAGACGCCGGCTTGGTGATTTGCGCCCGTACCGATATTGCGTCCATCGAAGGCGAAGACGCCGCGATTGAACGGTGTCAGTTGTTCATGCAAGCCGGCGTCGACATGGCTAAGCCGCAAGGCATTGACTCCATCGAGAGCATCAAGCGCGCAATCGCAAACATATCTGGCCCGCATTTCGTGAACTCTTTCGCAGGCCGCGGGCGACAACCACGCGCCGCTGGACGCACTCGCCGCCATCGGCGTTGCCGCGGCGACATTTCCGTCCGTTGCGCTTTTTGCTGCGGCGCAGGCCGTTCGCCAAGTTCTGGGGATTCTGAAGCGCGACCGCTCACTGCACGAAGCGCAGAACGCGCTGATCCTGCTCGAGCAGTATTACGAGCTGGTGGGGCTTTCGGCGCAAACCGCGAGAGAGAAGGATTACAATCTTCGTGCCGCGGCGCTCGCTGCCAAGCCCCCACGCAACCCCAACTAGCCCAGCGCCCCCCATGACATCATCTTTCCTGGGAGAATTGCTGCAGAGCATATCCGAGCGCGGAAGATCGCTGCTGGAGCTGACGCGAGAACGGCGGGGGAGATCGGATCAGAGCGCCGAAAATCTTATCGAGCTATGCGGGGAACTGCTGTCCGGCCGCGGCGAAGCTTCGGGCGTGGCGCTCGCCCGCGAGATCCTCGATGGCTACCAGGAACTGACGATCGGACCGCGCATCGCCTTCTTCGAAGCACTGGAGGCATGCTTCGGCGTGGATAACAAACGCCTCGGCGCCGCTATCAGTGCCTGGCAGGTCACTCCAAGCAATAAGACAGCGGCCGAGATACACCTTGCCGCCGAGCCTTTGCGGCAGGAGCTGTTCCGCCGTCTTAATCTGGCGCCTGATGGCACAGCCTCGCTCGTTCGTATGCGCGAGCAAATGATGGACACGACGCAAGGGGCTTCCGACCTGGCGGCGGTAGACGGCGATTTCGTCCACCTGTTTTCTTCCTGGTTCAACCGGGGCTTCCTGGTTTTGCGCCGCATCGACTGGGCAACGCCAGCAAGCATCCTGGAGAAGATCATCCGTTATGAGGCCGTACACGCCATTAGCGGCTGGGACGACTTGCAGCGGCGCATCGGTTCTCCCGATCGACGGTGTTACGCTTTCTTCCATCCCGCCCTGGTGGACGAGCCGCTGATCTTCGTTGAGGTTGCGCTGACGCGCGGGATGCCTGACGCGGTGCAATCTATCCTGACCGCTTCCCGCACGACCGTGGACACCGTGCAGGCGACCACGGCCACGTTCTATTCGATCTCCAATTGCCAGCGTGGCTTGGCCGGCGTTTCCTTCGGAAGTTTTCTGATCAAGCAGGTCGTCGAAGAAATTTCGCGCGAACTGCCACGGCTTTCCACTTACGTCACATTGTCGCCGGTACCTAACTTCGCCGAATGGCTGAAGAAGGCACGTTCTGCCGATAGCTCCACCGCGGTGCCACCCGAAGACAAGACTTCCCTCGCCATTCTGGACAGCGAAAGCTGGTATCAGCAGCCGGACTTGGTGGAAAAGGTTCGGGATCCATTGCTGCGCGCGGCGGCCATCTACTTCCTGCACGGGCGCAATTCGCGCGGCACACCGGTCGATTCTGTCGCCCGCTTCCATCTTGGCAATGGCGCCCGGCTGGAACGCATCAACTTCTTGGCTGACAAGTCGGTCAAGGGCCTCGATCAGTCGCACGGCCTGATGGTCAATTACCTTTACGACCCGTCCTCGATCGAGCGAAACCACGAAGGTTACGCCAACCGGCGGGAGATTGCCGCGTCCCCCGCCATTTCTCGTCTCGCCTCCTAAAATACCTTCGCGCCGTTTGGGCCGGCCATCGCCACGCGGGATGAAATCCCGGATTGGGCCAAGACGAAAATGAACCTGTGGGTGAACGGCGAGCTGCGCCAGAGCGCGACCAACGAAACCATGATCAATGGCGTGCCTGAATTGGTGAGCTTCCTGTCGCGCGTTTGCACGCTGGAGCCGGGCGATCTGATCTCATGCGGAACCCCTGACTCGCCCGAGCATCAGCAACAGCTGAAGGCCGGCGACACGATGATTGCCGAGATCGAAGGTATCGGAAGAATGAAGCTCGGCATCCGCGCCGCCTGACACGATGAGCGGGGCGCTGCGAGGGGCTTGCAGGGCAGTTGTGGCAGTGGCCTAGCGGCCCCCGCCCCATCCACCTAAGATGCCGCGCCAGGGAGGGAATTATCATGACAATCCGTTTTATCGGCGCGCTGCTATGCGGCGGCCTGCTGACGCTCGCTGTGTTAGACTCCCGCTGCCGCACCGGCTGCGCCGGTGCTCGGTGTGTGCAGCCCGACAAAGCTGAAATACAGCGCCTCGTCCCTAACTGGCAGTCAGAGCAAATTCGACGACCTTTGCAAATATTCCCCAAGCGTCGGTTAGCTTCAAGCAAGGGGCCGCCGGCGGCTGCGTCGTCGTTCGCTTCTCGGCAGAGGCAGCCGTAAGTCCTAACCAGGGCCTCATTGTCCGGGCGTTGCTTGACAACACCTCCGCGGCCCTGCCGGCCGAGGCGGCGTATCAAAGCGGTCAGGGCAACGATAACGGCGCGCGTACATTCGAATTTATTTTTCCGAGCGTTGCGCCCGGGAACCATGTAGTCCGCATGCAATTCAGGAGTTTTTTCGCGGGCGGTGTCGTGCTGCTCGACCGCCACACCACGGTCGTCCAGTTTGCACCGTGACCGGCCGATGCAGTGTGCGCCCGATACTAAACTAAAAGGCCGCCTCCGTTGGTTCCATACGCGAGGCGATCGCGGTATATGGTATCGGTGGATCATCAACAGTCGACGCAACTCGTTGTCATCAGGGGGCTAACCATGATCATTCGTGTATCCGCTTTGATTGCCGCCATGTGCTTCGCCAGCGCCGCCCAGGCGCAGAATATGTGGAGCACACCCGCCAGCGCCTGCACGCCCGACGCTACAACCATCAAGTTTGACCGGCACAGCGTCTCTTTCGCATCGGTGCAGCATGCGTCGGGCAACGTCGACCCAATCGTTCTCCACTGCCCGATACCGCGGTTCGTCACCACCACGACCGCTTGGAAACTCAAGCTCACCTATCGGGATTCGACGGGCACCGAGAGCGCGGCTTTTGTTCGGGCACAGCTGCAAGGGAACGCAATCGGTACCCCCGGGAGTTATAATATTGCGGTCGTCAACTCCAACTCCTTAGCGAACACGGGCGTTACTGCCGTATCTTCGGCGACGTTTACTCGCACGTTCAATTTCGAGACCCAAGTTTACTTTGTCCGCCTCGATTTGGATCGCACTTTGGATACGCAGACCGTCATCGCTTATACCGTGGTGCTGGACGGGCAGGCGCAATGAGATTGGGTTGGTCGGCGAAGCGCTTCGACAACGAATGAGTCTGTGGGGCGTCTACTTCCCTGCCTCATACTCATACGCCCGTCGTAGCTCCGGCAGGAACCACTTGTCGCCGAGGCCGACGGCTTCGAGCTCCTTCTTGCCTTCCTCGAGCACCGGCGCGTTCGGGCGCTGGTGGCTCGGGATCACCTGCTTGAGCTTCGGATTGTTGGTCGACATGAGCTTGGCCACCTGCGCGAATTCCTGCGCCGAGTTGGTGATGCCGAGGATCACCACGTCGGGCTGATAAATCTGCGCATAGAGCGCGAGATCGGCGATCAGCGTCGAATGGCCGTTGTAGAAAACGGTGAAGCCGTTCTCGAAGGTGACGAAGAAGGCCGCGGCGGGGCCGCCGTCGGCGCCGTTCGGCAAGGTGTTGTCGTGATGGCTCGGCGCAAACTTGAACTTCACGCCCTTCTGCTCGAGCAGGTCGCCGACGCCGGCGCGGCGGAAGCTCTCCTGCTTCAGCCCCTTCTCGGCGATCAGCCAGCGCCCGAGCGGGCCGGGCGCCAAGACCATGGCGCCGGAGACAAGGTGCACGTCTTCCGGGTTGCCCATGTCGTCGTTATGCGCATTCGGCACCAGGATGAAGTCGGTGCGCGCGAGCGACTCCTTCGGGACCGGGCCGTCGGGATTGCCGAGCCAGGGACTGGTGACGACGACGACGCCGTTCGGCGAGGTGAAGCGGTAGAATTCATGCCCGAGCCATTCGATTTTGACTTTGCCGGGCGCGGGCGCCGGCGCCGGTATCTGCCGCTGCAGCTGCTGGGCGAGGGTTGGCGTGGCGAAAAGAAAGGCAAACGCAAGCGTGACAAGGCTGCGGCGCAGCATGGTTGGCTCCCCTGTTTGTTGCCGCCGGCGCGGCGGACGAACTTCCCTGAGATAAACCCCGCTCGCGGCGATTACGTTCGACAAGGTCCAGGCGGCGGTGTGAAGCCTGTCGCCTAGCTAAACCGATGGCCGCTTCGCCGAGGATCGGCTAGTTGGCCGTGCCGCTTTTGCGCGGGGCGCGGCGCTTCTTCGGGTGAACAACGGTCCGGTGCCGAATAACCGGGCCGGGTGCATAGCCGGGCCCCCATGCCGATGCGTAAGGATTCGCGGCCGGTCCATAAAGGGATTCCTGGAAGAATATGCGGCAGCTGGTGGCCTGCACCGCAAATGTCGGCAGGCCAGGATCACAGCCGATGGTGCCTCCACCTCCTCCTGATCTTTGCGCCAAGGCTGGATGCGCGAATGTTGCTAGTGCGAGCGTGGCAGCCGTCACCGTCATTGCGATTTCTCATGCTGATCACTCCTTGATGACACATCATCTGCTCCCCGTAGTCCAACGCCCCCCGCATTGCACCGTCGAACGGCGGACGTCTATTGGCCCTTGGTGCAGCTGGGACTAATGGACGGTCGGCTCCATCGGCGCGCGCTTGCCTACCCAATAAACACCGGTCCTGGGATGATGCTTCCAGTGAGGCGACATCGAAAGCGCAATTTGTAACCCCCGATGTGGATCACCCGCGCAGCTGCAGAACCCCGTAGATGGCGAGAGTTCTTTCGATTGCCTCATAATGCCCTTCGGGGCATTAAAACCCGCGCGAATAGTGAGTGCAGATTCGCTGGATGAAAGAGTGGTAATGCAAAGGATCGAGCATCGCGGTGATGGATGTGTGAGAAGTCCGACCCATTGCCATTCCATTAACTTAGGCGAGTGTCGGAAACCCGGGCAATTCTAGTCCGGGGCTTCAATTGGCATGAAAATAGTGGTGCCCAGGAAAGGACTCGAACCTTCACGGCTTGCACCACTGGTACCTGAAACCAGCGCGTCTACCAATTCCGCCACCTGGGCCCGGGCTTTAGGTATTGAGCGCTCCCGCCCTTGTCAAATGCGCCGTCGCAGCGGCTCTTAACAGCCCGCGCCCGATCCTGTATTGACGCAGCATCCACCCGCCAACCGGCAGCATCGCCATGTTTCGACAATCCGACGTCAATAGGCTGGTGACCGTCTTCGGCGGCTCGGGCTTTGTCGGGCGCCACCTTGTCCGCGCCCTGTGCAAGCGCGGCTACCGCATCCGCGTGGCCGTGCGCCGCCCGGATCTGATCGGCCATCTGCAGCCGCTCGGACGGGTCGGACAAATACACGGGGTACAAGCCAATCTGCGCCACGCCGGCTCCGTGGAGGCCGCCATGCGCGACGTCGACGCCGTGGTCAACCTCGTCGGCATCATGCACGAGACCGGGCGGCAGCGGTTCATGGAGGTGCAGGCCCACGGCGCGGAGCGTGTCGCGCTCGCCGCCGCGAAGCTTGGCGTTCCGCTCGTGCATATGTCGGCGCTCGGCGTCGATGCGAACTCGGCTTCGCGCTATGCGAAGGCCAAGGCGGAAGGCGAGCGGCTGGTGCTCGCCGCCAAGCCGGACGCCGTCATCATGCGGCCTTCGATCATTTTTGGCCCCGAGGACAGTTTCTTCAACCGCTTCGCAGCCATGGCACGCATCTCGCCCGCTTTGCCGCTGATCGGCGGCGGCGCGACGCGCTTTCAGCCGGTATTTGCCGGCGATGTCGCGCAGGCCTTCGCCGACGCGGTGAGCGGCAAGGCCACGCCGGGCACGATCTACGAATTGGGCGGGCCGGAGGTCCGCAGCTTCAAGCAACTCATGCAATTCATGCTCGGCATCATCGAGCGCAAGCGCCTGCTGCTGCCGATCCCCTTCCCGATCGCCAAGCTGCAGGCCGCCTTCCTCGGCCTGTTGCCGAACCCGCCGCTGACCACCGACCAGGTCGAACTGCTCAAGAGCGACACCGTGGTGTCGGAGGAGGCGATGCGCGAGCGCCGCACGCTGGAGGGCCTCGGCATCAAGCCGACGCTGATGGAAGCGGTGCTGCCGTCCTACCTCTGGCGCTATCGCAAGGCCGGCCAGTTCAGCGACGGCTTCGCCTCGTAATGATGTAGAAACTTCAAATCGGCGGTAATAGCGCATGATGCATTCAGGCCGGAAGGTTTGTGTTGCTCGCAATTCCGCTCATTCCCGCGCACGCGGGAATCCAGAACATCGCGCGGTCAACGCTGCTTGTGCCCCTCGAATCCCGCTTGCGCGGGAATGAGCGAGAGGGTGGCGCGCGCGCCAACCGAAACGCATCCCGCTCTAGAGCCCGAGCGCCAGCGCGGCCAATCCCAATGCGCCGACAATGATCCGCCACCAGGCGAAGACCGCGAAGCTGTGGTGCGAGACATAGTCGAGGAAGGTCTTCACCACGATCCAGCCGCAGATGAAGGAGGCGATGAATCCCACGGCCACGATCAGCCAGTTGCCACCCGCCATGTCCGCTTGGCTCTTGTAGAGTTCGAGCGCAAAGGCGCCCACCATGGTCGGCATGGCAAGCCAGAACGAGAACTCCGCCGCCGAACGGCGGTCCGCGCCGAATAGCATGGCGCCGAGGATGGTGGCGCCCGCGCGCGAGACGCCGGGGACCATCGACAGCACCTGCACCAGGCCAATGCCGAAATACATCGGCAGCGTGAACTGCTGCGCGTCGTGGTAGCGCGCGTTCAGGCTCATGCGGTCGACCCAGAGCAGCACGAAACCGCCCAGCACCAGCATGATGCAGACGATCCAGACGTTGAACAGCACTTCCTTGATGAAGGAATGCGCGAACGCGCCGACGATGGCCGCAGGCAGGAAGGCGAGCAGCACGCCGAGGATGAACCGCCGTCCCTGCGGGTTGCTGAAAACCCGGTCGCGAGTTTCCATAGCCGCGTGAAGTAGATCGAGAGCAGCGCCAGGATGGCGCCGAGCTGGATAAGCACCGCGAAGGACTTGCCGAAGGCGTCGTCGTCGAAGCCGAAGAAATGCTCCATCAGCAGCAGATGTCCGGTGGACGAGACCGGCAGGAACTCGGTCAGGCCCTCGACGATGCCGAGGGCGGCCGCCTTGAGAAGGTCGAAAAGCATCGGGGAAGATCTTGGCGTGGACCCATCGCTTGTGGCGCAACCGCGGGGCTGGGGCAACGACAAAGTCGGCACCTGCTGAGGTTACTTGATACCCGCGCTGTTTTAGGGGTTGCGTCGATTTCCCGCCTGTCTTACTGCGCTAATCTCGACTAGCCATTCCTCAATACTTTCATTCATCTGCTCATGCTGACGCTGTTTCATCATCCCTTCTGCCCGCATTCCCGTTTCGTGCGCCTCTTGCTCGACGAATATGGCGTCGAGGCGCGCTGCGTGGAGGAAAAGGCGTGGGAGCGGCGCGAAGAATTCTTGACGCTGAATCCCGCCGGCACCACGCCGGTGCTGCTGGATGAAGGCAGCCCGCCGGTGCCCGGCGCCGCCATCATCGCCGAGTATCTCGACGAAACGAAGGGCGACGGCGCCGGTGACCGCCGCCTGCTGCCGCCCGAACCGGAGCCGCGCGCATCGAGGTGCGGCGGCTGACGGCCTGGTTCAATGATAAATTCTTCGCAGAAGTGAGCGGGCCGCTGGTTATGGAGCGCTGCTACAAGCGCTATATACCGGCTGCGCAAGGCGGCGGTTCGCCCGACACCGACATCATCCGCGCGGCGCGGGTCAATATCCGCTATCATCTGGCCTATATCGGCTGGCTGGTGCGCGAGCGGAACTGGCTGGCCGGCGACCAATTGAGCCTTGCTGAGTTCGCCACGGCCGCGCGTTTGTACCGCGGTCGACTATCTGGGCGACGTGCCGTGGAACGAAGACGAAGCCGCGAAGATCGGTATGCGAGGGTGAAGTCACGCCCCTCGTTCCGTCCGATTTTGACCGATACCATGCCGGGGATTCCGGCCTCGAAGACTTACGCGGACCTGGATTTGTGAAGAGCCATTCGGCAACTCCTCTTCTTACCTCTCCCCCTTGAGGGGGAGGTCGGCGCGAAGCGCGGGAGGGGGGTGTCTTCGGAACTGACGACACAACGATACCCCCCTCCCCCAACCCTCCCCCAACGCGGAATTCGGGCCTGCCCGACTTGCGCGCTGAAAAAGCGAAACCCGGAGCAAGCCCGGGGTTCGTAATGGGGAGGGAGCAACAATACGGATGCGCGTAAGCTTTAAGTCCGCGCTGGAAATGGAAGCGCGCGCGCTCGGATTCGACGCGGTCGGCGTAACGCGTCCCGATGCCATTCCGCAGGCGCCGGAGCGGCTGGCCCGCTTCCTCGCCGAAGGCCTGCACGGCGACATGGGCTGGATGGCGGCAACCGCCGAGCGGCGCGGCAACCCGCAGCTGTTCTGGCCGCAGGTCCGCTCGGTCATCATGCTCGGGCTGAATTACGGGCCGGACGAAGACCCGCTCGCCGTGCTCGCGCAACGCACCCGCGGCGGTATTTCGGTCTATGCGCGCGGGGACGATTATCACGACGCTGATCAAGAAGAAGCTGAAGACGCTGGCGCGTTGGCTGCATGCCACCGCGGGCGGCGAGGTGAAAGTTTTCGTCGACACCGCAGCGGTGATGGAGAAGCCGCTGGCCGCCAGCGCCGGTTTGGGCTGGCAAGGCAAGCACACCAACCTTATTTCGCGCGAGTTCGGATCGTGGCTATTTCTCGGCGCGATCTTCACCACGTTGGAACTGCCGGCGGACCACGCGGAAGCCGGCAGTTGCGGCAGCTGTCAGGCCTGCCTCGACATTTGTCCGACCGCGGCGTTCCCCGCGCCCTACCGGCTCGATGCCACGCGCTGCATTTCTTACCTGACGATCGAACACAAGGGCCCGATCCCGCGCGCGCTCCGCCCGCTAATGGGAAACCGCATCTATGGCTGCGACGATTGCCTTGCGGTCTGTCCCTGGAACAAATTCGCCCGGCAGGGACGCGAGGCAAAATTGTTCGCGCGCGACCACTTGCGCGCGCCGCGGCTCGCCGATCTGGCGCGGCTCGATGACGCCGATTTCCGCGCGCTGTTTTCCAAATCGCCGGTCAAGCGGATCGGGCGTGAGCGTTTCCTGCGCAATGTGCTGATCGCGATCGGCAACTCCAGCGACGACGCGCTCGCCGGAAGCGCAGCGCCTGCTGGACGATGCCTCGCCACTGGTACGCGGCGCAGCGGTATGGGCGCTTGCGCGCTTGCTGCCGCGGGCGCAGCTCTCCGCGCTTGCGGCGCGGCGGAGCGAGGCCGATCAAACCGTGCGCGAGGAATGGGACGCGGCCCTGAGCTAGCATTGGTTTTGTTGCAATGGCGGGCCTTCTTTTGTCATCCTGGACGGCGAGCGCTGATCTCGGGTTTACCCGAGATCAGCAATATCATGTGCTCAGGTCGGCTATAGCCGACCTGAGTGCGAGCCGATCCGGGACCCAAAAAGTTGTGCCAACAGGAGATGGGTCCCGGCTCTCGCGTTCGCTCGGCCGGGATGACAAAATGCGAGCGGTCGGGTGGGGCCGGTGACGTAGCAGAAACGCCGCTGCATTGCAGGCTGCCGGTTGCCTCACCGCTTGTTCCATGCCCTAGTTGTTTCCCATGGGCTGCGGGGCTCGCACAGCGCCCGTTCGGCGGCGCCATACGCCGCTCTGTCATAGCGCTGTTGCGCGCCATCGTCTGCGGCTTGGCCTTTGACAGGGAGATCACCAATGAAATCCGTTCGCTGCGATTCCAACAGGCGTGTGAGAGCGACTTTGGCCGCCATCGGCCTTTGCTTGGCGGTGGTGTCGACAACCCCGGCGGCTGCACCCGCAGCCCCGGTGGCTGGCGCATGCGAGACGACGGGGACGAAAGCGAAGGTCTCAACGACACAACAGACGACCAACTCAATGGATCATGTCAATGTGACCGAGACAGCGATCGCTTTCACGCAGGGCCGCACAAGCTGCGTTATTGTCTCATTTTCATCCGAGGCATCTGCCGCCGCGAACACTACAATGCGTGTCAGCGCAATAATCGACAGCAATGTTTGCCAACCGGATGAGAGCACTTTTGTACAATCCGGCGCGAGCCCGTCGGGTACGGGCGGCCACGCGATGAACTTTCTCTGTCTTAACGTTGCGCCGGGCACCCACACTGTCAAAATGCAGTTCAGAAGCGTTAACGGCGGCGACGTGACTTTGGATTACCGAACGATGATCGTGCACTACGCCAGATAAAATAGCGCGGCGAGCGAACAAAAAAATCGTTCGCTGTCTTCGCCATGCCGGAAGCGGGCCGCGCCGTTGCCGGGCGCGGCATAGCCCGTCAAAGACGGGCGTAAACGCCATGATAACCCGGCAATCCACCCGTCAAGCAAGAGCGCTTGCGGTTTATGGCGCGAGCGCCATTGCAGGCTGCCGGTTGCCTCGCCGCTAGTCTTGCCCTAGTTTTTCCCATGGGCTGCGGGGCTCGGACAGCGCCCGTTCGGCGGCGCCATACGCCGCTCTGTCATAGCGCTGCTGCGCGCCATCATCCGCGGCTCGGCCTTTGACAGGGAGATCACCAATGAAATCCGTTCGATGCGCTTCCAATAGGCGGTTGAGAGCGACTTTGGCCGCCATCGGCCTTTGCTTGGCGGTGGTGTCGGCAATCCCGGCGGCTGCGCCCGCAGCCCCGGTGGCCGCTGGCGCGTGCGAGACGACGGCGGCGAAAGTGAGGGCGTCAAAGACATTTCAGGCGACTAACTCAACGGCTTATGTCAACGTGATCGACACACCGATCGCTTTCACGCAGGGCCGCACGGACTGCGTCATTGTCTCATTTTCATCCGAGGCATATGCCGCCGCGAACACTTCAATGTTTGTCCAAGCAGTACTCGACGGCAATGTTTGCGAACCGAGTGACACCGTTTTTGTACGATCCAACGCAACTCCGTCGTTTAATGCCGCCCACGCGATGAACTTTCTCTGCCTTGACGTTGCGCCGGGCAACCACGCTGTCAAAATGCAGTTCAGAAGCAGCAGCACCGCCGGCGTCGAATTGAATTTCCGAACGATGATCGTGCACTACGCCAGATAAAATAGCGCGGCGAGCTGACGAGAAATTCGTCCGCTGTCTTCGACATGCCGGAAGCGGGCCGCGCCATTGTCGGGTGCGGCTTGACCCGGCAAATCCATCATTCGTGATTGCCGGGCATAGCCCGTCGAAGACGGGCGTAAACGCCCTGATGACCCGGCAATCCATCACGAAGGAATGAGCGCTTGGGTTATGGCGCGAGCGCCTTGCAGGCTCCGTTGCCTCACCGCTCGTTCCATGCACTAGTTCTTTTCCCATGGGCTGCGGAGGCTCGCACAGCGCCCGTTCGGCGGCGCCATACGCCGCTCTGTCATAGCGCTGTTGCGCGCCATCATCCGCGGCTCGGCCTTTGACAGGGAGATCACCCAATGAAATCCGTTCGCTGCGATTCCAATAGGCGTGTGAGAGCGACTTTGGCCGCCATCGGCCTTTGCTTTGCGGTGGTGTCGACAACCCCGGCGGCTGCACCCGCAGCCCCGGTGGCCACCGGCGCGTGCGAGACCACGGCGGCGAAAGCGAAGGTGTCAAAGACATATCAGGAGACTAACTTAACAACTTATGTCAACGTGATCGACACACCGATCCCTTTCACGCAGGGCCGCACGGACTGCGTCATTGTCTCATTTTCATCCGAGGCATTTGCCGCCGCGAACACTTCAATGTTTGTCAGAGCGGTACTCGACGGCAATGTTTGCGAACCGGATGACGACCGTTTTGTAGCATCGGTCGGGGGTGGGGGTGCGTCGGATTTTGGCAACCGCGCGATGAACTTTCTCTGTCTTAACGTTGCGCCGGGCAACCACAATGTCAAAATGCAGTTCAGAAGCACCAGCGACGGCACCGTGGCGTTGCAATACCGAACGATGATCGTGCACTACGCCAGATAAAATGCCGCGGCGAGCGGCGGCTAATTTTTTCGTCATTGCCGGGCATAGCCTGTCGAAGACGGGCGTAAACGCTCTGTTGACCCGGACATTTTCGGATGGTCATTGCCGTCGTCACGCGCGCCGACAACTCCGACGGTGACGCGTTTCTGATAAGTCAGCGGCCTTCTCTTCGAATTCACGCGCGCGCCAACGCCGCTTTGAACGCGTCGCGCAGCGCCTGCGCGCGCACGGGTTTATAATCACGCTGCTTCACCGGCCCGGGATCGATCTTCAGGCCGACGAAGACCGGACCTGCTTCCGTCAAGATGCCTCCGATCTGCTGCGCAAGATTTGCCGCGTCATCGAAACGGTAGGCCGCGCGATAACCCGCCGCCAGCGCAAGGCCGGCGTAATCGGTAATGCCGCGGGCGGGCAACGGGTGCCCGCCGTTGGCCTGATACACGCCGTTTTCCCAGAGGACATGCACAAAATTTTTCGGCGCCGCGCCGGCCACGGTGATCAGCGTGCCGAGCGCCATGGTCAGGCTGCCGTCGCCGTCGAGCACGATCACCCGCTTGTCGGGACGCCCGAGCGCAAGCCCCAGTCCGTGCGCGGCGGCAAGCCCCATCGCGCCGACCGAAAAGTAATTCAGCGGATGCGGGCGCAGCGCGTGCCAGTCGATTGCGGTGCCGTAAACCGCAACGACGATCGCCTCGCCGGCATGCTGCTTGAGAAGTTCGAGGGCGTCGTCGTGCGCGATCATCCCGTCACCGGGCTGCGCGCGATAAGAATTGCGACCGGCCTCGCGGCGTCATAGGCGCGGTCGATCGCCGTGCGGATCTTGCCGAGGTCGCGGTCGTCGTGAAGCGTGTGATGCTCCACGCCCATGGCATCGAGAATGGGCGTGACGATGCGCACGCCGTTGCGCGGCGATTCATGCGGCTGTTTTTCCGGATCATGACCGAGCAGGCCGACCATCATGGCGAGCGGCAATTTGTAATCGAGCGACACGGCGCGGAGCGCATTCACCGAATCCAGCAGACCGGTGTATTGCATCAGCAGGAGCGCGCGCTTGCCGCAATAAGATAGCCCGGACGCGATGCCGATGCCTTCGTCCTCGCGCGCGAGACGGATAATCGGCGGATCGCCCGATTGAGTGAGCGGATGCAGCAATCCCTTGCTGGTGTAGAGATCGGGCAGCGCCAGGACGTAAGCGATTCCGCTGGCGCGGACCTCCCGCAGGATGGCTTCACCGTGCAGAGCCGGTGCGGTTTGCGATGGCGGCGCGGCGGTTTCGCTCATGCCGTCATCTTAACCGCGGCGCGGCTCCTCACAAGCGATCAGAACTCCGCCACCGCCGCCAACAGCCGTTGGATATCTTCCGGCCGCGACAGGCGATGGTCCCCGTCCTTCACCAGAGTCAGCACCACATCGTCGCGGGCAAAGCGCGACACCAACTCCACCGTATGGCCCCACGGCACATCCTCATCCTGCACGCCCTGCAAGATGCGCACCGGACAGCCGGTCTCAATCAAGTCGCCGAACATCAGATGATCGCGCGCCTCGACAATCAGGCCTCGCGTGATGGGGTAGGGCTCGTCCGAATAGGCGGACGGCTGCGACCATGACCCCTTCTCTTCTATCTCGCGCTTGACTGCCGCCGGAAACCGCTTCCACATCAGCTCCTCGGTAAAATCGACCGCCGGCGCGATCAGGACGAGGCCCTGCACCGAGGCCATGGCCGTCCGGCCGGCCTTTTCCCGCCGGCGCAATGCGCGCACCAGCAGAAGCGCCAGCCAGCCGCCCATGGACGAGCCGACGATCACTTGCGGCCCCTGACAGCAGGCGGTGAAGACTTCCAGGCTTTCCTCCAGCCAGCGGCCGATGGTGCCGTCGACGAAGGCGCCGCCCGATTCTCCATGGCCGGAATAGTCGAAGCGGGTGCAGGCCCGCCCGCGTCCTTCCGCCCATTGGTCGAGCGCCTCCGCCTTGGACCCGCGCATATCGGATTTGAAGCCGCCCAGCCAGAACAGACCCGGCGAGGCGCCCGCGCGCTGGCGCACGGCGATGACACGCCCCGCTGCGCCGGTTCCTATCGCCACGGTTTTCAGACAATCATTCATTCGCTCGCTTCGCAATTCGTGCCGCCGATTAACCCGGGGCCGCTGGAAAGCGTGGTATCTGCCACCCGCGCTGTCTATACCGCCCTGCTCGCCCGCAATCGTTAGACTTTTTAGTGTTACCCGCCGGTCACGTACTGCGCGCAAGGCAGTATTTGATGTCGTATTGACGTTGACTCGGGGCGGGTTTCTCCCGACATTTCGCCATCGTAACAACACAGGAGCTGTGTCATTCGTCGTCCGATGAGAAGTCCGATGCCGGCGCCCAAAGATGGGCCGCGCATCAACGAGGATATCCGGGTCCGTGAGGTCCAGCTGATCGACCAAACCGGCCACAACCACGGTCCCACCGACATTCAAAAAGCCATCGCCATGGCCCAGGAGGCCGGGCTCGACCTGGTCGAGATCGCGCCCAACTCGGTGCCGCCGGTCTGCAAAATCCTCGACTTCGGCAAATACAAATACCAGGCCCAGAAAAAGGCTGCCGAAGCCCGCAAGAAGCAAAAGGTCGTCGAAATCAAGGAGATCAAGGTCCGTCCGATGATCGACGACCATGATTACGACGTGAAGATGCGCGCCATGCACCGCTTCTTCGAGGAGGGCGACAAGGTCAAGATCACCTGCCGCTTCCGCGGCCGTGAAATGGCTCACCAGGAGCTGGGCGCGCAGCTCTTGGCGCGGATCCGCGAAGACGTCACCGGCATCGCCAAGGTCGAGCAGGATGCCAAATTCGAAGGCCGCCAGATGGTCATGGTGCTGGCGCCGCGCTGAGGCGACGCCCGCTTCGGCGCTTCAGCAGTCCAACGATCGCTATTTCTCGTCATCTCCTGGAAACAGCCTCGGGAGCCGGATTCACCCGGTTCGCGGCGAAAAAGCGGCCCTGAAACCTTGTCTTTCCGGGCATCCTCTGCCATAACCGCGGCCTCTCGCCGACCGGCTAAAGGGCTGCCGTGGCGGCGTGACCGCTCAATCCGAGCACGCTCAATCGTGAGCACCCGTCCGGTGATCGAAGGCCTTTGGCCTTGCCGATCATCCGGCAGAGGAGAGCCAAATGCCCAAGATGAAGACCAAGTCAGGCGCTAAAAAGCGCTTCAAGATCACGGGGACCGGCAAGGTCATGTTCGCCCATCAGGGCAAGCGCCACGGCATGATCAAGCGGACCAAGAAGCAGATCCGCCAGTTGCGCGGCACGGCGGTGATGTTCAAGACCGACGGCGAGAAAATCAAAAAGTTCTTTCTCCCCAACGGCTGATCGCCAGCCGGCCGCCCGGACGGCGGCCTGAACCGAACCCCTATTCTTGAGATTGATGGAGATCAGCCATGGCACGCGTTAAACGCGGCGTCACTTCGCACGCCAAACACAAGAAGGTTTTGAAGGCCGCCAAGGGTTTTTATGGCCGCCGGAAAAATACCATCCGCATCGCCAAGCAGGCGGTGGAGAAGGCCAACCAATACGCCTACCGCGACCGCAAGCGCCGCAAGCGCACCTTCCGCGCGCTCTGGATTCAGCGCCTGAACGCAGCCGTGCGTCCCTTCGGCCTGTCCTACAGCCGTTTCATCGACGGCCTCGCCAAGGCCGGCGTGATGGTGGATCGCAAGGTGCTGTCGGACCTCGCCATTACACAGCCGGCGGCGTTCCAGGCGATCGTGGAGAAGGCGAAAGCCGCGCTGCCGGCGGCAGGCGCGCCTAGGTTTTCTCAGTCGTCATCGCGGGCTTGACCCGGCGATCCATCGCTAGCCTAACTGTTCCCCGATCGGATGGCCGGGTCAAGCCCGGGCATGACCAGCAAAAAAGCAAGTCTGCCATGTCCGACCTGACGCAACTGGAGCAGGAAATCCTCGGCGGCGCAGCCGCGGCCGGCGACGAAGCGTCGCTGGAAGCGGTGCGCATTGCCGCCCTGGGCAAAAGCGGCTCGGTGTCCGCGCTGCTCAAGACGCTCGGCGGCATGACGCCGGACGAGCGCCGCACGCAAAGGCGCGGCGATCAACCATCTCAAGGATCGCGTCACCGCCGCCATCGCCGAGCGCAAGGACGCGCTCAAGAAGCGCGGCGCTCAACGCGCGGCTGAATACCGAAACCGTCGATGTCACGCTGCCGGTGCGCGAGGCGCCGAATGAAGCCGGCCGCGTGCATCCGATCAGCCAGGTGATCGACGAACTCATCGCGATCTTCGCCGACATGGGTTTCGCGGTGGCGGAAGGTCCCGACATCGAGACCGACAGCAACAATTTCACCAAGCTGAATTTCCCGGAAGGCCATCCGGCGCGGGAAATGCACGACACCTTCTATTTCAATCCGAAGCCCGACGGCTCGCGCCTGTTGCTGCGCACGCATACGTCGCCGGTGCAGATCCGCACCATGGAGGCGCAGAAGCCGCCGATCCGCGTGATCATTCCGGGCCGCACCTATCGCAGCGACTCGGACCAGACCCATACGCCGATGTTCCATCAGGTCGAAGGCCTGGTGATCGACAAGAGCGCGCATCTCGGTCACCTGAAATGGATCCTTGAAGAATTCTGCAAGGCCTTCTTCGAAGTGGATCAGGTGAAGATGCGGTTTCGCCCGTCGTTCTTTCCCTTCACCGAGCCATCGCTGGAAGTCGACATCCAGTGCCGGCGCGAGAAGGGCGAGATCCGCTTCGGCGAAGGCAATGACTGGCTGGAGATTTTGGGCTGCGGCATGGTGCATCCCAACGTGCTGCGCAATTGCGGCATCGACCCCAGTGAGTACCAAGGCTTTGCCTGGGGCATGGGGATCGACCGCATCGCCATGCTGAAATACGGCATGCCGGACCTGCGGCAATTCTTCGAAGCCGACGTGCGCTGGCTGTCGCATTACGGATTCCGTCCGCTCGATTTCCCGACTTTGGCCGGGGGGCTCAGCCAATGAAGGAACCATGGCTTGAGCGGATGATCTATTCGGTGGCGACGCGCGGGCTCGATAAAACGGCGATCGCAAACTACGAAAAGGCGGTGGAAAAGCAGCAGGCTTTGACCAGCGCGCCCGGCATTCCAGACCCTCGACGGCAAGGCGACCGGGCTGCTCACCCATGTCGGGATGATGGTTGCGGGGCTCGGCCTGGTGGCGCCGCTGGTCGCCCACAGCGACATCGAGCTCGGCATCATCATCACCGAAATGGCGGTCTATCTGCTGATCGCGGTGGGTTGTCTGCGTTGCCTGTCGACTTTCGCCGGGCGCGATTTGACCGGCCCGGATATGGAGCGGCGGCTGGCCCGCGAGCTCTTGATCCGGCGCGAACTCCTGGCGCTGTGCGTTCGCGCCTCCATCATCGCGACCATCGTGGTCTTCGTGCTGCTGCCGTTCCAGTTCCTCTACGCTCCGCCGAAATAGCAGGAAGACGCGATGAAGTTCACGCTCTCCTGGCTGAAGGAGCACCTCGACACCGACGAGCCGCTCGACACGATCGTGGACAAGCTCACCATGATCGGGCTCGAAGTCGAGCGCGTCGAAGACAAGGCCAAGGCGCTGGCGCCGTTCAAGGTCGCCTCCGTCATTTCCGCCGAGAAGCATCCCAATGCGGACAAGCTGCGTGTCTGCATGGTCGATACCGGGGCCGGCGCGCCGGTGCAGGTGGTGTGCGGCGCGCCCAATGCGCGCGCGGGCATGAAGGCGGTGTTCGCGGCGCCCGGCACGCATATTCCCGGCACGGGGCTCGACCTGAAGGTCGGCACGATCCGCGATGTTGAAAGCCGCGGCATGCTGGTCTCCGGCCGCGAACTCGGACTGAGCGACGATCACGAAGGCATCATCGACCTGCCGGCCGACACGCCGGTCGGAAAACCCTTCGGCGAGGTGCTTGGGCTGAACGATCCGATGATCGAGATCAATCTCACGCCGAACCGCGCCGACTGCACCGGCGTCAATGGCATCGCGCGCGATCTCGACGCCGCCGATATCGGCGCCTTCAAGGAGCGCAGGCCGAAACCGGTGAAGGGAGAATTCCCCTGCCCGGTTTCGGTGCGCTCGATTTCGGCTCGACGCCCTCGCTCTGCCCGGGCTTCGCGCTGCGGCTGGTGCGCGGCGTGAAGAACGGCGCCGTCGCCCGACTGGCTGCAGGCCCGTTTGCGCGCGATCGGGCTGCGTCCGATCAATGCGCTGGTCGACATCACCAATTTCATTACTTTCGACCGGGCGCGGCCGCTGCATGTGTTCGACGCCGCCAAGGTGAAAGGCGATCTGGTCGTGCGCCGCGCGCGCGCCGGCGAGCCCTTGCTGGCGCTGGATGGCAAGACCTATAGCCTCGACGAAAGCATGTGCGTGATCGCCGATGCGGCGGGCGTGGAATCGCTCGCCGGCATCATGGGCGGCGAGACCACCGGCGTCTCGGAGGCCACCACCGACGTGCTGATCGAGTGCGCGCTGTGGGAGCCGCTCAACATCGCGCAGACCGGCCGCAAGCTCGGCATCAATTCCGACGCACGTTATCGGTTCGAGCGCGGCGTCGATCCGGCTTTCCTCGTGCCGGGCCTTGAGCTGGCGACGCAGATGGTGATCGAGCTGTGCGGCGGCACGCCGTCGGAAATCGTGCTCGCGGGCAATCCGGAAATTCCCGAGCGGGTGATCGATTTCCCGCTGAGCGATCTGAAGCGGCTCGCCGGGCTCGACGTGCCGCTCACCGAAGTGGCGCGCGTGCTCGGCCGTCTCGGTTTCTCTGTTGCGAGGCAGGACAAGAAGGCAAAGATCGCCGTGCCGTCCTGGCGCCCGGACGTGCATGGGTCCGCTGACATTGTCGAAGAGGTGGTGCGCATTCTTGGCGTCGACCGCATTCCGGCGACGCCGTTCGATCGCGGCGAGGCCCCGCGCAAGCCGGTGCTGACCTCGCTGCAGGTCCGCACCCGCAAAGCCAAGCGCGCGCTGGCGGCGCGCGGGCTGGTGGAGGCCGTCACCTGGTCTTTCGTTTCGAAGCAACAGGCCGAGTTGTTCGGCGGCGGACAGCCTGAATTGGCCTTGGCCAATCCGATCGCGGCCGATCTCTCCGACATGCGGCCGAGCCTGATTCCCAGCCTCGCCGCCGCGGCACAGAAAAATGCCGACCGCGGCTATCCCGATGTGGCGCTGTTCGAGGTCGGGCAGATTTTTCACGGCGATCAGCCGGAACAGCAGTTCATTGCCGCGACCGGCGTGCGCCGCGCGCTGGCCAAGGCAAACGGTATCGGCCGGCATTGGTCTTCCGCGACAGCCTCGGTCGATGCCTTTGACGCCAAGGCCGATGCGCTGGCGGTGCTGGCGGCGGCGGGCGTGCCGGCACAGTCGGTACAGGTGGTGCCCGGCGGACCGGCCTGGTTCCATCCCGGCCGCAGCGGCACCTTGCAGATGGGCCCGCAAACCGTGCTCGGCCATTTCGGCGAATTGCATCCGCAGGCGCTGGAGGCGCTCGATGCCGAGGGACCGCTGGTCGCCTTCGAGGTGATCCTCGAACGCGTGCCGGAGCCGAAAGCGAAAGCCACGCGCGCCAAGCCGGTGCTGGAGCTCTCGCCCTTCCAGCCGGTGGAGCGCGATTTTGCGTTCATCGTCGATCAGGCTGTGAAGGCCGGCGACATCGCGCGCGCGGCGCAGGGGGCCGACCGCAAGCTGATCACTGGCGTGAATGTATTCGACGTCTATGAAGGCAAGGGCATCGATCCGGGCAAAAAATCCGTCGCCATCGCGGTGACGATCCAGCCGCGCGAAAAGACCATGACCGACGAGGAGATCGACGCGCTGGCAGGCAAGATCGTCGCCGAGGTTGGCAAGAAAACCGGCGGCACGCTGCGCGGCTGACTTCGTCGTCCCGCCCGATCAAGTCGGGGGTAAACTCAGGCGGGGACCCATACGCTGTGCGCTATCGATAGGCCTGTGGTTATGGATCCTCGCTTTCGCGAGGATGACAAGTTTCGTAGCACTGCCCAATCAGCGCGGTTGCGGCCGTTGCCGCTGACCACGCTGCGGCTCGCGCTTCTTCGGCGCCGGCTTCGCCGGCTCCTGCAACACGGCGATCTTGCGCAACGCCGCCTCTGCCGCGCGCTCGCCCGATTCCCAGGCGCCGTTGACGGTGCCCCAGGCCGTCTCGTGCACCGCCTCGCCGGCGAACCAGAGCCGGTCGCGCAGCGGCTCCATCAACACGCGGCGCGCCTGTTGCGCGCCCGGCGCCGCGCTCGACCAGCCGCCGAGCACCAACGGGTCCTTGATCCACTGCGTTGCCTGCGTGCTGCGCACGGTTTTTCTGAAATCCGCCCCGTACAGCTTGCCCAGCCAGTCGAGAGCAAAATCCGTCATCGCCGCCGCGCCTTCGGCGGCGATGCTTTGGCCGAAGCGCCCCGCGACATCGACGAAACACAGCGGCGTGCCTCCCACATTGGCGAGCAGCGCGGCGGTGTTGCCGCCGTTCGATTGCTCCAGCACCAGCTCATCAGCCGCAAGGCCGAGCGGATTTCCCGGCATGTCGAGCGCGACGCGTTCATAGGTGCCGAGCTTCAGCCGGGCTGCGGCGTCGAGATGGCGGCGCGGCAGCTCCGGCGAAAACCGGATCTTGCCGGCGGTGAGCACGTTGGTGGAAACGGTCACGATGATGGCGCGGGCGGTGATACGTCCTTTCGGCGTTTCGACTTCCAGGCCGCGCTCCCATTGGATGCCGGTGGCCGGTGTCGAGAGCTGCACGGCAATGCCTTCCGCCGCTTTCGCCAGCAGCGAGCCATAGCCTTGCCGGCAGAAAGCCTCGCCGTCGCGTTGCAGCTTGGCAATGTCCATCGCCGAGACCTCGCTGAGTTCGTTGGCGATGCCGAACGGCCCGAGCGAGAATTCGATCGTGGACTGCCACTCGGCGAGATCGTTCGGCAACGCGCGAGCAGCGGCCAGATCGGTCTTGCCGCGCGCCGCTTCTGCGATCGCGCGGGTGGCGCGCACTTGCGCCGCGAGGAAAGCTTCCAGCTCGCTCTCGCGCGCATGGCGCGCCCCGATGCGGATCTTCTGCCCGGCCGGCACGGGATAAACATCCAGGCCGGCTTTCGCCGTCGCCTTCACCACCGGATTGCTGTCCGGCTGGCGAATCCAATGCGCGCCGGTGTCGAAGGGAGCGCCGAAACTGCGAGTGTCGGTGAAGCATCGCCCGCCGACGTGGTCGCCGGCCTCGATCAGCGCGAAGCGCCGTCCCGCCGCGGCAACGCGCCGCGCGGCGGCAATGCCGGCGGCGCCGGCGCCAATGATCGCCACATCAACTTCGCCGGACGACGCCACCTGGCCCAAAGCGGGCGCCGCGGCAAAGGCCGCGGCGGAGCCGAGAAACGTCCTGCGGGTGATTGCCATCGTGGTATCCAAACTATTGCTTCATCTGCACTCTGCCGCAAGCTCCGCGGCGCCGGTGAATGCCATGGCTAACAAAGTGTGACGCAAGTGAGCGTCCCGAAACGAAGTTCACCTGATTTTGCAGGGCTCGCGGAGCGAACTTCGGTTTCGAAGGACACTGAACCACGGCACTAGTATTAGGCATGAACGGATTTGCAAGGAGTTTGACGTAAATTCGCCCGCAACAAAGACATGCGGCTGCGACCGCGCGGCAAGTCGGGGGAACGGGGCGTTTCAATGACCTGGGTACTCGACGGCATCGGGCACGTCATTGCCCGTTATCTCGACAAGCCGGCGCCAGGCTATCAGCCTTACACGTCGCCGAGCGAGCCGGAAGCGTTGCGCGCCTGCCTGCGGCCGGGCGACGTGTTGCTGGTGGAAGGCGACAACCGCATCGCGGGCGTCATCAAGTATCTCACCCAGTCCACCTGGTCGCATGCCGCGCTCTATGTCGGGCCGATCGGCGACCGCACCACGGAAGACGGCGAACCGCTGGTGCTGGTGGAAGCGCATATCGGCCAGGGCGTGATCGGCGCGCCGCTATCGAAGTATTTCGGTTACCACACGCGGGTCTGCCGGCCGACCGGGTTGACCGAGGAAGACCGCGCGCGCGTCTGCGCTTATGCCACCGAGCGCATCGGCTTCGATTACGACCTGAAGAACATCATCGACCTGATGCGGTACCTGTTTCCGCTGCCGGTGCCGCAGCGCTGGCGCCGCCGCATGATGTCGCTCGGCTCCGGCCACCCGACACGGATTATCTGCTCGGCGCTGATCGCACAGTCGTTCGAATGCGTGCGCTATCCGATCCTGCCGAAGGTCACCAAAGTGCAGAACGAGAGCGCGCGGCGCGAGATTTTGGAGATCCGGCATTCCTCGCTTTATGCCCCGCGCGACTTCGATATCTCGCCGTATTTCGAGGTGGTGAAGCCGACCATCCTCACCGGCTTTGACTACCGCAGGCATGCAGTGGTCCGACCTGACCCAGTGCGGCTGCGCGGAAGCGCAGGTTCCACCGGCGCCGAAACAGCCGGAAAGCTTTGTGCCGGCGGCCTGATCCCAATTATTTAAGCCTTGTCCGCGCTTTGCGACATCCTTACCTTCGAGCCCCGAAGGAGCCAAGGATGCTCGACGCTGCCGTCAAAGCGCTGACCCAGATGTTCTCGCCGCCGTTCCGGCAGGTGCTGCTCAAGGCGATCGGCCTCGCGCTGATCATGATCGTGCTTCTCGGCGTCGGGATGTATTACGGCTTCACCTGGCTGGCAGAGCTCGGCACGGCTTGGGGCCAGAGCAATGTCGGCGTCATGCCCAGCAACTTCTGGACCATCTTGGCGTGGATTTTGTCCTTCGCGGTAACCCTTGGCATCATCACCGGCGGAATCTTCCTGATGCCGGCGGTGACGGCCTTCGTCGGCAGCTTCTTCGTCGATGAGATCGCCGACGTGGTCGAAGGCGTCTACTACCCGGCCGACAGGCCCGGCGTGGCGCTGCCGCTCTTTCGCGCGCTGCTGGAAGGCATGAAGACGGCGTTGCTCACGATCGCGGTCTACATCGTGGCGCTGCCCTTTGTGCTGTTCGCCGGACTCGGGCTCGTCATCCTGTTCCTTGCCACCGCCTATCTGCTCAGCCGGGAATATTTCGAACTCGCCGCCATGCGCTTTCGCTCCCCGGCGGAAGCCAAGGCGCTGCGGCGTGCGCATCGCGGGCAGGTTTTCTTCGCGGGGCTGTTCATCGCCGCTTTCGTCTCGATTCCGATCGTGAACCTTGCCACGCCGCTGTTCGCCATGGCGTTGATGGTGCATCTGCACAAGCGGCTGTCGGGACGGCAGGTGGAGATCATCGACGCGAAGACGCCGCGCATAACGACGAAACTAGCTCGTCATGCGACTGCCTTGGCGCCTGCAGCGTCGTCTTTCCCGGCCATTTGCACAAATCGGCGATGATGCATTTCTCGCACAGCGGGCGGCGCGCGACGCAGACATAGCGGCCGTGCAGGATCAGCCAGTGATGGGCATGCAGCTTGTATTTGTCCGGCACCGCCTGCATCAGCTTCTGCTCGACCTCGAACGGGTCCTTGCCGGTGGCGAGCCCGGTGCGATTGCCGACACGGAAGATATGCGTGTCCACCGCGATGGTCGGCTCGCCGAAGGCGATGTTGAGCACGACATTGGCGGTCTTGCGCCCGACGCCGGGCAGCGCTTCCAGTTCTTCGCGGGTGCGCGGCACCTGCCCGCCATGTTCCGCGACCAGCTTCTTCGCAGAGCCGATGACGTTCTTCGCCTTGGTGCGGTAGAGCCCGATGGTCTTGATCAAGTTGCGCAGCTTGGCTTCGCCCAGCGCCGCCATCTTCTGCCGGCGTGTCGGCGGCCTTGAACAAGGCCGGCGTCGCCTTGTTCACGCCGGCATCGGTGGCCTGCGCGGACAGCACCACCGCCACCAGCAGCGTGAAAGGATTGACGTGCTCGAGCTCGCCCTTGGGCACCGGCTGAGCCGCCTGGAAACCGGCGGAACGCCTCCTCGGTTTCGGCATGG
This sequence comes from uncultured Alphaproteobacteria bacterium, assembly GCA_963731585.1. Classification (GTDB taxonomy): domain Bacteria; phylum Pseudomonadota; class Alphaproteobacteria; order Rhizobiales; family Xanthobacteraceae; genus CANKHA01. The sequence continues at coordinate 795,731 of CAVSWC010000003.1, forward strand.
GTCCATTGCGGCAGTTCGCCATGCGGCCGCCTTCGACGTCGGCGGCCGCCTGTTTGCGCGGGCTTTTGGGAACGGCGGCTTTGCCCTTCTTCGCCGCCTTGAGGCGCTGCCCTGTCGTCTTTTTGGCCATCTTTCCCGCGCATGATCCGGCGAAGTGGGAACCGGTTCGCCGATAAGATCATGCGCCACGTTAATTAGTAGCGCGCGAACCGCAGATAAGTATACGCAATCTGCGCAGGCTTGATTGCTTTCCGCAAAACCGGTGTCCACTTTTGCTGATCGCGCGCTATAATAAGCGCCATGCCGCCCGACAACGATGCCCGCAGCGAACCCACGATCTTTTCGGCGGCTCTGACGCCGCATCGCTCGCTCGGACCGACGGGATTTCTGATCCTGATGGGCTGCCTCGGCGGCGCCAGCTTCGCCACCGGCGTGGTTTTCATCCTGCTTGGCGCCTGGCCGGTGTTCGGTTTTCTCGGCCTCGATGTGTTCCTGGTCTATCTCGCCTTCCGCGTCAATTACCGCGCCGCCAACGCCTATGAGGAGGTGACCGTCACGCCGTCCGAACTGACCGTGCGCAAGGTGACGCCGCGCGGCCGCGTGCGCGCAGGAATGGAGCGCCAATCCGCTCTGGGTGCGGCTGCAGCAGGACATCCATGAGGAATTCGGCGTCGAGCGGCTGTTCCTGATTTCGCGCGGCGAGCGGCTGCGCCATCGCCGGTTTCCTCGGTCCGGAGGAAAAGCAGAGCTTCGCGGAGGCGCTGAGCCGAGGCGTTGTTCGAGGCCAGGCGCGGGCCTGCCAGAAATTAGTCGTTGTCATTTGGATGCAGGAATCGGGTGGTTGGCGGCCGCGCGAGGGCCTAGCTTCGGGACATGCTACAGACATCCACCATCAAAGCGCATTCCACGCCGGCCCGCTGCCGGCCAGCGCCCGACTACGACCTCGTGCGGCGCGCGGTCGCCTTCATTTCCGAGCACTGGCGCGGCCAGCCGGAAGTGGAGGAGATCGCCGAGGCCGTCGGCGTCACGCCGACCGAGCTGCATCATCTGTTCCGCCGCTGGGCCGGGCTGACGCCGAAGGCCTTTGTCGCGGCGCTCACGCTCGACCATGCGCGCGCCGGCTGCTGCGCGATTCCGCGAGCGTGCTCGATGCTTCCTACGAAGTCGGGCTGTCCGGACCCGGCCGGCTGCACGATCTTTTCGTGACGCATGAAGCGATGTCGCCGGGCGAATGGAAGGCGGGCGGCGAAGGCCTGACCATTGCCTATGGCTTCCACGCCTCGCCGTTCGGCCACGCGCTGGTGATGGCGACGCCGCGCGGGCTTGCCGGCCTTGCCTTCGCCGATCCCGGCGCGGAAGCCGCGACGCTCGCCGACATGCAGAGCCGCTGGCCGAAGGCGCGTTATGTCGAAGACACCGCCGCGACCGCGCCGCTCGCGCGCCGCATCTTCGATTCCAAGCCAGTGGCAGCCGTGACCAGCCGTTGCGCGTGGTGCTGATCGGCACCGATTTCGAGGTGCGGGTGTGGGAAACCTTGCTGCGCATCCCGATGGGCCGCGCCGCGACCTATTCCGACATCGCCGCCAAGGTCTGCACGACGAAAGCGGCGCGCGCGGTCGGCGCCGCGGTCGGGAAAAATCCCGTCTGCTTCGTGGTGCCCTGCCACCGGGTGATCGGCAAGGAGCGGCAGCCTCACCGGCTATCATTGGGGCCTGACGCGCAAGCGCGCCATGCTCGGCTGGGAAGCGGGAAGATCGAGTCGAAGGCATCCGTTCGCCGGCATGATCGCATCGTCCGTCAAGCCGCCCGATCTCGCAATCACGGCGGCATTGCGCTCATCGCCGATGCGCGCGCTACGCCGTAATCAGCCGTGACGATCATCGGCGAATCGTCCTGGCGGCCGATAGACGATCGGAATGCCGGTGTGCAGTTCACGCTCGATGATGCCGGTCTGGTCGCCGACGCCGTCTTTCGAGCACACCGGCACGCAGCGCGCGCGCGAGTTGTTGATGGCGACGATCCAGCATCATTGCTCCCCGCGCAGGATGCGGGGCTGGATCTCCGAAATCGTAACAAGGCAGCACGCGCGCGGCGGTGGTCGCGCAGGCTCGTCGCCGCCCGGTGCAGCGCCTTCGTAGCGAGCGGCGCCAGAGGTGGACCTGCTCGATCGCCCCATTTCGTCGCGCGCCTGCTGTCCTTGCTCGAGGCCGGCAAGATCGCCGTAATTGCGCTCGTGTCAGCGCCGACGTCCTTTCGAAGACCGGCACATTGCTCTGGCCCGATCTCCGCCAGCATGATGTCGAGGGTGTGCTGCGCGCGCTTCAAATTCGATGTGAAGGCCACGTCGAAACGGATGTTATGGCCAAACAGCTTGCGGCCCGCCGCCTTCGCCTGCTCGATGCCCTGGTCGGTCAGGTCGACATGTCGTTCCAGCCGGTGAAAAGATTGCTGAGATTCCACGCGCTCTGGCCATGGCGCGTGAGCACCAGAAGACGATCGGCAGCCATCATCATTAATACGCTCTCCGCGGAGATCGGACTTTACCGAAACGGGACGGCCCTCGCCGCAGCTTTTTGGCCGTTTTTCGCCCTTGTTGACGGCTTTATTTCAATCGCGCACAACCCGGCCTATATGACGGGGACAAGCCCCGATCTCGTTGGTGATGAGGGAAGCGAAGATGCAGCGGCGCCGGCCGGTCATGCTGGCAATATTGGACGGCTGGGGCTGGCGGGAAGATCCGGCCGACAATGCCGTGCTCCAGGCGCGCACGCCAACCTTCGACCGGCTCTGGTCGACGGTACCGCATGCCTTGCTGCATACCTCGGGTCTCGACGTCGGTCTGCCGCCCGGGCAGATGGGCAACTCCGAGGTGGGGCATCTGAATATCGGTTCCGGCCGCGTCGTGATTCAGGATCTGCCGCGCATCAACAATGCCGTGGAAACGGGCGAGATCGCGCAGCAGCTGGCGCTCCAGTCTCTCATCGGCAAACTCAAGAAGAGCGGCGGCACCTGCCATCTGATGGGCCTGGTGTCGGACGGCGGCGTGCATTCGCATCAGGACCACGCGGTGGCGCTCGCAAAGATCCTAGCCGACGCGGGCGTGCCGACGGTCGCGCATGTCTTCACCGACGGCCGCGACACGCCGCCGGAATCGGGCAAGGCCTTCGTCACGGAATTTGCCGCGGCGCTGCCGCCCGGCGTTTCGATCGCGACGGTGATCGGCCGCTACTACGCGATGGACCGCGACAAACGTTGGGAGCGCGTCGCCAAGGCCTATGCGGCGATTGTCGATGCGGACGCCCCGCGGTTTCCGGATGCGATCTCCGTCATCAACGCAGCCTATGCGAACAAGGTGACCGATGAGTTCGTGCCGCCGGCGGTCGTCGGTGATTACCAGGGCATGCGCGATGGCGACGGCGTGCTCTGTTTCAACTTCCGCGCCGACCGGGTTCGCCAGCTGCTGGCTGCTTTGCTCGATCCGGCTTTCTCCGGCTTTGCCCGCAAGCGCAGCATCCGCGTTGCGGCGGCGGCCGGCATGACGGAATACAGCACCGATCTCAACGCATTCCTGGAAACGATCTTCCCGTCGCAAACGCTCGAGAAGGGCCTGGGCGAGGTTGTCGCCGATGTGGGCCGGACGCAGCTGCGGATGGCCGAAACCGAGAAGTATCCGCACGTCACTTACTTCTTCAACGGCGGGCGCGAGCAGCCTTACACGGGCGAAGACCGGATCATGGTCCCCTCTCCGAAGGTTGCGACCTATGACCTGAAGCCGGAGATGTCGGCGCCGGAACTCACCGACAAGGCGGTGGAAGCGATCAATTCAGGCAAATACGACCTGATCGTGCTGAACTATGCCAACCCGGACATGGTCGGCCACACCGGCGATCTGAAGGCCGCCATCAAGGCCGTCGAAACGGTCGACACCGGCCTCGGCCGCATCGTCGAGGCCATTCAGAAAGCCGGCGGTGCGCTGCTGGTCACGGCCGATCACGGCAATTGCGAGATGATGCGCGATCCCGAAACCGGCGGGCCGCACACCGCGCACACGACGAACCCGGTGCCCTTGCTGCTGGTCGGCGGCGGTGATGCGGGACTGGCGGAGGGGCGGCTGGCCGATCTCGCGCCGACGCTCCTCGCCCTGATGGACCTGCCGCAACCGCGCGGAGATGACCGGCGGGTCGCTCCTGCAAAGAGAGACGGCGGCCGCGCCAGCCGGCTGAAGTCACCGAGACCGCCTTGCGGCGGTAGCGGAATTGCTGCTGTCTGCCGCCCGCCGTTGCAGGGACCTGATCCATTTGGTGGTGACGATGCCGATCAGCAGCGCAACCGCCGCCATGGCATAATTCCAATGCCGCTCATGCAGCCCTGACTGCCTGGCGAATGCCGGCACCAGAACGAAGGCGGCCATCATCGCTACCACCGCGAGGGCGATCACCCCCGCGAAATGCAGGGCCGTCGGCTTGCGCACCACGGCAGCAGCGGCGGCCGCAGCGGCGGCTTGTTGTTCCCGCTTGCGGCGCGATGCCATCTCAGATGTCACCGATGTCAAGCACGTCAGTCATGGAATAGATGCCGGGCTTGCGGCCGCGCGCCCAGAGCGCCGCCCGCAAGGCGCCGCGGGCAAAGATCATGCGGTCCTCGGCCTTGTGCGACAGCTCGAGCCGCTCACCGGGGCCGGCGAAGATCACGCTGTGATCGCCGACCACGGTGCCGCCGCGCAGGGCCGCGAAGCCGATATCGCCGGGCTTGCGCGCGCCGACCTCGCCATCGCGCGCGCGCACAGAGCGCTCGGCGAGCGCAATGCCGCGGCCTTCCGCCAGCGCCCGCCCCAGCAGCAAGGCGGTTCCCGAGGGGGCGTCCACTTTCCTGTTGTGATGCATTTCGAGGATTTCGATATCGAAATCCTCGCCCAATGTCCTGGCCGCGCGCTTGGCCAGCGCAGCAAGCAGATTGACGCCGAGGCTCATATTGCCGGACTTCACGATAACGGCGGAATTCGCCGCTTCCTGCAGCTTGCCTTCGTCCGCTTGGCTCAAGCCAGTGGTGCCGATGACGTGGATGATCTTAGCCTGCGCGGTCAGCGCGGCGAGCGCTACCGTGGCCTGCGGCGTGGTGAAATCGATCAAGGCCGTCCGCCTTGCTCGCGCGCATTTTCACATCGGCAGCGATGGGGACGCCGTTCTCGCCGACACCGGCGAGCACGCCGGAATCCTGCCCGATAAAGGGCGAGCGCGGCCCTTCCAGCGCGCCCACCAGCGTCACGCCCTCGGTCTCGGCAATCGCCCTGACCAGCGTGCGCCCCATGCGCCCGCCGGCGCCGGCCACGATCAACCCGATGTCGGTCATGGATGAACATCTCCCCCGGCGGGTATAGCGGGGGAGCCGCTGAATGGGAAGGCGAGGCGGACGTTGCTGTTTTCACCTCTCCCGCATAGCCCGTCGCACGCCCTGATGCGGGAGGGAGAGCTACGGCTGCGGGCCGTCATAGCCCTCGATCACCACCAAGTCGAATTCGGCCTTGCCCTGGCGCAACGCAGCGGCGGCCTGATATTCCGGCGAGCGGTAGCAGGCGAGCGCGGCTTCGTAGCTCGGAAATTCGATCACGACGCTGCGCGAGCGGGCGGCGCCTTCGCACAGTTCGAAGCTTCCGCCGCGCACCAGGAAGCGGCCGCCATGCTTGCCGATCGGCGCCATGTCCGCGGCCACATAGGCTTTGTAACCTTCCGGATCGGTGACGTCGGCACGCACGATCCAATAACCCTTCTTCATGCGAAAGCTCCCCTATTGCGGCCGTGCGCGGGCGATCTCGGCGACAATGCCTTCCGCCGCCCCCTTCGGGTCGGATGCTTCAAGGATCGGGCGGCCGACAACAAGATAATCCGCGCCTGCGGCGATGGCCGCCGTCGGTGTCATGATGCGTTTCTGATCGCCGGAAGCCGCGCCCGCGGGCCGGATGCCCGGCGTCACCAGCAGCATGCCGGCGCCGACGATCGGCCGCAGCATGGTGGCCTCCTCGCCCGAGCAGACGATCCCGTCGACGCCGATGTCACGCGCCTGTTCCGCGCGCGCGGCGGCGAGTTCTCCGACCGCGAGCTCGTAGCCGGCCGCCGCGAGATCGGCGTCGTCATAGGAGGTCAGCACGGTGACCGCGAGGATCTTCAGATTCGAGCCGGCTTTGGCCTCCGCCGCCGCCTTCATGGTCTGCGGATAAGCATGCACGGTAAGGAAGCTCGCGCCGAGGCGCGCGACGCTCTCCACGCCCTTGGCCACGGTATGGCCGATATCGTGCAGCTTCAGATCGAGAAAGACGCGCTTGCCCGCGTGCGCCAGTTCTTCGGCAAGAGGCAGGCCGCCGGCATAGGCGAGCTGATAGCCGATCTTGTAGATGCCGACCGAATTCCCCAGCCGCTCCACCATCTTGTGCGCGGCGTCCACCGAAGCAACGTCGAGAGCGAGGATCAGCCGGTCGCGCGGATTAAGTCTCATGATAGCCCGGTCAGGAAAGTTGCTGCGCCATTTCGGCGAGACGTTGAGCCAAGACCTTCAGCGCTGTTGCTTGCCGCGCATCCTTCAGATTGTCCAGGTCGTCGAAAGCATTTTCCGCGTTCGGCACAATCACCTGTTCGGGAATGACCAGCGCCCCGCAGCCAAGTTCCAGCACCTGGCGTAAGGCAAGCAGCCCGCGCGCGCCGCCCAGCACGTCGGGCGAGGCCGCTGCGAGTGCAAAAGCCCGCCCGTGAAACGCCGCATAGGCCGGCTCACCGCGCTCGCGCACCCGCGATACCCAATCGATCGCATTTTTCATCAGCGGCGAAATTGACGCGTTATACTCCGGACTGGCGATGAAGACGCCGTGATGCGCCGCCAGCATTTTCTTCAGCTTCACCGCGTTCGGCGGCGGCCCGGAAACCACGTCGTGGTCGGGGTCGTAGAGCGGCATGGGATAATCGAACAGCGAAATCTGGCTGACCTCGGCATCTACCAGGGTCAGTTCCTTGGCGGCGAGCGCCGCCAGCCGCGCATTGTAAGAGCGATTGCGAACCGAACCGGGGATCACCAGGATTTTGGGATGAGGCATCGGCGGCGCGAACCCGTGATCGGCCTGTCCGGAAAAGAAATCAGTTCTTGCGGTAGACCCAGACCCGGGCGGGCGGCAGGTTCATCCAGATGCGCTCGGAGGCTTCGGCCTTCATGCCATGGAGCGCCTTCGGAATCGGCGGCACCATCGCATAGGTGAATTGAATGAAAGGCGCGTGCGGCGCCATCAGCCCAAACGCCTCATGCACCAGCCGCAGGCGCCTCTTCAGCGGCTTGGTGAAGAGCGGCAAACCGGATACCACCGCGGCGGCCGGTTGGCGCAGCAGCTTGCCGAGCAGGCGGTGCAAGCCATAGGCGTCGCCCTGCACCACCATGGCGGTGGGATAGCGCGCGCGCAGAAGGCGGCAGAAGGTCGGGTTGAATTCAACAAGAACCAGGCGAGCCGGATCGACGCCCTGGGTCACCAAAGCTTCCGTTACAGGACCTGTTCCTGGGCCGAGTTCGATGACCGGACCCGCGATTTGCGGGTCCACATAAGCGGCCATGGTGCGCGCCAGCAGCTTGCTCGAGGGAGTCACCGCGCCCGTCGATAACGGCTTTTCCAGCCACGAACGGATGAAACGCACCTCGTCGAGGCTTTGGATTTTCTTTTCGAGGCGTGCGGCGGAAGGCAAAGGCATAGTGGACTATGAGATACTACATGCCGGAAATTCGACCCTTACGCGTATAGCGCCGGACGGCATGGGTCAAGTTTAAGAGGTGCTGGCACGCCCGCCGAGCCCGTCCAGGAACTCCCTGACCCTGCTGAAAAAGCCCACGGATTCTGGCTGGGTGTGGTGCGAGGAGAGCGTCTCGAAGTCACGCAATAGTTCCTTTTGGCGCTTGGTCAGGCTCTGCGGCGTCTCCACCACGATCTGTACATACATGTCTCCGGTCTGCTTGGAGCGGAGCACCGGCATACCCTTTTCCGGTCAGCCGGAACCGGCGCCCCGATTGCGTGCCCTCCGGCACTCTTACCCGGGTCTTGCTTCCGTCAATGGTTGGCACTTCGAACTCGCCACCGAGTGCTGCGGTCACCATCGAAACCGGAACGCGGCAATGCAGGTCGGCGCTCTCGCGCTGGAAGAAATCGTGCGGCGCGAGCGACAGGAAAATATAGAGATCGCCGGGCGGCCCACCGCGCACCCCGGCTTCGCCCTCTCCTGCCAGCCGAATGCGCGTGCCGTCTTCCACGCCCGGGGGGATATTGACCGACAACATGCGCTCACGCGTCACCCGGCCCGAGCCGGCGCAGGACTTGCAGGGATTGTCGATCACCAGCCCGCGGCCATGACAGGTAGGGCACGTGCGTTCGAGCGTGAAGAAGCCCTGCGCGTGCCTGATCTTGCCCTGGCCGTTGCAGGTCGCGCAGGACTTTGGTTGCGTGCCGGCCTTGGCGCCGCTGCCGGAGCAGACTTCGCAAGTCACCGGAGTGGGAATGCGGATTTGCGCGGTCTTTCCGCTATAGGCTTCCTCCAGCGTGATTTCCATGTTGTAGCGCAGGTCGGCGCCGCGCTCGCGGCCGGAGGAGCGGCCGCGCCGCCCGCCGGCCATGCCGAACAGATCTTCGAAAATCTCCGAGAAGGTGGAACCGAAGTCGGCTCCGAAGCCGTGCCCGCCGCCGCCTTGCTCAAAAGCGGCGTGGCCGAAGCGATCATAGGCGGCGCGCTTTTCCGGGTCGCGCAGCACCTCATAGGCTTCGTTGCATTCCTTGAAGCGGTGCTCGCATTCATTGTCGCCCGGGTTACGGTCCGGGTGATGCTGCATGGCCAGTTTGCGGAACGCGGCCTTGAGATCGGCGTCGCTCGCGCCGCGCGCCACACCGAGAATTTCGTAATAGTCGCGCTTCGACATGCCCGCGATGCTCTAATCAACGAGATGGCCGGGAACTACCCGGCCATCCAAAATATGCGGGAAGCAAGTAAGCCCCAAGCTCGAAATGGCCTTGTCCACTTCGACTCCCCCCGCGGAGGTTTAAGCCGATTTCTTGTTGTTCTTGTCGTCGTCGACCTCGGTGAATTCCGCGTCGACCACGTCGTCCTTCGGGGCGCCACCACCGGCCGCTTGCGCGCCGGCGTCTGAGCCCGGTTGAGCTTCCTGCTGCTGCTTGTACATGGCTTCGCCAAGCTTCATGGAAGCTTGCGCGAGCGCGTTGCTCTTCTCCGTGATGGCGGCGGCGTCGTCGCCTTTCAGCGCTTCCTTCAAGTCCGCCATGGCGTTCTCGATGGCGCGGCGCTCGGCTTCGCCGACCTTGGAGCCATACTCGCTCAAGGCCTTCTCGGTGGCATGCACCAAAGCTTCCGCGTGGTTCTTCGCTTCCACCTCGGCTTTGCGCTTCTTGTCCTCTTCGGCATTCGCCTCGGCGTCCTTGACCATCTTTTCAATGTCAGTCTCGGACAAGCCGCCCGACGCCTGGATGCGGATCTGCTGCTCCTTGCCGGTGCCCTTGTCCTTCGCCGAAACGTTGACGATGCCATTGGCGTCGATGTCGAACGTGACCTCGACCTGCGGCACGCCACGCGGCGCCGGCGGAATGCCGACGAGATCGAACTGGCCAAGCATCTTGTTGTCAGCCGCCATCTCGCGCTCGCCCTGGAAGACACGAATGGTGACGGCGGTCTGATTGTCCTCAGCCGTGGAGAAGACCTGCGACTTCTTGGTCGGGATGGTGGTGTTGCGGTCGATCAGGCGGGTGAACACGCCGCCCAGCGTCTCGATGCCGAGCGACAGCGGGGTCACGTCGAGCAACAGCACGTCCTTGACGTCGCCCTGCAGCACGCCGGCCTGGATGGCGGCGCCGATCGCAACCACCTCGTCGGGGTTGACGCCCTTGTGCGGCTCCTTGCCGAACAGCTGCTTCACCACTTCCTGCACTTTCGGCATACGCGTCATGCCGCCGACCAGAATCACTTCCTGGATTTCGGCGGGCGACAACCCGGCGTCTTTCAGCGCCATCCGGCAAGGCTCGACGGTCTTCTGAATCAGATCGTCCACCAGCGCCTCGAACTTGGCGCGGGTGAGCTTCATGGTGAGATGCTTGGGACCCGAAGCATCCGCGGTGATGAATGGGAGGTTGATTTCGGTCTGCGTGGTCGAGGACAGCTCGATCTTCGCTTTCTCGGCGGACTCCTTCAGGCGCTGCAGCGCGAGCTTGTCGCGGCGCAGGTCGATACCCTGTTCTTTCTGGAATTCGTCGGCCAGGTAGCTGACCAGCCGCATGTCGAAGTCTTCACCGCCCAGGAAGGTGTCGCCGTTGGTGGACTTCACCTCGAACACGCCGTCGCCGATCTCAAGGATCGAGATGTCGAAAGTGCCGCCGCCGAGGTCGTAGACCGCGATGGTGCCGGCCTTCTGCTTGTCGAGGCCATAGGCGAGCGCGGCCGCGGTCGGCTCGTTGATGATGCGCAGCACTTCGAGCCCGGCGATCTTGCCGGCGTCCTTGGTGGCTTGCCGCTGGGCGTCGTTGAAGTAGGCGGGAACGGTGATGACCGCCTGCTCGACCTTTTGACCGAGATGGGCCTCGGCCGTCTCTTTCATCTTCTGCAGGATGAAGGCGGAAATCTGCGAGGGCGAATAAGTCTTGCCTTCCTCCTCGACCCAGGCGTCGCCATTGGAGGCGCGCACGATCTTATAGGGGACGAGCTTCTTGTCCTTCTCGACCGTCGGGTCGTCATAGCGCCGTCCGATCAGGCGCTTGACCGCGAAGATGGTCTTTTCCGGATTGGTGACCGCCTGGCGCTTGGCCGGCTGGCCGACGAGGCGCTCGCCGTCGTCGGTAAATGCGACAATGGACGGAGTGGTGCGCGCGCCTTCGGCGTTTTCAATAACTTTCGGCGTCTTGCCTTCCATCACGGCGACGCAGGAATTCGTCGTCCCGAGATCGATGCCAATGACCTTGCCCATGACTTTTTCCTCTCATGTTACGGCAGGTCGGCCCGGCCCTTTCGGCACCTGGACGGAAACTATTCGCGGAGCAAACCGCGCAAGCCCCTTGCCGACCCCCAACATTGGTTTGCGCCGCAAACCGCGGCGTTATGGCTCATATAGGAGAGCCCAATTTTGCCGCAAGGCAGCCCATCAAGAATTCTCCAAATGCAGGCATATCGCTGGTGGGTGGAGGTGCGTTAACCGGCTCGCCCCGTCCGCCGGTTTGACCGCAGCCGGGCCGCTTAAGCGATAGGCGACCCGCGCCGCCTCCGGCTCAGCTTGGAGGGCCGCGCGACGGCAGGTGACAGCCTGCAGGCCACGGGATGTCGAAGCGCTTATCGGGAGGCTTATGCCGCGGAATCCGGCTGGTCGCTCTCGACCGTTGCCGGCTTGCTGCCGCCCTTGGAAACGGCGACCAGCGCCGGGCGCAACATGCGCTCGCCAATCATATAGCCCGGCTGGATCACCTGCATCACCATGCCGGAGGGCACCGAGTCGTCGGGCACTTCGTACATCGCCTGATGCAGATTGGGATCGAACTTCTCTGCCTGGCGGATCGAACCGCTTGACCCCGTTCTTCTCCAGCGCCTTCAGCAACTCGCGCTCGGTCAGCTCGACGCCTTCGAGCAGCGTCTTTACGCCCGGATCGGTGGAGCCGCTCAATTCCTGCCGGGCTGCGTCGAGCGCCCGCTGCATATTGTCGGCGATGCCCAGCACGTCACGAGCGAAACTGGCGATACCATAGGCGCGTGCATCGGCGACTTCGCGCTCGGTGCGCCGGCGCAGATTTTCCATCTCCGCCAAGCGTGCGCAGGACCTTGTCTTTCAGCTCCGCGGATTCCCGGCGTCGCCGCCGCCAGCGGGTCCTCCGCCTGCGGCTCGGCGGCGATGTTTTCCTCATACGGAGGTCGCGCTGTTTCGTCCGTCATCGTGCCTTCGTCCATGTCCCGGATGACCGGGATATCAGGCTTGGATCGGTAAAAATCAAGCGGCGTGACGGTTCGAAAGTTCCCGGCTAGGTCCCCAGCAGCTTGCTTACCACCTTGGCGGTGTAATCCACCATCGGGATCACACGGGCATAGTTCAGCCGCGTCGGCCCGATCACCCCGATGACGCCGACGATGCGGCCCGCCGCGTCGCGATAGGGCGAGATGACGGTGGAGGATCCCGAGAGCGAGAACAGGTTGTTTTCGGAGCCGATGAAGATGCGCACGCCGTCGGCTTGTTCCGCGCGGCCGAGCAGATCGGCCACGCCGCGCTTGGTTTCCAGATCGTCGAACAACAGCCGCACGCGTTCCAGGTCCTCCAGCACTTTCAGGTCGTCGAGCAGGTTGGCGTGGCCGCGCACGATCAACTGGCGCTGCTCGCTTTCGCCGCCCGACCAACTCGCAAGCCCGGCCGAGATGATTTTTTGCGTGAGCTGGTCGAGCTCCGCCTTGCCGGCTTCCATGGCGCGGTCGAGATCGGCCTTGGCGTCGCCCAGCGTCTTGCCGCGCATACGGGCATTGAGAAAATTGCTCGCCTCGATCAAGGCGGAGGTCGGCAGTCCGGCGGGCACGGCGAGCACGCGGTTTTCCACCAGCCCGTCTTCCGCCACCAGCACGGCAAGCGCGCGTTCCGGCTCGAGCCGGACGAATTCGATATGCTTGAGCCGCGTATTGGCCTTGGCGGTGAGCACCACGCCGGCGGAACGGGTCAGGCCCGAGAGCAAGGACGAAGCCTCCGTCAGCACCGCCTCGACCGATTTCGTCGAGCCCGCGGCCGCCACCTGCGCTTCGATCGCGCGGCGCTCCTGCTCGGTAACGTCGCCGACCTGCATCAGGGCGTCGACGAAAAAGCGCAGCCCCAGCTCTGTCGGCCGCCGGCCCGCCGAGGTATGCGGCGCATACACAAGCCCGAGCTGCTCCAGATCCGACATCACGTTGCGCACCGACGCGGGCGACAGCGTCATCGGGATCAGCCGCGAAATGTGGCGCGACCCCACCGGCTCGCCGGTGGCGAGATAATTCTCCACGATCTGGCGGAAGATCTCCCGCGAGCGCTCGTTGAGCTGGGCAAGGCTCACCTGCGTTGCGCCGATCGGGACGTCCTGGGACATGCTGGCTCCTCGAGGGCACGAATTGTCGATTCGGCCGTGCGACGCAGCTTAAACCGATCCGGCCTTGTCGCCGCCTGCCTCGCAACCTAAAAGCGTGACGCCGGCATTCCCGGGTCACTTGCGGAGATTCCCCTATGCGGCCGAGCCGCCGACAGCCCGATGAGCTGCGCGCCGTATCGCTGGAGCGCGGCGTGGTGAAATACGCCGAAGGCTCGTGTTTCGTGAAATTCGGCGACACCCATGTGCTGGTCACCGCCACGCTCGAGGACCGCCTGCCGCCGTGGCTGAAAGGTCAACAGCGCGGCTGGGTCACCGCGGAATACGGCATGCTGCCGCGCGCCACCTCCGAGCGCACCCGGCGCGAGGCTTCCGCCGGCAAACAAAGCGGGCGTACGGTGGAGATTCAGCGCCTGATCGGGCGTTCGCTGCGCTCGGTTCTCAACCTGGAGGCCTTGGGCGAGCGGCAGATCACGCTGGATTGCGACGTGATCCAGGCCGACGGCGGCACCCGCACGGCCGCCATCACCGGCGCCTGGGTGGCGCTGCACGACTGCATCGCCTGGATGAAATCGCGCGAGATGCTCACGCGCGGCGAGCCGATCAAGGATCACATCGCGGCCATTTCCTGCGGGGTATCGCACGGCGTCGCGGTGCTCGATCTGGACTATGCGGAAGACTCCGAAGCCGACACCGATGCCAATTTCGTCATGACCGGCAGCGGCAATATCGTCGAGATCCAGGGTACCGCGGAGAAAATCCCGTTTTCCGAAGAGCAATTCCTCGCGCTGCTCGCGCTCGCGCGCAAAGGCATCGGCAAGCTGGTCGATCTGCAGAAGATGGCGGTGACGTGAGCCGGCCTGCACCATCCGCGCCATCGGCGGCGCATCGCCGCCTCGAAGGACGCATCGTGATCGCCACGCATAATTCCGGAAAGCTGAGGGAGCTGCGCGAACTGCTTTCGCCCTACGGCATCGAGGCGGTGTCGGCGGGCGAGCTGGGGCTTGCCGAGCCGGAGGAAACCGGCACGAGCTTTCGCGCCAATGCGCGCATCAAGGCGCAGGCCGCCGCGGCGGCCGCGAGGCTGCCTGCCTTTGCCGACGATTCCGGGCTTGTGGTGGAAGCGCTGGATGGCGCGCCCGGCATTCATTCGGCGCGCTGGGCGGGTGAGAACAAGGATTTCGCGGGCGCGATGCAGAAGATCGAAAACCTGTTGCGCGAGCGCAAGGCCACCGACCGCCGCGCGCATTTCGTCTCTGCGCTTGTGTGTCGCCTGGCCCGACGGTGAGGTGGAGGAATTCGAAGGCCGCGTCGACGGCACGCTCGTCTGGCCGCCGCGCGGCGACTGCGGGCTTCGGTTACGATCCCGATGTTTCTTCCGGACGGCCACACGCGCACCTTCGGCGAGATGAGCGCCGACGAAAAACACGGTTTGCCTCCGAAAGGCCAGGGGCTGTCGCACCGCGCACGCGCCTTCATAAAGCTGGCCAGCGCCTGCCTGCAGCCGATCGCCGATCGTTAAAATTTTAACGACTTGCCACAGGCCAGTTCGCATTCGCTCTGTGATTGCGCCGCGGCTCGACTTATAACGTTAACATGTCGTTAACGCAGCCATCCGCCTTCGGCGTCTACGTGCACTGGCCCTTCTGCCTGTCGAAGTGCCCGTATTGCGACTTCAACAGCCATGTGCGCCATGGCGGCATCGATGAAGCGCGCTACATCCGCGCCTTCGCCTCGGAGATCGCCGCCACCGCCCGGCGCGTACCTGGCGCGCGAAGTCTCCAGCATCTTCTTCGGCGGGGGAACGCCCTCGCTGATGCAACCGTCCACCGTGCAGGCGATCCTCGACACCATCGCCAAGCACTGGAGCGTGGCGCGCGACGTGGAAATCACGCTGGAAGCCAATCCCACCAGCGTGGACGCCACCCGCTTTCGCGGCTATCGGACCGCCGGCGTCAACCGCGTTTCGCTCGGCGTGCAGGCGCTGGACGACGCGGCGCTGAAAGAACTCGGCCGCTTGCATTCCGCGCGCGAAGCACTCGATGCGGTCGCGGTCGCGCGCTCGATCTTCGAACGTTATTCCTTCGACCTGATCTATGCACGGCCAAGGCAGACGCCGCAGGCCTGGGCGGAGGAATTGACGCGCGCCATCGCGGAGGCGGCCGAGCACCTGTCGCTCTATCAATTGACCATCGAGCCGGAGACGCCGTTCTACGCGCTGCATAAGAGCGGCAAGCTGGTCATTCCCGACGAGGATTGCGGGCGCGCGCTTTACGACATGACGCAGGAGATTTGCGCGCGCGCCGGCCTGCCGGCTTATGAAGTATCGAACCACGCGCGGCCGGGCGCGGAGTGCCGGCACAACCTCGTCTATTGGCGCGGGCATGAATATGCCGGCATCGGCCCCGGCGCGCATGGCCGGCTCGAGATCGGCGGCGTGCGGCAGGCGACCGCGACCGAAAAACGGCCGGAGGCATGGCTCATGCAAGTGGAATCGATGGGCCACGGCCTCGTCACCGATGAAACGCTGACGCGCGAAGAGCAGTCCGACGAGCTTTTGCTGATGGGGCTTCGGCTGGCGGAAGGCATCGACCCGCAACGCTATGCGGCACTGGCGGGCCGTCCGCTCGATCCCAAGCGGATAACGAACCTGCAGGAAGAAGGCGCGCTGGAAACCATGCCCGACGGACGCCTGCGCGTGACGCAATCCGGTTTTCCCTTGCTCGATGCGGTGGTGGCGGATTTGGCGGCTTAGAGCGCGCCCAAGTTAAGTTGCCGACCCGAAGGAGCGCGGCGCCGGCGCGACCGGCTGTCCGCCGGATGATGTGACGCGCATCACCGCCAGCCCGCGTTCATTGGTGCCATCGGGGCGGAAACGGAACACGCCTTCGATGCCGGCAAAGCCGGAAGCCGCGGTCAAGGTTTCCTCCGAGAACCTCTGCGCGCCATGCGTCTTCACCAGCGCCGCGACCAGCGCCACGGCGTCATAAGCCAGCGTCGCCGTCGGCACGGGATCCTGATTGAAGCGCTTGCGGTAAGCCGCGGCGAAATTCCGGTAGCCGGCGGGATCAGGCGCGGGATACCAGGCGCCTTCTAAAGACGGCACCGAGGCCAGGCTCGGATCGGCCCATAAACCGCTGCCGAGAAGCTGCAGGCGTTTCACATTCACCCGATTGGCTGCGAGCGCCTCGACCAGATCGGCGGCGTCCGATCCGTCGGGGATGAACAACGCGTCCGCCGTCGCCGCCGCCTGCGCCACGGCGCTCACTGCGGTCTGCCGCGCGGCCTTGTTGACCGGATAGCGCTGCAGCGCGACGATGCGTCCGCCGCGGCGCGCGACCGCCTGGTTGAAGGCGGCTTCCACCACGGTGCCGTAGGCATTGTCCGGCACCAGCGCGATGAACGAGCGTTTGCCGGCGCTGGCGGCGTAGGCGACGATGCGTTCGACGTCGGATTCCGGCAGGAAACTCAGGAGATAGACGCCGCGCGCGGCGACGCTGGTGTCGGTGGAAAAGGCGATCACCGGCCGGCCGCTCTGGCGCGCGATCTGTCCCGCGGCCGCCACCGATTGCGCAAACAGCGGGCCGAGGATGATCTCCGCGCCTTCCGCCAAAGCCTGCTGCGCCGCGGCCTGCGCCCCGCCGGTGGTGCCGCCGTCGTCTTTGGCCAGCAATTGAATATCGGGATTGTTGAATGCCGCCAGCGCCATCTCGGCGGCGTTCTTCATCGATTGCGCCGCGACGCCGGCATTGCCGCCGGCCGAGAGCGGCAGGATCAGCCCGACCTTGATCCGGCCGGCGCCGACCACGTCGGGCTGCAGGGGAGCGGTGCCGGGCTGTACGGGCGCGCCGAAGTCGCCGACATTCGTGGCGGTGCAGGCGGCGCCGAACCCGGCGAAGCCGAGCAGCAGGGCGCCAAGCCAAATCCGCCGCGAAAGCGCCGGCAAACCTGTCAGTGGCTGCAAAGGCCTAAACATCCCCATCCATTCTGGCGACGAATAGTAAACCAAGTTACAAGTTTAACTCCTTGCGGCCACAGCATGACGCCTGAGCAAGCGGGGGATAAAGTGCCCGCCATGAAGCCGCGACCCACTCCCGCCCAGCCTGAGCCATCCGATCAGAAGCCGTCCCGAAGCTATGTCATAGCCGGGCAGACGGTCGAGGCCCCGGCGCTGGCGCCCGGGCTGCATATCGCCGCAACCCCGATCGGCAACCTGGGCGACATTACCCTGCGCGCGCTCGAGGCGCTGGCCGGGGCGGACGTGATTGCCTGCGAGGACACCCGGGTCACCCGCAAGCTGCTCGAGCGCTATGGCATCGCGACGCCGCTGACGCCCTATCACGAGCACAATGCCGCCGAGGCGCGGCCGAAGATCCTGCGCCGGCTTGCGGCTGGCGAAGCCGTGGTGCTGGTTTCCGATGCCGGCACGCCGCTGATCTCCGATCCCGGGTTCAAGCTGGTGGCCGCCGCGCGCGAAGCCGGCCACGTCGTGACGGCGCTGCCGGGAGCGTCCGCGACGCTTGCGGCGCTCACCGTCGCCGGGCTTCCTACCGACCGTTTTTTCTTCGAAGGATTTTTGCCGCCGAAAGAAGCGGCGCGCCGCGCGCGCATCGCGGAGCTGGCGCGCATCCCGGCGACGCTGGTGTTGTTCGAGAGCGGGCCGCGGCTTGGCGCCTCGCTCGCCGATCTCGCGGACGGATTGGGCCCGCGCGCCGCGGCAGTCTGCCGCGAACTGACTAAGCTGCATGAGGAAGTGCGCCCCGCGACGCTTCCTCAGCTTGCGCAACATTACGCCCGGGAAGCTGAAACGCGCGGCGAGATCGTGTTGGTGATCGCGCCCCCGCCGCCAGAGGCGCAGCCCGCGGGCGCCGAGGTGGATGAATTGCTGCGGCAGGCCTTCGTTCGGGTTTCGGTGAAAGATGCGGTGAGCGAGGTGGCCGCCGCCACCGGGCTGCCGCGACGGGATGTTTATCAACGCGCGCTCGCGCTGGCGAAAGAGGACGACGATGGCGCGCGGTGATCCTTCCGAGCTTGGGCCCGGCGTCGGGGGGCCGCGACAGGTCGCCTTTCGGCTCGGGCTGTCGGCGGAAAGCCGCGCCGCCGTTTTTCTCATCGCCAAGGGTTTTCGCATCCTGGCCCGGCGCTGGCGCAGCCCGGTGGGCGAGATCGACATCGTCGCGCGCCGCCGCAGGCTGTTGGTCTTCGTCGAGGTGAAAGCGCGCGACACGCTCGACGGAGCCGCCGAATGCGTCACGCCGCAGCAGAAGCGCCGCATCTGCGCCGCGGCGGAAGCCTGGCTGGCGAAATATCCGCACGACAACGTGCGCGACATGCGCTTTGACGCCATGCTGGTGGCGCCCGGCCGCCTGCCGCGCCACATTCCCGCAGCCTTCGAGGTGGAGACGTGAGCCTGAACATCGCCGTGCAGATGGACCCGATCGAGCGGATCAATATCCGCGGCGATTCCACTTTCGCGCTGCTGTTGGAAGCGCAGCAGCGCAAGCACGCGATCTCTTATTACACGCCCGACAAGCTGGCGATGAACGGCGGCAAGGTTTTCGCCGCGGTGCGCTCGCTGCAAGTGCGCGATGCCGAAGGCGGCCATTTCACATTGGGCGAGCCGCGGCGCGCGGAGCTGACCGCGTTCGACGTATTGCTGCTGCGGCAGGACCCGCCCTTCGATCTGAATTACATCACCACCACGCATCTGTTGGAGCGCATCCATCCCAAGACGCTGGTGGTCAACGATCCGGCGCAGGTGCGCAACGCGCCGGAGAAGATGTTCGTCACCGAATTTCCCGAGCTGATGCCGCCGACCTTGCTCAGCCGCGACCTCGCCGAGATCAAGGCCTTCCGCGCCGAGCACGGCGACGTCGTGATGAAGCCGCTCTACGGCAAAGGCGGCGAGGCGGTGTTCCTGATCGAGCGCGAGGACCCGAATTTCGGCTCGCTCTACGATCTGTTTTCCACCTCGTTCCGCGAGGCCTGGGTGACGCAGAAATTTTTGCCGGCGGTGCGGCAGGGCGACAAGCGCATCATCCTGGTGGATGGCGAGTTCGCCGGCGCGGTCAACCGCGTGCCGGCGGCCGATGACATCCGCTCCAACATGGTGCGCGGCGGCGCGGCGAAGGCGACCGAACTGACCGAACGCGAGCGCGAGATCTGCGCGCGCATCGGCCCGCCGCTGCGCGAGCGCGGGCTGCTGTTCGTCGGCATCGACGTGATCGACGGCTGGCTGACCGAGATCAATGTCACGTCACCCACCGGAATCCGCGCGATCAAGAATCTCGGCGGACCGGACATCGCGGCGATGATCTGGGACAAGATCGAGCAGAAGCGACGTAACTGAATACCGCCACGTCGCGGGGCCGCAATTGCATTTGAATTTCACCCAGCTATCCTTTCGGCGGGGCACTCCGGCGAATCAAACGTCGTTACAGAAACGGCAGCCGGCAGGATGCACCCCTAACAAGGAGGGCGAAATGCGTTTGCTAGATTTAGGAAATGACAGGCGGCTGGTCGCGACCGCTCTATCGGTCTTGTGGATCGGCGTCGGAGTGTTGGCAGCAACCACGTCGGCCATCGCCGACGATGACGACGACGACGACAAGAACTCGCGTGACGGGCTTCCGGTTTATCTCGACCGTCCCGTCCATCCGACTGCGCAGGACTCATGCACCCCGGGATTCATCTGGCAGGGCGCCGGCAATCCGGCAACCACGTTTCAGCGCAAGCGCGACGAAGATGCCGGCATCGAGCTCGCCATCAAGGCGATCATCCGGCAGGGCGCGGACATTCGCTCGACCTATGTCGATGCCGACGGTTTGATCCATATCGAAGTCCCGACCGGCCCACAGACCCCGCAGACCAGCACTACGCCGCGCGCGGCATGGAATTTCACTTTTTCCTATGACGTCGCGCTGGACCCTTCCAATCCGACGCTCGACCACTATGACGCCGAGCTCTGGATCGACCTCGACCCCTCGCGGGACACCGATTATCTGAAGCTGAGGCTCGCCAGGTTCGCCCCGACTCCACCGCCGTCCTGCCTTGAGCCGGACTCCAACGGCTTCGGCTGGAAGACCGGAAATACCTTCGTTATTGCAGACGACGAAGGCACCGCCCGCGTCACGCAGAATTCGCAGAATCTCGCGTTCTATGCCAGTGAGATCGACACCGATCCGAAAACCAGAGGCATTCAGCCCTACACTTTCGGGCCCGGCCAATTCGACGTCGTGATGAAGATCGATCGGAAGGGCAGAAGCGGAAGCCACGGGCGCCACGACGACGTTGAGCTGCACGTCGTGTTCGATGTGGTGCCGCCGCCGGGGACGCAGACGCCCTAAGCATCGCCACCGTCGGGGCCGTTCGCTAGGAACGGCCCCGAGACCTCGTCGATCACCTCGCACCTTTCTCCGCCGTCGCGCTCCAGCGCCGCGCGATCCCATTTTGCGCGGTCGGCGGCGGCTTCGATAGCTCGCCTGCAGAAAACGCAGCAGCGTCTCGTCCGGCGAGGCGGACTTTGCCACGGCGTCATAGGGCAAGACGAATTCGCCCAGCGTGCTGTCGTAGCTCGCGCCTTCCACCAACGCCTGCGCAAAACCTTCCGGCTCCGGATAGGCATAGCAATAGAACGCCGCCTTGCCATAGCCGCCGTTGCCCGGCCAGAAACCGGCGCTGCTGACTTCGTGCGAATAGGCTTCCTGCATCACCCAGAGCCCGAGATTGGGCGCGGTGCGCGGGATCGGCGGCGCCGCGCGGCCGGAGAAGCGCGTCACCGCGAGATCGAGGCTGCCCCAGAAGAAATGCACCGGGCTGCATTTGCCGAGAAAGCGCGCGCGGAAAATATTGAACACGCGATGCACCTGCACGAGCTGCTGCCAGAACACATTCGCCGCCGCCGCGTCGTAGCTCCTGTGCTCGTTGTCGGTCTCGAACGGAATGGCGTCGGCAATCTCCACCGGCATGGTCCAGATCTGCACGTCGACGCCGAGCGCGTGCAGCCGCGCCATCACCTCGGCGTAAAAATCCGCGACCGGACGCGGCGCGAGCGCGACGCGTTCCGTGCGTCCGTCGCTCAAGCGCAGGACCAGCTGGTGATCGATGAAATCGAAATCGATCTGCAGCGCGCCGCCCTGCCATGGCATCGCCGAGGTGGTGAGCCCGCGCGCGGTGACATAAAGCGTCGCCGCCCACCAGTGGTTCACTGGCGGGGCGAGCGCGAGCCGGATCTTGCCGACCACCTGCGTCCACAATTGCAGCGTCGCGCAGGTGTCGGCCCAGGCGGAATAATCCAGCAGTGGCCAAGGCTTAGCATAAGCTTCAGAGGATAGCGCCGGCGGCATCATCGCTGTGTTCCCTAATTGTTCTTGCCGGTTTGAATCCGGCTCGGCTAGTCTTTCCGCAGGCAGGGCGGCTGGCAATGGTTCAACGCGTTTCCACCGTGGCGTTCGAGGGCATCGAGGCGCGCGCCGTCGATGTGCAGGTGCAGGTGGCGCCCGGTCTTCCCGCCTTCCATGTGGTCGGGCTGGCGGACAAGGCCGTCTCGGAAGCGCGCGAGCGCGTGCGCTCGGCGCTGGTCGCCTCCGGCCTCGCGCTGCCCTCGCGCCGCATCACCGTCAATCTCGCGCCCGCCGACATGCCGAAGGAAGGCAGCCATTACGACCTGCCGATCGCGCTCGGCTTGATGGCGGCGATCGGCGCCATTCCGCATGACGCGCTGTCAGGCTTCACCGTTCTGGGCGAATTAGGACTCGACGGCTCCATCGCCGCGGTGGCGGGCGTGCTGCCCGCCGCGATCGGCGCCAATGCGCGCGGCGAAGGCTTGATCTGTCCGGCCGCCTGCGGCGCGGAAGCGGCCTGGGCCAGTCCCGATCTGGAGATCGTCGCGGCGTCTTCGCTGATCCAGCTCGCCAATCATTTCAAGGGCACGCAGGTGCTGTCGCGGCCGACGCCGAAAATCCGCGAGCAGGAAGAAACCCCGCTCGACCTCGCCGACATCAAGGGACAGGAAAGCGCCAAGCGCGCGCTCGAAGTCGCCGCGGCCGGCGGACATAATCTGCTGATGGTCGGCCCGCCCGGCGCCGGCAAGTCGATGCTGGCGGCGCGGCTTCCCTCCATCCTGCCGCCGCTGACGCCGGCGGAATTGCTGGAAGTCTCCATGGTGGCCTCGGTCGCGGGCGAGATCGCCGACGGCGAACTCACCAACCGCCGGCCGTTCCGCGCGCCGCATCATTCCGCCAGCATGGCCGCGCTGGTCGGCGGCGGCTTGCGCGCCAAGCCCGGCGAGATTTCGCTCGCGCATCATGGCGTGCTGTTCCTCGACGAATTGCCGGAATTCCAGGCGCCGGTGCTCGACTCGCTGCGCCAGCCGCTGGAGAGCGGCGAAGTGGCGATCTCGCGCGCCAATCATCGCGTGACTTATCCGGCGCGCTTCATGCTGGTGGCGGCGATGAATCCCTGCCGCTGCGGGCGCGCCAACGATCCGGGCTTTTCCTGCAAGCGCGGGCAGAACATCCGCTGCGCGGCCGACTATCAGGGACGGCTGTCGGGCCCGCTGCTCGACCGCATCGATCTGCATATCGAGGTGCCGGCGGTGACCGCCGCCGATCTGATCCTGCCGCCGCCGACGGAAGGAAGCCGCGACGTCGCCGCGCGCGTTCTGCGCGCCCGCGTCATGCAGGCGCAGCGTTATGCCGCGCTTGGCCTTACCGGGCGTGCGCACCAATGCCGATGCCAATGGTCCGGTGCTGGAAGAGGTGGCGCGGCCGGATGCCGCCGGGCTCACGCTCCTGCGCGACGCCGCCGACGCCATGCGGCTCTCCGCGCGCGGCTATCACCGCGTCCTGCGGGTGGCGCGCACGCTCGCCGATCTCGACGGCGCCGAAAAGGTCGGCCGCCTGCATCTGGCGGAGGCGCTGTCGTATCGCGCGATGGCGGATGAGATCAGACGGGCGGCGTAGCGCCTCATCCCGCTGCTTCCGCGAACCGCTTGAACGCCTCGATGCGGTCGCGGTGACGCCGACGCGTGCGGTTTCGCGTGAACAGGCTTAGCAGGCGGCGGAACAGGCCGGGGAAGATGTACTTCTCTTCCGACACCAGCTTCGTCCTGTCCTTGGCAAGCGCCGTGAAGGTCGTGTTGGCCAGCACATCCACTTTTCGCGACTGCAGCCGGAGCGAAAGCCGCTCCGGCAAGTACATGTCCGTCACCGTCGAGACGAAGGCCGGTTGCCGGCTGCGCGGCTGCGGGACCATGCGGTAGCGTGCGCCGACGGCTCCGGTTTCGCCGCCGATATGCTCGTAGCGCGCAAGCTCGTGCATCCATTTCGTCATGTTGCCGGGATCGGCAAACAGCATCGCCACGCGCCGCCGCGGAAGGTGAACCTCGATGGCGACGACGCTTTTCATGGCGCGGCCCCAGGCTGTCCCTGCACGCGCGCCGGATTGCCGAAGGCCTTTGCGCCCGCCGGCACATCGCGCGTGACGACGCTGCCTGCGCCGATCAGGGCATCATCGCCGATCGAGACGCCCGGCAGGATGATCGCCCCCGCACCGATCCAAACATTCCGTCCGATGCGAACCGCGCGGCCGAATTCCAGCCCGGAGGCGCGCGTGGCGGCGTCGCGCGGGTGATCGGCCGTCAGGATCTGTACTCCTGACCCGATCTGCGTGCGGTCCCCGATAATCACTTCCACGACATCGAGGATGACGCAGTTGAAGTTGAGGAAAACCCCGGCGCCGAGGCGGATGTTAGAGCCATAATCGCAATGGAATGGCGGCCTTACAACGACGCCCTCGCCCACGGCAGCGAAGCGCTCGAGCAGGAGCTTGTGCCGCTCGGTTGGATTCATCGCGAGCGTGGCATTGTAGCGTGCAAGCCAATCGTGCGCCGCTGCCTGCTCGGCCTGAATCTCCGGCGCCGCTCCGTCATACAGCTCGCCGGCCAGCATCTTGTCCTTTTCGCTGCGCATGATGCGTCCTATGGGTGTGGTGTCGGTAAGCCTTCTGGAATTTAGCATGCTCGCGCGCCGCCAATAAAAAGGCCGGGCGTTGACGCCCGGCCTTTTGTTTGTATTATCTGCACAGCGCTTACATCACGTCGCCCGGCTGGTCGCCGGAGTCGCCTTGATACCAGCGCTCTTCCATCCGGCTCTTGGCGCCGTCTTTCTTCAGCGCACCGGCGAATTCCTTGCGCAGATACGGATCCTCCTCGTGATAGGGGATCGCGGCGCCGCCTTTCTTCAGGTCGATGGCGCCGTAATCCATCAGCGCCTCGCCGGGAATGCCGGCCTTGCGCGCGCGCTGGTTGTTCGGGCCGTGCCAGGCGGTGACGCGCAGCGGATCGCTGCCGGTGCCGAAATGCTGGTGGAACCAGTCGCCGCTCATCGGCGCGGCGGAGACCATGCCGCCTTGCTCGTATTCCTGCTTCTTCACCTTGTCGGCGTTGCCGGTTTCCCACGGCCGCGTGCCGAGACCTTCCGGCCAAGTATAGGTGTAGCCCTTGCCCTTCAGGCAGATCAGCACCGCGGCGGAAGCATGCTTGTGCGCCTTGGAATAGCGGCCGGTCTCGTGCTCGCCGATCCAGGTATAGAAGCGGTTATTCGCCATCTGCGGCTCCATCCGGCGATAGCCGGGGGAGCGGCGGTTATCCAGCGGCAGTTCTGCATTGATCACATCGGGGATGACGTTGGTCTTGCGCATGGCCAGGCCGCGGATCGGATCGGGCTCGATGTCATCGTTCGGCTTGAAGAAGTCTTCGGCGCCCGAGAAGCGGTCGGTGAAGTGGTACGGGCAGTTGTAGATGAAATCCATGTTGTCGAGCAGGTTCATCACGTTCGGCGCCGAGGTGCCGCATAGCATCAGCGCGGGCTGGCTCGATGCATTGATGAAGCGATGCGAGGCGTTGAGCGGGATGGTGAACATCGAGCCCTTCGCCCATTCGAAGCTGTGACGCTTGGCCTGGCCCTCCTGCCAGACTTCGGTGGTGCCGCGGCCTTCCAGGATCAGCACGACCTTTTCGTACATATGCTTTTCGACATTGAGCGCGCCGGCGCCGGGAATTTGCGCGACATACATGCCCCAGAGACCTTCGGTGCCGTAGAGCTGAATGAAGGTGCCGTTGCCGCCGAGTCGCTTCCACGGCTTGAGCGGCAGGTCCTGGCAGCGCTTCACGCCGATGCCGCGATAGATCGGGATGCCTTCTTCCTCCATGAAGCGGTCGTAAGGCATGGCCGGGCGGCCGAATTTTCCAAAGCCAGCGTTCTCGCCGGCTTTCGGCTCGTGCCAGTGGGTCATATCGGTTTTGTCATGCATGCGCGTTACTCCAGGTGCCCGCGGGGTTACCGCCGGTCTTAGTGAGACTACCCGCTGTTGGCAACAGGGGGGAAGATGGGCCTGCAAAGGCCGAATTGCCTCGGTGCCGGATGCCTGACGCGGATGCCTGGCGGGCATGAAAAAACTCCCCTCCGCCGGCAGGCAAAGGGGAGGTGTCTCCTCGCTCAGGATCAGTTCGAGGTGATCAGCTTCTCGACGCCCTTCATCACGTCGGGCGGCACCTTGGCGATGCTCTCGATGCGCGCGCGGACGTCATCGCCGTCGATCGGGCTGACGTCGATGTTCAGCTTCTGGGCATCCTTGAGATAGTCCGGATCCTTGTGGGTCGCCATGAAGGCCTTCACCAGCGCTTCGGCGCGGTCCTTCGGCACGCCCGGAGGCGCGGCAAAGGGCCGGCTCATGGCGTAGGGCAGCTCCAGCACCTCGATCAGCGCGCGGTCGTTGTCGGTCTTCGCCAGTTCGCGCGCGGTCGGCACGTTGGGCAATTCCGGGTAGCGGGTCTTCCGCCCCATCACCACCAGGACGTGCATGATGCTATCCGGCTTCAGCCATTCCGGCTTGTTGGACTTCACGCTGGAGATGCCGGTGGTGCGGCCCTCGATCTCGCCGCGTTCCATGGCGAGATAGAGCGCGCCCGAGTCGGTATAGCCGGCAATCGGCTTGATGTTGAAGCCGAGCATATCGCGCAAGACGATCGGCCAGGCGTCGCTCGAGGTGCCCTCGCCGGTGGAGCCGAGGATCAGCGGCGGTCCGTCCTTGCGCCGCAAATCCTCGATGCTCTTGTTCTTCGAGTCCTTGCGGGCGATCAGCACATAGGCGTCGTTTTCGCCGCTCGAGGACGAGCCGATCCAGGTGAACTTGGTCGGATCGAGCTGCACGTTCTGATCGGTCTTGTCGAGCAGCGCGAGCAGCGGGATGTTGCGGGCGAAAATGCCGAAGGCGGTGCCGTCCTTCGGCGCGACATTGTAGATGTAGTTGGCGCCCTTCAGGCTGCCGGCGCCCGGCATGTTGTTGATGATGATGTTCGGTTTGCCGGGAATATGCTTGCTCATGTGCTGAGCCAGGATACGGCCATAGGTATCGTAACCGCCGCCCGGCCCGTAGCTCACGATCATCGTGATGTTCTTACCCTTGTAGAAATCGGCTACCGCATCGGCCTTGGCCGGAACGGCGGCGCCCGCGAACAGCATCACGGCCGCCGCCGCCGCAAATCGCATCAGCATCTGTGTTTCCTCCAGTGTGGCCACCGGTTTATCGGTGGATTTCGATGGCACGCGGCCGGACTTTTCCGAGTGCCGCTTGCCGGGGTGCCGCTTGCCGGTATTTTCGACCAGCGTTGCGAGGTACGCAACGCGAAAGCAGCGGGAAACTGCGCCGAAAGCGCGCAGCCCCAAGCGCGAACCATAACCGGTTCTGCGGCTTACCGGTACCAACGTTACAAGAATGATGGAGTTTCCGACAAAGGGTTGCGCCGAAACCGCGCAACCCCCGTGCGCCGGCCCTAACCGCCTTCGACCAGTTTCTCGATGCGCTTGAGCTGATCTTCCGGCGTGCTGGCGATCACCTTGATCAGCCGGAGCACCTCGGCGCCGTCGATCGGGCTCACTTCGAAATCCGCCTTCCTGGCTTCCTCGAGATAGCCCGGGTCCTTGTGGGTCTCCATGAAAGCCTTCACCAGCGCCTTGGCGCGATCCTCGGGAACGCCCGGCGGGGCCGCGAAGGGACGCGACAGCGAATAAGGCACTTCCAGGATTTCGATCAGCTTGCGGTCGGCTTCGTTCTTTGCCAGTTCACGCGCGGTCGGAGCATTGGGAAAATCCGCATGACGCGTGGCGCGACCGAACACCACAATGGTATTGCCGAGGCCGCCCGGCTTCACCCAATCCGGCTTGTTCGGCTTGATCGAGGAATAGCCGACGTTGCGCGCTTCGATCTCGCCCCGCTCGAAGGCGAGGTTCAACGCCGCGCCGTCGGTATAGCCGGGGACCTGCTTGATGTTGAAGCCGAGCATCTCGCGCAGCACCACGCCGATGGCGTCGCTTGAGACGCCTTCCGCCGTCGTACCCAGCACGATAGGCGGACCGCCCGGCTTGCGCGCATCTTCCACCGACTTCACCGCCGCGTCCCGGCGCACCATCAGCATGTAGGCGTCGTCGGCGAAGCTCGCGGAGGAGCCGAGCCAGGTGAATTTCATCGGGTCGAACTGCACATTCTGGTTGGTCTTTTGCAGAAGGCCGATGAGCGGAATGTTGCGCGCGAAGGTGCCGAAGGCGGTGCCGTCCTTGGGCGCCGCGTTATAGATGAAATTCGCCCCGCGCAGGCTGCCGGCGCCCGGCATGTTCTGGATGATGATCGAAGGATTGCCGGGAATGTATTTGGGCATATAGCGCGCCAGCACGCGGGCATAGACGTCGTAGCCGCCGCCGGGGCCATAGCTGACGATGAGGGTGATTTGCTTGCCCTTGTAGAAATCCTCCACCGCATCCGCCCGTGCCTGCGGCGCCGCCAGTGCAACAATCACAGCCAACAAGGCCGCTACCCATCGTATCCGCATCTGGTCCTCCCTGATCAATCCGCCTGTTGTCCGCGGCTTCGGCCATTGTCAGCCAGGAAAGAAGGCGGCGCAACGTCAAAGGACCAAAGCCTTTGACGGCAAACCTTTCCGGCTATACCGGGTTCCCATGGCTCCGCCGCTTTTGCAACTCACGGATACCGCGCTGACCTTTGGCGGCACACCCCTGCTCACCGGCGCCGATCTGTCGGTTTCCACCGGCGAGCGGGTTTGCCTGGTCGGACGCAACGGATCGGGCAAATCGACTCTGCTGAAAATCGCGGCAGGCCTGGTCGAGCCCGACCGGGGATCCGTTTTTGTGCAGCCCGGCGCCGTGGTGCGCTACCTGCCGCAGGAGCCGGATTTTTCCGGCTTTGCCTCCACGCTGGCTTATGTCGAAGCCGGGCTGCGGCCGACCGACAATCCGCATGCCGCGCGTTATTTGCTGGAGCAGCTCGGCCTCACTGGACAGGAGGCGCCGGAAAAACTTTCCGGCGGCGAGGCGCGCCGCGCCTCGCTCGCGCGCGTGCTTGGCGCCCTCGCCCGATATCCTGCTGCTCGACGAGCCGACCAATCATCTCGACCTCACCACCATCGAATGGCTGGAAGCCGACCTGCTGTCGCGCCGCACGGCGCTGGTGATCGTCAGCCATGACCGGCGCTTTCTCTCCACGCTCTCGCGCGTCACGGTGTGGCTCGACCGCGGCGCGACGCGGCGGATCGAGCGTGGCTTTGCGCATTTCGAGGAATGGCGCGACCTGCTGCTGGCGGAAGAGGAGCGCGAGCAGCACAAGGCCGACCGCAAGATCGCCGCCGAGGAGCATTGGATCCGCCACGGCGTCAGCGGCCGGCGCAAGCGCAATATGCGGCGGGTCGGATTGCTGCAGGAGATGAAGGAGCGGCGGCGCAGCTACCGCGCAGCCGTCGGTGATGTTGCGATCGCCGCAAGCGCGGCGGCGCCGTCCGGCGCGCTGGTGATCGAGGCGCAAAACATCGGCAAGAGCTATCAGGGGCGCGCCATCGTCAGCGACTTCTCGATCCGCATCCAGCGCGGCGACCGCCTCGGCATTGTCGGGCCGAATGGCAGCGGCAAAACCACGCTGATCAACATGCTGACCGGCGTGTTGCCGCCGGACACGGGCGTGGTGAAGCTCGGGTCGACGCTGGCGATCGCGACGCTCACCCAGCATCGCGACAGCCTCGATCCGGATGTCACGGTGAAAGATGCGCTGACTGGAGGCGGCGGCGACAACGTGCTGGTCAACGGCGTTTCCAAACACGTCGTCAGCTATATGAAGGATTTTCTGTTTCTCCCCGAACAGGCGCGCACGCCGCTCGGCAAGCTCTCCGGCGGCGAGCGCGGCCGGCTGATGCTGGCGCAGGCGCTCGCTCGGCCGTCGAATCTGCTGGTGCTGGACGAGCCGACCAACGATCTCGACATGGAGACGCTCGACGTGCTGGAGGACATGCTGACGGATTATTCCGGCACCGTGCTGCTGATCAGCCATGACCGCGATTTTCTCGATCGGCTGGTGGGCGGGGTGATCGCCCCGGAAGGCAACGGCCGCTGGACCGAATACGCCGGCGGTTACAGCGACATGCTGGCGCAGCGCGGCGCCGACCTCGCGCGCGAGGCCGGCAAGCCGGCGCCGCAGCGGGAGGTGAGAGATCGAGCACCCGCCGACATGCCGCCGCCGAAACGGCGGATGACCTTCAAGGACCAGCACGCGCTGCAAACCTTGCCGAAGACCATCGCCGCGCTGCAACGGGAGGCCGATGCATTGCAGGCAAAGCTCGCCGATCCGGATTTTTATGCGCGCGACCGCGCGGCGTTCGAGCAAGTCACGCAAGCGCTCGGCGAGTTGCAGCGCAAGATCGCCGCGGCGGAAGAGCAATGGCTGGAGCTGGAAATTTTGCGCGAGGAACTCGCGGGCTCAAGCTGAGCGGCGCATCCCTCCGCCTTGCGGCGGGCGTCAGAAGAAGGGGCATGCGATCGGTACGCTCAACTTGGTTCAAGGCGTGGGCCGCCTTACTCCTTTTTCTCCAAGGCGTTCCTTACAACGGCGATAACTTCAGGAGTTTGATCGAGAGCTTCCTTGATCATTTTCGAGACGTCATCGCCGTATGCTGGTTCGACTGACCGTCCGAGCTTCGCCGCTTTTTCCTGAAGTTCCTTGTCTTCGAGCGCCTTCTTGTAGGCATCGCGCAGAGCGGCGAGGCGGTCGGCCGGAATATCCGGAGGGCCGGCGGTAAGACGGGCGATTTCAGCCTGCGATTGCATCAAGGCAACGAATGCAAGGCCATTTTTGTCCTGGATCAGGTCCTTTAGCTGGGGGACGTCCTTATCCTGGCCGCCGATTTGCGCAATGAAGCGCCCGTGACCGTCCTTGACAAACGGTTCATAGGAGGCGCGAGAACCCATGCCGCCATGGACATCGCCCCGGCGCATCGCGAGTAATTCTTCATTGCCGTTGTAACCGGTGAGAACCTTCACAGGCAGCTTGAGGATGTTGGTCAGGGAGGTAACCTCAACGAAGTTTGCGGCGCCGATGCCGGCCGTCGCAAATTTCACTTCTTCTTTCGCCTTGATCAACTCAGCGAAGGTGTTGACCTTGTGCTGAGCTGAGATAACGAGGACGCGCGGCTCGGAAGAAACCTTGCCAATCCACGACATCTTAGAGAGGTCAAATTTAACTCCTTCCGCGTTGACCAACTGATTGTAGATCAGGCCCGTATTGAAAGTGCCGATGGTGAGGCCATCCGGCTTCGATGCGTAGATTGTGTTGGTGCCGACGATGTGCCCGGCGCCGGGGAGGTTTCTCACAACAAAGGTCGAGCCCGGCAGGTATTTTTGCATGTACTCGGCAACGAGCCGGCCGGCGATATCGTAGCCGCCACCTGGCGCGGTCGCCACGATATAGGTGACTGTCTTGCCCTTGAAAAAATCGGCACCCGTCTGTGCGTGAGCGGCGCCGGCAGTGATTATGCCTAGGGTCACTAAACTGGCGCGCAGGAGGCTTTGGTTGAGCATAGTTTTCCCTAACGTTCTTGATTGGTTGAAAATTTTATCCGGCAGTGACAACGAAACTTTCCAAACGGGCTTAGTTATTGATGGTCATTTTGACAAATCGAACAAGCGACTCCCTTTTGACGGCGGATGCGACGAATTAATCTGGCTTGCTCAGCTTGACCGTGGATCACGGGCGGACGAAGGATCACCATAACAATTAATCGTCGCGCAAGGGGGCTCCGTCCATGAAATTCGGCGGCAATGTCGGCAGATTTCTGACCCGGACGGCCGCTGTCGGGGCCGTCGCAGCAGCATTGACCTCCCCGGGCGCAGCCGATCCGGTCGCGGATTTCTACACCGGAAAGCAGATAAGGCTGGTTGTCGGCTTCACCTCGGGCGGCACGTATGACCTGTATGCTCGTTTGCTTGCTCGTTTATGGGCGAGCACATCCCGGGCAAACCTACCTTTATTGTTCAGAACATGCCCGGTGCCGGCAGCCGGC
The DNA here is from genome assembly GCA_963731585.1 of uncultured Alphaproteobacteria bacterium. Lineage (GTDB taxonomy): Bacteria > Pseudomonadota > Alphaproteobacteria > Rhizobiales > Xanthobacteraceae > CANKHA01. Next base: position 827,230 of record CAVSWC010000003.1, read on the forward strand.
TAGCCGCCAATTGGCTCTACACGGCCGCCCCGAAGGACGGCACCGCAATGGCGATCCTCGGCCAGAACACCGCCTTCGATCAGGCGCTGGGCGCCGACGGCGTACAGTTCGACGTGCGCAACTTTCACTGGATCGGCAATCCGATCGTGGCCAACAACGTCATGATCGCCTGGCAGGCCAGCGGCGTATCAACGGTCGAGGATGCGAAGACCAAGGAGGTCGTCATCGGAGCGAGCGGCGCAAGCTCGCCGTCCGTGATCTATCCGCAGGCATTGAACACCCTGGTCGGCGCCAAGTTCAAGATCGTCGCCGGCTATCCGGGCGGCAACGACATAGATATGGCCATGGAACGCCGGGAAGTGGACGGCCGCGGCAGCACCGGCTGGATTTCGGTCAAATCGAATCCCTCGCACGCCAAAGGGATTGCTGACGGCACTCTCAAAGTTCTTGTGCAAATCGGTCCGAAGAAAGAGCGGGACCTGCCGAATGTGCCGCTGCTCACCGACCTTGCCCAGAACGAAGAGCAACGCCAGGTCTTCGAGATCTTGTCCTCCGATGTGGCACTAGGGCGCCCTCTGCTGACGACGCCGGACGTGCCGGCAGAACGCGTCGAAGCGCTGAGGCGTGCTTTCGATCTGACCTTGAAGGATGCAAATTTCCTGAGCGAAGCCGGTAAGCAAAAGCTGGACATCGACCCCCTGACGGGCAAAGAGTTGCAGGCTCTCGTGACCGCCGCCGTGAGCAAGCCGCCGGCCGTTATTGCGTCCGTGAAGAACGCCATTCAGCCAAGGAATGTGCAAGAACTTCCTAAGAAGCCAACTGGCGCGGCCCCTAAGTAGTAATGAATTGAGCGCCGGTCTTACCGATAGTTCATCTGCAAACGACTCTGGCGGTCGCAGTGTTTTTGGAGCCAGGCGACGAGCCCCCGTCGGGATCGGCGGCAGGCCGAGAGCCGTCAGCGCGCACGATACTCCTTGAGCGCATCGCGGCGCGCCTGGAAGCCTAGACCCGGCTTATCGGGCACCATAAAGCTCGGACCAGTGATGTCGGGAAGACCCTCGTATAAGGCCGTCGCCGCGCCGACCGCGCCCGTTTGGTATTCGATGCCGAGACCGTTCGGCACGCCCGCCTGCAGGTGCATGTTGTGGAACGGCGCTCCGCCGCCATTGGCAATGGGAGCGTTGAATGCGGCCGCCAGGCCGGAGATGCGCGCGCACTGCGTGAAGCCGCCCGCAACCACCACATTGGGCTGGATCACATCGACGGCCTCTTTGACGAGCAGCTCACGGAACCTGGAAGCCAGCGCCTCCGACTGCCCGACGGCGATCTTGATCGTCGTCCTGCTTCGCAACTGCGCCAGCAGCTGCGTGTCGTTCTGGAGCAGCGGCTCCTCGTACCATTCGATGCGGTACTGCTCGACGCCGCGGGCCAGCGCCACGGCATGGTGGAGATCCAGCCTGCACGCGCCATCGATCGCGATCTCGACGTCGGGACCAAGCGCCTCGCGCAGGTGCTTGACCCTGGCAATATCGTCACGAATGACAGTCTCGGGCGAGACGGTCGAGGCTCTGCGGTCGAGGCCTGGACGGCCGACCCGTATCTTGACCGTGTGGAACCCGCGCTCGACGATTTTCTTGGCGAACGCGACGAGCTCATCGAGAGAGAGGCCCGTTAGGCCGAGCGTCGCATACGCGGGCAGATCGCGCCGATAACCGCCGAGCAGTCGCCAGATGGGCAGTCCCAGCGCCTTGCCCTTGAGGTCCCATATGGCGATGTCCAGAGCGCTAATGGCACTGAAGGCGTAGCCCGACTGGCCCGAGCTGGCGAGCGTCCAGTAGAGCGCTTGCCAGACCGCCTCGCTGTCGAGTGCATCGCGCTCGACGATTGCCGGTGCGGCGATGCGCTCGATGAGCGTTGCCAGCACCACGCTGTCGGCGAAGTAGCCGAGGCCCTCGCCGACGATGCCGTCCGCGCTCTCCACCTCCACGTGACACATGGACAAGTCGTGGGTCTGCTTGAAGCCGTACTGCGCATGGCTCGCACGGACCTTGAGCGGAACGGCCGTAACGCGCTTGATGATCTGCTTCATTACTGCGATCCCACCAACTCGATCACGGACTTCGGCGTGGCGTAGAACTCCTCGATGAGCGCTTAAATCTTGGTGCCGCTGACCGGAGTGAGCTCCTGCTTCTGCCGCTCGAACTCGGCAATGACCTCCTTGTCCTTGACCATGTCGTCGAAGGCTTTGCGCAGTGCTGCGACGCGGTCCTGTGGAACGCCGGGTCCCAGGACGTAGGGACGCCCGGCCACCCCGCGAGCAAACACGAACCGCAGCGCCTTGCGCTGGTCCTCGTTCTTTACGAAGTCGGTGGCGAGCGGTACGTGCGGGAGATCGGGATGTTTTTCCACCGCTAGCTGAGCCAGCAGGTTGATCTTCTTGTCCTTGAGCCATTGGGGACGCTGTGAGACGATCGAGGACCAGGACCAGGCGCAGCGGCCATTCACCTCGCCACGTTCCATCGCGAGGAGGACGTTCCCTCCTGCCTTATACCCGCTAATCACCTTGAACTTGGTGCCCATGATGCGGTTCATGATCTGCGAGGAGTTCTCGCCTTCGCCCCCTGCCGAAGACCCGATGATCAGCTCGTGCTCGAACAGGTCCTTGAACTCCTTGACCTTCGACCCCTCGTGCCAGGAAACGCACAGGGCGACCTCATTGTTGAGGCTGCCGATCCAATGGAAATTGCGGGTATCGAACTGAACACCGGGCAGGTTCATGAGCTGCGCCTGTGCCGTCGTGCGGTTTACGGCGCCCATCACGGTGCCGTCCTTCGGTGCGATGTTGTAGACGTAGTTGGCCGCGACTACTCCACCGGCGCCCGGCATGTTCTGCACGATGATCGTCGGATTTCCAGGGATGTACTTGCCCATGAAGTTGGCAAGCAGGCGGGCATAGGTATCGAAGCCCGCTCCCTCGCCGCCACCGACGATGACACGTATCTGCTTGCCGCGGTAGAATTCCTCGACCGTCTGTGCGCTGGCAGAGACGCAGAGTGCCATAAGTACTGCCGACGCAATGGTTCCGATGTGGCAGAGTGCACGGTATTGCACGGTCTCATCCTCCCAGTTTAGTCGCCGACATGCTTTGCGGAGCACCCGTAGCATTGCCCGCTCCTTTTCTATCTCGACAGTCCGAATGTGTCCGCGATGCCAGTGCGTTCTAAAGCGTGATTAGTGCTCCCCCACGGCCGGCCAGGGCGAGGGACAGGCTTATCGGTTTCGCGACATTTCGAATCCCAAATCAACTCAGGATAAAGTCATCCCGCTCTACCGCCGCCGGTCGGCGGCTGATGCGGCCAGGTCCCGCTATGCGGCTTGCCCTTCATGCCCTCGCGGCGGCGGATATTGACCTGCGGGTCGCGCAAATCGAGCGGCCATGTCCGCTTGCACGGATCGCTGACGTGATGGCTCATCCGCCCGACCTTCTCGATCTCGATCTCCGCGAAATCGCCGTCCTGCAGCGGGCCAAGATGGGAATGGTTGACTCCGACCAAAATGAGATCGCCGGGCTTCAGGGTCATGTTGTGCGACAGCGTGGAGATCATGAAGGCGACGCTGTGCTCCATGTCGTCCGTATTGTAGTCCTGGCGCAGTTGGCCGTTGACCCAGAACCGGATCTGCAGCTTGTTCGGATCGCCGACCTCGTCGGGCGTGACGATGGCCGGCCCGAGCGGCAGGAAAGTGTCGAAGCATTTGCCGTAAGGCCCGGCGAGTTCCGCCTCGCCCTCCACCGGACCGCGCGCCGACACGTCGCCGCTGGTGGTATAGCCGAAGACATGGTGCAGCGCCCGATCGATGGAGACATCTTTCGCTTCCTTGCCGATGACCAGCGCCAGCTCGGCCTCATGATTGAAAACACTGGCGCGGAAGGCGGGCAGGATCACCGTTTCACCCGGCCCGATCACGGCATCGGGCGACTTGAAGAAAGTGCGCAGCGGCCCGGGCGGATCGAGCGGCACGCCTTCCTTGAAGTTGCGCCGCCCGCACAGCACCTTGCCCGGCCGCGGCACCGGCGCGCGCAGCTTCACTTGCGCCAGCGGGATCGTCTTGCCGTTTGATTGCGCCTCCTGCAGCGCGCCGCGCAGCTGGTCGAATTTGTCGATCAGCGTTTCCAGCACGTATTGCGGCGGCGCGCCGGGAAAGGCGCCGACCAGATCGGAGATATCGATCACGCCATCCTGCTTGACGAGGCAGGGCCGGAACGCGTCATAAAACCCAAATCTCATTGCGCTGTTTCCTTTATCGCATGAACAAATCGACGATCAGCGGCACGTGCCACGGGATTCCAAGAAGCCAGTCATAGAAGCCCACCAGGATCGCAAGCGCGACCAGCAAGATCACGCCGGTCCAGAACCAGGAGAGACCCGCGATCGCGATCAGGTAGGCGCCGAGCAGAATGGTCGCGCCGAAATGAAATCCGAACACCCAGACGACCAAGGCGAGACCGAGCGTGAAACCGAAAATCTGGAAAAACCGCAGCCGCGCTTCCGGGCTGTCGATGCCTTGCTCGAAACCGGTATCCATGATCGTCGCTGCACGGCTGGATATCTCAATCGGCCGGAAGAAGCTGAGAACGATCGTGCCGACGCGCAGCACCCAGAAGACCGCGGCGATGCTGATGCCGATGAGCGGGGTCAACCGATCGGAGAAGCGCCAGTGCGTCGAATCCCAGAGCATGTAGCCGAGGAAGGCGGCGACCAGCGCCAGCAACACGATCTCGCCGGCGAATTCCAGCGTGAGACGGTCGCGCAACGGAACCTTGGCAACGCCGGCGCGCGGCGCGTTAGCCTCCTCGTCGGGCAATGCGGCGGCAATCACCGCCCCTGCAGGCGAGCGCTGCCGCGAGCGCTTCCTGCCGAACTTCCTTCACCGTCGAGGCCACCTGCCGCCGCATCCGCACGCCGACAAGCGCGACCAGGCCCATGACCGCCAGGATCGCCAGGAACTGCGGCCGCGCGAACATGCTGAAGCCATAGTTGTTCACGGCGATCCAGAGATATTTCTCCATGATCTCGCCGAGCGCCACGGCGATCAGGATCGGCGGACGCGGCCAGCCATAGGCCTTCATGAACAGGCCCAGCACGGCGAAGATCAGGACGACGGCGAGGTCGGCCACGGAATTCGTCGTCATGTAGGCCGCCAGCATCGCCACCCAGATCACGATCGGCGCGAGCACCGCGGGATTGGCCAGCGTGAGCCGCGCCAGATACGGCGCGAACAGCATCACGATGGGAACCGTCAGCGTATTGGCGATGATCAGCACGTAGACCAGCGCGACGACCACATCGAGATGATTGGTCATCATGCTGTAGCCGGGCGTGAACCCGCAGAGCACGAAGATCGCGATCATGATCGACATGCCGGCGGTGCCCGGAATGCCGAAGGCCAGCGTCGGAAACAGCTCCCCGCCATCGGCCGATGAGTTCGGCGCATCGGAGGCGATCACGCCGCGCACGTCGCCCTTGCCGAAAGTCTCGTGCGCGCCTTTCTCGGTGTTGCGCGCGACCGCATAGGAAATCCAGTGCGCCACGGGCGCTCCCAGGCCCGGCATGATGCCGATCGCGGTGCCGATGGCTGAGGATTGGATCATCAAGCGGAAATGCCTGAAGCCTTCGCCGATGCCGCGCAACACGTCGCGGTCGGCCTCCTTCATCAGCAGATCGACGCGCTTGCCGGCGACCGGCTTGCCGCCCACGACCAGCGCGACCGCTTCCGGAATCGCAAACAGTCCCACGACCAGCGGCCCGAGCGGCACGCCGTCATACAGATAATTGAGCCCGAAGGTGGCGCGGATATCGCCGCCGATCGAACTGTAGCCGACCATCGCGATGGCGATGCCGAGCCCGCCGGTGAGCAGCCCCTTGATGAAGGCGCCGGAAGAGACCACCGCGACCGTCATCACGCCGATCATCGTCAGCAGGAAGAATTCCGCCGAGCCGAAGATCAGGATGAGCTGGCGCGCGAAGGGAAGCAGCGCCAGCAGCACGAGCGCGCCGAACACGCCGCCGACGAGGTTGCAGGTATAGCTCGCGCCGATGGCGACGCCCGGCCAATCCCTTCTGCGCCATCGGATAGCCATCGAGCACCGTCGCTTGCGCCGATCTGCCGCCGGGGATGCCGAGCAGGATCGAAGGCACCGGCTCCATCAGATCGGATGCGGCCTTGTAGAAGATCGCGACGCAGACCACGACCCAGGGGTCGAGATGGCTGGTGAGTCCGAGCAGGATGACGAAAACCGGCACGCCACCTCCGGGCTTCAGCCCGGAGATGACGGCAATCGGCAGCACGATCAGAAAGCCGAGCCATATGCCGGGGCGGGAGAAGAGTTGCTCCGCGCCCGCCGATCATTGCCTCTAGCATCGGCGGAACCTTCTTCCCCGACCGAGCGCTGAACTTGCGGATCGGCACGCTCGTCGCCCAGTTGCTTGATGACCGCGACCGAACTCCGGCGAGAGGCTGTCGAACAGCTTGAACGCGTCACGCAGCTGCTGCGCCGAGCGAGGTGCGTGCTCGTCCTCGAAGCCGATCTTGATCATCCGCTCCTTGTATTGCGGCGAGGCCGTCATCTTCATGAAAGCATCCTGCCAGGCCTTCACCACCGGCTCCGGCGTGCCCACCGGCAGGGTCCAGGTGCGCGAGAAGATCGAGCGGATTTCGAGCGCGGCGCGGAACGCCTTCTTCTGCTCTTCGCCGGCGCCGATCAGGTCGAGCACTTCATTGACATGCGGCACCGGTCCGCTGTGGCCCAGGGTCTTCAGCCATTCCGGATCGCTTTCGATATCCCACCACAGGATCGGAACGAATTTCTTGCGCGCTTCCTCCGGCGTCTTCAGCAGGTCGGCGTATTCCTTCTTCAGCGAACGCTCGGGGCAGTGCTGAAGGATGGGGATCTCACCCCGCAGATAAGCGGCAAAGATCTCGTTGTTGCCGGAATAGCCGGTGATGATCTTGATCGGGCCCTTGTTCATCTCGATGAAACGCGCGCCCATCGCCGCTGCGCCGCCCGAGGGCTCGCTCGCGCCGACGTTAAGCGGCTTCTTGGAAGTCGATCAGATCCTTCCACGACGTCCATTTGTAGGTCTGCGGGTTGACGCAGAGCAGGCGCGATTGCCCGCCGCCGGTCGGGCTGCCGATGATGCCGGTCTTGCGCGGATCCCACTCCTTGATGTCGTGCGTGCCGAACAGCGCGTCCACCGTGTGCCGCGAATGCAGGACGGTGATTGTCAGCCCATCCGGCTTGGCCTGCATGAAGCGCCGCACCTGCGGTATGCCGCCGCCGCCTGGAACGTTCTGCACCACGATGCGCGCCGGCTTGCCGGGCAGAAAGTCGCCGAGGATTTCGGTCGAGGCGCGGATCATGATGTCGGCGCCGCTGCCGGCGTTGCTGCCGATGATGGTGACGGTCGATCCGGTGAAGAGCTTTTCGAGTTCGCCCTGCGTCTGCGCGACGGCGCCGGAGGCGCAGAACGGAGCAACCGCCAGTCCGATCAGGCAAACCCAAACCCGCCGTCGCGGACCAATTGTCGAGCACGAATTCATGGTTCCTCCCAATTGTGGTGACATTTTCAAACCCCGCGGTCAGACCGCCTCGCCGTTGGTCATGCCGGTGCGCAGGCCGAGCGCGGAGAGGAATTCCTGCCGCGTCTGCGCCTGATCGCGGAAGGCGCCAAGCATCCGGCTTGTCACCATGCTCACGTCGGTCTTGTGCACGCCGCGGGTCGTCATGCACTGATGCGCCGCCTCCACCACCACCGCGACGCCAAAGGGGTTGAGCACCGCCTCCAGGCAGCCGGCGATTTCCGCGGTCATCTTCTCCTGGGTCTGCATCCGCTTGGCATAGACGTCGACCAGCCGCGCCAGCTTGGAAATACCGACCACGCGGTTGCGCGGCAGATAGCCGACATGCACGCGTCCGAGCACCGGGGCCATGTGATGCTCGCAGTGCGATTCAAAGCGGATGTTGCGCAACAGCACGATCTCGTCGTAGCCGCCGACTTCCTCGAAGGTGCGCTGCAGATAGTCGCGCGGATTTTGCCCGTAGCCGGAATACCATTCCTCATAGGCGGCGACCACGCGCGCGGGCGTCGCGAGAAGCCCTTCGCGGTCGGGGTCATCCCCCGCCCATTGGATCAGCGTGCGCACCGCCGCTTCCGCCTGCGCGCGCGACGGCTTGATCAGCCTTGCCGCGGCGGGCGCGCGCGCCTTGACCGGCGTTTTTGTTTTCGCGGATTTGGCCATTTCACTTCTCCCGATTGCGGCGCAAGCCGTGGCGCGGCTGTTCATTTACCGGCAGCCGCATCGGAATCCTAGCCACCGTGGCTCCGGCAGACTGGCTCTACAGCTGACATACCCTATCAAGCAATTGAAATTGCATCATTAATTAACGTGGTCGAGCATGAAGGGAATAGCAAAACTCCTTCGTCATGCTGGCCGCTAAGGCATCTCAGCCGCGTTGCGTTTGAACCCATGCAGTTCACTTTCAATGTCGTTATCGCTTGCGGGGCCGTCATGGCGGCCGGCGCCCTCGCCGTCTGGCTGTTCTGCCGCAATCGGATGCTGCACGCGCATCTTCGCCGCCTCGAGCAGCGCAATGAGGAGCTTGCGGACCGGAATTGGGAGCTGAAAGAGACCGAGGAGCGGGCGCGCAGCTTCCTGCAAGCGCAAGGCGATTTCATCGTGCGGCGCGACGCCGACGGTTGCATCACTTATGCCAACGATGCCTTCTGCACGCTGGCCGAGCGCGGCCGCGCGGCCTTGCTTGGAAGCGATTTCGCCCTGCCGCTCCTCGAGCAAGGCAACAGCGCATTCTCCCCCGACGGCGCGCGGATCTACGACCAGAAGGTCGCAACGGCAGAGGGCCCGCGCTGGATCGCCTGGCGCGAGGTCACCGTGCAGCTTTATGGCGGCGCGGAAACTCAAAGCGTCGGCCGCGATGTCACCGACCGCACCGAAGCCGAACTGGCGCTGGCGGAAACGCGCGACCAGGCCGAAACCGCCAACCGTGCCAAGTCACGCTTCCTCGCCATGGTGTCGCACGAAATTCGCACGCCGCTGAACGGCATTCTCGGCATGGCGGATTTGCTGCTCGACACCACCCTGACGCCGGAGCAGACGACCTATGCCAGGGCGGTGAAAACATCCGGCGACACGCTGCTGTCGCTGATCGAGGAAATTCTCGATTTCTCCAAGATCGAATCCGGAAGGCTCGACCTCGATGCGCGGCCCTTCCCGCTCCTGACGTTGATCGAGGAAGTGGCTGAATTGCTGGCGCCGCGCGCGCAAGCCAAATCGCTGGAGATCGCCGCCTATGTCGATGACCGCCTTCCCGAGCAAGTGATCGGCGACGCCACGCGCCTGCGTCAGGTGCTGCTCAACCTCGCCGGCAACGCGATAAAATTCACCGCCCGCGGCGGCGTCGGCATCGTGGTCGAGCCCGGCGCCTGGCCCGGTGAGATCACGATAAGCGTGCGCGACACCGGCATAGGGATTCCCGCCGCGCAGCAGGAGCGCATCTTTCGCGAATTCGAACAGGGCGACGACGGACCCGCGCGCAAGTTCGGCGGCACCGGCCTCGGCCTCGCCATTTCCCAGCGCATCGTCGAGCGCATGGGCGGCAGTATTTCCGTGGAGAGCGCGCCGGGCGCGGGCTCGACCTTCTGCTTTCACCATTCCGCTCGCGGGCATCGCGGAGAGCGCCGCCTTCACGGCGCCGGACTTGGCAGACAAGGCCATGCTGATCGTTACCGCCGGCGCGATCGAAGCCTCGCTCCTCGCGCGCCGGCTCGGCCATTGGGGCGCCAGGACCTGCGCGGTGACGGACGCACGGGTCGCGGCGGCTCTGCTGTCCGAGCGCAATTGGGTTGCCATGCTGATCGACCACGCATTGGGCGCTGCGGCAATCCAGGCCCTGCTCGCGAGCGCCGGGCACAACGTGCAGCAGCGCATTATTCTCATTCCGCCCAGCACCCGGCACGAGCTGCCGGCGCTGAAGCAGGCGGGCATCACCGATTACCTGATCAAGCCGGTGCGTGCTGCCTCGCTGGCGGCGCGGCTGACGGCTGCGTCCCGATCACGCGGGCGAACCGGCCGACGCCGACCGGCAGACCGAATCCCCGCGCGCCCGCGGCCGGGCAAGACACTGTCGATCCTGGTGGCCGAAGACAACGACATCAACGCGCTGCTCGCGCGCGCCTTGCTGGCAAAGCTCGGTCACCGGCCCGCCGTTGTCGCGAGCGGCGCGGCAGCGATCGAAGTCCTGGCAGGCGGCGCAGGCCGCCGGCGCGCCCTACGACCTGCTGCTGATGGACGTGCATATGCCGGGTGTCGATGGTTTCGAGGCCACGGCGCGCATCCGCGCCGCCGAAGCCGAGCGCGGCAGCCATCGCACCCGCATCGTCGCGCTCACCGCCAATGCCTCGGCGGAGGACCGCGAGGCTTGTCTCGCCGCCGGCATGGACGGCTTCGTCACCAAGCCGCTGGATCGGGAAAAGCTGGCCGAGGTGCTGGCGGCCTCGCTCGCTGCCCGAGCAGCGTAACCCGGCGGCTCCGCTTCATTGTCGGAGCGGCGGGACCGTTGCCGGAATCTTTTCGCCCGCGGCCACCCATCCCTCCCAAGCCGGCATGCGCAATCCGAGCCGATCGGAATACACGCGAATAGCCGTCGCTGCCGCGCACGACCGCATTGGGCATGACGGCTTCAACTTCCTGCGCCGTCACACCGCGTTCAGAGTCGCGTAATAGAAGATGACGGTCTGATCGGTCGTGCTGCGATCCAATTCGACCTGGACCCAATAGAGATTGGCGTCGAAATCGAATTCGTTGGTGAATGTCGTGCTGGTTACTGTATTGAACGTTGTAACCGCTGACGAATTGGAGCTCGCCGTCGCAACAGCGACCGGCTTGGCCGCTCCGATTCCCATTTGAAAGAGCCGCGCCCGAACGAGGGCCGCCGTATTGGCTCCGGTCGAGTCCTCGTACGTAAGTTGAAGAACCCAGGCGGGTTGCATGGTCAAAAATGGCTGGATGGGGCAAGTCAGAACAATCCGGTCGACATTGCCCGGCACATGCTGAACGGATGCGTTGTTGCCGACCCTATACCGGTCGAACCTGATTGCGGCATCGTCTGGAGCGCAGGCGCTGCCGGGTGAACTCCAGAAAAGTTGCGCCTCGGCGGCGCTGGTGAAGCACAGGGCGAAAAGTAAAGCGAGAAGGCGAGCAGTCATCGGAGATACTCCCCTGTCGGCGGTTGTCGCGCCCGCCAAATTTACAACCAACGAGCAGGGGAGTCGAATACACCGGCTTATAGCCCAAGCAGCGTCACGCGACGCGTCAGCATCATTGTCTTATCGGCGGCGGCAGCGTTGCCGGAATCCTTTCGCCCGCAGCGACCCATTCCTCCCAGGCCTGCATGCGCAATCCGAGCCGGCCGTAAGACACCCGCAGATAGCCGTCGCCGCCGGGCATGACAGCATCCGGCATGACGGCTTCGACTTCCTGCGCCATCACCCCGACATAGGCCTTCTCGCTGCCATTGTAGCTGAAGCGGTAGAAGCCCAGGCCGTTGGCGAGACGGCCGAGCAAGGTGATGTTGTGCTTGAGACGAATATCCGAAGGCGAGGAGTTGGTCAGCAACAAGGAGTGGAGAACGACATTCTGGCTCGGTGTTGCGCGAACAAGCTCGATATGGACCCAGTAGATGTTCTCCAAGAACGCAAAGCTGTGAGTAAAGCCTGTCGTCACCGTATTGCGTCCCGTTGCCGTCTCCGAATTCGAAACCGCCGTGGCCACAACAACAGGTGCGGAGCTGCCGAGTGTCATCCGGTAAAGCCGCGCCCGCACAAAGGCACTTGGCCCGGCGCCGTTGGAGTCGACATAGGTCATGCGAAGGAGCCAGCCGGTCATTGCCCCGGGGTCGAACGGCGTGATCGTGCAGGTCAAAACAATGGGGTCGGTGCTGTCTCCGGCATGACGGACGCTGGCATTCCCAACCGCCGCGCGATTATCCCTGATGGTCGCGTGATCGGGCACGCAGGCGCTGGCCGGCGTGCTGAAAAACACTTGCGCCTGCGCGGCGTTTGTCCAGAACAGGACGACGATCAACCCGAGTAAGCGGATCATAGGTGGCCTCCGTCGCGAACTGCGAAGCAAGGCTACGCCGCCGTGCAACGGCGGACAAGCCGCAGCATGCCAAGCGGCGCTGACGCTGATGCAGCCCCGGGTCACAATCTGCGCAACGCCACTTCCTCGACCAGGTGGCTTTCGCTCTTTTGCAGGATGAGATCGGCGCGCTGGCGCGTGGGCAAAATATTGTCGTGCAGGTTGACGAGATTGATGCGCTGCCAGATCGAGGTCGCCACCTCGACCGCGTCGGCGTCCGACAATTTTGAATAGCGGTGGAAATAGGATTTCGGATCGGCGAAGGCGGTGACGCGCAGCGTGAGGAAACGGTCGACATACCAGGACAGCAACACGTCTTCGCTGGCGTCGAGATAAACCGAAAAATCAAAAAAATCCGAGACGAAGGGAATTGCCTTGCCTTCGCGCGGCGGGCGTCCGGTCTGCAGCACGTTGAGCCCTTCGACGATCAGGATGTCGGGGCGGTCGATCTCCACCCATTGGTTCGGGATCACGTCATAGATGAGATGCGAGTAGATCGGCGCCCGCGCCGGACGCCGGCCCGCCTTCACGTCGGCAAGAAACCGCAGCAGCGCCGGCAGGTCGTAGCTCTCGGGGAAACCCTTTTTCTCCATCAGGCCTTCGCGCTCGAGCACGGCGTTGGGATAAAGGAAGCCGTCGGTGGTCACGAGATCGACCTTTGGCGTGTCGGGCCAGCGCGCGAGCAGCGCCTGCAGCACGCGCGCGGTGGTGGACTTGCCCACCGCGACGGAACCCGCGACGCCGATGATGTAAGGCATCTTGCTGTCTTCGGTGCCGAGGAAGGCCTGCTGCACATGAAACAGCCGCTGCGTGGCCGAGACGTAGAGCGAGAGCAGGCGCGACAGCGGCAGATAAATCTCCTCCACCTCGGCCATATCGAGGCGGTCATGCAGCGAGCGCAGCCGCGCGACCTCCTCCGGAGACAGCGTCATCGGCGTGTCTTTGCGCAACGCGGCCCATTCCCCGCGCGGGAAGATGCGGTAGGGCGAGAGCTGGCTGTCGGTGCGCTGCTCCATAAAATTTCCTATGTCACTCGCGCGGCCGCGAGGATTTCTCTTCCAGGCCGGACATCCCCCGACGTTCGGAAAGCGCCGCCTCAACCTCGGCAAGGCTGATGCCGCGCGCATGCAGGACGATGAGCAGATGGTAGAGCAGGTCGCCGCTTTCCGCGATCAGACGCTCGCGGCTTTCCGCCGTCGCCGCGATCACGGTTTCGACCGCTTCCTCGCCCAACTTCTTGGCGCACTGGGCGATGCCCCGGTCCAGCAGCTTGCGTGTATAGGAAACATCGGGGCTGTCTTGCGCACGCGTCTCGATCCGTTTCTCCAGGTCCTGCAAGGTATATTTGGCCATGTGCTGCTCCAATCCTGCCATATCACCTCCATTCGGCTGCGGGGAGGGGTACTTTAGGGCCGGCGGCGAGAGGACCGTTCATGCGTGAGAAGGTGCTCGATTTCTGGTTCGATTTTGCCTCGACCTATTCCTATCCGGCGGCCCAGCGGATCGGGCCGCTGGCGTCCAAGGCGCGGGTGAAGGTGCGGTTCCGGCCTTTTTTGCTGGGTCCGATTTTTCAGGCCCAGGGCTGGGAAAGCTCGCCGTTTAATCTCTACGCAAGCCAAGGGCCGCAACATGTGGCGCGACCTGGAGCGGCTCTGCGCCGAGCTCGATCTGCCCTTTCGGCGGCCGCAGATGTTTCCGCAGCAGAGCGTGCTGGCGGCGCGGGTGGCGCTGGTCGGGCTCAAGCTGCAAGAGAAATGGGGCAAAGATTTCTGCCTGGCGCTGTTCCGCGCCGAATTTGGCGAAGGCCGCCGCATCGACGACGCGGCGGTGATCGGCGAGATCCTTGCGCGGTTGAAAGTCGATCCCGCGCCGGTGCTGGAAGCGGCGCGCTCCGACCCGTTGCGGGTGGCGTTGCGCACGGAGACAGAGGAAGCGCAGCGGCTCGGCATCTTCGGGGCGCCGACTTTCATCACGCCCGACGGCGAATTGTTCTGGGGCAATGACCGGCTGGAGCGCGCGCTGGCGTGGATGAAGAAGCCGCGAGCTCCGCGCGTCCGCGCAAAGCGGGGGCCCGGCGGCGCAGCAAGCGTTGAGTATTGCAGTTCCTGAATTAGCGGTTGCGCGGGAATGAGCGGAGAGAGAGTGGCACCGCAAACACATCTCCTCATGGTGAGGAGGCCTGCGCGTGAGCGCGGGCCGTCTCGAACATTGCACTATTAGTGCCGATCTCCGGGTAAACCCGGGATCGGTAGGCCCGTGCTGTGGTCCATCCTTCGAGACGCAGCCTTCGGCTGCCCTCAGGATGAGGCAGAGTATGACGTCGGTTCAGGCGTCGAGCCGCACCGGCAGGCCGGCCTTGGCCATGAACTGTTTCGCCTCCGACACCGAATGCTGGCCGAAGTGGAAGATCGAGGCGGCGAGCACGGCGGTGGCATGGCCCTCGCGAATGCCGTCGACCAGATGCTGCAGCGTGCCGACCCCGCCGGACGCGATCACCGGCACCGGCACCGCATCCGCCACGGCGCGCGTGAGCGCGATGTCGAAGCCGGAGCGGGTGCCGTCACGATCCATCGAGGTGAGCAGGATTTCGCCGGCGCCGAGCGAAACCACCTCGCGCGCGTAATCCACCGCATCGAGGCCGGTCGGCTTGCGGCCGCCATGGGTGAAAATTTCCCAGCGGTCTTGCTCGCCCGGCCGCGACACTTTCTTGGCGTCCACCGCGACCACGATGCATTGATCGCCGAATTTTTCCGCCGCCTCGCGCACGAAGGCGCGCCGCTCCACCGCCGCGGTATTGATCGAGACCTTGTCGGCGCCCGACGACAACAGCGCGCGGATGTCTTCCACCGTGCGCACGCCGCCGCCCACCGTCAGCGGCATGAAACAGGCTTCCGCCGTGCGCCGCACCACATCCAGCATGATGCCGCGCTTCTCGTGGCTGGCGGCGATGTCAAGGAAGCAGAGCTCGTCGGCGCCGGCCGCGTCATAGGCGATCGCGGCCTCCACCGGATCGCCGGCGTCGCGCAGATCGACGAAATTGACGCCCTTGACCACGCGGCCGTCTTTGACGTCGAGGCAGGGAATGACGCGCACCTTGAACATCGGATCAAAGCCTGTCGCGGCCAGGAACAAAATGCTTCGCGCTAACCGGGGCCGTATCCTTTAGAATTTTCAACGCTTGCGCAGCATCAATGCGTCCATCATACAGCGCGCGGCCAGCAATAATGCCCTCAAGGTTTTGGTGGCCTCGCAATGCAGCGCTTTTGATTTCTTCGGCATTCGACAGTCCGCCGCTGGCGATCACCGGAATTTTCGCGTGATCGGCAAGCTCATAAGTTGCGTCCCAATTGATGCCGGCCAAAACCCCGTCTCGCGAAATATCCGTATAGACGATGGCAGTAACGCCTGCATCGGCAAAGCGATCCGCCATTTCAAAAGCGGTCAGCTCCGATTGTTTGGCCCAGCCTTCTACCGCAACCATGCGGTCTCTCGCATCGACGCCGACCGCAATTTTGCCCGGGTATCTCTTCGCCGCCGCCTTGACGAAATCCGGGTCGCGCACCGCCGCGGTGCCGATGATGACGCGGCTCACGCCTTTGCCGAGCCAGCCTTCCACCGTCGCCATGTCGCGCACGCCGCCGCCGAGCTGCAGCGGAATCTTGATGGCGCGCAAAATCGCGTCCACCGCCTGCGCATTCACCGGCTTGCCGGCGAAGGCGCCGTCGAGATCGACCACATGCAAATATTGAAAACCCTGCTGCTCGAAAGCGCGCGCCTGCGCCGCCGGATCGCGATTGAAGATTGTCGCGCGCGCCATATCGCCCTGCTGCAATCGCACGCAGGCGCCTTCCTTCAGGTCGATGGCAGGAAACAAGATCATTCGTACACCGAGGCAATGCGGTGCGAACTCCCCTCCCCCGCGCCGCGCAGCGAGTCGGGGAGGGGTCGGGGGTGGGGGGATCGTGTAGGACAGAAAGGCCCCCCACCCCGAGCGACACCGACCTCGGGCTTGCCCGAGTTCGGCAATTAAATTCGCGCAAGTCGTATAAATGCGACTAGCGTGCGTCGACCCTCCCCGCCGCTTGCGGGGGGAGGGAGAAAGGCGGCCATCTCCGAGTGCGAACCCATCACGGCTTCCACTTCAGGAAATTGGCGATCAAAGCCAGTCCGAGCCGCTGGCTCTTTTCCGGATGAAATTGCGTGCCGACCATATTGTCGCGACCGACCACCGCGGTGATCGGACCGCCATAATCGGTCTCCGCCAGAAGGTCGCCGGGGTCTTTCGGCTTCAGCTGATAGGAATGCACGAAATAAGCATGCGCGCCCTGCGGCCCGAGCGCGATGCCGTCGAACAGCGGATGCGCCTTGCGCGGCTCAAGCGTGTTCCAGCCCATGTGCGGGATCTTCAGGCTCGCGTCGGCGGGCGCGATCTTGTCCACCTCGCCCGCGATCCAGCCCAAGCCCTCGGTCACTTCATATTCGCGGCCGCGCTGCGCCATGAGTTGCATGCCGACGCAGATGCCGAAGAACGGCTTGCGCTCGACGCGCACGCTTTCTTCCAGCGCTTCCAGCATGCCCGGCACGGCATCAAGTCCGCGCCGGCAATCGGCGAAAGCGCCGACGCCGGGAAGCACGATGCGCGCCGCCCGGCGCACCGCATCCGGATCGCTGGTCACGACGATCGATTGATCGGGCGCCGCCTCGCGCGCGGCGCGCTCAAATGCCTTCGCGGCCGAGTGCAGATTGCCCGACCCATAATCGACGATGGCAACGCTCACCGCGGCGCTCCCGGGTGCGGAAACAGCCCGATGATCTGCCCGTCGCCGGGCCGCGGATAGCTGCCCGGCGATGGCGCCGCCGGCGTTGGCGGGATCGGCGGCAGCTGCGGCGTCCAGGCGGCGAAGAATCGCCGCTCCGCGGTTTCCATATCCTCGCCCACGACGACGCCGAGATTTTTCCAGCCGCGCCGGCTCAAGGTCCAGCGGCGCAGCGTGCCCGCCTCAAATCCGGTCAGCAGCGCCAACAGGAACCAGACGACAAATGTCACAATATCGGAGGCGTCGAGCGCCCACAGACCGATTTGCAGGACGATCGAAACCGCGACATAGAGCAGCGTCACCAGCCAGAGCCGGCGCCAGAGCATCCACAGCGGACCCAGCAGAAAGGCCCAAAAATAAAACCCGTCGCGCACGAAGGCGAAGCGTTCCGGATCGCCGGGGGCTTCATTCTTCCGCGGCAGCGGTTCATGCACGGTGTAGACGGCCATTGCGTCCTCTTCACCCTCCCCCTTGTGGAGAGGGTCGCTTGCCGAGCAAATAGCGAGGCAAGCGGGGTGGGGGTCAAGTGGTCATTATCAGCGAGGGCTTCAACCGCTATACCACCTGCTCGCGACCTGCGGCCGCTCGCCGCCCTCCCCATCCGATCTCGGGTTTACCCGAGATCGGCAATCATGGTGCCGTAAGTCGGATAAATCCGACTTGCGTGGGGAGGGAAAGAAGTTACCCGCCGAGCGTGCCCTTGGTGGAGGGCACCTCGTCTTTGGCGCGCGGATCGATTGCCACCGCGGCCCGCAGCGCCCGCGCCAGGCCTTTGAAACAGGATTCGGCGATGTGGTGATCGTTGGTGCCGTGGAGCGTCTGCGCATGCAGCGTGATCCCGGCATTCATGGCAAAGGCCTGGAACCACTCCTGCACCAGCTCGGTGTCGAAGCTGCCCACCTTGTCGCGCACGAATTCCGCCTTGAAGACCAGGAAAGGCCGGCCGGAAATATCGATCGCCACCCGCGTCAGCGCCTCATCCATCGGCACATGGACGTCGGCGTAGCGGGTGATGCCGCGCATGTCGCCGAGCGCCTGTTTCACCGCCTGGCCGAGCGCGATGCCCACGTCCTCGGTGGTGTGGTGATGGTCGATATGCAGGTCGCCCTTGGCCTTCACCGTGACGTCAATGCGGGAATGGCGGGCGAGCAGGTCAAGCATATGGTCGAGGAAGCCGATTCCGGTGGAAACCGTCGCGGCCCCCTGCCCGTCGAGGTCGACCGAGACCTCGACGTCGGTTTCCTTGGTCTTGCGCTTGATCGATGCGGTTCGCATGGCGACGCCTTTTATCAGGCGTCGCCCGACTTCGCTACTGCATCGCAAAACGGCGGTTAATCCTCCTTTTCGACCAATCCGGCCGCGAAAGGAGGCGGTGCCGGCAGGATGCTGTCCTTGGCTGGAAAGCGCTGGTCGAGCAGATCGAAAATCACTCCGATTGCCAGGCCATAGATCAAGTGCAGGACCAGCATCCCGACCGGGGTCACAAGACCGAGCCGCCAGCCGAACAGGCCGCCGCCGATGACCGGCATGAAGACCAGCATCATCATCACCCAGGCGATGACGCCGAACATCAGACCCTTTTGCCAGCGCGGCCACTTCTCATCCGTGGTGGCCTCGAAGGCGGAGAATATCGGGCCCCATAACAGGGCGCCGACAATGAAATGGTCGACCCAGGCGGCGACGCGTTGGATGGAGCCCAGCTGATCGATCAGGCCGACGATATCGAGCTGCGGCAGGATGCCGAGGGCGTTAAACAACATAATGACCACGGACAGAATGACCGTTGCGAAAAAGCCGGCGATCACTCCTTTCCAGCTATTCGGCATGATTTTTCTCCCTAGACTTTTTATGGGCTAGACGCTGCCACCGAATGCGGGCCGATGGAATTGCGTCTCGTTGTCCCAGTCCATACATGACCTCCAAACATGACCTGCAATGAGGGTTTAAGCAATGCAGTCCGATCAGGCTTCCTGGCATGGCACGACGATTCTGACCGTACGCAAGGGCGGATCGGTTGCGATCGGCGGCGACGGCCAGGTTTCGATCGGCCAGACCATCGTCAAGGCGAATGCCAAAAAGGTGCGCAGACTCGGCAAAGGCGACGTCATCGGCGGCTTTGCCGGCGCCACCGCCGACGCCTTCACGCTGTTTGAGCGGCTGGAGGCCAAGCTCGATCAATATCCCGGCCAGCTCACCCGCGCGGCCGTTGAACTCGCCAAGGATTGGCGCACCGACCGCTACCTGCGCCGGCTGGAGGCGATGATGATCGTCGCCGACCAGGAGGTATCGCTGGTGATCACCGGCGCCGGTGACGTGCTGGAGCCGGAAGCGGGAACCGCAGGCATCGGCTCGGGCGGCAATTTTGCGCTGGCCTCGGCGCGCGCGCTGCTGGATGGGCCGCTCGATGCGGAAAGCATCGTGCGCCGCTCGCTCGACATTGCCGCCGACATCTGCGTCTTTACCAACCGCAACGTGACGGTCGAGACGTTGAAGACCGGCTGATCCATGGCAGCGCCGGTGTATCAGTTTCGTCGCATGACGGGAGCGGATTTGCCTCTCGTTCGCGGGTGGCTGGCGATGCCTGAGGTGGTGCAATGGTGGGGCGACCCCGACGAACAATCCGAACTCATCCGGGAGGACCTGGAGTCCTTGGCGATGGATCAGTTCATCATTGCCGTCGACGATCGGCCGTTTGCCTATTTGCAATGCTACGACCCGACGGCATGGCCGGAGAATGGGCTCGGCTCGCATCCGTCCGGAACGCGCGGCATTGACCAGTTCATCGGCGATCCCAATATGATTGGCCACGGCCATGGCTCTGCTTTCATCCGCCAGCTCACCGACGGCCTGCTGACTGCGGGGACCCCGCGCGTGCTGACCGACCCCGATCCGGCTAATGCACGCGCGATCCGTGCCTATGAAAAGGCCGGCTTCCGCACCGAGGGGGCGGTCGACACGCCCGACGGTCTTTCACTCCTGATGGTACGTGACGCATGACAGATTTTTCCCCGCGTGAAATCGTTTCCGAACTCGACCGTTTCATCATCGGCCAAGGCGACGGCAAACGCGCGGTGGCGATCGCGTTGCGCAATCGCTGGCGCCGCCTGCAGCTCGACGAAAAGCTGCGCGACGAAGTGCTGCCGAAAAATATCCTGATGATCGGGCCGACCGGCGTCGGCAAGACGGAAATTTCCCGGCGGCTGGCGAAGCTCGCGGGCGCGCCCTTCCTCAAGGTCGAGGCGACCAAATTCACCGAGGTCGGCTATGTCGGCCGCGACGTGGAGCAGATCGTCCGCGACCTGGTCGAAATCAGCATCGGGCTGACGCGCGAGCGCAAGCGCAAGGACGTGCAGGCGCGCGCGCAACTCGCCGCGGAAGATCGCGTGGTCGATGCTCTGGTGGGCGCGACCGCCAGCCCGGCGACCAAGGACTCCTTTCGCCGCCGGCTGCGCGCGGGCGACCTCAACGATAAGGAAATCGAGATCGAGGTGCAGTCAGGATCCTGCCGGCATGCCGATGTTCGAGATCCCCGGCATGCCGGGAGCGCAGATGGGCGCCATCTCGATTGGCGACATCTTCGGGAAGATGGGCGGACGCACCAAGACGCGCCGCGTCACCGTGCAGGAATCGCATGACATCCTGATCAACGAGGAATCCGACAAGTTGCTCGACAACGAGCAGCTGGTGCAGGAATCGATCAAGGCGGTGGAGCAGAACGGCATTGTCTTTCTCGATGAGATCGACAAGATCGCCGGCCGCGAGGGCCGTGGCGGCGCCGACGTCTCGCGCGAAGGCGTGCAGCGCGATTTGCTGCCGCTGATCGAAGGCACCACGGTTTCGACCAAGCACGGCCCGGTGAAGACAGACCATATCCTGTTCATCGCCTCGGGCGCGTTCCATTTGTCGAAACCATCGGACCTGTTGCCCGAGCTGCAGGGGCGGCTACCGATCCGGGTCGAGCTCAAAGCGCTCACACGCGACGATTTCCGCCGCATCCTGACCGAGCCGGAGGCCTCGCTGATCAAGCAATACGTGGCGCTGATGGCCACCGAAGGCGTCACGCTGGAATTTTCCGGCGATGCGATCGACGCCATTGCTGACGTCGCCGTCGGGGTCAATTCCAGCGTGGAGAATATCGGCGCGCGGCGTTTGCAGACGGTGATGGAACGCGTGCTCGACGAGATCTCTTTCGCCGCGCCGGACCGCGCCGGTGAAACCTTGAAGATCGACGCCGCCTATGTGCAGCAGCACGTCGGTGATCTCGCCAGGAACACCGACTTGAGCCGGTTTATTCTGTGAGGCGCTGCTTCTTCGTCCTTGCCGGGAGCTGCGATGCGCGGCAACGCGGGTGGGAATCATCTTCAAAGTTGACCCCCTGGACCTGCCCTTTCAGGGGAGGGAATCAAAAGCCCGGCGGTGACGATGTTGCTAGCGCGAACGCCGCATACGCAGGTAAAGCGCGCCTTCGCCGCCGTGGCGCTGGTGCGCTTCGTCATAGCCGACGACCATCGCGCGGAATGGCGGCAGCACCAGCCATAGCGGCACTTGGCGCTTCAGCACGCCGCCCTGACCGCTGCGGCCCTTGCCGGTGATGACCATCACCAGCCTTGGCACCGCGTGTCTGCGCTGTGTGCAGGAAGTTCAGCAGCGCATCATGCGCCTCGGCCTGCGTCAGGCCATGCAGATCGAGGCGGCCGTCGATCGGGTCGCGCCCGCGCGCGACGCGCTGCTTGGCGCGGCGGCCGAGCGGCGCCAGCACGGGCGGGGATTCGATTTTCGGCTTGGGCGCCTGCGGTTTGGCGGGAGGCGGCGGCTGCGTCCGGGGGGCGGGAGGAGCCCCTGCATCGCTTGCGGCCTCGCATCTCTGTAGCGATCGGGCGCAAGGGCTGAATGCCGCGCGTGATCTCGCGCCATAGCACCCGTTCACCGTCGCTCAGCCGCCTGCCGCGCGATCCGCTCATCGGCTGGCTTCGATCCTCGGCCGCGGACGCGGCAAGGGCGTCGTCTGGGAATCGGTCAGAATGAATTCCGGTCGCGGCGGCGGCAGCGGCACGTTGCCGGCAGCGGCGGTGAAATCGAGCTCACGCGGGAGCAGGATCGCAAAGCGTCCCGGATGCCGGATGCGGCCCGCGACCTGCCCGGCTTCCTGGCCCGCTCCGAAGTAAAGGTCCGCGCGCGCCGGTCCCACGATGGCCGAGCCGGTGTCCTGCCCCACCATGAGACGGCGGAATTGGCTCTTCGCCTGAATGCTGTCGATCGGCAGTTCTGCCTCGATGAAGAAAGGCGTGCCGTAAACGTGCAGCGCCTTGTCCACCGCGATCGAGCGGCCGGGCGTCAGCGACACGCCTTGCGCACCTTTCGGCTCTTCCACCGCCGACAGCGGGACCTCGCGGAAGAAGACATAAGAGCGGTTCTTGCCGCGGATTTCCTTGGCGTCGTCCGGATTCTCCTCCATCCATTTGCGGATGCGGTCCATGGACATTTCTTCGCGCGGGATGGCGCCGTTTTCGATCAGGAAGCGCCCGACCGGTGAATAAGGATGTCCGTTATGGGCAGCGTAATTGACCCGCACGATCCCGCCATCCGGCATCCGTACCCGCGCCGAGCCCTGGATCTGGATGAAGAGAAGATCGATCGGATCCTTAAGCCAGCCAATCTCAAGATTGCGTCCCGTCAGCACGCCCTCTTCGATCTCGCCGCGGTCGTAATAGGGCACGATTTTCTTCCGCCCGAATTTGCGGCCGACCGTGACCTTTGTTCGGGAAACCATCGGTGATGCGCCGCCGCCCGCCGGGAATGAGGTTGGAGGGCTTGCGATAAAGCGGCACCTGGAATTCCTCGCTCCAGGTGCGCGAGCCTTCCACGATCGGTTCGTAATAGCCGGTGAGAAAACCGGCGGCCTCGCCCAAAGTAGCGATCCGCATGGGGCGAAAATTCATCTCGAAGAAGGCACGCGCTTGCTCCCTGTCGGAGGCGGTATATGTCCGCGCGCGGCGGCAGATATCTTGCAAGGCGCTGAACATGGGCCCGGCTTCGCGCCCCGGCGAGGTGCGCGGCAGGATCGCCTTGCAGCTGTCCATGAAGGTCTTGAAGGCCGCCATGTGATCGTCTTCGGCCCAGCCGCCGAGATCGGACCAGGCCAGCGGCTCAAGCTGGCTGTTGGGGATTTTGAACGTGGAGACTTGCGCGGCGGCACGCGCCACCCCGCTGGCGCAAACCACCGCCAGCGATGCAAGCAAGAAGGAAAATGCCGCGAGCCGGATCGCGCGCGCCATCACTGCCCCGCTTCGGTCGCGATCAGCTTCCAATTGGGGTCGCGCGAGGAGATGTCGCGCGCGAAGGTCCACACGTCGGTGACTTCGGTGACCTTTTCAGCATTGCCGTCGATCACAGTGCCGGCTTTATCCCGCGTGACCGAGATAAGCTGCGAGACAAAGCGCACGGTGATTTGCGCCGACTTGCCGCGCATCTCGGCACCGACGATTTCGGCGATGTCGATGGAGACGAAGCGGGTCTGCGCCTTCTCGCCGCGCTTTTCGCGTTCGGTGATCGCGGTGTCGAAGCCTTCATAGACGTCGCGCGACAGCAAATTCTTCAGCGTGCGGCGGTCGCCTTCCGCATAGGCGGTGACCACCATTTCATAGGCCGCGCGCGCGCCGGCGACGAAATGCTTGGGATCGAATTCGGGATCCGAGGCGGCGATGGCATCAAGGCCGGTGGCGATCGGGGAGCCGGTTTCCGCGATCCCCTTCCAGCGGTCGGCGGAAGCCGGCTCGGCATTCACGACCGGCTCGGCGGCACGGCCCGGCAGGCTCGACCACATTATCCTTGGCGGCATCCTTGGCGGCGCCACGCAGCGGATCGCGCGAGAACGGATCATAGGGCGGCCGTTCCCGGCCGGTGCGCTGGCCTAAAACACTGCGCAGCCGCAGGAAGATAAAAACTGCGACGGCCAGGAACACGATGGTGTAAATGTCGAACACGTCTCGCAAAAACTCCGCAGCCGTGGCGACGGGACAAACGATTGGCCGGTAGCAGGCTTGCCCCCGGTCGGGCCCTGTTACGGGCTATGTAGGCACCGCGAGCCGGCCGAACTAGGCCCTGCGCCCATTTGGCGTCGTAAATAAGGTGAGCGCCAGAAGGACATTAGACGATCCGCGACGGCGCGCCAACAGAGCCTTATCCGACAGAGCCTTATGCGGAGTGGATTGGCAATAATGGTTAAGTGGCTCCTTTTGGGGATGGCGGCGCTGCTGGCGGGGGAGGTTGCAGCGCTTGTCGCGGTCGCCTCGGTTATCGGCCTGCCCCAAGCGCTGGTCCTCATGCTCGCCACCTCGCTTGCCGGCGTAGCCGTGTTGCGGCATCCCGGCCGGACCCGGATCGGCCGGCTGCACGAAGCGGTCACGAAAAAAGGCGGCGGCGGGCTGCAAGCGGGTGGAGACGCGTTTTTGACCCTTGCAGCGGGGTTCTTGCTGCTACTGCCAGGCTTTCTCACCGACGCGGGTGGGCTTCTGCTGCTCCTGCCTCCGGTGCGGCGCTGGATCGCGGCGCGATTTCAGCGCGTTATGCAAACGAGGCCGCCGGGGCGGCCTGGCGTGGTCGATCTCGAGCCAGATCAATGGAGCCAGACGCCCGATCAGCAGACAGATGATCAGCGCCGCCGTCCAAGCGGCCCATCATGATGATTCCAGGCGTGTTCTTGTCGCGCCAAAGCCCCTGTGTTAGGCCGCCCGCAACGGCGGCCGCCGATCACGAAGTTTTTCGGAGCAAGTCATGTCGAACACCAACAACGGCGGAGAACCGAAGGATCAGCCGCCGCCGCAGCTCAATGTGCTGGCTCAATACGTGAAGGATTTTTCCTTCGAGAATCCGAACGCGCCAGGCTCGCTCGGCGCGTTCCAGCAGTCGCAGCCGGCGATCAATGTCCAGATCAATGTGATTGCCAACCCGCTGAACGCGACCGATTTCGAAGTCATTCTCAAGACCGAGGGCAAGGCCGAGCGCGATGGGAAGGTGTTGTTCAGCTTCGATCTGGCCTTCGGCGGCGTTTTCCGCCTCCAGAACGTCCCGCAGGACAGCCTGCATCCCGTCGTGATGATCGAATGCCCGCGGCTGCTGTTTCCGTTTTCGCGCGAGATCGTCGCGGCGGCGGTCCGCAATGGCGGATTTCCCCCGCTGTTGCTCGATCCCGTCGATTTTGTCGCTTTGTATCGGCAGAAGCTGGCGCAGCAGCCCGCTCAGGGCGGCGCGACCCCGGCCTGAGCGGGAGCTGTCTGCTGCTATCGCGACGATATCCATCGGCACGGCGTCTTCCGGCAGGATGATGGAGCGATAGCCGTTCCAGAGGGCCGCATCGCCGAGCGTGGCGATAAAGCTGCGGTGTGCGCCGAGTTCCTCTTGCGTCAGCCGCGCCGCCAGCGGCTGCGGACGCACGCGGGAGGCCGCAATCCGATGCCGCGCGCGATCCAGCTCCGCACCGCTTTCCACCAGGATGAGCGTCGCCTGCCGCGCATCGATCAGCTCGATATAGACCTCGGCCAGCAGCTCGGCATCAAGCAAGGCTCCGTGCTTGGTGCGGCGCGACGCATCGATGCGATAGCGCAGACAAAGATCGTCGAGCCGGTTAGAGCCGCCCGGATATTTCCGCCGCGCCAACAGCAGCGTGTCCACCATGCGGGTGCGTTCGAGCAACGGCCGCTCGGCACGCTCGAGCTCGGCATTGAGGAAGCCCATATCGAAGGCGGCGTTGTGGATCACCAACGGCGCGTCACCCAAAAAGGTCAGCAGATCGTCGGCGATTTCATGGAAGCGCGGCTTGTCCCTCAGCACCTCCAGCGAGATGCCATGCACCCGGAAAGCCTCTTCCGGAATGTCGCGCTCGGGGTGGACGTAATGATGGAAGACCTGGCCAGTGGGGATGCGGTTGAGCAACTCGATGCAGCCGATCTCGATCAGCCGGTGCCCTTGATAAGGGTCAAGGCCGGTCGTTTCGGTATCGAGCACGATCTCGCGCATACAGTTCGGCTTTCTCTTGTCAGCCCCGCCAACGGAGGGCGAATCACTTTCGCCGTTTGGGCATTTTAGCGACTTGGCGCAGGATTTCCTCCACTTGCGCGCGCGCGACCTCGAAACCCTGTGAACTATCGATGATAAAGTCGGCGTGGCGGCGCTTTTCAGCATCGGGAAGCTGGTTGGCGATCAGCGCCTCCAGCTTTTCATCCGTCATGCCCGCGCGTTGCAGCAGGCGCGTGCGCTGCACCTCGGCCGGCGCGGAAACCGTTACCACCGCATCCACCCGCTCTTGTCCTCCGGTTTCGAGCAGCAACGGGATGTCCAGTACGGCGACCGGGGCGCCTGCGCGCTCGGCTTTCGCAAGGAAGCTGACCTCGGCTTCGCGCACCAGCGGATGCACGATGGATTCAAGTTGCCGCAGCGCAGCTTTGTCGCCCAGAACCCGTTCGGCAAGCTTGGCGCGATCGACCTTGCCGCCGGCCGTGGTGCCGGGAAAGGCCGCTTCAATCGCCGGCGCGGCCTCGCCTTCATACAATCGGTGCACGGTGGCATCGGCGTCATGCACCGGCACGCCGGCTTCCGCGAAGAAGCGCGCCGTCGTCGACTTTCCCATGCCGATGGATCCGGTCAGTCCGATGACAAACATCTCATTCCGCCAGACAGTGTTCGCGCCGAAGAAAATCCAGCAGCGGCAAGAGCGGCAAGCCGAGGATCGTGAAGTAGTCGCCTTCGATCCGTTCGAACAATTGGACCCCGGCCTTTTCCAGCTGATAGGCGCCGACGCTGGATTTCACCGCGTCCGCCACCAGGTCGAGATATTGCTCGAGAAAATAGTCGGAGAACATCCGCATGGTCAGCCGTGCCACATCCGCGTGCTCGAAAAGCACGTCGCTGTCGCGCATCACCACCAAGGCCGAATGCAGGGCATGGGTCTTGCCGCGCAAGTCGCGCAACTGGTCCGCTGCGGCGGCCCGGCCGGACGGCTTGGAGAACCGCCGCGTGCCGAGCGTCAGCGTCTGGTCGGCGCCCAGCACCAGCCGGCCGGGTCTTTGCGCCGCAACCGCGCGCGCCTTCTCCCGCGCCAACAGGACCGCAGCGACGCCAGCATCCGATGCCTGGCGCCTTGGCTTCGATGCCGCGCTCGTCGATATCGGCGGGCAAAACTTCGACCGCGATCCCGGCGCCCGCAAGCAAGGCCAGGCGGGCGGTGCTCTTGGAGGCCAGAACGAGAGGTTCAGCCGCAACCCAAAGCGCCATGTCACGCCACCGGCTGCCGCCGGCGCTCGGACAAAAGATTGAGCACCGCGGCGGCGGTTTCTTCAATCGAGCGGCGGGTAACATCGATCAGCGGCCAATTATGCTTGGCGCAGAGCTTTTTGGAGAAAGCGATCTCCGCGGCCACCGCCTCGCGGTCGATATATTGATGATCGTCCTCATGCGCCCGCAACCCGAGCAGGCGGTTCTGCCGGATCTGCACGATGCGCTCCGGGCTGGCAAACAGCCCGACGACCAGCGGCTTTGTGAGCCTTTCCATCTGGGGCGGATGCGGCACTCCCGGCACCAGCGGGATATTGCCGGTCTTTACCCCACGGTTTGCCAGATAAATCGATGTCGGCGTTTTGGACGTGCGGGACACTCCCAGCAGCACCACGTCGGCCTCCTCGAGATCTTCGGGATGCTGGCCGTCATCATGCAGCATGGTGTAATTCAGCGCATCGATGCGCTTGAAATATTCCGCGTTCAGCGTGTGCTGGGCGCCAACGCGATGGGTGGATTCGGAGCCGAGATAGGATTGCAGGAGCGCCAGCACCGGCCCCAGGATCGACATGCAGGGCAGACTGAGCTCACGGCATTTCCGCTCCAGCCGTTCGACCAGATCATCTTCCAACAAGGTGTAAAGCACGATGCCGGGGGATTCTTCGATCTCGGCCAGCGCGCGGTCGAGCTGCTTTTGGTTCCGGACCAAGGGATAGATGTGCTCGACCGGCAATACCTTGGCATATTGCGCGGTCGCCGCCCGGGCCACCGTGATGAGCGTCTCGCCGGTAGCATCCGAGATCAGATGCAGATGAAAGTAGCTGCCAGTTTTTTGCGGCATGGAAAGATGGCACTTAACCTGTGGACAGTTGGGGAGGAGGCCATGGCTGGAGGCTCAGTGCAAGCCGCGGACCGGAACTCCTGAAATTATCTCCACACCACTGCCGTCCGGGGGAGGATAAAAAGCCGGCCGCCTGATAACGGTGACATGTGGGTAATTCTTGCGGCGGCGATGAAGACCAAGGCTGGAGGGGCTGAACCGCTTGCGCTTTCGGGGCGGAGTTATCAACGGCTTCTTGTTGCCGCAGAGCGGGGATAATTGAAATGCTGCCGATCGGGTGTGGATGGCGACTTATAAGTCTTATTCACGCACTAACTATAACAAACCAAAGATTCTAAAAGTTTATGAGAGAAGCAGGTGTAAGCAGGTGAGTGGTGGATAAACCTTTTCTTGATGTTCTCAAAGGGCATCGTCAGCCGGTTCCTCCGGTGTGGATGATGCGGCAGGCGGGACGCTATCTTCCGGAATATCGGGCGGTGAGGGAGCGGGCGGGCGGCTTTCTGGATCTGTGTTTCAATCCCAAGCTGGCGGCGGAAGTAACTTTGCAGCCGTTGCGCCGGTTCCATTTCGACGCCGCGATTTTATTCTCCGATATATTGGTTATTCCGCATGCGCTCGGACAGCGCGTCGGTTTTGAAGCCGGCGAAGGTCCCAGGCTGACGCCGCTGCAGGAATTGGGAGGACTTGCCGCGCTGCGCGATGAGGTGGATCAGAACGTGCTTGCGCCGGTTTATGAAACCGTCGGGTTGGTGAAGGCCGCGCTGCCGGACAATGTGGCCCTGATCGGATTCTGCGGCGCGCCCTGGACGGTGGCGACCTATATGATCGCGGGCCGCGGCACACCGGACCAGGCGCCGGCGCGGACTTTTGCCTATCGCGAGCCGGACATTTTCTCAGCCTTGATCGATCGGCTGGTGCAGGCCTCCGCCGACTATCTGGCGCAGCAGCTCAGAGCCGGAGCCGAAGCGGTGCAGCTGTTCGATACCTGGGCTGGCGTGTTGGCGCCGGAGGAATTCGAGCGCTGGTGCGTACAGCCGGCAAAAAAGATCGTCGCGTTGCTGCGGCGGGACGTACCGGACGCAAAAATTATTGCCTTCCCGCGCGGCGCCGGCACCAACTTGCTGCGCTACATCGAGCAGGTGCCGATCGATGCCGTCGGTCTCGATTGGGCCATCGACCGCACTTTCGCCCGCGAGCAGATCCAAAGCCGCGTGCCGGTGCAGGGTAATCTCGATCCGCTTGCGCTTCTTGCCGGCGGCGCCGCGCTCGACCGTGCGGTGGATCTGACGCTCGAGGCTTTTGCGGCGGGGCCCTTCATCTTCAATCTCGGCCACGGCATCCTGCCCGAGACGCCGATCGCGCATGTCGAACAGATGCTCAAGCGGGTGCGGGGGTAATCCAGACCGAAGATCGTCACCCGCGGGCTGACCCGCGGGCCATCACTGATCGAAGCGAGCCGGGTGGGGTTCATGGCAAACGAAATCGCACGACGTTTGCGCAAGACGCTGACACCCCAAGAGGTGAAGCTATGGGTGCACCTCCGTTCCTGGCGCTCCCGCGGCTTTCACTTTCGCCGTCAATCTCCGCGGCGGCTATATCGTTGATTTCGTCTGCATGAAACATTGTCTTGTGATCGAGGTCGATGGCGGTCAGCACAATTTGGAAGCACATCGCGCGCGTGATTTTCGCCGCGATGCTAAGCTCACAAGGATCGGCTTTCGGCGCTCTGCGATTCT
The DNA here is from genome assembly GCA_963731585.1 of uncultured Alphaproteobacteria bacterium. Lineage (GTDB taxonomy): Bacteria > Pseudomonadota > Alphaproteobacteria > Rhizobiales > Xanthobacteraceae > CANKHA01. The sequence goes on from CAVSWC010000003.1 coordinate 857,109, forward strand.
GGAACAGCGATGTCGATGAAAATTTGTCCGGTGTGACTTCGAGACTGATAGACCAAGCGCCTTGAAGGAAGTTGCCAGGCCCACCCGGCCGCCTTCGGCGGCCACCCTCCCCCTTCGGGGGAGGGATAACACCGTCGCGGCGCCGGCAATGACGAGTTTCAAATGTATCTCTGGCTGAAAGCCTTTCACATCATCGCGGTCATCGCCTGGATGGCGGGGATGCTCTATCTGCCCCGGCTGTTCGTCTACCACTGCCAGACCGACCCCGGATCCAGACAGTCGGAAACCTTCAAGCTGATGGAGCGGCGGCTGCTGAAGCTGATCATCAATCCGGCGATGATCGCGACCTGGCTGCTTGGGCTCACGCTGATCTGGCTGATGGGCCAGGACGCGTTTTGGCAAGCCGGCTGGCTGCACGCAAAACTCGCGCTGGTGGTGGCGATGTCGGCTGTGCACGGTTTTTTTGTCCGTTGGGTTAAGGATTTCGCCGTCGACCGCAACACCCATTCCCAGAAATTCTATCGCCTTGCCAATGAGATACCGACGGCGCTGCTGATCCTGATCGTCATCTTGGCGGTGGTGAAGCCGTTCTAGCCGCGATCCAAAACCCTTGCGTAAAAGCGGATCGTTCCGTATCTTGGCGTATCCCTCCGAACGTAGGCGGATGCACAGAGTTCCGGCGCCGGATTGTAGGCCGGTCGGTGCATCGGGTCCCGGGGCGCTTCCAGCCCCCTCCTCCCAAGACCTGCGATTCTTTTCCGACGAGCGACCGTCATCCACTCACCCGCCGTCGATTTTCTCCCACCACCAGGACTGCCCCGTATGCGGGAAATGAAACTCCAAGACCTCAAGACCAAATCTCCCCCTGAACTTCTGGCTTTCGCTGAAGAGCACCAGGTCGAAAACGCCAGCACCCTGCGCAAGCAGGAGCTGATGTTCGCGATCCTCAAGCAGATGGCGGCGCAAGAAGTCGACATCATCGGCGAGGGCGTCGTCGAAGTATTGTCGGACGGCTTCGGCTTCCTGCGCTCGCCGGAAGCAAACTACCTGCCGGGCCCGGACGACATCTACGTCTCGCCTTCGCAGATCCGCCGCTTCGGCCTGCGCACCGGGGATACCATCGACGGCCATATCCGCTCGCCGAAGGAAGGCGAGCGCTATTTCGCGCTGCTCAAGGTCAACACCATCAATTTCGAAGACCCCGAGAAGGCGCGCCACAAGATCAACTTCGACAACCTCACCCCGCTCTATCCCGATGAGCGGCTGAAGATGGAGATCGACGACCCGACCCGGAAGGACCTGTCCGCCCGCGTCATCGACATCGTCTCGCCGATCGGCAAGGGCCAGCGCGCGCTGATCGTCTCACCGCCGCGCACCGGCAAGACCGTGCTGTTGCAGAACATCGCGCATTCGATCTCGGACAATCATCCGGAATGCTTCCTGATCGTGCTGCTGATCGACGAGCGGCCGGAGGAAGTGACCGACATGCAGCGTTCGGTGAAGGGCGAGGTCGTCTCCTCCACCTTCGACGAGCCGGCCTCGCGTCACGTGGCGGTGGCGGAAATGGTGATCGAAAAGGCCAAGCGCCTGGTCGAGCATGGCCGCGATGTCGTGATCCTGCTCGATTCCATCACCCGGCTGGGCCGCGCCTACAACACGGTGGTGCCGTCCTCCGGCAAGGTGCTCACCGGCGGCGTCGACGCCAACGCCTTGCAGCGGCCGAAGCGCTTCTTCGGCGCCGCGCGCAACATCGAAGAAGGCGGCTCGCTCACCATCATCGCCACCGCGCTGATCGATACCGGCAGCCGCATGGACGAAGTGATTTTCGAAGAGTTCAAAGGCACCGGTAACTCGGAAATCATCCTCGACCGCAAGGTGGCCGACAAGCGCACCTTCCCGGCGATCGACATCACCCGTTCCGGCACCCGCAAGGAAGAGCTGCTCACCGAAGCGCAGCAGCTCAAGAAGATGTATGTGCTGCGCCGCATCCTCAATCCGATGGGCACCATGGACGCCATCGATTTCCTGCTCGACAAGTTCCGCAACACCAAGAGCAACGCGGAATTCTTCGAATCGATGAACACCTGATCGTGCCGCGTTGGCCGGGCATGACGCCCCCTGCCCGGCTCTTTGTTTTTGCCGATCGCTGCGCTAACCTTGCCGCCAATCCGGATTAACCGGAATTGATGGGAGGCGGCGTCGATGCGAATCCAGAAAACTTCGATCATTGCGATAGCGGTGGCCGGCGGGCTGTGCGGCAGCCTGGCGGTGGCGCAGGAATTGGCGACCTATCCGATCCTGGGCGGCGCCAAGGAGAAGCAGCCGGGCTACGGCGAGATCGAGAATTTCACCATCCTCGGTTACAGCGACCTCAACGGCTGGGACCGTCCGACCGAGATCCGGGTCAGCCCCGACGGCAAATACGCCTTCATGTCGAGCAACCCGCCGCCGGTGGACGGCAAGAACAACGGCGGCACCATCGCCGACGTCAGCGATCCCAAAAACATCAAGGTCGTCGCGCATGTCACCAACGGGCCGACCGAGCACAGCCAGTATATCGACCTGGTCGGCAACACGCTGGTGATCAACCAGGAGCAGCTGCGCGTGCGCGACCGCGCCTTGCGCGGCACCGGCACCTACAATCCCGGTATCCGCCTGTTCGATGTCAACGATCCCACCAAGCCGGTGGAGAAATCCTATTTCAAGAGCGACGAGCCGGGCGAAGGCCGCGAAGGCGTGCATGGTTTCTGGACGCAGGACCATCCCACGGCCGGGAAGCTTGCGTTCCTGGCCGCCACCAAGGACGGCTATTTCGGCAACATTCTTTTGATCGTGGACATCAACGACGCGGCGAATCCGAAGGAGATCGCGCGCTGGTGGTATCCCGGCACGTGCATTGAATGCGGCGAAAAGCCCGGAGCCCAACTGGATCAAGAATGACAACGGCGGGCGCATGGGCCTGCCCAACATTCTCGTCTCGTTGCACGACGTCACCACTTACAAAAACCGCGCCTATCTTTCTTACCGGGACCAGGGCGTGGTGATCCTCGACATCACCGACATCAAGAAACCGACCTTCATCAGCCAGATCAAATGGACGCCGCCGGTGGAGGCCAATACCCACAGCGTCGGCGTTGTCGTGCCGAAGAGCGGAGACCTGCCCGAGCTGCTGGTGGTCACCGACGAGATCAACCGCATCTGCCCGTGGGGCTACATGCACATCCTCGACGTGCGGGACGAGAAGCATCCCAACAAGATCTCCACCTTCCGCCTGCCGCTGAACAAATTCTGCCCGCCGGATCGCCCGGGCCGCGATTTCGGCGTGCATGACGTCGACCGCATGATCCGCGGCAACATCGTCTTCAGTGCCTGGCAGCAGTCGGGATTCTGGGCGATCGATATCTCCGATCCCTATGCGCCGAAGGCGGTCGGCCATTTCGTGCCGCCGCCGTTCACCCGCGGCGGGCTGGACTATTCCACCGCGGATGATGTCTTCGTGCATGACAATGGGCTGATCTATCTCACCTCCAATGAGCCCGGCGGCGGATTGTGGATCGTGAGATATACCCCGGGCGTCAAAGGCAAGGTGACGTGGAACGCGGACCAGAAGAGCGTCAGCGTCACCAACGAGGCCGCCGCGCGTTGAGAAGCGGCGCACAAATGCACCAGGCGGCGTCCAAAAGGCGCCGCCTTTTTCTCTGCGGATTATTGGCCTGCGCCGTCTTCCCAGCCATGGCAGCGGCGCAGGACGTCCGCCGCTTCGATCTCGCGCTGAAGGCGGGCGAACTTCCGAAAGACCAGCGCATCGTCAAGGTGAAGCAAGGCGAGTCCGTCGAATTGCGCTGGACCAGCGACCAGCCGGTCCGTTTGCATCTTCACGGCTATGACATCGAGGTGGCGGTGAAGCCCGGCGAGCCGGCGGTGACCGCGCTGAGCGCGCGCATGGCCGGCCGCTTCTCGGTCGAAAAGCTGCAGGACAAACCGTGCGGGCATCATCACGGCGGCAGAGTGCTCTATTTGGAAGTGCATCCCTGATCGGCATGAGTGAATTACATTTCATCCCGCTCATCCCCGCGAACGCGGGGATCCAGGACTGTGCTGCAATGGGTCAACTAATAGACTGGATTCCCGCTTGCGCGGGAATGAGCGGAGTTTGTTGATGATCCGCCGCGCATTGTTTGCTGGTTCGGCTCTCATTGTCGGAGCGACGGCGGCGCAGGCGCATGCCTATGGCGAACGCTACGACCTGCCGGTGCCGCTTTGGATGAACGTGACGGGCGGCAGCGCGGTGGTCGTCCTGTCATTCCTGATGACTGCCTGGTTTCTGCAACCGCAGAACGAAACGCGCGCCCTCGCGGCCTAACCTGTTGGCCGCGCCGCCGGGCCGGATGCTTGCCAGCGGGCCCGTGCTGCTGGCGGTGAAAATTCTTTCGGTCTTTCTTTTCGTCGTCGCGCTGCTGGCCGGCTTCGTCGGCCTGCCGGATTATTCCCGCAATGCCGCACCGACCATCTTCTGGGTCATCGGCTGGGTCGGCCTCGCCTTTGCGTCGGTGCTGCTCGGCAATATCTGGCTGCTGGTAAATCCCTGGCTCATCCTGTTCGACTGGGCCGACGCGCTCTGGCGCAGACTGACCAGCCGCGGCCTTTCCTTCGAGCTTGCCTATCCGCGCCGCCTCGGCGTGTTGCCGGGAATCCTGATGATCGTCGGGTTCACCTGGTTCATGCTGGCCTCCGGCCTCGCCGGCGATTCACGTTCGCTCGCTTGCGCGGTCGCGGTCTACTCCGCCGTGACCTGGATCGGCATGCTTGCTTTCGGCGCGCCCGCCTGGCTCGCCCATGGCGAGGCTTTCACGCTGCTTTTCGGCGTGCTCGCCCGCTTTTCGCCGACGGCGCTGCGGGTGGCGGATCGCGAAATCTGCCGGCGGGCCGATTGCCCGCCGGGCGAGGATGGCGGATGCACCGATTGCCCGGAAGCCTTCCTGCTGGCGCCGCCGGAAAAACGCGCAATCACGCTGCGCGGCTACGGCGTCGGGCTGATCGTGCAGCACCCGTTGTCGCTGTCGATGGTCATCGTGGTGCTGATGGTGCTCGCGCTGGTCGCCTTCGAAGGATTCATGGACACCGCGCAATGGATCGACCTGATGACCTCCCTCGGCGAGCTTGAGGAGTCCGGCGGCATCCACGCCCCGGTGAAGACCACGCTGAGTTTCCTGGTTGCGACCGCCATTCTGTTCGGATTGTTTTTCGTGACGAGCGCGCTGATGCGCATGATCGGCTATGCGGGCGCGGCGCCGAAACGCAGCACGCTGCGAGATCATGGGCCTGTTCGTGCTCTCCCTCGTCCCGATCTCGGTCGCCTACCACGTCGCGCATTACCTTTACTGGTTCTACACCCAGATCCAATTCGTGGTGCCGGCGGCGTCCGATCCTTTCGCCTTCGGTTGGGACCTGTTCGGCGGACGCAATTTCGTGCCCGACCGCGCCGCCATTCCGCTCAAGGTGATCTGGCATACCGCGATCGTCGCGATCGTTGTCGGGCATGTGATTGCGGTCTATGTCGCGCACCGCGTGGCGCTTGATGTCTTTCGCACGCGCCGGGCCGCGCTGCTCAGTCAGATTCCGATGCTGTTGCTGATGGTCGGCTATACGATGACCAGCCTGTGGATGCTGGCGCAGCCGATCATGGGTTGAGCGGGCTTATCGCCGCGCAATGGCTTTGCTACTCTAACGGGACGCAAAAGGTCGAGGGAGGCATTGATGCGAGCGATGCGATTGGTTCTGACGATTGCGACTGTCGTAGCTGGCTGGGCCGCACCGGCCATGGCGCAAGGCGACGCCGGGCCCGACCGCATGACGATGCAAAAGATCGCGGAGGACGTTTATTTCCTGGAAAACTCCCGCGGCTCCAGCAACGCGGTTTTCGTCGTCACCAGCGATGGCGTGCTGTTGTTCGACGCCGATATCCGCAGTGCCGACCAGGTGCTCGCCGCCATCCGCAAGGTGACCGACAAGAAGGTCCGCTACATCGTGACCTCGCATGCCTCAGGCGATCATGCCACCGGCATGTGGACGTATCGCGAGGACAAGCCCACTTACATCGCCACACGCAAGCAGATGCGTGACCTTTACATGCAGGAGGCCGTCGAATTCTCTCAGCGCAAGGCTTCCACCCAACCGCAACATGCGCCCTACAAGAACGCCGAGCTGGTGCTGCCCGACATCGCCTTCGAAGGCGCGATGACGCTCCGCTTTGGCGGGCTCACCTTCCAGATCACGGAGGAAGGCAGCGCGCATTCCAGCAGCGACGTCACCCTTTACATCCCGCAGCGGCGCGTTTTCCTGATGGGCGATCTGCTCGATACCGAGATCCATCCCGGCCAGGGCGAATCCGCCGGCGTGTTTTTCTCCAATGTGAAGAACTGGATCGGCTTGCTCGACAACATCATCGCGCGCCGGTTGCCGGTGGATACCTACGTGCCCGGGCATGGACCGGTGCATCTCGGCCGTGGCGTGGCGGATCTGGAAGAGCAGAAGAAATACTTCGTCGTCTGCGCGACGAAGTCTCAAAGATGATCGCTGCCGGCAAGAGCGTCGAGCAGGTGCAGGCCGAGTTCAAGCTGCCGGCGGAGTTCGCGCATTACAAGCGGCCTCCGCGGCTGAAAGCCTTCCTCAACCTGTTTTATCACCAGCTCGTCGAGCAGGGATTTTGAGGGCGTGACGCAACGACAATCTCACTCCGCCTCATCCTCACCATGAGGTGAGAGGTTTGTGCGCGGCGCGCTTCAGGGTGCGGACCCGCCTAATTCCCGCCTTCGAGGAACGGCCGCACGCGCTCCACCACTGACGCCGGGGTCTTGAAGATCTCCTCCACGACTTCCTGCAACTCGGTGCCCGTCGTCGGATCGAGGTCGAGCTTGCGCTTTTGCGCATCGGCGCGGAAATCGGGATCGGCCATGGTGTCGTCGAACGCCTTGCGCAGGATCGCGACAGTCTTCGCCGGCACGCCTTCCGGCACGACCCATGGCCGGCCGACTTCCTGCGATGAGAACACGAGCCGCAGCGCCGCCTTGTCCTCCGGCGTCTTGGCCGAGTCGATCACCAGCGGGAGCTGAGGCAGCTCTGGGTGCTTGCGGACGCCGAATTGCGTGATGAGGCGCAGCTTGCCGTCGCGCAGCGACTGCGCCTGCGTCGCCTTGATGCTCGCCCAGGTGATGCCGATCATGCCGTCGACCTCGCCGCGCTCCATCGCCAGCGCGCCTTGCGCGGTGCCCTGATAGCCCGCCACCACCTTGAATTTGGTGCCGAGCACCGCATTGGCGATCACAGGATAAGTCGTGGTCGAGCCGCCGGTGCCGGCAACGGGGATCTCGATCTTCTGCGCGTCCGCGATGGTCTTGACCGGCGAACTGTCGCGCACGATGGCGATGTGATATTCGCGCAGGGTCGAGCCGATCCAGTTCATCTTGCGCGGCTCGAACTTGGCCGTCTCCGGCTTGAGTAGCGGTTGCGTCGTCATCGCTGCGTTGACCGCGCCGACCACCGTGCCGTCCTTGGGCGCGACATTGGCGACATGGTTCATCGCAACCAGCGAGCCGGCGCCCGGCATATTCTGCACCACGATCTGCGGATTGCCGGGGATATGCTTGCGCCAATGATCGGACACAAGCCGCGCATACGCATCGTATCCGCCGCCAGGCGCCGAACCGACGATCACCCGAATAGTCTTGTCCTTGAAGAGCAGCTCCTCCTGCGCGTGGGCGGATGGAGCAAGCGCGACCAGCGCGCCAAGAAGAAGCGGAAGATGCCTGATCAATTTTTCCTCCCTCGGTTTCTTATACCGACATTCTATCTCACGGTACGAGAACGCGTCCGCCATTCATAGCCACCGCCTGGCCGGTCATGTAAGCGGCGTCGGAGCTCGCCAGGAAAGCGGCGAGCCCGGCCATGTCGTCAGGATAGCCGACGCGCCCGAGCGGGATCTCTTTTCTTCCGCGCTCGGCGAGCTCTTGCGGCGTGGTGTTCTCCAAAGGCTGGGCGGTCATCGACACGCCCGGAATGATCGCATTGACCCGCACGTTCTGCGGCGCCCATTCCAGCGCCAGCGTTTTGGTCAGCGACAGGATCGCGGCTTTGCTGCAGGCATAATTGGCGCCCCTCGGCGCGCCTTCGACACCGCGGCCGGAGGCGATGTTGATCACCACACCGCGCTTTTGCTTCAGCATGTGCGGACCGAAGGCGCGCACGATCAGGAACGGCGCGGTGATATTGACCCGCAGCGTGCGTTCCCAGTCTTCCACCTTCATGTCGATGACGCTCGCGCGCGGATAGATGCTGGCGTTATTGATGAGCAGATAAGGCGTGCCATAAGCCGCCAGGGTCTGTTCCACCGCATCCGTAATTTGTCCGGCATCCGATAAATCTACCTGGAAGAGGCGCGCCTCGCCGCCGGCGTCTTTCACTTGCGACACCGTTTCCGTACCAGCCTGTAAGTTGATTTCCCAGGCCGCCACCTTGGCGCCTGCGCCGGCAAATCGTTTGCAGAAAGCGCGGCCGAAGCCGCCGCCTGCGCCGGTCACAACAACGACATCGCCCGGCTTTATGCCGTCGCGTAGAATTCCGTCGTTCATCCCAGACTTCCCCCGCTCTATTTTCGCATCGCCGAAACCGTTTCCGCGATTTGCTCCGCCTGCGTTATCGGCAGCGAGCAGGTTTCGCCGACGCAGACGAAGGCCGCGGCCTCCGGTGCGGCGGCGATCTTGGCCTGCGCCGGATGCGCGGCAGGCAGGGATTGCGCCGATGCCGCGCGCAGCACAATGCGATCGATGAATGGTATCTTCAATGCCGCCGCGGCAAATCGCTCCGCCTCTGTGCCGGTGACGACGATTTCGGCTGCCCGCAGGCGCAGGTCGAGTGCATTGAGCAGCGCCACATGGCCGAACAGGTTTTGCGCCGCGATTGGAATGATTCCGTCGAACAGCCGGTCGGCCTGGGCGCGCCAAGCATCGTTCCCGGTCAGCGACGCGAGCCGCACCAGATTTTGCGCGGCAAGCGCATTGGCATTCGGCGTCGCATCGTCGGTGGTGGCCGCCGGCCGCAGCACCAGGCCTTCCGCGTCGTCGGCGGTGAGAAAATAGCCGCCGGTCTCCGGATGGGCATAGTGCTGGTCGAAGGCCGTCTGGCTCGCCTGCGCCCAATCGAGAAAGGCGCGCTCGCCGGTCGCCTCATGCAGCGCCAGGGCGGCGCGGATCATGGCGGCAAAATCCGAAGCAAGGCCGGGAAACAAAAGCCGTCCTTCCCGCCAGGAATGCCCCAGCCGGCCATCGCGCGTCATAGCCTCGGTGATGAAGCCGAAAGCGCGCCTCGCCAGCTCGATCCATGTCGGTTCGTCGAAAGCGATGCCGGCATTTACCAGCGCGGCGATCATCAGTCCGTTCCAGTCAGCCAGAACCTTGTCGTCGAGGCCCGGCCGCACGCGCCGATCGCGCACTGCCAACAGCGCTGTGCGCAGGGACGCGAGCCGCGCTTCGTCTTCCTCGCTGCGCTCACTGCGCGCGAGATTGTTGAGGATGTTGCGGCCTTCGAAATTGCCTTCTTCTGCCACGCCGTAATGGCGGGCGAAAAACGCGGCGTCTTCGTTGCCGAGCGCGTCGATGATCTCCTGCAGCGACCAGACGTAGAACTTTCCTTCTTCGCCTTCGGAGTCCGCGTCGAGCGAAGCGCAGAAGGCACCCTCCGGCGTTGTCATCTCGCGTGTGAGCCAGGCCACGGTCTCGCGCGCCCGCCGGCGATAGAGCGGATTGCCGCCGCGCTGCCAGGCCAAGGCCAAAAGCTCCAGCAGCTGCGCATTGTCGTAGAGCATCTTTTCGAAATGCGGCACCAGCCATTTGTCGTCGACCGAATAGCGCGAGAAGCCGCCGCCGAGATGATCGTAGATGCCGCCTTCGCAGATCCGTTCCAGCGTGACGTCGACGAGATCGAAAAACCGCGCGTCGCGGCTGCGGAGTCCTGCGCGCCAAAGCATCTCGAACAGCGCGGCCTGCGGAAATTTCGGCGCGCCGCGCAATCCGCCATTGACCGGGTCGATGGCGCCGGCGAGTTGCCGCGCGGCGGCATCCAGTTCGGCAGTGCCGAGCGTCACTTTTCCTACGGGGCGTGCGCGCTCGCCCAGCCGGGCCATCAACGCCGTGCGGTTGTTGTCGATGACATGGCGGTCCTCGCGAAAGAGCCGCGCGACCTCTTGCAGCACATCGACAAAAGCCGGCCGGCCGTAGCGGGACTGCTTGGGGAAATAAGTGCCGCCCCAGACCGGCTCGCCCTTCGGCGTCAGAAACATGGTGAGCGGCCAGCCGCCCTGCTCGCCTAAGTGATGCAGCGCGGCCATGTAGATCTGATCGATGTCCGGGCGCTCTTCGCGATCGACTTTGATATTGACAAACAGCGCGTTCATCACCGCGGCCGTTGCCGGGTCCTCAAAACTTTCGTGCGCCATCACATGGCACCAGTGACAAGCGGCATAGCCGACCGACAACAGGATCGGCCTATCGCTGCGCGCGGCTTCGGCTAAAGCATCCGGGCCCCAGGGCCACCAGTCGACCGGGTTGTGCTTGTGCTGAAGCAGGTAAGGACTGGTTTCGCCAGCGAGCCGGTTTTGAGTTGCGGAGGGTAATGCCATGGCACAACATCGCCCCCGGCGCCGCGGGCGGCAAGCGTGCCTGCAACCGCGGCGTTGAGCCTGCTAGTGCGAAGCCTTTGAATCGTCGTCCGAGGGCTCTGGCCAAGCCCGCGCTGATTTTTCTTCGCCATGGGCGTTCTGGCTTTCTGAGGCGAAGAAACGCTTGGGTTCGTTCTTGATCATTCCAAGCCAGGAAGCGGCTAACCGCAGCCATGACGCCTTATCCGCGGCATTGCCGGCATTTTCGGCCATCCGCTGGCATTCCTGAGCGTTCCGGCGATACTCGTCCAAGATGTTCATCGCTTTTAGGTTTTGGATAGTTTGGCGGGAAATATTTAGCGGAGGAATGCAAAACGCCAAACAAGGTTCCACCATAGGAAGAGAAAGTGTGGATCGGGTAAAGAAAAAGCCCCGCCGAAGCGGGGCTTAAAGGAAGGAGCGGACAGGTTTGGGGGGTAGGGGGAGTGCGACCCGCCCGCTCTATCGGAACAACCTGTGACCGCGACTATGGTTCCAGGCGAGGACAAGGAAAACGCACGTTCTCGTTATCGGACTTCGCGACAACAAGCGCTGATACAGCGGCGTTTCTTTATTCCCAGCGATGTTTTGTTAACGCTGGGCCAGAGAAAAGCCCCGAACCTTTCCGTCGGATCACAGGATTGTGAACGGAACCACTGGCACGCCTCCACTTACCCACAGTCCCTCGCCTCTCCCGTTCCGCGGCGTGTCTCGGCCTCGGAACCCAATGTTTGCGATCGCAACTACCGCGGGCTCATTTTCATGGGAATACCGCCGAGGTAATCCGGCTTGCTGAGCTCGACGCCGCAATGGCGCAAGATGTCGTAGGCCGTGGTCAGGTGGAAGTAAAAATTCGGCAGCAGGAAGTGGTTGAGGTAATCGGCGGCTTTCATCTCGCCCTTGTTCTTCGGACCGAGGGGAAAGGTAAGCTGACGCTCCGCGGAGGCATCGATCTGTGCCGCGTCAATGGACTTCACGTAAGTCACTGTCTTGGCGATCCGCTCCTTGAGTTGCTCCAGCGTCTTCTCGCTGTCTTCAAAACGCGGCGGCTCGACGCCGGCGAGGCGCGAGGCGCCGTTCTTCGCAAGGTCGGTCGCGATCTGCACTTGGCCGGTGAGCGACGCCATGTCAGGGGCGAGCCGCGTGTTGAGCAGCACCGCGGGGTCGATTTTCTTCGCCGCCGCATAAACGTCGGCCTTGTCGAGGAGGACCGATAGCGCCTTGAGCCCGATCTCCAAAGCGGGGAGCGAGGCGTGAGACATCGAGAACGGCATGGGCGAACCTTTGGGTTTGCGGCGTTTCCGTACAGGTGGCGCGTCGATGGGATTGCCGGAAGGGGCGAGAGGATGACAATTACCGCATGTCCCCTGCCCGCGACACTATCTTCGCCGTTTCCTCCGGCCGGCCGCCGGCCGCCATTGCGGTGGTGCGCATCTCCGGCCCGCATGCCCGGGTCGCGCTGGAGGCCTTGAGCGGCCGCTTGCCGCCACCGCGGCAGGCTTCGCTTGCACGGCTGCGCGATCCCGGCACCGGCGAAAGCCTGGATGAGGCGTTGGCGTTATGGTTCCCCGCTCCGCGCAGCGAGACCGGCGAAGACATGGCAGAGCTGCAGCTGCATGGCGGACGCGCCGTCATCGCGGCGGTGCTTGCAGCGTTGGGCGGTCTGCCGGGATTTCGTCCCGCGGAGGCCGGCGAATTCACCCGCCGCGCCTTTGAAAATGGGCGGCTGGATCTCACTGCCGTCGAAGGCTTGGCCGATCTGATCGGCGCTGAAACTGAAGCCCAGCGGCGGCAAGCCTATCGCCAGCTCAAAGGCATGCTGGGCGAGCGGGCGGAAACCTGGCGCGGGCGGTTGATCCAGGCCCTGGCTCTGGTGGAAGCGGGGATCGATTTTTCCGACGAGGCTGACGTGCCGGCCGAGCTGATCCGCCCTGCCCTGCAAATTGCGCGTGAGCTGCATGACGAGATTGCCGGCGCCCTCGCCCAGGCCGGCCGCGGCGAACGGCTGCGCGATGGCTTGGTTGTCGCGATTGCGGGGCCGCCGAATGCCGGGAAATCCACGCTGCTCAATCGGATCGCCAAGCGCGAAGCCGCGATCGTTTCTCCCTTCGCCGGTACGACCCGCGACGTGATTGAGGTGCATCTCGATCTCGGCGGCTATCCCGTGACTCTGCTCGACACCGCGGGCATGCGGGAAACCGAGGATCCCGTAGAGCAGGAAGGCGTACGCCGAGCCCGGGAACGTGCCGCCGCGGCTGACCTGGTGCTTTGGGTTACCGAGGCGGGTCGGCCAGTGGCCGATTTTCCAAGATTTTCCGGGGGGTCAAAAACGGAAGAGGTGAAAGGTCGGCCAATGGCCGACGCGGTCGTCGGCCCACTTGCGGCGAGATCTCCCGATCTGGGTGGGTCATTGGCCGATCCCCGCTGGCATCCTAGCTTTGTTGCTGACCCAGCGGCTGAGGAGCCCCCGGTCTGGGTGGTTAAGAATAAAGTCGATCTGGTTTCTTCAAGAAATGAAGATAAATTCATTTCTGATTATAAATTCATTCCTTTGTCGGCGTCTTCCGGGCTTGGGGTTGACGAATTGCTGCAAGAGCCTCGCCGGCTATGTTCAACGGTTTTTTGGGCTTGAATCAGGTTTGATCACCCGCGAAAGACATCGATCGCACCTCACAGCTGCCAAAGCCGCCTTGGCGCGCGCGCTTTCCGAAACCTCCGGCCGGGAAGAACTGATCGCTGAGGAATTGAGGCTGGCCGCCCGGGCCTTAGGACCGGCTTACCGGGAAAAGTTGATGTGGAGGACGTACTCGACGTCATTTTCCGGGACTTCTGTATCGGCAAGTGAATGTTTCACGTGAAACATCGGTTTTGACCGCAATTTAGGTGATAGACAAAGCTGCGAATGGGAGCTCCCGATGGACGACGGTTTTGACGTGATTGTCGTGGGCGGCGGGCACGCCGGGACCGAGGCAGCAACTGCCGCGGCGCGCATGGGCGCCAACACGGCCCTTATCACCCACCAATTCGCGACCGTGGGCGCCATGTCCTGCAATCCGGCGATCGGCGGCCTGGGCAAGGGACATCTGGTCCGCGAAATCGATGCCTTGGATGGCCTGATGGGCCGCGCCGCGGATTTGGGCGGCATTCAGTTCCGGGTGCTGAACCGCCGTAAAGGTCCGGCAGTGCGCGGCCCGCGCGCACAGGCGGACCGGAAACTGTATGCGGACGCGATACAGCGCGCCATTCGCGAAACCGAAAATCTCACCGTAATCGAAGGTGAGGTGGATGACGTCGTGATTGCGCAGGGCCGCGTTTCCGGGATCAAGCTCGCTGACGGGCGGGATTTTTCGGCCGGCGCCGTCGTTCTCACGACCGGCACTTTTCTGCGCGGCCTTATCCATTGCGGGGAAAAGCAGACCCCGGCGGGCCGGGTCGGGGAGGCGCCTGCGCTCGGGCTTTCGCTGACGCTTGAACGTTTGGGTTTTGCGCTCGGCCGACTGAAAACCGGGACCCCGCCGCGGCTCGATGGCCGCAGCATCGATTGGTCGGCGGTGGAGATGCAGCCCGGCGACGAGCCGCCGGAGCCGTTTTCCGTTCTGACCGACCGCATCGACAACCCGCAGATCCAGTGCGGCATCACCCGCACCACCGAGGCCACGCACGAAATCATCCGCGCCAATGTGCATCGCTCGCCGATGTATTCCGGCCAGATCGCCAGCCGCGGGCCGCGCTATTGCCCCTCGATCGAAGACAAGATCGTGCGTTTCGGGGAGCGTGACGGTCACCAGATCTTTCTCGAGCCGGAAGGACTCGCAAGACAGCACGGTTTATCCGAACGGGATCTCCACATCGCTGCCGGAAGAGGTGCAGCGCGCGTTGCTCAGGACGATCCCGGGATTGCAACAGGCGGCGATGATCCGTCCTGGCTATGCCATCGAATACGATCACGTCGATCCGCGCGAGCTGCATCCGACGCTGGAAACCAAGCGTCTGCGCGGTCTTTTCCTTGCGGGGCAGATCAACGGCACGACGGGATACGAAGAAGCCGGCGCGCAGGGGCTGGTCGCGGGATTGAACGCGGCAGCGCGGGCAGGCGAGGGCGCTGAGATCATTTTCGACCGCGCCGAAGCCTATCTGGGCGTGATGATCGACGATCTGGTGACACGCGGCGTCACCGAACCCTATCGCATGTTCACCTCGCGCGCGGAGTATCGCCTCACGTTGCGGGCCGACAATGCGGACCAGCGGCTTACCGGCAAGGGGATCGCGATCGGCTGCGTCGGCAGCGAGCGCGCCAAACGTCACGCCGCCAAAATGTCGGCACTTGATGCTGCACGCGCGCTTACGCAATCGCTCTCGATCACGCCCAACGAAGCGCAGAAGCATGGGCTCGCCCTGAACAAGGACGGCCAGCGGCGCAGCGCCTTCGAGCTGCTGGCTTATCCAACCATCGAGCTCGATCGCATCGCGAGGATCTGGCCGCAGCTGCGCGACTTTTCACCGCCCATCGCGCAGCAGCTGGAGATCGAAGCCAAATACGACGTCTACATGCAGCGCCAGGCGGCGGACGTGGAGTCCTATCGGCGCGATGAGAGCTTCGAGCTCCCGTCGGAGTTCGATTATGCGACGCTGCCGGGCCTTTCCAACGAGGTGCGGCAGAAGCTCGGCGCGATCCGCCCGCGCACCATCGGGCATGCGGGGCGCATCGACGGCATCACGCCCGCGGCCCTCACGCTGCTGGTCGCCCATGCCCGCCGGCGCAAACGCGCCGCCAAACATTGAACACCCCGGATCAGAACGCCGCGATCGCTGCCGACCGCGCGCGCGCGCAACAGCTGGTCGTTGTTTCACGTGAAACATCGGCGCGGCTCGACCGGCTGGTCGCGCTGCTGCTGGCGTGGCAGCAGACGCGAAACCTGATCGCGGCCTCCACCATCCCTCATATCTGGACCCGCCATATCGCGGACTCGCTGCAGCTTCTCGAACTCGCGCCGGCAGCAAAAATATGGGTGGACCTGGGATCGGGCGGGGGTTTCCCCGGGCTTGTCCTCGCCTGCGCCTTGGCCGATCGGGCAGGAGCCAAGGTCCACCTGGTCGAAAGCACCGCGAAGAAATGCGCGTTTTTACAAGCCGCGGCAGACGAGCTGCGGCTTCCGGCGGCAATCCATTGCGAACGTGTGGAAAACTTTATCCGCGCTTTCCCCGACAAGGCCGGATGTGGTCACCGCCCGGGCGTTGGCGCCGCTGCCGAAGCTGTTGGACATGGCCTTTCCCTTGTTGAAAAGAGGAGCCCAAGGGTTGTTCTTAAAGGGGCAAGATGTAGTGGTTGAATTGACCGAAGCCTCTAAATGTTGGAATATCCAGTATAAACTTGTGCCCAGCCGAACCGACGACCGCGCCCGGATTGTTCTCGTCGAAGGGCTCGAATCACGTAAAAACGCAAGCAAGCCGCGCCGCCCGGCGCGTTAGATGTGGAAGTCGCAATGACGGACACGGAAACCGCCCCCGCCAAAGAAGCGTCGCAAGAAGAAGCGTCGCAAGCCGACGTCATCGCCTTCATTCCGAAGATCGAGCCGGTGCGGCAGCCGCGCGTGCTTTCCATCGCCAATCAAAAGGGCGGCGTCGGCAAGACCACCACGGCGATTAATCTCGGCACGGCGCTCGCGGCGATCGGGGAAAAAGTTCTGATCGTCGACCTCGACCCGCAGGGCAACGCATCCACCGGTCTCGGCATCGACCGGCGCGATCGCCGCTGCTCCACCTATGACGTGCTGATCGGCCAGGCGCCGCTGCGCGAAGCGATCCTGGCGACCGCGGTGCCGCGTCTGCACATCGCTGCCTCCACGCTCGATCTCTCCGGGCTTGAGCTCGAGATCGGCGCTGCGCGCGATCGCGCGTTCCGTCTACGCTCCGCGCTGGCAGCGGTGAACAACGGCGGAGATAGCGACTATAGCTATGTGCTGGTCGATTGCCCGCCGTCGCTCAACCTGCTCACCGTCAATGCGATGGCGGCGGCGAACGCGATCCTCGTGCCGCTGCAATGCGAGTTCTTCGCGCTCGAAGGTTTGTCGCAGCTGATCAAGACGGTCGAGCAAGTGAGGTCCACGCTCAACCCAGGTCTGACCATCCACGGCATCGTGCTCACGATGCACGACTCGCGCAACAAGCTCTCCAATCAGGTCGCGGCCGACGTGCGCGAATTCATGGGCCGCAAAGTTTACGATACGATGATTCCGCGCAACGTGCGCATTTCGGAAGCGCCGTCGTACGGCAAGCCCGTGCTCGTCTACGATCTCAAATGCGTCGGCAGCGAAGCCTATCTGCGGCTCGCCACGGAAGTGATTCAGCGCGAGAAGGAATTGAGGGCGGGATAGAGCGGCGTCAGGCGTGGAAATTTTTCGTGACGCGACCAATAAGAAAAGGTGAGCCGTGAAAAATTCTGGAGTTGATGCGATGGCCGAGGAAGCAACGCGATCGCGGCTCGGGCGCGGCCTTGCCGCGCTGATCGGCGACGTCGGCGAGGAATCTCAATCGACGGAACGCGCGAAGGCGCAGCGCCGCCTGCCGATCGAATTTTTGCGGCCGAATCCGCGCAATCCCCGCAGCACATTTGCTGAAAGCGAACTGGCGGAGCTTGCAGCATCTGTGCGCGAGCATGGCATCATCCAGCCGATCCTGGTGCGCGCGCAGCGCGGCGCCAAAGACGCCTACGAGATTATCGCCGGCGAGCGGCGATGGCGCGCGGCGCAGCGCGCCGGACTGCACGACGTGCCGGTGGTTGTGATCGAAGCGAGCGATGAACAATCGCTTGAATTCGCCATCATCGAGAACGTGCAGCGCGAGGATCTGAACGCGATTGAAGAGGCGATGGGCTATGAATCGCTCGTCATCGAGTTCAAACACAGCCAGGATGATATCGCGCAGATCGTCGGCAAGAGCCGCAGTCACGTCGCCAATACGCTGCGGCTGTTGAAGCTGCCGGAGCAAGTGCAGGCGCATGTCCGCACCGGCAAGCTTTCCGCCGGCCACGCGCGCATGCTGATCGGACAACCCAATGCCGAGCAGTTGGCCGAGGACATTCTCGCGCGCGGGCTGAATGTGCGCCAGGTGGAAGCAATGGCGCGTGTGGAATCGAACAAGCCGTCCAAGGCTCGAAAGACCCGCGCGGCCGCTGGCAAGGACGCCGATACGCTTGCGGTGGAAAGGCGCCTCACCGATGCGCTCGGTCTCACCGTCACCATCGACCATCGCCACGGCGAGGGCGCCGGCACGCTGCACGTGAAATACCGAGACTATGACCAGCTCGACGAGGTCATCCGCCGGCTGGAACGAAAATAATACGCCGCCATCGCGGCGTTACCCGATAATCCCAAGAGCAACACCATGAATTTTTTCAGAAGGCCGCACCGGCAAGCGGTGGCCAGCGATTGCACGCGGCGTTAAGGTAAAACGACGACTTGTCAGGCGCATCGGCGCTCGGCGGGCTATTCTGATTGCCGCAACCAATACCGGTTCGTTCGGATCATTCATAAGGAACGTGTCTCAGTCATGCTTCATGCATTACGCTTGCTGGCGTTTGTTCTTGCAGCGACGCTCACGACCGTCATGCCTTTCGCCCCGGTACGGGCGGGAGAAGCCGTCGCGTTTTCCGGCCAGGGCAGCGCGGGCACCATCGTGGTGCGGACCAAGGAGCGGCGGCTCTATTTCGTCACCGGGCAAGGCCGGGCCATTCGCTACACTGTCGGCGTGGGCCGCGGCGACAAGCAATGGTTTGGGACGACAGCGGTCGCCAGCAAGCACATCCGTCCCGCCTGGTCGCCGCCGGCCGAGATCAGACGCGGCCGTCCGAATTACGTGATCGAGTCGGGCTCGCCGCGCAATCCGATGGGTGCCGCCGCGCTCGTGCTGGTGGACAATGAACTGGCGATCCATGGCACCAACAACCCAGGCTCGGTCGGCGGCTTTGTGTCGTGGGGCTGCATTCGCATGCACAACAGAGACATCATGGACCTCTACGAACGGGTGAGCGTCGGCACCTCGGTTGTGTTCACGCGCTAATTGCCCGTCATTCCGGGACGGCCCAAAGGGCCGGACCCGGAATCCATATTCGCTGACGGTGATGGTTATGGATTCCGGGTTCGCCCCTTCGCGGCGCCCCGGGGATGACGAAACGGAGTCAGTCCTTCCGCCGCGCCGCGCTGGCAACAGAAAGCACCGCGCGTTGCGCGATGGCGTCGGCGAGATTCGGCTGCCGCCGCACTTCCAGTGCGGCCTCTGCAATCTGCTGCATGACGCGCGTGAGCCGCTCGGCCGTCCAGGCTTGCAGCGCGGTTTCAACCAAAGGCTTGCGGCGGAAGTGGATCGCAGGCTGGTAGCGATGCGGTTACCTGACCGATGCTTCCGCCTTGCTCGATCGACAAACGCATTTTGTGCAGCGAAGAGAGCTGCCGCATGAGTGCCGACATGATTGAGCTCAGCGTGGCGCCGGCGGCGCGTGCCTTGGCGAACTGACTTTCCGCCTCCGGGATGCGTCCGGCGAACATGGCGTCGACAATGCCGTCGAGCGCCAGCGCCGAGGCTTCGGATACCACCGCGATGACGTCTTCCAATACGATCTGATCTTTGCCGTGGGCGTATAAGGCCAGCTTGCGGATTTCGTTGCGCGAGGCCTGCCGGTCGCCGCCCAGCAGCGGCAGCAGCGCGGCGCGCGCATCGGATGCGATCGACAGCGAAGCCGCCTGCATCTCCTCGTCGATCAGCCGGGAGATTTCAGGCTGCCCGTCGAGATAGCACGGGATCGCCGCGGCGGATTTCGAACGCTCGCACAGGCTGCGCAGCGGCGCGGTGCGCCGCAGATCGCCGGCCTCGATCACCACGCGGCAGTCAACCGGCGGTGAGGCCAGCAATGCCTCCACCGCAGGCGCGATGTTGTTGCGGCCGCCGGCTTTGACCCAGACCGCGCGTTTGCCGCCGAACAGCGGAATGGTGTTGGCCTCGTCCACCAGCCGGCCGGCATCGCCCGACAGGTCGTCGCCTTCCAGCCGCACCAGCGAGAATGGGTCGTCAGGATTATCGACCGAAGCCTTGATGATTTTCTCCGCGCGCTCGCGCACCAGCCCGGCGTCGGCGCCGAAGACGAGCACCACCGGCCGCGCCGCGTCCGGCCGCGCCATGAATTTTTCGACCTCGGCTGATTTGAGAGCGACCATTTTATTTCTGTGTCATCCCGGCCGAGCCAACGGGTCCGCGCGAAGCGCGGCCCGATGACAGGCTCGCGAGGCCGGGACCCATATTTCTGTGCCGCGCTGGGTCCCGGATCGGCTCCCCCGGATCAAGTCCGGGTCGCCGTCCGGGATGACAGCTTCTACGTCCCGGCGATGAAGTAAGACGCAAGCCGCGTCTTGATATTTTCGGCGATGACTTTGGCCGCCCGTGTTTCGGCGTCGCGCAGCCCGCGCAGCCGGGCGAATCGCTGCACCTGACCGGGCACGTCATAGGAGACGCGAGCGAAGGTGGTGCCGGTCACGACGGTTTTGCCGGTGGCCATTTCGGTCAGCCGATAGGAGGCGTCGAGACCGAAATTTTCCAGCTCGGGCCGTGCCGTGGTGATGTCGACGATGATCTTCGCGGTTTGCGAGGTCAGCCGGACGGTCAGTTCATGCGTCGCCGAATTAGAGCCCGCGCCGCCGGTAAAGCCGAACAGAAGCTCGTTGCGCAGCTCGACGGCCAGCCGCTCTTCGGTGGTGCCCTTCGGCGCTTCGATGTTTGTGACATGCACCGAGCTGAGCTTGTCGCCCACGCCCGGGCCCGCGGTCGGCGAAAGCTGGCCATACATCGGCTGGAAGCAGCCGCCGAGCAGCGCCGCGAGCGCCAAAGCGGGCAACAGGCGCGGCATTCTCCCTCCCCCTTCTCAGGCGACGACATTCACGATCCTCTGCGGAACGATGATGACTTTTTTGGGCGGCTTCCCCTCGAGCGCCTTTTTTACCGCATCCAAAGCCAGAACGGCAGCCTCAATATCGGCTTTTCCAGCATCCCGGGGCACGGTGACGTCAGCCCGTTTCTTGCCGTTAACCTGGACCGGCAGGGTAATGCTGTCCTCTACGCAGCAGGTCCGCTTCGAGCTTGGGCCAGGCTTGCTGGGCCACCAGCTCCTTGTGGCCGAGCGCGGCCCAGCATTCCTCGGCGAGATGCGGCATCATCGGATGGAAGAGCTGCACCAGGATGTCGGCGGCCTCGCGCAGTGCCCAGGCAAGATCGGGCGTGACAACGCCGTCGTCGTGCGATGCTCTGTCTTTTGTCATTCCGGGACGGACCGCAGTTCCGGGTTCGCCGCTGTGCGGCGCTCCGGAATGACGAGCGGGCTCGATATTGCCAATGGCGTCGTTCAGCGCATTGGCCAGTTCATAGATATGCGCGATGCAGCGGTTGAAGCGCAGCTTCTCCACGTCCTCGGTGACTTTCGCCAGCGCGCCATGCGCCGCCTTGCGCACGGCTAGCGCCGGTTCGCTGAAATTGGCCGGGCGCGCCGCGGGCGCGTTCAATCCCGCGATCTCGCCAATGAGCCGCCACAGCCGCTGCACGAAGCGCCAGGCGCCCTGCACGCCTTCTTCGGTCCAGATCACGTCGCGGTCCGGCGGCGAATCCGACAGCATGAACCAGCGCGCGGTGTCGGCGCCGTATTCGCGGATGATGTCGTCGGGGTCGACGGTGTTGCGTTTGGACTTCGACATCTTCTCGATGGCGCCGATTTCCACCGGCTCGCCTGTCGCGGAGAACTTGGCGCGGCGCGCCTCGCCCGCGCCTTCGATCGTCACCTCCGCCGGCGTGGCATAGCTGCCGTCCGCCTTGCGGTAGGTTTCGTGCACCACCATGCCTTGCGTGAAGAGGCCGGCGAACGGCTCATCAAGCCCGACATGGCCGCACTTCTTCATCGCGCGGGTGAAGAAGCGCGAGTAGAGCAGATGCAAGATCGCGTGCTCGATGCCGCCGATATATTGATCGACCGGCAGCCAGCGATCGACCGCCTTGCGGTCGGTCGGCGCGTCGGTCTTCCACGGATCGGTGAAGCGCGCGAAATACCAGGACGAGTCGACGAAGGTGTCCATGGTGTCGGTCTCGCGCCGCGCGGGGCCGTGGCATTGCGGGCAGGGGACATTCTTCCAGGTCGGATGGCGGTCGAGCGGATTGCCCGGGCGGTCGAACGCGACGTCCTCCGGCAGCGTCACCGGCAGATCCTTGTCCGGCACCGGCACGACGCCGCATTTCTCGCAATGGATGATCGGGATCGGGCAGCCCCAATAGCGCTGGCGCGAGATGCCCCAGTCGCGCAGGCGGTAATTCACCTGGCGCTGCGCGACGGGGCGGTTTGGACTCCGCTCATTCCCGCGTACGCGGGAATCCAGGGGCTGCTTGCTCGGAGCTTGTGGCTCTGGGTCCCCGCTTTCGCGGGGACGAGCGAAGAATTCTCATCTCCCTCCCCTGCAAGGGGGAGGGTCGGGGGGGGGGTACGCCGTCAGCCGCTGACCCCCACCTCAGATGATCGCGATCGACCTCCCGCTTTCAGCGCGAGGTAGAAACGTATTCTCCAGCCGCCGCGCGACTTCCTCTTTCGCCTGCTCGATGCTCATGCCGTCGAGGAAGCGCGAATTGATCATCGTGCCGTCGCCGTCATAGGCGGTGTTGGTGATGACGAAATTTTTCGGGTCCTGTCCGGGCGGGCAGACCACCGGCGTGTTGCCGAGGCCGTATTTGTTGACGAAGTCGAGGTCGCGCTGATCGTGCGCCGGGCAGCCGAAGATCGCGCCGGTGCCGTAGTCCATCAGGATGAAGTTGGCGACATAGACCGGCAGCTTCCATCCGGCGTCGAAGGGATGGATCGCCTTCATGCCGGTGTCGTAGCCGAGCTTCTCCGCGGTATCGATTTCCGCCTGCGAGGTGCCCATGTGCTTGCATTCGGCGATGAAGGCCGCGAGCGCGGGGTCCTTCGCCGCGGCCGCCTGCGCCAGCGGATGATCGGGCGAGATGGCGAGAAAGCGCGCGCCGAACAAGGTGTCCGCCCGCGTGGTGAAGATTTCGAGCTCGCTCTCGTTGTTCGGCGCCGTCGCCGGATCGAGCATGAAGCGGATCAGCAGGCCTTCCGAGCGGCCGATCCAGTTCTTCTGCATGACGCGGACTTTTTCCGGCCAGCGGTCGAGCCCGTCGAGCGCGGTGAGCAGGTCTTCGGCGTAGTCGCTGATCTTGAAGAACCACTGCGTCAGCTCGCGCTGCTCCACCTCCGCGCCGGAGCGCCAGCCGCGGCCGTCGATCACCTGCTCATTGGCGAGCACGGTCTGATCGACCGGATCCCAGTTCACCTTCGACTGCTTGCGCTCGACCAGCCCGGCCTTGAGGAAATCGAGAAACATCTTCTGCTGATGCTTGTAGTAGCTCGGATCGCAGGTCGCGATCTCGCGCGCCCAGTCGAGCGACAGCCCCATCGACTGCAGCTGCTGCTTCATCGTGGCGATGTTGTCGTAGGTCCAGGCCTTGGGATGGCTCTTGCTCGCCATCGCGGCGTTTTCCGCCGGCATGCCGAAGGCGTCCCAGCCCATCGGATGCAGCACGGAAAAGCCCATCGCGCGCTTGGCGCGCGCCACCACGTCGCCCATGGTGTAGTTGCGCACATGCCCCATATGGATGCGCCCGGACGGATAGGGGAACATCTCCAGCACGTAGTATTTGCGGCTGCGCCGGGTCGTCGTTGCGGCGTGGCGAAGATGCCGCGCTCGTCCCAAATGCGCTGCCAGCGCGGCTCGGCCTCGCGGGCGTTGTAGCGGTCGATGGCCATGAAGCTCAGACGTTTCAGGTGGTTAGCGTGGCGCGGAGTAGGAACACGAAAGGGCAGGCGTGGGTCAACGGCTAAGCGCTGCACGGCGGTTGTCCTTGGCAATCCATGCGAAGGCACGATCGAGTTCATCGCTCGCGGCAGGATCGAACCGTGACTCTCATGTGTCGGATGGGCGGAAACGCCTGAAGACTTCTTCCGCGGGTATTCTTTTCGCGCTTGGGTTCGCCAGCCGGCGACGCACCTCAGCGGCCTGTTCATCGGTGAGCCGCAAGGGGCTCTTGTGCAGGGCTTCGGCAAGTTTGTTGCCGATCAAATCCCCCGGATGCGCCGGCTTCTTCATGGGCCGCATGCTCTACTTGACGTCCTCCAACGGCACGCCTTGGCCGGCGCGCAGGCTCTTGCGCGCGCGCTCGACGCGCCGAAGAAAGCGCGGATCGTTCTGCAGGCGATACTCGAACCAATCATCCTCCGACTCGAAAGCCGATGAGCACAGCCGCCGGCTTGCCGTGGCGGGTGATGACAATGTCCTGCTTCTCCGCCTGCCGCAGCAAATGCGAGAGGTCGTCTTTCGCCTCGGACAGCGGAATCTCCTTCATTCGCGACTTGCGATTTGGGCCAGCCATGCTTCGCTCCCCGGTGGCTTAAGCCACCTTCTGGATGCGCTTGACCTTGATTGCCGCCCCTCGCTGCCTGATCTGTGCAAGGTCATAGTTCATCTGCATACGCAGCCAAGTGTCCGCGGTGCTGCCGAGCGCCTTCTCCAGCCGCACGGCCATCTCGGCTGTCACCCCACTGCGTCCGGAAATCAGGTTGTGCAGCTGCTGGCGCGTGATCCCGAGCACCTTGGCCGCCGCGCTGATCGATACGCCTAGCTCGGCAAGCGTCTCGCCGATCAGCTCTCCCGGATGCGCCGGATTCTTCATGGGCCGCATGTCTCATCTCCTTAATGGTAGTCGACGAAATCGATGTCGTGAGCCTTCCCGCCCTCAAATCGGAAAACGATGCGCCAATTGGCGCGCACCGTGACCGCCCAATAACCCCGCAAGTTGCCCCTGAGAGGATGCAACCTGAACAGCGGGTTGTTCATGCCTTCTACGGTGTGGGCCGCTTCGAGCGCGGTTAAAATCAACCGAATGCGCGGCAGCATCTCGGCAGGCAACTTGCTTCCGTCATCGTCCTCGAAAAACCGCCGGAGGCCTTTATGCCGAAAGCTGTGGATCATCGCCGCGTAACCATTCGATCGGACTGTAAAGCAGCGTTTTACACATGTCAAACGTTATTTGACAGAGCGCGAGAGCTTGCTTGGCGGCGGAGACGAGGCCCCGCCCTCACCCCCTCGTCCTCGTCTCCGGCACGTAGAAGATGAGCAGCGAACGCCACCACCGCGGCCGAGGCCGCGACGAAGAGAAACGACGAGCCGTAGCCCAAGGTCTCCGCGATCACGGCGAACAGAATGGGGCTGATGGTGGCGCCGCCCTGGCCGGTCAAGCGCCAGACGCCGAGGAACATGCCGCGCGCTTCCGGCGGCGCGACGTCGGCGCCGACCGTCTGGATCGATGAGCCGGTCAGCGCCTGCGCCGCGACCGCGAGGAAGAACAGCGCCACATACCAGGCATAAGACAGCGGGATGAAGGCGCAGACGGCGAGCGCCGCCATCGTGATCGCCACGCCGCCGAAGCCCGGGATCATCGTGCGCTTGCGTCCGAAGTGATCCATCATCCAGCCGGCGGCAAAGGCGATCGGGAGGTTGATGATGTTCGCCCCGGTGGCGAGAAAGGCGATCTGCGCGGGGCCGAGCTGATAGGCGAAGGCCGCATAGAGATCCAGCATGCCGGAATAGATCGGCCCGCGCGCAAGGCCTGCGAACAGCGCCACGCCGAAATAGGCAAGCCGCGGCAGCACGATCTCGCTGCAGCGACAGCTTGCGCGGCGCGGGCTCTTGTCCTTTTTCCTTCGCCTTTGCGCGGCGCGGGGTGTCTTCCGCGAACAGCATGGTGGGAATGAGCGCGATCAAAGCGAGCACGGCAAAGGCGACGAAGGCCGCGCGGATGTCAAAAGCCGTGGCCAGCCCGCCGCCGATCGCCGGACCCGCGAGCTTGCCGACGCTGTCCATGCCGAACAGCCAGCTGATCTGGCGCCCGCGCTCGCCCGCGGCGGCGCCATGCGAGATCGCGGCCAAACGAGCCATCAGCCACATCTGGGTCGCGGCGCCGGCGAGAAAGCGCAGGACCAGAAGTTGCGTGAATGAATCCGCGAATACGATCGCCAGGGACATGGTGGCCGCCAGCAAAGGTCCCGCGATGGCCACCGGCCGCCGCCCGAAGCGGTCGATCAGCCATCCCGACGGCAGCGTGGCGGCGACGTTCCCGATCAGGAAAGCCGTTATCACGCCTGAGGCGACGCCGAAGCTGACATCGAAGGATTGCGCCAGCGCCGGAATCACCGGCAGCACGATGCCGGCGCCCAATGCCAGCAGGAAGGCCGGAAAATAGGTCGCCAGGAACGCGCCCCAGGAGACCGCCTTGGCTACCCCGCGCGGCGGCGTTGCCGCTTCCGGGTTGTCAGCTTCCTTGTTTGATCGGTTTTCTGTCTCTGTCATCCGCGTTACGGCAAAGGCAAAGCTGACCTTGCCGTGCTCGTCCCAATTTTCCGCCGGTGCTCGCCCTCGCGGCGTTGCAGCAATCAATGGCCATTGAATTGTAGGCGCTACCGGCGGGCCCGTAGCAATACGAAAGGCGGCGCCGGATGGTCAACCGGTCGCAGGAACTTCCCTGCCCCGGGCAGGTTCTTTCTGCGCATCGATGGAGGCGGCCATGGCCAGCGGCAGGCAGATCAGGGAGCACATGGAAGTGGTCGGTTCGGACGGCAAGCACGTCGGTATCGTCGACCACCTGGAAGGCCGGGAGCGCATCAAGCTCGCCAAGGTCGACCCGAAAGCGGGCGGCCGGCATCATTTCATCCCCTGCGACTGGGTCGCGCGTGTCGGCGCCCATGTCCATCTGAATAAGACCAGCCGGGAGGCCATCGAGCAGTGGCAGCCGGCATGATGGCCGGCAGCGTGCTGGAAAGGCCCGCTCCGCGCAGCGGCGGTTGATGCCGCTCGCATTCTGCTGTTTGGTGTTGCGCCACGGCGGCCTTAAGACGGCGCACCCAGGATGCAAACGGATTCCGCGTCAGGACTGTTGAAAGTGCGGAGCGAGCTCGAGCGCGCACGCGCGAGCTCCAGCGCTCATCAGCCGGTCACCTTGATCGCGGTGTCGAAAACCTTTGACGCGGAGGCGATCGAGCCGGTGATTGCCGCCGGGCAGACAGTGTTCGGGGAAAACCGGGTGCAGGAGGCCAAGGCGAAATGGCCGGCGCTGAAAGCCGCACACCCCGAGATTGAGCTGCACCTGATCGGCCCGCTGCAATCCAACAAGGCAAAGGAGGCGGTGGCGTTGTTCGACGCGATCCATACCGTCGATCGCCCGAGCCTGTGCTCGGCTTTGGCGAAAGAGATCACCCGCCAGAATCGGCGCCCGCTGCTGTTCGCCGAAATCAATACCGGCGCCGAAGCGCAGAAGGCCGGCGTGCTGCCGGAAGAAGCCGATGCTTTTCTGCGCGCCTGCCGCGAGGACTATGGGCTGGAGATTTCCGGCCTGATGTGCATTCCGCCGATCGACGGAGGCGCCGGCGCCGCATTTCGCGCTGACCGCGAAAATCGCCCGGCGCAATGGTCTCACACTGTTGTCGATGGGAATGAGCGCGGATTACGCGCTGGCGGTGCAGTTCGGCGCCACCCATGTCCGTGTCGGCAGCGCCATTTTTGGCGAGCGCAGTTAGCCACGCTGCGGCAATTACACCGATAGAAATCGCTGATATAACCGTTACTGTGAGCGCATATCATTTGCGGAGGACCACAAATGGCGAAAGCACGCAAGACAAGGGCGAAAAGCCGGACCAAAGCAAAAACGAAATCCAAACGGAAATCGCCGGCCCGCAAGGCAAGCGGGAGAAAGACCGCCCGCAAGTCCAAAGCGCGCAAGGCGCCGGCGACGAAAGTCCGCAACACGCCGGCGTCGGAAACCAGAGGGCCTCGTGGAAACCGTGCAGGAGACCTTCGAGGACAGCGCCAAGATGCAGGAGCGCGCGGGAACACGCTGGGGCACCGGCGAAGGCTGACGTTCACTTCACGCGTGCCGACGAACAGATTGACCAGAGAGAGCGGCTGCCAAGCGGCGTAATCACGCGATCACGATCCTGGTCTTCGGCCCGATCCGTTCCAGCAATCTTTGCAGCCGCGGCGCGGGCAGCGCCACGCAGCCGGCGGTCGATTGGAATGCCTTCCCGCGCCACGTGAATGAAGACAGCGCTGCCGCGGCCGGCCACCCGCGGGCGGGTATTGTGGTCAAGCTCGATGATGAAGTCGTAGAGCCCGTCCTGCCGCCAAAGACGATCTCCGGGAACTCCGTCAGCGACCCGGATTGGGCGGTTATAGAGCCGGTCCTTGGGATCTTCGCTCCAGCCGTCGTGCTTGCCGATCCGGCGGACCGGCAGAAGCGTACGCGGCCGCGGCGCCCGGTCGGCCCGCCACCACAGCCGCACCAACCGAAAACGGCCGCGTGGCGTGCCGCCGTCGCCTTCGCGTTTGTTGGCAAGGATGCCGGCGCGTCCGATCGCCACCCGAATCTGGCTGCCTCCGGCCATGAGCCAACCCTGGGACCGGAACCCTGGGCGTCGCCGGACGTAAACGGTTGGGAAGCCGCTGCTCTGCATCTAATGGCGCATACCTTGGGCAGTGGGGCCGGGTCTAAAGCCTAGTTCCCGCTTGCTCTTTTGTCCTCGAATGTTTCTACTTTGGAAGCCATCGCTATGCTAATTGGAAGCGTAATTCGCTTTGCCGGATTCCGCGGTAAAAAGGTTTGTGCGCAGGGTGATTTGAGACGCTGTTTATGCGGCGGGCCGCCTGGGACGGTCCTTGCCGCAAAAATCCGGTGGTTTTGAGGAGGCCGTGGCTGGGGCCATTATCGATGCCGAATGCCCGAAAAATTCTGGTCGTGGACGACGACGCCGACCTGCTCCGGACATTGGTGGAGCAGATCGCGCTGCATGACGAATTCGAGGCGCTGCCCGTCGATAGCGGGAGCAAGGCGGTGACCGCGGCGAAAACCGAACAGATCGATCTTGTCATCATGGATGTCGGCCTGCCGGATATTGATGGCCGCGAGGTCGTTCGTATCATGCGCAAGGACGGCTTCAAGGCGCCCATCATCATGCTGACCGGCCACGACACCGATTCCGATACCATTCTCGGGCTGGAAAGCGGCGCCAACGATTACGTCACCAAGCCGTTCCGCTTCGCGGTGCTGCTGGCGCGCATCCGCGCACAATTGCGTCAGCACGAAGCGAGCGAGGACGCGGTCTTCACCATCGGCCCCTACAGCTTTCGCCCCAGCTCCAAGGTCTTGCTCAACTCCAAGGGGCAGAAGGTCCGCCTCACCGAGAAGGAAACCGCAATCCTGCGCTTCCTCTATCGCGCTGGGCAGACGCCTATGTCCCGTGAAACCCTGCTGCAGGATGTATGGGGCTATAATTCCGGCGTCACCACGCATACGCTCGAAACCCACATCTATCGCCTGCGGCAGAAGATCGAGAAGGACGCGGCGAATCCAACGATCCTGGTGACCGAAGTCGGCGGCTATAAACTCGTGCCGTAAGCATGGTCCTGCAAAGTGGTTGCCGATGGTCCTGCAGGAGCATCGCAACGAAGCGGGGTAATCCCGGAAAGCGGCGGCCGGTATCGGCAACCATCATGCGAGAGCAAAACGCCCGCGCCGTCTCATGTTTTCAAAGCAAACTGGTAGGGCTTGGTGACTATCGAGGACGACGTTGCTTTCTTTGAGCGGGTGCCGACGCTAAGCCTGCTCGGCCGCGCCGCCCTGCGCATTCTCGCCATCGGGTCGGAAAGCCGCTTCATGTATGCCGGCGAGGTGCTGTTCTGCACAGGCGATGCGGCCGATTCCGCCTATGTGGTCCAGGAGGGTTCCTTCAGCTTGGTGACCCATCGCGCCGAGCGCGAAGCCAAGAAAATTATAGCGGGGCGTGGCGCACTCCTTGGCGAACTCGCGATGATGATGCCGAACAAGCGGCTCGCCACCGCCACTGCACTCGAGCCTTCGACGGTCATCCGCATTTCGCGCGGACTGTTTCTGAAAATGCTGGAAGGCTATCCCGAGGCGGCGCTCCAACTGCGCGACGCCATGGCGTTGCGCACGGATCAATGGACGAGCGAGTTGGAGAATTTGCGTGCGGGCCTGGAAGAAAAATCCGCGAAGTAAGCGGCGCAGCAGACGAACTGCTTACACCTCGATCCGCAAGGTCACCGGTACATGGTCTGAAGGTTGTGCCCAGCCGCGCGCTTCCTTGGCGACATGAATGGCCCGAACGCTGTCGGCCAAAGCAGGCGAGGTCCAGATGTGGTCGAGGCGGCGGCCGCGGTCGGCGGTTCTCCAGTTGTCCATCGCGCGGTAGCTCCACCAGGTATAGAGCTTCTGCGGCTCTGGCGTGAAATGCCGCATCGGATCGAACCAGTTGCCGGTCTTCTGAAGGTCAATCAGCTTCTCACATTCCGCCGGCGTGTGCGACACGACGCGGATCATCTGCTTGTGACTCCAGACGTCATGCTCGAGTGGCGCGACGTTGAGGTCGCCCACGAGAATTGTGCGGTCCTTGTTGTCACAGCGCAACGCGTTGCATGCGCGTAACTCGTCAAGGAAGGAAAGCTTGTGCTCGAATTTCGGATTGACGTCGGGATCGGGAATATCGCCGCCCGCCGGCACATAGAGATTATGCACCGTCACTGGGTCGCGCAGCCCCGCGCGCTCCCCCAGTACGGCTGAGATGTGTCGGCAGTCCGTCTTGCCGCAGAAATTCTGGATGCTGAAGGATTCGAACGGCAGCCGGGAGAGCACGACCACGCCGTGATAGCCCTTCTGTCCGTTCAGCGCGATGTTCTCATAGCCAAGCCGCTTAAAGCGCTTGAGCGGAAAGCTATCATCGGGGCATTTGGTTTCTTGCAGGCAGAGCACGTCCGGGCGGGCGGCCTTGATGAAGCGCGCCACCAGGTTGATGCGAAAGCGCACCGAATTGACATTCCAGGTCGTGATCGAAAGCTGCATTGCTTTGCGGGGCGCGCCCGGGGAGGATGCGGCGCGAAGGAAAGGAAGCTAGTTCTTGTTGCTGCTGGTGTTGATGGTGAAGATCGCGGGGTCCGGCCGCGTTGATGGATCGAGGTTGGAAACCGCCACTGTTGTGTCGAACCCTTGCGCGTCGGTCACCGTCCACTGCTTGAGCTGCAGATTCTTGGCATCGAACATCATCATCAGCCGGCTGGTGCCGACCAGCGGCTGCTTCTCCTCGATGACGATCGTGGCGAAGATATCGTCGGCGTAAACGCCAACGATATTAGTTTCGCGCCGCAGGTCGATGCGTTCCGACAAAAGGAAACGCAACGGCGTCTGCGATAGCGGGAAAAGGTCCTGGGTCTCGAGTTTACGGTTGCGCACGGAGACGAGCCGGCCGTCGGCAGTGATGTCGATGGGATTTGGCGGGTTGTATTCGAAGCGAACGCGGCCGGGCTTGTAGATGTAGAACTGGCCTGTGGATTTGGAGCCGTCCGGGCCGACCTGCACGAAGTCACCGACCAAGGTGCTGATCGTGGAGAGGTAAAGGCTGACGCGGTCGATCAGCGAGCGCTGATTGTCATCGAGCGCAAGCGCCTCCCCGGGCTTTTTGGTCTTGGCGCCGCTGGGCGCGGGAGCTTGCCCCGTCGTTGTCGGCTTTGGACGCGCGGCGTTGCCTTTGACCTGCGGGCGCGCGGGATCGGCCTGCGCCATGATCGTGGCCGGCGAAGATTGCGCGAAGGCCAGCGCCGGCGCCGAGATCCAGATCAATGCCCCAAGAAAGGCCGCCCGGCCCATCGCCGCCATATGCCACTCCAGTTCGCGCTTCATACCATCCGCTAGCGACCGCCTGTGGCGATTTCGCGACTCTGCCCGCATTGTGCCGACTTAATGGCGGCTGGCCCAGATACTCAATAGGGCTCTTCCACCAGGATTTCGCGCTTGCCGGCATGGTTGGCTTGGCCGACCACGCCTTCCAGCTCCATTCGTTCCATCAGGGAGGCGGCGCGGTTATAGCCGATCTGCAGGCGCCGCTGGATATAGCTGGTGGAGGCCTTGCGGTCGCGGGTCACGATCTGCACCGCCTGCTGGATAGAGATCGGTGGCGTCGCCGGCGCCCATGCCGGTGGCATCGAACACCGCGCCATCCTCGGTCAGTTCGTCCTCGGCGGTGACGGCTTCGAGATATTGCGGCACGCCCTGCGACTTCAGGTGGCGCACCACCTTCTCGACTTCTTCGTCGGAGACGAAGGGTCCGTGCACGCGGCTGATGCGGCCGCCGCCGGCCATGTAGAGCATGTCGCCCTGGCCGAGCAGCTGCTCGGCGCCCTGCTCGCCCAGAATGGTGCGGCTGTCGATCTTGGAGGTGACCTGGAAGGAGATGCGGGTCGGGAAGTTCGCCTTGATGGTGCCGGTGATGACGTCGACCGACGGGCGCTGGGTGGCGAGGATGACATGGATGCCGGCGGCACGCGCCATCTGCGCCAGCCGCTGGATCGCGCCTTCGATGTCCTTGCCGGCGACCATCATCAGGTCGGCCATCTCGTCGACGATCACGACCAGATAGGGCAGCGAATCCAGCTCCAGCTCTTCCTTCTCATAGATCGCCTCGCCGGATTCCTTGTCATAGCCGGTGTGCACCGTGCGGGTCAGCGTCTCGCCTTTGCCGTTGGCTTCCTGAACGCGCGCGTTGTAGCCGTCGATGTTGCGCACGCCGAGCTTGGACATTTTCTTGTAGCGCTCTTCCATTTCGCGCACGGCCCATTTCAGGGCGACCACCGCCTTCTTCGGATCGGTCACGACCGGCGTGAGCAGATGCGGAATGCCGTCATAGACGGAGAGCTCGAGCATCTTGGGATCGACCATGATCAGGCGGCACTGGTCGGGCTTGAAGCGGTAGACCAGGCTCAGGATCATGGTGTTGATGGCGACCGATTTGCCGGAACCGGTGGTGCCGGCGATCAACAGATGCGGCATGCGGGTCAGGTCGACGATGACGCTTTCGCCGCCGATGGTCTTGCCGAGGCAGAGCGGCAGCTTGGCGGAGGTGTCGGCGTAATCGTCGTCGTCCAGCAGTTCGCGCAGGTAAACTTTCTCGCGCGTCGGATTAGGCAGCTCGATGCCGATGGCATTGCGGCCGGGCACAACGGCGACGCGCGCGGACAGCTTGCTCATGGAGCGCGCGATGTCGTCGGACAGGCCAATCACGCGTGACGACTTGATGCCGGGCGCCGGCTCGAGCTCGTAGAGCGTCACCACCGGACCGGGCCGCGCATTGATGATCTCGCCGCGCACGCCGAAATCTCCCAGCACGCTTTCCAGCATGCAGCCGTTCTCCTCGATCTCGCCGGCGCTGAGTTTGCGAACGGTCGGAAGCGCGCGGAGAGCTCAGCAGATCATGCGACGGCAAGGCATAGCCGCCCCGGCGTCCGGCGGATCGGGCAGGGCGCGCCCGGCGCTTGCGGGGCGCCGCCGCTTCTTCCTCGTCAGCTTCCTCCTCGAATTCCTCTTCCGTCTCCTCGGGGTCGACGAAGCGCGGCTCAAGCCGCGCCCGCGCCACAGCGGCGCGGGCGGGTGACGGCGCCAAGCGTTCCGCAAAGAGCAGCCGCAGCCGCGCCTTGAGGCTGAGGAAGCCGTGCACCAGCCAGCCGAGCGAGATCGCGGTGCGTTCCTCGTCCTCGAGATATTCCTCCCGCTCGTTGGTATCGTCTTGCTCGGCCTCTGGATCGCGCCAGAACATGCCCGCGGCAATGGCAAAGGCCGTCAGGGCCAGCGCACCGGTGATGACTGCCAGGACCAGGCGCGCTGTTCCGGAAAGCGGCCCAAGAAAAAAGCCGGCATGCGCAGGAGCGCGTCGCCGATCACGCCACCAAGCCCGGTCGGCAGCGGCCAGGCCGCGGTGCGCGGCAGGCAGGAGGCGAAGGCGGCGGCGAAGATCGCTGCAACAAGCCACAAGAGCAAGCGCCAGCGCTCGCGATAAAGCGGACGGTGCGCTGACCAGCCGCCAGCCGAGGATCGCCACCAGCAACACCAGCACAATGGATGCGAGCCCAAGCAACTGCATCAGCAAATCAGCGGCGATAGCGCCCTGCATCCCGACCATGTTGCGCACCGGCGGCATTGGTGGCGTGGCTCAGGCTCGGGTCCTGCACCGACCAGGTGGCAAGCGCGGTCGCGCCGGTGAAAGCCAGCGCAATCATGGCCAAGCCGGCCAGTTCGCGGAAACGGCGGCGCAGCACCTCGTTGAAATGGTCCGAAATGACCGCGAGGCTATCGAGACCGCGTTCGATGACCGACATGACCGTCCCCCGTCAGCCCAGTACGGCCACAAGGCGGTGCAGCGCCTCGGCCGTGGTTGCATTATCGTGGACCAGCGCGACGCGGATATAGCCCAAGCCGGGGTTGCTGCCGTCCGCCTGATCGCGCGCGAGATAGCGCCCGGGAAGAACCCGCAGCCCGGCTTCGCGCCAAAGCTTCATCGTCACCGCCTCGTCACCGCCTTGGCCGGAGACGTCGAGCCAGAGGAAGAATCCGCCGGCCGGACGCTTGTAGCCATAGCGGTCGCCGACGATCTGGTCGGCGAGATCGAACTTCTCCGCATAGAGGCGGCGGTTTTCCTGCACATGCGCCTCGTCGTTATAGGCGGCGATGGCGACATGCTGCGCGGGCACCGGCACCTGCGGCGCGGCGACGTTGCGCAATTCGATGAAGCGCGCGAGGAAACGTCGGTCGCCGGCGCAGAAACCGACGCGCAAGCCGGGCATGTTCGAGCGCTTCGACAGCGAATGGAACACGACCACATTGGCAAAGTCCGAGCCTGCCGCTTCCAGCATTCCGGCGGGCGCGCGGCTGCCATAGATCTCGCAATAGCATTCGTCGGCGAAGATCAAGAAGCCGAAGCGGCGCGCCAGCGCGCAGAGCCGCGCCAGATATTCAGTCCGCCACCGCGCCCTGCGGGTTCGAGGGCGAGGCGAGATAGAAGGCGACCGTGCGCGCAGAGCAGCTCGTCGGAGAGCGCGTCGAGGTCGGGGAGGAAACCGGTCTCCTTCGTCGTCGGCAGATAGACCGGCTTCGCAGTCCGCCGCCATCGCGCCCGCGGCATAGGCCGCATAGAACGGATTGGGAATGAGGATCGCCGGGCGGCCGCTGCGCTTGCCGACCCATTGCCTGGCGGTGATTGCGCCGAGGAAAAGTCCCTCGCGCGTGCCGCTGAGCACCAGCACTTCACTGTCGGGATCGACCGGGCGGGTGAGCTTGAAGCGCCGCCCGAGCCAGGCGGCCGCCGCGGCCAGGAACGGGTCGATGCCGCGGTTGGCCGGATAGCGGCCGAAATCGGCGAGATGCGCGGCCAGCACCGGACCGACGAAATCCGGGACGGGATGCTGCGGCTCGCCCACGCGACAGGGCGATCGGCGGCTTGCCGGGCTTCACATCGGCCAGATAGCTCGTTGAGCCGCGCAAACGGCGAGCGTGCGTCGGGCGGCCCGGACGCGGGCAAAGCAGATACCTCTGACTTGGTCA
The DNA here is from genome assembly GCA_963731585.1 of uncultured Alphaproteobacteria bacterium. Classification (GTDB taxonomy): domain Bacteria; phylum Pseudomonadota; class Alphaproteobacteria; order Rhizobiales; family Xanthobacteraceae; genus CANKHA01. Next base: position 892,309 of record CAVSWC010000003.1, read on the forward strand.
TCGCAACGAACACTGGAACAGGGCCCCGGCCGCGAAGCAGCAGCATAAAGGGGCCGGGTTAAGACACGATTAACCATCGAGCGGGTCCTAAAGCTTTCCTGCCCAGGCCGCCTGGCGCCCCGTGGACGAATATCGCGCATGGCTTCCGGCGTTATCTGCATAGTCAATGGAACGTAGGGCAGCCCGTTCACGACGCACTCGCGAGTTCTGACTTACGCGGCGATGCCCCTTTCCGGAAACGCATCCAAGCCTATCCGCTCTGCCGCAGACGTAACCGCGCACGCGAGCCGCGGCGGGCATTCTTGAGGATACGATGAAGGTCATGGTCTGCGATGAGCGTAAGGCCGCGAGCGTGTAGCGAACCTTCATAGACCGGCGTTTATTTCCAGACCTCGGCCAGCCGCTGTCATCCGTGGCACCGAGACTGCCATCCGGCAGGTCGTGCTGGCCAAGCGCTTCAGGATCGCGCGCTCGCGCTGGCGCAGTGCAATGGGGAAAGCCGATGCGTCGGCATCGGCCAGCGAACAAGGGCGATCGGCGACTGCAATCCTGCTCTTCGTCAGGGAGCTGCGCGCGCCTGTGCAGACGGCTCGTTCCGAGTAATTTGGTCATCACGGAGTTCGTAGCAGATTTCCGTCGGCCACAAAAGCAAGAGACCCCGGCGTGAGCCGGGGTCTCTCGACGGCAAGGGGCGGCGCCGGGAAAGCCGCCCCGAACCGTAGCTCTTACATCGTGTAGGCGCGCTCCCCGTGCTCGGAGATGTCGAGGCCTTCGCGCTCTTGCTCGACGGTGACGCGGAGCCCGACCAGCAGGTCCACGACCTTGAACAGGATGAACGATCCGACGCCCGACCAGACCAGCGTGGCCAGCACCGCTTTGATCTGCGCGATCATCTGCGTGACCATGTCGTAGTCGGCGATCCTGCCGACGGTGTAGTCCATGATGCCCGCGCCGCCGAGCGCCGGATTTACCAGGATGCCGGTCAGGAGCGCGCCGATGATGCCGCCGATGCAGTGCACGCCGAACACGTCGAGCGAGTCGTCGTAGCCGAGCGCGTTCTTCACCGTGGTGCAGAAGAAGAAGCACACCGCACCTGCAATCAGGCCGAGCACGATCGCGCCCATCGGTCCGGAGAAGCCGGCCGCTGGCGTCACCGCGACCAGACCGGCAACGCAGCCGGACAAGGCGCCGAGCAACGAAGGCTTACCCTTGGCCGCCCATTCGACGAACATCCAGGACATCGCCGCCGCGGCGGTGGCCACGAAGGTGTTGATCATCGCGAGCGCCGCGCCGCCGGTGGCTTCGAGGTTGGAGCCGGCGTTGAAGCCGAACCAGCCGACCCAGAGCAGCGACGGCGCCGATCATGGACATGGTCAGCGAGTGCGGAGCCATCAGCTCCCGGCCGTAGCCAATGCGTTTGCCGATCACCAGCGCGCCAACAAGGCCGGCGATGCCGGCGTTGATGTGCACGACGGTGCCGCCCGCGAAGTCGATGGCGCCCCATTGGAACACCAGGCCGGCGTCCGCCATGACCGCGTCGAGTGCTTCCTGCGCAGCAGCCTTGGCAGCCGGATCCGCAGCAGCAGCAAGCGCCTTTGCCGCCGTGTCGATGGCGTCGGGCCCGGCCCAATACCAGACCATGTGCGCGATCGGAAAGTAGATGAAGGTCACCCACAACGGGATGAACAGCACGACCGCCGAGAACCTGATGCGTTCGGCAAAGGCGCCGATAATCAGGGCAGGGGTGATCGCCGCGAAGGTCATCTGGAAGGCGATGTAGATGAACTCGTTGATGGTGACGCCGACGGAGAAGGTCGCGGCCTGCAAGTCGGGCGTCACGCCCATCAGGAAAGCTTTCGACAATCCGCCGATAAAGGCCGAGCCGCCGGTGAAGGCGAGGCTGTAGCCGTAAAGAACCCAGATCAGCACGACGATGCAGACGATGTAGAAAACCTGCGCGAGCACCGAGAGCATGTTCTTGGAACGCACCAGGCCGCCGTAGAACAGCGCGAGGCCGGGGATGGTCATCAACAGAACGAGCACCGTGGAGACGAGCATCCAGGTATTGTCGCCTTTGTTGAATGTGGGGGCGGCCGGTGCGGCGGCGGGCGCTACCTGCGCAAGCGCCATGTCCGACAGCACGACACCGGCGGCAAGAGCAGCCAGCCCCAGTCCCGCCCGGTAGTTAAGTTTCAACGTCATTGTGCAAACTCCTATTCGCGATACGTGATGGGGCGGGATCAAAGAGCCGCGGCATCGGTTTCGCCGGTGCGGATGCGCACGGCGTGCTCGAGACCGAGAATGAAGATTTTGCCGTCGCCGATTTGACCGGTTTTCGCCGCCGCGATGATCGCTTCGACCACGTTGTCGACTTGCTCGGATCCCACCGCGACTTCGATCTTGAGTTTCGGCAGGAAGCTCACGGAATATTCGGCGCCGCGATAGATTTCGGTATGGCCCTTCTGACGGCCGTAGCCCTTCACTTCGGTGACGGTCATGCCGTGCACACCGATGGACGTGAGAGCGTCGCGGACGTCGTCGAGCTTAAATGGCTTGATGATGGCCATGACAATTTTCATGGGTTTGAACCCCCCTGCGCTCGTACTGCCTGATACAGCCAGGCAACTCAGCTGAGCTTGGAACGCGGAAAAAGGGCCTCCGCGGACAATGCCGGGTTCTCATAATCAAGCCCCGTGCCACTTCGCGTTTCGGGCTCTAAGCCGTTGAAACTCCTAAAGCCTTTCACGCGCTGCGCCGGCGCGCGGCGAAGTGGGAACGCGGCAACGCATAAAAGCGGGCATAGTGAGCCTAATCCTTAGGCAGCCGCTTTACCCTACGACTTGCCTATCCCTCGGGCAAATGCATCGCGCCCGGCCTTTGAGGACCGGGCGCGATGGGGTTGCTGAAAAACGCAGGCTTATTGCAGGGCTTCGCCGTGCTGGCTGATGTCGAGGCCTTCGAGCTCCTGTTGCTGGGTCACCCGCAATGGCGAGAACACATCGATCACCCGCAGCAAGCCCCAGGTGATGACCCCAGCCCAGGCGATCGTGACGCCGACGCCATAAGCCTGCGTCAGCAGCTGGCCGGGATTGCCTTCGAGCAGGCCAGGCAATCCACCGGGCGAATCCGCGGTGGCGGAAATCGCGCCGACGGCGAAGACGCCGGTGAGCAGGGTGCCGATGAATCCGCCGACGCCGTGCACGCCGAACACGTCAAGCGAATCGTCATAGCCGAGCTTCTGCTTCAGCTTGGTGCAGGCCCAGAAGCAGAAGCCGCCTGCGATGACGCCGATCACTGCGCCGTGCCATGGCAACACGAAGCCCGAAGCCGGCGTAATAGTGCCCAGCCCCGCGATGACGCCGGAGATCATGCCGAGCACCGACGGTTTGCCGCGCGTCCACCACTCCAGGAACATCCAGGTGAGCGCACCCGCGCAGGCGGCGAGATGCGTGGCGGCGATGGCGAAGACCGCGCGGGAATTTGCGCCGAGCGCCGAGCCGCCGTTGAAGCCGAACCAACCGACCCAGAGCAGGCTGGCGCCGATCACCGCCAGCGACAGGTCGTAGGGCGCGAGATTCTCCGAGCCGTAGCCGCGCCGCGCTCCGAGGACGTAAGCCGCGACCAGACCCGCTACGCCCGCGTTGAGATGCACGACAGTGCCGCCGGCGAAATCCATGAGGCCCGCCGCCTGCAGGAACCCCCCGCCCCACACCCAATGCGCGAGCGGAACATAGACCAGCAGCAACCAGCCGACCGCGAACCAGATGAAGGCGCCGAAGCGCATACGGTCCGCAACCGATCCCGCCACCAGGGCGACGGTGATCACCGCGAAGGTCATCTGGTAGAGCACGAACAGTATTTCCGGGATGGTGGCTGCGGCCGGATGCGTCGTATTCATGCCGATGCCGTTGAGGAATACCCGATCAAAATTGCCGATCGCCGCACCGTCGCCGCTGAAAGCCAGCGAATAAGCCACCGCGAACCAGAGCAGCGAGCAGACCGCTCCCGCCGCCAGGCTCTGCGCCAGCGTGGCCAGCACGTTCTTCTTGCGCACCATTCCGGCATAGAACAATCCCAGGCCGGGAAGCGTCATCATCAGCACGAATCCCGTCGCGACGATCATCCAGGCGGTATCGGCTGCGTCGATCTTCGATTCCTGCGCGAAGGCTGGCGATGCGGCCAGGCTTGCTGCGGTGGCAGCGATCGTCAACGCGATCGCGATGCGCGACGCCGGTGTCGTCATGTGATGTCTCCCCCTGTGCATTGATTTGTTTGCCTACAACGCGTCGTTGTTGGTCTCGCCGGTGCGGATGCGCACCGCGCGCGAGATATCGGTGACGAAAATTTTGCCGTCGCCGATCTGTCCGGTTTTCGCCGCGGCCGTGATGGCGTCGATGACGCGGTCGGCCTGCTCGTCCGGAACCGCTACTTCGATGCGCACTTTGGGCAGGAAATGCACGGCGTATTCGGCGCCGCGATAAATTTCCGTGTGACCCTTCTGCCGGCCATAGCCTTTGACCTCGGAAATGGTCATTCCGTGCACGCCGATGGCGGTGAGCGCATCGCGCACTTCGTCCAGTTTGAAAGGTTTGATGATCGCAATAATGAGCTGCATGGCCGGCTCTCCTTTTGTCGCCGGCCAAACGATAGCGAAGGCCGGCGAACCGTGCAGGTTCGGGCCCAGCGTCCCGGCGACGCTGCCGCCTCTCTTCAAGCTTCGTGCCGGGACCAGCGCCGTGCGCAGTAAGAGCTTGACCAAGCTCGACTTTCGCGCCCTCTCGACAGCCAGTACCGGAAGCCCGGGCTGCCCGAACGGCGGCAGTCTGCTTAAGTTATCCGCAGAAAAATACCCGCTTTCGTGCCGCGGCGCTCAGGTGGTGGGCAGTCAGTCCGTCGTCCGACGCAGGCGGACGAGGCCTTCCTGCGCCACGGAGGCGATCAGCCGCCCGTTTTGAGTGAAGATCAGGCCACGGGAAAAACCCCGCCCGCCGCGCATGTTGGGGCTGTCCTGCGCGTAAAGCAGCCACTCGTCGGCGCGGAAGGGCCGGTGAATCCACAGCGCGTGGTCGAGGCTTGCGGCCATGATCTCCTTCTCGAACACCGAGTGGCCATGCGGTACCAATGAGGCGTCGAGCAGGGTCATGTCGCTGGCGTAAGCCAGGACGCAGCGGTGGATCGCGGGATTGTCCGGCAGCTGCCCGGTGGCGCGGATCCACACATTGAAGCGCGCGTCGTCGAATTTTTTCCCGAGATAGCGTTCGAATTCCACCGGCCGCAGCTCGATCGGCCGCTCGCGCTCGTAATAGCGGCGCACCGGATCCGGCATCATCCGCATGAAGTTTTGTTTGACCTCGGATTCGCTCGGCAGCGCGTCGGGTCCCGGCACCTTCGGCATCTCGGCCTGATGCTCGAACCCTTCCTCGTCGGAATGAAATGACGCGGCCATGGAAAAAATCGGACGGCCGTGCTGGATCGCGATCACCCGCCGGGTGGAAAAGCTCTTGCCGTCGCGCAAACGATCGACCTCGTAGACAAGCGGCACTTTCGGATCGCCCGGCAGCAGGAAATAGGCATGCAGCGAATGCGGCGGCCTGTCGTCCACGGTACGGCAGGCTGCAACCAGCGCCTGGCCGATCACCTGGCCGCCAAATACCCGCTGCCACGTCGTCTCCGGCGAGCGGCCGCGAAACATGTTCATTTCGAGCTGTTCAAGATCGAGCAGAGCGAGAAGGTCCTGGACGGCAGAGGACATGAACGGCTCGTGTTGCAATGTCATACCCGTTGGCGGGCATGACAATGCTATAGTGGGGGTAGGAGGAAGTCTTGCCGTCATTGCCCGCCAGCAAACCGCAAATCGACGTTCTGATCGGGGGCGGCGGCTTCGCCGGCCTCGCGCTCGGCATCGCTTTGCGCCAGGCGTTGGGCGAAAACTTTGCGGTGACGATTGCCGATCCGGCTTTTGCGCGCGGCCACGCGGCCGACACCCGCGCTTCCGCTATTGCCGCTGCGGCGCGACGGCTGTTTCAGACCATCGGCGTATGGGATCAGGTGGCGGACGAAGCGCAGCCGATCCTCGACATGGTGGTGACCGACAGCCGGCTGGAGGATGCCGTGCGGCCGGCGTTTCTCTCCTTCGGCGGCGAGGTCGCGCAGGACGAGCCTTTCGCCCATATGATCGAGAATGGCCCGTTGATGCGCGCGCTGATGGACAAGGCGCGGGAAACCGGCGTCGACTTGCGGGCCGCGCGCGTGACGGACTTCTTTTCATTGAAAAGGGGAGTCGCTCGCGCCGTGGACAACGCGACGCAGCCGCCAACCCTCCCCCTTTCAGGGGAGGGAGCACGCGGGGCCGTCGCATCGGATCGATGTCACGCTTTCCGACGGCGCGGGTGTTTCGGCGCGCCTGCTGGTTGGCGCCGACGGAGCGCGCTCGGCGATCCGCGAGCATGCCGGCATCACCACCCATGGGTGGGACTATGGACAATCCGGTATCGTCACGACGGTGGCGCATGAGCGCGATCACCACGGCCGCGCCGAAGAGCATTTCCTTCCCGCCGGGCCTTTCGCGATCCTGCCGCTGAAGGGGCGCCGGTCGTCGCTGGTCTGGACGGAAGAGACACGCGAGGCCGAGCGCATCGTCGCGCTCAACGATGAGGAATTTCACGCCGCGCTGGAACGGCGCTTCGGTCTGCATCTCGGCGAGATCAAAGCGGAAGGCCCGCGCCGCGCTTTTCCGCTCGGGCTGGCGGTCGCGCGCTCGTTCATTGCCGAGCGGATCGCGCTGGTCGGCGATGCCGCCCATGTCATCCATCCGATTGCCGGGCAGGGCTTGAACATGGGTTTGAAGGATATCGCGGCGCTGGCGGAGGCGATCGTGGATGCCGCCCGGCTTGGCCTCGATCCCGGCGGCGCCGGCGTGCTCGATCACTATCAGCGCTGGCGGCGGTTCGACACCATGGCCATGGGGATCGCGACCGACGGCCTCAACCGCCTGTTCTCCAACCGCTCGGAAATCCTGCGCGCGGTCCGCGACCTCGGCATGGGCCTGGTCGATCGCGCGCCGGCGCTCAAGCAGCTCTTCATCCGTGAAGCGGCGGGATTGGTCGGCGACGTGCCGCGGCTTTTGCGCGGCGAGGCGCTGTAGCATCTTATCCCTTTCCCTCGCCTGCGAGATTGCTTCTACGTCATCGGTATCGCCGCGACGTGATCCTGGAACGCCTTGCGGGCCACAACCGCATCGTACCAGCGCTGCAGATTGCGCAGCGGCAGGTGATCCGGGAACAAATAGAGATAGCGATGCGCCATGATCGCGGACGGAATGTCGCCCATGCAGAAGGTGTCGCCGGCGACATAGGGCGTCTTCGCCAGGTGCATGTCGAGGATCGCCATCACTTCATTGTAGCGCGCCCGGCCCGCCGCGATGGCGGCGTGGTCGCGTTTGTCTTCGGGCGTGCGGATCAGCCCCCAGAAAGTCGTGACCATCGGCGCGTTCACGGCGGTCTGCTGCCAGTCCATCCATTGATCGGCGCGCGCGCGCATGGCGGGATCGGTTGGCGCCAGCCGTCCGGCGCCGTATTTTGCCGCGATGTAGCGCACGATGGCGTTGGATTCCCACAGCACGACGTCGCCGTCTTGCATCGCCGGCACCAGCCCATTGGGGTTGAGCGCGAGAAATGACGGCTCGCGATTGCCGCCGAAGGCGCCGCCGAGCTCGGTGTGTTCATGCGCGACGCCGGTTTCGCCCACCGCCCACATGACCTTCTGCACGTTGGACGAGTTCTTGCGGCCCCAGATTTTCAGCATCGTACGCCCGCTTATTGCCGTGTGGATTGCGTCAAAAGTGTCGCATCCCTGTCATGGCTGGAAGTTCCAATGCGCGCGGGTAAGGATCCCCGTCCCTGGCCCCGCCTTGTAAGACCCCGGTTTGCCCGGGGCCTTTTTTTCATGGCGTCAGCCTTCCAGCTTGCGCGCTTCTTCCGGCAACATGATCGGGATGCCGTCACGGATCGGATAGGCCAGCTTGGCCGCGCGGGAAATCAGCTCCTGCTTTTCCGCGTCATATTCCAGCGTGGTCTTGGTCAGCGGGCAGACCAAAATCTCCAAGAGCTTTGGGTCAATGCCGCCCAGCGGTCGGTCGGGCGCAGGCGTGTTCATGACTTCCCTCTCGCTATTGCAATGGAGTTTCGTCTGACGATGTGGTTTTGGCCAGCTCGATCTCGGTGAGCGCCACCAGCACTTCGGCGCGGGTCTTGAGGTCCGGCGCCTCGAGCAGCGCCTGCTTCTCCGCCGCCCCGTAGGGCGACATCATCGCCAGCGCATTGACCAGCGCTTCGTTGGGCGCCTTTTCGATGCCTTCCCAGTCGGCCTTCAGATTGTTTTCTTTTAAGAATGCCGTCAGCGCCTTGAGCAGTCGTTCGCGGTCGACCTCGTCCTCGCCCTTGCGCGGGATGAAGTCGTCGGTGAAGGGCTCGTAGGAGACCTTGCAGCGCCGGTAAAGGGTTTCGCCGGCCACTTCTTCCCGCACGCGGAAGCGCGCGACGCCGGTGAGTTGCAGCACGTAACGGCCGTCGCCGGTTTCGGCAAGCTGCGTGATGCGGCCGGCGCAGCCGATCGTGTAAAGATGCGGCCTCTCCTCGTTCACCGTATGCGCCTCGTCCGGCTGGATCATGCCGATCAGCCGGTGACCGTCGCGCAGCGAGTCATCGACCATGGAGAGATAGCGCGGCTCGAAGATATTGAGCGGCAGCTGGCCGCGCGGCAGCAGCAGCGCGCCGGGCAGCGGGAAGACCGGGATGACCTCGGGAAGATCCTTGGGTCCGCGATAGTCTGCGTTCATCGGCATCGCATTCGCTCCGCCGTTACTGCTTAGGAGAACAAGACCGACGACAGCTTCTTGCGGCCTTCCACGGCTGCCGGATCGGCAAATCCCCAGGCATCGAAGAATTGCACAAGCTGCTTGCGCGCGGCATCGTCGTTCCATTTGCGGTCGCGCCGCACGATCGTCAGCAGATGCTCGGCCGCTTCTTCCCGCCTGCCTTTCGCATTCAGAGCGACCGCCAGATCGAAACGCGCCTGATGATCGGCCGGATTTGCGGCGATCTTCTGTTCGAGCTCGCCAACGGGGCCGACCGCCTTGGCCTGTTCGGCCAATTCCAACGCTGCGCGCGCCGTGGCCACCGCGGAATCATTTTGCTTGGCTGGCGGGATCAGCGCCAGCGTCTGCTTGGCCTGCTCGAGTTCCCCCGCTTTCACATAGGCGCGCACCATTCCGGCAAACGCTGAGACATTCTCCGGCTCGGCCGCCGCGATCTCTGCAAAGATGCCGGCCGCCGTGGCGGCATCGCCATGCGCCAATACTTCTTCGGCAGTCTTCAAGGCCTCGGCGCTGTCGTCGGCTTCGATCGGCTCTTTCAGCAAACGCTTGATGAAGTCCGCGACCTGGCTTTCCGGCAACGCGCCCATGAAGCCGTCGACCGGCTGACCGTTGGAGAAGGCGAACACCGCGGGAATCGACTGGATTCCCATCTGCCCGGGGATCGCCGGGTGCTCGTCGATATTCATCTTGACGAGCTTCACCTTGCCCTTGGCGGCGCGCACCACCTTTTCGAGGATTGGCGTGAGCTGCTTGCAGGGCCCGCACCAGGGCGCCCAGAAGTCCACCAGCACCGGCTGCTGCTTGGATGCTTCTATGACGTCTTTGACGAAACTTTGCGTGGTCGTCTCCGTGACCAGCGCGTCGGCCGTCATCGTCGTCTCGCCAATCTGCACCATTTGTCCTCACTCGGGCCGCGGAAATTCACCTGAATAAATGGGTGACCGGCAGCGGGAATGCAATCGGATCGTCATTCCGGCAAGGCCGGAGCTTCGCCCGCCACCGCCGTGATCCGGGGGAAATGTCCGGTCGCCTCCAGGAACTTTATCAGGTCTGCCGAGGCAAGGGTGGTGGTCTTCGTATTCACCAGCGGATGGGCATTCACCAGCTCGTGCGTCATCAGGTCGGAATCCAGCACGACCGCCACGCGGCCGGATGTGTCATTGAGCGCGCCGAACGGCGTCACCGCGCCGGGCGCAACGCCCCAGACTTCCTGCAGCAGATTGGCCGAGCCGAAGGAAAAACGGCCGCTGGCGCCGAGCAGCCGATGCAGGCCCTTCAGGTCGATTTTGGCGTCCTCCAGCGCGACCACGAGAAAAAGCGCGTCCTTCTTGTCCTTCAGGAACAGGTTTTTGGTATGGCCGCCGGGGATCTGCCCGCGCAGCGCCTGCGATTGCTCCACGGTAAAAAGCGGCGGGTGGCTGACGGTGGAATGCTGGATTCCAAGCCGGTCGAGATAGGCAAAAAGGTCTTCAGGGCTGGCGGGCATGAATTTCTCGGCGGTTGGCAACCTGCCTTTACCAACAGGAACGAGCAAGGTTGCAAATCCGCGCCCCTTTTGGCATAGCAGGCCCTGGCGGCCAACGTGACCCACACGGCTGCCGTCGCCAAACGGATGCGGGTGTAGCTCAGGGGTAGAGCACGACCTTGCCAAGGTCGGGGTCGAGGGTTCGAATCCCTTCGCCCGCTCCAATTTGGCCTTAGACTGATCCCATGCGCGGATCGACGCTCGCTCGAGGCATCGCAGTGGCCACCGTAGCCGCGACCGCGGTCTTTGGGTTCTCCATCCTGGCTGGTATTTCCACCTCTTCGAGTGCGCGTGAGCAGGACGAGGTCAAGACCTTCAAACTGACGCGGGGCAAACTTCAGATCACGAACTTCGCTGATTTCGAAAAGCCCGCCGTGGTGCGTGTCCGAAATCAGGAGTTCGCGGCCGGACGTGAATATACTTCGCTCTATAAGCAGTTTCGTTTGGCAGATCGAGACGTGCTCATCATTTCAAATGATCCGATGGGATCAGGGGTGTGGCCCAGTTATCGAATTATCGTTGTTCCGTTTAAGGGCGCCGCGCGCGAGGTGGAGCCATCCTGACTTCGATAATCCCGATACCACTTTCGAAGTGACGCACGAGGGCAATGTCATCAAATTCGATCTCGGCTACGACAACGGGTTCAAGAAGGACGCCGTTCTGACCTCCAAGGGCCTAACGGTTGTGAAAAAGCGGGTGGCTCGCCCGGCGTACAATCGAAACGAATGCAAATGGATGTACGGCCAAGCCCTCGGCGAGTGTCTCGCCAACATCAGCGGTGACGGATCGTGCGTAAATATGCATCGCTCAATGTCGACAGAGCGCGGACTTTACCATCTCGAAGAAAATCCAAGATGGGCGGTAGCAAAAGATCGATTTGCGCTCGCGTGCAAAAAGGCCTGTGAAACGAAAAAACGGCCTGCTCAAGCTGCATTTGCCAAGAGCATATGTGGGCCGTAAAAGGCTTCGCTCGGCTTTTACCAATCCCATAGAGGTCCCACCGAGTGCTTGCAGGTTTTCTCGCGCTTTTGTCGGCGGCCACCTTTGCCTTCAACAATGCGAGCCTGCGGCGCGGCGTGCTCACCGGGTCGGTGGCGCAGGCGATGGCCATCACGGTGCCGATCGGGGTGCCGCTGTTTTTCATCGCGGCGGTGCTGAGCGGCACGCTCGCGCTGATCACCGATTTCTCCTTCGACGCCGTGCTGATCCTGTCGGCTTCCGGGGTCGTGCATTTCCTCTGGGGCCGCTACTGCAATTACCGCGCGACGCAGGCGATCGGCAGCAATCTCACCGCGCCGCTGCAGCAGGTGAACCTCCTCGTCTCGCTTACACTGGCGATGCTGGTGCTCGGCGAGACGCTGACGCCGCTGCGCATTTTGGGCATCGGCTTGGTGCTGCTGGGCCCTTATTTCGCGCTGCGCTCCGACAAAGAGCCCGACGCGCAAAAGCCGGCGGCCGCAGCTGTCGCCGCAGCCCCCGACAGCGGCGCCGAGAGCGTGATCAAGCCGCCGCCGTTCAAGCCGAAATATGCCGAAGGGATCATCTTCAGCCTGCTCTCCGCCACCGGCTATGGCTCGAGCCCGGTCCTGATCCGGCTGGCGCTGGAAGGAAAAGGTATCGGAGCCGCCATTCCGGGCGGGCTGATCGCTTACCTTGCCGCCACCGCCGTGTTGACGCTGTTCCTGATTTTGCCGGCGAGCCTCAGCCATCTGCGAAGGATGAAGTGGGAATCGGCGAAGTGGTTCACGCTTTCCGGTTTCCTGGTCTGCCTCTCGCAGATGTTCCTCTACATGGCCATGGCGATTGCGCCCGTGACCGTGGTCTCGCCCATCAACCGGCTGTCGCTGCTGTTCCGGCTTTATTTCAGCCGGCTGCTCAATCCGCATCATGAGGTCTTCGGCGGTCAGATGATTTTGGGGACCGTCGTCTCGCTGCTGGGAGCGCTGGCGCTGTCGATCAGCGTGGATGCCGTGGGCGGCCTGCTGCCGGCCTCGTGGCAGCCGATCCTGCACTGGCAATGGCCCTTAGCGTCCGGCAAAACTTCCGTAATCTAGCCTGTTAACCGGCTTCGGCTTGACCGCTGCCGTGAGGCATCCTATCCCATCAGCCGTTCAGGTATGTGCGTAAAGGATCGCCGCCATGACCCGCGGACCTGTGTTTGTCTCCGCCAAGACGCTTGCGGAGGTCCAGTCGAAGGCCGGCGGCTCGGTGCCTGTGGCGAAAATCTTCTTGCCGAAACTTTCCTCCGCTTTGCCCATCCGGCTGAGCGTGAGCGGCAACGGAAACCGGCGGATTGCCGAAGCACGGCCTCGCCGCCCGACCTGATCCTCCCGTCCGAGAGTCTGATCCAGCGATGTGGAATCGAGAGTGCCGCGAACTCCACTTCACCTCTCCCACTGAACTCGGGCCTGCCCGAGTTCAGCGATATGAAGCGGCCAAATCGGATAAATCCGACTTGGTGGGGAGAGGTCGCCTCGCGAAGCGAGGCGGGTGAGGGCGTACAAACTATCGATAGGCCGTAACCCCTCACCCCAACCCTCTCCCTATGGGAGAGGGAGCGCACCGTCACTGCCGCACCATCCGGACATCCGCTTCAATCTCTATCGATCAAACTCTAATATCCCGCCGCCAGAGCGCCGCGCGTGCGCGCGTCCGCGACGCCGGCAAAACCATTGGTGGTCACGGCGATCGAGTTCGCCGAGGTGGCGTTGCGCCCAATGACGACGCGATGCCCGCGCGCCTGCAGCGCTGCAATGAGATCGGACGTCACGGCCGGCTCCGCCACCACCTCATCCGGCAGCCATTGATGGTGCAGGCGCGGCGCGCTGACGGCTTGCGGCAGCGGCATGCCGCGGTCGATCATGTTTGTGACGATCTGCAGCACGGTGGTGATGATGCGGCTGCCGCCGGGCGAGCCGGTGATCAGGAACGGCTTGCCGTCCTTCAGCACGACCGTCGGTGTCATGGATGACAGCGGGCGTTTGCCCGGGCCCGGCGCATTGGCGTCGGCCCCGACAAGGCCATAGGCATTCGGCGCCATCGGCTTGGACGCGAAGTCGTCGAGCTCGTTATTGAGCAGAACGCCGGTGCCTTCGGCGATCATGCCGACGCCGTAGCTGAGATTGAGCGTGTAGGTGTTCGACACCGCATTGCCCTCGCGGTCGATCACCGAGTAATGCGTGGTGTTGTCGCCTTCGCGCGGCGGCGGATCGCCGGCGCGGATATCGCTGGATGGCCGCGCACGGGCGGGATCGATCTGGGCCCGCAACGCGGCGGCGTAGGATTTCGAGGTGAGGCCCGCGACCGGCACTTTCACCGAGTCGGGATCGCCCAGGAAGATCGCGCGATCGGCATAAGCGCGCTTCATCGCTTCGATCATGAGATGGGCAACCGCGCCGCGGTCGGCGGCGATCGCGCGCAGATCATACCCTTCCAGGATGTTGAGCATCTCGATCAGATGCACGCCGCCGGAGGAGGGCGGCGGCATCGACACGATCTCAAAACCGCGATAGCTGCCGCGCAGCGGCGCGCGCAGCACGGCGCGGTAGTTCTTCAAGTCATCGAGCGTCATCACGCCACCGGCGTTGCGCAACGCCTCGACGAGCTTCTCCGCCGTGGCGCCTTGGTAAAAGGCGCGCGGGCCGTTACGCGCGATGGCTTCCAGCGTGGCGGCGAGATCGGTCTGCACCAGCCGGTCGCCGGGACCAAGCAGGGAGCCATCGGGCTTGAAGAAAATCTTCACCGAGGCGGGCCAGCGCGCCAGCTTGCCGCGTACGCCCGGCAGCGAGGCCGCGGTATCGTCTTCCACCGCAATGCCGTCACGCGCCAGCGCAATGGCGGGCGCGATCAGTTCGGCCAGGCTCAATTTGCCGGAGCCGAATTTCTCATGCGCGAGCGCCAGCCCCGCGACCGTGCCGGGCACGCCGACCGCGAGCGCAGAGTCCAGCGATTTCGCTGGATCGGCGTTGCCATCGGCATCCAGAAAGCTGTCGCGGTTGATCGCCCGGGGTGCTGTCTCGCGATAATCGATGGCGATCGGCTCGCCTTTGGCCCGATGGATCACCATGAAGCCGCCGCCGCCGATATTGCCGGCGCGCGGGTAGCTCACCGCCATGGCAAAACCGACGGCAACCGCGGCGTCGACGGCATTGCCGCCTTGCTTCAGCACCTCGACGCCAATGCGGGTGGCACGCGCGTCCTGGCTCGCGACCATGCCGTTGCGCGCCACGACCGGCTGCGCCGGTGCGGCATCCTGGAAGAGCTGCGGCGCGGGCTGACCCGTGCCTGCGGCCGGGGCCAGCACGGCAAAGGCGCCAACGAGCAGGCGGATCATGGGGGTCGCGGCCATAGACCCGGTATGCCCCAGCTTTCGTGCGGATGCCATATGCCGCAAGTAATCTGGCAACCGCCCTCGACGCCTTGCCGGCAATGGGCGAAACTTGCGATGACGTCCCCCGGCTACCTCCATCGTCTGGACTTCCCCATGTCCGTTGCGGGTCTGCTAGGCACCGAAGAGGAAAATGCCGCGCGCGCGCTGATCGAGCGGGCGAACGACTTGCTTGCCAGTCTCGAGCCGAACATTCCGAAGAACTTCCTGTCCGAGCTATACGGGCGCGCCGTCGCGGACGACCTGACCGGCTACCAGCCCGAGACGCTGGCCCAGCTCGGCAAGGAAACCTGGACCTTCCTGCAGACGCGGCGGCCAGGCGCGCCGAAAATCCATTTTGCCACCTCGCAGCAAATCGAGCCGGACAGCCGTGTGCGTCCGGTATCGGTGATCGAGATCGTCACCGACGACATGCCCTTCCTGGTGGACTCGGTCATGGCCGAACTCACCGAGCACGGCCTGGAAATTCGGCTGGTCGTACATCCGGTTTTCACGGTTCAGCGCGATGCGGAAGGCCATCTCGCCGTCTTTGCGGGAGCGGCGTCTGCGCGTGAAGGCGCGCTGCGTGAAAGCGTCATGCAGATCCATGTCGCGCCTGTCGGCGAAGAGGCCAAACGTACCGAGATCGTGCAGGCGATCGAGCAGGTGCTCAGCCAGGTGCGCTTGGCCGTGCAGGACTGGCGGCCGATGCTGCATCAGGTCTCCGACATCATTACCGACCTGAAAAACAATCCGCCGCCTATCCCGGTGGAGGAAATCGCGGAGGCGATCCTGTTCCTGCAGTGGCTGATCGCCGGCAACTTCACCTTTATCGGGATTCGCGATTATGTTTTCGACTGCAAGGATTGCGATTTTGAGGCGGTGCCGGACAGCGCGCTCGGCATCTTGCGTGCGCAGGACTTGCAGGTGCTGCGGCGCAACGATCAGCCGGTCACCATAAACCCGCAGATCCGCGCCTTCCTGGAACAACCAAAGGCGCTGATCGTCACCAAGGCGAATGTGCGCTCGAGCGTGCACCGGCGCGTCTATCTGGATTACATCGGGATCAAGCGCTTCGATGCAGACGGCCGTCTCACCGGCGAAACGCGTATCGTCGGCCTGTTCACCTCGACGGCCTATACGCGCTCGGTGCGCACGATCCCGTATCTTCGGCGCAAGGTGGACGCCATCGTCGCCCGCGCCGGCTTCGATCCGGGCGGGCATTCCGGCAAGGCGCTGGTCAATGTTCTTGAAAGCTATCCGCGCGACGAGCTGTTCCAGATCGATGAGGACACGCTGTTTCAGTTCGCGCTGATGGTCTTGCAGCTCGACGAACGGCCGCGCGTGCGGGTGCTGCCGCGCCGCGACCGCTTCGACCGTTTCGTGTCGGTATTGGTTTATCTTCCGCGCGACCGCTACGCCGGCCACCTGCGCGAAAAAATCGGCGCCTATCTGGCGGAGCTCTACAACGGCCGCGTGTCTGCCTACTATCTGTTCTTCCCGGAAGGGCCGCTCGTCCGCATTCACTTCATCATCGGGCGCTCCGAAGGCGAGACACCAAATCCCGATCGCGTGACGCTGGAACACGCTGTCTCTGAGATCATCCGGACCTGGAACGACGCGCTGACCGATGAGCTTGGCGAAGGCTTCGAGCCAGTCAAAGCACGGGTGTTGTACGAGCGCTACCGCGACGCCTTCTCCGTCGGCTACCGCGACGCCTATTCACCCAAAGTGGCGGTCAAGGACATCCGCATCATTGAAGGCCTGTCGTCGGAGCGGCCGCTGAACGTGGATTTCCACCGCCGCGCGGACGGCGTCGGCCTGAAGGTGTGGAGCCATACCCGTCCGATCCCGCTGTCGGCACGCGTGCCGGTGCTGGAAAATATGGGCTTCCGTGTTGTCGACGAGCGCACCTATCAGATCGCGCCGCAAGGCGGCGGCGCTCCCCATGTCTGGTTCCATGACATGCTGCTGGAACGGGCGGACGGCGCATCGGCAGAGCTGGGCGATGCCACCGAACGCCTGGAAGCGCTGTTCCTGGTGGTGATGCGCGGCGTCGCCGAGGATGACGGCTACAACGCCCTGGTGCTGGCCGCCGGATTGATGTGGCGCGACGTTGCGCTCATCCGCGCTATCTCGCGGTTCCTGCGTCAGATCCGCATCGCCTACTCGCAGGACTACATGTGGGCCACGCTGCGCAAGCATCCGGCGGTCGCGGCCGCCGTCGTGCTGGTTTTTAACGTCCGCTTCGATCCGCGGCTCGGTATTGGCGCCGAGGAGCGCGCACGGCGCGAAGCCGAAGCGCTGGCGGGTATCGAGCAGGCGCTGCAATCGGTGGCGAGCCTCGACGAGGACCGTATCCTGCGGCTTTTCGTCAATGCGGTGACTTCGGCATTGCGCACCAATTTCTATCAGCTCGATCTGGAGGGCCGCGCCAAGGCGGTGATCGCGACCAAATTCGACAGCCGCAAGCTCGAGGAGCTGCCGCTGCCGCGCCCGCTCTACGAGATCTTTGTCTATTCGCCGCGGGTCGAGGGCGTGCATCTGCGTTTCGGCAAGGTGGCGCGCGGCGGCCTTCGCTGGTCCGACCGTCCGCAGGATTTCCGCACCGAGGTGCTCGGCCTGGTCAAGGCGCAGCAGGTGAAGAACGCCGTCATCGTGCCGGTGGGCGCCAAAGGCGGCTTCGTGCCGAAGCTGTTGCCGGTGGGCGGCCCGCGCGAAGCCGTAGCGGCCGAAGGCCTCGCCGCCTACAAGCTCTTCATCTCAGCCCTGCTCGACGTGACCGACAACCTGCAAGGCGAGCAGGTCGTCCCGCCGGAAAATGTGGTGCGGCATGACGGCGACGATCCTTATCTGGTGGTCGCCGCCGACAAAGGCACCGCGACCTTCTCCGACATCGCCAATACGATTTCATCGGAGCGGAAATTCTGGCTGGGCGACGCCTTCGCCTCCGGCGGTTCGGCCGGCTACGACCACAAGAAAATGGGCATCACCGCGCGCGGCGCCTGGGAAGCGGTCAAGCGGCATTTCCGCGAGCTCGACATCGACATCACGCAGACGCCATTCACCGTCGCCGGCATCGGCGATATGTCGGGCGACGTGTTCGGAAATGGCATGCTGCGCGAGCACACCATCAAGCTGCTCGCGGCCTTCGATCACCGTGACATCCTGATCGATCCCGATCCCGACCCGGAAAAAAGCCTGGCCGAGCGGCAACGGCTGTACGAGCTGCCCCGCTCGAGCTGGCAGGACTATGACAAGACGCTGATCTCCAAAGGCGGCGGGGTGTTTTCCCGCGCGGCCAAGGAAATCGTGCTCACGCCGGAGATGGCGGCGCTGCTCGGGCTTGCCGTCGAAAAGGCCACCCCGCGGGAAGTGATCAAGGCGATCCTGACGATGCAAGCCGACCTGCTCTGGTTCGGCGGGATCGGCACCTATGTGCGCGCCTCGCAGGAAAGCGACGAGAGCGCGGGCGACCGTGCCAACGATGCCATCCGTATCACTGCGGGCGATCTGCGCTGCCGTGTGATCGGGGAGGGCGCCAATCTCGGCATCACCCAGCGCGGACGCATCGAGGCGGCCATGCGCGGCGTCAAGCTCAACACCGACGCCATCGACAATTCCGCCGGCGTCAACACCTCGGATCTGGAGGTGAACATCAAGATCGCGCTCAGCGCCCCGCTGCGCGACGGGGCGCTCTCCATGCAAGCGCGCGACGCGCTGCTGACGGAGATGACGGGGGACGTCGCCACGCTGGTGCTGCGCAACAACTATCTGCAAACGCTCTCGCTCTCGCTCACCGAGCGGCGCGGACTCGAGGATCTCGGTTTCCTGCAACGCCTGATGCAGGTGCTGGAAGCCAAAGGTGAGCTCGACCGGGTAGTGGAATTCCTGCCGGAGGGAATGGAGATCGCCGAACGCCGCAAACGCACGCAGTCGCTGACGCGGCCCGAACTCGCGGTGCTGCTGGCCTATGCCAAGCTCTCGCTGAAATCCGAGCTGCTCGACAGCGACGTGCCGGACGATCCCTATCTCGGCCGCGAACTGGCGCGCTATTTCCCGCCGGCGATGAGCGCGCGCTTCCCGCAGGCGCTGCAGAAGCACCGGCTGCGGCGCGAGATCATCGCGACGCAGCTGGCGAATTCCATGATCAACCGCGGCGGGCCGGCGCTGGTGGTGCGGATCGCCGACGAGACCGGCGCATCGGCGGCCGGCATCGCGGCCGCCTTCGCCGCCGTGCGTGACAGCTACGGCATGCCGGGGCTGAACGAGGAGATCAACGCGCTTGACGGCAAGCTCGCCGGCGACGTGCAGCTCGGCCTTTATGCGCAGGTGCAGAATCTGCTGCTCGACCGGGTGGTCTGGTTCCTGCGTAATGCCGACCTGAGCAAAGGGT
Source organism: uncultured Alphaproteobacteria bacterium (assembly GCA_963731585.1). GTDB lineage: Bacteria > Pseudomonadota > Alphaproteobacteria > Rhizobiales > Xanthobacteraceae > CANKHA01. The sequence continues at coordinate 911,471 of CAVSWC010000003.1, forward strand.
TGGCTGGGCTGGTCGAGCATTATCGGGACGGCATTGCCGAAGTCGCCGCCGCGCTCGATTCCGCCTTGCCGGAGGAGGCCGCCGCTGCCCGCGCGGCATGGGCGGTGGAGCTCGCCCTGGCCGGCGCGCCGGACGAACTGGCGCAACGCTTCGCCACGCTCCCGCTGCTGACGACTGCGCCCGATATCGTGCTGGTGGCGGATCGCACCAAGGCGCCGGTTGCCGAGGTCACCGCGACCTATTTCGCGGCCGAGGCCTTCTTCCGCCTTGACCGCATCATGACGGCAGCAAGTGAGATCAGGCCGACGGATTATTTCGATCGGCTCGCGCTCAATCGTGCGCTCGATTCCATCGGCAATGCCAAGCGCCGCATCACCGCGGCGATGGTGGCCACCGGCGCGTCAGGCAAACCTGCAGTGGAAGCCTGGGTCACGCCGCACGCCACCGAGGTTGGCCGCATCCGCACCGCGGTGCATGAGATCGCCGCTTCCGGGCTGACGATCTCGAAACTCTCGGTGGCGGCGAGTTTGCTGGGCGACGTGGTGAAGGACTAACTTCTGGTCATTGCCTCGCCCGGCATGACAGCGCTTTGGTTCTTGGTCAGCGCTAATGCTTGAAATGCCGGGTGCCGGTGAACACCATGGCGATGCCGTGCTCGTCGGCCGCCTTGATCACCTCATCGTCGCGCACCGAGCCGCCCGGCTGGATCACCGCCGTCGCGCCGGCTTCGATCGCCACCAGCAAACCGTCGGCGAACGGGAAGAAGGCGTCGGACGCCACCACCGAGCCCTTGGTCAAAGGCGCGGATGAACCTGCCTCCTTCGCCGCATCTTCCGCTTTGCGCGCGGCGATGCGGGCGGAATCGACCCGGCTCATCTGCCCGGCGCCGATGCCGACGGTGGCGAGGTCTTTCGCATAGACGATGGTGTTCGATTTCACGTGCTTGGCGACGCGGAAGGCAAACGACAGATCGCGCTGCTCCGCCGGCGTCGGCGCACGCCTGGTGACGGCCTTCAGCGTCATGTCCTCGACCACCGCGTTGTCGCGCGACTGCACCAGCAGCCCGCCGGCGACGGTCTTCGCCGTCAGTCCGGCCGCGCGCGGGTCGGGCACGCCGCCGGTGAGCAGCAGCCGCAGATTCTTCTTGGCGCCGACGATGGCGATGGCATCTGGGGTCGCGTCCGGCGCGATGATCACCTCGGTGAAAATTTCGGTGATGGCTTTGGCCGCTTCCGCGTCGAGCTTGCGGTTGAGCGCGACGATGCCGCCGAAAGCCGAGGTCGGATCGCAGGCCAGCGCTTTGCGATAGGCCTCGGCGAGGCTCGCGCCTTCCGCCACGCCGCAGGGATTGGCGTGCTTGACGATCACCACCGCCGCGGTGCGCTTGGGATCGAACTCGGCGATGCATTCATAGGCCGCATCGGTATCGTTGATGTTGTTGTAGGAAAGCTGCTTGCCCTGCACCTGCCGCCGCTGGCGACGCCGAAGCGCTGTTCCGGCGTGCGGTAGAAGGCGGCGGTCTGGTGCGGGTTTTCGCCATAGCGCAAGGTTCGCGCGAGCGTGCCGCCAATCGCGCGAAACGCCGGCGCGGTCTCGCCGAGCTGCTGCGCGAACCAGTTGGAGATGGCGGCGTCGTAGGCGGCGGTGCGCGCATAGGCCTTGGCGGCGAGGCGTTTGCGCAGCGCCAATGTTGTGGCGCCATGCTGCGTCTTTAGCTCGTCGAGCAGCGGCGCATAGTCTGCGGCATCGACGACCACGGCAACGTCCTGATGGTTCTTCGCCGCGGCGCGGATCATCGCCGGCCCGCCGATGTCGATATTCTCGATGCAGTCATCGAAGCTGGCGCCCCTCGCCACGGTTTCCTCGAACGGATAGAGGCTCACCACCAACAGATCGATCGGCCGAATGTCATGCGCCTGCATCGCGGCGGCGTGTTCCTTGTTGTCGCGAATGGCGAGCAGTCCGCCATGCACCTTCGGATGCAGGGTCTTCACCCGGCCGTCCATCATCTCGGGAAATCCGGTCAGCTCGGCCACGTCGATGACCTGCAAGCCGGCGTCTTTCAGCGCCTTGGCGGTGCCGCCGGTGGAGACGAGCTCGACACCGTAGCCGGCGAGCGCGCGGGCAAAATCGATCAGGCCGGCCTTGTCGGAAACCGACAAAAGGGCACGGGCAATACGGCGCGGCGAGCTCGTCATCGTGGCCTTAATTCCGGTTACAGCGGCAATTCGGCTTGCTGTTCATCTAGCACGCGTTCGCCACTTGTGGCGCGCGCCATAGAGGCAAAACTCCAGCGCACGGCCGGGCGGTTGCGTGCGCGGCCGTGGATCACGATTTGCGTGGTGCGCCGCGGCCCGTCGGCGCCCGCGAGATAGACGCTCTCCTCGATTTCCACCTGATCTTCGAAGGCATTGAAGGTCCAGACCTTGCGGTCGGGCATCAGCAGCATCACGCTGTGACCGTCGCTCCGCCGGTTCGCTTTTACCGAAGGATGCAAATGAAAGCGCACCGCGAACGCGTCGCTCTCGCCACGCGATCTTTTGACGAACTCGAATGAATCCTCTCCGTCGAGGCGGCGGCCATCGCTCGTCAGCATCAACGAACGATGATGGACGACACGAAACCGGCCGGCATAGCCGTCATGCGAAGCCTGCAGCAGCACCGCATCCGGGCGGTCGTCGCGCGCGACCCGCACGTCCTTCAAGCCGCCGATAATGGGGGTGCCGAACATGAGCTGCTTCAAAGCCCCGGCCTCCAGGAAGCGGCAGGATGAGGTGTCGTTGAAGGTGACGGTGGAATGCGCCGCGGTGGCGCGCGCGACCTGGCGCCAGGGTTCCCGGCTGGTGGCCGGTATGCCGCAATTGACGACGATGCGCTGGACCTTTGACGACAGTTCGAAAGAGAGACAGCCGGCATGCGCTTCCTGGCTCAGCGCGATCGGCGGCGGCCGGCCGGTATCCATCAACAACACCGTTCCGTCCGCTTCGATCCGCTGGTAGCCCGAATGCGGCGCGGCCGAGAGCGGCGCGCCGCGCGCGTCGTCATAGGCCAGCACGGTGGCGAGCAGGTCGGGCGGCGTCGCGCCCATGCCGTTGAAATGCGCGAAATTGCCGTCGCCATGGCGAAAGAAGCGCAGCATCGGCATCATGCGGTCAATGGCGTTGAGCAAAGCCGGCGGCGGCGCGACATTGCGCGAGGAAAAGGCCTGCCGCAGCGGCAACAGATCGAGCAGCAGCTCGATCAGGGCATCCGGGTTACGGTTGATATGTCCGCCGTCGGGAAGAATCTGCCGCGCCAGTTCGTCGGCGAGCCGCCGCGCGGATTTCTTCAGATGGCGCGCCTGTCCGGCAATGCACAGCGATGCATAGGTCAGCGCGATCAGCGCCTGCAGCTTGGGCACGCCGTCGCGCGCATTTTGCTCGGTGCGCCGCAACGTGCGCAGCTGCCGCCCCAGACTGCGGATGAAGCGGCGATAGAAGCGCGCGTCCGCGTCGTTCAGCAGCAAGGGCGATTGGCAAAGCCAGGAAACAATGCGACGCGAGAGAATGTCGGGCCGCCATGCGGTAGCGTGCCAGGATCCCTGCAGCGTGATCCATTCGTCCACCAGCGCGCGGGCATTGGCGCGGGTGATGCCGGAGTCCGCGGCGCGCAGATCCCGCAGCCAGCCGAAGCCAAGCAGACCGGCCGCCCATTCGTCGGACGGCGGAATGATGGCGAAAGGGGAGCGGCCGTCGCAGATCACCACTTTGCCCGCGAAAGCGAAACGCCCGGCATAAATTTCCGCCGCGCGGGTCGCGTCGGACGTGCGCAGGTCCTGCGGCGCGATGATCAGGCGATCGGTTTTGCCGGGGAAAAAGCGCCAGCGCAGGAGCGGATGACCGCTCAGGCGGCTGCCGAGCTTGCGCATTCCACCCCGCAGCAGGAGCGCGGAAAGCTTCGCACGTTCGGCGACCGAGACGCGCGACATCAAGTCCCTCTTCGTCGTCGCGGGCACCCGGCGGCCCGCCCATCGTTGATACCACAGCCCCAGGGCAGACAAGCCAACTATTTGGAAGCGCTGTGGAAAATCCTCTATGCCAGCCGCTCCAGACGGGCCGCGTAGAAGCCGTCAAGCCCGCTGAGTCGCAAATCACCATGGGGGCAGCAAGTAGCCCGGATGAGCGAAGCGAAATCCGGGGTTATGGTGTTGCCTGCGGGAAACCCGGATTTCGCTTCGCTCCATCCGGGCTACAAGCTGGCTACAAGCTGGCCGCTTAGTAGCCGTAGCCCGGATGAGCGAAGCGAAATCCGGGGTTATGGTGTTGCCTGCGGGAAACCCGGATTGCGCTGCGCTCCATCCGGGCTACAAGTTGGCTACAAGCTGGCCGCTTGAGGTAGCCGTAGCCCGGATGAGCGAAGCGAAATCCGGGTCAACCCCTCCGCTCGCCGAAATCCATCATGGGTTCTTCGACATCGCCCGCCCAGTCGGCTGGCAGCAGACCGCGCCTGACGTAGGCGTGAAACGACGAATGGGGCCATTCGAGCACCCGACTCACCAGCTTGTGCTTGACCGGGTTGAAGTGCACGTAGTCGACGTGTCGCTCGAAATCAATCTCGTTGCGAATCGTGTGCTCCCAAAAGCGCCGTTGCCAGAGTGCGTATTCGCCATTGCGACGGCGCTTCACCGGTACGCCGGCGGCAACAAGCCGATGCGTGAAATACGCCTTGATCCGCTTCCAGCGGCCGGAGAAATCGGCGTCGCCCGACGGCAGCGTCCAGATGGCATGCAGGTGTTCCGGCAGGATCACGATGGCTTCGATCGTGAAAGGACGCTCGTGCCGCGCGATACGGAACGCCATCCGCAAGGCGTCCAGGTGGTCCAGCATCGCCGACGATGTCCGGTCAGCGAGCGTGACCGTGAAGAAATAGGTGCCCCCTGGAACGAAGTTGCGCCGGTATCGGACCATCTGCGAATCTTATCCCGGATTTCGCTGCGCTCCATCCGGGCTACAAGTTGGCCGCTTAGTAGCCGTAGCCCGGATGCAGCGAAGCGAAATCCGGGGTTATGGTGTTGCCTGCGGGAAACCCGGATTCGCGCTCCATCCGGGCTACAAGCTGGCCGCTTAGTAGCCGTAGCCCGGATGCAGCGAAGCGAAATCCGGGGTTTATGGTGTTGCCGGGGAACCCGGATTGCGCTGCGCTCCATCCGGGCTACAAGTTGGCCGCTTAGTAGCCGTAGCCCGGATGAAGCGAAGCGAAATCCGGGGTTTATGGTGTTGCCTGCGGGAAACCCGGATTGCGCTGCGCTCCATCCGGGCTACAAGTTGGCCGCTGTGGAAAATCCTCTATGACAGCCGCTCCAGACGGGCCGCGTAGAAGCCGTCAAGCCCGCTGAGTCGCGAATCACCATGGGGCAGGTGGCAGGGCAGGCTGCGCAGGTCGCCGGCCGGCGTGAGCAGTTCCGCAAGGCCGCCCACTTCCGCGGCTGTAACCGGGCGGCGGCGCAGCGATGCTTCGCGTTGCAGAAATGCGGTCACGAGGTCGATGCCTTCCTCCGGCTCCAGCGAGCAGACGCAATAGATCAGGGTGCCGCCGGGCTTCACCAGCGCAGCGGCGCGATCGAGCAGCCGCTGCTGCAGCGATATCAGCGCAGCGAGGTCGGCCTCCTGCTTGATCCAGGGAATATCGGGATGACGGCGGATGGTGCCGGTGGAGGAGCACGGCGCGTCGAGCAGCACGGCATCGAACGGCTCGGCATTCCATTCGGTTGCGTCGGCCGCGATCGTCTCTGCCTGTAATCCAACCCGGGTGAGATTATCGCGCAAGCGCTCCAGCCGCGCCTCGGAGCGGTCGACGGCCGTGACCTGTGCGCCCGCCTGCGCAAGCTGCATGGTCTTGCCGCCGGGCGCGGCGCAGAGATCCGCCACGCGCTTTCCCCGCAGATCGCCGAACAGCCGGGCGGGCAGCGCGGCGGCGGCATCTTGCACCCACCACTCGCCTTCAGCGAAACCCGGCAGCAGGGAGATGCGCCCCTGCGCCACAACGCGGACGGTGCCGGTAGGCAGCACGCAGCCGCGCAAGCGCGATGCCCAGGATTCCGCATGGCCTTTCACCGTGAGGTCGAGCGCGGGCTCCTGCCCGTTTGCCCGTGCAATGGCGCGCGCGGTCTCCGCGCCATAGGCGCGCATCCAGCGCTGCAGCAGCCAGGCCGGCGTGTCGAAATCCGCGCCGTCGATTTCGGCAAGCCGCTGCGGACCTTCCTTGATCACCCTTCGCAGCACGGCGTTGATCAGGCCGGCAAAATGCTTGGCGTGGTTGTCCGCTTGCGCGATGCGCACGGCGAGATCGACCGCGGCGTGATCGGGCACGTCCAGCCAAAGGATCTGCGCCGCGCCGATCAGCAGCGCAGACTCGGTGCGCGGCGCTTTGACAGGCGGCCCGCCTCGCTCCAGGAACAGCGACAGCAGATGCCGCAAGGTGCCGAGCCGGCGCAGCACGGTTGCGATCAGCCGGCGCGCCAAAGCGCGATCGCGATCTTCCAGCACCGCCAGCCCGGGATGGCTTTCGAGTTGTTCATCGAGCGGGCGGCCGCGGCGCAGCACGCCCTCGATGATTTCCGCCGCAACCCGGCGCGCGGCAAGGCCCGGTGGATCGCGGAAACGGTCGGTTTTGGAGCGGCTCATGCGGGAGCAGTCGCACGACTAGCGGGTTGAGGGTGGAGCAGAACTACGTCTCCCAATGTCGAAAGATGTCGTGCGACAATTTGCAATGCACCTTCGTCAGTTTGTTGCGCCCGAGGGGGATTAGTTAGTTGCGAGAGCGCGAGGGCGAGGTCAGGTTGTGCAACTTTCCATTGCGCCATAGGCTTCCCAGGTTTGCAAGAAGTCCCAACCCGGGAGGAAGCGATGAACCCGATCAAATGTGCAGTCCTGACTTGCGTGGCCACCATCGGCGCAGCGCTGCCGGCGCATGCGGTGTTCACGGCGATTTACGACGTGCTCGGTGTGTATGACGACGGCTCGGGGAGCCACGCCGGGATAGCGACATCGATCCACTGCTCGAACACGACCGCAACCCCTGTTAATGTGCGCGTGCATGTCCGCAGGCCTGACGGAACGGTTGCCGCGCCCGCGGTAACGGCATCTATCGTGGGACAGGGCGCCGTGACCTTCAGCACTCACGACACTGTAATATTCACGATACTGATCTCAACATTACGGGGACTGTCCATCAAGGGCGGGCGCGGATACTGACCGAAGTGCCCAACGCAATCGTTTGCGCCGCCGACATGCTCGATGCGGCGGGTTTCCCTCCGAGCTTTGTGGCCCCGAGGCGCATGATCAGACTGCCCCGCGGCGAGGGCGAAAGGCGAGGACTGAGCGGTATGGCTCGAAGCAGCAAGAAGATAACCAGCACATTCCAAAATCTCCAGCCGGCGTCGCCTCAGCGCGATCCCGATTTCCAGCACCGCCAGCCCGGAATGGCTACGAGTTGTTAATCGAGCGGGCGTTCGCGGCGGAACACGCCCTCGATGATTTCCGCCGCCACCCGGCGCTGGCGAGGCCTGGTGGATCCCGGGAACGGTCGGTTTTCGAAACGGCACATGCGGGAGCAGTCGGACGACTAGCGGGTGGAATTAAGACAATACCGACGCGTAGGTTCCAGGAGCGTTATCGGTGGGCGCATATCCGCGGAATGGCGTTCGTCGAAAGCACGCAAAACCTAACCGAAAGCATATTCGTGATTGGCTTCACAAAACAAAGGACGCAGGTGAACAGAAATAATCTGACCGAGTTTGAGCCGTGAAAACAATCGCGGACTTAGCGCCATTAGATCGGTGGCTGCAGCTTCGATCTGTTTGACTGACTCTTTCGCTAATCACTTATCATCCCTAGAGACAGAACAAGGTTTTTGGTCGTTCGTAGGCGTGCGGTCTACTAGTTTTCGCCCGCTTCCGGAATTCTCAAGGAGTCAAATAAGGTTTTCCGGCGTTGTCTATGTCGCCTGCCCAAACGACAGAACCTGGACGATCTGGCCGGAGGAATAGAATTGCGAGTTACTGTAACGGAAGCTGAAACTCCGCAACGTTACAGCGGAATTGTAGTTGAAGCTAACCATGGGAATTTGCAACGATCAGCGCTTGAAGGTCGAGGTGAAATTTTCGATCGCCCTCGTTGGAATGGCCACAGCGTATTGACTTAGCGATGATCCGAGACGCCCTTAATGCCAGGAACAAACAGCGAATATCGGTTGCAATCTCCGGCGAATCGCCCCATTTTAGGATTATGTTCTTAGACGCGGACGATTGTCCTTAGCTTGGCCCGCCGCCCGCTGTTGGCCGGCCTATTGGCGCTCGGCGTAGCGGCGGCGATCGGCGCGACCGTTTCCGGGCCACATTTCGCGCCGCGCCAGGAGGAATTGCCGCGCACGGACCGGTTGGCGGGATCGCCGATGCCCTCGGATGCGGCGGTCACCGCCTCGATTCCCGCTGAGCCGTTATTCGGTCGCGGCGTTTACGCCGCCGAGGTCTTGCGCATCGCCGACGGCGATACCTTCGAGGCGCGGGTGCAGGTCTGGCCGGGCATCGCGATCACCACCCTGGTCCGGCTGCGCGGCATCGACACGCCGGAACTGAAGGCGCGCTGTCCGGCGGAGCGCGTCAAAGCGGAAGCCGCCCGCGCCAAGCTCGACGGCGATCCTGGCGGAAGGCGCGGTGGAAATCAGCCGCGTCGGTCTCGACAAGTTCGGCGGCCGGATCGATGCCGCGGCTTCCACCCGTTCCACCCCGGATGTTGCCGCCGCAATTTTGCAGGCCGGTCTCGGCCGCAGCTATTCCGGCGGCCGCCGCGAAGGCTGGTGCGGGTAGCCGGTGACACCTCGCGTCCCAAGACGTTACTCATGCCCTCGCATTGACGGAGAGGCATCGTGAGCGGTGCCGCGGAGCGGTTGAGGATTTTCAGGCAACTGCTCGCGCATGCGCGCGAGCGCCTCGGCCTCGATATCGGCTTCGTGTTGTGGGATGGCACGACCGTCCCGGATGATCTCGCGCCCGACGCTTTCGCCATCGTCTTTGCCGACGAAGGCGCCATCGCCGCGCTGATCCGCCGCCCGAAAATCGAGACGCTGGCAAATCTCTGGGTCGCGGCGCGCATCGATCTGCGCAACGGCTCGCTGTTCGATCTGGTCGCGCGCCGTCCCACCCTGCGCACGCGCGAATTGCGCAAGGCGATCGACAAGACCCTGCTGATCAGGGCGCTGGCGAAATTCCTGCTGCTGCCGCGCGGCGGGCCCTGGCCGCTTGAGCAGATTCACGGCGAGAAGGCGCGCTCCGGCAACGCGGCCGCCAACAAGAAGAACATCGCAATATCACTACGACGTCTCCAACGCGTTCTACGCGCTCTTTCTCGATCCGCAGATGGTCTATAGCTGCGGCTATTTCACCGACTGGTCGAACGACATCGCCACCGCACAGCGCGACAAGCTCGACATGATCTGCCGCAAGCTGCGGCTGCAAGCCGGGCGACACTTTCCTCGACATCGGCTGCGGCTGGGGCGCGCTGGTGTGTCACGCCGCCCAGCATTACGGCGTGCGCGCGCATGGCGTGACGCTGGCGGAAAACCAGTATGCCCTGGCGAAGGAGAAGGTGGCGAAGCTCGGTTTGCAGGACCGCGTGACGATCGAACTGAAGGATTACACGCGGCTCGCAAGGCAGTTTCGACAAGATCGCCTCCATCGGGATGTTCGAGCATGTCGGCCTCGCCAACCACCGCAGCTATTTCCAGACCATCGACCGGCTGCTGCGGCCGCGACGGGCTTTATTTGCATCACGCCATCGCGCGCACGGCCAAAGCGGATGCCAGGAGGTTTCGCAAAAAGCGGCCGGAGGCGGCTGCGATCGCGCGCTACATCTTTCCCGGCGGCGAGCTTGACCATATCGGCATGACCGCGGCCAATCTCGAAAGCAGCGGTTTCGAAGTGCATGACGTCGAAGCTTGGCGCGAGCATTATGCGCGCACCTGCCGGCTCTGGCATGACCGCCTGCTGGCAAACCGTGAAGCAGCGGAACGCGAGGTCGGCCGCGACAAGACCCGGCTGTGGCTCGCTTACCTGGCCGGCGTTTCGATCGCCTTTGAGCGCAACACGCTGCGGATTTTCCAGACGCTTGCGTCGCGGCGCGGCAAGGGACCTGTCCGGCCTGCCGCCCACACGCGCAGATCTGTATCGGTGAGCGCTGCTGCTCGTGGTGGATACCTTTGCGCGGATGCATCGGAAACGCCACTTGAGGCACGGGCGATGTTATCAACGCGCTATCAACAGGTTTTTGCAAATAGAACCAAGCGCTTGCATTTTTCCTCGCATAACCCCGGCATGAAGACCTTTTTCCCAGCGGAGTTCTGTATCCTGTTGCTGCCTGCTCATCCGAGGGCGCCATCATGAGGCGTCTTGATTGGCGGAGCAGGTGCGGCGCCTGCGGATGGTTTCGCAAGCCATCTCCGGGAGCCTCGGGGTTGCTGCCCGGCCCTACTACGAGGGCCCGCCGCGTGGCAGACGCTCCCGGACGAACGCAGGCGGAAGCCTGCGGGATCAGGCCGAAAGGCCGGTCCGGGTGTCGAACGGAGCAGTCCCGTCGGCAAAAACCGCCGCGGTGGAGCGCCGAGAGGCGAGCGTGTCTCGCACGACACGCGCCGCGCCTCGCAAGCGTGGAATTGTTGACGCGCCTGTCGGCGCTCCGCTCCCTCGGATATTTTTGAGGGAGAAGAAAGAAAGACGACGCGCCGCGTGACAAAACACGGGCCGATGACGCTTGGCTGTTTGAAATTGTGAGCGCGCAACAAACTACACCTCATCCTGAGGAGCGGCGAAGCCGCGTCTCGAAGGATGGGCAGCGGGTGGCCTACATGGTTCGAGACGGCCCGCACCTACGCGCGGGCCTCCTCACCATGAGGGGAGAAGTTGGTGCGTGTTGAATTTAAGAATGTGGATGCCACCGCAATTCGGGCAAGCCCGAATTGCGAGTAGAGGTTTGGTAGCTACTGCGTGACGATGACGCGGGTGCCGACCGGGACGCGCGCAAACAGATCGACGATGTCCTGGTTGTACATGCGGATGCAGCCGTAGGAGACGAAGCCGCCGATCGATTCCGGTGCATTGGTGCCATGGATGGCGTATTCACCGCCGGACAAGGTCATTGCCGCCGCGCCCATTGGATTGCTCGGCGAACCGCCGGGGATCACGGAAGGCAAAGTTGGCTTGTCGCGCCGTATATCTTCCGGCGGTGACCAGGCGGGCTGCACATATTTCCCGCTGATGACGGTCTCGCCTTGCCACTGCATACCCTTCCTTCCGACGCCGACCGGGTAGCGGATCGCACGGCCGTCATCATAGACGTAGTAAAGCCGCCGCTCGCCGGTCTTAACCACAATGGTTCCGGGCGGGGCCGAAAAGGAGACGACTTCGCGGGCGGTTGCCGGCGTGGCGTTGATAAAAACTGCAACGCAAATCGATTGCAAAACAGAGGGAAAAAATTGGCGAACGTTAAGCATGCGACACCCAGCCTTTCAGCTTCCCCCCAACGCGGAAAGGCGGATTCCGGTTCCACAGCCTCCGGCGGCCGGCAATCGGCGCCAGGGTCACGACGCCACGCGACAAGCGTAAAAGCTTCTGCGCCGCGGTGGCGGCGATCAGCCGCCGAACAGCTTGTTGAAGAAGCCGGCCGGCTTTTCCGTCGCCGCGGGTTGCGGCTGCTGCGGCTGCTGTTGCGGCGGCATCCGGGTGGCCTGCGCCGGCTCCTGTTTGCGCTCCCCGGGCTGCGGCGCGTCCTTGCGGTTCTGCCGGTTATTGACGAGGTCATCGACCACCGTCGGGTCGGCCAGCGTCGACGTGTCGCCGAGATTGCCGAACTCGTCTTCCGCGATCTTGCGCAGGATGCGCCGCATGATCTTGCCGGAACGCGTCTTCGGCAGGCCGGGCGCAAACTGGATCATATCGGGCGAGGCGATCGGCCCGATCTCCTTGCGCACCCAGTTCACCAGCTCCTTGCGCAAATCCTCGCTCGGCGTTTCGCCGGCCATCAGCGTCACATAGGCGTAGATGCCCTGGCCTTTGATGTCGTGCGGATAGCCCACCACGGCGGCCTCCGACACCTTGGAATGCGCGACCAGCGCGCTTTCCACCTCGGCCGTGCCGAGGCGGTGGCCGGCGACATTGATCACGTCGTCGACGCGGCCGGTGATCCAGTAATAGCCGTCCTCATCGCGGCGGCAGCCGTCGCCGGTGAAGTACTTACCCGGATAGGTCTTGAAGTAAGTGTCGATGAAACGCTGGTGGTCGCCATAGACGCGTACGCATCTGCCCGGGCCAGGAGTCCGCAATCACCAGATTGCCGGATGTCGCGCCCTCCTGCACCTTGCCTTCGGCGTCAACGATTTGCGGAACGATACCGAAGAAAGGCTGTGTGGCGGAGCCAGGCTTCAACCGCGTCGCGCCGGGCAGCGGCGTGATCAACAGCCCACCCGTTTCGGTCTGCCACCAGGTATCGACGATCGGGCAACGTCCGTCGCCGACGACGTGATAATACCATTCCCAGGCTTCCGGGTTGATCGGCTCGCCCACCGAGCCGAGCAGCTTGAGCGAGGCGCGCGAGGTGCGCTTCACCGGGCCGTCGCCGGCCTGCATCAGCGCGCGGATCGCGGTCGGCGCGGTGTAGAAGGTGTTGACTTTGTGTTTGTCGATCACTTCCCAGAAGCGGGAATTGGTCGGGTAGTTTGGCACGCCCTCGAACATCAGCGTGATCGCGCCGTTGGCGAGGGGACCGTAGACGATATAGCTGTGGCCGGTGACCCAGCCGACGTCGGCGGTACACCAATAGACGTCGCCATCGTGATAATCGAAAACATATTGGTGCGTCATTGCGGTGAACAGGAGATACCCGCCGGTGGTATGCAGCACGCCCTTGGGTTTTCCGGTCGAGCCTGAGGTGTAAAGGATGAAGAGCGGATCCTCCGCGTTCATCTCCTCGCAGGGGCAATCGGCTTCGACTGTCTTCGCTACGTCCCCGTAATAGGCATCGCGGCGCGGCTTCATCTCGACTTCGGCGCCGGTATGCTTGATCACGATCACGGAATTGACGCCGCCCGCCTTGTCGCAGGCCGCGTCGGTATTCGCCTTGAGCGGAATCTTGCGCCCGCCGCGGACGCCCTCGTCGGCCGTGATCACCACGGTGGACTGACAGTCGCTGATGCGGCCGGCGAGCGAATCCGGCGAGAAGCCGCCGAACACCACTGAATGCACCGCGCCAATCCGGGCGCAGGCCAGCATGGCGTAGGCCGCCTCGGGGATCATCGGCAGATAGATCGTGACGCGGTCGCCTTTCTTGACGCCACGTATCTTCAGCACATTGGCGAATTTGCACACTTCGGCATGCAACTCGCGATAGGTGATCTTCTTGTCGTTGTTCGGGTCGTCGCCTTCCCAGATGATCGCGGTCTGGCCGCTACGTTTGGCAAGATGCCGGTCGATGCAGTTGTAGGCAGCGTTGAGCGTGCCGTCCTCGAACCATTTGATCGAGACATTGTCAGGCTGCGTAGGAGGTGTTCTTCACCTTGGTGAAAGGTTTGGTCCAGTCGAGCCGCTTGGCCTCCTCGGCCCAAAACCGGTCCGGATCGTTGATCGAGCGCGCATACATCTCCTTGTATTTTGCTTCGTTGATGAACGCGCGCTGCTTCCACTCGCTTGGAATTTCGTAGATCTTGTCCGACATCGCCACTCTCCTCCCGGCACGCGGTTCGGCCGCGCGCAGCTTTTGCCAGCCGGTCCATTATGCGATGGCAGTGAGCGCGCGGACAAGCCGCTGGACCGGCATTTTGTCTGCGCCGAAAGGCGTATACTGGCCGCCTGGCGCTAACGAGTCAGAAATCTCTTCAGAACATCCCGGCGCCGGGCTGTTCTCATTGCGGGCCGAAGGCGCCGACGATCGCGCCCATGATCAGCATCACGCCGAGCCAATGCCCGGCATCGATCACGGTCAGCATCGGCTTGCGTCCTGGGTAGGCGTTGTTGGTGGCGATCGTGGTGAGGACGAAGCCGAACCACAGGAACAGCGCCGAGATCAGGCCGTTGCGGATCGTCACCTGACCGGGCCCGAGATGCCCGAGCACGCCGGCCAGCACCCAGGCCATGACGATTTCCGCGATGAAGGACAAGATGAAGGGCGCGATGCTTTTGAGCTTGCCGGCACCGTCGGCCTGCCGCCGCTTCATCTCCGCCGTCGTGATGCCGACCGCCGCCAGCCAAGGCTTGGAGAGGACGGTGTAGTAGACCGCGCCAAAGATCCAGGCAGCCGCTGCGGCGGCAAGGATGGCCAGATAATTCGGTCCGGCGAAGGTCATGGCGTGCTCCTGCAATCAGACTTTAGCGCGAGGCAGCGGAAAAACTTTAAAGGCCGCCCAGCTTGCAAACGATCTTCCATTCCGCGTCGGTGACCGGCTGCACCGACAGGCGGCTGTATTTCACCAGCGCCATCTCCGCCAGCTTCTTGTCGGCTTTGACGGCGGCGAGCGTCACCGGCTTGGGCAGAGGCGTCGAGTGTTTTCACATCCACCGAAAGGAACACGCCTTTCTCGTCGGTGGGGTCGGGATAGCTCTCGCGGACGACTTCAGCCACGCCCACGACCTGCTTCTCGTCGCCGGTGTGATAGATGAAGGCGCGGTCGCCTTTCTTCATCGCATTGAGATGATTGCGCGCGGTGAAATTCCGCACCCCGGTCCAGGCGTCGCCCTTGGCGCCCTTTTTCTTCAGGTCGTCCCAGGAATACTCCTCGGGTTCGGTCTTCAAGAGCCAGTAGGCCATGCACCGCCTCCCGCTAGTGTCCCGAATCCGAAGTTCGCTTGAATTCGCGGCAGACTTCGGAGCGAACCGTTCGGATTTCGAAGGACATCTAGCAACTTTATGGTTCTAGTGCCGCTTTCGATTTGAAGTTCCCAACGGTGTTTGCGGCGGGTGGTGTAGGAACTTCAAATCGGCGGCACTAGTGTCCCGAATCCGAAGTTCGCTTGAATTCGCGGCAGTCTTGGAGCGATCTCGGATTCGAAGGACACTAGCAACTTTATGGTTCAGAGCGGCTTCGATTGAAGTTCCTAACGGTGCTGCGTCGGGTGGTGTAGGCCTTCAAATCGGCGGCACAGTGTCCCTCCGAAGTTCGTTGAATTCGCGGCAGACTTGGGAGCGAACTTCGGATTCGAAGGACACTAGCAACTTTATGGTTTAGTGCCGCTTTCGATTTGAAGTTCCCAACGGTGCTGGCGGCGGGTGGTGTAGGAACTTCAAATCGGCGGCACTAGTGCCCCGCTTCCGAAGTTCGTGATACTTTGCGGCATCTTCTAACACGAACTTCGGAAGCAAAGGGGCACTAGCAAGGTTATGAATTCTAGTGCCGCTTTCGATTTGAAGTTCCTAACGGTGCTTGCGTCGGGTGGTGTAGGAACTTCAAATCGGCGGCACTAGTGTTCGGCGCGCAAGGGGCGCGTCAGCAGCGATTCCGTCGCCTGATCGACGCTCAGCTGCCCATCGAGCACGGCGGCGACGGCGGCGGCAATGGGCATATCGACGTTCATTTTCTTCGCCAATTCTACCAGCGCCGGCGCCGTTGCGGCGCCTTCCGCCAGCTTGTCGCCGCGCAACGCCTGCGGCTTGCCCTTGCCGAGTGCGATGCCGAGCGAGAAATTGCGCGATTGCGGACTGGAGCATGTGAGGATGAGGTCGCCGAGGCCCGCCAAGCCGGTCAGCGTTTCCGGCCGCGCCCCCAGCGCCTGGCCCAAGCGCGACAATTCGGCGAAGCCGCGCGTTGTCAGGGCAGCGGCCGCGCTGGCGCCGAGCCCGCGCCCGACCACGATCCCGGCCGCAATGGCGAGGACGTTTTTTGCCGCGCCGCCAATCTCCACGCCGCGCATGTCGGTGGAATGATAAAGCCGGAACGTCGGTGAGCCGAGCGCGCGCGCTAACGTCGAAGCGGTGGCTTCATCGCGGGCGGCGAGCGTTACCGCGGTGGGCAGCCCGCGTGCGACGTCGGCCGCAAAGCTGGGTCCGGAAAGGATGGCCGGCGCCGCATTCGGCGCGGCTTCCGCGATCACTTCCGTCATGAATTTAAGCGAGCCGCGTTCAATGCCCTTGGCGCAAGCGATCACCGGCGTGCCAGCAAGCTTGTTCAGTTTCGAAGCGACCGATCGCAAGGCTTGCGCCGGCACGGCCAGCAGGATCGCGTCGGCGCTGGCGGCATCCGCAAACGAGCCGGTGACCTCCACCCGCTCGTGTAGCCGGGCACCCGGGAGCCGGGGATTTTCCCGGCTTTGCTCTATGGCCGCGGCCTTGGCCGGATCGCGCGCCCACAGCGTCACCGCGTGTCCGGCTTGAGCCGCGAGATTGGCCAAGGCGCTGCCCCAGGCGCCCGCTCCCAACACCGCGATGTGGTCGAACCTCATGCCCGGCTCCGGTCAGCTGCGCGTGTCTGCACGGCCGGGTACCGGCACGCCTTCGACTTCGTCGAGCGGCCAGCGCGCGCGGGCATTCACCTCCAGCGTATCGGTGAGGCCAAGCGCCAGCCGCTCGCAGCCGGCCCATGCGATCATCGCGCCGTTGTCGGTGCAAAGCTCCATCGGCGGCGCTACCAGCACCGTCCCCGCCTCAAAGGCGAGACGGTTGAGCACCTTGCGGATCGCCTGATTGGCCGCCACGCCTCCGGCCGCCACCAGCGCTGTCGGCGTGCCATAGCGGTCGCGGAAGACGCGCAGACCCGCGCGGAGCCGGTCCATGATCACATCGACCACGGCCTGCTGGAATGACGCGCACAGGTCAGCGACGTCCTGATTATTCAGCGGTGCGATCTTCTCCGCTTCCAGCCGCAGCGCGGTCTTCAATCCCGAGAGGGAAAAGTTCGGCTCCGGCCGGCCGTGCATGGGACGCGGCAGGTTGAATCGCGCGGGGTTTCCCCCCAGCGCTTCTTTCTCCACCAGCGGGCCGCCCGGATAGCCGAGCCCAAGCAGCTTCGCCGTCTTATCGAAGGCCTCGCCGATAGCATCGTCCGCCGTGGTGCCGAGCCGCACGTAATCGCCAACGCCGCGCACGGCGACGATCTGGGTATGCCCACCGGAGGCCAGGAACAAAATATAAGGAAAGGGCGTGACGCTGAGCAGCCGCGCGGTGAGCGCATGTGCTTCCAGATGATTGATGCCGATCAGCGGCTTTTCGGAAACCAGCGCGATGGCTTTGGCGGTGGTAAGCCCGACCAGCACACCGCCGATCAGTCCCGGACCTGCAGCGGCGGCGACCGCATCGATGGATGGAAAGCCGATGCCGGCGTGATCCATGGCGGTAGCGATGATGCCGTCGAGCGTTTCGACATGGGCCCGCGCGGCGATTTCAGGCACGACGCCCCCGAAAGCGGCATGCTCGGCGGTCTGCGACAGCACGATATTGGAGAGGATGCGGCCGCGCCCATCGTCCAGGCGTTCGACCAGGGCCGCCGCCGTCTCGTCGCAGGTCGTCTCGATGCCGAGAACTATCATCCCGCTTTTCAGGCCATTGCTCGATGAGCCTGCCTGCTTTCCATTTCCAATGCGGTGCCTATGATCGCGCCGGGCCGGCCCCACCCAGTGAGACCGGCGTAGCATTGCGGGGTCATATGGCGCAATCCTCGGTCGAGCGCGCAGTTTTGCGCATCGGATCGCGCGGCAGCCCGCTTGCGCTGATCCAGGCGCGGGCCGTGCGCGACCGGCTTGCAGCAGCGCATGGCCTCGATTGCGCGCGCATAACCATCGACGCCATCCGCACCAGCGGCGACATGATCCAGGACCGTCCTTTGGCCGAAGCCGGCGGCAAGGGGCTGTTCACCAAGGAACTCGAGGAAGCTTTGCTCGCGGACAGGATCGACCTCGCGGTGCATTCCGCCAAGGATGTGCCCACGTTCCTGCCGTCCGGGCTGGTGCTGTCAGCCTACCTGCCGCGCGAGGATGCGCGTGACGTTCTGATCAGCGCCAAGGCCAAGACGTTGCAGGACCTGCCTGCCGGCGCCACCGTCGGCACCGCCTCGCCGCGGCGGCAGGCGATCGTCAAACGCACGCGGCCGGATCTGCAGGTGATCTCGCTACGCGGCAATGTCGAGACGCGGCTGCGCAAGCTCGAGCGAAGGCCATGCCGACGCGACCATCCTGGCCCTGGCAGGATTGAAGCGGCTCGATCTCACGGGTGCGATCGCGACCATCTTGAGCACCGACGAATTTTTGCCGGCGGTCGGGCAGGGCGCGATCGTGGTCGAGACGCGCGAAGACGACAGCACGACGCGCGCGTTTCTCGCGCGCATTGATCACGCGGATACCGCGACCGCGCTGATGTGTGAACGCGCCTTTCTCGCCGTGCTTGACGGCTCATGCCGCGCCCCGATCGCAGGTCACGCGACAATCACGGGCGATATGCTTTCCTTCCGCGGCATGATCTTGAAGCCGGATGGCAGTCAGTGCTTCGAGACATCCCGCCGAGGGAACCTGGCACGACGCCATGGCGCTTGGTACCGATGCGGGACAGGAGCTAAAGCACCAAGGCGGCGCTGATTTTTTTCTGAGCTGACGCATGCGACTTCTCGTCACCCGCCCTGAGCCGGACGCCCAACGCACCGCCTTAAATCTGCGGCAGCGTGGTCATCACGTCACGATTGCGCCGCTGCTGCGGATCGAAGGTGTCGCCGCCGATCTCGGCAGCGGGCCTTGGGATGCGCTGGTGATCACCAGCGCCAATTCCTGCCGCGCGGTGGCAAGCCACCCGCGCATCGCCGAACTTGTACACCGGCCGATCTTCACGGTCGGGCTGCATGCCGCCGAAGCGGCGCGCGCTGCCGGCTTTGCCGACGTGACAACAGCCGATGGCGATGCGGAAGAACTGGCGCAGCTTCTGATCGCGCGGTTCAAGACGCGCGACCGCCGGCTGCTTTATTTCGCCGGCGAGGACCGCGCCGCCGACCTCGCTGCCACGCTCGCGGAGCACGGCATCACCATGAAGACCGTCGTGATCTACCGCGCGGTGAAGGCGCCGGAATTTCCGCCGCGCCACGCGCGCGGCCATGGCGGCGGGCGAAATCGACGGCGTGTTGCATTTCTCCCGCCGCACCGTGGAATCTTATTTAAGTTGCGCGGTGGGCGCCGCGCTGCTCGACAGGGCGCTTGCGCCCTTCCATTATTGTCTTTCGGCGCAGGTGGCCCGGCCGCTGCTGCAGGCCGGGGCCAAAACGGTTCGCGTCGCAGAGCGGCCGAACGAAACATCGCTCCTGGAACTTATCGGTACGGCGCGTTGACACGTTGCGGCCACGCTGGGTCCGCAGTATGCCGGGCAATCGGAACCGCGGCAGGGAAGCTGGCATGGCGGATGAAAACGAAGATCCCCCGTCCGCGGCGGCAAAGATGCCGCGGGTCCGCCGGCGGGCCCCTACGATTGACCTGAAAGCCACGGAACTCGCCGTCGAGCCGCCCCCGGCTGCGGCCGCCGAGGAGCCTACTCCGCCTTCCGAGCCGGAGAGCGCGGTTGCACCCGAATATTCCACCGAACCGCCTGCTTACGACACCGGCGGGACCGCGCCTGCGCCTGAGCCGCCGCCGCAGCCTTCCGGGAGCGCGCCGCGACGTCACCTACCGGGCCGGCCTCTGCTTGAGGCAGGATTGGCGGGCGGCCTGGTCGCGCTCACTATCCTCTTCGTGCTGTGGCTGGCCGGCCTGCTTCGCCGGCACGGAAATCCGGTCCGATGACCAGTTGGCACGGATAGAAGCGCAGCTGCGCGAGATAGCGAGCCGTCCCGCGCCGCGCAATCCAGATGCCGGCGCGATCGAAGAACTTGCCGCCCGCCTCGAAAAGCTGGAAAGCGCCGCGCCCCGAACAGCTGGAAACGGTGCTGCTGCGGGTGCTGCCATCGAAGGAGCGGTCAAGCCGGTGCAAGCAGCCGTTGCCGATCTCGCTCGCCACGTCGACGACAATGCGGCCGCCATCCGCGAGGCGCGCGGCAAGGCCGAGGCCGCCGTGGCGGCGGCGGATGCCGCGCGGCTCGCAGCCGAACGCAATGCAGCCGAACGCAACAATGTCGAGGCGCTGGGCAACCGTGTGGCTGCGCTGGAGCGCGCGTCTAAGACACTTGCTGACGAAGTTGCGAAAAGCCTGGCCGCGGCAGGCGACCGGCCGCTGCGCGCAGCAGTGGCGGCGCAGGCATTGCGCACCGCGGTCGAGCGCGGCGATCCTTTCGTCGCTGAGCTTTCCGCTACCAAGATGGCTGGCGCCGATGCGCGGGCGCTCGCGCCGCTCGAGCCTTTCGCCGCCAATGGCCTGCCAAGCGCGGCCCAGCTGGCGCGCCAATTATCCGATCTCGCGCCGCAGATGCTGAAGACGATTGCCGCGCCCGACGCCGGCCGGCGGGTTCCTCGATCGCCTGCAAGCCAATGCCGAGAAGCTGGTGCGTATCCGGCCGACCGACGAAACGTCGGGCGATGATCCCGCCGCGGTTGTCAGTCGCGCGCAGGCCAAGGCCGCGCGCTCGCGATTTCACGGGCGCGTTGGCTGAACTGAATGCGCTGCCGGCAAATGTTCGCGCGCCGGCGGAGGATTGGATCAAGAAAGTGGAAGCGCGTAACGCCGCCATGGATGCGAGCCGGCGCGTCGTCGCCGACGCGCTGGCCGCGCTCGGCAAGGCCCCACCATGAGGCCAGGCGCGCGATGATCCGCATTGTTTTATTCCTCTTCGCGGTCGGCATCCTTGCGCTCGGGATCGCCTGGCTCGCTGACCGCCCCGGCGCAGTCACCGTGCTGTGGGGCGGCTGGCGGATCGAAACTTCGGTCATGGTCGCAATTTTTGCCGTCGCCATGCTGACGGCGCTGCTGGTTTTTCTCTGGTCGCTATTGCGCACGATCGTGCGCGCGCCCGACCTGTTTGCGCTGTTCCTGCGCAACCGCCGCGGGGCCAAGGGGTATCTTGCGATTTCGCGCGGATTGATTGCCATCGGCAGCGGCGATGCTCATGCCGCGCGCAAGCACGCGCAGGATGCGCGGCGCCTCGCGCCGGGCGAGCCGCTGGCGTTGTTGCTGAGCGCGCAGACCGCGCAACTCTCGGGCGACCGGAAAGCGGCCGAACGCGCCTTCGCCGAGATGGCGCGCCGCACCGATACCAAGCTTCTGGGCCTGCGCGGATTGTTCGTGGAAGCGCAGCGCCGGGACGACATGACGGCGGCGCGCGCCTATGCCGAAGAAGCCGCGAAAATCTCCCCGTCTCCGGGCTGGGCGGGGCAGGCGGCGCTGGAATTTCGGTGCGCAGCGGGTGACTGGGCCGGAGCGCTGGCCGCGCTGGAAAAGAACATGCGCGGCGGGCTGCTCGATCGTCCTGCCTATCGCCGCCAGCGCGCGGTGCTGCTGACGGCGCGCGCACTCAGTATCGAGGAAACCGACCGCGACACCGCTACCAGTCTCGTGCAGGCAGCGCTGAAGCTGGAGCCGACGTTGATCCCCGCAGCCGCCCTCGCGGGCCGGCTGCTGGCGGAAGCAGGCGGTCTGCGCAAAGCGGGCCGCATCCTGGAAAAGGCCTGGAAGGCCACGCCGCATCCCGAACTGGCGGATGCCTATATGCATTTGCGTTTCGGCGATTCCGCCCGCGACCGGCTCACGCGCGCCGAAGCGCTGGCGCAGAAAGCGCCCGGCCATCCCGAAGCTGCGCTGGCGCTGGCGCGCGCGGCGCTCGACGCCCGCGACTTCGAACGCGCGCGGGCCGCGCTGGCGCCGCTGCTCGCCAATCCGACCCGGCGCGTCACGTTGCTGATGGCGGAGATCGAGGAAGTCGAGCATGGCGACGACGGACGCGCGCGGGAATGGATGGCGCGCGCGGTCTATGCTGCGCGCGATCCAGCCTGGACCGCTGACGGTTTGGTTTCCGAGCGCTGGCTGCCGGTCTCGCCGGTCAGCGGTCGGCTGGATGCTTTCCAATGGAAAGTGCCGCTGGCCGAACTCGCCGCACCGGCAGTGGACGCGATCGCACACGCTCCAGCGCCGCGCGCTGTCATCGAGGCCGCGCCGCCGCCGAAGCTGGCTGTCCCGGAGCCGAGCGAGCGCAAGGCCGTGACGTTGCCGCCGGAAAGCACGCCCGCGCCGGCCGACGCCGGCCACGCGCAGCATCCGCCGCCAAACGGCCGCGCAAGCCGAAAGCCGAGACGGTGATCCCGCTGGTGCATGTGCCCGATGACCCCGGCCCGGAAGCGGAGCCCGAGCAGGAACCGGTGCCGGAGCAAAATGCCGACAACTGGAACAAATTAGGCCGGATTTTCAAATGAGCCAGCGCTCGGCGTTTCGCTGGCGCGCGCTCGCCGCGGCTTGCAAAGGGGTGCCGCGCTCGGTATCAGAGGCCCGGATTTTGGGCATGATCCCGAAAATGCCTGTCCCGGACTTGATCCGGGATGGAAACCGGTTTTCGGACAAGGATCATGCCCGATAAAAGAAGCCGCAATAGCTCAGTCGGTAGAGCACGTCATTCGTAATGACGGGGTCGGGGGTTCGAATCCCTCTTGCGGCACCATATCTGTCCGCCCCGCCTATATTGTTAACCGAATTTTAGCGCGCAGCCGACAAGCTGAGATGGCAGCCCTCCTCCTGGAGTCTCCGCCATGCGCGGTTTGTTGGCCGGAATATTTTTTGCGATTTCCTCCACCACCGCGGTGGCCGCGCCGCAATGCACCTCGGTCGCGAAAGAGAAATGGCTGACGGAAGCGGCCATGAAAGCCAAAGTCGCCGCCCTCGGCTACAAATACAAGGTGTTCAAGGTTACCGCCGGCAATTGCTACGAGATCTACGGCCAGAACAGGAATGGCCAGCGCGTCGAAGTTTATTTCGACCCGGTGACCGGCGACGTCCACACCGAACACAAGAGCTGACCTCCTCCTGATCCGAGCCAAGGCAATGTTGAAATGGTCGCATCGCCTTGCGCTGCATCAGCGCATTCTGTGCCTTCTGATCGGCGGGGCGCTGCTCACCGTCCTGATCGTCGCATGGAGTCTCTACGAGCTCTCGGTGCTGCGGGGCTATATCGACGCTGAACGCGCCGCGGAACGGCGCAGCGAAGTCATCCATGCCGCGGCCATCCTTTCCTATCGGGCCGCGAGCAATTTCGCCGCCGTTGGCCTCGACCTCACGCCCGAAGAACGGCAGAAGCATCTGCTCGAAGGCGATGCGATGCTGCGCGAATTCGAGGCGAGGCAGCCATCGCTGCGCGCCGTCGTGCGGGATTCACTGGATCAGGCCGAACTGCAGGTGCTCGACGACTTCATCGGCTATATCCGGCATTCCTGGGACGAGGCAAAAGAGAAGCTGGCGCCGGATTACCGCGACGAACTGCAGTTCCATCTGATCATGATCGTGACGCAGACGGAGCGCGTATATCATCTAATCGCCAAGGCGGAAGAGGCTGCGAGAAGTGAGGTCAATGCCAGCAAGAAAGCCTTTGACAAGCGCGTGGCGCTGGCGACCTCGCGCATCCTCTTGGTGCTGGCAGTGAGCCTGGCTCTGGGGTTGGTGGGCGGCTACCTGTTTCTGAATTATGCGGTGAAACGGCCCCTGAACGAGGTGATCGCTACGCTGTTGCGTCTGGCGCGCGGCGACATCGAGAGCCCGGTATCGCAATATGGGCGCACCGACCAGATCGGCGCGATCTTCGCCGCGCTCGCGGTTCTGCGCGAGAATGCCGTTGCGCGCAAACGGCTGGAAGAGGATCTCACCCGCACGATGGCGACCGGGGATGCGCGCCGGCACGCGCTGGAGCAGAATATTGCCGAGTTCCGCGCCGCGGTCCTGGCGGTGCTGCATGAATGCTCCGGCGCAATCAATGTCATGCAGGAGGCGGCGCACGAACTTGCGCTCGCCGTGGAGGAAACCGAAGCCGGCGCAACCAACGCCACGGGCGCCTCGCATGAGGTCTCGTCCAACGTGGCGGGAGTTGCCGCCGGCACCAAGGAGCTCTCCATCGGCACCGGAAGCATGGCGACCAGCCTGGCCCTGGCGGGAGGCGCGATCGAGAAAGCCACCAGCCGCGCCAGCGTCGCATCGAAAACCATCGACAGTCTTTCCGAGGTCGCCCAGACGATCGAAGACGTCACGCAGTTCATCGATTCCATCGCGCGGCAGACCAACCTGCTCGCGCTCAATGCCACAATCGAGGCGGCGCGCGCCGGCGAAAGCGGCCGCGGCTTTGCCGTGGTCGCCTCCGAGGTGAAATCGCTGGCTATACAGACGGCAAAGGCGACAACCGATATCGCAGAACGCATTGAGGAGATGCGTCGGCGCACCGGCGAGGTGGTGGACGCCATTCGCACCATTACCGAGACCACCGGGGAGGCCAATATTCACGCCGCCCGCATCACGGCGGTGGTGACGCAGCAGAACCAGGTCACCGCTGCGATCTCCAAAAGTCTCCAAGACGCGGCGGGCTGGACCTCCGGCCTCTCGCGCGTGGTGGACGATCTCGGCTCCGCCGTGGCGCGCACCCGCGCGGCGGTACAAAAGGTGGAAGTCGCATCGCGCGAAACCAGCGCCGCGGCCGGCAAGTTCAATTATTTGGTGGACGGGTTTTTGCAGAAGGTAACGGCGGGGTAGGGCGGTCGCTCACCTGCGTTGCATGGCCGGGCAGGCCGGTTATATCGTGGTTACAGTTTCCGGGGTGCCGGCCTGTTCGCGCCGCCGTTTCCAATTCCGAGAACAGGGCATGGTCGAGTGGGTAATCGGGGCAGCCCATGATGTTGGGCCCGTGCGCGGGATCGCCCACAGGTTCATGGTTAAGAGTTTCTTACCTTTTTCCGGTAGAATCCGAACGGCGGCGCGACGTTAATGCGCGGCTTGTGTGGTGCATCTTAAAAATTCCCGTAAAAGAGAGATTTGCGAAATGACCGATTTGGTGCAGGACGAAGTTCGCGATTCCCGAAGCCTGGATCCCCCAGCCGTCCGGCGGATGCCCGTTCTGCGCGGGGCCGGACGCGGCGCCGCCACGCAGCGATGTCGGCACGATCATCCTGCATTGGGCCACGGCGATCGCTTTCGTGGTCAGTCTGGTCACAGGCATCCGCATGGCCACGTTTGGCACTGTGTTGCCGAACGTGTCGCAGTGGCTCTGGCCGATCACGCCGCAGGGCGAGATGTGGACCTGGCATTTCTTCGCGGGTCTTGGCCTGTTCTTCTGTGCGTCCGCCTATCTTGTTTATTTGAACCGCGCCGGCCTCACCGCCCGCAACGCGCTGGCCAAAGTGCGCATCGCGCTGATGCCGGTGGGAGGCAAGTTGCGCTGGCAGGCGATCAATGTCGGGCTGCACTGGTTTGTCTACGCGCTGATTACCGTGATGATGTCGACCGGCATTATTCTCTATCTCGGCCATGGAGGATGGTGGGTTTGGGTACACTCGATCACCGCCTTTGTCGGCTTCGGTTACATCTTCCTGCATGTCGCTGACGCACTATATGGCCGGCGGCTGGTGGCAGCTCTTGCGCTTGTTCCGTCCTGCCAGGCTGATGATCACGCGAGCGGTGCGTCCCTATCCGCTGCTTATTGCCATGGCGGTGGGCGTCGCGACCATTGCGCTGGCCGCGGGCGTCGATTGGACCACGCGCGAGACCTTGCTCGTAACGCGGGTCGGCGGCGCCCCGCAGCTCGATGGGGTGCTTGATGACGAGGTGTGGGCAAAGACCCGGCCGGTCTATGTTCGAACCCAGCAAGGGGTGAACCTCGGCGGCACCGGAGAGTCGCTGGTCGAAGTGCGCGCGATGCATGATGGCGAGCGCGTATACTTCGCGTTCAAATGGGAAGACCCGAGCCGTTCGCTGCGTCGAGTGCCGGTAATCAAGAAGGCTGATGGCTGGCATTTTGTCGCCACGCGCGTCGATCTGGCGGATGTCAACGATTTCTACGAGGATAAGCTGGCGATCGGCTTTTCTCGCTCGCCGACATTTGGCTCCGGAGATAGCAGCCTATCTTGGCACTAAGCCGCTCGGCGACAAGCCCGCGTCCGATCCACGGGATGGGTTATCACTACACTGCGCCCGGCAACCTCATGGACGTGTGGCAGTGGAAAGCCTCGCGCGGCGGGCATCTCGGCTTCGTGGATGATCAATATTTCGACGCCCCGCGCGAACCGACGCCCGCGGAAGCGGCGGGACAGGCGCGCTACCAGGCGGGTTACTGGAACGATCCCGGCCGCGTCTTCTACAGCTACAATTATGCAGGCGTGCCTCCCGGCAGCCCTTCAGGTCCTTTGAAACTCCCGCGGCTGCCGAAGGATTGGAAAGCCACGGTCGCAGCGCTTGGCACGTTCGACCTCGACCCGGACTCCAGCGATACGGAAGGCGCGCGCTGGTGGATGATGACCGACGCCGAAACCGTGCCCTACTCCCCCGAACTCGACGCGACGATCCCGGTAGGAACGGTGCTGCCCGCCGTTCTGATTGCGGGCAATTATGATGGCGATCGCGCGGATCTGCGCGGCGCAGCCAAATGGAAAGACGGCCATTGGCATCTTGAGACGATGCGCACGCTGAAAACCGGCAACAAGTTCGACCACGACTTGGTACCGGGCCGCGATCTCTATATGTGGGTCAATGTGTTCGACCACACGCAAATCCGCCACTCGCGGCATGTGCGGCCAATCCGGATCGTGACGCAGCAGTAACCGCGAACGGCGACTGCCGGCGGCGATTTTGCGCGAAAGGCCGCGATTTCAATCTGCCGGAGCGCGCGGGTGGCAAAGGCTCGCGCTCGTCACGCCACTCTCTGGGTAAAGTCGCGTTGTTCTATCATCTGTCGTGCCCGCCAGGCAGGCACGGCAGAACTGAAAAGGAACCCCTGCGCCTCGGTGAAGCCATGGCGGCGTACGTTCTCCAATTGCTCGACAGTCTCCACGCCTTCCGCAGTCGTCGTCATACCCAAGCTCTTTCCCAGATCCGCGACGGTGCGCACAATCGCAGCGCAGTCGGGACGGACCAGCGCGTCGCGAACGAAAGAGCGGTCGAGCTTGATCTTATCAAACGGGAAGCTGCGCAAGCCGCTGAGCGAGGAATATCCTGTCCCAAAATCATCCATGGAAATCTTGATCCCGAGCTCTCTGAGCTCTCGCAATGTCGACAAGGTCTCAGGATCATCGTGAAGAATGACGGATTCGGTCACTTCCAGCTCGAGCCGATCGGCGGGCAGTCCCGACGCGTATAACGCCTTCATGACATAAGCGGTCAATGTCCGGGTGCGGAATTGCACCGGAGAGATATTCACCGCGATCTTGAGAGGTCGCGGCCATTTCGCCGCTTCCAAACAGGCTTCAAGCAGGACCCCTTCTCCCAGCTTTTCGATCAGACCAACTTCTTCGGCAAGTGGAATGAACTCCGAAGGGGAAACGTCGCCACGTTCCGAATGGTGCCACCGCACGAGTGCTTCAAACCCGCTTATCTCGTTTTGCCCGAGATCGATCACTGGTTGAAAATGCACTTGCAGCTCGCGGTTAGTGATTGCCTCTCGAAGATCGCGCTCGAGTTGTTGCCGATACTGCATTTGTAAATGCATCTTTGGCTCAAATAGCCGGAACGTCCCGCGGCCGGAAGCTTTCGCGAGATAAAGGGCGAGGTCCGCGTTGCGCAGAACATGATCCGGGTCGGTCGTGGCATTGCCCAAGGCAACGCCAATGCTTACGCCGCAAGGCACCGATTGCCCCAAGATGGTGAAAGGACTTTTCAGCAGGTCTTTCAATCGCGCGGCGACGCCTTCCGCCGAAGCCGGCTGGTTGCGAGACGTATCGATGATGGCAAATTCGTCGCCACCGAGGCGCGCGACCGTATTGCCATGGCCGGCAACGCTAAGAAGCTTTTGCGCCATTTGCTTTAGCAGTATGTCGCCGGCGTAATGCCCCAACGTATCGTTGACAGCTTTGAATCCGTCGAGGTCGAGGCACAAGATTGCGAATTGAGCATTACCATCAGGACAATTTTGAATTGCTTCATTCAAGCGATCTTGGAAAAGGACGCGATTAGCCAATTGGGTAAGCGCATCGTGCCGAGCCAGATATGCTATCTTGGCATCGGCGGACCTTTTCTCCGTGACGTCTTCATGCGTTTCAACCCAGCCGCCATTGCGCATGGGACGGTGCGAAACGGCGATGATGCGGCCATCTGTCAATTCAAGTGAGTAATTGACGGCCTTGCGTTCCCGAACGATCACAAGATGCTCGTGCGACTTTGCCAAGAGAAAATCCGTCGGGCAGTTTGCGCCCAGCGACAGCGTAAGAACCTCCTGTGCCGTTGCGTTAGCCGGAAGCATATCGGCGTCTATGCCGTAGATCTCCAGGAAATGCTTGTTTACCACCGCTAGCTTGTGAGCTTCGTCGAACATGCACAAGCCCTGCGACATGTTGTTAAGGGCGGCATCGAAGAAGAGATTTTGCTCCCTGAGCGCCTCCTCTTTTTGAACAAGCGTAGCATTGTGCTCGAAGACATCGGTTCGAAGTTTGTCGCGCTCTTCGACCGACTGCGCCAGTAGGACTACGGCGCGTGCAATGTCCCCGACCTCGTCTGGCCGCACCAAGCCGGGCACGAACGCCCGCCAATTACCTCGTGCGACATCGCCTACGACCGCGGTTATCTCTCGAAGTGGCGAGGTCATGTGACGAGATACCGCCAGTGACATCACCGCAAAAAGAAACAGCGCAATCACGACAGCGCCGATAAGCCACCAGATCAGCGCGATCGTCCGCGCCTCACTGATTGCGATTAACTGGGTGGCGAGGTGCTGAAGTTCTTGCGATGGGGCAACCGCGCAAACGTCGGCTGCGGCCCACAGTTCCACGCATTTGGCTACGTAACGTCCGGCGTCGAGACGGAGAAGGCCGGACGAATTGTGCTGATCGAACTCCGACGCGAGAATAGCCGGGCCAGCACTCGAAATCAGCTTCCCATCGCCAACAATTAACACGCCTCTATCGGTGAGGCGCCAAAACTCTGCCAACTTTAGTTCATCGCGGCGAAGTTGACGATACCCGATAATTATCGCCGTAACATCTCCGAAGTCATCCAAGATTGGCTCGATAAACACACCAGCTAACGGCGCTGTCCGATTGGCCGCAAGCGCCTCAGCCAGGTATTCATCGAAGCGGCCGGTGATACGGACGCGGCGATCATCAAGGTCGCTTTGCAGGACGCGCTGTAAGTCACGCAGGACAGGATGAAAACGAAGCGCTTTGTCGGCCCGAAGAATATCGGCGTCCAAACGGTCGGCGCCAAGGACACGCAATTTTTCGTCAAGAACCAGGGCGCCGTCGACGTCAGCCAGCTGCAAAGCTGGCGTCAGCAATTCGCTTATTGCCACTGAATTACGCGACTGGATTGCTTTCGAGATGTCGGAGCGCTGCGCCAAAGAGGCAAAGCGGGTGGCCACGTCATCGTACAAGGTGTTTATGCGGGCGCGCGCCAGCAACGCATCGCTCGCAAGTCGCTGCGCGAGTCGCTCTTCCGACCAGCGGGATACCTGGTCGGTCTGCTGCTCGAAACCCTTGTTAACTTGATGCAGTACGACAACAAGCAACATGCTGAACGTCGCCAGCGCCGTGACGAGCGTCCATGTTACCAATCGCCCGCTTAAGGAAGTGAAATGCAGCACAATGTTTCACTTACCGGACGGGAACGCCGCCCCAATTTGTTATGAGTTGTTGCGCGGTTGGCGAGCGAGCGAATTTTAGAAAAGTCTCGGCTTCCGGCGTCAGCGCGCCTTCTTTATACAAAAGGGCGAGCGTGACAGCGCTGGGGTAGCCGGCGTCGAGCGGATGCTTGCCGTCGATGGTAAGCACCGAATAGGCGGCTTCAAGCGTTCGAGAGTAGGGACCATAGCCGACGGCGCCCTCGACCTCCTTGACCGTTTCAACAGCCTCTTGGGTGGTCATCGCCAGCTTGGAGCGAGGCGTAATCTTGAGACCTTTCCACCCCGGCATACTGGAACGTAACACCAAGAGCGTGCTGTCCGCTTCCTCCCGGCGTACGACCTTGATGCGGAGATCATTGCCTCCGACATCTTTCCAGTTCTGGATAGCGCCCGAATAGATGCCGGTGAGCTGCTCTGCCGTCAGGCCGGTAACGCCGGCCGATCGGTGAGCATAGATCGCCGATGGAATTCGCATGATGGGAGCCGCGATCAGGCCCTGGGCCCTTTCTTGTTCAGTCAAAGGGCGCGCGATACGGCCAAGGGTGTTTCGCTCAGCGCCGACAGCCGTAACAGCGCCGCCAGAGCCAATGCTCGGCGGAACAATTACGGCGTTTCCCGGTCTGTCGGTGCTGTAAGCTGCTGCGATGGATTGGAGCAATTCCATTCCGTCGCCGGTGCCAACGACCTCCAAGTTCGAAGACAGCGCGCTCTGAGACCAGAAGGATGCAGCCAAAACTGCGAAGACCCAACGTCGCTCTCTCATGTCGCCTCCGGGTGCTGCGTGTCGAGCTGCCCTCCCGAATGAGGTAACAACGGCGTGTTTAAGGTCGAGCTAATAAATATACTTTATAGAGAATGTCGTGTTTATTGCGCTTTAGAACAAATCATTGCGTGGCTGGTCCGGCCGCAAGGATTTCAGCGCCGGGTCGCCCCTGAATTGATTGCGAACTAGCGTCGCCAGCCGCTGCCGCCACGGCCGGGAAATCTCTGCGGGCAAAAAGGCATCGGCGTAACAGGTGGCCCCGGCAGATTCCGCGAGAAGTTCGACCGCAGCTACCATTGCAGGCGCTCCAGCCGTAAAGACAGTGTCCGAGGCGTTAAGTTTTGGTAAATGCGCCGTGGGTTGTCCCGCCCGTACATCCGCCTCGTGACTGTCCCCACTGCAGGTCAATATGAGACGCTCAACACCGGTTCGCGCCAGCCATGCCATAGCCTCGCGCATATAAAGATTATGAGCATGTCGTGCCCCGGCGATCACTATCATCTCACGGTCTGGCTCTCGAAAGCGGGAAGCACGTGCCACGGCCCAGATCGGTGCAAAGCCGGTGCCGCTTGATACCAGGATGATCCTTCCGTCGCCACGGCGGTGGAATGTGTTTCCAAACGGCCCTTGAACGCTGACGCGGGTGCCCGCGGAAATCCGACGTCCGAGGTCGCTCGACACTACACCCTGCGGTTCCGTGCGGATGTGAAACAGGAGCGTATTTAAATCCGTGATGCCATCGACAGGGAGCGTGGGGCTGTAATCTCTCACTGGATAGCCCGCGAAGCTGACCTTCACGTACTGCCCCGGGAGATAGGTAAATGCCCTGTCGAGCCGCAGAGTGACCGCGAAAATGTCGGGCGTCAGTTTGGCTACCGACGCTACGGTACCGGCACATTTGTCAAGGCTCGGGACTTCGTCGAACTCGACCACCGCCTCGCCGGCTACGGTTGCTTGACACGCCAGGACGGTATCGCCTCGCCGTGTCCCCTGATCATCGACCTCCCCGGCATAAACACGTATCCGGCAAGTTTCGCACTGCCCCGTGTTGCAGTCGTGAGGAATAACGATGCGTGCGACAAGAGCGGCATTTAATATCGTATCGCCGATGCGGGCGCTGAGCCGTTTGCCATTAACAACCAACTCACATTTGGTTGACATGGAAATTCTCAATCATTCTTTCTGCGCCCGGTCACTTCTCTAAAGCTCTGTCCGCGCAAGGACATTGCAAAACCAAAGCTGTTTGCCGCCAATCACTGCTCAGATATCGATCGGGTGGATTCGAAAACCAAATTACAAAAGTTGTACTTAATATGTATTAACCACACCTGAATCGCCTGAAATCGGTCGATTGGCCACGCCGCGGCTGTGCGGGGCTCGGTTCAACACGCAGCCCCGCACGGCTCTTCGCCCGCAGCACAAGTTCCTGAGCCGGGGTGATGAAATGATGAAGGTTGGGTGAAAGAGGGGTGCGTGGGCGTGCGACTGCTGCGCACGCAGCCTATTGTGACTTCGAATATTCGGCGAGAAATTTGTCGAGTTGAGCGGCTTTTTCCATCAACTCTACGCTGATTATTTCCAGATCGTGCGAAACCGGGAACTCCCGATGCTCGCGAGCTAGCTGGATAAAACGAGTCGCTTGTTCGCGAAGATAGGAAGCGTCGGGGAGCGCGGGGTTGATCGTGGCCGCAGCGCAAGTGTTGGGCGATGCCGCTTCGCGAGCCGCCATCTGAAGTAAATAGGCGAGGAAATCGAAACCCTCATCTTGGGACAGCTGGGCCAATTCCGTTGCCATCTTGAAAATATATTCCCGCTGTTTGGTTTTCATAGCAAACCCTTTTGCGAGAGCCATTAAGGGCATTGGCAACCATTATTCGGCATCATACAGAAGTACTAATTCGAGCTGAAAGTACCGGCTGCATCGGATGGCATGAACGCAGCAGGACAACGTTGACGTCCGACCGGTGCCTCGGGAGAAAAAATGCCCGGTTCGCATGATGCGCAAGTCGCCTTCGGAGACAGCAACCCGGCGGACGGGCTGAAACTGCTTCGGGCCTTCCTGAATATTCGCGATGCTGCGTTGCGTCGCAGTGTTGTGCAGTTGGTGGAACTGCTGGCCGCGCCACCTGCAAAGGGCGAGTAGACGATAGCCGGCGCTGCTTCTAATCAACCAAGTTTACGCGATGCGCCGACTGAGCTGCGCGCTTGCGCACGGAAACCGCATATTGCCCGCGTTTGCGCTCCTCAGCGATGTTGGGCGCTACCACGGTTTGCCTGAACGCATCCCAGTTCTCGGGAGAGAGCTGCGTCAGATCCTTGACCTCGTAGTTCTGGAGAAATTTGTCTGAGCAAACCTCTTTGCGCACCGGCTGCACCTGAAGGAATGGCACGTCCTTTCTGAATTCGATGGGCGTATCGGTTTTGATGACGCGGATATTGTCGAATAACGGGCCGAACCAGGTGTCGGTTTCGATCATCCCTTCAAGCATGTGATAGGCCAGGCCGTGCGAAAGGTTGGCCACACCGCGCACCAGAAGGTTCCACCCCGGCGCCGTCCTGGCGATACAACCAGTCCAGATCTGCAACCCGCCCGGCTGGATCGAAGGCGTCAAAAACGGGGGAGAAAAGCCCTTGATGTCGTCCGGGGCGAATTGATCGAATGTCTCCCGAAGGCCCGGGTATTGAACGGCGTCGCGCGTGAGAGGCATCCATTCGTCCGATGCCTCATGCGTCCACAGCATGTCGTGGCCGTCCCATACAATTTTGAAGGCAACGGGAAGAAAAATATACCAGCCAAAGGCCGAGGCGGTGGTCAGGGCCTCGCAATAACGCAAAGCGCGCGCCGGTATGACTCCGCCAACGGATTTGTCGGCACGCCGCGGCGCAGTGGCATTTGGCACAAGCTGGAAGAACTCGACGAGAGGTCCTTCCATTCCATCGACAGCAGACATCAATCGACCCACACAAAAAGTAAGTTGCCCGCGGCGAGTATAGGCCCTGCCGCGGGCAACCCAAAAGTCAGCGGGTAAAGACCGGCGCGTGCGTCGCCAAGGCGAACTTTGCCGCAGTCCTTGGTGGACGCATCGCGGACGACCTTGTCGCCCGCGCGGATCGGCCGCGTGAAGACCGGGGCGTGTGTCGCCGAGACGGACCTTGCCCGCATCCTGCGTTGCAGCATTGCGAATCACTTTGTCACCAGCGTGGATTTTCATGATTTTTCTCCCTGTCATTAAGTCGCGTGTTGCGACCAAAAGAGAGTTCTGAAAGTCCGCGGATCAGGCAATCGAACTCTTGTACTTATCCCAAGCCGAGAGCATCAGGACCTAAGTAGCGGCTGCCGCTTGCGTAGCACCCCTTTGGAGCTTTGGACGGGTACTTCGGGCCGATTTCTTTCGTTCTCACCAGGGCGGATATTGCCGCGCGCAATTCGCAAGGTGGAACATGAAAACGCAAACAACACGCGGTGCAAAACTCGTCGTGGTGATCGATGATGATCATCTGGTGCTCGAAGCGACGGCCGGACTTTTGAGCTCCTGGGGATGCGAAGTAATCACGGCCGAAACCTACAGTGCTGCACTCGATCAGCTGGTCGGTATTCCCCGGCGCCCTGATTTGATTATCTGCGACTACCGGCTGTCGGAAGGAAACACCGGCATCGATGTTATTGAAGGCTTGCGCAGCGTTTATGAGATTCCGGCGCTGCTGATCTCCGGCGATCCGCTGATTCCAAGCGAGGATGAAACCGGAAACGGCTACTGCCTGCTTCAAAAACCGCTGGACGCGACGAGATTCCGTGCGGCATTGGTGGGAGCGTCCGTCCTCCAGCGTTAGGCTTCTTGATGTCGATTCCCGCGCGGGGCCACATGCCCCTCCTAGAGCTCGGGCTGGTGTTGCTGCTCGGAGTCCTGTGGGGAAGTCCTTATGCGCTGACGAAGATATCGCTGGAGACGATTCCGCCGATCACGCTGGTGGCAGCCCGTGTGTCTCTGGCAGCGGCCACGCTCTGGCTGATCGCGCTCGCACGAGGAAATGAGGTGCCAAAGGAGCGCCGCTTGGTTGGGCTCCTTTTTGTTCAGGGAATTATTACCTGTGTCGTGCCCTACACGCTGATCGCCTTCGGTCAGCAAACAGTAGAGAGCGGGCTGGCGGCGATTCTGAATTCAACGACGCCGTTATTCGTTTGCGTCATCGGCCTGCTTTGGACGCGTCATGAGCCGGTGACATCGAGTAGAGTGCTTGGCGTGGCGATCGGGTTTAGCGGAGTCATCGCGGTCGCCGGCGCAAGCGCGCTCCTTGGTTTCGGGCAGGATGCGATCGGCCAAGCCGCGATCATCCTCGCAACGGTTTCATCGGCGTTCAGCGTGATCCATGGCCGGCGATTCGGCGGGATGGCGCCCGAGGTTGTGGCCGCGGGAATGCTGACAGCCGCGGCGATCACGCTCGTGCCTCTCAGTCTTTTCTTTGAATCGCCCTGGCATATATCACCCTCGGCTCCCGCCATTGTCGCCTTGCTGATCAATGCAATTGTCGCGACCGCGTTGGGTTTTGCGATATACTTCCGGCTTATCCGCACGGTCGGCAGCCTGGCTACCGCGAGCGTGGGCTATCTCAAGCCGGCCGTTGGCGTACTCATCGGCTGCCTGATCCTCGGTGAGCCATTTACATCTGTGATGGCGCTGGGCCTGTTCGGAATTTTGCTTGGTATGGCGATCATCAACGGAAAAATAGTCTGGTCTGGGCGACCTCACGAGAAGCCGAAACCGGGATCCAAAGAGCCGCATCCCGCAACTTCTATCACTGGCGGGACCGGCGGTATCGGCTAGAACACCGTGTCCACTAACAGGAAAGCAACGTCACTCGATGAGTGCTTCCGCGCCTGCGAGAAGAATTTTTGGCACCGGAAGATTCAGCGCCTTGGCGGTTTTAAGGTTGATGACCAGCTCGAATTTCGTGGGAGCCTGGACTGGCAATTCGCCAGGGTTCGCTCCGCGGAGAATGCGAGCAACATACTCCGGTGCGCGTCGGAATAAATCGGTGACGTCCACGCCATAGGACATCAGCCCGCCAGCCTCGGCAAAGTAGCGGTACGGGTAAATGGCGGGAATTTTCCATCGCGCCGCGAGAGAGATGATTAGGTCGCGGTTAACCGTCGTGAAGTTGTCCGGTACGACGATCAGCCCGACATTGGGTTCACGTGCCGAACCCTTCCATCACCTTTTCAATATCCGCGGGTAGGCGAACATCGGCGTTGATGGGTTTGACACCGAAGGAGGGTGCCGCCTCTTCAAATGCGCGCGAGTAGAACAAGCCGCCCATCGGGACGGTTTCAGGATTGAACATGATAGCGGCGCCGCGCAGATCGGGTACAATGTCCTTGAGGATCGTGAGCAATTTTCCGGTGATACCGGAGTCCAAGTTGGTAAAACCTGTCATGTTGCCGCCTGGACGGGGAATGTTCTTGGCGAATCCGCTGCCGACCGGATCGGCCACCACGACAAAAACATCGGGTATCGTGCTTGTGGCTTTTGCAAGTTCTCTCACGACCGGCGTGCTGTGGCCTACTATGACGTCCGGCTTAAGCTCAATCAGCTCTTTCGCAAACGCCTGCATCCGCTGGGCATCGCCTCCCGCGAAGCGATAATCTATCGTGACGTTGCGGCCAACAGCCCATCCTTCATCCCGCAGAGCATCCTCAAAGGCCTTCGCGCGTCCTCGTGCCTCCGGGTCGTCTGCAAGACCCATCAGGAATCCAATTCTGGCAGTTCGTTTCGAAGGCTGAGCAAACGACGAGGTCGTCACCCCCAGTGTGGCGCTACCTAGAAGCGTCAGAAACTCGCGTCGCCTGAGCCCCATATCCGCCTCGCCTGCAGCAGCCCGCTAGGATCGTATCTGTCCGGGCATGGCCCCCGGACAGGGTGAACGAAATGGTTGTAATTTGATGCTGTAATGAATTGCTAAGTCAAAGTCTTTTATACATCCTTCAGACTACAGCCGGCTGCCCGGATAGCCAGAGGATAGATGCGCGCGCCGTGACAAAAATCCGTGATTATCAAGATGCTTGAACGGGCGCAAAAACCGGTAACGGCGGCTTCGCGCCTGACGCGTAGCGGACTTTTTCACAAGTACGCCACTGTCCTTATCGCGGTCGTTGCCCTTTCGGTCATTTTCACAGGCATCCTGCATGCATGGGTCTCCTACCATGAACTGAAGGGACTCCTGCTCCGCATTCAAGGCGAGCAGGCTAAATCCGCGGCAAGCAAAATTGGCCAGTTCGTCGAAGAAGATCGAGGGCCAATTGGCCTGGGCAGCGCAATTGCCTGTAGCGGCCAAGACAGAGGATGAATGGCGGTTTGACGTCGCGCGTCTGTTCCGGCAAGCGCCACCGGTCACCGAAATTGCGCAGTTCGACGCCGCGGGCCTTGAACGATACCGCTCATCCCGTCAGGCCATGGACGTCATTGGAAGCATGGCCGATTTTTCGGAAAATCCCGCGTTTATCCAGGCGCTCGCACGCAAATCCTACCACGGGCCGGTTTATTTCCTTCGGGACTCCGAGCCTTATATGACCATAGCGGTCGCTGGGGCGCGGCCGGACCATGGCGTGATCGTCGCGCAGGTGAATCTTAAATTCATCTGGGATGTGGTCTGGCAAATTAAGGTCGGAAAGGAAGGCCAGATCTATTTGGCCGATTCCGCCGGCCGTCTCGTGGCTCATCCGGACATCAGTCTCGTGCTTCGGAAGACGGACTTGTCTGGCCTTGCGCATGTGCAGGCAGCCCGCGCCGAGCGTTCAGGCGGAGCAACCGATTATTCCAGCGTTGCAGCCGATTTGAGTGGCCGGCAGGTCCTGACCGCCTACGCTCCGATCGAACAGCTTGATTGGTTCGTATTTGCAGAACTGCCGGTCGAGGAAGCCTTCGCGCCGCTCTATGACCGGCTATACCGTTCCGGGTTGCTGCTTCTGGCCGGTCTGATCTTGGCGGTATTCGCCGGTCTGTACTTTGCCCGGAAGATGGTCGTGCCGATCCAGACCCTGACCGCCGGCGCGATGCGGCTGGGAAGCGGCGACCTCAATCAGCGTATTGCCATCGCAACGGGCGATGAGCTGGAAGAGCTCGGCGCTCAATTCAACAAGATGGCCGGCCAACTCCAAGACTCGTATTCGGATCTGGAACGCAAAGTAGAGGAGCGGACACAGCAGCTTGAGATCGCCACGCAGGCCAAGTCGCGCTTTCTGGCGACCGCCAGCCATGATTTGCGCCAGCCGCTGCACGCGCTCGGTTTATTCGTCGCGCAACTTCAGTTCCGCACTCGTGCCGATGAACGAAAGAAGATCATCTCGCGGATCCAGGCATCGCTCTCGGTCATGAACGAATTGTTCATTGCGCTGCTTGACGTCACCAAACTGGATGCCGGTATGCTCGCGCCCAAGCTTGTAGACTATCCCGTAGCGCAATTGCTGCGGAGGATTGAGACGACTTTTGCCGAGGCCGCGCGCGAAAAGGGCCTTTCGTTGTGCGTCATGGGGAGCGGAGCCTGGATCCGCAGCGACCGCATCCTGCTGGAGAGGATAATTTTCAACCTCGTATCCAATGCCATCCGTTACACCGCAACGGGACGCATCCTTGTTGGTTGCCGCAAAAGCGGAAAGCAATTGCGGATTGAAGTCTGGGATACCGGTATCGGTATTGCAGCGGATCAGCACGAGAACATCTTCGGCGAATTTTATCGGCTCAGGTCATCCGACCCTGGCCAACCCGTCGGATTTGGACTTGGCCTGGCGATCGTCGATCGTTTGAGCAAGCTGTTGGATCATTCGGTCCATGTAAG
Source organism: uncultured Alphaproteobacteria bacterium (assembly GCA_963731585.1). Taxonomy (GTDB): domain Bacteria; phylum Pseudomonadota; class Alphaproteobacteria; order Rhizobiales; family Xanthobacteraceae; genus CANKHA01. The sequence goes on from CAVSWC010000003.1 coordinate 949,764, forward strand.
ATCGGTCGTCGGCAAGGGCTCGTGCTTTTCTGTCAGCGTCAACCAGGTTGCGGCGGCGCCGGAGGCGGAGGCACCCGCCCTTGTGCCAAGACGTCACCGCGGTTTTTCCGACAAAAAACTTATCGTCGTTATAGACAATGACCGCCTTGTGCTGGAGGGGATGAGCGGACTTATCAGAAGTTGGGGTTGTGATGTCGTTGCGGGAGAAAACGAAAGCGCAGTGCTCGGACTCGCTTGCCGAACACGCCAAACGTCCGGACATGATCATCTCGGACTATCATCTGCAGGATGGAAAAAATGGCATCGACGCGATATCACGCCTGCGCCTCGCCCTGGACGCGCCGATCCCTGCATTTCTCATGAGCGGCGATATGGATGCAGAGCCGGTTCGTGCTGCCCGGGCGAATGGCTATTCCTTGCTGCACAAACCAGTGGAACCGATGACGCTGCGCGCGACCCTCACTCAAATCATGCGCAAGCGGACTGCTTCTGCTCTGTAACGCGTTACCCCTCTGCTTGCGAGGGCACGCGCAGCTTCCAGCCAAGATTGCTGGCCGCCACGACAGCCTCCGTCCGATTGCTGACGTTTAACGTCTTCAGAATAGCCGTGACGTGATTTTTCACCGTGGGTTCGGCAAGCTCGAGGATCCTGCAGATCGTTTTGTTGCTCTTGCCCTGCATCATCAGACCAAGCACCTCCAACTGGCGGCCGGTCAGGCCCATATAGTGTGACGAGTCAGGGGCTTCTCCGAGCCGGTCCTTTTCGAAAGCCTTCTGCGACGTACTGCGGGTCAGAATTTCCGGCGGAACATAGATTCCGCCGGAGATCACCAGCCGCAGCGCGCTGAGGATGACATCTCCTTGCGCGGATTTCGGGATATATCCCAGGGCGCCGAGATCGAGCGCCTTTCGGACGTTGCCGGGATCGTGAACCGCCGATACCACAACCACGGCTATGGCCGGAAACCGGTCTCGCAGGTCGGCCAGAACCAAGAATCCGTCTCTGTCGGGAAGCGACAGGTCCAGCAGTATCAGACTGACGTCCGGATGATCGGCGATGACCTGCATCGCCTTCGCTGAACTTGGCGCCTCAAGCACAATCGCGTCCCGCCGCAGCTTTCTCAACATGCCGTGCATGGCTTGGCGGATCAAAACGTGATCGTCGACCACAAGAATTTTCATCGGCTAGCACCTCTTCCGCAACTTTACTGGATTTCCGCCAATCATGCACGGTGTAAGGGTGCGCGGCTGGCCCTCAGTCGCTGCGCCCGAAAGTGCCTGACTTCAAGATCACCAGCCGAGGCTTTTCTCCGAAGTGGTGCACTTCGAATTTGAATCCACCTCCCCACCTTTCGCGGGGATGAGCGGAAACCTGACCTTCATCACTTTTAGCGCGGCGTCAGCGCGGCCTTCAGTATGTCCTTGGCGCTCTGCGGCGCGCTCAACACGCGCTTGATCAGGGTATCCATCTCTTCCCAGTGGATCGGATGGATTTCCTTTTGCGTCTTCACCGCGTCGGCGAGGAATTCCGGATCCTTCATCGTCGCGTCGAACGCGGCACGCAACGCCTTGACCCGGTCGGCTGGCACGTCGGGCGAGGTCAGGAACGGCCGCCCGAGTTCGCCGGTGATGGTGACGAGCTCGAATACCGAGCGCGCCGTCTCGTTGGGCGCCAGATCGACCATCAAGGGCACGTCCGGCAGATCGGGATGCTTGAACAGGCTCATCTGCATGAGCGGGACGATCTTCTTGTCTCGCACCCAGTCCGGCTTGCGGGTCTTCCAGTCGCTCCACGGGTTTGATCCGCGGCCTTCGACTTCGCCGCGTTCGAGCGCGAGCGTGATCGGCGTGCCGCCCGGATAGCCGGTGACGATCTTGAATTTCGTTCCCAGCAGTTCGTTGGCGAGTTTTGGATAGAGATAGTTCATTCCGGTCGGGCTGGTGGCGCCGATGATGACTTCCTTCTTCTTGGCGTCTTCCATCGTCTTGACGCCGGTCGTATGCCATACGACGAGCGTTTCATCCGGGCGCACCGGGCTGCCGATCCAGTTGAAGCGCGCGGCATCGTATTGGATTCCGCTTTCGCCCAACGCCTGACCGAGTGGAACGCTCTGCTGTAGGATGGCGACGACCGTGCCGTCTTTGGGCGCCGCGTTGTAGAGGTAGTTGGCGGCGACGCGGCCGGAAGCCCCCAGCATGTTCTCCGGCACGATCGTGGGATTGCCGGGAATGTGCTTGCCGAGATGCCGGGCAACCAGGCGGCCGTCCGAATCGTAGGTGCCGCCCGACTCCCCGGAGATGATCAGCCGGATGCTCTTGCCCTTGTAGAAATCCGCCACCGGATCGGCATTCGTCATGCCGGGCGCCGCGGCAAGCAGCAGAGCGGCGGCTAGACATTTGACCAAATGTTTCATGCTGGCCTCACTTTGGCTCTGGAGATTTCGCGTCATAGCCATTGCGTTTGCATTCATCCACGTAAGTCTGCCAGATACGGGTCCGGAGACCTTCCTCCAGATCCTTGTAGTGAATGAGCTTGCCGCCCTCCGACACATGCTTATGCGATTTGTCGTAGAGATGGTTGAGCGGATGTTTTCGGCTGCGCAGCTTGATAGCGAGCTGGAAGGCGAGCGGATCCGTGCCGAAATGCCCGTGCCACCACATATTCGGCGGCACCACCACGCCGATGTCATCGACCGGCCAGTCGTAACGTACTTCCGGGCCGCCTTCCTGCCACATCAGGCTGTAGCCCCTGCTGTCACCCATCGTGAATACGAAGGCGGACGGACCGTGACGATGCGGATTAAAAAAGCGCAGACCGGGATGCTCGGCGAAGTGCACGGAAATAACGCTGCCGGCCAATTCGAAATAAGCCGTCGCGTTGCCGGCGCCCTTTTCTTTGAAGCTTGAACGCTGCACGTTGTAGACGTCCGGCACGAAAGTTGTTTCGTACAGGTTCACCGCGGTTTTTTCGTGCTTGGCGTCGGGCTTGTAGAGGATGGAGTCCGATGCGTTGAGCTGGTCGCCGATGCGGTCGAACTGCCAGTCGCACCCGCCGAAGACGAATTTGGCGTCGCGGAACAGGTTGTAGACGATCGGGATGGTGTTGACGCTGACGAACCGTACCGGCTCTTTGCCGGAGGTGTTGTGCAGCTGATAATTGTGATTGAGCGGAATGGCAAACAGGCTGTTCGGCCCCCATTCGAACGACATCGGCCCTTTTGCGCTATCAACGGTGGCAGTGCCGCGGCCGCTCATGACGAAGATGACTTCGTCGCAGAGTTGACGGGCCGGTACGCTGGATGCGCCAGGGGCCAGCTCGGCCACATACATGCCGGCCAGCGACTCCGCTCCGATCATGTCGTAGAAAACCGCGGAAATGCCGCGATCTTTCCACGGCTTCACGGCCACCTTGCGCAGATTTCCGGCGGCATAGCCGCGATGCAGTTCGAGACCGAGATCGTCTTCCACCCATTTCTCGTAGGCCGTGCGGCCATCCCACGGAACGCCCTCAAATGTTTTTGTTGTCGCCATCGTCTGCCCTTCAACTTCCTTATTTTTAGATCTCCGCGCGCGTCGGCGCTGGACAACCCTCGCAAACTTTGAGACGCTTACCAGAACGCGAAATCAATGTCGCTAAATAAAATGCAAGCGGCTCGAAGGGAGATGGAAATGATCGGGTATCTTCGCGCGCTCGGCCTGTCGCTGGCGCTGGTCATGGCCGCCGGCAACGACGCGTTCGCCAACGAGCCGGTTTCCTTCAAAGGCAAGACCGTCACGATGATCATCGGATTTGCAGCGGGCGGGGGCACTGATCTCGCTGGTCGCGCGATCGCGGCGTATCTCGGAAAATACCTGCCCGGCGAGCCCAACGTCATCGTTCAGAACGTGCCGGGTGCCGAGGGCATGACGGCGATGAACTACTTCGCCAACGTCGCGAAGCCCGACGGCCTGACGCTCACCATGGGATCGGGTTCGGTTGCCGATCCGATCAACTTCCGCAAACCCCAGGCAAAATACGATCCGAGCAAATTCATTTTTGTCGGGGGAACCGGCCGCGGCGGAACGCTGACGATCATCAACAAGGAGCACGAAGCAAATCTGTACGACCGCACAAAGCTCCCCGTGATCATGGGCTCCCCGGGAGGCGCGCCGCGTTCCGGTGTGCTGGTCACCGCCTGGGGCATCGAATTCCTCGGCTGGAACGCCAAATGGGTGGTCGGCTACAAGGGCACCCCCGATCTTTTCACCGCGCTCGAGCGCGGTGAAATAGAGATGGCGGCGACCTCCAGTACGCACCAGGTCGAGAAGCTGCTGCAAACCGGAAAGTTCAAGATCCTCACGCAGTCCGGCATGATCAGGAATGGCGAATTGCTGCCGCGTTCCGATTTCCCCGACGCGCCGATGCTGAAGAAAATGCTAGACGGGAAAATCAGCGACCCGATTGCGCGCAAGAGCTATGAATACTGGGCGAGCCTGGAATCCAAGGACAAATGGCTGGCCTTACCGCCCGGGACGCCGGCGGGCATCGTGAAGGTTTACCGCGAGGCCTTCCTGAAGGTGCTGGACGATCCCGAGTTCGTCGCGCGCGCCAAATTGCTGTCTGACGATTTCACGCCGACCTTCTGGCAGGATCTGCAGTCCTGGATCCAGACGATGGCCGACACGCCGGATGAATCGATTAGGTTCATTTCGCACATGCTGCGCCGACAGGGCATCATGGTGGAATGATCCGTCGAGCGAGCTGCTTTTCAGCTTTTAAAAAGCACGCGGGACGGCCGATAAGAGGTCGTCCTGCGTCAGCGCGTTGCTTGACACTCCTTGGTACGGTTGGCACGGTTCGCCAAATGATCCCGCGTAAAAAGACGCGGAGCATCGGGAGGACACATTTTATGGGCATTCTGGCAAACTTGATGCGTGGCGTCGGCGTCGTCCTGTTCGGAACTGTCGCCCTGTCCGGAATTGCCGCGGCGCAGGCCGATTTTTACAAGGGCAAGACGATCGAGCTGATTATCAGCACCGGCGTCGGCGGCGGGCTCGACGCCAACGCCCGCATGGTGGCACGCCATCTTTCCAAGCACATTCCCGGCAATCCGACGATCATAGCCAAGAACATGCCGGGCGCCGGCCATGTGCGCGCGGCCAATTACATTTACAACCAGGCGCCGAAAGACGGCACCACCATCGGCACGCTGATCCCCGCCTTTATCATGGCGCAGGTGCTCAACCGCACCGATGCCATTCAGTTCGACGCGGCCAAGATGCAGTGGCTCGCTTCCACTTCGGCCAGCAATTCAACCGTCTATGTCTGGAAGACAACGGGCGTCAACACGATCGAGGATGCCAAGAAGAAACAGGTCCTGATGGGCGGCACCGGCGCCGGCTCCTACACCACGCTGTATCCGATCATTATGAACCATGTGCTCGGGACCCAGTTCAAGATCGTCTCCGGCTACACCAGCACCTCTGAAATTGGCCTCGCGATGGAGCGCGGCGAGGTGCAGGGCCGCGCCGGAAACAATTTCAACAGCCTCAAGTCCGAGAATCCCGAGTTGCTCAAGGAAGGAAAGATCGCAATCCTGGCGCAGGTCGGGCTCGAGCGCGATCCGGAATTCAGCTCGGTGCCGCTGTTGATTGACTTGGCGAAAAACGACGAAGAGCGCCAGATTCTTAGACTGTTTTCCGCCGATGTGGTGATCGGACGGCCTTTCCTTACGGGTCCGGGGGTGCCGGCCGACCGGGTCGCGATCCTGCGCAAGGCCTTTGTCGACCTGACCAAGAATCCGGACTTTCTGAAGGAAGCTGCCCAGGCAAATATCGATGTGGAGCTGGTCGAAGGCGAGAAAGTTCAAAAGATCGTCGAGGAGCTTGTTGGAACTCCGCCGGATATCGTGGAGAAGGCAAAACTCGCGATGGAGCCGAAAAATATGGTCGAGAAGCCGAAGGCCGAGGGCGATAAAGGCAGCAAGGGCAAGTGAAGAAATTAAATCTCACGGTAGCGACCGACGACTACGACCACTTTCGTGACTTCCGCCTCGGCCTGGTGAAGGCCGAGGGGATCGAGACCACGTGGCTGACAATGGACATCCACGAGGTTTTCGCGCGCTTTGCGGCGAACCGCGAATGGGATGTGAGCGAATTATCCTTCGCAAAATTCGTCGCGCAGGCCACCGAAGACAATCCCGACATCGTCGGCCTTCCGGTCTTCGCCTCGCGCATGTTCCGGATGTCGTCCTTCTACATCAACAAGAAGAGCGGCATCAAAACCGCGGCCGATTTGCGCGGCAAGAGGATTGGCCTGCCGGAATGGGCGCAGACTGCGGCGGTCTATACCCGCGGCTGGCTGCAGCATGAAGTCGGGGTGCCGCTCACCGAGATCGACTGGTATCAGGCCGGTACCGAGCAGGCCGGCCGCACGGAAAAGGTGGAGCTCGATCTGCCAAAGGGCCTGCGGCTCACCCGCACGCCCGACAAGACGCTAAGCGCGATGATCGCCTCAGGCGAGCTCGACGCCATCATGGTCGCGCGGCCGCCCTCGTGTTTCGTCAAGAAACACCCCGATGTCGCCCGGCTTTTCCCGGATTTTCAGGCTGAAGAAATGCGCCAGTTCGAGCGCACGCAAGTTTATCCGATCATGCACATCATCGCGTTGAAGCGGAGCGTGCTCAAGCAGCACCCGTGGGTCGCGCGCAATCTCTTCAACGCCTTCGAGGAATTGAAGAACCGGAGCATGCAGCGTCTCACCGACATGGCGGTGTCGCGCTATCCCATCCCCTGGCTTGCCGACAACGTGGAGAAGTTGCAGGCCAAATACGGCAACGACCTCTACCCCTACGGGATCGAGGAAAACCGCCCCACGCTGGAGACTTTCCTGCAATATGCGTATGAGCAGGGGATCGCCCGCAGACAGGCCAAGCCGGAGGAGATCTTTCCCGCCGGCATCATGGTATCGGTGAAAGTATGACAACTCGCCCGCCCGCCCGCCGCAGATGGCACGGTCCCCGTCAAGACCATTTCCTCGGGAACGACGGCTGATGCCTACCTCGCACTGCTCGCCGACCGTGGCGTCGATTACCTCTTCGCCAATGCCGGGACCGATTTCGCCCCGCTGATCGAGGCGCTGGCAAAAGCCGAGGTCACCGGCACGCGCGTGCCGAAGCCGGTGACGGTGCCGCATGAGAACGTCGCGATCTCCATGGCGCTCGGCTATTACCTGAAGACCGGCAAGCCGCAGCTCGTGATGGTGCATGTCAACGTCGGCACCGCCAATGCCGTCGCCGGCCTGATGAATGCTGGCGCGGCAACATCCCGGTCTGTTCACCGCCGGCCGCACGCCCTATAGCCGAAGAAGGCGGAGTGCTCGGCCAGCGCAGCGGCGAGATCCACTGGCCGCAGGAGATGCGCGACCAGGGCGCGATGGTGCGCGAATTCACCAAGTGGGATTACGAACTGCCGAATGCGCATGTGCTCGAAGCGACCGTCGACCGCGCCATCAACATCGCCACGCGCTGAGCCGAAGGGGCCGATCTACCTGACGCTGCCGCGCGAAGTCTTGGCCGCGCCGATATCGAATTTCATCTACACCTCGCCTTCGCGCCACGCCACGCCGTCGGCGCCGTATCCCGATCCGCGCGCCATCGACGAAGCCGCCGAGATGATCGCGCGCGCCGAGCGCCCGGTCCTCGTCACGTCCAGCGCCGGCCGCGACGAAAGCGACGTGGCCAAGCTCGCTGCGCTGGCGGATTGCTTCGCGATCCCGGTGACGCAGCGCAAGCCGCGCTACGTGTGCCTGCCGACCGATCATCCGATGCATCTCGGCTACGAGCCGGATGCGCTGCTGGCGAATGCCGACCTGGTGATCGTGGCCGAATGCGACGTGCCCTGGATTCCCGGCAAGAAGGCGCCGCCGCACGATGCCAAGGTGATCCATATCGGCGTCGATCCGATCTTCTCCTCCTATCCGCTCCGCGGCTTCACCTGCGATCTGGCAATCTCGGGCGTGCTGGGCGCGACCCTGCCCGCGCTGACCGAGGCGCTGATGTCCCGGCAGGGCGCCGCGCGCGACCGCATCGAGGCACGGCGCAAGCGCCTGGCGCAAGAGCGCGCCGCGCAGCGCGAGAAATGGGCGGCGGTGCTGGTGAAGGCGAAGGACGCCACGCCGATGCATCCGGCCTGGATCACCCATTGCCTCAATGAGGTGAAGGGAGAGGACGCCATCGTCATCAAGGAATCGCCGATCACCTGGGAGCATCTCAGCTTCAGCAAGCCGGGCACCTTCTTCAGTTCGGGCGCGGCCGGCGCGCTCGGCTGGGGCCTCGGCACCGCGCTCGGCATCAAGGCGGCGGTGCGCGGACAAGCTCGTGATCTGCACCTGCGGTGACGGCGCCTACATGTTCGGCAACCCGATTCCGGCGCATTACGTTTCCGCCGCGGAGAAGCTGCCGATCCTCACGGTGGTGTTCAACAACCAGATGTGGGGCGCGGTGAAGCGCAACACGCGCGAGGTCTATCCGGACGGCTTTGCCGCCAAGAGCAACCGCGAGCCGCTGACCTATTTCGATCCGGCGCTGCAAGTTCGAAAAGGCGGTGGAAGTGGCCGGCGGCCATGGCGAGCAGCGTCGCCGATCCGGCGGCGCTGCCGAAGGCGATCGAGCGCGCGCTCAAGGTGATCGACGGCGAGAAGCGGCAGGCGCTGCTCAACGTGGTGTGCGGGCCCGGGTAAGACTCGCCTCATCTTGAGGGCCGGCGACGTCAGCGGCGGGTGTCTCGAAGGATGGGCTACGAACGGTGGCTGATCCTTCGAGACGCGTGCGCGTCAAGCGCGGCTCACTCAGGATCGAACGTCTGACTTGAAATGTGGTGAGAGCCGGCTTGACAAGCCGAATCACTCGTCGGTGACGTCGATCCAGACTCCGCCGGGATCGGCCATCTGATATTTGCCGCCCGCGTGCTTGGCCAGGAAGCTCTTGCGCGCGTCGGCTTCCTTGCTGCCGCCGAGCGGCATCGGCATCAGGTAAGTGTTCATCCCGGTCGTCTTCTCCACGTGCTTCTTGAACGCGTCGATATTCTCGACCTTGAAGCCGATATGGTCCGCGCCCGGGCGCTTGATGCCCATGTTCTCGAAGATCGGGATCGACCACGGCAGGATCGAGAGCGTGACGCGCCCGTCGCTCAGGTGATAGCCGTCGCCGTCCTTCTTGTTGAGCGGCTTGAGCTCGAACACATCGGCATAGAACTCCGCGCATTTGTCCGCATGCAGGGTGCGGATCGCGAACTTGTTCAGGCGGGTGCCGTTTCCCTGCCCGTTGCCGGATACCTGTTCGGCGTAGACCCCCACCAGCTTGTCGCTCTCACTTCTCTGCGCCAGATCGAACACGTTGCCGTCCGGATCGTGCGCGCTGTATTGCGCAAAAGGCCGCGTCGAAGGACGCTTGACGATGGCGGCGCTGGGGAATTTCGACCGCGAGCGCTCCATCACCTTGTCGATGTCCTCCACCACCATGCCGAAGTGGTCGAGCCCGCCGACATAACCGTCGCGCAGCGGGTTGATGTTCAATCCGACATAACCGTCGCCGACCGTCACCGCATTCAGCGGGCGGCTGGTCTTGCCCGAGGGCTTCAGCCCGAAATAGGCCTCATAGAACTTGGCCAGCATCGGATAGATCGGGCTGACCATCGCCATGTGATTGATTTGTGCGAACATTGTTCTCTCCTGCGCTATTTCTTCTCTTCGCAGAGCTTGGGTCTTTCACCAGTTTCTTGCAGTCGAACACTTCGCCCTCGCGTGATCGCCGCCTTGGCGAGCGTCACCACCTCCGGCGGGGTGGCGATGACGTCGTTGATCAGCTTCTGCATCTCGTCGGCATAAAGCGGATTGATCTCGAGGTTGAGCTTCTTGGCTTCCTCCAGGAAGGACGGGTCCTTCATGGTCTTGGCGAAGGCGTCCTTCAGCGCGGCGAGGCGGTCCGCCGGCACGTCCGGCGTGGTCAGGATCGGCCGGCCGACGATCACGCTCGACGACAACAGCGCGAACACCTGCCGCTCTGCTTCATTACGGGCAAGGTCCGTCAGCAGCGGCACATTCGGCAGATCGGGGTCGCGCTTCGGTCCCCACTGCACAAGGTGGTTGAGTTTGTTCTCAGCCACCCAGTGCGGGCGCACGGTCTGGTAATAGCTGATCTGTGCGCTGCCACGGCCGTCCACCTCGCCGCGCTCCATCGCGAGATCGATCGAGGTTGAAGGAAAGCCGACGATCACTTTGAATTTTGTGCCGAGCACATTGTTCAACGCGCGCGGCATTTGGCCGGACGGCGAGGTCGGCCCGCCGGCCCCGATGATGACTTCCTTTTTCTTCGCGTCCTCGATGGTCTTGACGCCCTTCTCGGCCCAGGTCGACAGCACGAGGTTGCTCAGGCCCGGATTGCCAAGCCAGTTGAACTTGCTGACGTCGAATTTGGCCTTCTCCGGTTCCAGCACTTGTACCAGGGGAACGGCTTCGCCGATGGAGGCGAGCACCGAGCCGTCACGCGGCGCGACGTTGTAAAGCCACTGCGTGCCGATGAGATGTCCGCCGCCGATCATCATCTTGATGACCATCGTCGGCTTGCCCGGAAGATGCTCGGACATGTATTTCGTCACCAGGCGGGCGGAGAGATCGTAGATCGAGCCGGTGGCGCCGGTGACGATGACGGTCACCTGGCGGCCCTTGTAGAATTCTTCGACGCTTTCAGCGAAGGCGTTCGTCAGCGAGACGGAAGCCGCCAATAGACTTGCGCAAACCAGGCCGAGACGCCGCATTCCGCTTCCTCCATGTTGCAAGATCGATGCATCCGGCCGTGGCCATCAGGCCGGCGGGTTGCCGTTATTCATGCACGTTTCAACGGGGCTTGCCAGTAGGACCACGGGACGCAGGGCGCTCGAAATCAGCGCCCGAGCCTGCGCGAGAGCAGGATGACGATGACCCCCACCAGCGCAACGCCCGCTCCGCGGTAGGCCCAGGTCATTTCGCTGATCATGAAGCTGTAGGACGGATAAGGGAAATAACCGGTCCCCTGTCCGATCCAGAGCAGGCCGAGCAGCAGCAGCAAGATTCCAGCGATCAACGCTATGGTGCGCATGTCCGTCCCGCCCTGTTAAGTCACCAGCACATTCTTGAACTGCCAGGCATCGTCCACGTCCAGGTCCTCCGGGAACAATTGTCCGCGGCCGACGAGCGGCGTCCAGTCGGTGTAATAGCCTCTCACCGGTCCGAGATAAGGCCGCTGGATTTCCAGGCAGCGGCGGAAATCCATCTCGTCGGCTTCCACAATGCCGGCGGTCGGGTTCTCCAGCGCCCAGACCATGCCCGCGAGCACGGCTGAGGATACCTGCAAGCCGGTGGCGTTCTGATACGGCGCGATGTCGCGCGTTTCCTCGATCGAAAGCTGCGAGCCGTACCAATAGGCGTTCTTGCCGTGGCCGTAGAGCAGCACGCCGAGCTCGTCGATACCGTCCTCGATCTCGTGTTCATCCAGGATGTGCCAGGACGACTGCATCTTGCCGGTGGCGCCGAACATCTCATGCAGCGACAGCACCGCGTCGTTGGCGGGATGGTAGGCGTAGTGGCAGGTCGGACGGTACACCACCTTGTCGCCTTCGCGCACGACGAAATAATCCGCGATCGAGATCGACTCGTTGTGGGTGACGAGGAAGCCGTATTGCGGCCCCGGCGTCGGGCACCAGGAGCGCACGCGCGTATTCGCGCCGGGCTGCAACAGGTAGATTGCCGCCTGGCAGCCTTCGGTGTGCTTGCGCCCGTTGGGCGGCATCCATTTCTCGTGTGTGCCCCAACCGAGCTCGGCCGGCTGCATGCCTTCCGACACGAAGCCTTCCACCGACCAGGTGTTGACGAATTTGTCCATCGGCTTCGGCTTTTTCGAACGCTGCGTGTCGCGCTCGGCGATATGGATGCCTTTGACGCCGAGCTTTTGCGCCAGCCGTCCCCAATCCTCGCGGGTCTTCGGCTCGCTCGCGCCGGCTTTGAGGTCGCGCGCAAGATCGAGCAGCGCCTGCTTGACGAACCAGGACACCATGCCGGGATTGGCGCCGCAGGTGGATACCGCCGTCGGCCCACCCGGTTTCTTGCGCTTGGCCGCAAGCAGGGTCTCGCGCAACGCGTAGTTGGAACGCTTCTCCGGGCCGATCTTCTTGTCGAAATAGAATCCAAGCCACGGCTCGATCACGGTGTCGATGTAGAGCGCGCCGATCTCCCGGCAGAGCTCCATGATGGCGACCGAGGAGGTGTCGACCGAGAGGTTGACGCAGAAGCCTTGCCCACCGCCGTCGGTGAGCAGCGGCGTCAGCAGCTCGCGGTAGTTTTCCTTGGTGACGCCTTCCTTGATGAAGCGCACGCCGTGCTTCTTGGCCAGATCGCCTTCTTCATGCGGATCGATGATGACAAACCGCTTCGGGTCGTAATCGAAGTGCCGTTCGATCAGCGGCAGCGTGCCCTTGCCGATGGAGCCGAAGCCGATCATCACGATCGGTCCGGTGATTTTGGCATGGATGGGGAAAGCGCTCATGCTGTGGTCTCCAAAAAGATTGCTTCGGCAATGACAGAGGCGTTGCGGGCGCCTCGCGTCCCGCAATGCCGTGTCCTGATGTTCAAATCAAGCCGCTTGATCAAGCCGATTGAGGCGCCAGCTGCCGGACTTTTCCGGCAACTGGCCGCGGGCGGGGCGCTGTCATCCCGGTCGGCACGATCATGCCCCAGGCTCCGTGGAGAGCGTCCTGGCGCAGTTCGAGACCGAGCAGCCGCTCGCGTTCGAACGGCCCGGGCAGGGCGAGTTCGCCGGTCTTCTGCGCCGAGAAGCCAAAGCGCGCGTAATAGGGCGCGTCGCCCAGCAGGATAATGGCGCCATGGCCGCGCGCTTTCGCAGCCGCCAACGCATGCGTCACCAAAGCCGCGCCGATACCGAGATTGCGGCAGCCGCTGTCCACAGCCAGCGGCCCGAGCACCAGCGCCGGAATGCCGCCGGCGCTGACGTGCCACAAGCGCACGGTGCCGACCAAACGGCCCCGATGCACCGCCGTGAAAGCAAGACCCTCGGCGGCCGCACGTCCCTCACGCAGGCGCTGGCAAGTGCGCGCACGGCGGTTCCCGCCGAAGCTCGCATCGAGCAGCGCTTCGCGCGCGGCAACGTCGGAGGCTCGCTCCGCGCGGATCGCGAACGGCGCGGCGCCGGTGAGGGCAGCAGAGGCTTTCCGCAGAGCGGTCATGGCGCATCACTCCCCACTCGCACGGCCCATAGCCGCGGAGTGTTGACAGCAAACTTGTTGTGACGGGATGGAAGCCGGCGAACCGGCTTCCGGTTATTCGCCCCAATCCCTAACCCTCCCCCGCAGGCGGGGGAGGGAAGGGGAGGGTCAGCTCAGATGTGGAAGGTCTTCAGCGGCGCGAAGCCGTTGAAGGCGACCGAGGCGAGTAGGTCGCCGTGTAGGCGCCGGTGCCCTCGATCAGCAGCTTGTCGCCGATCTCGAGCGAGACCGGCAGCGGGTAAGGCTGCTTCTCGTAGAGCACGTCCGCACTGTCGCAGGTCGGGCCGGCCAAGACGCAGGGCGCCAGCTCGCCGCCGTCCCGCGGGGTCTTGATCGGGTAGCGGATCGACTCGTCCATGGTCTCGGCCAGGCCGCCGAACTTGCCGATGTCGAGATAGACCCAGCGCACGTCGTCCTCCTCCGCCTTCTTCGACACCAGCACCACTTCGGTCTCGATCACGCCTGCATTGCCGACCATGCCGCGGCCCGGCTCGATGATGGTCTCCGGGATGCGGTTGCCGAAATGCTTGCGCAGCGCCTTGAAGATCGCCGAGCCATAGGTCTTCACCGTCGGCACGTTCTTCAGGTATTTGGTCGGAAAGCCGCCGCCCAGATTGACCATCGACAGGTTCATGCCGCGCTCGCCGCATTCCCGGAACACCGAGGCCGCCGAGGCCAAGGCCTTGTCCCAGGCATGCTGGTTGCGCTGCTGCGAGCCGACATGGAACGACACGCCATAGGGCTCCAGCCCGAGCCGGAGCGCATGCTCCAGCACCTCCACCGCCATCGCCGGCTCGCAGCCGAATTTGCGCGACAGCGGCCATTCCGCGCCCGCGCCATCGCACAGGATGCGGCAGAACACCCGGCTGCCGGGAGCCGCACGCGCGATCTTCTCCACCTCGGGCTTGCAGTCGACCGCGAACAGGCGAATCCCGAGCTCAAAGGCGCGCGCGATGTCGCGCTCCTTCTTGATGGTGTTGCCATAGGAGATGCGATCGGCGCCCGCGCCCGCCGCAAGCGCCATCTCGATCTCGGGGACCGAGGCGGTGTCGAAGCAGGAGCCGAGCCCGGCCAACAGCGCGAGCACCTCCGGCGCCGGATTGGCCTTCACCGCGTAGAACACGCGCGTGTCGGGCAAAGCCTTGGCGAAGGCAGTGTAGTTGTCGCGCACCACGTCAAGGTCGACGACAAGGCAAGCCTCGCTGTCGAGCCCGCTTTCGCGGCGGTTCTTTAGGAATTCACGGATGCGCGCTGTCATCGGCGCTCTCCCCATACAGCTCGTGAGGCGACGAATCGCCTCGTAAGTGCGGATTTGTCGGTCTCTCCGTGGCGCGCGGTGGATACGCGCCGACGGCAAGGGTCCGAGACCCGCGGAAGCTGCCTTGGCTTGGATTGGGGAGACCCCGCACCGCACGGCCGGCAATGAAAAACAAGCCTCTTCAGTTTCGGGGCCGGCTGTTGGAAGGCCGGCAGAGACCAAGAAGCCCGTCCGTCGTTGCTTTAAGTCGCGTCCCCCGCTGAGAACGGAGTTCACCGGTTTCGCTTCCGGCTGCCGGTCAGATTTCTTGAGGAGGCTTTCGCTTCCCCAGGCGGCTGTCCGGCCTCTTGTCCGGATACCTACCGACCGACACGCGACCACAGGCACGTGCGAATTTGGGCAAAGCTGGAAATAATAGTTTTGCGCGCGAATGCAAGAATTATTTTCGCCCCGGGTGGACGGCGCGCGTGGTTAAGAATGTCTCTTGCTCGTCGTCATTCCGGAAGCCGCGCAGCGGCTATCCGGAATCCATAGGCGAGCACGCGTGCTGATCGCTGGATTCCGGGTCCGCGCTGCGCTCGCCCCGGAATGACGAAAAGAGTCGGGCGGAGCTGGCGGGCCACGCTGCTGGTAATCGTCGCGCAACTTCCTAGATGTGTGCGCGGAACGATCCCGGAGGGAGCCATGATCTACGTCGTCGCCTTCTTGCTGCCGCCGCTCGGGCTGCTGCTCAACGGCCAGCCGTTCTCGGCGATCTTCAATCTGGTGCTGCTCGTGCCCTGCCTTCTGCTCGGGTTCATCTTCCCGCCGCTCTGGCTGGTTCCCTCGCTGCATGCGGTGATAGCCGTGCATATGCGGCGCGAGGATCGCAAGCACCGCGAGATCGTGGAGGCGATCGAGAAGCACGGCCCGCCGCCGTGGTTTCTGCGCTGAGCTGACGCAAAAACAAAAAACGGCGCTCCGCCCGCGCGGGCGAAGCGCCGTTTCAATGTGCCTAATTAGCGCGCTCGTTGCGGCGATTGCTGCTCGCTCCTGCCGGCCAGCAGCGGCGCGATGTTGCGCACCGTGACGCGCCGGTTGACGTCGGACGGGCCGTCAGTCTCCTCAATGAGATGCTGCTCGCCATAGCCCTGGGTGGTCAAGTTCTCCGGCGGCACCTGGAACTCCTCAGTCAGTGCGATCGCCACCAACTCCGCCCGGCGGTCGGAGAGCGACAGGTTGTCTTCGTCCGCGCCGACGGCGTCGGTATGGCCTTCGATCAGAAATACCGCCTGCGGGTTCTGGTCGATGGCCTGCTTCATGGCGTCGGCGATCGGCGCCAGCTTATCGATCTGGTCCGGCGCCAACTCCCAGGATCCGGTTTCAAAGTTCACCGTGTTGAGATCGATGCGCGGCATCCGCGCGCGCAACGGCTCGCTGTAGCGGATCTCGTCGAGCGTATAGGGGCGCTCGATCACATCCACCGGCGGTGCCGTCAGCGTCTCGTAGATGAGCGCCGGAGGAGCCTCGCGATAGGCCACGATGTAACGCTCGCGAGGAATCAGGATGCGTGGCGGCGGCAGCACGACGAAGAAAGTGCCGGCCACGCGCGGCCGGTTGTCGATGATGATGACCTCCCGCCCATTCGGCAGGACGCGGACGCGCCGGAGGAGGAAGCCATCGTTATTGTAGACGTTGCGGATGCTGTAGCCGCCGGGCCGCACGATGATCGCGATGCGCTCATTACCGCGGCGCTCGAAGCGCACGTTCTGCGCCCCGATGCGGAAGCGGATCGTCTCGTCGTGCCGGATGATGGTGCGGTTGCCCTCGCGGATGATGGTGCGGTCCGGTTCGCGGATGATGGTGCGGTTGCCTTCCCGCACTTCGCGCCGCTCGCCGCGTAGCTGATCGACACGCCGGATGTCCTCGCCTTTCTCCGACTTCACTGGCGCGCCTTGACCCCGACCCGCCTTTTCAATCGGCTTGGCATCGTCGTCGCGCCGCTCGGGCGTGCCAGCGCGGTTCACCGGGCGATCGCGCCGATCGCCGGTCGCATCCTGCTGGCGCTGGTCGCGCTGGCGATCCTGCTGGCCCTGCTGCGGGTCCTGCCGCCGATCGCGGCCTTGCTGGGCGTCACGACCTTGCTGCGTGTCGCGGCCCTGTTGCCGGTCAGGTTGCTGCTGGTCGCGGCCCTGCTGGCCCCGGCCTGGCTGGGCATCACGGCCTTGCTGTTGACGTCCCTGCTGCCCCTGCTGGCCCTGCTGGTCGCGACCGGTATCGCGCGCCTGTCCGCGGGCTTCTGATCTTGCTGCTGTTGCTGACCCCGCTGCTGGTCCTGCTGCCGTTGCGGTTGGGTCTGCTGCTGATCCTGCTGCCGCTGCGGCTGCCCTTGCGGCTCGGGGCGTTGCTGTTGCTGCTGTCCTTGCTGCTGTGCTGCTGCTGCTGCTGCTGCTGGCCTTGCTGCTGCTGGCCTTGCTGCCGCGGCCGGTCTTGCTGCCCTTGCGGCTCGGGGCGTTGCTGCTGACCTTGCTGCCGCTGCCGGTCTGGCTGCCCTTGCGGCTCGGGGCGTTGCTGTTGGCCTTGCTGCTGGCCTTGTTGCCGCTGCTGTTGTCCCTGCTGTTGGCCTTGCTGCCGCTGCCGGTCTTGCTGCCCTTGCTGACGGTCCTGTGGCCGCTGGTCCTGGCGCTGCCGGCGGCGGGCGCCGTCGTCCTCAGGCGGCGGCGCGGCCTGGGCGAGGATCATGGATTCATGCCCCACAGCATCCGGCCTGGGCAGCGCGAGATCGGTGGAAGCGTGCGCCGTTCCCAAACCGGCAAGGCCGGACAGAACAGTGCTCGCCATCAGCAAATGCCAGAGCTTAGTCATCAAGATGTCCTATGGGTGTGAGGGTCAGACCAATCCTGCGTGAAGGGGCGATTACAAACGCACGGGGGCAGGAGTTGGTTGCATTTTTTTGCGTCAATCGGGATCTACAGATGATTTTGCATTCGGGCGGTTTGTTGACACTATTGCGGCCGCCTGCCTAGATTCCGGAACGCCGTTCGGCGCAGCGGAATATCCCCGACCGTACTCGGCATCGTCATGGAAAAAAAGAAAACCGATGCCAAAACCGAGTCCGCGTCCAAACAAAGACGCCTGTCGTCGGTCGGCACCGCCATTCAGCTGCTAAAGGCGTTTTCCGAAGAACAGGTCGATATCGGCATCAGCGAATTGTCGCGGCGGCTCGGGGTGGCCAAGAGCACGGTGCACCGGCTCGCCGCCACGCTCGCGGCGGAGGGCCTGCTGGAGCAGGACCGTGAGACCGAGAAATACCGCCTCGGCATCGCGCTGTTCCGCCTCGGTGCGCTGGTGCGCCGGCGGATGGATGTCTCAAGCCAGGGCCGGCCTTATCTCTATCGAGCTGCGGGAGAAGACCAACGAAACCGTGCATCTGGCGATCCTGGACGGCAGCGAGATCATGTATGTCTATAATCTGGAGAGCACGCAGGCGATCCGTATGCGCTCCGACCTCGGCGTGCGCAAGCCGGCCTATTGCACCGCGGAGGGGCAGGCGATCCTCGCCTTCCAGCCGCAGGCCGTGGTCGATGCCGTGATCGGGCAGGGGCTGTTGCCGCGCACTCCGCAAACCATCACCGATGCCGGCAAGTTGATCAAAGCGCTCGCGCTCGTGCGCCAGCGCGGCTGTGCGATCGAGGACGAGGAGAGCGAAATCGGCATGCGCGGCATTTCCGCGCCGATCCGCAACGACGCCGGCGACGTGGTCGCTGCGGTGGGGCTTGCGGGACCGGTGACCCGGTTGTCGAAAAAGGCCATCACCACCTTCATTCCGCATGTCATCGAAACGGCCGATCTTGTTTCGCGCCGCCTCGGCTACCGCTCGCCGCCGGGAGGTGCGGCGCAGAAGGCTACGCTTTGAGATGCGGCGACATTCCGGCTGGCCGCAGCGGCGCTGCTCATGCAGGATGGAAAGCGACAGCTGCCACCACGGGATGCCTTTGAGCGCCAGGCATCGCAAAAGAATATGGAGGAGGAAATTCCATGCCCAAGCATGCAGGCGATATCGCGCTGAAAGAGCGCAGCACCGGCGACCTCACGATCAATGCCAACGGGGTGTTGCACTTCTCCATTTCAGTGCGCGATCACGTGAAGTCGGCGGAATGGTACCGCGACGTGGTCGGCGCCCGGATCGCGCGCGTCAACGACCACTTCGCCTTCATGCAGGCCGGCAAGGACTATTTCGTCTTGGTGAAGGTGAAGGACCATGTCGAACCGAATGTGCCCGGCGACACCCAGTTCCATTACGCCTTCACGGTCACGCCGCCCGATTTCGACAAGGCGATGGAAGTCCTGAAGAAGCGTAATATCGAAATCGCGAAATACGAGGACTTCAACCAGGGCGATCCCAACCGGCGCGGCGGGCGGACTTTTCCGGGACGTCACGTCTATTTCTACGACGCCGATATGAACTGCGTGGAAATCATCGACCTGCAGCCGGGCGGCTTGCCGTAGGTTTGCGTGGGTCAAGCGCACGGGGCGACAGAACGCCAACGACGCTAATTGTATTAGGGGACCGCGTCGAGGGCATCTCTTCCCTCCCGCCGTACGGCGGGGAGGGGTGAAGAGCATCACGCCCGCAACGCCACCAGCATGGATTCGATGTAGTCCTGATCGTCCGCGACGACGATCATCGATGCGTAGGGCCGCAGGTGCAGCAAGGTCTTGGAAATCGCTTCGTCGGTTGCCGAGCTGCGGTCGAGGATCAGCGCCGTGGCCTGCACGCGCTTGGCCGCGCAGGCTTCCCCGATCACGGAAGCGGCTTCCGCCTTTTCCCCGGCATTCGCCACCATCACCACCAGGTCGGCGTTATTGACCTCATCCATCAGCTTGATGGTGTGGCCGGCGATGTCATTCAGCCAGGTCTTCATCGACCAGTCGGCGCCGGCCTGCGGCGGACTGTCGAAATGCACGGAGGCGAAAAAGGCTGCCTTGTTCCAGGTGCCTTCGGCCAGCTTCTTGACCACGGCCTGGCTGCGCTGGTCGAGCGCGATGACCTTAATCGCGCGCGGCTTGGAGTTCGGGGCATCGATGCGGAATTTCGCTTCTTCCGCCGTCGTCATCCGCGCGCTTTCACTCAGCATCCGCCACTCCCATCACGATCAACGTCACCATAATCAAGATGCCCGCCGCAGCAAGCTAACTCATGAGTGGCGCATGATCTTATCGGCGGACTGGGTTCCATCTCGGGTCAAGTCCGGGACAGGCTTTCGCCGGATCATGCGCTCGCGTCACACCGAGGCGTGTCGCCACGCCTTCTTGCGCACGGTGAGCTCCTCCTTGGCGCCTTCCTTGAACGGCTGATCCGGCGGCAGAACGATCGAGGCCGAGCGCACATGGTGATGAGCGGGGTCGACGCCCGGCGGCGTCACGCCCTTGTCCGCCAGCGCCTTGGCCGCCCGTATCAGGCGGTGCCGGGCCATGATGATGCCGTTGTCGGTGGAGACCAGGTTCTCCTTGGTGCGGTCGACCACCGGCCCCATGCTTTCCTGCAGCGAGGAGTCCTGGATGGCAATGCCTTCCACGCCGCTATAAGTGCGCCCGGCTTTCTGCGCCGCGCGGTCCATCAGGTAGTCATTGGTCTTGTTCGCCGTCGGGATGAAGTTGGTGCCCGGAATGGTCGCGGCATGGATGCCGAAATCCTTCGCGCATGGCGTTGCGCTGGGTGTCGGAGAGCGGCCGGGTGACGTGATAGTCGAAGCTGTAAGCCCAGCAATTCTCGTCATCGCTCGGGATCCAGAAATGCCCGTGCACCGGATGGTCGCCGCGCGGCGGCACCATGGTGAAGCAGGGCATCACCCAGGGCGTGATGCGCCAGTAATATTTGCCCTCCTCGGCATTGCGGCGCGCGCCGATATACAGGCCGCCCGGCTGCTCCACCACCTCGAACACCGGCCGGGTATCTTCGATATTGTATTTGTTGCCTTTGGCGCCCTTGAACAGCGGATCGGATTCCAGATCGCCGCTGTGCAGGAAGGAGACGTGGCTGGAGTCGATGCCGCCTTCCAGCGCCTGCAGCCAGTTGGCTTCCTGAAAACGTTTCGACATGAAGCTGTGGCTCTCCGGCAGCGTGGCGAATTCCCATTCCGGCAGCGGCGGCTGCTTTTCCGGCGGGCCCATATAGGTCCATAGCGCGGCTCCGATTTTCACCAGCGGATATGATTTCAGCTTGATCTTCTGGCAGAAGCCGCTCTCCGGCGCTTCCGAGGGAACGTCGATGCACTGGCCGTCGGTGTTGTATTTCCAGCCGTGATAAGGGCAGCGCAGGCCGTTTTCTTCATTGCGGCCGAACCACAGCGAGACGCCGCGGTGGGCGCAGAATTCGTCAATCAGGCCATACTTGCCCTCGGTATCGCGGAAGGCGAGCAGACGTTCGGACAGGATCTTCACCCGCACGGGCGGGCATTCATTTTCAGGTAATTCCTCCGCCAGCAGCGCCGGGATCCAATAGCTGCGAAAGAGTTGCCCCATGGGCGTGCCGGGGCCGGTGCGGGTAACCAGTTCGTTCTGTTCTCGGCGAAGCACAGCGTCCTCCTGCGACGGCCGCCGGCGCGGCCGCGTATACATTAGGAACGCGGAGGGCGGTTGAAAAGCGGGGTCGACCCTGCTTCAAATCTATGGGGGGAACCCCTTGCCGTCGTGTTCCTATATAAGGAACATCGTTCCACACTAGAATACGTTTCTACACCCGTTCCAAAGCAACAAGCAAGAGCGTCATGTCCACAAAAATAGAACTCTGTAACGTCGATGAAGTTGCCGAAGGCGAGGCCATCCGGATTGACAAGGAAGGGCTTGCGCTTGCCGTATTCAATCTCAACGGGCAATTCTACGTCACCGACGATCTTTGCACCCACGGCCCCGGTTTGCTGCACGAGGGCTATATCGACGGCGATATTGTGGAGTGCAATTTCCACAACGGCTCGTTCAACATCAAAACCGGCGAAGTGGTGGATCCGCCCTGCATGATCCCGGTCAAGACCTACCGCACCATGGTGGAAGGCGGCAAAGTCTTCATCGAGACTTGATTGCCGCTTGGTCGAAGGCGGTCGATTGCCGGTGCATTTGCCGCTAGCCTTGGCTAGATTACCGAAAAGAATAACTAAGCCCTCGTGACACATCAACGCGGAGGGCTTCTCGCAGGGAGCAGTCGGCAATGACAGGCCTTTACGACAAGACGGCGGCCGCGGCCGGCCCCGGCCATAATCAGCCTAGCCATGATGAATCGCTGCCCGGTTCCGAAAAGTGGGACCGCTGGGCCAAGAAGCGCGTCTTCGTGCGCGAGCTCGCGGGCAGCTACAGCGATCTCTACAAATCACTGATGGAGCAGCCGCGGATCTATTCGGCCAGCAAGAGCCAATGGAAGGGCGGGCCGGAGCTTTACGGCAAGCACATCATTTCGCCGCAGCATGCCAATGTCGCGCAGTCGATCGAGACCCATATCGAGGTCTATGCCCCTGGCGCCTACGGCCAGAAGCACGGTCATCTCAACAGCGCCGTGTTTTACGTCATCAAGGGCCGCGGCCATGACGTGCATGATGGCCGGCATATCGAATGGAAGGCCGGCGACATCATGATCGTCGAGAACGGCTGCGTGCATCAGCACTTCAACGACGACCCCAACAACGAATGCCTGCTGCTGGTGTTCAAGGCAAAACCGCTGTTCCACTTCATGAACCTGGTGTTCCAGAAGATCGTTTCCTTCCCGCCGACGACTCCGCGCAAGGGCAACGAAAACTTCCAGCCGCCGACCGACCTGTAATCGCGGGAAAAAACAATCATGGCAAAAGCTCTTGACGAGAAGGACTTCGCCAGGGTCGGCGCAGGCACCGTCAGCTTCCGCACCGACGACATCAAGACATCAGCCGACTTCCGCGCGGACTACGTGACGCGTCCGAACGTGATCAAGGCGGAAGACATGCCTTTCGAGCAGTCGCCCGACGGCTACATCAAGCATCTCATCCATAACAAGATGAGGTCGCCCGAGATGTGCATCGAGGCGTACATGCTCTTCCTCAAGCAGAACGACCGGTCCGGCAAGCACCGGCATATGTGGGAAGAGGTGATCTTCGTGGCGGAAGGCTCGGGCTACGACCTGCACTGGGACTTCAAGTTCGACTGCATCGAGGAATTCGAATGGCAGTGGGACGAGAACCCGCGGAAGTTCGAGTGGACACGCGGCGACTTTATCTACGTTCCCCCGTTCGTGACCCATCAGCACTTCTCGAATGCCGAGACCGAAGCGCGGCTGATCGTCATCAGCAACCGCATCTTCAAAGAGATCGGGTTCGACTGGTTCGATCAGCTGGAAGACGCGCCGCGCTAATTTGCTCGCAGGCGCTGCATGTTACCGGCCGTCCGGTTTCCGTCGGATCAAGGCCGTGACGGGCATTCGTCAGAGCGTGACTAATTAGCGCTGGACTGACTTGCCCTTAGCGGAGCTTTCTTCCAGCAGTTTGATGTTGTTGAGGATGTAGGGGCTCTTCGGGTCGAGCATCCGCGCCTCCGCCAGTTTGCTGCGGGCGCGGGCATAGTCTCCGCGAAGGATATAAGAATAGCCCAGGTTGTTGAGCACCTCGGGCGACGGGCCGGTGATGGCGATCACCTGCTTGTAGGCGCGGTCGGCCAATTCGAAGCGACGTAGCCGATCATAAGATGCCGCTAGCCCAAGCCAGGCTTCGGCGTCGCGCGGATGGGTTTCCGCCGCGCGGCGGAAATAGTGCTCAGCGAGGCCATAATTTTCCTGCCGGAAATGCTGCTTGCCGAGGCTGAGATCGTCTTTCGGGTCCGCGCCGAGCAGCCCCGCAGTGGCCGTTTGCCCCTCGCCGGCGGCAGCCCCCGGCGTCGTTCCGGTCGACTCCGGATCGGCGGACGCATTCGCCTCCGTCGCGCCGTTGGCCGGCTTGAACATGTCGGCGAATTTGGCGGAGGTGCAGCCTGGAAGCCAGGCCAGCGCGCTGGCCACAATGAAAAATACGCGTAGTCGTTTCATCAACGCGTCCTGGCCGCCATCGGTTTCGCCTAAGCGGCGAGCGCACGCCCGCGGCTTTCCGCGGGTACGCGAAGCAACCCGACAATCGACCCTAGGACAGGGTGGTTAATATTTTGTCGCCATTGAAGCGGGGAGTGGGCGCCAGGCCACTAAAAAGCCAGCCGCAATCCGGGATTTAGTACTGGCCGGTGACAAGCCTAACGACGACAGGCAATAGAATGACGACGAATATCACCGGAAAGATGCAGATCATCATCGGAATCGTAGAGCTTGGCCGGCAGCGCATACGCCTTCTCCTCGGCGCGCGAGAGGCGCTTGTGTCGCATGTCGTCGCTATAGACCCGCAGCGCATCGGTGATGCTTGAACCGAGCTCTGTCGATTGCTGGATCAGGGTGGCGAAGGAGCGTGCTTCTGGCAGGCCCAACCGGTCTGCCAAATGCTCAAGCGCCTCCGTCAATGAGCGCCCAGCGCGGATTTCCAGGTTGGTCATGTGGATATTGGCGCAAAGCGATGGATAGGAATCCGTCAACTCGCTGCCGACGCGTGTCAACGACGCTTCCATGCTCAGGCCGGAATCGGCGCAAACCACCAGCAGGTCCATGAGATCGGGAAAGCCCGACTGATGCTCCGCCTTGCGCGCTTTGATGCGCCGATTGAGATAGAAGCTCGGCGCGTAATAGCCTGCGACGCCGGCGGCTATCATCATCATCCACAGCGTCGATCCCGATGTTGAGATCAATGCCGGCGCTAACAAGAACACGCCGAAAGCGAGCCCGACTGCGAGCCCGGTGCGCGCCAGGAAGAAAAATCCCACGCCGCGCGGATCGTAGATGCCTGCATGCAGCAGCCGCTGGCGCAGCACTTTCATATCTTTGTTGTCGCCGGCGGAATAGTGCTTGGTCGTGTAGTCCAGCAGCCGCTTGGCCGCTTTGATGCTGGAGTGGCGCAGCGATCGCCCCCGCCCTGCTGTCTCGCTCCTCGCCCCCGCTAATTCCAGCGGCGCGCCGCTTGACTTCACCACGCACACGCAGGCCTGCCATCACTGAGAAAGCCAGCGTGGCGGTGGCGAGAAAAATCATCAACGCCAGCATCATCTGCGGACCGCCGAGCAAGCCTCCAAAAAGGTCGGATCCGATATTCATGGCTCAGATCTTAAAGTTGACAAGGCGGTACATGATGAAATTTCCGATGCCCATCCAGCAGCCGGCAGCGGTCAGCGCGATCTTGGTGAGGTCCTGATGCCATACCTCGCTGTAGAAATTTGGCGATACCACGTTGATCATCAGGAACATGACGAACGGCAGCGAGGAAAGGATCAGCGCGGACGCGCGGCCCTCCGAGGCGAGCGCGCGAATCTTGCGCCGCATCTTGAAGCGCTCGCGGATAACCTTTGAAAGGTTCTCCAGGATCTCGCCGAGATTACCGCCAGTGGAGGACTGAATTGCCACAGCGGTCACGAACAGCGGCAAGTCGTCCTGACCGACCCGGAAGTAGAGATTGCGCATCGCCGTCTCCAGGTCGGCGCCATAGGTGATCTCGTCAGCGACGATGCCAAATTCCGATCCGATCGGGTCCGGCTGCTCGCGCGCCACCATGGCGATTGCGATTGGCACGGGATGGCCGGCGCGCAGGCTGCGCACGATAATGTCGATCGAGTCGGGAAATTGGGCGGCGAATTTCTTCTGCCGCCTCCCGCGCAAAATGCGCAGCACGAGATAGGGCAGGGCGGTGCTGCACAACAGTCCGACCATCAGGGCTTGTAGGACGTTGCCGCGAACGACGAACGCGATGCCGAAGGCCGTCAGCGCGCCGATGCGACGCGAAGAGCACAAGCTTGCCGATGCCCAGCGAAAGCCCGGATTGCAGCACCAGCCGATTGAGCCATTCGAGCGACAGGCGATAATCGCCGCCGCTGGTAAGGCCGCGCTCCCGCCGCAGCTGGATCAGGACGGTTTCGCGATCCACCTTGTTATGCATCAGCCGCAGGCGGCGATTGACATTGTTGCGGTAGGACGCGCCGGCGAAGCAGAGAAAATACACCGCCTCGAACAAGAAGATCGCGGAGGCGGCCGCCAGGAGGTAAACCAGATAGATCGGATTGAAATCGAAGAACGAGGTCACAGCGGCCGTCCCGGGTCGAAA
The DNA here is from genome assembly GCA_963731585.1 of uncultured Alphaproteobacteria bacterium. Lineage (GTDB taxonomy): Bacteria > Pseudomonadota > Alphaproteobacteria > Rhizobiales > Xanthobacteraceae > CANKHA01. The sequence goes on from CAVSWC010000003.1 coordinate 975,480, forward strand.
TAGCTGCCGGGGATCTTGATGCCCTGATTCACCAGATCGGCCAGGAAGCGCGGCCGCACGCCGGTCGCGGCGTAATGGCCCTGTACCGCCCCGTCCGGCGCAGTGCCGGTGCGGACATATTTGAAGATCTCCTGCATCTGGATGATGTCGCCTTCCAGGCCGGTGATCTCGGCGATGCTGGTGACCTTGCGCTTGCCATCGGACTGACGCGACAGCTGCACGATCAATTGAATGGCGTTTGCAATCTGTCCGCGGATCGAGGCAACCGTCATCGGTAGGCCCGCCATACCGATCATCTGCTCCAGGCGTGAGATGGCATCGCGCGGTGTATTGGCGTGGATGGTGGCCATCGAGCCTTCGTGGCCGGTGTTCATCGCCTGCAACATATCGAAGGCTTCCTCGCCGCGGCACTCGCCAAGGATGATGCGGTCGGGACGCATCCGCAGCGCGTTCTTCACCAGTTCGCGCTGGCGGATCTCACCTTTGCCTTCGATATTCGGCGGCCGGGTTTCCATGCGGCCGACATGCGGTTGCTGCAGCTGCAGCTCGGCAGCGTCTTCAATGGTGAGCAGCCGCTCCTTCTCGGAAATAAAGGCCGAGAGCGCGTTGAGCATGGTGGTCTTGCCGGAGCCGGTGCCGCCGGAAATGATGGTGGTGATACGCGCTTTCACTGCCGCCGCCAGCACCTCCGCCATCTGCGGCCGCAGCGCGCCGACCTCGATCAGCTTGTTGAGGCTGAACGGCTTCTTGGAGAATTTTCGGATGGAAACCAGTGGGCCGTCGACGCCGATGGGCCGCACTGCCACGTTGACGCGCGAGCCGTCGAGCAGGCGCGCGTCGCACATCGGGTGCAATTCATCCACGCGGCGGCCTACCGCAGAAACGATCTTGTTGATGATGCGCAGTAGATGCGCCTCGTCCTTGAAGCGCACTGCGCAAGGCTCCAGCACGCCGCTGCGCTCGACGTAAACGCATTCGTGGCCGTTAATCAGAATATCGGCGATGCTCGGGTCCTTGAGCAGCGGCTCGAGCGGACCGAGCCCGGTCATTTCGTCCAGGATCTCGGAAACAAACCCGTTGAGCTCCTCGGTATTAAGCGCCAGCCGCTCGACGAGAATATATCGGGTGACGAGCTGCAGGATATGTTGGCGCATCTCGTCTTCCGAAAGCTTCTCCAGCGCGGAGAGATTGACCTCTTCGATCAGCCGGCGGTGCAGGCGCACCTTGGCGTCGAGCAGCTTGTCACTGCGCAGCGGGTTAGCGGGCGCGGCCGGAACGGGCTCCGCAGCCAGCTCCGGGAAAACGGTCCAGGAAACGCCTTCCAGCGGAGCGGCCGGTTCCTCGACCAACGGCGCCGGCGCAGGAGCGCGACGAGCTGTAAAACGACCGATCATTGTCATGCTTCCGCCGATGCCTATCCGCTTCTCACCGTGCGAGCGAGAGCTTGAGTTTGTTTGCAAGTGGGGCGACCAGCGAGGATGCCCGATTGACAGCAGCCGCAGGCGCGATCAGCTTCTTGAGCTGGAGCGTGATCTTGTTGCCGGCCTTGACGCTCTCAAGCGGGACACCGCGGTCGATCGCCTCGCGGACAAGATTGTAGTGGTTGGGAATGCACGACAGGAAAGAGTCACCCAGAGCCTGCTCGATGTCCGCGAGACGCACACCGGACGAGAACATTCGCTGCTCGAAGCGGTTGACGATGACCTTAGGTTTCGGGCCGTCGCCCAGCCGTTCGCCGATAGCCGCGACAAGCTGCTTGGCGTGGCGCAGGCTTGGCACAGTAGCCTCGCTGATGATGAAGATATTATTGGAGCCAAGCAGCACGCTGTCTGTCCAGGAGAACCAGGTGCGCGGCATGTCGATCACGACGTAATCAAAATGGGTGGAGATCAGATCGAGCAGCCGGGTAACCATCTCCGGGTCGAAAGAGCGCATCTCGGCCGGACGGTTGGGGGCAGCGATGACGGCAAGCCCGGAAGAATGATGCGACAGCATCACTTCCAGCAGTTGGCGATCGAGCCGTTCCGGCCGCGGCTCGATCTCGCTGAGATTCAGCCGGGGCTCCAGGTCGAGATAGTCGGCGCAGGCGCCATTCTGGAAATTCAGGTCGGCCAGGCAGGTGGAGGTTGCGCCGCGGGCGCCGTTGTTGAGCAGGAGCATGGCGGTCTGGATTGCAAGCGTGGTCACGCCCGCACCGCCCACGGCCGGCAGGAAGGTATAGATCGGCGCTTCCTTGGTCTCCTTACCGGCAGGGGCCCTCGCCACCCGCGCGCAGGCGCGCACCAGTTCGGCCGGCTGTACCGGCTTAACCAGGAAATCCGCTACCCGCATTTGCAGCAGCGTGCGCGCGACTTCAGCGTCAAAGGACTGGAGTCAGCACCACGATCGGCGGCCAGGTCCCGATCGCGGACATGAAGGCCGCGCAGCGCCTGCATTTCCTCTTCGCGCGAAGTATCGAGGTCAATCACCACCACGGTGGCGCCGGCGACATCGAAACTCTCCACCACCTCCGGCAGCGTTCCCCTAACGACCTGCAAATCGATCTGGGCGCTGGCGTTGAAGGTGGCGCGCGCCGATTCCTCAAAACTGGCATCCGCGGTGAGGATGACCACCTGCGTTTTGCTCGCGGTATTTTTGGAACCACTCATCAGCATGTCACGAACCAGTGTTCTTGCTTGCAGGTCAGGGCTTGGCTGCAGGGGCCGCAGCGGCCGGAGCTTCCGCCTGATAGCCGGCAGAGCTCGTGGTGGGGTTCACCGGTACGGTCACCTTGTTGGTGCGGTAGCGCTCGACCGCCGACTGCATCCTCTGGCCGTTGAAGGCGATGTTTCGGTTGGAGCTCTGCGCCGGCCATGGGTCCACCATGTGGGTGACCTGGTTGCTGTAGAGATCGTCGCCAGCCGAGAGCGAGATCGTATCCCGCCGGTCGAGATAGAGATCCGAGCAGCCAGCCAGCGCGGTTGCTGCGAGGAATACGCAGATTGCGAGCTTAGTTCTTGACCGAGACAATGGTGCCTCCTCTTTTTGACAATTCGAGAACGTGACCGATCATCGGATGGGTCGCGCCGGAGGCCAGCCGGGCAGCCTCGCGGCGGATTTCTGATTTGCCCATCAAGAAGAAGTCTATGTCGTTGGCGGGCAGCGTTTTGTCGAGCGGGGTCTTGACGACGTCGCCCGGGCGTGCCGGGCGCACGAGGCGCGGCGTCACGATGATCGCCAAGTCAGTCTCGCTCTTCTGATAGGACTTGCTGGAGAACAGCGCGCCGAGGATCGGCACGTCGCCGAGCCAGGGAAGCTGCTCTTGTGCCGTTGTGTTGTTGTTCTGCAAGAGGCCGCCGATTACGAAGCTCTGGCCATCGCGCAACTCTACCGTGGTATCGGCGCGGCGGACGATCAGTGCGGGTACCGAAAGCCCGTTGCCGAGATTGACCGAATGGTTCGGGTCGAACTGGCTGACCTCGGGCACGATCTTCAGATTGATCAGGCCGCCTTTCAGCACCGTGGGGGTGAAGGCGAGCCCAACGCCATAGCGCTTGAACTCGACGGTGACCGATCCGAGCGAGCCGGCCACGGGGATGGGGTATTCGCCGCCCGCCAGGAAGCTCGCGGTATCACCCGAAAGCGCGGTCAGGTTCGGTTCCGCCAAGCTGCGCGCGAGGCCCTGTTCCTCCAGGGCATTGATAAAGGCGTCGGTGGTGATGCCGCCCGCGACCATGCGCGCCATGGCAACGCCGAAAGGCGGTGCACCGGAGAGGACGCCCGCAGCAAGCCCGGCAGCGCGGGGGAGAAGGTCAGCCCGCTTCCGCGCTCCGATCACAGCACCGCCGGAGGAGCCGAACACGTTCCACTGCACGCCGAGTTCGCGGCTCGCCTGGCGAGATGCCTCGACGAAACGCACTTCCAGCATGACCTGCTGGGGTGCATCGACGCTCACCGAATTGATCACGTCCGGCCCGAACTGCTTGGCCACGCTCAGAGCTTGGTCGAGCGTGACGGCATCCGGAGCATTTCCAGTGAGCAGGATCTTGCCATTTGCGGTGCCGACCCGAATGCCGGCATGGGAGAAGCGGCGAGTGATTTCCGACGACAGCATCGAGGTGTCGTAGGTCACCTCGACATCGAACATGCCGACTAGCTGCTTGCCTTCGCCATAGGCGGTGATGCGGGTGGTCCCGCTCTTGCGCCCAAGGATCGATAGCGACTTGTCGGTCAGCACGTTCACGTCCGCGATTTCTGGATCGCCCACCGTCACATCAGTGAAGCTTATGTCGGTGCGGACGTCGGCAGATTTGCCGATCGAGACGTTCACCGTCGCGGTGCGGTTCTGCCCTGAAATTTGCACTAACTTCTGTGCGTGCGCCTCGGCCATGGGCAGCAGAGCGCCGATAGCCAGCATTGCCGCAAGTGAAAGCCGGCGGATTACGCTGCCGGCATCTTGTCTGTTTGTGATTCACGTTACTCTCCCCGTCCCTTGTTCAACGTCCCCTAATTCGAAAAAGCGCGGCTGAAGAACCCTCCCTTTTGCTCTGTTCCTTCAAGCGGCACGCTATATTCCTGCTTCGTTATTCCCCGAGTGACGACGACGCGCTTGACGTCGGATGCGGCGGCTTTGCCGTCGAGATCCGAAAGAGTGATGCGCTTGGTGCTTTCGGCGGCGGTTTCACCGGCCTTCCGCAGCAAGAGCGAAAGATTTCCTACCGAGGAAGCGAGCCAGACCCGCTGTGCCTGATCGGTCGAAACTTCGAGCGTCACCGCCTTGGCCACTGCGGGCTTGTCGGCGCTGATGTCGGCGGATTGATCGACCGCGAGCACCCGCGCGTTTTGCAAGACGATCTCGGTGCTCGCCTTTTCCTTGTCGGTCTGGCGCGTGAGCACCACATCGACGCGGTCGCCTGGCAGCACAAAGCCGCCGACGCCCTCGACGTCATTGACGCGGATGGTCACGGCCTTCATGCCGTCCTGCACCAGCGACGACAGCGTCGCGCGCTGGCCGGCCCCGGTGACTTTCAGTGCAAGCACCGGCTCGTTTACTTCGACCGGCGTCAGCACCACGCGCTTTCCGCCCGCCAGGATTTCCGAGATACTGTTGAAGGCGCCCTTCGGCACCGCGTCCTGCGACCACGGAATTTCGCGCAACGAATCCGCTTTGAGTTCCATCCCGTAGCGCAACGGTTTTGCCGCCACGACGATGGTCTTGGTAGTCAATGGCTTCTTCTGATCCGCGAGACTACGCATGCGCATCTCTTCCTGACTGTTCAACCAAGCCTGCGCGATGAAGACCGCAAGCAAGCCGAACAGAACGGCAAAGCCGACCATTACGATTGAACTGACACGCACGGCACGCTTCCTGTTTGACGCAGATAAACTTTCGTTGCTGGCATTGGTAATCGACATAGGTTGTCGGAATGTATTGATGCGGGACGCAGCAAGCCGCTTCTCTCCCTATGCTGAAAAGAGGCTGAATCGTTATTGTGTATGGGGCGTTTATGCGCTCGCTGTAAGATTGGAATAACCTTTACGAAAATTGAGAATTGATGCGCGCAAGTCGAAAGACCTCGGCGACACCGCGGAAACTATGCACGTGCATTCACTGCGCGCGGCTTACGCGCGGCTCGAAGAGTTTCTCGATGGAATTAAGAGATGAGAAAGGCTGATCGCATCAGCCGTTGCCCTGCGCAGGCGTGGTGCGCGCGACAAGGGCCGCGACCAGAAGATTGCAGGCGCCGAGCGCCATGAACAATGCGGGCGTTCCGGCGCCCGCCTTCTGCAACAGCGATACGGCAAGCGACCCGCCCACCATGAAAGCGGCGTTGAGCACATTCACGGCCGCGACGACGCGCGCGCGGCGGTCAACGCCTGCCCAGGCCTGCACGGCGGCAAAGGCCGGCACGATGAAAAGCCCGCCGCCAATGGCGATCCCGGAGAGGTCGATCAGGCTGCGCACGCCGCGCAGCGAGCTCAGCACCGTATCGATGCCCGCCATCGTCGCGCCTGGCTGCATCGCGTAATTCGCCCATCCGAGATCAAGCGCGCAAAGCCCGAGAATAACGGCCCCGACCGGCGTCGGCCAAAGCAGGATGCGCCCGCGTGCGAGGAGGGCCGCGAGTCCTGAGCCGACCGCCACGGCAACGGAAAACACCGCCAAAAAGGCGGTCGCTACCTCCTCATTCCCTCCCAGCACCCTGCCGACGAGCGGAGGCAACAGCGACAGCACGATGATGCCGGAAAGCCAGAACCAGCTCGAAACCAGCGCACCCCACCACAGCCGCGGATCGGCCCATAACTGCCTGACCAGTGCCGCGGTGGAAGCAGCGATATTCCAGGAAATCGGCAGGCCGGGGGCAGCTTCGCCAGTCGGCGGAATGAACAGGCTCGCGCCCCAGCAGAGCAAGGCGAACCCAATCATCAGCAGCGACAAATGGGCCGGATCGCCGCCGCCCTGGGTCGCCAGGCCGCCGAAGATGGTGCCAAGCAGGATCGCAAGGAACGTGGCGCCTTCGACCAGCGCGTTGGCTGCAGGCAATTCCGCGCGCGCCAGATGGTCCGGCAGGATGCCATATTTGATCGGGCCAAACAGCGCGGCGATCGCCCCGAACAGAAACAGCGCCACGAACAGCACCGGCACCGAGTGCAAGCTGAATCCAGCCACCGCCACGAAGGCGATGCCGATCTCGATGAATTTCAGCCGCCGCGCCACCATCGCCTTGTCGAAGCGGTCGGCCATCTGTCCGCCGAAGGCAGAAAGGAAAAAGAACGGCGCGATGAAGATACCGCCGGCCAGCGTGATCAGCGCCTCGGCATTCGGCCCGCCGATTTGGAACAGGATCAGAAAGACCAACGCGGTCTTGAGAAAGTTGTCGCTGAAAGCCGAAAAGAACTGGCACCAGAACAAGGGCGCGAAACGCCGCGACAGCATCAGGGAGTCATCCCCTGCCAATAGGTCCGATTACGGCGGTGAACAAGGGACGATCGGGGCAAACAAAACGGGCGGCCTCAAGACCGCCCCTTTTCGCGCCTGCCTTGCCCAAAGCCCTAGGGGAGGAGGGATTTCCGTCCGCTCACCTCCTGCAGCATGACGGCCGCCACGCTGAGACCGATCGCCGCCGCAGTGGTAATGCCGAAAAGGGAGATCCACATTTGAGCCACCTCTCGCAGGGTTCCGAGCCAGAAAACGCCGGGCGCCGGGGGTTGTTCCGCTGCATAATTAAAAAGTACAATCTGTGGTAGAATTCGGCGATTTCGGCGTAATGGCTGTTCAGCGCCGCGGCGTCCCATTTTTGTAATTTACCGGGTTGGTGGGCGATAAGACGATTGCCCATATCGTCAAAAGCACCAGCCACAGGACGCCCTGATTTGACCACCACTTCCGCGGCCGCCCTTTCGCCCGCAGGCGACCGCCGGCGGGAAAGCTGGCAGATCGCGCTCGTCAGCGCCGCGCATTTCGTCAGCCATTATTACATCATCCTGCTGGCGCCTCTGTTCGTCTTCATCCGGGCGGACTACGGCGTGAGCTACACCGAACTCGGCTTTGCCTTCGTGGCCTTCAACGTCGTCACGGCACTGTTGCAGACGCCGGCGGGATTCCTTGTCGACCGCATCGGCGCAAAGCCATTGCTCGTCGCCGGTGTGGCGCTCGGGGCGGCCGCGATCGCGGTTGCGGGCATGGTGGATTCATTCTGGATCTTCGTCGCCATGTTCGGCGTCGCTGGATTGGCCAACACCGTCTATCACCCAGCCGACTACACGCTGCTGTCGCAGGGCGTCTCGCACGAGCGCATGGGCCATGCCTTCTCGATCCATACTTTTGCCGGCATGCTTGGCGGCGCGGCTGCGCCAGCCAGCCTGCTGTTGCTGCATGCATTCGCCGGTTGGCGCGGCGCCTTCCTCGGCGCGGCCGCGTTCGGCTTCGTTATCGCCGCCGTCCTGGCATTGTCGCGCGACCTCGATGTGCGCCGGGCGCCGGCGGCGAAGCGTTGCTGCTGCAACCGATGCCGAAAACACCGGCTGGCGCCTGCTTTCGTCCTGGCCGATCCTGCAGAGCCTGCTGTTCTTCACCCTGCTCGCCATCGCCAATGCCGGATTGCAGAATTACTCCGTGGTGGCGTTGGGCGCGCTGTTCGACACCCCGCTCACCGTCGCCAATACCGCCTTGTCGGCTTACCTGCTGCTCACCGCCATCGGCGTGCTGAGCGGAGGCTGGTTAGCGGGGCTCACCAAGCGGCATGCCCTGGTCGCCGCACTCGGCCTGTGCGCAGCCACGCTGGTTAGCTTCGTTATTGCAATGGTCGATCTCGGCAGCGTGCTGCTGATCGTCATGATGTCGGCCGCCGGATTCCTGACCGGCGTGATCATGCCGTCGCGCGACCTGATGGTCCGCGACAACACGCCGGCAGGATCGTTCGGCAAGGTTTTCGGCTTCGTCACCACCGGCTTCAACATCGGCGGCATCGTCTCGCCGCTGGTCTTCGGTTGGCTGATGGACAACAATAGCCCGCGCGGCGTCTTTCTATTGGTCGCGGCGGTTTCGCTGGTTTCCGTCATCACGGTCCTCGCCATTCCAAAACCGCGCCCATCAGCGCGCCAAGCGTGAAGCCCTCCATGCGTCCGATCACTCTGCTCACCGGAGCCTCCGCCGGAATTGGTACGGCGCTGGCGCATGAATTCGCGGACCATGGACATGAGCTGGTGCTGGTCGCCCGGCGCGAGCAGCGGCTGAACGTATTGGCTGACGCTATTTCCGCCTCCGGTCGCCCGCGGCCGCTGGTCCTGGCGATCGACCTGCAGAGCGCCGAAGCCGGTTCGCGCATCGCGGCGGCGTTGACCGAGTGCGGCCTGGAGCCAAGTGTCGTGGTCAACAACGCCGGTTTCGGCCTCGTCGGCCTGGCCGCCGACCTCGACATTTCCGAGCAGCGCGACATGATCGACGTGAATGTTTCCGCTTTGACCGACCTCTCGCTGCGCTTTATCGCCAGCCTGGAACGGCACAAGGGCGGCATTCTCAATGTTGCCTCCGTCGCGGGCTTCATGCCGGGTCCCCGCTCGGCGGTGTATTACGCCAGCAAGGCCTATGTGCTGTCCTTCACCGAAGCACTGCACCAGGAACTCAAGCCGCGCGGCATCCGCGTCACCGCGCTTTGCCCAGGTCCGGTGCCGACCGAGTTCCAGGCGCGCGCCGGAGTGCCGGAGGCCCGCGGTCCGGAGCGACTGACGCTTTCAGCAGAGGAAGTCGCGCGGCAAGGCTATCGCGGATTCATGCAAGGCCATCGCGTGGTGGTGCCGGGTTCCGGTAACCGGCTCATCACCGTATTGTCACGGCTCCTTCCGCGCCGGTTCCTGCTGGATGCAGTGGACCGCCGCCAGATGGGGCGGAAGCCATAGAGCCTTCTCGCCCATGCCTCATTCACCAATCCGGTGTAAATCAGATGACCGAGGGTGGTGAATTGGGCGCTGTCGGGTTCCTTACTACTTCGGATTGGTCGCCTCACTCACCCGCTTCACCACGTCGGCGGGCGTTTTCACCAGCATCTCGACGATGCGCTGCACTTCTTCTCCGCCGACGGGGTCGGTGTCGAACCCCAGCCTCGCCGCGTCGTCCTTGAATTCCTGATCTTTCGCCATGGCCAGCACACGCTGCGCGCAATGCGGCAGCACGGTCGGCCGGGACGCCAGGCGGCGCTACGATGGGCCGCGCGATGGTGTTCTGCGTGAAGTAGAATTCCAGAGCCTGACGGTCGGCGTCGTTTTTGGCGAATTCCAGGCTGAGTGGGATATTCGGAAGATCCTTGTCCCGCTTCAATCCGTTTTGCATCAACACCCTGATCTTACCCTGGCGAAGCTCTTGCGCCTTGTTGTTCTTGACGTTGGGCCAGGACATGCTGCCGACGCCTGCAACCTCGCCGCGCTCCATCGCGAGCGTGACCTCGGTCTGGCTCTTGTAACCCGACACCAATTTGAATTTGGTTCCGAGCACCGCATTGAGCAGGCGCGGGCCCGTCTCGTTCTCAGCGCCGGCGCCACTTCCGCCAACGACGATTTCCTGGGTGAAGAGGTCTTCCGTTTTCTTGGCCGGGCTGTTATCCGACACCACGGTGACCCCCACTTCAGACGCCATGTTGCCGATCCAGGTGTATTTCTCCGGATCGTACTGAACGCCTGGCTGGTTCGTGAGCTTGAAAAGCGGGATGCCGCGTTGAACCATTCCGATCGTGGTCCCATCTTTGGGCGCGACATTATAAATATAGTTGGCTGCGATGATGCTGCCGCCGCCCGGGCGGTTCTGCACGATGACGGTGGGATTTCCCGGAATGAACTTGCCGATATGGCGCGACAACAGCCGTGCGTTGGCGTCGTAACCGCCGCCGACGTCGGAGCCCACCACGATGGTGAAGGTCTTGCCCGCATAGAACTCCGCCACCGACTGCCCTGCCGCCATGTTCAAGGTGGCCGCAACGGCAAGCGCCGACAATCCGGTCAAACGTGCAATTCCCATGGCATTATCCTTCCTATCAGCTCGCAACAAGGCCGCGCCATCGGCGCTCGGCCGCCTGCGCGATCAGGACTTGGCGTTAAAGCTCCTGATAGCTTCTACAATAACATCGAGCACCTTGATATGCGCGCGTATCAGCGCCTCGCATTTCTTGGCATCGCGGGACAAAGCCGCATCGAACATTTTCTTATGCTCCGTATCATGAACGGCACTGCGCCAGACATGGCGTGGAGCGATCCGCTGATATCGCGTGAACTGATCGAAAAGCTGGCGCCTCAAATGCAGCAGCCGCGGCGAGCCGCATGCCGAAACCAGCGCCTCATGGAACGCCTGATGCCGCCCCGACCATTCCGGCAACAGGCTGCGGGACGCGGAAGTGGCCAGCGACATGTGATGGAGAGAACGGACCAAGTCTGCTTCCCAGGTATCGCTGCCGCGCTCGACCGAGCGGGTCACCGCCAAGACCTCGATCTCCTTGCGCAGCATGGTAAGATCAACGAAATCATCTTCCGTCAGCGGCGCAACGCGGAATCCCCGCCGATCTTCGCCTATGACCAGACCTTCAACCTCCAGCCGTGACAACGATTCGCGCAACGGACTCGCGCCCGCCTCATACTTGTCGCGAAGCTCCTCAAGCACCAGCTTGGACCCGGGCGCCAGTCGAAGCTCGAGTATGTCGCTTCGCATCAACCCGAGCACCCGGGCCGTCAACGTCGTTGAAACGCCCTCGTCGAGGGCGCTCACCTTGTTCGAGCCAAGGGTCCCGCGCGTTTGCGCAACCGGTCGTCGCATGAAACTCCTGGCCTGCTTAGCGGATTGATAATTTCTGCGACAAATCCATCAGTCTCGCAGGTGGGTGCTTGTTCAAGCGAGCGCGCGTTTAAGCGTTGCGATCGTGCGCGACCAGGCCAAATCTGCTGCCGCCTTATTGTAGCGCGCTTCCGTGGTGTCATTGTTGAAGGCGTGCTGGGCGCCTTCATACGTGTGGATCTCATGCTTGACGCCGGCCGCCGCGAGAGCGTCCTTGTAAGCCGGGATCCCGGCGTTGATGCGCTCGTCATTCCCGGCATAGTGCAGCAACAATTCGGCACGGATTTTCGGAACATCGGCTGCCGGAGGCTGCGCGCCATAATAGGGCACCGCAGCCTTAAGGTCTGAGCCCGCCGCCACCGCGGTCCGGTTCACGACACCACCGCCCCAGCAGAAGCCTATGGCGCCGACTTTGCCCGTGCTTTTTTCATGCGCTTTCAGCCAGCGCACGGCGGCGACCGCCTGCTCGGTGACTTTCGGCGCTTCAAGCTTGCCGATCATATCGCGACCTTTGTCCTCATCCTCGGGCGTGCCGCCGAGCGGTGACAGAAAGTCGGGGCCAAATGCGAGAAAGCCTTCGAGCGCGACGCGGCGCACCACGTCGCGGATATGGGGGACGAGGCCGCGATTCTCATGCACGACCAGAACCGCGGGCAAACGGCCGGCCGCCGAAGCCGGCCAGGCGAGATAGCCGGTCATCTGGTCCCCGTAGGTGACGGACTCCGATTTGATCCGGGAATCATTCTCCGGAACGATTCCGGCGGCCGACATGTTGGCCGATATCATCGCAGCGATCGTTTGCGCCGCTTCGCTGGTGCCGACCAGTTCCGTCAGGCGGCGCATGAAGTCCGCCCGATCGTTCGTTACATGCGTGAACTGGTCATAGAGATCGATCATTTCCTGAGTGATTCTGGGGTGCTCTGTCATGGTAACTCCGTCACTCCTTGAGAGGTGATGCGCAATCTCGTGCTCTAGCAAATGCGAAGGCGTTCGGAAACTCCTGCGGTATTTGTTTCCGGCGCGATTACGCCGTCAGGAGCTTTTCAGCTTCGTAATTGCCCAGCCACCATTTGCGGACTTCGTCATGCGTGGTGAAGACGACGCCTTCGTGCTGCTTGGCATAGCCGAGGAAATCATCGAATAACTTTGCACGCGAGGGCCGGCCGGTGATGAAATCGTGCACCGTTAGCGGCATCAGCACCGCTTGCTCTGCTCCCCGCTCGTAGAGTGCGTCGAACTGATCCTTCATGATCTGCGCCACGCAATCGGGGGTGTTCATATCCCAGGTGTTGAACCGGTTGATCTGCTCGATATTCCCGGCGCTCTTGGAATAAGCCGCATCGCTATAGACCGAGAACGGAACTTCCATGAAGTGTCTGCCATGGCCTTCGATGATGTAAGGCAGGTCATCGTTCCAGACGCTGGCATCCCATTGGAAGTCGAAGTTCTTGAGCAGCAGGTCGATGGTGCTGTGGCTGGCGGCGCAGGTGCGCCAGCCGCGCAGGTGATGACCCATCTTGTCTTCGAAGACCCGCACGGTCTTGGCGATGATCTCGAGCTCCTTGTCGGGGTGAAGATCGCTCGGCGATTCATGCGCATAGCCATGCCCGGCGATCGAGTGTCCCTGCTGGATGACCTCGCGTGAGACTTCCGGATATTTCTCGCAGGTGGCGCCGCAGATGATCCAGGTACCCAGCACGCCGTGCTTGTTCATGATCTCAAGCAGGCGCCAGGCGCCCCGGCGGCCGCCATACTGCCGCTCATAATAGTCGCGCGGGTCGGCCGCGCCGTCCGGCAGCATCACGCAGGCTTCCTCGGACTGGTGATGCACGCTGATGATGATCGGCAGTCTCACTCCCGGCGGCCACTTGCCGGCCTTCTTCAATGCCACTTCTTTCCAGTTACCCATAGCTCCCTCTCAGTGTTTCTTGCTGGCCGAGCTGGTGCACCATCCGGCGATATCGCTGCACTGCGTGAACTGAACATCGTTGTGCGTGATCACGCGTTTCAGGAAGGTCTTCAGCGTGCGCAAGGGCGTGGGACGCCCCGCCGCCCAGGTCTGCAGGCTGAGGATCAGGAAGCGCGGCGCCTCGCTGCTTTCCCGGTAGAGGATGTCGAATTCGTTGTTCCAGACCGAAGCGACGCCGCTCGGCCCGCCGCGCATCGGATAAGGAAACGCCACGTGCGACTTTTCCGACGTGGTGGTGGTGAAGGGAATTTCGATCAGCGACTTCCCGTCCGCGCAGTCCCATCGGTAGGGCAGGTCGTCGTTGAGCATGCTGCTGTCCCATGCGAAACCTTCGCCGGCCAGGACCTCGAAGGTCTGCGGGCTGATGCGGTAATCCGGGCATCGCCACCCTTTGATTTCCGCGCCGCAGACATCTTTGATGGTCTTGACGCTGCGGCGCACGATGGCCTGTTCGCGCTCGCGGCTGACCGTGCGGACTTTCTCAAAGCTATGGCCCATCGCCGCGATTTCGTGGCCGGCGGCATGCGCGGCCCGCACGGTATCGGGAAATTTCTCTGCCGTCGCGCCGCTGATGAAGAACGTTGCCTTGATTCCGAGCCCGTCGAGCATCTCCAGGATGTTCCAGACGCCGCGCCGCCCGCCATACTCCATCTGCCCGAAATAGTTGGCGTTAGGACGATCGCCGGGCCGCATCGGCGCGGCTTCGCCGGAATTGTGCTCGAAGGTGAGCAGGAAGGGGAGCCGAATGCCCTGCGGCCATCCGCTCAGTGGTAGCTGTACTTCGGTCGCCATGCTCGATTTCCTGTCATTGACATACCGACACGCTCGGGCCGGAATACCACGGACCTGGGGGTGCGCCAGCCAGAACCACGCCAGCTCCGGCTATCGACAAATGAACGTATCATCGATAAAATACCATGTCTTCGAGAAAATGGAAGAGAGCAAAAACGCCGGCGCAAAGCCGCCAGGTTTGCAAGGGAGGGTAATAGATGCGTCGTAATATCAAAGCTGTCTGCATCGCTTTGTGCGCCGCCGTGGGGACCACGGTTTTGGCGGCTTCGGCTGCGGTCGCGCAATCCGCCGACAAGTTTTATGAAGGCAAGACCATCAGGATCATCGTCGCGCTGGGAACCGGCGGCGATTATGACAATTATGCCCGGATCGCCGGCCGCTATCTCGGCAAATATATTCCCGGCTCACCAACGATTATCGTGCAGAACATGCCGGGTGCCGGCGGGCTGCTTGCCGCCAACCATCTTGCCAACATCGCCCCCAAGGACGGGACGGTGATCGGCGCGCTTCATGCCAACACGACATTGGCGCAAGTTACCAATGCGCCGAACGTCGAATACGACGTGCGCAAGTTCAACTGGATTGGCCGCACGTCATCCGGCGGCCTGAACGTGCATCACACGTTCGCATCGAGTGGCGTCAAGTCCTTCGACGATCTGCTGAAACGCGAGGTTGTCGTTGGCGGTGGCGGCCCGACATCCGATTCCATCGTTGTGCCGACGGCGGTCAATCAGTTGCTGGGCACAAAGCTGAAAATTCTCGGCGGCTATTCGGGCACTGCCGAAACGACGCTGGCGCTGGAGCGCGGCGAGATCGATATGGCGATGCAGAACTGGGAGTTCCTGCGCAGAAACAATGCCGATTGGCTGCGCGACAAGAAGATCAACCTGATCGTCCAGTACGGTGCGCAGCGCCATCCGGAACTGCCCGATGTGCCCACCATCATGGAGCTGTCCAAGACGGATGAGCAGCGCCAGGTCTGGTCGCTCTTCTTGACGTCCGGTTCGATCGGCTATTCGCTGGCGATGACGCCGGACGTGCCGGCGGATCGTGTGGCGCTCGTGCGTAAGGCCTTCATCGAAATGGCAAAGGATCCTGAGCTGAAGGCGGAGGCGACGAAGATGAATTTGCCGATCGAGCCACTCAGCGGTGAAGCGCTCGAGAAGCAGATTCAGTCGGTGTTCAAGCTCGAACCAGCCGCGATCGATAAAGCAAAAGCGTTGCTGAAGCGGTAGCCGAAGCTGATGGACGGGGCGCGGCGGCGGCGGCCAATAAAGCTTAAGATGTCCAAGGGGTCATTGCGCTTTCGACAGTGCAACGGCTGGAACAGGCGAAATCCAGGCTCGCCAAAGGGGAGGAAACCATGCTCAGGACATTTGCAATAGCGCTTACCTGCGCCATTGGCGCTACGGCATCGACACCTGTGGCGGCGCAGGCCCCCGAGGGACTGCAGCCGGTAGAGGCCGGGCAATATCGGCTGATCATCGGTTTCGGCGTCGGCGGCGGCTACGACATCTGGGGCCGCACCGTTGCGCGCCACATCAGCAAGCACATCCCCGGCAATCCGACCGTCGTGCCGCAGAACGTGCCGGCCGCCGGTAGTCTGGTCGCGGCCAATACCATCTACGAAAACGCGCCGAAGGACGGCAGCATGTTTGCGTTGATTGGTCGCGATGCGCCTCTTGGCCCGCTCACCAATCAACCAGGCGCGCGGTTTGACCCTACCAAAATGTCATGGCTCGGAACACCGACGCGGGAAACGAATGTCTGCGTCGCCTTTCACACCGCCAAGGTAAAGAACGTCAAGGATCTCCTTGAGCATGAGCTAATCATGGGTGATGTCGGACCCGGCTCCGGCACGCGCATTTACCCGCAGGCTCTTTCCGGTTTGCTGGGCATGAAGTTCAAGCTTGTCGGCGGCTACAAGTCCTCCGCCGAGGTCATGCTCGCGATGCAACGTGATGAGGTGCAGGGCATCTGCGAAAGCTTTGACAGCATCAGGAGCCGCCGCCCGGAGTGGCTCGAGAACAAGACGATCACCATCCTGTTTCAGGGCGCGGCCGAGGCCCACCCCGATCTGCCGGGTGTGCCGTTGATCCAGGATCTCGCTCGCAACGCCGAAGAGCGGCAGGCGATCGAGTTTCTTTACGCCGGTCAGAGTATCGGCCGTCCATTTGTGGCGCCGCCCGGAATGCCGCCCGATCGGTTGGCGATGCTCCGCAAAGCGTTCGACGCGACAATGAAGGATCCTGAGTTCATCGCCGAGGTCAAAAAGCAAAAGCTCGATCTTGATCCCGCCGACGGCGACAAGCTGAGCGGTCTGATCAACAAAATCTACGCCACGCCAAAGACCATCGTCGATCGCGTCAGCGCTCTGGTGAACTAACCTGCGGAGCGCGCGCGTCGTTCTCGCGGATTGACTTCAAGGGAAAGAGGAATGGCTGGCGGCACTCTGGCAATTCAAGGTGGCACGCTTATCGATGGACGTGGAGGATCGCCCATCGAGGACGCTGTCATTGTCATACAAAACGGGCGTTTCCAGAGCGTCGGGCGACGCGGTCAGGTCTCCGTTCCGCCGGGAGCAGAAACTGTCGATGTCACCGGCAAGACCATTCTGCCGGGTTTTATCGACGGTCACGGCCACTTTGAAGATTTTCATGGTGAATTGTACCTGCATCTTGGGATCACCACGTGCTGCCAAATCGAGATCTATCAGGACGGCGCTTGGAGTCGCGCGCAGATGGAAGGCACCAAGCTCGGAAAGATTCGCGGGCCGCGCATCTGGATGAGCGGCATCGGCATGGGTGGCCAACTCGGCGAGCATGATGCATTCGGCTCCCGAACGTCACGCGGAAACATTGTGGTCAGGACGCCGGAAGAGGCGCGCGCGGTCGTAGGGCGGAAAAAGAATTCCGGATATGACATCATCAAGCTCAACGAATACGCTGAGTTCGACATAGCAAAGGCCATCGTCGACGAAGCGCATCGCTTGGATATGGCGGTTGCCTGCCACAGCTGGGACGCCATCCAATCCTGCAAGGCGGGCGTGAATTCGATCGAACATATTTGGGCCGTGGGATACAGCTCCATTCTTTACCCGCCCGCCCGGCGCGCATTGGCCAAGGACAGGCTCGCCGGAAAGATCGAGCAGGAACTTGCCGGCGCTTACTACCAGCCGGAGAATTACGCAAAGATCATCGACGTGATGGTCGAGCACCAGGTCGCTTGGACTCCGACGATCGCCAAATGGCTGCGGCCGCTTTCGCCGAGCGCCGGCCGGTTCAGAGAGAAAGAAAACGAGATTCTCAACGATCCGAAGGCCGGTCTGCCGCTCGCCGTCCGCGCCGTTACCGACAATGCCTACGACAAGCTGCAAAAACGCTATACGCCCGAGCAACTCGATCTTGCGAGGATCGGGTACGAGAACGCCTGCATCTTCATCGATCGCTTTGTAAAGGCGGGAGGGCTGTTGAAAGAAGGTTCTGATCCTCCGCGCGGAATGGCCGCACTGCTGATGCACGAAGCGCTCGTCATGGATGTGGAGGCGGGCGTTCCGCCGATGAAAGCGATCCAGGCGGCGACGCTCAACGTCGCGAAGGCGTTCAAGAAAGACAAGGACTATGGAAGCGTGGAGCCCGGCAAAGTCGCCGACCTGTCCATCATCGAGGGTGATCCGCTGAAGGACATCTGGATGACGCAGAATGTCAGAATGGTGGTGATGGACGGCAAACTGATCGATATTGGATTCACAAATTACAAGAATCCGATTCCCGACCGTCTATTCCAATCAATCGCTCCCGCCCGACATTCAGATTTCTCCTCTCTTTCTTCGAGCCGGCGACGGACCCACAATGCTGAAGGTAGCGGGCAAGGAAATGTGGCCGTTCCACCGCGTCATGCTGAATGGCAAGCCGCTTCCGACCTCCTTCATATCGAGAGAGCTGCTGCACGCAACCATTCCACCTGAAGCGGTCGCGATGGCCGGTACGTATTTCGTGACCATCAAGAGCGAAGGTGAGACGCTGCCCGAATCCAACCGTGCGCATCTCACGGTGGGGTTCAAGCAGTAAGGGGGCCGCTGTCCTTGAGGATTGGTGGATTTCATCAGGATCCCGAACACCTTCTCGCCTCAGGCAGGGTGAGAGATTGGACGCGTGCGCGCTTTAGGGTGCCGGAAGAGGCGCCGGTCCTGGTCTCGGAGCTTACTTGCACAAGGCCGGGATGCGTGCCGCTGGAAACGATGGTGGCCTTCTGGACCGAGGGCGGCGAGCGCCATCACTTCAAGATCTTCAAGCCCGTGAAGGAAGTGACGGTCGAGGATTTCCCGGCGGAATGGATCGACGATGCCGTGTTCTTGCAGGGCATCGAGGGTTGCGCTTGCTGCTGAAAGGAAAACTGCCGGTGGGGCAACGGGGTGCCACAGCCGTCAGCCTTGCGCGGGCCTTCGGCGTCCTTGCGGACATCCTCCATCCGGTTGACGCGCGCGAGCTGCGGGAAGAGGAAGACGCGGCGCCGACCACGACCAATGTCCCGATGCCGCCGATCAGCACCGAGGGAACCGCGCCCAGCCATTCGGCGGTCAGGCCCGAACGGAAGTCGCCGAGTTGATTGGATGTTCCGATAAACAGGAAATTCACCGCACTGACCCGCCCGCGCATCTCATTGGGCGTGCCGAGCTGGATGAGGGTCGAGCGGATCACGACGCTGACCTGGTCGGAGGCACCCATCGCGGCGAGCGCAAGCACTGCCACGGGCATCGAGGTGGATAGCCCGAATAGGATCGTGGAAAGGCCAAACACCGCGACCGCCGCAAACATGATCGGCCCGGCATGCCGGCGGATGGGAAAGCGCGCCATCAGGAACGAGAAGATGATCGCGCCGATGGCGGGGGAAAGGCGCAGCAGGCCCAGTCCTTCCGGACCGGTTTGGAAAATATCCTTGGCATAGATCGGAAGCAGCGCGGTGGCGCCGCCGAGCACCACGGCGAAGAGATCGAGCGTGATGGATCCCAAAATCACCTGCCGCCGCCGGATGAAGCCGATCCCGGCAAACAAGGTGCGGAAGGTCACAGGCTCCCGGCTTTGCGCGGCGCGTTCAACCTTGAGCAGGATGGAGAGGGTGGCCGCGGCGAAAAAGAGCACCGCGCAGAGCACATAGACCAGCGGGATGCTCACCGCCAGCAACACGCCGCCGATCGCCGGGCCGATGATGGTGGCAATCTGGTTGGAGGAGGAAGATACCGCTATCGCGCGCGACAGCATGGCCGTCGGAACAACCAGTGGAAGCAGGCTCTGCTGCGTCGGCTGCTGGAACACCCGCGCGGCGCCGAACAACACCACGATCGCCAGGATCACGTCGCGGTTCAGCCAGCCTCCCCAGGTGCCGAGGGCGAGAAGTCCCATCGCGAGCCCGTCGACGGCCTGGCTGATGCAGATCACGGTCTTGCGGTCGTAGCGGTCGGCGACATGGCCGGCGACCAGCATCAGGGCGACAAGCGGAAAAAATTGCGCGAGCCCCACCAGTCCGAGGTCCAACGCGCTGCCGGTCATCTCGTAGACCTGCCAGGAGACGGCGACGGTCTGCATCTGGTTGGCCAGACTGCCGCAAATACGCGACAGGAAGAACTGAGCGAACGGCCGATGCTTCAGGATGGAAGATGGCGACGTGTCCTCGACGCTCATCGGCCCTTCGCCCCATTCCCACCTGATCGGCAATTCCGGTCCATCTGCCGGGTCGGCGCGCAAAAAGCAACGGCCGGGCAGCCGGCCCGGCCGTGAAACCGAAACGGCGGGGGTTACCTTACCGCTTGGCCATCGCCAACAGCATCTGGCAGATCGTGAGCTGGTTCGGGTCGGCCTGCGCGGGGCGGGCTACCACGTCCTTGCAGCGTTGCATGACGCGCGCCTGCTGCGGGCGGGACAGGGTTTCGAAGGCAGCGGATATATCGGGGTCTTCCGTTCCTGCCTGCGCATAGGCTTGCAGGTTCGACAGGGTCACGATAGCTGGCACCGTGAACGCGACCAAGCCAAGCGCAATGACGCCGGCGCGCAGAGCGCGCCCGACACCGTAATTCGGATCGTGAGCCGGCATGGCTTCCTCCCCGGGGAAACTCTGGCGCATCGATAGTGGGGGTCAACGGAGGATTGGCAGGGTTGGTTCCGGTGGCAGACACAACAACGGCGGCGCATTCTGCGCCGCCGTTAATCACAATTGATTACAAAATAATTGATTGAGAAGAGACGCTTGGACAGATTGAACCCGCGATCGTTCGTCATGGCCGGACATAGCCCGCGAAGACGGGAGTAAACGCCCTTATGTTCCGGCCATCCCGATAATCAAGGCACTGCCTCCCTAAGCGAGATGCCCGCAACAAGTGCGGGCATGACGAAAAGTCAGCGTGCCGCCACGGTCACCGGGTTCGATCGGTACATACTGGGGAAAACCCGCTTGAGATTGTCAACTTTCGGCAGGTCGTGGATCGCGATGTAAGGCTGCGTCGGATGCTTGATCGCGTAGTCTTGATGATAAGCCTCCGCCGGATAGAAAGCGGCAAGCGGCCCGACCTTGGTGACGATCGGAGATTTGAACACCCCCGCCTCGCCGAGTTGCGCGATGTAAGCCTCGGCGACTTTCTTCTGCTCGTCGTTGGAATAGAAGATGGCGGAGCGATAATGCGTGCCGACGTCCGGCCCTTGCCGGTTGAGCTGCGTCGGATCATGCACGACCGAGAAATAGATTTTGAGGATCTGCCCGTAGCTGATCTCGGCCGGGTTGTATTTGATCTGCACCAATTCCGCGTGCCCGGTGCGGCCGGTGGTCACTTCTTCATAAGTCGGATTGGTTTTCATCCCGCCGGCATAGCCGCTGAGCGCCAGCTGGACGCCTTTGGTGTGCTGGAACACCGCCTGGACGCCCCAGAAACAGCCGCCGGCGAGCACCACCACCTGCGGCTCGTCGCCGGCGCTTTGCTGGTCGACCGCCGGATCCGGCAAGGTGACCGCGGTCGCGGCGGCCGGACCGGGCGAAGACCACAGCAGGCCCCCCACGACGAGCAGGATTGCGACCGGAAGGCGTGTTCCAAAAAATGGCCTGGGTCTTGTCGCGGGAAATCATGGCTTCCTCCAGTTGGGCGGCATTGAGCAACCTTCGCGCCCAGCCTATACGCTGCGATCACGGATCAGGTTACACCCGGCCTTTGGCAAAAGCTTGTTCGAGAAGCAGGGCAGGGCTGGTGACCGAACGCCGGATCCAGCAGCAGGGGGCTGGGCGGAGCGTAGGAAACTATCGCCCCGCCCAAATTCGTTTAGTGCGCCGGCGGTGGACCGTGCCGCCGGAAGACACGGCCGTCATGCGCTCATCGCTGCATCAATCGTCGCCGGACTGCTTACCCGAAAACCTTAGCCCCGCCACGACGCCGGCGTGATCGGAGGGCCACTGCCCGGTGGAGAGGCGGTCGGTCAGCTTGTCACCGACGATCTTGATGTCCTGCACCGAAGCATTGCCGCGATACAGGATCAGATCGATCCGGAGCGTGAAGTTCGAAGTCGGATTGAGCAGATCGGGGTCCTGGCAGCAGGTGAGCCCCGGCAGCGTCGGATTCTTCTCTTTCCATGCGTCCTTAAAGCCGGCGCCGGTCAGGATCTGGTAGGTCGGAAATGTCGGATCCGCGCTGTTGTTGGCATCGGTGTTGAAATCGCCGGCCATCACGACCGGCATGGTGGTATTCGCCGCCGTTGCCAGCAGTTCCGCCGCCTGCGCCTGCTGGATTGAGAACGGCGGTTCGGCCTCCAGATGCGTGGTCACGAACCGGAACGACCGTCCGCGGATGCGCACGTCGACCGACGCCCAGCCCCGCGTGTTGATGAAGGGCACGCCGACCGCGGTATTGAACACCTTGTTCACAAGAAAGTGCCGGACCTGCACGTTCGACAGTTCGATGCTGTTGCCGGACCCGGCCCGCGCAATCAGCACGGTGCGATAGGTGTGCCGTACGTTGAAGCCGAGCAAGGTCGGAGCCTGTGGATCGATGCCGGGCATGATCGCGATCACTTCATAGGGGCGGCCGAGATCGTTGAGCTTGTCGAGCAGCGCTTTCGTCTGATCCGAAACGACGTTGGTCGCGATGCCGGCCGTCCCGGTCAGCAGGATGGTTCCTTCCTGCACGCCCACAAGATCGGGGCGCTCCCGGGCGATTTCGCGGGCGACCGCGTGCGCCCGTTCGGTCCGATTGGAGGCGATCAGGTCCTGATAGACTTGCGTCACGGCGGCGACGAACTGCGCCGGCGTCGTCGCGGCGAGTACCGCGTCGAAGTTCGAGCCTTGATACAGGTTCCGCGTCATGACGCGGACCGTCTCGTCGTCGGCGAGCGCGGATGCAACCGGCATGCTCGCGAGCGCCACAAGGCCCAGGCATGCCGAAGTCAGCAGCAGCCGGCAGGCGGACAGGAACGTCATACGCTGTCTCGTGTAGGTCATTGTTGCCCCCCTTATGTTGACTGGCACACAACCCTCCCAAGTGAGCGGGTTGGTGAGTCCAGTTTGGTCCTCTCCAGCCCCCCTCGGGGCTGGCCGCAGTAAGCCGCGAATTCTCAGAGAAACCCCATCTAGCGTGAAGATTGGCGCTTTTCCGCCGTTCCTGCAAGACAGCCGCGGGGTGTTTGGACGGCTATCAGCACCGCGAGCGGCAATGCCTGAAACAGCGCGCGCGGGGCTTAATCAGGCTAAAGCTACCTGTAGCAATGGCACGCACCAGCGCAGCTTAATGTAGAACACATAGCTCGTCTGGGATGTTCGGCGGCCAACGCTTGCACCCGCCATCTCGGGTGTTGCGGCAACCTCACGAAAATAATAGCGAAGCGCAGGGTCGGCGACGCCCCGAATTGCTCTTTCGTTATCTGAGCAAATCCTGTGTGGTGAAAATCGGCAGCAGAATGAGCCCCTCTTTTTTGAGGGTCTCTTCGGCCCCTTCCTGTCTGTCGACCACGGTAATTATTTTTTTGACTGTGGCTCCGCGCGCACGAACGGCGTGAACCGCCTGTAAAACCGATCCGCCCTTTGTCGTAACATCTTCGAGCAGGACAACATTCGTGTTGGGTGTAAAATTCCCATCAATTTGCTGATCGGTCCCGTGCCCTTTTTCTCCTTCCGCACGACAAAGCCGGAGAGAGGACGCCCCTGCCAGCTTCGTGCGACAACGATCGAGACGATTGGAACTGCTCCCAATTCCAATCCGCCAATCGAATCGACGTCAGGTTCGCCTTGCAGCATTTCGTAGACGATTTCGGCGATGAGGCTCGCTCCTTGCGGGTCGAACATCGCCCGCTTCATATCGAGGTAGTAGTCGCTTGTAGCCCCGGACGCGAGTGTGAAACTGCCCCTCAGCAACGATTTGCGTTTGATGATTTCCAGTAATTGCGCCTTCTCTTTCGAGAGGTTTGCCAGTTGTTCGGGCTCGGCCACGGTCTGGCGCATCAGTCTATCGTCTCTGTGAGTTGAAACCCCGCCACCGGCGCCGCGTGGGCCGGTCACGTTCGCCATTCGGGTTGCGATCGAGTCTGTCTTCATATGTTGAGGATGTTCACCGTTGCAACACCACTCGCAACAAGGCGCGCATTTCCTTGCAGGTAGATAACCCCATGTGAAGATCAAATGATAGAGAGTTATCCACAAATTCAACAGCTTCTCGCGGAGTGAAAAGATTCCAGAAATCAATGACATGGACCACCAACGCTTCGCCCAAATCTGCTCTGCCTATCCCTGATTTAATTTGCTTGGCGCCATACGCTACGATCACGGATCAGGTACAAACGGCCTTTGGCAAAAGCTTGCTTGAGAAGCAGGGCGGGGCTTGGTGGAGCCGAGGGGATTTGAACCCCTGACCTCCTCATTGCGAACGAGGCGCTCTCCCAACTGAGCTACGGCCCCCGCCGAGGACGCGCGATCGATGATCATAGCGCGTTGAGCGAGTGCGGCCATTTAGCGGCGAGCCGTCAGGGGTGTCAAGGATGCTGGATGCCGCCCGCCTTGTTCCGCCGCGGCTGACCCGCTACCGTGCGCCGCATCATTGTCTTACCGCCGGAATCCCATGCGCGCCCTGCTCGACGTCATCCTGATAGCCTTGGACCTATACGTCTGGCTGCTGATCGCTTCGGCCGTCCTGTCCTGGCTGATCGCCTTCAATGTGGTGAATACGCGCAATCAGTTCGTGTCGATGCTGTGGGATTTCCTCTACCGCATCACCGAGCCGGCGCTCGCGCCCGATCCGCGCGATCATGCCGAACCTGGGTGGCATCGACATCTCCCCGGTGATCCTGATCCTGATCATCATCTTCATCCAGAAGATCATCATCAACTACATCTACCCGAACGTCATTTGAGGGCGTGACCAGCGGCGGCCTGGAGAATTGCGACCGGCGGGCTTGTCCTTGGCGTCCGGTTGACTTGCAGGGGCGGGCGCGGCGCCGTCGATGGCATTGACGAGCAAAGAGCGCGCCCATGACCGCACGCATCATCGACGGCAAGATCCTCGCGGCGGAATTGCGCGCCAGGATCGCGACGCAGGTGCGCGCGCTGGCGGCCCGCGGCGTCGTGCCGGGGCTGGCGGCGGTGCTGGTGGGCGACAATCCGGCGAGCGAGATCTATGTCCGCAACAAAACCAAGGCGGTGCAGGAAGCCGGCATGCGCTCCTTCGACCACCGCCTGCCGGGCACGGCCGGCGAGGCCGAATTGCTCGCGCTGGTCCGGCAACTCAACGACGACCCGCAGGTGCACGGCATTCTGGTGCAGTTGCCGCTGCCGGCGGGAATCGATGCGTCAAAGATCATCGCGGCCGTCGATCCGGCGAAGGATGTGGACGGCTTCCATCCGCTCAACGTCGGCAAATTGAATCGGGGTCTGCCGGGGCTGGCGCCTTGCACGCCGCTTGGATGCATTCTGCTCGCCAAAACCGTTCACGCTTCCCTGGCCGGCATGCAAGCCGTGGTGATCGGCCGCTCCAACATCGTCGGCAAGCCGCTCGCGCAATTGCTGTTGCGCGAAAATGCCACGGTGACCATCGCGCATTCCAGGACGGACGATTTGCCCGCCGTGTGCCGCCGGGCCGACTTGCTGGTCGCCGCGATCGGGCGCGCCGAGATGATCCGCGGTGACTGGATCAAGCCGGGAGCCACCGTCATCGATGTCGGGATCAACCGATTTGCCGGGGAGGGCGGCAAGACGCGGCTGGTCGGCGACGTTGTCTTCGCGGAAGCGGTCAAGGTCGCCGGCGCGATCACGCCGGTCCCGGGCGGCGTCGGACCCATGACCATCGCCTGCCTGCTGGCGAATACCCTGCAGGCGGCTCAAAGCAAGTAAGTCAGCCGGCATTCCGAGAGCGTTAGGCTGATGCTAAGCGTCGGAAGATGCTTCACCTGGCTGCGTCACTCCGCGGCGTCCTGGCGCCCCAGCTTGAAGACGTGATCGCGGGTCCAGCGGGCAACCTCGGTGGCCGTCGTGATCCAGGCACCCTCGGCTTTCTTCATGTGCTGAAGGATGTCGCGCAGCGCCTGGGCCCGGCCCGGCCGTCCGGAGATGTAGTCATGAATCTGGAACGGCACATAGGTCGCGACCGACTTCGACTCCTCATGGAATTCATCGAACATCGACTTCCACACCACCAACGTGTCGCGCGGATTACCGGCATCGTTATTGCGGTGAGCATAGGTGCGGCCGTCGCCATAAGGCTGGCGCGGCAGCTCGACCAGATAACGCCCGTTACTTTCCCACAGGAACGGCAGATCAAATGAGAAGGAATTGCTGTTCCAGAGATAACCATGCTCCATCAGCAGCTCGATGCTGTTCGGGCTCTGGGTGCAGGAGCGCCAGCCGAGCGGCTGATGTCCGGTGCGGCTGCGGATCATGTCGCCCGTCCGCTTCATCACATCCCATTCCTGCTCGCGCGTCAGCTCACGCGCGCATTCGTGGTGATAGCCATGGCCTGCGATTTCATGCCCCTGCGCGACAATGGCCTTCACCGCTTCCGGGTAACGTTCGGCGATACCGCCACAGGTATTGAAGGTGATCTTGACCTTCTCTTCCTCAAGGATGCGGAGAATGCGCCAGATGCCGGTATGCGGCCCGTATTCGCACTGCGTCCACTCCTCGTTATCGAGCGTTCCGTCGGGCAGCGGGCGCACGTCCTCCCCGCCCTGGAAATCCAGCGTCAGGACCACGGCGGTGCGGACATTCTCCGGCCAGAAAAATTTGCCCTCGTAGTGGTGATCCCGCAGCATGGAAGCATTCTCCCTGGTAGGGCGTTTTTACGCGAAGAAATCCTACCCGGTTGTGAGGGCTGACGGTATCCGCTTTTGCGGCATGATGGTGTTTCCGGGGGACTGACCGGAGCCCCCCGTGCCTCCAGACAAAGCCTGCCTGTCTATGCGGGGCGGACGGAGGCAGGCGCAGCGGCGGTCATAAGGTGGCCGTCAGGTGTTCCAGCCGTAAGCGACCTTGTCGAGCACGCGGGTGCCGAAGCGCTCCGATGAGCGGGCGACCGCGCGCCCGCCGAGCGCGCGATAGAATTCCACTGCGGGGTCGTTGTCGGAAAGCGCCCAGACCACCAGGCTCTTCATGCCGCTTTGCGCAAGGTCACGCCGGGCGGCGCTGAATAGCCGCCGGCCGAAACCGACGCCCTGGAATTCCGGCCGCAGATAGAGCTCGTAGATCTCGCCGTCATAATACAGGCTGCGCGCGCGGTTGCGTCCGTAGTTGGCATAACCGGCGATGTTGTCGCCGAAAGCCAGGAGCGCAATACGGCTGCCTTTGCGGACGGCGCTCTCCCACCAGGCGGCGCCGCGGCGGTTGATCAGCTTATCGAGTTCGACGCCGGGGATGATGCCCTGATAGGCGGAGCGCCAGGCCTCATCATGCGCCGCTGCCACCGCCGGCGCGTCGGCCAGCTTGGCTTGGCGGATTTCGATGACGACCGTGCTCATGCGCAGATAGAAGCAAGCAGCGGGCCGCCCATCAAGCCCCGTCTTTAATGATCGGTTAACGATGTGGATTAACTGTTGTAGGAATGCATCAAAATCACCCATCGGACCGGCAAAACAGCGCTCCTGGGCGACGTTTGAAAACGGCGGGGGCTACTCCGGCTGATGCCGGCGGCGCTTCTGGACGGCGTTTTCCGGCCTCCCCGGCGAATCATTTCCTTGCCGGTGCGGCGCGGTGTGCCGCGCACGAATCACTTTTCGGGATCAAGCGACTTCCTTCTTGCGCTCTTCGCGCTTGCGCTCGTTCGGGTCGAGCAGCTTCTTGCGCAGCCGGATCGATTTCGGCGTCACTTCGACCAGCTCATCGTCCTGAATATAAGCCAGCGCCTTCTCCAGCGTCATGCGGATCGGCGGTGTCAGCCGCACCGCCTCGTCCTTGGATGTGGTGCGGATGTTGGTGAGCTGCTTGCCCTTGAGCACGTTGATCTCAAGGTCATTGTCGCGGGTATGCTCGCCCACGATCATGCCGCGATACACCTTGCAGCCCGGCTCGATCATCATCGGGCCGCGGTCCTCCAGCTTCCACATGGCATAGGCAACCGCCTCGCCGGCTTCGTTTGAGATCAGCACGCCATTGCGGCGGCCCTGGATCTCGCCCTTGAACGGCGCGTAATTGTGGAACAGGCGGTTCATGATCGCGGTGCCGCGCGTATCGGTCAGCAATTCGCCCTGGTAGCCGATCAGGCCGCGGGTCGGCGCATAGAACACAAGCCGCACGCGGTGACCGCCGGAGGGACGCATCTCGATCATCTCGGCCTTGCGCTCCGACATCTTCTGCACGACCACA
This sequence comes from uncultured Alphaproteobacteria bacterium, assembly GCA_963731585.1. Classification (GTDB taxonomy): domain Bacteria; phylum Pseudomonadota; class Alphaproteobacteria; order Rhizobiales; family Xanthobacteraceae; genus CANKHA01. Next base: position 1,003,352 of record CAVSWC010000003.1, read on the forward strand.
CCGGAGTGGACTTCATCGACGTCGATCACGACTTCTTCGATCGGCTCTTCCAGTTCGCCCGCCGCGTTCCGGCGCATCAGCACTTTCGGCCGCGACACCGAGACCTCAAAGCCCTCGCGCCGCATCGTCTCGATCAGGATGCCGAGCTGCAATTCGCCGCGCCCGGCGACCTCCATGGAATCCTTGTCGTCGGATTCGCGCACGCGCAATGCCACGTTGCCTTCGCCCTCGCGCAGCAGGCGGTCGCGGATCATGCGGCCGGTCACCTTGTCGCCTTCGGTGCCGGCGAGCGGGGAATCGTTGACGCGGAAAGTCATGGCCAGCGTCGGCGGATCGATCGGCTGCGCGGGAATCGGCGCCTCGACAGAGGGATCGCAGATCGTGTGCGCGACAGTGGCATTGGGCAGACCGGCAAGGGCGACGATGTCGCCTGCTGCCGCTTCGTCGAGCGGAACGCGCTCGAGGCCGCGGAAGGCCAGCACCTTGGTGACACGGCCGGTTTCGATCAGCACGCCGTCATGGTCGAGCACTTTCACCGCCTGGTTCGGTTTCACCGAACCCGAGGTGATGCGGCCGGTGACGATGCGGCCCAAATAGGGATTGGCTTCCAGGATCGTGCCCAGCAGGCGGAACGGCCCTTCTTCGACATGCGGGGCCTCGACATGCTTGAGGATGAGATCGAACAGCGGCTTCATGCCGTCGCCATGCGAGCCTTCCAGGGATGTCGCCATCCAGCCCTGCTTGGCCGAGCCGTAGAGGATCGGGAAATCGAGTTGCTCGTCGGTGGCGTCGAGCGCGGCGAAGAGGTCGAATACCTCGTTGACGACTTCCACCGGGCGCGCGTCGGAGCGGTCAACCTTGTTGATCACGACGATGGGCTTCAGCCCCATCTTCAGCGCTTTGGAGACCACGAACTTGGTCTGCGGCAGCGGACCTTCCGCGGCGTCGACCAGCACCAACGCGCCGTCCACCATGTTGAGGATGCGCTCGACCTCGCCGCCGAAATCGGCGTGGCCCGGCGTGTCGACGATGTTGATGCGGGTCTCGCCCCACATGATCGAGGTGGCCTTGGCCAGGATGGTGATCCCGCGCTCGCGCTCGAGGTCGTTGGAATCCATCGCCCGCTCGACCTGGCGCTGATTGTCCCGGTAGGTGCCTGACTGCTGGAGCAGCCGATCGACCAGGGTGGTTTTGCCATGGTCGACATGGGCGATGATGGCGACATTGCGCAGGTTCATAACGTGTCCTGAAAATGGGAGCGCGGACCTCTGGCGCATGCTGATGCGCGCTGAAGGCCCGCGTTATTGCGCCGCAATATAGTCACCAATAGGGCGAAATCAACCAACTTTGCAGCAGAGGTTATTGGCGGCTCGACGCGGGGGTGCGGGTCCAGGGCCCGAGACGAAAACTGTCGGGCCGCGCATTTTGCAACATCAGCATTTCGCCGACGCTTTCCGACGTGATCAGGCCGGCAAGCCGGCCATCGGGCTCGACCACCGCCACCGCTGGCGCCGTCTTCTCCTGCAGCATGCTCAAGGCCTCCGATAGGCAGCGGCGGACACCGATCGTCGGAAGAGCGGAGGACATGGCCTTGGCGACGGAATTGCTTGGCCCGAGGTCTTTCATGCTCCGGATGATATCCGCGCGGGTCAGAAGCCCGACCGGTTTGCCGGCGTGCATCCACCACCGGGAATTCCCCCTGGCTGGTCTGCAACAAGGTCTGCACCGCCTGTTCGATTTCCTCGTCAGGCCTGAGCGTCGCGAATCGCGTCATCATCGCCGCGCTCACCGGCACGCCGCGGGACATGGCGCGCAAGGCCACCATGTGCGCCTCCGACGTGGCGGCGAGATAAACGAAGATCGCGATGAAGATCAGGATCGGGCTGTAGAACAGGCCGATGAAGCCGAGGACAAAAGCGAGCACCTGGCCGATCTGCGCCGCGATCTCGGTGGCGCGCACGAAGCCGAGACGGATGCCGAGCAGCGCGCGCAGGATGCGCCCGCCGTCCATGGGGAAGGCGGGGATCATGTTGAACAGCGCGAGGAACAGGTTGGTCGCGGCCAGCCGGTCGACGAGCGAGACCTTGCCATCCTCGACCGCCATGCCGTTGCCGATCGTCGCGCCGGCGAAGGCCATGAGCACGAGCACGATGGCGACGTTGACCAGCGGGCCCGCGATGGCGATCAGGAATTCCTGCCCCGGGTCTTCCGGGATGCGCTCGAGCCGCGCCACCCCGCCGATCGGCAGCAAAGTGACATCGGGCGTTTGCACGCCGAAGGCGCGCGCGGTGAAGATGTGTCCGAATTCATGGGCGACGACGCAGGTGAAAACCAGCAGGATGAATATCAGGCCGCTCCAGGCCGCATCCGCCCCGCCCGAGGCGTAACTGGCGGCAAAGATCCAGATCAGGAATAGCAGGAAAGTGATGTGAACACGGATTTCGGTCCCGGCAATTCTTCCGATATTCAGCGACCAGCCCATGGCAATCCTCACAATCGCGGCCTTAAATAGCTAGGTATGGTGCGATGCTTTGCGAGCCGGGGCAATGTTCAATTCGCGCGATCGATGATCGAGATATCCGCAGCAGGGAATGGCCAACGATGACGCAGAAACTCGCCGCTCACGAACGCCAATCGGCCCTCGCCAAGCTCTCGGGGTGGAGCGAGGTCAAAGGCCGTGACGCCATTACCAAAAAATTCGTGTTTCAGGACTTCAGCCAAGCCTTCGGGTTCATGACGCGTGCTGCGCTGGTGGCGGAAAAAATGGATCATCATCCGGAGTGGTTCAACGTTTACAAAACCGTCGAGGTCACGCTTTCGACGCATGACGCCGGCGGCGTCACCGAGCTGGACGTGAAGCTGGCGCGGGCGATGGACAAGCTGGCGGGCGGCTGATGCTTTTTTCCTGCCCACCCGATCTCGGGTTTACGGAAGATCGGCACTCATTCAGTGGCACAAGTCGGAGGCAGCCAACTCGTGCTCGGGGAGGGCGCCACGCATTCGGAGGAAGGGGCGGGTGGGCGGTAAGCAGCGCCTTGCCGCCGCCGCTTTCGATGACCATCTTTCCCGCCATGATCTTTCCGCACGCCATCTTCTGGGACCGGTCGGACCCTGCGGACGACGAGACGCTGGTGCGGCGCGGCTTCTGGCAAAAATGCCGGCGCGTGGCAGCGCGGTTGCCATTCGCGCGCGAGCTGCTTGCCGCCTATTACTGCGCCTTCGATCGCGACACGCCGCTGCATGTGAAGACGGCGTTGATCGCCACGCTGGCTTATTTTGTCCTGCCCGCTGACCTCGTGCCGGATTTTCTGCCCGCGCTCGGCTTTGCCGACGACGCGGCTTCGCTCGCGGTCACCCTGCGGCTGGTGGCGGCGCATATTCTGCCGGTGCACCGCGATGCCGCCGATGCGGCGCTGGAAAGACTTACCCGGGAAAGCTAGGCGCGGTTTGTTAACGCGCCCGACGCAAGATGGCCCCCGCTCGGCTGCGGCAATCCGCGCTTGCCCCGCCTTTACATTGCCGATTTCGCGATTTAACGCTGGGCGGAATAGCCGTTATGTTTCAATCGTTAGCCAGTAGACTCCCACGCAGCCGCGAGCAAGCGATGACCCCGACCAGCATTTTTTCCGCCGCCAGGGCCATGACTTTCGCGGCGGTCATCGCCCTGCCGGGCGCGGCCTTGGCGCAGCCTTCGATCATCGCGCAAGAAAAGCCGGCGGCTCCTGCAAAGCCGGCGGCCCCTGCGAAGCCGGCGGCTCCTGCGAAGCCCGCGGCTCCTGTGGCCGCGCCGGCGAACCCGCAAGCCAAGCCTGCTGCCGCGCCGGCAAAGCCCGCCGCGCCCGCTCAGGCCGCAAAGCCGCCAGCGCCTGCTGCGGCAGCGCCCGCCACTGCAAAACCCGCCGCTGCGAAACCTGCGGCAGCCCCGGCAGCCGCGGCAGCCCCCGCCGCCAAGCCCGCGGCTCCTGCTGCCGCCAAGCCGGCGGCAGCTGCGGCCACTAAACCTCCGCCGCCGCCAAGCCGGTCCCGACTCCGGCTGCCGTGAAGCCGGTGGCGGATGACGAGCCGAAGCTGCTCGGGGAATACGCCGAGTGGCGCGCCTTCACCGCCTCCCCCAATGGCAAGAAGCTCTGCTTCGCGGTGGCCAGGCCGGGCTCCTCGCAGACCAATCCGCCCAATCGTCCGCGCGATCCGGCGTATCTCTACATTTCGACACGGCCAACCGAAAAGGTGAAGGACGAGATCTCGCTGATCATTGGCTATCCGATCAAGCCCAATACGGAAGTCACTGCTGCGGTCGGCTCGGCGACTTTCGCGCTCTCCATCCAGGAAGACGGCGCCTGGGTGAAGAACCCGCCCGACGAGGCGAAGTTGCTCGAGGCCATGCGCAAGGGCGGCGACGTTGTCATCAAGGGCCAGTCCGGCAAGGGCACCCAGACCACCGACACATTCTCCCTCAAAGGCGTTACCCAGGCGCTCGATCGCGTCGGGCAGGAATGCAAGTAAGCGGGCCTGCGTCCTTCGAGCGCTAAGACAGTTCCGCCTGCATTTGTGCTAGAAACCAAACCATGACTGCCCAAAACCTCGCCATCGAGAAAACTGCGCTCGAGCGCTATGTCGCGCCGGAGAAGCCGTCGCTTGTTGGCCTCTCGCGCGAGGGGCTGGGCGCCGCGCTTGCCGCGCTCGGCGTGCCGCGCGCGCAGGTGAAGATGCGCGTGCAACAGCTCTGGCACTGGATCTATGTCCGCGGGGTGACGAGCTTCGACGCCATGACCAGCGTATCGAAGGAATTGCGCGCCACGCTGACCGAACGTCACACGCTGGCGCGGCCCGAGGTCGTCGCCGAGCAGATTTCCGCCGACGGCACGCGCAAATGGCTGCTGCGGCTGCCCGGCGAGCACGCCGGCGAAAATCCGCACGAGGTCGAGTGCGTCTATATCCCGGAAACCGACCGCGGCACGCTGTGCCTGTCGAGCCAGGTCGGCTGCACGCTCAGCTGCTCGTTCTGCCACACCGGCACGCAGCGGCTCGTTCGCAACCTGACCGCGGGCGAGATCGTCGCCCAGATCATGATCGCGCGCGATCGCCTGGATGACTGGAACGCCCCCTCCCTTGATCCCTCCCCCGCAAGCGGGGGAGGGAAGGGTGGGGGCCGCAAGGTCTCCAACATCGTGATGATGGGAATGGGCGAGCCGCTCTATAATTTCGAGGCCGTGCGCGATGCGCTGTTGGTGGCGCAGGACGGCGACGGGCTTGGCATCTCGCGCCGGCGCATCACGCTCTCGACTTCCGGCGTGGTGCCGATGATCCCGCGCGCGGGAGAGGAAATCGGCGTCATGCTTGCGGTGTCGCTGCATGCCGTGCGCGACGAGCTGCGCAACGAGCTGGTCCCGCTCAACCGTAAATATCCGATCAAGGAACTGCTCGAGGCCTGCCGCAATTATCCGGGCGTGTCCAACGCGCGCCGCATCACCTTCGAATATGTGATGCTTAAAGACGTGAACGACTCCATTGCCGACGCCAAGGCGCTGGTGCGCCTGCTCAAGGGCATCCCGGCCAAGATCAATCTTATTCCGTTCAATCCCTGGCCGGGCACCAGATACGACTGCTCGGACTGGGAGCAGATCGAGAAATTCTCCCAGGTGGTGTTCGACGCCGGCTATGCGTCGCCGGTTCGCACCCCGCGCGGCCGCGACATCCTGGCCGCCTGCGGCCAGCTCAAGAGCGCGACGGAGAAACTTTCCGCGCGCGAGCGGCTGGCGCTGCGCGCCATGGCCATGACGGACTGATCGTCCATGCAGACGGCCGGGCGCGTTCTTGTCATTCTCCTCGCGTTCATGGCCGCCTGTGCCGTTGCCACGGTCGTTGTGGTGGTCATGTCGACCTTCGCCAATCCGATCCTCATTGGTTACAGACAGGTTCCCGGGCCTGATATTTACTTCACCCTGCAAGAATGGGCTTCCCTTACGCGGCCTCTGTTCCCTGCCGTCAGCGCGGTGACGGTCATTCCCATGCTGCTGCTGATCATCCTTATTTCCGAGCTTCTGCAGCTGCGTTCTTTCTGGTTCTATGTATTATCAAGCGCCGCTGTCGGAGCGGTTTGGCAGGTCATTCTTCTTCTGCTGCTCGCTCTATTTTGGCCCGGGCTGGCCGACGTTTCCTCTGGGCTGCGGTTTCTCGGTTGGGTCGAAGCGCTCGCCATCGCGGTAACGGCAAGCGCGGCGGCCGGAATTGTTTACTGGACGGTCGCAGGCCGGAAGGCCGGGCGCTGGGCTTCCGTTGCTGTCGTGTCTCCCGGTGCAGAAAGCCGGTAATGCCGTGAGACTCATCGGCCGTATCTTCGTGATCTTTTTTGCCTTCCTCTTCGCCAGCTTGGCGGCGGGCGTCACCATCGCATTCGGGCTGCTCGGGTCGGAGTGGCAGTTCCTGGACGGCGACCCGGTCGCCGTACGCGCCGGCTTCTGGATCGCGAGTTTTTTCGGCACCAGCTTCGCCGCCGCCGCCGCCTTCCTGCCGTTGTTGCTGTTGGCCATTCTGGCGGAAGCCTTTCGCCTGCGTTCGTTCCTGTTCTATGCGCTCGCCGGCGTGGCGATCGCGCTGTTGGCCTATTACGGCACCGGTCTCGGCAATCCCTATGAGGAATCGATCGATCAAGCTGGACCGATCAACCGCGGCCTGGAAATGGCGATCGCCGCCGGCGCGGTGTTCGGACTGGCGTATTGGCTGGTGGCGGGGCGCAAGGCCGGCGCCTGGCACGAGCCGCGCCGCAGCTAAATTTGCAACCGCGTCCATTCGCCCTATAGTCCGCGCGATTTTACTGAGCCGTCATGGCCGGGCTTGTCCCGGCCATCCCGATTAGACAGGCACTGCGCACCTAAACGGGATGCCCGCAACCAATGCGGGCATGACGCCGGGGGGACTGGAATAGTCCGGGCCCCGTTGGAGGAACGATGCCCAAAGGCGACGTGAAAAAGGTGGTGCTCGCCTATTCGGGCGGACTCGATACCTCGATCATTCTTAAATGGCTGCAGCAGACCTACGGCTGCGAGGTGGTGACCTTCACCGCCGACCTCGGGCAGGGCGAGGAACTGGAGCCCGCGCGCAAGAAGGCGCTGCTGCTCGGCATCAAGCCCGAAAACATTTTCGTCGAGGATCTGCGCGAGGAATTCGTCCGCGACTATGTGTTTCCGATGTTCCGCGCCAATACGGTCTATGAGGGGCAGTATCTGCTCGGCACCTCGATCGCGCGGCCGCTGATCGCCAAGAAGCAGATCGAGATCGCGGAAAAGGTCGGCGCCGACGCGGTGGCGCATGGCGCCACCGGCAAGGGCAACGACCAGGTGCGCTTCGAGCTCGGCTATTACGCGCTGAAGCCGGACGTCACGGTGATCGCGCCTTGGCGCGAATGGGACCTCACCTCGCGTACAAAGCTGATCGAATTCGCCGAGCAGCATCAGATCCCGATCGCCAAGGACAAGCGCGGCGACGCGCCGTTTTCGGTTGACGCCAACCTGCTGCATGCCTCCTCCGAAGGCAAAGTGCTGGAGGACCCGGCGCAGGAAGTGCCGGACTATGTTTATTCGCGCACCGACGATCCGGAAAAGGCGCCCGACAAGCCGGCCGTCATCACGGTGGATTTCGAGCAGGGCGACGCAGTCGCGATCGACGGCGGGAAATTGTCGCCGGCTTCGCTGCTCGCGAGGCTGAACGAACTCGGCCGCCAGCACGGCATCGGGCGGCTCGATCTGGTGGAGAACCGTTTCGTCGGCATGAAGTCGCGCGGCATGTATGAGACGCCGGGCGGCACCATCCTGCTGGCGGCGCATCGCGGCATCGAATCGATCACGCTCGACCGCGGCGCGGCGCATCTGAAGGATGAGCTGATGCCGAAATATGCCGAGCTGATCTACAACGGCTTCTGGTTTTCGCCCGAGCGCGAGATGCTGCAGGCGGCGATCGACCACAGCCAGCGCTATGTCACCGGTCGGGTGACGCTGAAGCTCTACAAGGGCAGCGCCATTGTGATCGGGCGCGAGAGCCGCTATTCGCTTTACGACCAGGAGCTCGTCACCTTCGAGGAAGGCGCGGTGGCATACGATCACCGCGACGCGGCGGGCTTCATCAAGCTCAACGCGCTGCGCCTGCGCACGCTCGGCCAACGGAAGAAGAAGCTCGGGCTGTAGCCTGGTAGGGAGCGAAGGTGGGGCGTTCGGGGTTACGGAAACGGTGTGATCTGCCCCGTCAAGGTGCAGGCCAAGGTGTAATTACCAACCCCTGTAAAGCTCACGGCGACCTGCGGAGCAGTGCCTTCCTCAATGAGTCTCAGCATTTCGCCGCCAGCATAATAAGTTCTTTGTTGTCCCCGCCGGCAGTATAAATGAGAGAGAATTGGAGCTAGCGCATGGACGACACGGGCATTGGTTGGGTCGCCGCCATCCTGATCGGCGGAATTGCCGGGTGGCTGGCGGAGAAGATCACCGCCAGCAATATGGGGCTTATCGCCAACATCATCCTGGGCGTGATCGGCGCCGGCATTGCCAGCTGGTTGTTCGGAAAGCTGGGTATCCAGGTCGGCGGACCGCCCTGGTTCAGCTACCTGATCTCAGGCTTCGTCGGCGCCTAGCTTGCTGCTGATCGTGACGCGGATTTTTTATCCCAGCCGCTTCCGCTAAAGCGGCGTCACGCCGGCGCGTGGCAGACCGCCTCGATGTTGTGGCCGTCCGGGTCGAGCACGAAGGCGGCGTAGTAATCCGGATGGTAATGCGGGCGCAGGCCGGGCGCGCCGTTGTCCTTGCCGCCTGCGGCCAGCGCGGCTTGGTAAAACGCATCCACCGCGGCGCGGTCCTTCGCCACGATGGCGACATGCACCGGCTTTTCCAGCTTGCCTTCGCCGCCGATCCAGAAATCGGGCTTGCGGTCCATGCCGAAGCCGGCGGCGGGAGAGCCCTGCTCGGTTTGGTCGGCCGGCACTTCCACAATCAGCCCATAGCCGAGCGGCGCCAGCGCCTGCGCGTAGAAGATCTTTCGCGCGCTCGTAGTCGGAAACGGCGAAACCGACATGGTCGATCATGCGCCGGATCCTGTCCGCGCCGTCATTTCATCCACCGTCACCTTGCGGTTCTCGCCGAGATTCGGCTTCTCGCCGGTGATGCGCGCCTTGGCGAATTCAAAGGCGGCGACGGCGGAATTGGACGGGCCGTCCCACAGCTCGGCGCGCTCGGGCATCAGCCGCAGCACGCGCACGTTCGGATCGCCGGGCCCGTCCGGCCACCAGACATTGTCGGTCTTCCTCCAGATCGCCTTGGCCTTGGTCTCGTCGCGCGTCACCGCGGCGCGTCCGGTGATCGAGAGATAGGCCTTGTCCTTGTGATCGATCACCACCAGGCAGACTTCCGGCTCCCGCTCGATCTCGTCGTCCTTGCCGCCGCGCACATCGGTGACGAAATAGATCACGCCGTCCTCACGGTCGGGGCGCGGCTCGAGCGGGCGCGCGCGCAACCCGCCGGTGAAGCGGGTCGTCAGCATGCCGACGCCGGCCTTTTCGATGATCGCCCAGACGCGGTCCTGTGCTTCCTCGCCCGTCATGGCAAGCTAACCGCGCAAGCGCGGCGCGGTTCCTGGCCCGGGACGAATGGCGCTCAGCGCCGGCTCATCCAGCGGTCGAGGCTGAAGCGGCCGGGGCCGGTCACGAACAGCGCCAAAAGCCCGCCGATCATGCTGACGTTCTTCCAGAACTGGGTGGACTGCTGACGCTGCTGCGCTTCCGGAAAAATCCAGAACCGGTGCGAGATCCAGGTCGCGGCGATGGTGAAGGCGATCAGCAGCAGGGCGCCGTAGCGCGCGCCGATCCCGAGCACCAGCATGATCCCGCCGATGAATTCCACGAAGGGCGCGAGCAGGCCGAGCCATTCCGGCACCCCGCGCGGGACCAGCCTGCCGGCAAAGCCGGCGGGGTCCATGACCTTGCTAAATCCGCTTTGCATAAAGATCCAGCCGGCGATGACGCGCGCCACCAACAGCAACTGATCCACCCAAGCCACCGCGAAGCGGTCGGTGTAGGAGAGATAGCGATGCGATGAGCGGTTATTGTCAAATCCCAGCATGACGTCTCCTCGACCAGGTCGTTGTCGCTAACCCTGCCGTTCAACCAGCGCTTTCTTGATTTCCGCGATGGCCTTGGCGGGGTTGAGGTCCTTCGGACAGACTTTGGCGCAGTTCATGATGGTGTGGCAGCGGTAGAGCCGGAAGGGATCTTCCAGGTCATCGAGCCGTTCGCCCGCGCGCTCATCGCGGCTGTCCTTGATCCAGCGCTGCGCCTGCAGCAAAGCGGCGGGACCCATGAAGCGATCGCTGTTCCACCAATAGCTCGGGCAGGCGGTAGAGCAGCAGGCGCAGAGGATGCACTCGTATAGCCCATCGAGCTTGGCGCGGTCGGCGTGACTCTGACGCCATTCCTTCTCCGGCGTCGGCGTCACGGTCTGCAGCCACGGCTGGGTGGCCGCGTGTTGGGCATAGAAGTTGGACAGATCGGGCACCAGGTCCTTCACCACCGGCATGTGCGGCAGCGGATAGACCTTGATGTCGCCCTTGATGTCGTCCATCGCCTTGGTGCAGGCGAGTGTGTTGGCGCCGTCGATATTCATCGAGCAGGAGCCGCAGATGCCTTCGCGGCAGGAGCGGCGGAAAGTCAGCGTCGGGTCGATGGTGTTCTTGATCCAGAGCAGCGCGTCGAGAACCATCGGCCCGCACTCGTCGCGGTCGACCGTATAGGTATCAAGGCGCGGATTGCCCTCGCCCTCCGGGTCCCAGCGGTAAATCCGATACTGCACGACTTTGCGCGCATCGGCCGGCCGCGGCCAGGTTTTTCCTTCGGTGACCTTGGAGTTTTTCGGAAGCGTGAACTGAACCATGGGACCTTTATACCTGGGTGACGCAAACGCTTGGGTTCCAGCGTTCGATGCGCGAAGCGGCCAATGAAGCAGTCAGTAAACCCGTTCCTTCGGCGGGATGTAAGAGACGTCGTTGGTGAGCGTGTAAGTGTGGACCGGCCGGTAATCAAGTGTCACTTTGCCATTGGAGTCCAGCCAGGTCAGCGTGTGCTTCATCCAGTTGTTGTCGTCGCGCTTGGGATGATCCTCGCGCGCATGCGCGCCGCGGCTTTCGGTGCGGTTGAGCGCGGCATCCATGGTGACCACCGCCTGGCCCATCAGGTTGTCGAGCTCGAGCGTCTCGATCAGATCGGTATTCCAGATCAGCGAGCGGTCGGTGACGCGCGCGTCCGGCATCGCCGCCTGCACCTCGTGAATGAGCTTGTGGCCCTCCTCCAGCACCGGCCCGGTGCGGAACACGGCGCAATTATTCTGCATCACCGTCTGCATGCGCAGGCGCAGCTGCGCGGTCGGCGTGCTGCCCGAGGCATTGCGGAATTTATCCAGCCGGCCGAGCGCGAGATCGGCGGAGTCGTTCGGCAGCTCAGGCTGGCTTTCGTTCGGTTGGATCAGCTCGGCGCAGCGCAACGCGGCGGCGCGGCCGAACACCACGAGATCGATCAGCGAGTTGGAGCCGAGCCGGTTGGCGCCGTGCACCGACACGCAGGCTGCTTCGCCGAGCGCCATCAGGCCGGGCACCACGGTGTCGGCGTCGCCGTTCTTCTTGGTCAGAACCTCGCCGTGATAATTCGTGGCGATGCCGCCCATGTTGTAATGCACGGTCGGAATCACCGGGATCGGCTCCTTGGTGACGTCGACGCCGGCGAAGATGCGCGCGGATTCCGAAATGCCCGGCAGCCGTTCGTGCAGGATCTCGGGATCGAGATGGTCGAGATGCAGGAAGATGTGATCTTTGTTCTTGCCCACGCCACGGCCTTCGCGGATCTCAATCGTCATGGCGCGCGAGACCACGTCGCGCGAGGCCAGGTCCTTGGCTGACGGCGCATAGCGCTCCATGAAGCGCTCGCCTTCGGAATTGACCAGATAGGCGCCTTCACCGCGCGTGCCTTCGCTGATCAGGCAGCCGGCGCCGTAAATGCCGGTGGGATGGAACTGCACGAATTCCATGTCCTGCAGCGGCAGGCCGGCGCGGAGAACCATCGCATTACCATCTCCGGTGCAGATATGCGCCGAGGTGCAGGAGAAATACGCCCGGCCATACCCGCCGGTCGCCAGGATCGTCATGTTGGCGCGGAAGCGGTGGATCGAGCCGTCTTCCATATTCAGCGCCACCACGCCGCGGCAGCGCCCGGCGTCATCCATGATCAGGTCGATGGCAAAATATTCGATGTAGAACTGCGCGGAATGGCGCAGCGACTGGCCATACATCGTGTGCAGCATGGCGTGGCCGGTGCGGTCGGCGGCGGCGCAGGTGCGTTGCGCGGTACCTTTGCCGAAATGCGTGGTCATGCCGCCGAAAGGGCGCTGATAGATACGGCCATCTTCTCGCCGCGAGAACGGCAGGCCCCAATGCTCGAGCTCATAGACCGCTGCCGAGGCATGGCGGCACATATATTCGATCGCGTCCTGATCGCCGAGCCAATCCGACCCCTTCACGGTGTCATACATGTGCCAGCGCCAGTCGTCCTCGCCCATATTGCCGAGCGCGGCTGCGATGCCACCCTGCGCCGCGACGGTATGCGAGCGCGTGGGGAAAACCTTGGTGATGCAGGCGGTGCGCAGGCCCGCCTCGCTGCAGCCGACCACCGCGCGCAAGCCGGCGCCGCCGGCGCCCACCACCAGCACGTCATAGCTATGATCCTCGATCGGATAAGCGCGGCCGTTCACCGCCGAGCTGCCCGTCGACGATCCGTTACCCGCCATGCTTCACACTCCGAATGACAATTTGAAAATGGCGTAGACCGACGCGAGCGCCGCCGCCGCGCAGAAGAAAGTATTGGCCATCAGGCACGACAGCTTGCTTACGTCGTGATGCACGTAATCCTCGATGATCACCTGCATGCCGAGCCACATGTGATAGATGCTGGTGACGATGAAGAGCAGCAGCAGGATCGCGACCAGCGGGGAGCCGAGGATCTGCACCACCGCGGCGTGATTGCGCCCGAGCACGCTCGCGACGATCACGATGAAGGCGATGGTGAGCGGGATAGCGGCCACCGCGGTGAGCCGTTCCTGCCAAAAATGCTCGGTGCCCGAGCGTGCCGAGCCGAGGCCGCGTACGCGGCCCATGGGCGTGCGGATGTGGAAACCTTCGGGCTTCATCGCGGGGCCACCACCAGAAGGCCGACCGCCCAGAGCAGGATCGTCAAGAAGATCGAGCCGAGAATCGTCGCGCGCGTCAGCCATTCGCGCTCATGCGCGCCGAAACCGTGGCCGGTGTCCCAGATTAGATGGCGGATGCCGCCAAGCATGTGGTGGATCAACGCCCAGGTATAGCCGAACAGCAGCAAGCGGCCGAGGATCGAGCCGAAGAAGCCTTCGACGACGGCATAGGCATTCGGCCCCGAGGAGGCAGCGATCAGCCACCAAGCAATCAGCAGCACGCCGAAATAGAGCCCCAGCCCGGTGATGCGATGCACGATGGACATCGTCATCGTCAGCGTCAGACGGTAGATTTGAAGATGCGGCGACAGCGGCCTGGGGCGGGGGATCGGGCTCCCGGTCATCGATCAGAACCTCGTTTGACTCACCATCCATAAGCAGGCCGGCGGCGACGCGCAATGCCATTTCCGCATGGCTGCAAAGGCAATGATGCCTGTATATTTTGTATGCCCGCAGGCATTGACCGCCGGCCGGTCTTTTCCGCCCGGGACTTCAGCAAATTTCGGTGTTCGGCCCCCTGGCCGGCGACGTAACCGCGGACCGCTCGGTCACGAATAGTCTGGAAGGACCGAATTCCGGCTGCCGCGTGGCAAATGGGCCGCAAGAACATGCTCGCCGCTATTGATGCCAACGCCTTCATGCCCTACTCGGGCGCCGCCGTAGAGAGTATGGTGGCCTCCCGCATAAGGACACGTTCCAGGCGCCGCATGGCCACCGCCGAGCAGAAGCCGACAGCCGACGATGCGCGCCGCCGCGCCTTGATGGCGGCAGCGCAGACCGGCGACAAGATGGCCTATCAGACGCTGCTGCGGGATTGCGTGCCGTTGATCAAGGCGATTGCCCGGCGGCAGGGAGTCCGCGCCGATCAGGTCGACGACGTCGTGCAGGAGGTGCTGCTCACCATCCACCGCGCGCGGCAGACCTACGACCCGAGCCGTTCCTTCAACGCCTGGCTGCGGGTGATCGCCGAGCGGCGCGCGATCGATCTCTTGCGTCAAAGCGGACGCCGCGGGGCGCGCGAATTGCACGCGCCGATCGCTTTTGAGAATTATCCCGACGAGGCGGCTGATCCCGCCGGCGGATTGCAGCATGCGGATGACACCGGCCGCGTCAGTCACGCGCTTGCGTCGTTGCCGCCACGGCAGCGCGAGGCGGTGCAATATCTGGTGCTGAACGAACAATCGCTGGCCGAAGCTTCCGACTTGACTCAGCGGAGCAAAGGTTCGCTGAAGGTAAACCTGCATCGCGCCCTGAAAGCCCTGCGTGGCAGTGTGGAGCGCGAAGGATAAGGCATGAGCAACGCTACGCCACAAGACGCCTCGCAGGACCGGCTGATCGAGGGCCTGGCGTCCGCTCTGCGCCCAGTGCAGCCGCTGCCGCCGCCCGGCCGGCGCGCCGTGATATGGCTGGGCTTCGTCATCGTTGCCGGACTGCTGCTGAGCCTGATCGCCGATCTGCCCGCTTTCGTGCAACGCTTCATGGCGTCGCCCGATATGTGGCTGGCGATGCTTGGCTCCGGCGCTCACCGCGCTGCTTGCGGCCATCGCCGCCTTCCAGCTCAGCTTGCCGGATAGCTCGCGTGCCTGGGCCTGGCTGCCGCTGCCGGCCCTGTTGTTATGGATCGCCGCCAGCGGACTTGGCTGTCTGCGGAATCTCGTGTTGCCGGACACTTATGTCCCGCCTCTCGGCGAGACCATGGAATGCCTCGCGATCATCGTGGCGCTGTCGGTGCCATTTTCGCTGCTGATGTTCGCCATGCTGCGCGAGGCCTTTTCGCTGCTGCCCGGCCTGACGGCGGCGATCGCAGGGCTGGCGGTGGCGGCGGCCTCGGCCACCTTGCTGAACCTGTTCCATCCCTTCGACGCCGCGGTCGTCGACCTCTTGGTGCATGCCTTCGCCGTGGCGCTGGTGGTTGTGGTGAGCCGGGTCTATGGCGCCCGCCTATGGGCTTTCACGAATCTCTTCCAAAGCCGCGTAACCCCGCTCCGCTCCGGCGCGAATGCGGTTCGATGGGAGACTGCACACCCATTGTCCCCTGGAGGAATCGCTATGACCAAATCCCTTTTGCTTCCGCTCACCATGGCCATGTGCATCGCGCTCGCGCCGGCGGCCGTTGCCCAGACCATGGCTCCCCCGCAAGGCTCCAGCATGTCGAAGCCCGACACGATGGCGAAGCCGGACGCGATGGGCAAAACCGACGCTATGAAGAAAGACGAGAAGACCGACGGCATGAAGAAAGCCGACGACAAGACCGATGCGATGAAAAAGGACGGCATGGCGAAATAACGCCGCTATCGTGCGCCGGGCGCATGATCTTATCGGCGAACCGGGTTCCGCTTCGCCGGATCATGCGCCGGGCGGCCCGGCCTTTTGCCTCTGCATCTATTGCGACGCCCGTCCGTATATCTGGTAAAATCACCGCCGTAAGGACAGGTCGATGGCATCGGTAGACATCAGCAGCACCCATTCGGCAGCGCGCGAAAGCGTGATCCATCCGCGCTGGGTGCGCATCACGCACTGGATCAACGCGGTCGCCATCATCGTGATGATCGGGTCGGGCTGGCAGATCTACAACGCCTCGCCGCTGTTTCCCTTCGCCTTCCCGCGCAGCATCACGCATCGGCGGCTGGCTTGCCGGCGCGCTCCAATGGCATTTCGCGGCGATGTGGGTGCTGGTGGTCAATGGCATCGTCTATGTCACCCTCGGCATCGCCACCGGCCGCTTCCGCCGCAAGCTGTTGCCGATCCGCCCGTCGGAAGTGGTGGCCGACGTGAAGGCCGCGCTCTCTGGCCGGCTCGCGCACGAGGACCTTTCGGTCTACAACGCGGCGCAGCGGCTGCTTTATCTCGGCGTCATTCTGGCCGGCGTGCGTGGTCGTGCTGTCGGGGCTGGCGATCTGGAAGCCGATCCAGCTGCAGGAACTGACCGCTTTGTTCGGCGGCTACGACGCCGCGCGCTACGTGCATTTCTTTGCCATGGCCGCGATCGTCGGCTTCATCGTCATCCACGTCGTCATGGCGCTGCTGGTGCCGAAGAGCCTGCGCGCCATGATCCGGGGGCGTGAGGAGAGTCCCGATGACCCGCATCCGCAAACCCATTCCCGGCGTCGACAAGCAGCTGCTGATCAAGGACGCCGGCGAAGCTTCTCCCCGATCCGACGCGGCGGCTGTTCCTGCGCGGCGCCGGCGAGCCTCGGCGCGCTCACTTTCCTCACCGGCTGCGACATCCTCGACGGCGCCGGCGCCGAGCGCGTGCTGCGCAAGATTTCCACTTTCAACGACGGCGCGCAGGCGCTGCTGTTCAATCCCAACAAGCTGGCGCCGACGTATCCCGACAGCATGATCACGCGGCCTTTTCCGTTCAACGCCTATTACCGCCTGGACGAAGCGCCCGAGGTCGACGGGGCTTCCTACAAATTGAGCGTCGGCGGCCTGGTCGAGAACAAGAAGTCCTGGACGCTGGAGGAGCTTTACGCGCTGCCGCAGGAAAAGCAGGTCACGCGCCATATCTGCGTCGAGGGATGGAGCGCGATCGGCAGCTGGACCGGCACGCCGCTTGAGCGAATTCCTCAAACGGGTCGGCGCCGACACGCGGGCGAAATACGTCTGGTTCCGCTGCGCCGAGGGCTATTCCACCACCATCGACATGCCGACCGCGCTGCATCCGCAGACGCAGATGACGTTCAAGTTCGACAACGAGATCCTGCCCCGCGCCTACGGCTTTCCGATGAAGGTCCGCATGCCGACCAAGCTCGGCTTCAAGAATCCGAAATATGTGATGGAAATGGCCGTCACCAACGACGACCTCGGCGGCTATTGGGAAGACCAGGGCTACAACTGGTTCAGCGGGCTTTAAGCAATGTCACTTCGAGATCGTGCTGGCCGCGATATTGATCATGATCGCCATCAACGCCACGTTGAACAGGAAAGAAACGATGCCGTGCGCTGTAACCGTGTGGCGAACCTTGCGCGCGGTGACCTGCACATCGGAGACCTGGAAGGTCATGCCGATGACAAAAGAGAAATAGATGAAATCCCAGTAGTCCGGTTTCTCGCTACCCGGAAACTTCAGGCCGCTGGCCGATGCGGATTCTCCGTAGAACTCGTGCGCGTAGTGCAACGCGAAAATCGAGTGGATGAAGAACCACGACAACAGCACAGTTGCGATCGCAAAGCCAAGTTGTGGCGGTGAGCTTTTGCCCTCCCCTTGTCCAAGCAGGATGATGATGGCGGCGAGGCATGCAAGCGCGGCAGTGACCGTGAGCATCAGGATCGCAACGCTGCCTTCGTCTTCTTTCGCGGCGTGCCCGCGGATATGACTCACCTCAGAGCGCGCCACGGTCCAGTAAACAACGCAAAGATAGAGCACGACGCCGGCGTTCCAGCCGACGAGCGTGCGCGTAACCGCCCGCCATTCTGCCGGCAGAGACAGGGCCACCGCCACGCCAAGCGCGACTGAAATGATGAGCCTGGGGCGCGCATGCAGGACCCGCAAAACCTTCGGCAGGCGGCGCCAGGCTTCTTTCTGCTTGCTCGCCACCCTGCTTGCCTCGCTTAGGCTTGGCGTTCGGCGACGAAATGGGCCGCGGCCCGCAATATCGCGGCCTCTTCCCCGAACTGGTTCAGCGCCGCCTCCGCCGTGGCGACCAGCGTCGCCAGCCGCGCGCGCGCGCCGTCCACCCCGAGGATGCTGATGAAGGTCGCTTTGCCGGCGGCCGCATCTTTTCTGGTTTTCTTCCCCAGCTTTTTCGGATCGCCTTCGCGATCGAGCAGGTCATCGGCGATCTGGAACGCCTGGCCGAGCGCGTAGCCATAGAAATCCAACGCCTGGCGCGCGTCGGGCGATGCTTTGCCGAGGATCGCCCCCATGCCGCAGGCCGCGCGAATGAGCGCGCCGGTCTTCATCAACTCCAGCATGATCACGGCGTCTTCGTTAATCATGCCAGGCTTTATTTTGCCGAAGCGCCCTTCGGCGGCGAGGTCGAGCATTGCCCGCCCGCCATGCCGCCGACGCCGGCAGCGCGCGCCAGTTCCGCCACCAGGGCCACGCGCACGGCGGCATCGGCATGGGTCTGTTCGCGGGCCAGCAGATCGAAGGCAAAGGTGAGCAGCGCATCGCCCGCGAGAATCGCGGTGGCTTCGTCGAAGGCCTTATGCGCTGTCGGCCTCCCGCGCCGAAGCGCATCATTGTCCATCGCCGGCAGATCGTCGTGGATCAGCGAATAGGCGTGCACGCATTCCACCGCTGCCGCCGTCATCGCAGCGTGTTCAGGTTTTACGTCGAACAGCCGCGCCGTCTCGATCACAAAGAACGGCCGGATGCGTTTGCCTCCCGCAAGCACCGCATAGCGCATGGCTTTCAGCAGCCGCGGTGGCCGGGCGATTTCGCGGTCTTCCGCCTCGCCGCCCAAGAGCTGCGCCAACAGGTCTTCAATTTCATGCGCGACGCTGGCCAGAGCAAGCGCTTGAAGGCACGCTTGGGTTGCGTTTGGCTGGGGCAGAAGCGGGCATCGGCGGTATTTCCAAGAGGCAGCTTTTGGCATCATGGCGCCACAGGCTGCATGTGTTAGCGCAAAATCGGATAGTTTTGAAACATGGGACTGGGGAAATCGCTCAGGAGCTCGCGCCCGCTACGCACGGCGATTGTCGTCGCAGCAGTGTTCATCCTGCTGCCCTATGCGCTTGTGCCGCTCTACCGCTTCATTAATCCCGTCTCCACGCTCATGGTTTGGCGCTGGCTGAGCGGCCAGCGGGTGGAGCGGACATTCGTGCCGCTGGCGCAGATCGGGCCGGCCTTGCCGCTCACCGTCATCCTGGCCGAGGATGGGCGCTATTGCAGTCACCCCGGCGTCGATTTTCAGGAACTGCGCGGCATCGTCGAGGATGCGGAGGATTTCGACGCAACTGCGCGGCGGCTCGACCATCACGCAACAAGCGGTCAAGAACCTGTTCCTGTGGCAAGGCCGCAGCGTTGCGCGAAAAATCCTGGAAATGCCGCTGGCAATGTGGGCGGATCTGACGCTGCCCAAGCGCCGGGTCATGGAAATCTATCTCAATATCGCCGAATGGGGCCCCGACGGGCAGTTCGGAGCCGAGGCAGGCTCCCGCTTTGCCTTTGGCAAGTCGGCGCGACAGCTTGGTCCGGGCGAGGCCGCCCTGCTGGCGGCGATCCTGCCCAATCCGAAGGTCCGCAGCGCCCGCCAGCCGCGCCGCGACGTGCAGCGCCTGGCTGGCATTTACCGGGGGCGCGCCGCGCGCGTCGGCCGGGGCCGCCGACTGCCTCCGGCCCCGGTGAACCCCTGCGCGCGTGCCTACCCTAGTTTTCGCGCCTGCCTTCCTCTATAAGCCCCCCATCTGACCACCAGAAGAAGCTTTCCGCGCTCCGCGCCGGCGTCCGATTGAGGAGATTGAGCAGTGGCCGTTCCAAAAAGAAAAACCTCGCCCTCCCGCCGCGGGATGCGCCGTTCCGCCGATGCGCTGAAGAAGCCGGCTTACGTCGAGGACAAGGATTCCGGCGAGCTGCGCCGGCCGCACCACATCGACCTGAAGACCGGCAAATACAAAGGCCGCCAGATCCTGAAGCCGATGAAGGCCGAGGCCTGATCCGGCTTTTCGCACATCGGGCCACGCGTCAGCGCGAGGAAATAAGAGTCCATGTTTCTCGTTGGCTTCCCCCTGCTGCTGATCCCCTTCGTGCTCTACAACATCTTCGCCTTCATCTTCGGCGTGACCGACTGGACGCAGCCCTCGCCTCCGTGCATATCATCTCCGGCGGTGTCTGGGGCGTCTCGCCGAGCGACCTGCTGATCGCATTTTCGATCCTGCTGCTGTTTGTGGAAATCCTCAAATCGACGCGGATTGGGAGTCGCGGCATCGTCGATCACATGCTGTCGATGCTGCTGTTCATCGCCATGATCGTTGAGTTTCTGCTGGTGGAGCGGGCGGCCACATCCACCTTTTTTCTGCTGATGGTCACGGCCTTCGTCGATGTACTCGGCGGCTTCAGCGTCAGCGTCCGCACGGCGCAGCGCGACATCGGCATTGAGAGCGCCGACCGCATCATCTCCTGACGGCGCGTCAGCTTTCCCGATTTAGGACCTATTCTTTGCCCTTGTCGCCGAGGCGGTCGAGCCGCCTTTGCATCTCGTCAAGCTGACGCTTGAGATCATCGATGTCGCTGCCGCCACGCAACGGCGGTTTCTCGCCAGCCTCGGCATTTTCTGTGCGGGCGAAAGGCGCGAACATCGTGAAGGCGCGCTCGAACATCTCCATGTTCCGGCGCACCTGGTCTTCCAGCGTTCCGAAGCCGCTGGCGCCGAAGGCCTGCGCCACCTGCTCGCGCATCTTCTCCTGCTCGCGGGTGAGCGAGCTCATGGAGATTTCCAGAAAGCGCGGCACCAGCGTCTGCATGCTGTCGCCGTAGAAGCGGATCAGCTGCCGCAGGAAGGCGATCGGCAGGAGACTCTGGCCTTCTTTGTTCTCTTGCTCGAAGATGATCTGCGCCAGCACGGACCGGGTAATGTCCTCGCCGGTTTTGGCGTCGTAGACTACGAAATCCTCGCCTTTTTTGACCATGACGGCGAGGTCTTCGAGCGTGACATAGGTGCTGGTGCCGGTGTTATAGAGCCGGCGGTTGGCGTATTTCTTGATGGTGATAGGTGCTTCGGACTTTGCCATACGTCGGTTCCGGCCTTACTAGTGCCGCCGATTTGAAGTTCCTGCAGCAAGCTCACGAAGGAACTTCAAATCGAAAAGCGGCACTAGAATCATAGAGTTGCTAGTGCCCCTTGCTTCCGAAGTTCGTGTCAGAAGATGCCGCGATGTATCACGAACTTCGGAAGCGGGGCACTAGGGAAGGCAGGATAGCCCCTTTCTTCCGGACCGGGCCACCGTTTTTGTCACGCCAGGGCAGGATCAGTCGGTTAAGGTGTACAGGACCTCGAAGGGCACTGCTTGTACCAATCGCCCGTTCCGATAACAGGAGTATCAGATGAAAGACGACATCGTCATCGTCAGCGCCGCCCGCACGGCGGTAGGTTCATTCAATGGAGCCCTTTCCAGCTTGCCGGCGCACGAACTCGGCAAGGTCGCCATCATGGCGGCGCTGGAGCGCGCGGGCGTCGCGGCAGACCAGGTCTCTGAGGTCATCATGGGCCAGATCCTGACCGCCGGCCAAGGGCAGAATCCCGCGCGGCAGGCCTCGGTGGCGGCCGGCATCCCGGTGCAAAGTCCGGCCTGGGGGGTCAATCAACTTTGCGGCTCCGGCCTGCGCGCGGTGGCGCTCGGCTATCAGGCCATCCTGAACGGAGATTCCGAGATCGTGGTCGCCGGCGGCCAGGAGTCGATGAGCATGGCCCCGCACTGCGCCTATCTGCGCAACGGGGTGAAGATGGGCAACTTCGACATGGTCGACACCATGATCAAGGACGGACTGTGGGACGCCTTCAACGGCTACCACATGGGAACGACCGCCGAGAACGTCGCCAAGCAGTGGCAGATCACGCGCCAGCAGCAGGATGAATTCGCGGTCAAGTCGCAGAACAAGGCCGAGGCGGCGCAGAAGGCCGGCCGCTTCAAGGACGAGATCGTCCCGGTCACGGTGAAGACGCGCAAGGGGGACGTTGTGGTCGATAGCGATGAATATCCGCGCCACGGCGCCACGCTTGACGGCATGGCGAAGCTGCGGCCGGCCTTCGACAAGGAGGGCACCGTGACCGCCGGCAACGCCTCGGGCATCAACGATGGCGCCGCCGCGGTGGTGCTGATGAAGGCGAGCCAGGCGGAGAAGGAAGGCCGCAAGCCGCTCGCCCGCATCGTTTCCTGGGCGCATGCCGGCGTCGATCCTTCCATCATGGGCACCGGCCCGATCCCGGCCTCGCGCGCCGCGCTGAAAAAGGCCGGCTGGAAGATTGAGGACCTGGATTTGATCGAAGCCAATGAGGCCTTTGCCGCGCAGGCTTGCGCGGTGAACAAGGACCTCGCCTGGGATACCGAGCAAGGTCAACGTCAACGGCGGGGCCATCGCTCTCGGCCATCCGGTCGGCGCCTCGGGCGCGCGCGTGCTGACCACGCTGCTGCACGAGATGGGCAGGCGCAACGCCAAGAAAGGCCTCGCCACGCTCTGCATCGGCGGCGGCATGGGTATCGCGATGTGCCTGGAAAGGTAATGCATCTTCCCCTCTCCCCGCGGGCACTGAACTCGGGCTTGTCCGAGTTCAGCACTGGTAAAGCGGCCGAAGTCAGATAAATCTGACTTCGGTTGGAGGGTGGCGAGCGAAGCGAGCCGGGTAAGGGGGACTCTCGCCATACTCAATCATTAGGAAATGCCCCTCACCCCAACCCTCTCCCCGTAAGAACGGGGAGAGGGAGAACGAGCAGGGAGGAATGTAGGTCATGGCACGCGTTGCGGTGGTTACCGGTGGCACGCGCGGGATCGGGGCGGCGATCGCGAAGGCGCTGAAAGCGGCGGGGTACAAGGTGGCCGCAAATTATGCCGGCAACGACGAGGCCGCCAACAAGTTCAAGGCGGATACCGGCATCGGGGTTTATAAATGGGACGTGTCGTCCCATGATGCCTGTGCCGCCGGATTGAAAAAAGTGGAGGCCGAGCTCGGCCCGGTGGATGTGCTGGTCAACAATGCCGGCATCACGCGCGACGGCATGTTCCACAAAATGAATGTCGAGCAGTGGCGCGCCGTGATCGATATCAACCTCAATTCGCTCTTCAACATGTGCCGCCCGGTGATCGAGGGCATGCGCGAGCGCAAATTTGGCCGCATCATCAACATCTCCTCGATCAATGGCCAAAAGGGGCAGATGGGGCAGGTGAATTATTCCGCCGCCAAGGCGGGCGAGATCGGCTTTACCAAGGCGCTGGCGCAGGAGAATGCGCGCGTCGACGTCACCGTGAACGCGATCTGCCCCGGTTATATCGGCACCGAGATGGTGCAGGCCATGCCGCAGGAAGTGTTGGAGAAGCGCATCATCCCGCAAATCCCGACGGGGCGGCTCGGTACGCCGGAAGAAATCGCGCGCTGCGTCGTCTTTCTCGCCGCCGACGAGTCCGGCTTCATCACCGGCTCGACGCTGACCGCCAATGGCGGGCAGTACATGGTGTGAGTGGTTTTTCCCCTAAGTCCCGCTTCCGCGGGGCGGAGTGGGAGGATGCCACGCGTCTCCGGCGCGCCCAGACCGATTAGCCGAACGTGAACGCAAAGGCCTCCACGCCGGGATCAAGAAACTCGATCTCGAACTGACGATCGGTGATGGGCTTTGGTTGCCGGATCAGCTGGTAGAGCCGCTGGCGGCTTACTGTGCCGTAACCTTGCTCATCAACATCGCCGCCATGCGCTGCGCCCGGCGGCTGTCCATCGATCAGGACGCGGAATCTCACCGCCGTTCCCGGCGCGGCCGGACCCATGACGAGATGAAGATCGCGCGCATGAAAGCGATAGGCGATGCGTCCATTGGCATTGTTCAGCGCGGCAGCTTCCTTCTTCACCGTCCAGTCGCCAGAGAGCGCCCATTCATTCAAGCGCAACCGCCCGGGCAGTTCATACACGCGCGGCCTGTCCATGGTCGCCCCGCCAGGTGACATGAAGTTCTGCGTGCGCCCGTAGCCGACATAGTTCTCCGCAGACCTCAGGCTGATCCAATCGGCGGCCACTTCAAGACCTTGGGCGGCGACCATCACCGGCATGCGGTCGACCTCACTGCGTCCCGCCTCGGCCAGCAGGGCCTAAATCATCATTTCAGACTGCTCGTACGCGCCCTCGCCAAAATGATGGTGGCGGACGCGCCCGCGCGCATCGATGAAATAGAGCGCCGGCCAGTGTTGGTTCCGGAAGGCGCGCCATATCACGTGCTCATTGTCGACCGCGACTGGATAGCCGACCTTCATGTCGTGAACGGCCCAGCGCACATTGTTCAGATCCTTTTCAAAACTGAACTCCGGCGCGTGAACGCCGATCACCACCAGCCCTTGGTCGCGATATTTCTCGGCCCAGGCGCGAACATAGGAAAGCGTGCGCAGCCAGTTGATGCAGGTGTAGGTCCAGAAATCGATGAGGACGACTTTGCCGCGCAGGTCATGCGCCTTCAGCGGCGGCGAATTAATCCACGCGTCCGCGCGTTCCAGAGACGTCAGCTCGGACTGACCGGTGAATGGGAGCGAGGGAAGCGCATGCCAGAACGGCACCTGAACCCCGGGGGACATTTCGGATTGCGGCGCATTCATATTCTGCGTATGGCCCGCGATCGGAGCGCCTACGGCGATGACGAGTACGGCGGTTACCATGAGCTTGTTCATTCTCATGGCTAACTCCTTCTGGATTTCAATCGATGGGCCTCGCAAGGAGGCAAATGCCCGCCTTGCGCGCACCGCCGATGTCTTCCGCGGCAGGAAGGCTCATCGGGCTAAAACTTATTCTTCCGCGCCCTCACTTCGGCGAATACTTCCGCCGGCGGTTTCCCGCTCAGTCCCACAGCGGCGGCGACTTCGGGCACATCGGCGCGCAGGAAGACGTTGGCCTCGCGTTCCTCGGCCATGGTCGAAGGAATGGCCGGCTTCTTCTCCGCCACCAGCTTGTCCACCTGCGCGGCGCGCGCGCGCAGCGCTTTGTTGTCGGGCTCGATCGTGAGTGCGAAGCGGATATTCGCCTTCGTATATTCGTGCCCGCAGAAAATCCGCGTGTCGCCCGGCAGGTCGCGCAGCTTGCTGAGCGAGCGCCACATCATCTCCGGATTGCCTTCGTTCACCCGGCCGCAGCCGATGGAGAACAGCGTGTCGCCGACGAAGGCGAGCTTGTCGGCATCAAACCAATAGGCGATATGCCCAAGCGTATGTCCCGGCGTTTCCAGCACCTGCGCCGTGAGGTTTCCCACCTTGACCGTGTCGCCTTCGCCGACGGTTTCGTCCACCTGCGGGATTTTCGCGGCCTCGCCGCGCGGCGCAACCACCCGGCAACCATATTGTTGCTTGAGCGCGGCGATGCCGCCGGTGTGATCGCCGTGGTGGTGGGTGACAAGGATGTCGGTGAGTTTCCAGCCGTTGCCCTTCAGCGCCGCTTCCACCGGAGCCGCTTCGGGCGCGTCGATCGCGGCCGTCGCTCCGCTCGAGGGATCATGCACCAGGACGCCGTAGTTATCTTGCAGGCAAAGAAAGAGACGGACTTGTGCAGGGGCTTGGGCTGCCATGGCTTGGAATCCTTTAGAGGCACCTTCTATCTATCGTCATTGCCGGGCTCGACCCGGCAATCCATTGTATTTGTGAAAAGATAGATGCGCGGGTCAAGCCCGCGCATGACGATGGATAGACCATCCATGATAGTATAGCGCCATGTCCATAGACGTCGTCGACCTACGAAGCTTCTATGCCCATCAACTTGGCGTGGTCGCCCGCCGCTTTGTCGGCCGCAGCATCCGCAGGCGCTGGACCGACGCGCGCGCCTTGCGCATGCTCGGCGTCGGCTATCCGACGCCCTATCTCGGGCTGTTCCGCGAGGAGGCGGAACGCTGCCTCGCCTTCATGCCCGGCACTCAGGGCGTGGTGAAATGGCCCTCGGCGCGGCCCGCGCTGACGGCGCTGGTGGACGAAAGCGAGATGCCGCTGCCCGATGGCGCCGTCGATCTCGTGTTGCTGGTGCACGCGCTTGAGATGTCGCAGAACCCAACGCAGCTGCTGCGGGAGGTCTGGCGCGTGTTGTCGGCGGGCGGCAAATTATTGGCGGTCGTGCCGAACCGGCGCGGGCTTTGGGCGCGCATGGACACCACGCCCTTCGGCCATGGCCGGCCGTATTCGCGCTCGCAGATCATCTATCTGCTGCGGGAAACCTGGTTCACTCCCGTCGGCTGGGACGAAGCGCTTTACGTGCCGCCGATCGGACGCAAATGGTTTTTGCGCTCGGCGCCGGTATGGGAACGCATCGGTTCGAAACTCTCTGCGCCCTTTTCCGGCGTGCATATCGTGGAGGCGACCAAGCAGGTCTATCGCGCGCTTCCCGCAGGCAAAGAAAAGCGCCGGCTGGTGCCGGCGCTGGAACCTGCGCTCGCGCCCGCGCCGGGCGGAGCCGCGGGCGCGATCTGATCGCGCGCCGCTAACTTTAACGGCCAATCATTCGTTGGTGGGGCGCGGCGTCGGCTGGTTGCCGTCGTTGCCCCCTTGCGAGCCCGTTCCCTCGCTGCGCGGGCCACGATGGCGGCGGCGCCGCCGGTGCATCGGATAGCGGTCGGCTTGGCCCTCGTGACCGTTCTGGCCCTGGCCGCCGGCCTGCGCCTGCGGGGCGCCACCGGTGATGAAAGGCGGCAAGCCGCCGACATCGCCCTGGCCGTCACCGCCGCCTTGCTGCTGCGGCCGCGGCTGCTCGCGCGGCGGATAGGGCTGCTGTTGCTCGCGATTGTAATGCGGCTGCTGCTCGCGATTATGCTGCTGCTGTTGCTCGCGCGGCTGGAATTGATTGTCGCGCGGCGGATAGGGAGCCTGCTGCTCGCGATTGCCATAGCCCGGCTCGCCCTGAGCCTGAAAATCGTCGTCATCGCCGTCGAAGCTTTCCTCGCGCGGCTCGCCGTCAGGGCGCTGGAACGGCTGCTGCTGGCTTTGGCGGAACTGATCCTGCGCCGCGGCGATCATGCGGAAATAGTGCTCGGCGTGCTGGTAGTAATTCTCGGCCGCCACGGGGTCGCCGGAAGCCTGCAAATCGCGCGCGAGCTGGATGTATTTCTCCGCAACATGCGAGGCCGTCCCGCGGATTTTCACGTCCGGCCCGTTCGATTCGTAGACCCGCGTAAGCGGGTTCGAGCTCTTGCCGCGGTTATTGTTGTTACTGCGTCCACGCATGCGTTTGTTCTGACCGTTTCTCATGATCTGCCTTTTTCGCCACTCCGATTTCAGACGCTCTCGCCCTGAAAACCAGCTTTGAGCGCCTTCGAGACTCGAAAGCCCATACGCTCCCCACCGGCCTTGCTCGAGGAGCGCCGACCGAGGACTTCCTGAACCTGTGCGATCCGTCTTTGCGATAGCCGCAACAACCCCTGCGCCGCGATCTTCAACGGCAATGGTAAACCCTCATCCGCGCGTCCTTGATCGACGTCATGCCGATGCGCGCCTAACCGATGAAGCGTCTGACCCGAATGCGCTGCCGTATCAACGGCTATCTTCGTTCGCCTTTCGCACCGCTCGCCGCAGAAGCCTCGCTTCGGGCGTTAACGCGTTGCGACCGTCTCGGGTCGATGTCGTAAAAAGAGGCTAGTCGCTCTGAGGGAATAAACCAAGCGCTATTTTTCACTTTCGGACTGCAGCCTCCGCGCGGCCAGACGCCCCAGAAGAGCGCGGAAATGGCCGCTTAAATCGGGCTTTGGCGCATCCGGCACGATTCCGCCCCGGCGCATCAGGTCGGCCACCGAGGACGCCTGCCCGGCGCCCAACTCCACCAGCAGAATACCCTTTGGGGCAAGCAGGCAGCCGGCATGCGCCACCACGGCACGATAAGCCTCCAGGCCGGATGCACCGCCGTCGAGCGCGAGCCGCGGATCGTAGTTGCGAACTTCCGGATCCAGCCCGGCCATATCGCCGCTCGCGATATAGGGCGGATTGGAGATAATAAGATCGAACGGCCCGCGCAGGGCCGAGCCATAATCGCAGGCGGCAAAATACGCGCGCGATCCGGCACCAAGACGGATGGCATTGTCGCGCGCGACCGCAAGCGCGCAGACACTGATGTCGGTGCCGATACCCACGGCATTGGGAAACTCCGACAACAGCGCGAGCAACAGTGCGCCAGTGCCGGTGCCGAAATCCGCGATGCGAAGCGCAGGCGAGCGGTCGGGAATGGCCGCGAGCGCCGCCTCCACCAAAGTTTCGGTTTCCGGCCGGGGCACCAGGGTTGCGGGCGTGACCCTAAATTCCAGCCCCCAGAATTCCTTGCGGCCTACAATGCGCGCCACCGGCTCATGCGCCAGCCGGCGGGCGGCGAGGTCGCGGATGGCGGAAACTTCGTCGGCGCTCAGCCGGCGGTCTCCGTTGGAGGCAAGCGCCGGTGTGATCGAGGCCAAGCGCATGGCCGACCAGCAGGCGCGCGTCGAGGTCGGGAGAATCCAGGCGGCCATCGCGGAATGCCTGCGCCAGCACGCGCCGCGCCGCGGCGATCGGCATCCCCGGCACAAGCCCGGGAAGCATTGTCACGATGTCTTATCCTGCGCCGCCAGCAATTCTGCCTGATGCTCGGTGGTCAGCGCCTGAATGATTTCATCCAGCGCTTCGCCCTCGATGATCTGCGGCAATTTGTAGAGCGTGAGATTGATGCGGTGATCGCTGACGCGGCCTTGCGGAAAATTGTAGGTGCGGATCCGCTCGGAACGGTCGCCGGAGCCGATCTGGCCCTTGCGGTCGGCGGCGCGGGCCGAATCGAGCTTGGTGCGTTCCAGGTCGTAAAGCTTGGCCCGCAACATGGCCATCGCCGTTGCCTTGTTCTTGTGCTGCGAGCGCTCGGCCTGCACGTAAATGACGACGCCGCTCGGAATATGCGTCACCCGAATGGCGGATTCGGTCTTGTTGACGTGTTGGCCGCCGGCGCCGCTTGACCGCATGGTGTCGATCTTCAGGTCGGCATCGTTGATCTTGACGTCGACTTCCTCCGCCTCCGGCAGCACCGCGACGGTGGCAGCTGAGGTGTGGATGCGCCCTTGCGTCTCGGTGTTGGGCACGCGTTGCACGCGGTGCACGCCGGATTCGAATTTCAGCTTGGCGAAGGGGCCGCGGCCGCTGATTTCCGCGATAATTTCCTTGTAACCGCCGGCGGTGCCGTCGCTCGCCGAAACCACCTCCACCTTCCAGCCATGCTTGGCGGCATAGCGCTCATACATGCGGAACAGGTCGCCGGCGAATAGCGAAGCCTCATCGCCGCCGGTGCCGGCGCGGATTTCCAGAATGACGTTGCGCTCGTCCATGGCATCTTTCGGGACCAGCGCAAGCCGGACTTGTTGCGCGAGCTGGTCGCGACGTTCCTGCAATGCGCTTTTCTCGCTTTCCGCCAGGGCCCGCATCTCGGGATCGGTCGTGGGATCGTCGACAAGCGCATCGATTTCAGCAAGTTCGCGACTGGCGGCGCGATAGGCGTTGATGGATTCGACGACAGGCCCGAGCTCGGAGAATTCGCGCGACAGCTTCACAAAAGTATCGGAATTGTGCGGGCTCGCGAGTGCGGCCTGCACTTCCGCATAGCGCGTCAATAAGGCGTCGAGTTTCTGTTCAGGGAGCATTTGCTCTTGTCTCAATAAGGATAAGGGCGGGCGTGAGCAACATACGGTGCGTCGCTACAACTGCAGGCCTTCCAATTCGGCGAAAGCCTGCAGCCGCTGGCGGATCGGCACGCTGCCGGCCGGGCTGTCGACCAGCGGATCGAGCAATTTCGTTGCCTTGCGGGCGTCGAGCTCGAGCAACATGGCTTTCACCGGACCGAGCGCCGAGGGGGTCACCGAGAGCGAATGGTAGCCGAGGGCGACCAGCGCCAAGGCTCCGATCGGTTGCGACGCCAGTTCGCCGCACAGCGTCACCGGCTTGTTATGCTTGCGTCCAGCCTGCGCGATGGCGCGCAAGGCCCGCAACATCGGCGCCGACAGGGGATCGAAGCGTTGCGACACGCGCGCATTGCCGCGGTCTGCTGCATAGAGGAATTGCAAGAGGTCGTTGGAGCCGACCGAGAGGAAATCCGCACGTTCCAGCAGTTCGTCGAGCTGGAAAAGAAGCGAAGGGACTTCCAGCATGGTCCCGACTTCCACCAGCTCGGGCAAAGCATGTCCGTGCTTGCGCAAATGCGTCAGTTCGTATTCGACCAGCCGCTTGGCCTCGTCGAATTCGTCCACCGTCGCGACCATCGGAAACATCAGCTTCAACGCGCGCCCGCCGCCGGCCTTCAGCAGCGCGCGGATCTGGATGCGCAGGAGCCCCGGCCGGTCGAGCCCCAGCCGGATCGCGCGCCAGCCAAGCGCCGGGTTCTCCTCCTCGAAGGAACGCATATAGGGCAGCACCTTGTCGCCGCCGATGTCGAGGGTGCGGAAAGTCACCGGGCGCTCCCCGGCGGCATCGAGCACCGCGCGGTAGAGCGTGAGCTGCTCGCTGGTGCGCGGAAAATTCGGCGAGACCATGAACTGCAATTCGGTACGGAACAGGCCGATCCCGGCCGCGCCGGTCTCCTCGATATGCGGCAGGTCGATCACCAGGCCGGCGTTCAGCATCAACGTGACCGGCTGGCCGTCCTTGGTGACGCAGGGCTGCTCGCGCAACGCGCGGTATTGCGCCTGCTTGCGCGCGCGCAAGCGCACGCGCTCGACATAAGCGTTCTCCACTTCGGCGGAGGGACGCACATGGACCTCGCCGCTGGTCCCGTCGACGATAATCGCGTCGCCGGAATCGACCAGGTTGATGGCATTGGCGATCTCCCCCACGGCCGGGATGCCGAGCGCACGCGCCACAATGGAGACATGCGAGGTCGGCCCGCCTTCCTCCAGCACCAGGCCGCGCAGGCGCTTGCGGTCATAGTCGAGCAGCGCGGCGGGGCCCATGGCGCGGGCTACGATCACGGCATTCTCCGGCAGCTGTTCGCGTGCGGGCGCGTGATCGCGACCCATCAATTGCCGCATCAGCCGGTTGGCAAGATCGTCGAGGTCGTGCAGGCGGTCGCGCAGATAAGGATCGGTCTGCCGCAGCATGCGCGCGCGGGTGTCTGACTGGACGCGCTCTACGGCGGCTTCGGCGGTGAGTCCGGTCGCCACCGCCTCATGCATGCGGCGCATCCAGCCCTGGTCATGGGCGAACATGCGATAGGCTTCGAGCACGTCGCGATGTTCGCCGCCGTCAACCACATCGCCGCGCTCGAGCATCAGATCGAGATCGGCGCGCACGGCGGCAATGGCATCGTCCAGGCGCTTTTGTTCTGTCTGCACGTCATCGGCGATGAAATTGGTCACCACCACGCGGGGCTCATGCAGCACGACATGGCCGAGCGCCAGGCCTTCCGCCAGCGCGCTGCCGACAAGCCTCAGCGCATGATGCGCGGCCGGTTCGGCGCCGGGCTTGGCGAGTGCGGAAAGCTCGCCCGAAGCGATCATCTCCGCCAGCACCATGGCCGTGGTTTGCAGCGCCTCCTCTTCCTCCTCGGAATAGGTGCGCCGCGCGCGGTTCTGCACCACCAGTACGCCGAGCGTGTTGCCCGCGCGCAGGATCGGCACGCCGAGGAAGGAATGGTAGATCTCTTCGCCGGTCTCCGGCCGATAGGAGAAGGCCGGATGCTCGTGCGCCTCCGACAGGTTGATGGAGGTGGCCTCGCGCGCCACCAGGCCGACCAGGCCTTCATCGACGTCCATGACGGTCATGTGGACGGCCTGCCGGTTCAGGCCTTCGGTGGCATAGAGCTCGAGTGTGTTGTCCACGCGCAGCACGTAGACGGAACACACCTCCG
The DNA here is from genome assembly GCA_963731585.1 of uncultured Alphaproteobacteria bacterium. GTDB lineage: Bacteria > Pseudomonadota > Alphaproteobacteria > Rhizobiales > Xanthobacteraceae > CANKHA01. The sequence continues at coordinate 1,035,072 of CAVSWC010000003.1, forward strand.
CCACCATGTTGGCGGCGATCAGCACCACAATCTTGTCCAGGCGTTCCTGCGCGCTGACCGGCTCCGCCATCACCTCGCGAAGCCGGCGCAACAATACGCGCGGACCACCGAGCGCGCCTCGCATGGCGTGAGGTCCTCTACCCGATCTCCCGCAGCTGTTTAGCTGCGGCGCAAACTGAAAGGAAAAGCCCGCGGCTCCGGCGATCCACGGAATCTCCTAGCGCGCGATCAGCAAAAGTGGGTACCGGTTTTGCGTAAGCAATCAAGGTTGCGCAGATTGCGTACACTTATCTGCTGTTCGCGCGCTAACTCTCAAACTGGCGCATGATCTTACCCGAAAACCGGTTCCCACTTTTCGGGATCATGCGCTTTAGGTCATAGCCAATCGGGGATGCAAACTGCAAGCCAAAGGCCCCAGACACCGCTGAAAGGCAGGCTGCAGCTCGATTTTAGGCGCTTGCCTTATCCAGCCCATAGAGGGCGTGCAGGGTGCGGACGGCCAATTCGGTGTAGGCGGCGTCGATCAAGAGCGAGAACTTGATCTCCGAGGTGGTGATGGCGCGGATGTTGATATTGCGCTCGGCCAGCGCCTTGAAGGCCTCCGCCGCCACGCCCGCATGGCTGCGCATGCCGAAGCCGATCACGGAAATCTTGGCCACGTCGGTGGCGCCGTCGAGCCGCTCATAGCCGATCTCGCCCTTCGCCTTGGCCAGAACGTCGTTGGCCCGGACATAGTCCGCCTCCGGCACCGTGAAGGTCAGGTCGGTGGTCGCGCCGTTCTCGGAGACATTCTGCACGATCATGTCGACGTTGATATTGGCCTGCGCCAGCCGGCCGAAAATGGCCGCGGCCACGCCGGGCTTGTCCTGCACGCGGCGGATGGAAATCTGCGCCTCGTCCTTGGAGAAGGCGATGCCGGTGACGATGTGCTGCTCCACGATCTCCTCCTCAAAACAGATCAGGGTTCCCGGCGGCTCCGCGCGCGGGTCGATGTCCTCCGGCTTGTCGAAGCTGGAGCGGACGAAAATCCGCACCTGGCGCATGGCGCCGAGTTCGACCGCGCGCACCTGCAAAACCTTGGCGCCGAGCGAAGCCAGTTCCAGCATTTCCTCGAAGGCGACCTTGGCCAGCCTGCGGGCGCGCGGAACCACGCGGGGGTCGGTCGTATAGACGCCGTCGACATCGGTATAGATGTCGCAGCGGTCGGCCTGGACCGCGGCCGCGATCGCAACTGCGGAAGTATCGGAGCCGCCGCGGCCGAGCGTGGTGATGCGGCCGGTCTCCTGATGGACGCCCTGGAAGCCGGAGATCACCGCCACTTCCTTTCGCTCCTTGAACCGCTTGACGATCTCGGCGCCGTTGATGTCGAGGATGCGGGCGGAGCCATGCGCGTCGCTGGTCAGGATCGGCAATTGCCAGCCCTGCCACGAACGCGCGTTGACGCCCATCTCCTGCAAGGCGATGGCCAGCAGACCGGAGGCAACCTGCTCGCCGGAAGCGACCACGACGTCGTATTCCCGTGCGTCATGCAGCGCCGCCGCCTCGCGGCACCACTCCACCAGCCTGTTGGTGGCGCCGGCCATGGCGGAAACCACCACCGCGACCTCATGCCCGGCGTCCGTCTCCCGCTTCACATGGCGGGCGACGTTGCGGATGCGGTCGATATCGGCGACGGAGGTACCGCCGAATTTCATGACAAGACGGCTCATGCGGGCGATTTTTTCTTCAGTTTCCGGCCGGAAAAGGCGGCTATACATACCGGCGCTGTCAGATTGCCGCAACCGCAGCCCTTTCTTTCCCTCTCCCCTTGCGGGAGAGGGTGCCCGAGCGATAGCGAGGGCGGGTGAGGGGGCTTTTTCGGCGATATCGAGTTCCGCCCCTCACCCGGCTCGCGCCAGCTACGCTCGCGCTCGCCACCCTCTCCCGCGAGGGAGAGGGAAACAGGAGCCGCCAGTGGTCGGACAAACCAAATCCACCGTCGATGCCGCCGAAGTCGAGCGGTTCTCCCGGCTGGCCGCCGACCTGGTGGAATCCGCGCGGCCCGATGGCGCCCCTGCACAAGTTCAACCCGGTGCGGCTGGCCTATATCCGCGACCAGGCGGCGATGCATTTTCAGCGCGACCCCAAACGGCTCGACTGCCTCGACGGCCTGCGCATCCTCGATATCGGCTGCGGCGGCGGGCTGCTATCCGAGCCGCTGGCGCGCATCGGGGCGGAGGTGGTCGGCGCCGATCCGGCCGCCAACAATATCGAGGTGGCGAAGCTGCATGCCGCCGGAGACCGGCGTGGCCGTGGACTACCGCTCCACCACCGCCGAGGCGCTGGCCGACGCCGGCGAGCGCTTCGACATCGTGCTGGCCATGGAAGTCGTCGAGCACGTCACCGACGTGAACCTGTTCGTCCGCCGCTGCGCCGAAATGGTGAGGCCGGGCGGGCTGATGATCACCGCCACGCTCAACCGCACGCTGAAGGCCTTCGCGCTCGCCATCGTCGGGGCGGAATATGTGCTGCGCTGGCTGCCGCGCGGCACGCATCAATGGGACAAATTCGTCACGCCGCAGGAACTGGAATCCGCGCTGCAGGCCGGCGGGCTGCGCCGCATCGGCGAAAGCGGCGTGATCTACAATCTGCTCGCCGATAAATGGCAGCTCTCGCCCGACATGGACGTGAACTACCTGATCACGGCGGAGCGGCCGGCGTCGTGACGCGGGCTTGCTTTCATCTGCTCCGCCGCATGCGGGGAGAGGTCGACGACGGAGTGCGTCGGGTGACGGGGCAGCTCGCCGCGATCCATCGCGCCCTCAGCTCCGTAAGCGCGGGAGAGGGAGATGACGATTGCTTGGTTCTTCACGCTGGTCGCGCCTGCGCAGTTGCGCAATGCGACGCAGCGCATCTCACCGCGGCGACTCGGCACCGCTGGCGCGACGCAGGTGCGGTTTTTCTTCGGCGTGCCTTGGTCTCTCTTGCTCGTCGCGGGCTGCTCGCGACCGGCGCGCCGCTGCCGCGCTGCGCGGCGTTTATGGGCTGGATCCTGCTCGGCGGTGGCGGACCGCCGCCTCCCTGATGCTGACGCGATGAACGGCGCTCGTTGCTGGTCTACGCCTATATCAAGACCGAATGCAGGTCGCGGTCGACCTGCTAGGTCACGCTGCCGATGGCGGTCGCGATCCTGATCGCGACGGCCGGCGTTGATCATGGCGCATCGCAGCGGCTCGATGCGCGAAGGGGCTGAAGCCGACACTGCTCGGGCTTGCCGCCGGCGCGGATGTTCGGGCTTTCCGCAATTGGATTCCGCGGCGCGATCCTCACCCTGAAGCGATGCCAGCTATGTCATGGCGGCGTCCTACAGCGTCGTGATGGGGCTGGCGCTGCAGGCGGTGCTGCTGTCGACTATGGGCTGGTAGGCTGCGGCAGTCCCGCGCGTCATGCGCATCATGCGCGACTGGCGGCCGTCGCTGCTGGCGGGCTTTCTCGGCGCCGTTCGCGTCGCTGTTCTGGTTTCTGGCCTTCGCGCTCGCCACCGCGGCGAGCGTGCGCACGCTGGCGTTGGTCGAGGTGCTGTTCGCGCAGGCGATCTCGATCTTCGGCTTCAGGCAGCGCACGACCCGCGCGAAGCTGGGCAGCATTGATCGTCTGGAGTCGGCCTGCTGATTGACGCGCTTCTGCTAGTGAAACGATTTGATTAGTTCTGCTCGTCCGGCAGCACCGGCAAGGGATGCAGCTCGATGCCTTCGTCGTGCAATTCCTTGGCGGTTTCCAGCGAGGCCTCGCCGTAGATCGAGCGGTGCTCGATATCGCCGTAATGCATCTTGCGCGCTTCTTCCGGGAATTTCTGCCCGACATAGTCGGCATTCTTCGTAATGTGCTCGCGCACTTCCTTCAGCTTCGCGCGCAGCTCCAGCTCCTGCGGCGAGAGCATCGCGACCGAAGTCGCGGCCGGCGTCTCGGCGGCGCGTTGCTTGCCCTTGCGCGTGCCGGAAAGACGCGGGGCCATGATCGCCTTTTCCACCTTGCTTGAGCCGCAGGCGGGACAGTTCACCAGCCCGCGCTTGGCCTGCTTGTCATAGGCGGCGGAACTGGGGAACCAGCTCTCGAATCCGTGCCGTTGCTCGCAGACCAGGGCGTATTTGATCATGTCGGGCCTTTCACCGCGCGAAGATGAACCGGCTCGGCCATCGGCTCGATGATCTCGAAACGCCGCCCATGCTGCAGCGAAGGAATCCGGCCGCGGGCGGCGGAGATCGCCGCCGGATCGATCGTGGCCAGCACGACTGCCGGGCTCGGTTCCGCCTTCCGCCAGGATGCGCCCCCAAGGGTCAACGATCAGTGAATGGCCGAAGGTGTCGCGGCCGTTCTCGTGCCGGCCGCCTTGCGCGGCGGCGAAGACGAAGCAGCCGTTCTCGATCGCGCGGGCACGTTGCAGTACATGCCAATGCGCTTCGCCGGTCTGCCGGGTGAAGGCGGCAGGCGACCGCGAGGAAGGAGGCGCCGGCTTCCGCCAGCCCGCGATACAGCGCGGGAAAACGCAGGTCGTAGCAGATCGTCAGGCCGAGCCGGCCCCAGGGCAGGTCGGCGACCACGCCGAAATCGCCCGGCGCGGTAATTGCGCGATTCGCGATAGCTCTCGCCGTCGGCGAGATCGACGTCGAACATGTGGATCTTGTCGTAGCGCGCGGCGATCTCGCCCTTCGGATCGATCAGGAAGGAACGGTTGACCGCCTTGTCGGCGGAGGCGCGGATCGCCAGCGAGCCGATATGCAGATGGATCGACGAGCGCGCGCGCGAGCTCGCGGAAGGTGGCAAGGCAAGGATCGTTTTCTTCCGACACGATCGCGGCGAACAGCTGCTCGTGCTGCAGCACCATGATGTTGGTCATTTCCGGCGTCTGCACGTAATCCGGCGCCGCTGTCCTTGGCTTCGCCGATCAGCTTGACCGCGGCGTCGAGATTGGCCTGCGGATTGAGGCCGGAGCGCATCTGCACCAGCGCCGCGGTGAAGGTCGCCGCGGTCATGCGGTCTCTCCTTGGCTCGCCAGCAAGGCATCGAGCTTCTTCGCCGCCTCCAGCGCATGCAGCTCGTCCGAACCGCCGACATGCATCGTGCCGATGAAGATCTGCGGCACGGTCATGCGGCCGATGCGCGCGCTCCACCATCTTCTGGCGGCAGCTCCCAATTGCCGGACACGTCGATCTCCGTGAAAGGGATGCCTTTGCGGGTCAGCAGCGCCTTGGCGGAAACGCAATAGGGGCAGTAACGGGTCGTGTAGATTTCAACCGGCGGCATTTGTCCATCGCTTGATCTTCCCGATTTTATATGGGACTTTTGGCCGCCGCCACAACCCGAGCGAATACCAGCACATCGACATTGGCAGCGCCCGGCGCGCAGCAGCGCTCGCGTGCAGGCATCCACGGTTGCGCCCGGATGTCAGCACATCATCCACCAGCACCAGCCGGCGTCCGGCGATCTCGGCCTTGCCTTCGGGCGGCACGCGGAAGGCGCCCTGCACGTTCCCGCGCGCTCGGCTTGGCTCAGTCCGACCTGATGCGCGGTGGCCTTCACGCGCTTGAGCGCGGCAGTGCAGCACGGGCACGCCGCTTGCCGCCGATACCGCCTGCGCCAGCGATGCCGACTGGTTGAAGCGCCGCGCCCATAACCGGCGCCAATGCAGCGGCACCGGAATGAGCGCATCGGCTTCGGCCAGCAGCTCGCGGCCGGCATTCGCGGTCCAGCGGCCGAGCGTCGGCGCAAGGTCGAGCCGGTCGCCATATTTGAACGCATGCACCAGCGCGCGGGCGATATCGTCGTAGCGCACGGCGGCGCGGGCGCGGTCATAGGCCGGCGGATCGGCGATGGCCTGCATCGAGAGCAGGCCCGGCCCGGGATCATAGGCGAAGGGAATGCCGAGCCGCTCGCAATAGGGCCGCGCGATGAAGGACAGCTTCGACCAGCAGGCCGCGCACAGAGCCTGATCTTCCACCGGCTCGCGGCAGGCCGGGCAGAGCGGTGGCAGCGCCACGTCGAGCACGTGCGCAAGGCTGCCGCGCACGGCGGGGCGAGACGCGAAACGTGACAGGCTCTCGGTAACCGTCGCCGTTGCATGGTCGAACGCTAGCACGATGCACGAAGCGACTCCTTCTCCCGTTTACGCGGGGAGGGACGCGAGGGGGTTATACGTGCGGCTCAGTCTGCGTTACCCTCTATCCCTCCCCCGCAAGTGGGCGAGGGGACGCTCATTGAGGCCTCCCGTGCCCAGTCCCATCATCTTCGACCGCCGCTTGCTGCGCGCCCGCCGGCGCCGCGCGATGGCGCTGGTGCCTGCGGATTTCCTGCTCGCGCGCGTAGCGGACGATCTGGCCGAGCGGCTCGCCAGCGTGATGCGCCGCTTCGATCTCGCGATCGATCTCGGCACGCCCGGCGATCACCTGCGCCGGGCGCTGGCCGGCAAGCGGCAAGGTGGAAGTCTGATCGCGGTCGATCCGCTCAATCTCCCTGCCCGTTTACGGGGAAGGGTGGGAGGGCGCGCTGACTTGTCGCCGCCGACGAGGAGGCGCTGCCGTTCCGCGACGGGTTCGCTCGATCTCGTGGTTTCCGCGCTGGCGCTGCATTTCGTCAATGATCTGCCCGGCACGCTGATCCAGATCCGCCGCGCGCTGAAGCCGGACGGGCTGTTTCTCGCCGCGCTCGCTGGGCGGCGAGACGCTGACAGAGTTGCGGCAGGCCTTCGCCGAGGCCGAGACCGAAATGGAAGGCGGCGTCTCGCCGCGCGTCGCGCCGTTTCCGGATCTGCGCGATCTCGGCGCGCTGCTGCAGCGTGCCGGCTTCGCCTTGCCGGTGGCCGATACGTCGAGCGGGTGACCGTGCGTTACGCGCACGGTCTTCGCGCTGATGCACGATCTGCGCCGCATGGGCGCGACCAATGTGCTGATCGAGCGCCGTCGCGTGCCGCTGCGGCGCGCGACGCTGATGCGGATGGCGGAGATCTACGCGCGAGCGTTTCGCCGATCCGGACGGCCGCCTGCGCGCGACCTTCGAGATCGTCTGGCTGTCCGGCTGGGCGCCGGATCCGAGCCAGCAAAAGCCGCTGCAACCCGGCTCCGCGAAGATGCGGCTCGCCGATGCGCTTGGCACGACCGAAATTCCGGCGGGAGAGAAGGCGGGCCGCTAGACCGGACGGCTATTGAATGCGGCCTGCGACGGTGTGTACATGCCTACTGATCGACGTCGCCGACCGCCGTCACCGCGGCGACGATGGCGATCGCGATGCCAGACGGCGATCATGGCATATTCGATGGCGGTGGCGCCGTTTTCGTCGCGCGCGAAGCGCATTGCCTGGCCAGCGACGAAGGAAGTCAACTGTGAAGTGCTGCATGTTCGTTTCCATCTCTCGGCCCGTTGGCCTTGTCTTACAACAGCGCCATCAAGTGCGACACCAGCGGCTCGTCGGCGGGCGGCATCGGATAGTCCCGCAGCCGGTTCGGCCGCACCCAGGCGAGCCTTTGCCCTTCCAGCGGCATCACGCTTCCTTCCCACCGCCGGCACACATAAAGCGGCATCACGAGATGGAAGTCCGCATAACTGTGGCTCGCGAAAGTGAGCGGAGCCAGGCAGGCTTCCTTGACGACGATTCCCAGTTCCTCGTTCAATTCCCGGATCAGCGTGTCCTCGGGCCGTTCGCCATCATCCACCTTGCCGCCGGGAAATTCCCATAGTCCCGCCATCGGTTTGCCGGCCGGCCGCTCCGCGAGCAACACGCGGCCGTCGGCATCGATGAGGGCGCAAGCGGCAACAAGGAGGATTTTCACGCTCGAACCCTGGGCGCATTTTGGGGCCTTAGCATTAACGTTGCAGATCAACGCGCAAGGTTAAGCCGGTATTAAGACCGGTAATGCGCGTTGATCTCGATGTATTCCTTGGTGAGATCGCAGGTCAGCACGCGGTCGCTGCCGCGGCCCAGCCCAAGGTCAACCTTCAGCTCGATGTTCGGCTGCTTCATCACTTCGGACACCTTGGCTTCATCATAAGCGCGATCGCGCTGGCCCTTGTGCGCCACGCGGATGCCGCCGAACCAGATCGAGAGCTTGTCCCGGTCGGCCGGCTCGCCGGCCTTGCCCACCGCCATCACCACGCGGCCCCAGTTAGCGTCCTCGCCGGCGATCGCGGTCTTCACCAGAAGTGAATTGGCTATCGACATCGCAATCTTGCGGGCGGATTTTTTCGACACGGCGCCCGCCACCTTGACTTCGACCAGCTTGGAGGCGCCTTCGCCATCGCGCACGACCTGCTCGGCGAGATCGCACAGCACCATGTTGAAGGCTTCGCGGAACCCGCGCAGCCGCGGATCGGTGGCCTTGGTGATGCGCGGCGCACCGGCCGCGCCGGTAGCGAAGGCCATCAGCGTATCGGAGGTGGAAGTGTCGCCATCGATGGTGACGGCATTGAAACTGTCCGCCACGCCATCCTTCAGCAGCTTGCGCAGCACCGGGGCACTGATCGCGGCGTCGGTGAAGATAAACGACAACATCGTCGCCATGTCGGGAGCGATCATGCCCGCGCCCTTGGCGATGCCGGTGATCGTGATCTCGGCCTTGCCGATATTGGTCTTCGCCGTCGCCACTTTCGGGAAGGTATCGGTGGTCATGATGGCTCGGGCGGCATCGAGCCAGCGGCCGGGCGCCGCGTCGGATGCCAGCTGATCCATCACGCCGGTGAATTGCGCTGCCGGCAGCGGCTCGCCGATGACGCCGGTGGAAGCGAGAAAGATTTCGCCCGTTTTGCAGCCCAGAGTTCTTGCTGCGAGATCCGCGGTGAACTTCACCGCGTCGCGGCCGTCGCGGCCGGTGAAGGCATTGGCATTGCCGGAATTGACGACAAGCGCGCGCGCTTTGCCGCCCTTGGCCTTCGCCCGGCACCATTCAACCGGCGCCGAGGGACATTTCGACTGCGTGAAGACGCCCGCCACCGTGGTCTTGCGATCGAGCACGACCAGGAGAACATCGGTGCGGTTGGCGTAGCGGATGCCGGCGGCGGCGGTCGCGAGCTTGACGCCGGGCACGGACGGCGCATCGGTCACGAGCGCCGGGGCGAGCGGGGAGATTTTGGGAGCCATCGGTGATCCTGTCATTCCGGGGCGCGAGCATGGCTCGCGAACCCGGAATCCATAACCACCAAGCTTTCGGTCAAACTGCAAGACCGGGATTATGGATTCCGGCCCGCGCAGCTACGCGGCCGGAATGACGGGGGCTTACTTCTTCTCCTCGGCAGGCGGCGTTGCGGACGCGGCAGCCGGGGCTTCCGCCGGCTTCGGCACTTCCGGCTTGTCCAGCCGCTCGATCTTCGCGCTCTCGCGCAGCTTGGCGAGATATTCCGACTGCGCCTTGCGCGCCACGAAAGTCTCGATCTGCGGTTTGACCTGCTCGAAATCAGGCACCGACCGGGTGCGCTTGTCCTCGACACGGATGATGTGCCAGCCGAAGGGCGACTTCACCGGGTCCGAAAGTTGGCCTTTTTCCAGCTTGAACGCGACATCCGCAAATTCCGGCACCATCTGGTCCTTGCTGAAAAAGCCGAGATCGCCGCCTTCCGCCGCGGCGCCGGGATCCTTGGACTTGGATTTGGCCGTTTCGGCAAAGTCGGCGCCCTTTTGCAGCTCCTCCAGGATCGCCTTCGCCTCTTCCTCGGTCTCTACCAGGATATGGCGGGCGTGCACTTCCTCTTCCGGCTTCATCTGCTTGGTGGCGTCATCGTAGATTTTGCGCATCGCACTTTCGGTCGAAGCGGCCTTGGCTTCGGCAGCGAGCAGCTTCGCCATCAGGAGCTTCTTGCGGGTGAATTCGAGTTGCTGCTTGAACTCGTTGCTGTCGCCGATCTTCTTGGCTTCGGCGGCCTGCGTCAGCAGGATCATGTCGCCGACATAAGTGACAAGGTAGTCGCGTTTCAATTCCGGCGGCACCTGCGTCATCTGCTCGCCGATATCTTCTTCAGCCAATTTGATGTCGCCTTCGCGGATCTCGACGCCATTGACCTTGGCGACCACGGGCCCTTCGCTCTGCGCTGCGGCGGTGGCTGCGGCGGGAGAGGCGGCAGGAGCCGGCGTGCTGGCGGCCACCGTCGGCCCGGCGGCCATCGGTGTGCTGGCCATCGGCGCCATCTTGTTGTCCTTGGAAGCCTTATCATCGGATCCGGGCCAACAGCCGCTCAGCACAACCTGCAGGGCAAGTGCTGCGAGCAGGCCGGTCCGGCGATAAGGCAGACGGAAACCGGTTGTGCGGATTGGAAGCGAGCTGGAAGTCATAACGCGGTCCTTAAACAAGATGAGGGAGCACCGGGGGCGGGGCGACAGTCGCGCAAACAGCCATGCTTGGCAATGGCCGGAAAGTAAGCCGAAACTGCGACAATCCAGTCCCACAAACGCGTTTGGCAACGAAATCCCGGCAATTGACAAGGATGGGAGCCCCTCCTATCTCTCGCCCATCTCCTCGGCCGTCCCGCGGGAAGGTTTCGTGCGGTGCCCGCTTGCCAGCAGTCCAAAAAGTGCTGCAATTCCAGAATCCTCTGGTGCGGCCGCCAATCTGCGGCCTTGCAGCCGAAGCGGTGTTTAATAATTGGATCGTGACGCCGAACGGCGTCCCCAAGTCCCGGCAGCGGCGCCTGAAAGGATTTTGATGATCGCTGGTCTCGCCCGCAAGATGTTCGGCTCATCGAACGAACGGCGCATCCGGAGCTATCAGCCCCGGGTCGATGCCATCAATGCCCTGGAGCCGGAGCTTGCGAAGCTGTCGGACGACGAACTGCGCGCGCGCACCGACGTCTTCAAGGCGCAGGTTGCCGAAGGCAAATCGCTCGACGACATCCTGGTGCCTGCCTTCGCCACCGTACGCGAAGCGGCCAAGCGCACGCTCGGCCAGCGTCATTTCGACGTGCAGCTGATCGGCGGGATGATCCTGCATGAAGGCAAAATCTCCGAGATGAAGACCGGCGAAGGCAAGACGCTGGTGGCGACGCTGCCAGTCTACCTCAATGCGGTGAGCGGCCGCGGCGTGCATGTGGTCACGGTGAACGACTACCTCGCCAAGCGCGACGCCGAATGGATGGGCCAGATTTACAGCTTCCTGGGGCTGGCCACCGGAGTCATCGTGCACGGGCTCGACGACGAGCAGCGCAAGCAAGCCTACGACTGCGACGTCACTTACGGCACCAACAACGAGCTCGGCTTCGACTATCTGCGCGACAATATGAAGTACCGGCTGGAGGACATGGTCCAGCGCGGGCACATCTACGCGATCGTCGACGAAGTGGACTCCATTCTGATCGACGAGGCGCGCACGCCGCTGATCATCTCCGGCCCGCTCGAAGACCGCTCGGAATTTTACAACACGATCGACGCCTATATTCTGAAGCTCGTGAAAGAGGATTTCGATCTCGACGAGAAGCAGCGCACCACCAACCTGACCGAAGTCGGGATGGAAAAGATGGAGCGGATGCTGCGCGAAGCCGGTCTGCTCAAGGGCGACCACCTCTACGACGTCGAGAACGTCTCGACCGTGCATCACATCAACCAGGCGCTGCGCGCGCACAAGCTGTTCCAGCGCGACAAGGACTACATCGTGCGCAACGACGAGGTCATCATCGTTGACGAGTTCACCGGCCGCATGATGCCGGGCCGCCGCTATTCCGAGGGCCTGCACCAGGCGCTGGAGGCGAAAGAGCACCAGACGATCCAGCCGGAGAACCAGACGCTCGCCTCGATCACCTTCCAAAACTATTTCCGCATGTACGAGAAGCTCGCGGGTATGACCGGCACGGCGCTGACCGAGGCCGACGAGTTCATGGATATTTACGGCCTCGAAGTGCTGGAAGTGCCCACCAACATGCCGATGGTGCGGCTGGACGACGACGACGAGGTCTATCGCACGCAAGTGGAAAAATACCGCGCCATTCTCACGCTGATCGAGGACTGCAAGCAGCGCGGGCAGCCGGTGCTGGTCGGCACCACCTCGATCGAGAAATCCGAGCAGCTCGCCGAGATGCTGCGCAAGGCCGGCTGGGAGCAGCACGACTTCTCCGATCCGAACGCCTTTGCCGCGCTCTATTCCGGCGACGAGGGCGCAACCAAGACCAAGGTCTTCGCCATCCTGAACGCGCGCTATCACGAACAGGAAGCCTACATCATCTCGCAGGCCGGCGTGCCGGGGGCGATCACCATCGCCACCAATATGGCCGGCCGGGGCACCGACATTCAGCTCGGCGGCAACGCCGACATGCGCATCCGGCAGGAAATCACCGAGATCGAGGACGCCCGCGAGCGCGAGAAGAGCCCGCGCGCCGACGACATCCGGCGGCAGGTTGCGCGCCTGAAGGAGAAGGCGCTGGCTGCCGGCGGCCTTTACGTGCTCGGCACCGAACGGCATGAGAGCCGGCGCATCGACAACCAGCTGCGCGGCCGCTCGGGACGCCAGGGCGATCCGGGCCATTCAAAATTCTTCCTGTCGCTGGAAGATGACCTGATGCGCATCTTCGGCTCCGACAAGCTCGACGGCATGCTGCAAAAGCTCGGGCTGAAAGAAAACGAAGCGATTATCCATCCCTGGATCAACAAGGCGCTGGAAAAGGCGCAGCAGAAGGTCGAGGCGCGCAACTTCGACATCCGCAAGAACCTGCTGAAGTTCGACAACGTGATGAACGACCAGCGCAAGGTCATCTTCGATCAGCGCATCGACCTCATGAAGGACGAGACGGTGGCGGAGACCATCGCCGACATGCGCCGCGCGGTGGTCGAGGATCTGGTCACCAAGCACGTGCCGGAAAATGCCTATCCCGAGCAGTGGGACACGGCCGGCCTGAAGGAAGAGCTCATGCGCGTGCTCGGCCTTGATTTGCCGGTGGACCAATGGGCGAAGGAAGAAGGCATCGCCGACGAGGAAATCCTCGCTCGCGTCGAACGCCGCGCTGACGAGTTCATGGCCGGCAAGGTCGCGCAATGGGGGCCGGACGTCATTCGCTACGTGGAAAAGTCGATCCTGCTGCAGACGCTCGACCATCTCTGGCGCGAACATCTCTTGATGCTGGAGCATCTGCGCCAGGTGATCGGCCTGCGCGGCTATGGCCAGCGCGATCCGCTCAACGAATACAAGGCGGAGGCCTTCAACCTGTTCGAGGCGATGATCGGCAATCTGCGCGAGGGCGTCACCGCCCAGCTGATGCGGGTGGAAATCGTTCAGCAGCAGCCGGAGGAGCCGCCGCTTCCCTATATGGAAGCGCATAAGATCGATCCGCAGACCGGCGAGGACGAAGTCGGCGCGCAGGCGCGGCTGGTGCCGGCGATGGCCGGCAATGGCGGCGGCGCGGCGCGCGATCCGCAAAATCCCGCAAGCTGGGGCAAGGTCGGCCGCAACGAGAATTGCCCTTGCGGCTCGGGCAAGAAATACAAGCACTGCCACGGGCGTTACGCGTAAGCGCGAGCCCGTAGACCAAAACAGAAAACGGCCGGGAAATCCCCCGGCCGTAGCTTTATTTCAATCAGTCTTGGGTTAGCGCCCGCTGAGCCAGTTGTCGCCGAAGCTGCCGGCGGGAAGCACGGGCACTGCTCCGGAGAGCAGGCCGGAGCTGGCGGCGGCGGGGGGGCCGTTAAACGCCGACACCGGCGACTGCGGCGGCATCGGGACCGCATTGGCAACCTTCTGCCCGGGATATTCTTCCGGCAGCGGCCTGGGCTTGGCCTCGGCCAGTGCGCCAGGCGCGGGTTTCGGCTTGGCGACAGGGGCCTGTGCCGCCGTCGTCGTGGAGCCGCGTAGACCGCTCGGCTTTGCGGCCTGCGCCGGGGACGAAGGGGCAGCGGTGTTTGTCTGGCTGTCCTGCGTCGTGAACAGCTTGCTGAGGAAATTATCCAGGCCTGACAACGATGCCGATGCGTCTGCACCGGCTTGGCGGCAGTCGGGTTGCGCAGGCGCACGCGCGACGATGCTGTTGGAGCGCGGCGGGGAGGCAGGCTGCGTCAGCGCAGGCGCCGCTGCGGCCGTTTTCGCAGGCGCAGTGCCGGCGATCACGACATTCGACGGCGGATTGACGGTCGGCGGGATGGTGCCCGGTGCGGCGACCGCAACCACGCGCTCCTCGCCGTCCCGGCCTTTCACCGTGCGGCCTTGCAGCGCGTCGGCAAAGACTTGGTGCATGCCGCCATCGGTCGCCATTTTGATCGGCGCCGCCGGCGTACCGCGGTTGGTCAATTCCGCGACAGCGACCTCGTCCTTCTTCTGCTTTTCAGCAACCTTGGCCGCGATCTCGCGCGGCACTTCGTAGATCGGGCATTGCGCGCGCGGGCTGAAATTCGGAGCGTCGGCGCCATCGGCCTGACCGGCGTTGAACACGTAGCGTTTTTCGCAGACGTCGACCTTCGGCTCCGCCCGCGTGACCTCAAAGTGGTCATAGCCTTCCTTCAGCATTTTCCAGAACGGCATGTGCGGGTTGTTGCGATGCTTCGCCATGTTCGTCGGGGTCATGCGGAATGGGAACGCCTGGATCTGGAAAGCGCGTTGCCCGCCGAAGAAAGATTCGCGCGCCAGCGCGTAGATCTCCGCGATCTGCTCGTCGGTCATTGCGTAGCAGCCGCGCGATGAGCAGTCGCCATGGATCATCAGGTGAGCGCCGGTGCGGTCATGGGCTTTGTCAAAGGCGTTGGGGAAGCCGATGTTGACGGCGAGGTGATACTGCGAAGCCGGATTCATGTTGCCAGGAGTGATCGTGTAGAAGCCCTCGGGCGCCTGGCGGTCGCCTTCCCTGATCTTCGGGCCGAGATCGCCTGACCAGCGGCAGATCGGGAACGTCTTCAGCAGCGCCATGCGGCCGCTACTGTCTTTTTTCCAGACCTCGAGCTCCAGACTCCTGTTTGAACAGGCGGATGAGGATCGGCGAATCTTTGGTCATATTCTTTTGCGCGATCTCGCTCAGCATCGTTTGCGAGATCGGCTTCATCGCTTTCGCGGAGGTCGCGGGGCTGGTGCCGTCCGTTTCGCAGCCGGCAAGCGCGACAGCAGCGGTAAGCGCGGCCGACGCCAGCAATACGCGGGCCAGAGGGCTACGGTTCAAACGGAGTACTCCCCGACGGATGACGGTCCCCAAACCGCCATTGATCTATCATTATCCTCAAGGCCGAGCGCTCGCAACGAATTCCCCCATATGGTTGAACACCGTTATGGTGAACAAAGGGTAAACCTGAGCGCAGTGTGCAGAATTTAGGAAGATATTCGCCCCCCACCCGACAGTCGTGGAACCGCCCGACCGGTCCAGGCATCCAGCCACGCGTTTACGCCGAGACTGTGGCAGGCAGCCGCTCAGCTCAGGCTGCGGCCGATCGACAGGAACTTTTCCCGGCGCTGGCGGCGCAGCGTTTCCTGGTTGAGCACGCGCAACTCGCCCAAGCGCGGCGGCGATGGCGTCCCCGGTTGCGGCCATCACAGCGTGCGAATCGCGATGCGCCCCGCCTACCGGTTCGTTCACGATCAGGTCGATGACGCCAAACCGTTCCAGATCCTGGGCGGTGATCTTCATGTTGGTCGCCGCTTCCTGAGCCTTTGAGGTATCGCGCCACAAAATCGAGGCCGCGCCTTCCGGCGAGATCACGCTGTAGATCGCGTGTTCCAGCATCAGCACGCGATTGGCGGATGGCGATGGCGATCGCGCCGCCGGATCCGCCCTCGCCGATCACCACCGCGACATTGGGAACGCCAAGGCATAGGCAAGCTTCGGTGGAACGCGCGATCGCTTCCGCCTGACCGCGTTCCTCGGCATCGATGCCGGGGTAAGCGCCGGCGGTGTCGACCAATGAAATCACCGGGATTTCGAAACGGTCGGCCATTTCCATCAGCCGCACGGCCTTGCGATAGCCTTCCGGCCGCGCCATGCCGAAATTGTGCTTCAGCCGCGTCTCGGTCGAGGAGCCTTTTTCGTTGCCCAGGACGCAGACCGGTTCGCCGCGGAAACGGCCGAAGCCTGCCAAGGATGGCGGCGTCGTCGCCGAATTTGCGGTCGCCGGCGAAAGCCTGGAAATCGGTGAGCAACGTGTTGACGTAATCGATCGCGTGCGGACGCTGCGGATGCCGCGCGACCTGCGCCTTCTGCCACGGCGTCAGATTGGCATAGAGGTCTTTCAGGGTCTGTATCGCCTTGGCCTCGATGCGGCTGATCTCCTCGGCCACCGCGCTGGACTCGCCTTCCGGCTGCACGGCGCGCAGCTCGTCGGCTTTGGCGTCGAGCTCGGCAACTGCTTTTTCAAAATCGAGATAACTGCGCATGAAGCCAAAAATCGCGCCGGATCGAGGGTGAGCGCGGCCCTTGCCGCAAGCGGCGGAAACTGGCCCGCAGCCGCATTCAAGTCAAGCAAGCCCGTGTTGCTTGGTTCCCCGCTACTCATCGGTCAACGGATGCAGGTCGCGGACCAGGCTTTTCAGCCGCTCTTCCAGCACATGGGTGTAGATCTGCGTCGTTGAAATATCGGCATGGCCGAGCAGCGTCTGCACCACGCGCAGATCCGCGCCGTTGTGCAGAAGGTGGCTGGCAAAGGCATGGCGCAGCACATGCGGGCTCACTTGCGCGGCTTTCAGCCCGGCTTTGGCGGCGAGCGACCTTGAGGTCGCGCGCGAAGTGTTGACGGGTGAGATGGCCGCTCTCGCCGAAGGAGGGGAACAGCCATTTGGTTTCCGCCCGTTCCGGCGGTTTCGACAGCAGGGCGAGGTAATCGGCCATTGCGCGCTTGGCAGGATCGTTAAGCGGGACGAGCCGTTCTTTCTCGCCCTTGCCGCGCACCACCAGCATGCGGGCATCCTGCCGCGCCGCCGACACTGGCAGCGCCATCAGTTCGGAAACGCGCAATCCGGTGGCGTACAGCACTTCGAGCAGGCAGGCGAGGCGCGCCGCGCGCAGCCGTTCCGACGCACGGCGTTCGGGATCGGCAGCATCGGCATGCGCCTGCGTCAGCAGGCAATCGACGTCGGCGATGGAGAGGATTTTCGGCAGGGTCAGCGCGCGCTTGGGTCCTTCCAGCACGGCAGCGGGATCGTCGCGCCGACGATTTTCCGCATAGAGGAAACGGTAAAGCTGGCAAATCGCCGACAGCCGCCGCGCCACCGAGGAGGCCTTCAACCCCCGCCTCGCCTGCGCGCCGAGATAATCCCGCAGCTCGTCGGTTGCTGCCTTCGCGATGGTGCCGCCGTTGGCGGCGAGCGCCGCCGAAAGGTCCTCAAGATCGCGCCGGTAAGCAGTTAGCGTGTTGGTCCCCGCGCCACGTTCGGCCGCGAGCATGTCCAAGAAAAGCTCGATCAGGGTCTGGTCGGAGGATTTGGTCTGGCGGCCCATACGCTTGATATTACAGTGAGCGCGCGCGATCCGCAGATAAGTCTACGCAATCTGCGCACGCTTGCTTCGCAAACCGTGACCCACCCCCGGATCAAATCCGGGACAAGCTTTTTGCTGGTCCCGCGCTTTCTCGCGGAGGAGATCAGCGGTTCTTGTAGAACTTGTCGTTCGGGATGGTGATGGTGATTTCCCGCGGTTTCGGTTCGACAAAGCGTGCCAGCGAAAACACGGCACCATAGGCTATGCCGCTCAGAATCCCGAGGAAAATCAGGAATCGGAATAGGCTAGGCATGGTGGGCTCGCGGGTCCCGCATTCGGACCATGGGGACAACCAACATGTTACAAAGGCCATGACAAGGCCTGCGGTTCCGCTTTTAGAATGAATGCTTTAAGGAACCCTGGTGGCGGTTTCGAGATTCTGACCGGCATTCATGGAAACCGATAAAAACGTTGCGGCGAGCAATTCCGACGCCCAGTTGCTGGTGGCCCTTGGGCCGCGTTCGCTGGTGCTCGTCGGTATGATGGGTGCGGGCAAATCCTCCATCGGCCGCAAATTGGCGCAGCGGCTCAACCTGCCCTTCGTCGATGCCGATGCCGAAATCGAGCACGCTGCGGACATGAGCATCAGCGACATTTTTGCCAAGCACGGCGAGCCTTATTTCCGCGCGGGCGAGGCGCGGGTGATCGCCCGGCTGCTTGAAGGCGGACCGCAGGTGCTGGCGACCGGCGGGGGAGCCTTCATGCATCCGCAATCGCGCGAGGCGATCCGCGCCAAGGGCATCTCGGTCTGGCTGAAGGCGGAATACGATGTGCTGATGAAACGCATCAAGCGGCGCGGCGACCGGCCCATGCTCAAGACCGAAGACCCGGGAGAGACGCTGCGGCGTCTGATGCAGGAGCGCGATCCGGTTTACGCCGAGGCCGATGTCATGGTGCATTCGCGCGACGTGCCGCACGAAATCATTATCGCGGAAATCATTTCCGCAGTGGCGCCGCGGTTGGAACAGATCAGCGCCATCGCAGCGGGAGACCGCATGTCATGACCGCGCCGCTTCGCTCCGCTGAGCCGGTGACGGTGAACGTGCCGCTCGGCGAGCGCGCCTATGACATTGTCATCGGGCGCGGGATTCTTTCTTCCCTCGGCAAACAGCTAGCGGCGCTGCGGCCGAACGTGCGCGCCGCCATCGTCACGGATTCCGCGGTGGCCAAGCTTTATCTCGACACTGGCGGAAGCCGCGCTGAGCGAAGCCGGCATCGGTTCCGTGCGCATCATCGTGCCCGCGGGCGAGAAGTCAAAAAGCTTCGGCGTTTTCGAGCGCGTCTGCGAGAGCATGATCGCCGAGCGCATTGAGCGCGGCGACGTGGTCGTGGCGCTCGGCGGCGGCGTGGTCGGCGATCTAGCCGGTTTCGCGACTGCCGTGGTGCGGCGCGGGCTGGAAGTCGTCCAGGTTCCGACCACGCTGCTGGCCCAGGTGGACTCTTCGGTGGGCGGCAAGACCGGCATCAATTCGCAGCACGGCAAGAATCTGATCGGCGCTTTCCAGCAGCCGATTCTGGTGCTCGCCGATACCGCGCTGCTTGACACCTTGCCGCCGCGCGAGTTTCGCGCCGGCTATGCCGAGGTGGTCAAATACGGGTTGATCGGCGACGCCGCTTTCTTCTCCTGGCTGGAGGCTAACGCGCGCGAGGTGTTTGCCGGCGGGGCGGCGCGCGAACATGCCATCGCCGTGAGTTGCCGCGCCAAAGCCGGCACCGTGGCGCGCGATGAGCGCGAAAGCGGTGAGCGTGCGCTGCTCAATCTCGGCCATACATTCGGCCACGCGCTGGAAGCCGCCGCCGGATTCTCCGACCGCCTGTTGCATGGCGAGGCGGTGGCCGTCGGCATGGCGCTCGCCTTCGCCTTCTCGGCGCGGCGCGGCCTCTTGCCGGCATCGGAGGCCCAGCGTGTGGCGCGCCATCTGGCCGGCGTTGGACTGCCGACCCGCATGTCGGATATTGCCGGCGAATTACCCGGTCCGGACCGCCTGCTGGAATTGATGGCGCAGGACAAGAAGGTAAAGCGCGGCAAGCTCGCGCTCATTCTCGCGCGCGGCATCGGCGACGGCCTTCATCGAACCCGACGTCGATCAGGCCGAGATCCGGGCCTTCCTGGCGGAGCAGCTTTCGGGGCGGTAGGCTAGACGCCGCCTTCGTCCGGGGCTTTGGCATGGATGGCGAGCGCATGCACGCCGCCGGCAAGCTCCGCCGCCAGCACCGAGTTAATCATCCGGTGCCGGTCAACGCGGCTCTTCCCCCGGAAGGCCTCGGACACAATATAAACCCGGTAGTGCGTTTCCCCGCCCGGCCGATGGCCGGCATGACCTTGATGCTGCTCGGATTCGTCCACCACGCTTAAGTTTTTCGGCGCGAAAGCCTCGGTCAACTTTCGCGTGATTAAATCTTTTATTTGCATGCCTGCGCTAGGAAGCGCCATTTGGCCAATTGTCAAGTCTTGAAGCGGGCAGCGGCAAGTACGCATAATCGGCGGCTATGAAATTCAACTCTCCCCATTTCGATCGCATCCGGGTCAAGCCAGGCCCGGAACAGCGCGTACCCACCGACCGTCCGGGTTGCGACTGGAAGGGCTGCGAGCAAGCGGCGACGCATCGCGCGCCGAAAGGCCGGCTGCGTGAAAAGGAATACTGGCGCTTCTGCCTTGCGCATGTGCGCGAATATAACCAGTCGTATAATTTCTTCGCCGGCATGAGCGACGACGCGGTCGCGCAATATCAGAAGGATTCCATCACCGGTCATCGTCCCACCTGGAAAATTGGAATGAACGGCCCGGTCAACGAAACGGTCAAGCGGCGGGCGCGCTCCTCCGGCTTCGACGGCGCCGATGATCCCTTCAACGTGTTCAAGGAGACCGGCGGCCGCTGGCGCGCCGGCTCTGAGCCGCAACAGCCGGAAGGCCGCATGATCCGCAATGCCGAGCGCAAGGCGCTGCATGATCTCGGTCTGGAGAACGATGCTACCAAGACCGACGTGCGCACCGCCTTCAAGGCGCTGGTGAAACAGCATCACCCCGATACAAATGGCGGCGACCGCTCCACCGAGGACCGGCTGCGGGACATCATCCAGGCTTACAAATATTTGAAGTCGATCGGCTTCGCCTGACCGGCCAACGGCTCCGCCCGCGCAGCAACCCTGCCCCGCCTTTGCAAGCCTGCCGAAAATGCCTATTTGATTGCTAGAATTGGCCTTGGCGGGCCGGGTTTCGCCCCGTCCGGCCTTTCTGCTAGGTTCCCGTCCCAGAATCTAGACCGTTTGGCCGAACCGCATCGGGTTTCGAGGGGTTTCGAAACCACGGAGGACCAATGAGTGCCGCAGTGCAAGAAATAGCCGGCCTGCCGGACATGAAGGTGTCGGTCCGCCAGCAATTCGGAATCGACAGCGACATGGAGGTTCCGGCTTATTCCCAGCCCGACGAGCACGTGCCGGAAATCGACTCCGATTATCGCTTCGACAGGCCGACCACGCTTGCCATTCTCGCCGGCTTTGCGCGCAACCGCCGCGTGATCGTCACCGGCTATCACGGCACCGGGAAATCGACGCATATCGAGCAGGTCGCCGCGCGGCTGAACTGGCCGATGGTGCGCGTTAATCTCGACAGCCACATCAGCCGTATCGATCTGATCGGCAAGGACGCCATCGTCATCAAGGACGGTCAGCAGGTCACGGAATTCCGTGACGGCATTCTCCCCTGGGCCTACCAGAACAACGTGGCGCTCTGTTTCGACGAATACGACGCCGGGCGGCCTGACGTGATGTTCGTGATCCAGCGCGTACTGGAATCTTCCGGCCGGCTCACGCTGCTCGACCAAAGCCGCGTGATCAAGCCACATCCGGCCTTCCGTCTGTTCGCCACCGCCAACACGATCGGGCTCGGAGACACCAGCGGCCTTTATCACGGCACGCAGCAGCTCAATCAGGCGCAGATGGACCGTTGGTCGATCGTGACCACGCTCAACTATCTGCCGCATGACAACGAGGTCGAGATCGTGCTGGCGAAGGCCAAGCACTACCGCACCGAGGAAGGCCGCGACATCGTCAGCAAGATGGTCCGCGTCGCCGATCTCACGCGCAACGCCTTCATGAACGGCGATATATCCACCGTGATGAGCCCGCGCACGGTGATCACCTGGGCGGAGAATTCCGACATCTTCAAGGACATCGGCTTCGGCTTCCGCCTGACCTTCCTGAACAAGTGCGACGAACTCGAGCGCCCGATCGTGGCAGAGTTCTACCAGCGCTCTTTTGGGCAAGAGCTGCCGGAATCCTCGGTCAACGTCGCGCTGAGTTGAAGGAGAGAAGCCGCCAAGCATGGCCTCCAACCAGAAGCCAAAGTCTTCGTCGAAGGGATCACCGGCCGAGCCGTTCAAGCGCGCGGTGGCCGGTTGCCTGCGGGCGATCGCCAAAAAGCCCGGCGTCGACGTCAGCTTCGCGGCGGAGCGGCCTGGCCTCGCGGGCTTAAAGGCGCGACTGCCGGAACCGGCCCGCAAGCTGACGCAGCACGATGCCGCTATCGTGCGAGGGCATGCCGACGCCATGGCGTTGCGGCTGGCCTGTCATGATCCCGCCGTGCACCGCCGCATCCAGCCGGGCGGGCAGCAGGCGCGTGCGGTGTTCGAGGCGGTGGAACAGGCGCGCGTCGAAGCCATCGGCGCCCGGCGCATGGAAGGCGTGGCACAAAATCTTTCCGCCATGCTCGATGACCGTTTTCACCGCGGCAAGGCGGGCGAGGTCACCGACCGCGCCGACGCGCCGCTCGAGGACGCGCTCGCCATGCTGGTGCGGGAACGGTTGACCGGTCTTGCCCCGCCGCTGGCGGCTAAACCGCTGGTGGATCTGTGGCGGCCGCTGATCGAAGAACGCGCAGGCAAAAACCTCGACCGCCTGGAACGCCTGGTGGAAGACCAGCGCCGCTTCGGCGATGCCATCCACGACCTGCTCGACAACCTCGACATGGGCGAGGATCGCAGCGAGAGCGAAGGCGACGAGGAGGAAGACAGCGAGGAACAACGCAGCAAAAAGGATCAAGAGGGCGAGGACGGCGAGAACAAGGAATCCGAAGAAGCCGAACGCATGCGCGCGGAACAGGCGGAATCCTCCGAGCGAAGATCAGGATGAAGCCGCCGAAGGGGCGGAGGCATCCACCTCCGATCTGATGGACGACACCGAGGGCGAGGACGGTGAGGAAGCTGCGCAGCCGTGGCGTCCACGCGCGGGCCAGAACGAGCCGCGCGGGCCCGATTACCGGCCGTTCACCACCCGCTTCGACGAGATGGTGCCGGCGGAGCAGCTTTGCGACGCGGACGAGCTCGATCGCCTGCGGGCCTATCTCGACAAGCAATTGTCCAGCCTGCAGGGCGTCGTCGCGCGCCTCGCCAATCGGCTGCAACGGCGCCTGATGGCGCAGCAGAATCGCGCCTGGGAATTCGATCTGGAGGAGGGCGTGCTCGACGCCTCACGGCTGTCGCGCATCATCATCGATCCGATGCATCCGCTCTCGTTCAAGCACGAGAAGGAAACCAATTTCCGTGACACCGTGGTGACATTGCTGCTGGACAATTCCGGCTCCATGCGCGGCCGTCCGATCACGGTGGCCGCAACCTGCGCCGATATTCTGGCGCGCACGCTGGAGCGCTGCGGGGTGAAGGTGGAAATCCTGGGCTTTACGACGCGGGCCTGGAAAGGCGGGCAGTCGCGCGAGAACTGGCTCGCCGCCAATAAGCCGGTCAATCCCGGCCGCCTGAACGACCTGCGCCACATCATCTACAAATCCGCCGACGCGCCTTGGCGGCGAGCACGCAAGAATCTCGGGTTGATGATGCGCGAAGGCCTGTTGAAGGAGAATATCGACGGCGAGGCGCTGGATTGGGCGCATAAGCGGCTGTTGGCCCGCTCCGAGCAGCGCAAGATTTTGATGATGATTTCCGACGGCGCGCCGGTGGACGATTCGACGTTGTCGGTCAATCCGGGCAATTATCTCGAACGCCATCTGCGCTGGGTGATCAACGAGATCGAGACGCGCTCGCCGGTCGAACTGATCGCCATCGGGATCGGTCACGACGTGACGCGCTACTACCGCCGCGCCGTCACCATTGTGGACGCCGAGGAGCTCGGCGGCGCGATGACCGAAAAACTGGCGGAATTGTTCGACGAACATGCTGCCGAAGCGCCGTGGCGGCCGCCCGTGCGCAAGCCGGACGTCTGGTCGCGGAAATCCGCCACCTTCCTTGATCCGACCAAGCACTGACGCAAGCCGAAATCGGGGAGGGGCATCGTGGGGCGTTTCTCCCAGCCGGCTTTGGATTTGAGCCAACCTTTCCTGATCGCAGCTGCGATCCTGCTCTCGGCCGCACCCGCGCTGGCGCAGGGCCGCGTCGAAATCAATGCCACCGCCGATCAGCTATTTCGATCATAGCGACCGTGACCTTCGCCGCTTCGGCAAGCTGGAGTTTCGCGGCGGATTGCAACTGACCTCGCCATCGAAGGAATTCGGCGGCCTCTCCGCCCTGCGGATGCAGCCGGATGGCGGCGGCTTCATAGCGGTGACCGATACCGGGCGTTGGCTGCGCGGCCGCATCGTCTATTCCGGCTCGGCACCAAGCGGCATCGCCGAGCCGGAGATGGCGCCGATGCTCGGTGCGGACGGCAAGAGTCTGGTCGCGCGCGGATGGTTCGATACCGAAGCGATCGCGGAGGACGCCGGCACGATCTATGTCGGCATCGAGCGTGTGCATCGCATCGTGAAATACGATTTCGCCAAGAATGGCTTGCAGGCGCGCGGTGCGCCGATCCCGGCTCCGCCTGAGTTCAAGGGCATGCCGCCGAATAGAGGGATTGAGGGTCTCGCATTCGTGCCGAAGGGATCGCCGCTCGCCGGGACCCTCATCGTGATCACCGAGGCGGCCCTCGACGCCTCGGGAAACGTCAGGGCTTTTCTGCTCGGCGGTCCGAGCCCCGGCGCTTTCTCCATCAAACGCGCCGACGATTTCGATGTGACGGATTGCGCGTTGCTGGCCGGCGGCGATCTCCTGCTGCTGGAGCGCCGGTTTTCCTGGCTGCGCAGCGCCGTGCGCATCCGCCGGATTGCGGCTGCCGATCTGCGCCCTGGCGCGCTCGCCGATGCCAGCGTGATTTTCTACGCCGACTTCGGGCAGCAGATTGACAACTTCGAGGGCCTCGGCGTGCACCGCACAGCGTCGGGCGAGACCGTGCTGACCCTCGTCTCCGACGACAATTTCTCGCCACTGCAACGGACGCTGCTGATGCAGTTCACGCTGACGGGCGAATAAGAATGGCCGGGCAGAAGCCCAGCCATGGACAACACCGAAGCGCTGTGAAGCTTAGCCTGCAGTTGGTTCGGTGGCGGCTGCCCGTTTCTTCTGTACCTGGCGCTTCAACTCGAGCGCGCGGGGCGAGAGTTGGTCGGCCTTGGCCTTGAGCAGGAAGGCATCGAGCCCGCCGCGATGGTCGACCGTCTTCACGGCGTTGGCGGAAATCCGCAGGCGCACACGCCGGCCGAGAACTTCCGATGCCAGGGTGACATTGCAGAGGTTCGGCAGGAACCGCCGCTTGGTCTTATGGTTGGAGTGGCTGACCTTGTGCCCAACCTGAGGACCCTTGCCGGTCAATTCGCATCGCTGCGACATGGCTAAA
Source organism: uncultured Alphaproteobacteria bacterium (assembly GCA_963731585.1). Taxonomy (GTDB): domain Bacteria; phylum Pseudomonadota; class Alphaproteobacteria; order Rhizobiales; family Xanthobacteraceae; genus CANKHA01. Next base: position 1,060,122 of record CAVSWC010000003.1, read on the forward strand.
ACCTCAAAATCCGTGGCCCGCGCCGGATGCGCCTGGCCAATGCTTATCGTTTTGCGAGAGCAGGCGAACGTATAAGGGACGGCGGCTAAAGGCGTCAAGCCAAGCCTTGCATTCCCGCAGGCACTTCATAGAAACGACGTATTCCCCGCCGAGACCACCCCCAGGGAATCTGTTGTTAAGCCCGGCATTTGCGGCCGTTACGGCTCATTCGCAGGCTGCCGTGTTATGCTACGCGCGGAAGCCTGCCACGATGCCTTGCACCGGGCAAAAAGGACTGTATTTCGTGCTGCCAACCTGGCTCCGATTTACCGCGCCTGCTGCAAGTCACCGCTGCCGTGCTGACCGTGTTGGCCTGCGCGGCCCCCGCCCATGCGCAAGCCAAGCTCGACGCGCGCTATACCGCTTCGCTGGGCGGCGTCACCATCGGCCGCGGAGCCTGGGTGATCGATTTCCGGGATGACCAATACACCGCGGCGGCCAGCGGGATGGCCACCGGCTTGCTGAAGATGTTCGCGGGCGGCACAGGCACCACGGCGTCACGCGGCACCGTCGCCAATGGCCAGCCGGTGCCCCGCAGCTATGCCGCGACCATGACCGCCAATAAGAAAAAGGACGAGGTGGAGATCGAGATCGAGAACGGAGCGGTAAAGGATTACTCGGTCAAGCCGCCCGCGCCGCCCGATCCGGAACGCGTGCCGATCACCGAGGCTCATCGCCGCGGCGTCACCGACCCGATGACGGCCTCGCTGATACGAGCCGCGGCCGGCGCCGATCCAATAGCGCCGGAAACCTGCCAGCGCTCGACTGCGATTTTCGATGGTCGCATGCGCTACGACCTGCGTCTTGCTTTCAAGCGTATGGACAAGGTGAAGCCGGAGAAGGGCTATCAGGGTCCGGTGGTGGTTTGCTCGGTCGCTTTCACGCCGCTGGCCGGCCATATCCCCACCCGCCCGGTGATCCAGTACCTGACCTCGATGCAGGATTCCGAAGTGTGGTTCGCGCCGCTGGCCGGCACGCGCATCCTGGTGCCCTTCCGCATCTCGGTTCCGACGCCGGTCGGCGACGCTGTGGTGGAGGCGACGCAATTCCTGGTGACTCCAGCGCCGCGTGTGACGCCCACCAATGCCAAGGCGCTGTGACTCCTCTCTCTTGACTCTCAAGATCAGGCAGGCATTCCCGACCTTAACCTTTTGGGCTTGATCGTGACGACTTCAAAACCCGGTATTTCCCCTGATGTTGTGGAAGGCTGCAGGCCAAGCCCTAGATGTCGCGGTGAACGAAGTCTGACTCACCTCTGAGTACCGATTCGGCCGCGATTCGTTCGAGACTCGTTCTACCCTTTAAGGCCGGCGCTTTCGGGCGTTGCATTGTGATACAGAAACCGGACGTGCTCAGCAGCGTGGGCCGGTTGCGCAAAATGAGAAAGCTTGCGCGGATTTCGTGATGACCTTATCTGCGCTAGGCGCTTAACCCTTTAGAGAAAGGGCGTTTCTCCACGCGCGCCGGCTTCACTTCGCTTGAAAAGTCCTAGCGGACCGAACCTCCTTCCCATCAGCCCGGACGATCGATGACAATCTCTTTCTCTTCCCCCGCCGCCCGCGATCCGCGTGCGCGGGGTGCCGGCGTCACCGCCGTTCTCGGCCCCACCAACACCGGCAAGACGCATCTCGCGATCGAGCGGATGGTGGCGCATTCTTCCGGCGTCATCGGGCTGCCGCTTCGGCTGCTGGCGCGCGAGGTCTACAATAAAGTCGTCGACCGCGTCGGGCGCCGAGTCCGTTGCACTCATCACCGGCGAAGAGAAAATCAAGCCGCAAAATCCGCGCTACTGGGTTTCCACCGTCGAAGCCATGCCGCGCGACCTCGACGTCGCATTCCTGGCGGTCGATGAGGTGCAGCTCGGCGCGGATCTCGAGCGCGGCCACGTATTCACCGATCGCATGCTCAATCGCCGCGCGCGCGAGGAAACGTTGGTGCTGGGCGCCGCGACCATGCGGCCGATGATCGAGAAGCTGCTGCCCGGCGCCCACATCCTGAGCCGGCCGCGCATGTCGCAGCTCACTTTCGCGGGCGAGAAGAAGATCACGCGGCTGCCACGCCGTTCCGCCATCGTGGCATTTTCGGCCGAGGAAGTTTACGCCATCGCCGAGCTGATCCGCCGCCAACGCGGCGGTGCCGCGGTGGTGCTGGGCGCGCTCTCGCCGCGCACGCGCAACGCCCAGGTGGCGCTGTATCAATCCGGCGACGTGGATTATCTCATCGCCACGGATGCCATCGGCATGGGGCTCAATCTCGACGTCGATCATGTCGCTTTTGCTTCGGACCGGAAATTCGATGGCTATCAATATCGCCGGCTCAACCCGGCCGAGCTCGCGCAGATCGCCGGCCGTGCCGGCCGTGCCACGCGCGACGGCACCTTTGGCACGACCGGGCGCTGCCCGCCGTTTGAGCAGGAGCTGGTGCAGGCGCTGGAGAGTCACAGTTTCGAACCCGTTCGGCTGCTGCAATGGCGCAATACGGATCTGGATTTCGCCTCGCTCAGCGCGCTGCAAGTCTCGCTGGCGGTGACGCCGAAGGAGCCCGGGCTCACGCGCGCGCCGATCGCCGAGGACATCCTCGTGCTGGAACACGCCGTGCGCGACGAAAGCGTACGTGCGGTGGCGAAAACGCGCAACGCCGTCGAACGGTTGTGGGACGTCTGCCAGGTTCCCGACTATCGCAAGATCGCGCCGGCGACCCACGCGGAACTTGCCGTCACGCTCTATGGGTTTTTGATGCGGGAGGGAAACGTCTCGACCGACTGGTTCGCTCGGCAGGTGGCGCTGGCCGACCACACCGACGGCGGCATCGATGCTCTTTCCAACCGCATCGCGCATGTCAGGACGTGGACTTTCGTCGCAAACCGTCCCGACTGGCTTGCCGATCCTGAGCATTGGCAGGGTGTCACACGCGCGGTAGAAGATAAGCTCTCCGACGCGCTGCACGAACGTCTGGCGGAACGCTTCGTCGACCGCCGCACCAGCGTGTTGATGCGGCGGTTGAAGGAAAGCACGATGCTGGAGACGGAGATCGGAAAGACGGGCGAGGTCGTGGTTGAAGGCCACGTCATCGGCCGGCTTGATGGTTTCGTCTTCGCCGCTGCGCCCTCCGCCGGAAGTTCGGAAGCCAAGGCGCTGCAGGCCACCGCTCAAAAAGCGCTGGCCGGAGAGATTGATGCCCGCGCCACGCGGCTTTCGCAGGCGCCTGACGAGCAATTCGTGCTCGCGGCCGACGGCGCTATCCGCTGGCAGGGCGATGCAGTCGGCAAGCTCGTTGCGGCCGAAGAGGTGCTGCGCCCGCGCGTGCGCGTGATCGCCGACGAGCAGCTCACCGGCGCTTCGCGCGACATGGTGCAGGCACGCCTCGATCTGTGGCTGAAGAGCCATATCGAAAAAATACTCGCGCCGCTGTTCGCTTTGTCGGCGGCGGAGGACATCACCGGCATGGCGCGCGGTGTCGCCTTCCAGCTCGTCGAGGCGCTCGGCGTGCTGGAGCGGCAGAAGGTCGCGGATGACGTAAAGGGACTCGATCAGCCCGCGCGCGCGACCTTGCGCAAATACGGGATGCGTTTCGGCGCCTACCACATTTATCTGCCCAATCTGCTGAAGCCGGCGCCGCGCATTCTGGCCGCGCAACTATGGGCGCTGAAGCATGCCGCGCCTGATGCCAAGGGCCTCGACGAACTGCGTGCGCTCGCTTCCGGCGGGCGCACCTCGATCCCGACAGACAAGGAGATCGCCCGGCCGCTTTATCGCACCGTCGGCTATCGCGTCTGCGGCGAGCGCGCGGTGCGCGTCGACATTCTGGAGCGGCTGGCGGATCTCATCCGGCCGGCGCTGAGCTGGCGCGAAGGCTCGCCGATTCCAAAACCGCCCGGCGCGGTGGAAGGCGGCGGCTTCACGGTGACGCCGGCCATGACCTCGCTTACCGGCGCTGCAGGCGAAGACTTTGCCTCCGTGCTGCGCTCGCTCGGCTATCGTGCAGAGCGGCGGCCGAAGCCCGCGGAAGCCGCTGCTGTATCGACGGAGCCGGTCGCGGCCGCGCCGGAAACGGCGGCCACGCCGGAAACTGGAGGGACGACGGAGACGCAGGCCGGGCTGGTCGGTGAAGATGCCGTCGGCGCCGGAAGCAGCCCCAGGCCCCGAGCCTGAGGTATTGCCGTCTGCCGAGGCGCCGCCGACTGAACCGGCCATAGCCCCGCTGCCTGCCGAGGTGCCTCCGACCGAACCGGCCATAGCCGCGCTGGAAGCGGTCCCGGCTGCGGATTCGGCCGCCACAGCCACAGCGCCTGCCACCGCTACGGAAGAGCAGGCCTGCATCGAGGTATGGCGCCCGGGCCGTCCGTCGGAACGCCCCCGTCACAGCAAACCGCGGCGACACCGTCGTCCCGAGCAAGCGGCTGCCGAAGGCGCAACAGCAAGCGCGGCGCCGGCTCCGGCGGAAGCTGCTGCGGCGCAGCCTGCCGAGCCGCCGCATCGCAAGCCGCGCCCGCAGCGTCATCGCCATGAAAACAAGGACAAGGAGCGTTCCGGGCAGGGCCGGCCGCCGCGGCGCGAAAGCCAGCGGGATCGCGGCGCCTTCGCCCAGCCACGGCCGCAGGAGCGTCGCGAGAAAGTTGCCGATCCGAATTCGCCTTTCGCCAAGCTCGCGGCATTGAAGGCGCAACTCGAAGCCGACACGAAGGAGCGGCGCTGAGCCGCTTGATGATTGGATCGCCAGCGCATCGATAAGTGGCTGTGGCATGCGCGGGTGGTGCGCACACGCAGCGCTGCCGCCGAACTTGTCACTTCCGGACTGGTCCGGCTCAACCGGGAGCGCGTCACTGCGCCAAGCCGGCCGGTGCGGGCCGATGACGTGATCACAGTCGCGCTCGATCGGCAGGTGCGGATCATGAAAGTGGTAAGCTTTGCGGAGCGGCGGGGCGGTGCCGAGGCCGGGCGCGTGCTTTATGCCGATCTCACGCCGCCGCCGCCGCCGCGAGACGAATCGACCCAAGGTCGCCGCCCGCGAGGCGGGGTCGGGCCGGCCGACCAAACGCGACCGGCGCGCGATCGACCGGCTGCTGGATGAGGACGACTGAGAGCGCAGCCTTCTCTTGCGCCCTATCGATCGGTGGGTTAGGCCACGGCTTACCGCCGCCGCACGCTATCGGGGTTTCCGATGACTTACGTGGTCAATGAAAACTGCATTAAATGCAAATACATGGACTGCGTGGAGGTCTGTCCGGTGGACTGCTTCTACGAAGGCGAGAATATGCTCGTCATCCACCCCGACGAATGCATCGATTGCGGCGTCTGCGAGCCCGAATGCCCGGTCGATGCGATCAAGCCCGATACCGAGCCGGGTCATGAAAAATGGGCGGGATTGAACGCCGAATTTGCGAAAGTCTGGCCGAACATTACCACCAAGAAAGAGCCGCCGGCGGATGCCAAGGAGTGGGACGGCAAATCGGATAAGGAAAAATATTTTTCTCCAAAACCTGGCGCCGGCGATTGAATCATCTGGACACCGCGTTGGCAGCGTAAACACCTCCGGCGGAACCGTGACCTAAGCCGGGCGAACCAAGGGCGCCGTCCGCGATTTTAACCACGGCAGCCATTAGCGCGGTGACGAATACATGAATTGCCGCTTCTGATGCCATAACGCTTTGATTTTTGGAGAAAATGTGCTATATAGGCGCAATATAAGAAAACCCGCAGCAGAGCCTCCTATTGGGGGCCTATTTTTTCGCTGCGTCCCGAGGCGTCTAAGTTGAGGGCGTGGAACCCACGCAAAGGCAGTGGCAGCAAAATCGCGTCGACGAGTGAAAAAACCCTCCGCCGGGGTTAGTCGGAGAAAAAAATCCTCCGCCCCCGTGCGTCAGGCCAAGAAGAAGTCAGCCGGTGCGAGCCGGCGGACACCGCAAGCTGCACGCGGCATCGCCCGCCGTGCGGCTCCCGTGGCCAAATCGGTCGTGCGCAAGCCCGCCGGTGAAGGAGCAATCCCTGGGATGACCAGCAAGAAGACTACACAACGCCAAGGCTTCAAGACCAGCGAGTTCATTGTCTATCCGGCCCACGGGGTTGGCCAGATCATTTCCATTGAGGAACAGGAAGTCGCCGGCGCCAAGCTCGAACTGTTCGTCATCAATTTTATCAAGGACAAGATGACCTTGCGGGTTCCGACCGCCAAGATCGTCAGCGTCGGCATGCGCAAGCTCGCCGAAGGCCCGATGGTCAAGCGCGCGTTGGAAACTTTGAAGGGCCGCGCCCGCATCAAGCGTACCATGTGGTCGCGCCGCGCCCAGGAATACGAGGCAAAGATCAACTCGGGCGACATCGTCGCCATCGCCGAGGTGGTCCGCGACCTGTTCCGTTCGGAATCGCAGCCCGAGCAGTCCTACAGCGAGCGGCAGCTCTATGAGGCGGCGCTCGACCGCCTGTCGCGCGAAATCGCTGTGGTGCAGCGCGTGACCGAGACCGAAGCGGTGAAGGAGATCGAAGCCGCTCTCGCCAAGGGCCCGCGCCGCGGACCGAAAACGGCTGAAGACGAAGCTGCAGTCGAGGAAGAGGCGGCGTAAGCCGATATCTTCCACTGAAGTTGCAAAGCCCGGCAGTGATGCCGGGCTTTTTGCTTTTGCGCCCCAAGGGCCAGGGCATTAGCATTTGCCGGAGACAAACCAAGAGGGCGCCATGACAACTCGCAGGATCAGCCGATCGGTGCTTGGCTTAGCGCTGGCGCTTTCAGCCGCGCTCGCGCGTCCCGCCCGGCGCCTTCGCGCAAACCGCCGGCCGCACCATCACCATCGTGGTGCCGTTCACCCCCGGCACCGGTCCCGACATCCTGGCGCGCACCATCGGCGAGGAAATCCAGCGGCGCTGGAACCAACCGGTCGTTGTCGACAATAAACCCGGCGCCAGCGGCAATATCGGCACCCAGATCGCCGCCCGCGCCGCGCCTGACGGCCATACCCTGCTGATGACCTCGAATCCGTTCACGGCCAATATCAGCCTGCTGAAGGACGTGTCCTACGACCCCGTCAAGAGCTTTGCGCCGATCGTCGCGCCCGGTTACGGCGTGCTGGCGCTGGCGGTGCATCCATCGCTGCCGGTGACGTCGGCAAAGGAATTCATCGATTACGCAAAAGCGCGGCCGAATGAGATCGATTACGGTTCGCCGGGCGTCGGCACGCCGCATCATCTCGCGATGGAATTGTTCAAGCTCTCCACCAAGGTCGATGTGCGGCACATTCCCTATCGCGGTTCAGCGGGCGCAGTCACCGATTTGCTTGGCGGGCACGTCAAAGCCGGCTTCATGGCGGTGCATCTGGCGCTGCCGCTTGTACAAGGCAATCAGATGCGGCTGCTCGGCGTCGCCAGCCTCGAGCGCGCCAAGGTCGCGCCTGACCTGCCGACGCTCGACGCGCAAGGCATCGCCGGTTTCGAAGTCAATCTCTGGTATGGATTGCTGGCGCCGGCCGGAACGCCGCGCGAGGTCATCCTGCGTTACAACGCGGTGGTGAACGAAATCCTGCAGCAGCCCAAGACAGTGGAAGCCTTAGCCAAGCAGGGATTGACCGTGGCGGGCGGCACGCCGGAGCAATTCGGCCAGTTCATCGCCACAGACCTCGCCAGATGGCAGAAGGTTGTGAAAGAGGCGGGCATCACCGCCCAGTGATGCCAATCCGCTGGTTGACAGCGGCGAACAATCGTCCGCGCCGCTCACAAATGCCGGCACTCGAGCGTGCAGACCACGCCGTCAGCGGTGTATTCCAGCGATGCGCTGCCGCCGCGCAGGCGCAAGTTTTAATCCAGCCGTGGCCTTCCGCTTGGGCAGCAGGGATTATAGCTAGGTGATGTAGATTCGGTTCCGAACGCCCAAATTTTCTGCTCATCCGATTGCCGATCCTGTCCGGTTCCCGCATGTCATCGATCATCACCGTCTCAGGCGTCTCCAAGACCTATGCGTCGGGTTTCAAGGCGCTCAAGAACATCGACTTGGAAATCCGCCGCGGCGAGATATTCGCTCTGCTCGGCCCCAACGGCGCCGGCAAGACCACGCTGATCAGCCTGATCTGCGGCATCGTCAACCCGACCGACGGCAAGGTGCTGGTGGACGGCCATGACATCATCAATGACTTCCGCGCCGCCCGCGCGCTGATCGGCCTGGTGCCGCAGGAATTGACCACCGATGCCTTTGAAACGGTGTGGGCTACGGTGTCTTTCAGCCGTGGTTTATGGGGCAAGACGCCCGATCCGGCGCTGATCGAGAAGATTCTCAAAGATCTTTCGCTGTGGGACAAGAAGAACAACAAGATCATGACGCTGTCAGGCGGCATGAAGCGCCGGGTGCTGATCGCCAAGGCGCTTTCGCACGAGCCGCGCATCCTGTTCCTGGATGAGCCGACCGCCGGCGTTGACGTCGAGTTGCGCAAGGACATGTGGCAGGTCGTTCGCTCGCTGCGCGCTTCCGGCGTCACCATCATCCTCACCACCCATTACATAGCGGAAGCCGAGGAGATGGCCGACCGCATCGGCGTGATCAATAAAGGCGAGATCATCCTGGTGGAGGAAAAGGCCGAGCTGATGCGCAAGCTCGGCGAGAAGCAGCTCCGCCTGCATCTGCCGAAGAAGCTCGATGCACTTCCGCCGCAGCTCGCCGCGCACCGGCTGGCGCTGGCGGAGGATGGCAACGAGTTGATTTACGTTTTCGACACCCAGGGCGAACGCACCGGCATCACCACGCTGCTGGAGGACCTCAGGAACGCCGGCATCGCGTTTAACGATCTCAATACCACCGAAAGCTCGCTGGAAGACATCTTCGTCGGCTTGGTGAGGCAGAAAAAATGAATTTCCAGGCCGTCCGCGCGATCTACACTTTCGAAATGGCCCGCACCGGGCGCACGCTGATGCAAAGCATCGTGTCGCCGGTGCTCTCCACTTCGCTTTATTTCGTCGTTTTCGGCGCCGCCATCGGCTCGCGCATCACCGACATCGAGGGCGTGCCATACGGCGCTTTCATCGTGCCCGGCCTGATCATGCTGACGCTGTTGACGCAGAGCGTGATGAACGCATCCTTCGGTATCTATTTCCCGCGCTTCACCGGAACGATCTACGAGATCCTGGCGGCGCCGATCTCGGCCTTTGAGATCGTGCTGGGCTATGTCGGCGCTGCCGCCACCAAGTCGGTCATCCTCGGCCTGATCATTCTGGCCACCGCGGGCTTGTTCGTGCCGTTGCGGATCGAGCATCCGGTCTGGATGATGGTATTCCTGCTGCTCACCGCCGTGACCTTCAGCCTGCTCGGCTTCATCATCGGCCTATGGGCGGACGGTTTCGAGAAGCTGCAGATCGTGCCGCTGCTGGTCATCACGCCGCTCACCTTCCTCGGCGGCAGCTTCTATTCCATCAGCGTGCTGCCGCCGGCGTGGCAGACGATCACCCTGTTCAATCCGGTGGTCTATCTGATCAGCGGCTTCCGCTGGGCCTTCTTCGAGACGGCAGACGTCGGCGTCGAGATCAGCCTCGCGATGACGCTGCTATTCCTCGGCATCTGCCTCACCGTGATCTGGTGGATATTCAAGACCGGCTATCGGCTGAAGAACTAAGCGCCATGGAGCAGCGTCACGGTCGATGGGCTCCGCTTTGCGGCGTCTGCGGCTCATTCCACCACGATCTTGACCTGATCGCCGGGCTTTAGCGCCTGTCCGGGCGCCAATCCGTTGAGCACCAGGAAACGCTGCAGCGGCCGGTCGGTGATCGCCATGCGCGCGGCGAGGCGCTCCGGCGTGTCGCTCGCGGCCACCGTTACCACTTTGATGCGCAACGGTTGGGCGTCTTCGATCTCCGAGAGGGTCATGCGGCGGAAGCTGTTGATCGAATTCGCGGAAGGCGCGCTCGCTCTCGGGGGTCTTCTGCTTGGTAGCGTAGATGAAGCGGTAGACTTCGCTGCCGAATCGGACAGCATACATCCGGAACATCCACTCATCGCCTTTGGCGGTCGCCGTGGCGGCGGGAAAGCCGCCGATGGTGGCCGGCTCGACCGACTTCTCGTCGATCGTGCCGATCCAGCCGGACTTCAGGTAGTCCGTGAGCGTCTGTTCCGCCGGCACGCGCACCACGTCCAGCCGCATCGCCTGGCTGCCGCCTTCCTTGGCGCCGAGCACCGCCTGCGCGGTATTCTCCAGCACGAAGCCTTCCGGCGCCGTGAAAGTGAAGCCGAGCTTGGGATGCAGATAGCGCCGGCTGCGCACGAAGCCCTCGCTGGGATCCTCGCCGAATACCAAACCATCAACGCTGGCAAGATGATCGGCACGTTCGCGTTCGCCGCTACCAGGGGCGCTATGCTGGCGCGCATGTGACACCGCGTTCTTCACACGGTCGGGCGTGCTCGGATGCGAGGAGAGAAAATCCAGCGGACGTGAATCAGAACCTGAATTCGACACCGGCTTCAGCTCGGCATGACGGCCCATCGAGGTGAGGAAGCGCTCGGCGCCGTAGGGATCAAAGCCGGCGCGCGCGGAAGTCTCCACGCCGATCCCGTCAGCCTCGAATTCCTGCGAACGCGAGAAGCTCGCCAGCGCGATCTTGGATTTCGCCAGCGCCAACGCACCGGTCTCAGGATCAGTCAGCACCTGATTGACGACGCCCTCGACCAGCGCCACCCGCCGCGCCTGGTCTTCACGGATCGCCGCATGGCTCGCGATCACATGCGCTATCTCGTGCGACAGCACGGATGCAAGCTCGGCGCTGTCGTTGGCGAGCGCGATCAGCCCGCGTGTCGCGTAAAGCTGACCGCTCGGCAGCGCGAAAGCGTTGATCGCCGGGGAATTGAGGATCGTGACGCGGTATTTGACATCGGGCCGGTCGGACGCGGCGACCAGCTTGTCGACGGTCCTGCTGATGGAGGCTTCCAGCCTGGGATCGTTATAGGCGCCGCCATAGGCCGCGAGGATACGCTGATGCTCGCGCAGCGTGGCAGGCGACATCTCTACCTGTTTGGGAATCTCGGCGGGGAACAGCTGCGGCGACAGGTTGGCGGTGCTGGAGCAGCCGGCGAGCGCAGCGGCGAGCAGCATGCCGGCCAGTGCGGCAGGCCTTTTCGCCCAGATTCTCCCGATGCGATGTCTCCACGACGCAGCCACCCTGACAAGGCTCAGTTCTGAGCCGCAATTTCGATCTGCTCGGGCCGGACGGCTTCTATCCGCGGGCCGCCGCGCTCCTCGACCCAGCCGCGCACCCGGATGCGAGCGCCTTCGAGCTTTTTCGGGTCTATGCCGGCGCTTTCGAAGGCGGGCAAATTGCGCCGGAAAATCGCGACAGTGAGGTTACGCGACCAAACCCGTCCGAAGTTCATGTATATTGTGCCGCCGCTCTCCCGAACAGACAAAACTTTGCCCTCCGCCACGGTGAATTGGCCGCGGCGTCCCAACAGCCCGGCGAAATCGTCGGAAGCTTTTATGCCGTAAGCGGAATCGGCCCATAGCCCGAGCCTGCCGCGACGGGCCGGCGCTTCCGCCGCCCGCAGCGCCTTGGTGCAGGCCGCATCGCCGGCACGGATGCCGACCTGCGCATCGCCGGCCGCCAGCAAATCCGCCTGGATCCAGCGTTCCGCTCCATCCCGCGGCACGTAAGCCTGAACGACAAGGCGCCCATAGCGGTCGCCTGCTGATTGCGCCTGTTTCAGCACGACAGTCCCGGCCGCGAGCAGCCTCTCAAGCGAGGCTTTGGCCGAGGCGCGGCCCGCAGGCACCTCAATACCGGCAAGCAAAACCTCGCGTCCGTCCCGCAGTTTGAATGTGCGGGCGTCGAGGACGCCGCCGGTTTCGAACGTCCCGAGGGTTGTGGAAATGCAGGCGGCGCGATCCTCCGCCTTTGCGGCGAGGGTGGGAAAGGCCGCACAGAGGGCGGCGAAAATAACGCGCCAGCGGAATAAGGAATCAAGCAACGAAGCCTCGCGTTGCTGCACGATGATCCGAGCGCAGGACATTCCAGCGGGTCATCAGCAAAATCAAGGCGGCTGACAGGGCGGCTGGAGCGGCCCGATCCGCGATCCACAGGAGGTCTTGCCGATGGCTCGCGCAGTTATGGCAAGCAAAAGGTTGCCAATCTTGGTTACAAAAACTGAAACAAAGGCCGCGCAGACGGAAAAACTAAGTGGGCGCTGGCATCCGTCGTAAGCTCTTTATTCGCATTATCTTCAAAACGGCGCGGCGGATTTAGCCGGTTTCAAATTTCTTGGCCGAATGTAGTCCCCAATAATCGGGGGCTACGTCGAATGTAGTCCCCAATAATTGGGGGGCTACAATGAGGCAGCATAAGAAAACTGCGCTCGTATTGCGCCTCGCGGCGCTCGCAGTCTCGATTCTTCTGGTACCCGCGGCGCGGGCGGACGGCGATCTCTTCGTCGCCGAGCCGACTGTCGCCGAGCAACCGATTGCAGTGGAAGAAGCGCTTGTTCGCGAAGAGACCGCCGCCGCAGTCGACACAATTGCGGCGGAAGAGACGTTGGATTGGCGGGAGTCGGAATCGGCAGCCGCCGCTTTAGAGCCTCCACCCGTCTGTTCGGCGAGCGTCGACCTCTCCACCCTCGCCATTCCCTACCAGACTTTCGCGGGGATGCTGCCCCCTGCCGAGACGATCATCGGCATTGCATCGTTTTATGACTATCCGCAAAAAACCGCTTCCGGCGAACAATACGATCCCACCGCATTCACCGCCGCCGCGCAATTGGCCATCCGCGACAAATTCGGCGGGATACGATTTGGAAGATTGTACCAGCCGGCTTATGCCGTTGCCGAATACGGCGACAAGAAACTGATCGTCAGGTTCAACGACGTCGGACCGCTGCGGCCCGGCCGCAAATTCGACCTGAGCCGCGCCGCCTTTGCCTATTTCAATGACTTGGACAAAGGCCTGCTGCCGGACTTCAAGGTCACGCCGTTGCCGGTGGGGCAAATTTATCCTGGAGGCCCGGTGACCGACGCGCAATTGGCCGCGCTGGGATTTGGCAACATCGGCGTCGCGGTTGCGACGACGGACGCGATGGCGCAGGCGGCGATCACGCCGGAGCCGGACGCCGCCGAGCCGGAAGCGCCGGTTGCACCGTCAGCCGAGGCGCCTGGCATCTCGGCCCGCCTCTACGCGCTGGAGACGACACTCGGCGAAAGCTGATAGGCCTCCATCCATTGGGACCGCGCGGCCCGTCACGGGGCCGCGCCCGCGTGGGGATGCAAGCGCCGGCATCCTATGCTAGATCGCGCTTGTCCGCGGTCCCGTAGCTCAGCTGGATAGAGCAGCGGTTTCCTAAACCGAAGGTCGCATGTTCGAGTCATGCCGGGACCGCCAGCAATTTCAGTTAATTGTTTGATGCAGCTTCGAGCCACGGCTGGGCGCACAGCATCCCGGCGGGGAAATAGCTGCGATATTCGGTGACGTTCAGGAGTTTTGGGAGGGGTGGTGAATCTGTGTCACTGCTTGTGGACGCCGTCCCGCTCTCGCGGTTTCCGGCGAAGCTTTGTCATCGCCCGGCTCGCCTGCTTTTTTGCTCCATTGAGTCGAGTGAGGACGTGGTCGAGGGATCCGAGTCTCTACGCGTTCCACCGAGTCCTCGCTCGATCCTTTCAGCAGGTGGAGCAATTCTGTTCAGACGTCTCCAAACGAGCAAGTAGTATGCAATGCGCGCGGTTCTCCCTCCATAGCGGTCGTCCGCTTTATACCTGCTGGATAATGGGCTCTAGGGAGCGTATATCACGCTGTGTTAACGCATTCGGGCGCAATGGCAATGCTAACACGATGTACCCAACCGCTACACGTCCGAGCGCCCATTCCGGTTGTGAGCGTTCTTCGGCAGCGTCCGCAATTTCTTCAAGTCAATCGTGCAGAAACGATCCTGCGTGCCGTGGTTCAGACCGCCCTTGCCTGCGTGTTATCGCCGCTGGCCCAATCAGCGCGGCTCGCGGTAGTACCGTCGCGGTCCGCTGTCTGAAACGTTAGGCGGGCGCCGTGAAGAAATTCATTGCAGGCATTTTTCGCAAGACGCCTTCACCGCCGGCGCCTGAGTGGACTAAGTATTCCGAGCCCAGGCGCTCGTTGGAAAAGAATATTCCCGGCATCACTATCCCCTTCGAGTTCGGCTATTTCGACGAGTTCAGTTACTTGACGCAGCCGGTGACGGTTACCCGCCGCGGCCGCGACGGCCGCGGTTTTCTAGTCTTCATGCCGCACTATTTTCCGGATATTTTCTTCGGCGGCCACGCCGCCTTCTTCAAGTTTCTCGCCGCCATCAAGCGAGAGCACGGCGGCGACTTAAAACTTGTTATCATTAAACAGAACGTGACCCGGCAAAGCCTGGACGAGAATATCGCGAGAATAAAGAAGGACGCTTCCGAAGCCGCCGGGCTGTTTTCCGATTTCAACCTGCTCGTGGAAAGCCGCTCACTTGAGGTGGACGGGCAGTACGGCGTCATTTCGTTCTGCAGCGAGACTCATTTCGTGGCGAGCAGCGCAGCCAGTCAGCTCAACGTTGCGCCGATCTTCTTTATTCCGGAATACGAACCGGATTTTCACGGACCGGGAAGCCTCAAGACATTTGTCCGCTCGACGTTCGACCTTCCGCATATTGGCCTATTCAACACGCGCAAGCTCTACGAATATTTCAGGCACCATACCGATATCGCGCAGATGCGCGATCTGTCCTATCGCTACGTGATCTTCGAAAACGAGATCAAGCCGATGCCGTGGAGCGCCAAAACGTTCCAAGCGCGGCACGCCGGCAAGAAGAAGCGACGTGTCATCGTCTATGCTCGGCCAGAGTCGCTGGGCGCCCGTAACGAGCTGGGAATTGCCCTGCTCGCTTTGAAGAGGTGCATCGAGCTAAAATACTTCGATGAATCGAGCTGGAGTTTTTCCGGCATCGGTGCGCTGATCGGGCATCGGCCAATGCCGCTGTCGCAGCATTCACAGCTCGAGATCGTGCCCAAGCTGCCAATGAAGCAATATGAAGAACATATCCTCGGAGGCGACGTCGGCATTTCGCTGATCTCGACGCCGCATCCCGGCATTGTGCACTACCAAATGGCGAATTTCGGCCTTGCCACGGTCACCTATGCGCATCTCGGCCGCTCGCCGGAATGGCTGAAAACCCAGAGCAGGAATCTGATCCCGAGCGAGATGACGCTCGACGGACTCCGCAACGCGATCAAGGAAGCCATCGACCTGTCGGCCGATATCGATGCGCGTTATAGAAATGCGGCCGAATCGGTGCAATACGAAAGCGCGGAAGCTACCATCGCCAAGGCGGCGAAAGACTTGCTGACGGCAGGATTCCGGCGCTAATCAGGCACGGCCTGCCTTGTCTCGCGCGCAACCCTCACATCTGATAATCCAACCCGATGACACAGCCCCTCAATGGTATCGAGAGGATGCTTAGAAGCCGCCGCGTGTTGGTGACCGGGGCAGGAGGTTTTCTAGGTCAAGCAGTATGCCATCAGCTGTTGGACCATCGCGCTGGGGTAGTCGCTCTGGATGCGCGGCCTTCCTCGCAAATTCCGGCTGTCGATTGGCATCTCGGTTCTATTCCGGAATACCGGCAACTACCGGAGATACTAAAGACCGTGGATACGGTCGTTCATTGTGCCTGGTCCACCATCCCTGTTAGCGCAAACGCCGATCCGGCGCAGGACGTGCTTTCCAACGTGTTCGGCTCCGTCCGGCTTTCACAAATGGCCGGTCAGGCCGGAGTGAAAAGGTTTGTATTTCTCTCCTCGGGAGGGACAATCTACGGAAAGGTGACGGCGGAGAAGATCTCAGAAGAAACGCCAGTTGCGCCTTCGAATGCCTACGGGGCCGGAAAAGCCAGTGTGGAGATGTACCTGGCATCAATCAGTCAGAAGTTCCAGCTCCCGGTCACGATCTTACGCGTTTCCAATCCCTATGGACCCGGACAGCTTCCGTGGCGAGGACAGGGTGCGGTGAACACGATGGTCGGTTGCTGCCTCGAAAATCTGCCGTTTGAGGTTTGGGGGAACGGCTCGGCCGTTCGCGACTACATCTATATTGATGATGTGGCAGAGGCAGTGAGCCGAGCGATGCTTTTGCAAAGTCAGGGCCTCGAGGTATTCAACATAGGCAGCGGTCGCGGTTTGGATCTTTTGGAACTCGCAGGTGAAGTTGAAAGGGCCATCGGAATAAAACCGCGCCTTGTGTTCGAGGCCTCAAGGCAGATCGACGTCGATCGCAACGTTCTCAGCGTGGCGAAAGCGGAGCGCATCATGGCGTGGCGCCCTCAGGTAACTTTATCAGCAGGCATTCGTCGGGCGGCCGATTGGCTTGACCGCAACCGCGCTCTTTGGTCGCACCTGGTGCCAAAGAAAGACGATTGAGCGTCGACGGCGTACGTGCGTGCTGTCGCCGGGACAAGACTTATTATTAAGTAAACAATCGTGTATCGGGGCAGCGGCGCGACGAAGCGCAATATTATATCGACAGCATGGGCTGAATTACCCGCGCCAAAGTGCGAGAGGAATTTGCTCTTGTTGCCGAAAGTATTTGCAAGCGCGTGGTCAATGGCGAATTTCGGGTTTGCGGCATATGTACTATGTGCTTGCGGCTGGTTGCCCGCCGAAGCCCCAGCATGCTAAAAATGAGGTTAGAGGCACACACCGACGTCTGTCAGCGGCTGACCGCTAAGCGGAAGGCAGCTTTCTTGTCACTTCGTCACGGCGGCGCAGCGAACTCCCTGATTTAGGGGAGCCGTCGATGGAGTGAAGGTTGAGAGCAGAACGTTTCCATCTTAAAAAAACCGAGATTCGCCTTGGACGAACAAGCGATTTCCAACTTGGAGCAGTCGATGAAGTCCATCGATCGCCCAACCGAACGAGTCGCAGGGCGCGTAGCTTACATGGAGTGTCTGGGCACTCTGCACAGAATTCTGAAACCGCGCTTATATTTCGAGATTGGAGTTCGCCACGGGAAGAGCTTATCTCTGGCGCTGGCAGAAGCGATCGGAGTAGATCCAGATTACTCCGTAACGTATCAGCTGTCCGCGCCAACGCGCATCTACAAGATGACTAGCGACGACTTCTTTGCCAGTGATGCGCGGGAGATTCTAACAACACCGATCGACTTGGCCTTTATTGATGGCCGGCACTTGTTTGAGTTCGCGCTCAGAGATTTCATCAACATTGAGAGGTTCTCACATCCTTTTACGACACTGGTGTTCGACGATATTTACCCCAATCACCCGATGCAGGCGCAACGTGATCGTCAAACGAGCATGTGGACAGGCGACGTCTGGAAGATCGTGCCCTGCCTTCGTCGATTCCGCCCTGATCTGACGCTTGTGCAACTCGATACCAGCCCAACCGGTCTGCTCCTGGTTCTCGGACTTTCACCCAGCAACACGGTGCTCTCAGATCGGTATGCCGAGATTGTGCAGAAGTTCAATGGGGATGACGCCCTGCTGCCGCCGCAAGAGGTGCTTACTCGTACAGCTGCTGCCGATCCAGCGGATCCAGCAGTGTTTCAAGTTCTCGAGCAGCTGCGGTCTGCTCGAGAAGGCGGAGCGATAACGAACGCACAAGACGCGATACTCAGGTGTGGATTGTAGATACGGCCGCGAGGCTTGAGGGCACGCGGGCGCCCGCGCAGTTTGGTGACACACTCCAACTTGTCTCCGACTTAGTACTAAAGGCGAGGAAAACTCCTTGGCGTGTAGTAGTCCGTCAGTCTGAACGTTCCGTCAGTCGGAAGGGACGCCTCGCCGCGCCAGACGAGAGCGAATTTCGGGTCGATGTCTAGACGCTTAACAACGCCGTCATTTTTGCCGCAAATTAGCATGATTTCGCTCAAGATCGGGGACATCAACGGCTTGTTTGCCCAAAGCTCGGGTGGCCAGTCGCGCGCATGGCCCCACGCCCAGTCTTCAATGATGTAAAGCCCGCCTGGGCGAACATACGGAAACAGCGTCTCAAAGCTGGCTCTCGTTGGCGCATGCTGATGTGAGCAGTCATCGACCACCAGATCGATTGGCACGCCGCCAAAATCCTCTGCAACGGACTTTCGCAATACTGTCTGATCGTCTTGGGACACGCCTAGGTGAAGGCGGAATACATCGGTCAAACCGCTCCGTTCGACGTATCGAGCCAAATGCGGTGCCTCCGCACGCAGATCAAACAATGACAGCCGCTCGGGCCTGTATCGACTCTCCCAGTAAATTGCACTTCCCCCGAAAAAAACGCCCAGTTCGACGATGCGCTTCGGAGCCACGGGATCGATTGCCGCTGTCAGGCCGGAGAGGAAACGCCGATCCTTGAAGATATAGATTTTGTGATCATCGCTAGGTGGCGGCCGTTCCAAGCCAGGCCACAGGCGCAATTCGACGTCCCTAACCTGCAATCTATCCTCTGGGAAAAAATCGCCTTCGTCCGTATCCAACACATACTCCCGAAGTGCATTTAGCAGGCGCTATTCTGGGAACGTGGACAACGAGGTCAGCTTCACTCTTTTTGCCACCAGCTCGCGGCCCAATCAACGGCGTGTATTGGCGAAACAATGCTGTTTTGATCGCGATAATCCATCACCGCTTTACGACACGGAGCGACGCAGTTCATATCATCGATGATGACGAACCCTCCGGGAGAGAGCTTCGGATAGAGCGCATCCAATGCGACGTAAGTCGACTCGTACAAGTCCCCATCCAATCGCAACAAGGCGAACGGGCCTGCTTGCAGTTTAGGAAGGGTGTCACTGAAAAAACCTTTGACGAATACTACCTGATCATCCAGCAAATCATAACGCGCAAAATTGCCCCTTACCTCTTCAAGGGGGATCGCCAATTCCTTGTATTTGTGGAGATTCAAGCCCTTATCGGCCGGATAACGCTCCGGGTCGGGCGGCGGCAGTCCCTCGAAAGAATCCGCAACAAACACCTTCCTGTCCTTAGCGTGATATGCGGTGAGAATGCCACGCATCAGTATACAGCAACCGCCTCGCCAAGTCCCCGTTTCGATGAAATCGCCAGGAATCTTTTCGCTAATAACCCGCTCTGTTAGATCGCGCAGATTTTGCAGCCTTTGCAGTCCAACCATCGTATGCGCGACAGAAGGCCAGTCGGCGCCTTTGGATCTGAGTTCCAGCTGAAAGGTGCCGGTAGCGCCAGGATGCATAGGCGGATCTTCATAGAGCGTATTGGCGAGAGCCTTCATAAGAAGGTCGATATAAAGCCGCCGCACCGCTGCCGTCGGGTCATTACTCATAGGAACTATAGTACCCGAGATATTTTCAGCCGCTCTTCAACTACAGACCAATTATTCGGAACTATATTGAGCGCAGACCAGAGGTCATTTTCGATGTCTGAGTACGGCGTTTCGATGAATCTGGCAATAGCCTCGTCATATCGATCTGCGAGAGTCCGCGAAGACGGATTGAGGCCGGCAACCACCGTCAGCCCCGTCGGAGGCGCCGCAATCGTGAAGATATTTAGATCAGGCCGATAGTGCTTAAGGCAAAGCACCGTCTTCCATACATCGCCAGTGTGAAATTGCGTATCGCATGTTCGGCTTTGTGTCGCCTCATCTAGCGGAACGGTGTCGTGCAGCAGGATGACTGATCGGGGGCCACAAAAACGTTCCAGGTTTATAAAGTCTCTGAGCGACTGCTCATAGAGATGCAAACCGTCGATAAACCCGATATCCACTAGACGACCTGCCAGCACAGCCTCCGCAGCGCCGCGGGCAAAAAAATCGTCGCTCGTCTCGGGAAAGAGATGTGCCTCTGTCTTGAGTGGGAAAAGCAACTTGAATTTCGGATCAATGCCTATAGCTATTCCCGGAGGAGGAACTTTCGCAAGGGATGCTCCGTCAAAAATTCCTATCTCCAGCACTATCTTCGGAGCCAACACCGAATATATACGCTCCAACCAAACATAATAAAAATCACCCGACATCCGCAAAGTTGCGAGGCCAATGTGCGCCAGCACCTGGTCGCGGTTCAGTTTGAGAGCTTCCCGATAATTCGAGGCCGCCTTGTCCTTTTCGCCCAGCAGCCGATGCACGTCGCCCAACACAGTGAAATGGTCGGCGTCAACTCGCTTACCTTGATTTAATCTATGCGCCATTAACGAGAGCAGCCGCTGTGGCTCCGGTTCATCCGGGAAGCGAACGCGGATCATTCTGCAAATGATCACACTTGAAAAATGCCGCCTGAGGCGAAACTGCTGCTGGGCGACCTTAACGAGGGCTGCGGCGACCGGGTCCTTGGGAGGGGCGATCGATTGCGCGGACCACATTTGTTGATCGAAACCGGCGCCCAAAGGCGGAGCGGTGTCAGTTCTTATCGGCGCGATAATGTTGCGAGTAAGATGAGCAAGTGCAGGCCGTGGCAACGGTCCAATGTACGACAACGGATGGCTCGGTTTGGGAATGGAATAAGGCTTCCCCCGGATACCCTTATACTCGGCCGCCCATTTGGTCCAGGCGTCCATCATCTGGTCGGGGTGCAGATTAGTCGCAACGCCGCCGTGAAGTTGGTGGAACGTCGCTTCACCAAGCAGAACTACAAGACGAGCGCCGGGCATCTCGACGGCGCGAGCAAACATATCGAGGTTGACCAACCCGCCTCCCGCGGACGCGAAGCGCTCGTCCATCCCGCCAAGCTGCTTCCAGATTTCTCTGCGCATGAACAGCGCATTGGTTTCGGCTATCGGTTTTAGCCAGCCCTCGGCGGAAGACTCGTCCGGAGTTCCAATCTCGAATAGCCGATATCCGTCTTGAGGCCAGTCGATCTTCGCCAGCAATGCGTCCTCGCGGGCGCGGTCATAACCAGCTTGCACTGCCCAGCGCTGCAAATCGTAACCCAAATACCATCCAAGGGCCGCCACGACGGCTGCGTCGTAAAGCTGAGCTCCTTGCCGGGCGAAATTTAAGAGGCCCGGAGTGACCAGCCGAGCGCCGTCGACCATAACGCCGATAACGTTGCCGCGCGATTCAGCGATGCCGCGGTTAACGGCATGAGCAGGTGATTGGGGAGCTGAATTTATCCTAATCAGGCGAAAGTTCTCGCCGAAGCTCTTCACGGCTGTCGGTTCAACGGGAGGAGTCGAACCATTGTCAACAACGATGACCTCGTAGTCATCGGCTTGTATATCTCGCTGATAACTAGGCGCCAGTGATAATAACGTCCGAGGAAGCTCGCGAGGAATGTCGTAGGCGACGACAACTAACGACAAGTCTGGACTTTTCCTTGCCATTGTCATTGTCGGAATTTCTGCTTCCAGTATTGAAAAGGCTCATTCATGGACTATCCGCGTGCACATATGTATATTTTATGTGGTATATTATGCTAGACGTCGCAACGTCGGCGGCTGGCACGGGAGAAACCTCTCAGTAAGGACGAGGCTCATTCGTTCCGTTCCAGAAAATGCACATCCTTTTCCCGAGGCAATATGAAAGGTGACGACAAATTCCCTTTTGGATATGTAGCCCTTGATCAATCAACTGCTGCGAACATTCAGCAGGGTATATTGCGCTATACATACCGCGGCTTACCCATGTTGAAATGTCCTTTTGATCTTGCGCTCTATATGCAGGTCATTTGGGACGTGAAACCCAGAACAATTATTGAATTTGGCTCGAGAGCTGGAGGCAGCGCGCTTTGGATCGCCGATCTTCTCACCAATTTTGGTTTCAAAGAAACAGTGTTGCGATCTTATGATATCGAGCCTGTCGTTTCGCTGAAGGACCCGCGCATCGCGTTTCTGAAGGTCGATGTTTCTGCCCCTCAGAATTTCATCGGTGAGGCCGAGCTCGGCACCTTGCCGCGACCGATGTTGATCATTGACGATGCCAGCCATCGGTACAGTGATGTTTTGACCTTGTTGAAATTTCTCCATCCTCATCTCCGTCCGGGCGACTATCTAATCGTGGAAGACGGAATTGTCGACCGGCTCGGCCTCACTGGATTCGATGGCGGCCCCTTGCGAGCAATTCGCGAATTTTTAGCTACTTACAGCGACCTATACCAGGTGGATAGAAGACGCTGTGATGCCTTCGGTAGGAACATGACCTGGAACGTTGAAGGCTACATCCAAAGGGTCGCCTGACGCGGACGGGGAGACTGCTGTGCGCGCTCTTCTGAGTTGTGCGCAATGTGGTCAGACAGGCGACGAACGCCCGAGCGACATCAAGTCTGTAGCGCGCTTTCGCGTGGGTCGGCGGCGCGCGCTCGCCGGCCTTGGTCGGCTTCTCCATTAGCGCCGTCGCTCAAGAACGGCGCCGCCGCCCCGCAGGTCATCGTCTATGTTGCCGCTTGCGCTCCTGCTCATCCCGCAGCCCTAACATGCGCCCTGCAGGCGAGTTCATTTAAGCCCCTTCGCAATCAGTTCCCGGATCGCGGCAGATCGACCAAGCCCGCGCTTTTCCCCCAAGCCTCGGCTCTGGCTATCAGGGCCGGCGGAAGACGGATGGCAGTAACGGAATCCTGGCCAGTAGCGGGCCTCCCGCGTCTTTTCGTATTACGTTTTTCGCTTGTCAGCGCCATCTCACCGTATTAAAAAATGTTGCCTAGAAAACAGGCAGCGACCCTTAACATGAAAAGGGCACCCACATGGATTATTCGTCGATTAGCATGCAGCCTTCTGAATTGTCAGGTTGATTTTTACAAAGCTTTCTCGTTAAAGACTACTGTCGAAGTAACTGGCGAGGGAAATGGTCTGGTCTGTTGCGAATTTGCTAAGGCGCGGTGCCGCCGAGCCTAAGAAATTAAGCCGCTACATGAGCGGCTTTGAAAATGCCAGCCCCAACGACATAGCCCTCGTCGAGCAAGCGTTTGATCGTGAATTCTATCTCAAGCGATACCCCGATGTCGCGGCGAGCGGGCTGGATCCGCTGTATCACTATCTAGCTTATGGATGGAAAGAGGGCCGCGATCCTACGGCAACCTTCTCGACAGTCTTCTACTTGTCGAGAAACGGCGAGATTCAAAGAGCGGGAGTCAATCCGTTCGTTCATTTTGTTTTGCGCGGTGCAGGCGAAAAACGCCCGAGCGCTGCGTACGGGCAGAATTTGGATCTGATCGATTACGCGCCGAAGGTTTCGGCGATCATTCCGAATTACAACCACGCCCGTTTTCTTGAACAGCGCATCGATTCAATACTCAACCAGACCTACAAGAACGTCGAAATCCTGATCCTCGACGATTGTTCTGTAGACGATAGTCGTAACGTTATTGCACGATACCATAACCTGTACCCGCAGAGAGTCAGGTCACTTTTCAACACACAGAATTCCGGCAATCCATTTAAACAATGGCGGCTGGGTATCGAACATTCCGACGGCGATCTGATTTGGATATGCGAAAGTGACGACTTTTGCGAACGAGACTTTTTGGAAGTGTTAGTTCGCAGGTTCAAGGATCCGAGCGTTACGCTTGCGTTTGGCCGAATTCAGTTCTGCCAAGCTGATGGAACCGCGTTTGCGGGGCTAGACAACTACCGCGAGGGGGCTGAACCCGGCATATGGAATGAGCCGGTGTGCCGCCCGGCGGCTGACTGGTTTGCGAACGGATTCGGAGTGAACAATGTCATTGCGAACGTTGGAGGCTGCCTTTGGAAGCGAAAGCGCTTGTCAAATGCAGTTTGGAACGAGGCGGCGACGTTCTCCGTACTCGGGGATTGGTTTCTGTACAGCCATATCGCCGGCGGAGGGCAGATCGCCTACGATCCTGATGCAGTAGCATACTTTCGGCAGCACGGAAGTAACACATCAGTAAGGTCTTTTACAAAACTCTCGTACTATACAGAGCATCGCCGCCTGATGACCGCTCTTCGCGAGCGGTGGGGAGTACCCGAATCTACTGTCGACAAATTTTGTTCAAAGGTAGCTTACCAATACACGCACCATAAGCTGGAAAGCGAGTATGGCAGCTTGGAACAATATCTGAGCAAAGAAGCCCTTCTGGCAGTCCCGCGCCGTTCCGCACATATCCTTATTGCATTTCTTGGATTCGAGTACGGAGGCGGAGAGGTCTTCTCCATCGCTCTCGCAAACGAGCTGCACGAGCAAGGCCATATTGTATCGATGATGGCTTTGCGGTCCGCTCATGTCGATCTCGACCTGAAGGCCATGTTGAATCCGGCCATTCCCGTGTACCTTTCTTCACATATTGAAGAAGCGGGTCTGGACGCGTTTCTGGCCAAGGCGGGCATTTCGCTCATTCACTCTCATGTGGTGGCTGTCGAGTGGTTCTTCATAGAGCAATGCAGCATGAAGACTGAGATTCCGTACCTCGTGACTATGCACGGATCCTACGAAGCATGTGAAGTGAGGGATGACTTGCTGCTGCGATGTCTCCGCAAGGTGTCGCATTGGGTGTACACCGCAGATAAAAACCTTACGGTATTTCACGGACTTCCGCTTCGCCCTGGGATATTTACGAAGATGCTAAACGGCATGCCGATCGATCCCCGGTCGTTCCCCAAAAATCGTAAGGAACTGGGAGTGGACACGGACGCCGTCGTATTCACCTTGGTGGCGCGGGGCATTGAGCGAAAAGGTTGGCGCGCCTCGATCCAGGCTTTCATACGGTTGCGGGACGCGCGTCCGAGCACGAAGATGCATCTTTTCCTGGTCGGCCAAGGAGATATCGTAGACAGTCAGAGCGCAGTTTATGGGTCCGATCCCGACATCAGCTTTCTCGGCTTTCAATCGTGCATCAATGGACTTTACCGGATTTCCGACTGCGCCCTCGTGCCTACGCGTTTCGCCGGCGAGTCGCTTCCTCTTTGCATCATTCAAGCCATGCAAGAAGGCACCCCTGTCATCGCTACTCGCATCGGCGAGATCGAACAGATGATAACCCCCCCCACCCTTCCTGCAGCTGGCATTCTGTTGGAATGCGAGCGGAACACAGAGCATTTCATCGATCGTTTAGGGGTCGCCATGGCCGAAATGCTGGACCCGGATCGCCGAAAAGAGTTCTCCGCCGGCGCGCGGGCCAACGCCGAGCGTTACAACATGAGTCATGTGGCTACGCGTTATGCAAATCTCTACTCTGCGTTGTTGGCGCCGCTAGGAGTCGAGAAGCCATGATCAGCAGGCTTATTTTGCACATCGGAGCGAATAAGACCGGCAGTTCCGCCATTCAGACGTTTTTGTCTCTCAATAGAGCCGCATTGCAGGCCCAAGGGATCATGGTTCCTAACGGACAATTCCAGCTGGGTGGTAACCAGGGCAATCAGGTTTTTGCCTTCCAGGAGCTGATGAGCGAGCCGGATGCGGGGCGCAAGCGGCTAGAGTCGTCAGTCGAGGCTCTTAAGACGGAGGCGCCAGCTGCAGAGGCGATCTTGTTCAGCGCCGAGAACCTCACGGCAAATCCTGTCGCACCGTCTCTGTTTGAGGGACTGACCAAAAATTACGACACGCAAGTCATCGTCTTTATTCGGCGACAGGACGAGTACCTGCTATCAAGCTGGCAGCAATGGTATTCGAAAGTTTCAGACGACTTTTGGGCATGGCTAATCTCGGTCGTGGGCCAGATGGGCAATTGGCGCTCGTATCTGCAGAACTGGGAAGCCGTTGTTCCGCGCGAAAAGATTAATGTCCGCATTTATGATCGGTCAAAGCTCGAAGGCGGCGACGTTATTGCGGATTTCTATAAGCAGCTTGAACTTGGCACTCCCATAAAGCAACTGATCTATCCCAATCAGATCATCAATCCGAGCTATTCGGATGCCATCATGGAAATTGTCAAGGGAAACAGGTCTGTCTTCAAAGATGTACATGACAATGAATTTTATCGATTCGTTCGCAAAGTCACGGGGGAAAAACACATCAGGAACTCACGAGAGTCCTACATAACATTTGACCAACGGCACGCGATCCTCCAACAATATTCAGCTGCAAACCGCTGGGTCAGGGATCACTATTTCCCGGGGGCGAGCGGGGATCTCTTTTCTGCTCCGAAAGAAAGCGACTACGACTATCTTTCCGCAAGCGAAATCGAGGAGCGGAAACTGGAGGCCCTTACGTCGATGCTGATTGAACTGTACCAGCGCAAAGGGAAGAGTCATGGCCACGAGGGCCTTTGAGATTGACGGAATACAATTTGTAGTGGATTACCGGCCGGGGAAGGAGCGCGGCAAATCGCAGGGCAATGAATTCATCCTCGTCAAGTCAAAGGCTCTCATCGAGTTTTACCAGGCGATGGCGCAACGTCGGCCGCGCGCTGTCCTTGAGATCGGAATGTTCGAGGGTGGCTCACTCGTGCTGTTCGACAAGCTGTTTAGGCCGGACAAGCTTGTGGGTATCGATATCCGGCACCAGCCAATCGAGCCGCTCGAAGAGTACCGCGCCGGCAGGGATCACATTCAAACCTACTATGGGCTATCACAAAGCGACCCAAAGCTTGCGGGCATCCTAAAGCAGGAGTTTCCGAACGGGATCGATCTCGTGATCGATGATGCGTCGCACCTATATGAACCCTCGCGTGCGACCTTCGAGATGTGTTTTCCTCTCCTCAAAGGTGGCGGTCTCTACGTAATCGAGGACTGGCCGTGGTCGCATCAGGCGGGCCGTCAGGAAAAGACAAGCGGTTGGTTCGACAAGCCGGCGCTGACAAACCTGATCTTCGACCTTATCATCAGCATGCCGACCAGCGAACAGATTGCCCAGGTGGCCGTCTATCCCCATCTGGCTGTGGTCGAAAAGGCGAAGACAGCCGCGGGGTCGATCGATCTGGCGGAAGCACAAAAGCGTCTGCGCGGGCGGAGCCTAGGTCGCATATGAGTTGTAAAAGATGACAGACCCCTCTCCGATTTCGGAATCAGCTCGAACACTCGCCGATTACCAGCGCATCATCATCCATGCCGGCCTTCACAAGACCGGCACGTCCTATATTCAGAAGTTACTGCATCTTAATCGCGAGACGTTGGCAGGAAAGGGGATTCATTTTCCACAATACCATGCGGGTCGGCGCCGCCGCGAGACTGGAAACCACAGCGCCGCCGTTAAGGCCTGTGATCGCCGCACCGAGTCGCTTGACCGGATTTTAGGCGAGTGGCTGAACGTACACTCTCCGCATCCTGTACTGTTGCTCTCGGCTGAAGCGCTGGCCACAAGAATTCCAATGAATGGACATTTTTCCCAGCAGTTGGCCGCACTCGCCACAAATGCCGATGTGCAGATCGTCTACTATCTAAGGAGACAGGATCATCTTTTGGAGAGTCTTTTTGGCGAAATGGTCAAGAAGCATGATCTTTGCAGTCCCACCGATGTCAACTACACCCTCGACTACGTGAAACTTGTCCAATCCATAGAAGCGGCTGTCCCACAGGCCAGGATCACCCTTCGGCCCTATAACAGCGCAAAATGGAAATTCCAGGACTTAGGAGCAGACTTTTTCGATGCCATAGATTTTCCCGGTCTCTGGGACCACTTGGAACCGAAGGCAATAGCAAGAGAAAATGAGCGCTTGGAGCGGGGACAGATTTTTCTGCTATCGATCGCCAGGACGGCGCAAGAAAAACGACAGCTGGCGCATTTCTTTCAGCGTTCTCCTAACAAAACTGCCGAGCGAGATTACGGGTTTTTTCTGTCGCCGGCAGAACGGAAGGACATTCTCCTTCAGTATGCGGAGACCAATGATCAGCTCGCTAAGCGGTATCGCCTAGGCGATTGGAAGGAGTTTTTCGGCGTCGATCTCGATGGATTCGCACATGAGGCATGGCGCAGGTTCGATGACGACTCGAAGCTTCACTGGCAACATCATCTGCTCGAAATAGAGAATGGGATCCGAGAAATTCGCAATGCTTCGCGATCTCAACGGAGCTCGATCCGCGCGAATCGCCTGAACAGGTTCAGGCACGGTTCTCTTCGCGAACAAAATAACCGCGGGAATCCAGTCAGTAGCTTTGCTGAAAGCCCGTTTGCCGGGATATCGACGAAAGAGAGTTATGGGACTTCGATGTCGAGCGCAGCAGGCTCAAGGCGGCTCGATAAGACGAACAGAAAAGCCATCCTTCATGTGGGATTGCCCAAAACCGGCACAACAGCGATACAGAAAACATTCGGGACCATTAGTGAACGCTTGCTGGATACCGCCCGCACCCTGTATCCGAAGTCGGTCGGAACCAATCATACAGATTTCTTCCGGATCATGTTTGACGCTGTGCCGACGAATCCAGTTGGCGAACAGATCGCCGAGCGCAAGATTTAAAATCTCAAGCGGAAGCTCGACTTCAGAGAAGGGACTGAAGGCCTTCGAACGCATTGCAGTCAGCTGATTCAGGATGAGTTGAATCAACCCGGCTGGGACACCGTTTTGTTTTCTGGGGAGGGGTTATCGAACTTCGGCCATTCCGCACTTGCGTCATTGCGCGAATGGCTTATGGGCCACGTCAATGAGATCACAGTTGTCTTCTGCGTGCGGCATCCCGTCGACTGGACTCGAAGTGCGGTCCAGCAGCTGGTTAAAAGAGGCCGTACGCTGGAGACGATGGCACTTAAGCCGCCCTTGCCCCATTTTAGAAAACGTCTTTCGCGAATGATCGACGTGTTCGGCCGCGAAAACATCAACATTATGTGCTTCGAAGAGGCGGCGCTGCATAAGAATCGAATTGCGGGTCACCTCGCAGATCTATTCGGAATGGGAGCAGCGCTTTGTGGCGCTCAGGTTCCAGCGTCAGTTAACGAGTCGATGTCGCACGAAGCGGTTCTATTGCTGGATCGTTTCAACAGTGAACGACTACGCAACGCGGAGAATTCGGCGGCGGCGCTTTCTTCGTTGCCTGACACCCGTACTGCGCTAGGGGGCTTCGCCGGACTGAAGAATCATCATGGAGAAAAGTTCACTCTCGATGCCCGCCTGGCCGAGGAGCTTAGAAAGACCTGCCGCGCTGACGTCGAGTGGCTAAACTCAACATTTGGAGTGTCCTACTACCTGGATTTGTTTGACGATTCTGCCGCGGAGACTCAGCTGCAGCCGCTGGATTAAAGATCATTTACCAGCGAGAAAAGCGAAAGCCTTGACGCAGGTTCGTTTGAGATCGATGGATACAATTTGCGGCGGATGACTGCGCCCGGCGGGAGCGCGCCAGATCGGAGCGCGATGAATTGATCCTCATCAACTCAAAGCCGCTGATACCTTCTGGCAAAAACAAAGCATGAGATCCGAAAAGTAACAATGCTTCGCGATTTCAACGGAGCTGGATCGGCGCTACTCGCCAGACTATTCAAGCGAGATTCTCTTTGCCACGAAATAACTGAAGAATTCCAATGCCTGGCTTTGCAAAAAACCCGTTCGCCGGCATGTCGCTGAAGGAGAACTACGACGCCTTGCTTTCAGGCGCAGTAGGTCCAAGGTGGCCTGACGAGCAGATGCAAGCTGGCTACGCAGGAAACTGCGGAGTGGCCTTATTAGGACGCACGTACCAGTTCATAAATATCCTCGAACGCGACGGTGCATTCAAGCAGGGCTGGAAGGGACTGGACTATGGATGCGGCTGGGGCCGTTTCGCTTCGACGCTGCTGACCAAAGGAACGCCTGACCAACTTGACCTTTGCGATGCTTGGGACTCCACGCTCGAGCTGATAAAGGGTTTGGGTTACCAGAACCAGATATTCCAGGTTCCCGAGCTGCTGGAGCCTGGAGATCTCCCGGAAGCCAAATATGACTTCGTGCTTTCGTTTTCAGTGTTCACGCACTTGTCGCCGAATGCGTTCGCGCAAAACATTTCTGTCCTGCTGCATAGTGTTAAACCCGGCGGGCACGTTTACATAACCGTCCGGCACAAAGAGTTCGTCGGCCACAAGTTTCCTGGCCTCGATGCTCTGTTAAACATCAAGAACGCGAGTGGGGATCCCTACATAACTGCTCCGCAAAAAGAATTAATCGCCCAGAGATATCCCGGGCTCGAGGTGCATCAAAATCTAGACCGAGACGGCATTGTCTTTCTGGATTCAGGCCGCGGGCGGGGCCTCGAGAAGGTGTTCGGCGACACGATCGTCGAACCGCGTTATCTCTCCCGGTTCGGGACGGTCCGATATTTAGGGCAACCGCACTCGCTTCAGCATGTCTATGCGATCAGCCATTGATCGCATGATCGTTAGCTGAGACCGTTGCCGGGAGCCGCGGTCCGAAGTGTGCGCGCTCCCCAGTCAACGAAATGAAACGCGGGCTGCGGTCTCGCTGGACTTCATGCATGCGGCTACCAGCCCAGTCATCGGCCGAATGGCCGCGCTGTTCGGGAACACCTTGCTGGCTAAAATCTCGTCCGGAATTCGCAAGTGATCCTTCAGGACGCCTTTGAGAACGGCGCGCAGGTCTGTCGTGGGCCTAAGATCCCGGCCGTGGTGCAGCTGCGCCGTCGTCAATCCCGGCCAGTCGCTGATAACACGGCCGCCACGAACCGCACCGCCAGCCAGCAAGGCAACGGTCGCTGTGCCGTGGTCTGTCCCGGCACTGCCATTAAGTTGCGCAGTGCGCCCGAATTCGGTGATTACCGCGACGACAGTCTCGCGCCATGCGGTCGCCATTTCGGCTTGGATTGCGGCGACTGCACCATCAAGCGCTCCGAGCAAGTTGGCTAAGCGGCCGTCGTGGGAGCCCTCGTTAGCGTGGGTGTCCCATCCCTCGAAAGAAATTGCGCCAATCCGCGGGCCGTTCGGCCTCGCCAGGAACTTTGCGGCGGCCCCTGCCGATTGAGCGAAAAAGGCGCGCACGGCTTCGATACCTCCCCGTCCTTTGGACGCGCCTTTGCTGGTTCGCGTCGTCGGCTCTGCTCCGACGACCGCGGCGATGCCAATTCGCTCTTCGAGCGCGTGAGCAAGCGCCGGATCGGAGTGACGGTATAGGTCAAGCAGCCGCATGAGCGTATCGTCGCTGGCCGCCGGCAGCGTCGGCGGCGTCCATGACAGAACCTGTGCCGGACCACGAACGACAAGCGGCGTGGTTGCCCCCACGGCGACCGCAGATTGGTTCTGGTCTGACACGCGATCCGCCGGCGCAAGTGCGGTCAGCGCGCGGTTGAGCCAGCCGCTCTCGACGTTTCCTGGCTTGGGGAATCCGCTTTCAAGAACGTCTTGCCCATCGAAATGCGATCGATCCCGGTACGGTGTGGCCGTGGCGTGCAGGATCGTTGCTTGTCCGGCCGTATAAAGCCGGTGAAAATTCGGCATTGCCGCGTTGAGAGCAAAGAAGCCATCCAATCGCAATGCCGGGTTTGCCCCGTCGGTGGTCAGCGCCGAATCCCCGCGGAGTTGGACCCAGTTCGGATCGCCGACGGGGGCTACAGCCGAAAGCCCGTCGAGGGCGCCCCGTAGTATGATCACCAAAAGGCGCGGATCACGACCTTCGGCGAGCGCTGCCTTGGGAAGATAGGCCCAGGCAAACAGCACGCCGGAGGCCAGCAGGAGTTGGCGCCGGGTGGGAGCATAGAGTTCAGCCATGATCGGTCACCTACGCTGGAATTCGGGAGCCATGAACAGGAGCGTCAACGCTTGCGTCCGGTCTTCGGCGCGCGCAACCGTGCTTTGTGTCTTCTCCGTAGCAAGTGGTCCTAGCGCCTGCTCGACCAAATCCAAAGGATTCCGCAGCGTCGTGCTCCGTCCGGCCAGATCGGTCGCCACGTCCAGGCGCTCAGCAATGCCATCGACCCAGTCGGAAGTTTGATCGGAGAATCCCTTTGGTGAGGGCGGCTGCCACAGCGGCTCACCAAGCATTTCCTGCGCGTTTAAGACCCTTCGGATATCCATGTCACTCGGCTCCGTGGTCCGCATCGCGGCAATCATCCATTCGCTCGGACGTTTCAACTTGGAGCGAGGCGCGTTCCAGGCCTCATCCGATTGCATCAGCGTCCTGGTAACCTCCTTCAGGTTTCCACCGGTATCAAGGAAGCGTTTCGCAAGGCGGGCAACCAAGGTCTCCGGAGGGGCATCAGCGACGAAATGCGTAGCCAGCTTGGTGGCGACGTGACGTGCGGTCGACGGATGCTTGGCGAGATCCTGAAGTACTGCACGGCCCTGCTCCATCCCGGTATCGGGATAGCGCTTGCCCAACACTGTTTGCGGACCCGGCTCATGCCGCTGTGCGAAGAATTCGAACTCGCCCCCCTTGGCCCCGTTGTCCGCCGGCACCACGCCCCAACCCGTAATTACTTTGGCGAAATTTGTCACGTCCGCTTGCGAGTACTCCGTGCGAACACCCAATGTATGCAGTTCCAGGATCTCGCGCGCCAGGTTTTCGTTGAGGCCCCGTTTTCGGTTCGTCCCAGCGCGGGAGTTGGGGCCAATCGATCGCGTGTTGTCGAGATAAAGCAGCATCGCCGGGTGACTCTCTACCGCCATCAACATGTCGGCAAACCGGCCAAGCACGTAGGGGCGAATAGCCTCACGCTCAAATGCTCCGGCACTAGCACGCAATGGTGCGCCTTTAGCCGCGATGCAGAAATGGTTGGACCAGAACCACACCAGACGTTCAACCAAGCCGATGTCGGCTGACAGCGCCGCATTGACGCGAGCTTCAGCTTCGGCGAAGTACAATCTTGCGTCCAACGGCGGGCCGATCAGCTTCGCTGGCGAACCATTCGGTTGCGTGGTCATTCCGGGATCGCTGCCAGACGTGTTCCCCATCGGTTGGGCAGTCGGAGCTGTACCAGATTTGCCGCCTTTTTGAGACGGTTGTTGTTGTCGAATTCGACTCGGCGGGTTTCGTTCCCTCCGTATCATCCGATCCTGATAGTTCTGGCGTGCTGCAACCGGACTGCTGAGCAAGCCTGACCCGCCAAGGCGGCCCGCGTCCAAAGACTCCAGTTCAGCCAGCAGCGCACCTCTCGGATCAGATGCAATCAGGGTCATCGAATCGACTTTCGGTCCGAAGCCGAACCGATGTAGTGCCAGCGCGGCTGTACCGAAACGGTCAACTGACATGCGCCGGCTCTTCTTGTGTCCGATGTTTAAGGCGCCCAAACCGGAGAATGTTCCGGATTTTTCCGGCGTTCTCCGCTATTCGTCGGAATTTAGGAAGGCGGCCCTTCCTTCGAAATGCCGACGGACCGAACGCCGGATGAGGCCTGATGCAAAAAAGTGAAATCGTCAGGGCAGGCAATTTAGCCTCGCGCCACGCCCCGCATCGAGCTTTGCCATAACATACTGCAAGAAAACCTGAAAAAACAAGCCGCCGTTCTTGCCCACGTCCTGGACGGGGCTGGCTGTGAGACGGCGTGATCAAGCTTAAACTTGGCGCTTTCGGTGGCGAACGACGCAGTGTTCGTTATGCAAAGTGAGGGTCCGTCTACGCCTTTCCTAAACCGAAGGTCGCATGTTCGAGTCATGCCGGGACCGCCATTTCACGGGACGAAATTCGACACTTCAACATCCATGCTCCAGTCGTCGATGCGAAAGGTGGCGCTGGATGAGCTCACGGCGATCTGTACCGTGACCACAAACTTTCCGGGTCCCGAGACCACACTGACCCATTGATAAAAGCGCGCGCCGCTGCCGTCCTTCGCACTGCCGAAATCCCGGGTCCCCGACCCGGTCGGTCTCATATCGCTTGTGCCCACGCGAGCACGAACTTGACAGTTCGTGGCAGTGAAAGATGAGGCGCAGTCGGTTTCACCGGTAAAAAGGACTTTCACGCAGCGCCTGACATCGTTCCGGAACGGTGACTGTGACCGAGGCGCCCGGAATCGTGGACAAGGAAGTGGAAGTCGTCGCGGTGGCCACCTCCTCCACAAGCACGGTGCTGTTGATGACTTCGCCGCACT
This sequence comes from uncultured Alphaproteobacteria bacterium, assembly GCA_963731585.1. Lineage (GTDB taxonomy): Bacteria > Pseudomonadota > Alphaproteobacteria > Rhizobiales > Xanthobacteraceae > CANKHA01. Next base: position 1,093,896 of record CAVSWC010000003.1, read on the forward strand.
TAATGGCGACGGGGGTCGCAGCGGCAAAAGTCGGCGCCATAACGAGGAGCGCCAGCAGAGCGAAAATTGTTGTCAGCAAACGCATGTTAACCTCCCCGCAGCAGAGATGGCATGAAACGCCGAAACAGCTTACAACCGGGTGCTATCACGGTCCGTGAGGTCGGTCCTAGTAGCCGCGGCCGCGAGAGTGATCACAAAGGTGGAGCCGTGCTGCATTCACGGGCTATAAGCTTTCGATGATTTCCCAACGCGCGCGCTATGCCTTCAAGGCGCTGATCGTGCTGGCCCGCGCCGGCAGCGCGGGGATGCAGATCCGCGACATCGCGATGCGCGAGCAGATCCCGCGCAAATTCCTTGAACAGATTTTGCTGTCGCTGAAAGCGGGGGGGCTGATCACCAGCCGGCGAGGGCGCGAAGGCGGTTATGCGCTGTTGAAGGCCGCCGAATCGATTTCGCTCGGCAGCGTCCTGCGCATGATCGACGGGCCGATCGCGCCGCTGCCGTGTCTGTCGCGCACCGCCTACCGCAAATGCGACGATTGTCCGAGCGAGGAGCTCTGCGCGGTGCGCGCCGGCTTCGCGGAAGCCTATGACGCCTCGCTGCGGGTGCTGGAGGCTACCACGATCGCACAGGCGATGAAGGCGGCAGACGGCAAGAAGCGACGCACGCCCCCGCGTATCCGTGGCGTAAAACCCTTTCGCTTCAACAGGTTGAGCAATTTCACCCACAGGGCGACAAATCTCGCGAACCGGGGCTTGACGTAATCTCTACTAATTCCATAGGGTATAGGGAGTTAGCCTGAGGAGATTCGCATGGCGACCGGCGTCCGCAACCTGACTCATGTTCTGTTTGCTCTTGCTGCCTTCGTGCTCTGCTTTGCGATCACCACGTTCGCGCATGGGCAGACCGTGCTGCTCAACGTCTCCTACGATCCGACCCGCGAGCTCTACAAAGATATCAACACCGCCTTCGCTGCCGAATGGAAGGCGCAAAAGGGCGAGGCCGTCACTATCCGCATGTCGCACGGCGGGTCGGGCGGACAGGCGCGCGCGGTGATCGACGGATTGAATGCCGACGTGGTGACGCTGGCGCTCTCCGGCGATATCGATGAGATCGCCAAACGCACCGGAAAAATTCCCCCCGACTGGCAAAGCAAGCTTCCGCACAACAGCGCGCCTTACACCTCGACGATCGTCTTCCTGGTGCGCGCCGGCAATCCCAAGGGCATCAAGGACTGGGGCGACCTCGCCAAGCCGGGCGTCGCCGTGATCACGCCCAATCCGAAGACCTCGGGCGGCGCGCGCTGGAACTATCTGGCCGCCTGGGCCTGGGCTGACCGCGCCAACAAAGGCGATACCGCGAAAATTCGCGACTACATCTCGGCTGTGCTCAAGAACGTGCCGGTGCTCGATACCGGTGCGCGCGGCTCCACCACAACCTTCGCCCAGCGCGGCCTCGGCGACGTGCTGATCGCCTGGGAGAACGAGGCCTTCTTGTCGCTCGACGAATTCGGCAAGGACAAGTTCGAGATCGTCACGCCGTCGATCTCGATCCTCGCCGAACCGCCGGTCGCAGTTGTGCGAGGGCAATGCCGGCCCGAAGAAGACGCAAGGCGTCGCCGAGGCCTATCTGAAATTCCTCTATACCCCGAAAGGCCAGGCGATCGCCGCCAAGCACCACTACCGGCCGATCAATCCGGAAGCGGCGAATCCGGAAGACCTCATGCAATTCAAGAAGCTTGATCTCGTCACCATCGACAAGGATTTCGGCGGCTGGGCCAAGGCGCAGCCTGAGCACTTCGGCGAAAACGGCACCTTCGATCAGCTCTACGGCAAGAAATAACCGATGAGCGTCGGGGGCCGCGTCATCCGCAAGAACCAGAGCGTGATCCCGGGCTTCGGGATCACCTTCGGCATCACGGTGACCGCCTTGTCGCTGGTGGTGCTGATCCCGCTCGCCGCGCTCGCCTTCAAGGCGGCCGGTGTGGGACCTGCGGAATTCTGGCGCATCGCCACCCATCCGCGCACGCTCGCGGCGCTGCGGCTTTCTTTCGGCGCCGCATTCATCGCCGCCGCCATCAACGCCGTTTTCGGATTGCTCGTGGCCTGGGTGCTGGTGCGTTACCGCTTTCCCGGCAAAGGCATCCTCGATGCCGCGATCGACCTGCCGATCGCGCTGCCCACGGCGGTCGCCGGTATTGCGCTCGCCGTGATCTACGCGCCGAACGGCATGGTAGGAGCGCTCTTGGCGCCGCTCGGCATCAAGGTCGCCTATACGCCATTCGCCGTGGTGGTGGCGCTTGTTTTCGTCGGCCTGCCTTTTGTCGTGCGCACCATTCAGCCGGTGCTGGCGGAAAGCGAGAAGGAGATCGAGGAAGCCGCGGCGCTGCTCGGCGCCAGCCGCCTGCGCACGGTCTTTTCCGTCGTGCTTCCGCTGGTTTCGCCCGCCTTGCTCACCGGCTTTGCGCTCGCCTTCGCGCGCGGCGTTGGCGAGTACGGCTCGGTGATCTTTGTGGCGGGCAACCTGCCGTTTGTGTCGGAGATCGCCCCGCTGCTGATCGTGATCCGGCTGGAAGAGTTCGACTATGGCGGCGCCGCGGTGATTGCGACGGTGATGCTCGCGCTCTCCTTCTTCCTGCTGATGGTGATCGGCGCGTTGCAGACGCGTAACCGCAGGAGGCTCGGCTATGTCTGACGTCGCCATGCGCCCCCCGATCCGCCAGGCCCGCGTCAACGACGAGACGCCGCTGGTGCGCTATGCGCTGATCGGCGTCGCCGCGCTGTTCCTGCTGCTGATCCTGTTGCTGCCGCTGATAGCCGTGTTCGCCGAAGCGTTCCGGCGTGGGATTGGCCCTTACCTGAATGCGCTGACGGACCCTGACACGACCGCCGCGATCAGGCTCACGCTGCTCGTGGCCTTCATCTCGGTCGCGTTCAATGTTGTCGTCGGTGTCTCGGCGGCCTGGGCCATCGCGAAATTCCATTTCCGCGGCAAGCAGTTTTTGATCACCCTGATCAATCTGCCCTTCTCGGTATCGCCGGTGATCTCCGGCCTTGTCTTCATTCTTCTCTTCGGCGCGGGCGGCGTGCTCGGGCCGTGGCTGCAGGCGCATGACATCGAGATCATCTTCGCGCTGCCCGGTATCGTGCTGGCGACGATCTTCGTGACCTTTCCATTTGTCGCGCAGCAGCTTGTGACGCTGATGCAGGCGCAGGGAACGCAGGAAGAAGAGAGCGCTTTGTCGCTCGGCGCCTCCGGCTTGCGGACGTTCTTCAGCGTGACGCTGCCGAACATCAAATGGGGCCTGCTCTATGGCGTGCTGCTCTGCAACGCGCGCGCGATGGGCGAGTTCGGCGCGGTCGCCGTGGTGTCCGGTAAAATCCGCGGCCTGACCAACACCATGCCGCTGCAAGTGGAGATTCTCTACAACGAATACAATTTCGTCGCCGCCTTTGCGGTGGCGTCGCTGCTCGCGCTGCTGGCCTTGGTCACGCTCGCGCTGAAGACTTTCTTCGAATGGCGGTTTGCCGACGCGATCGCGCTTGGCACCAGAAGATAGGAAACAACATGTCGGTCACGGTGACGGTCGAGAACATCGAAAAGGAATTCGGGCTCTATCCGGCCCTGCGCGGCGCCTCGCTGAAGGTCGCATGGCGGCGAGCTGATGGCCATCCTCGGTCCTTCCGGCTCCGGCAAGACCACGCTGCTGCGCGTCGTCGCCGGCCTGGAGCAGCCGCAGGCCGGCCGCGTGATGTTCGACGATCTCGATGCCGCGACGCTGTCGCTGCGCGAGCGCCGCATCGGATTCGTGTTCCAGCATTACGCCCTGTTCCGGCACATGACCGTGCTCGACAACGTGGCCTTCGGCTTGCGCGCACAGCCGCGCCGCACGCGGCCCGATCCGGGCGAAATCAAGCGGCGATCGCTCGAATTGCTCGAGCTCGTGCAGCTTGGCGAATTCGGCAACCGCTATCCCGCGCAGTTGTCCGGCGGCCAGCGCCAGCGGGTGGCGCTGGCGCGCGCACTCGCCATCAAGCCGCGCGTGCTGTTGCTCGACGAGCCTTTCGGGGCGCTTGACGCCAAGGTCCGCAAGGAGCTGCGCCGTTGGCTGCGCGCGTTCCATGACCAGACCGGCCACACCACGTTGTTCGTCACCCATGACCAGGATGAAGCCTTTGAACTGGCCGACCGGGTCGCCATCCTCAACCAGGGCAGGGTGGAGCAGGTGGGGTCGCCGCGCATGATCCGGCAGGAGCCGGCTTCCGCCTTTGTGGCAAGCTTTGTCGAGGGCACAGAACCTGCCCTGAAGCCCGTTCAAGCGCTAAAAACCGCGCAAAATCAGCTTTCCTATCCCCGGCACCTATCGTCTCGGGTCGGCTGACCTGCGGGAAGAAACCCGCTAAATCCCGCATAGTTTTGGTGAAGACGGCTGCCCTTTATGGCATTGGTTTTGCCATAAATCAGCGCTAAGCCGCCTACCCACCCCATCAGCCCGGTTGGACCATGAACGACGCCGCCAGGAATGAACTTGCTTCGCGCTTCGGCGACATCGCCTCGCAGGCCGGCAAGATCATCATGGCGATCTATTCGCCGACGCTGAATGTCACCGCCAAAGCCGACGGGTCGCCGGTGAGCGAGGCCGATGCTGCCGCCGAGCGGGTGATCCTGGATCGGCTGAAAGAAGTCATTCCCGGGGTGCCGATCGTGGCCGAGGAATCTTTCGATGCCAAGACCAACGGGTCCGCGCCTGCGCGTTTCATTCTGGTCGATCCGCTCGACGGCACGCGTGAATTCATCACCGGCAGTCACGAGTTCACCGTCAACATCGCGCTGGTCGAGAACGGCAAGCCGGTGGTCGGCTGCGTCTATGCTCCCGCGCTGAACCAGATGTACATCGCCGGCGCCGGCGCCTGGCGCGCCGAGGTCCGTCCGGGCGAGGCGGTCCCGAAACTGGATGCCATGCAAAAGCTCACGACCGAGCCTTATCCGGCGGATGGCCTGCGCGCGATGGCGAGCCGCTCGCATCTGGATCCGGAAACCGAGGCGCTGTTGAAAAGGCTGCAAGTGGGAAGCTGGAAGTCTGCCGGCTCCTCGCTAAAATTTTGCATGATTGCCCAGGGCGACGGTGACATTTACCCCCGTCTCGCGCCCACCATGGAATGGGATACCGCGGCCGGACATGCGGTGTTGACGGCGGCGGGAGGATGCGTAAACGGTAGGGATGGATCTCCCTTTCATTATGGAAAAACAGGCTATCGCAACGACGGTTTTGTTGCCTGGGGCCGTGAGCCTCTGCCGTGACCGCCGAGATGCGCCAGGACCCCAGCATGAATTTCATGACCACCAAGGCTAAACCCGTGGCCGGATCGAAAGAAAAGCTTCCCGCGCATCTCAAGCGCCTCGAAGCGGAATCGATCGAGATCATCCGCGAAGTCGTCGCGGAGTTCCGCAACCCGGTGATGCTCTATTCGATCGGCAAGGATTCCAGCGTCATGCTGCACCTTGCGATCAAGGCATTTCTATCCGTCGCCGCTGCCGTTCCCGCTCATGCACGTCGATACGACGTGGAAGTTCCGCGAGATGATCGCCTTTCGCGACGAGACCGCCAAGCGGCTCGGTCTCAACCTGATCGTCTATATCAACCAGGAGCGGCATCGAGCGCGGCATCAGTCCCGTTCGCCTCCGGCTCGGCCGTGCATACCCATGTGATGAAGACCGAGGCGACTGAAGCAGGCGCTCGACAAATATCGGTTCGACGCCGCTTTCGGCGGCGCCCGCCGCGACGAGGAAAAGAGCCGCGCCAAGGAGCGCATCTTTTCCTTCCGCTCCAAGGCGCACGCCTGGGATCCGCGCAACCAGCGTCCGGAACTCTGGAACCTGTTCAACACCCGCATCCGCCAGGGCGAGTCGATCCGCGTCTTCCCGCTGTCGAACTGGACCGAACTCGACGTCTGGCAGCTATGTCCAGCTCGAGCAGATTCCGGTGGTGCCGCTCTATTTCTCCAAGGAGCGCCCGGTGGTGGAGCGCGCCGGCACGCTGATCATGGTCGACGACGACCGCATGCCGCTGGAGCCCGGCGAGAAGCCGCAGATGCGCCGCGTGCGTTTCCGCACGCTCGGCTGCTATCCGCTCAGCGGCGCGATCGAATCCGAGGCCACGACGCTTGACGATATCGTCGCCGAGATGAAGACCGCGCAGGTCTCCGAACGCCAGGGCCGCCTGATCGATACCGACGAAGCCGCCTCGATGGAAAAGAAGAAACGCGAGGGCTATTTCTGATGGATGTCCGCGTCGCCGGCAGCAGCCAGAAGGATGCCGACAACGATCTGCTGCGCTTCATCACCTGCGGATCGGTGGACGACGGCAAGTCGACCCTGATCGGCCGTCTGCTGCACGATTCCAAGCAGATTTTCGAGGACCAGCTCTCCGACGCTGGCCAAGGATTCGGTGCGCCACGGCACAACCGGCGAGGATATCGACTTCGCGCTGCTGGTCGACGGCCTGGAAGCCGAGCGCGAGCAGGGCATCACCATCGACGTCGCCTACCGCTTCTTCGCCACGCCGCGCCGTTCCTTCATCGTCGCCGATACGCCCGGCCACGAGCAATATACCCGCAACATGGCGACCGGCGCGTCCAATGCCGAGCTCGCGGTCATCCTGATCGACGCGCGCAAGGGCGTGCTGGTGCAGACCAAGCGGCATTCCTTCATCTGCTCGCTGCTCGGCATCCGACATGTGGTGGTGGCGGTGAACAAGATCGACCTGGTCGGATTACAGCCAGGAAGTCTTCGACCGCATCGTCGCCGATTACACCTCCTTCGCCTCGCAGCTCGGCTTCACCATCGTCATGCCGATCCCGGTCTCCGCGCGCTTTGGCGACAATGTGATGGAGCGCTCGCGCAAGATGCCCTGGTATCAAGCGGGCCGTCGCTGATCGAATATCTTGAAACGCGTCGACGTGCGAGAGCGATGAGCTCGGCAAGCCGTTCCGCTTCCCGGTGCAATGGGTCAACCGGCCGAATCTCGATTTCCGCGGCTATGCCGGCACGGTCGACCTCGGGCTCGCATCAACGAGGGCGACGCGATCGTGGTCGCGGCCTCCGGGCAAGTACGCTCGAAGGTCAAGCAGATCGTCACCTATGACGGCGATCTGGCAGTCGGCGGAGGCCGGCGATGCGGTCACCATCACGCTTGCCGACGAGATCGATATCGCGCGCGGCGATCTTCTGGTCGCAGCCCGACGGCGCGGCCGGAAGTATCCGACCAATTCGCCGCGCATGTGATCTGGATGAACGACGAGCCGCTGTTGCCGGGCCGCTCTTATCTCATCCGCATCGGCACCAAGACCGTGCCGGCCACCATCACCACCATCAAGCACAAGATCGACGTCAACACGCGCGAGCATCTCGCCGCCACCACGCTGCGGCCTGAACGACATTGCGTTCTGCAATATCTCGCACCAGCGTGCCGGTGGCCTTCGATCCCTATGCGGAGAACCGCAAGACCGGCTCCTTCATCGTCATCGACCGCTTCACGAACCAGACCGTCGGCGCCGGCATGATCGAGTTCGGCCTGCGCCGCGGCACCAACATCCATTGGCAGCCGCTGCTGATCGGCAAGGCGGAGCGCGCCGGCGCTGAAGCACCAAAAGCCGGCGATCCTGTGGTTCACCGGGCTGTCAGGCTCGGGCAAGTCCACCATCGCCAACATCGTCGAGCAGACGCTGCATCGCAGCCGGCCATCACACCATGATGCTGGACGGCGACAACGTGCGCCACGGTCTCAACCGCGATCTCGGCTTCACCGAAGCGGACCGCGTGGAGAATATCCGGCGCGTCGGCGAAGTCGCCAAGCTGATGACGGAGAGCGGGCTGATCGTGCTCTGCTCCTTCATCTCGCCGTATCGCGCCGAGCGGCGAGATGGTGCGCAGCCTCGTTGACGAATGGCGAGTTCCTCGAAGTCTTCGTCGATACGCCGATCGAGGATTGCATCCGGCGCGACCCGAAGGGTCTCTATGCCAAGGCCAAGGCCGGCCAGATCAAGAACTTCACCGGCATCGATGCGCCCTACGAGGCGCCCGAACAGCCGGAGATTCACCTCAAGACCGTGGGCCAGACTCCGGCGCAACTCGCCAAAGTCATTCTCGACTATCTGCTCGAGCACAAGGTCATCGGACTATCCGGCGAACCGTTGTCGTTCGCGCCCGAGTGGTTCCGCGGCTCGGAGATCTAGCGCAGCCGCGAGATTTAAGCTTTCCCTCCCCTTGCGGGGAGGGACGCTGCGAGCGTTCAGCGAGCAGCAGGATGGGGTCTTCGCGACAATGTCGCGCGAACGCTCCCGCGAAGATTGATGGATAAGCAAATCCGCGGCGCGCGGGATGCGCAAGCTAACGCAGCGGCAAACGGCCCCTCTTTGGTTGGGTAGACAACTCTTCCCGGATCGGGGATTGTCGCATGCCGGCTTTGCCGGCGTGTCGTGCTTGTCGGAGAACGTTCCCCGGTGTCAGCCCCCCGCGCCTCGCAAGCTCTTTCCCGCTTCACGGTTCTCGATCTGACCCGCGTGCGCGCCGGCCCCACCGCCGTGCGGCAGCTGGCGGATTGGGGCGCCAATGTCATCAAGATCGACGCGCCGGAGGAAGAAGGCGGCGAGCCCATGGGCGGCGCGCGCCGTGGTCCGGATTTCCAGAACCTGCATCGCAACAAGCGCGCCATCACGCTCAACCTGAAGGACAAGGCGGCGCGCGAGGTCTTCTACCGCATGGTGAAGAAAGCCGACGTGGTGGTGGAGAATTTCCGCCCCGACGTGAAGGAGCGTCTCGGCATCGATTACGAGTCGCTGAAGAAGATCAATAAAGCGCATCGTCTATGCCAGCATCTCCGGCTTCGGCCAGGACGGGCCGTACCGCGACCGGCCGGGCTTCGACCAGATCGCACAGGGCATGGGCGGGTTGATGTCGATCACCGGTCTGCCGGGGCAGGGGCCGGTGCGCGTCGGCATTCCGGTCGCTGACCTGTGCGCGGGGCTGTTCTGCGCGCTCGGCATTCTCACCGCGCTGCTGGAGCGCGAGCAATCGGGCGAAGGGCAATGGGTGCAGACCTCGCTCTTGCAATCGCAGGTCTTCATGCTCGACTTCCAGGCCTCGCGCTGGCTCAACAAGAAGGAAGTGCCGCCGCAGGCCGGCAACAATCATCCCACCAGCATTCCGACCGGCGTGTTCAAGACCTCCGACGGCCATATCAACATCGCCACCACCGGACAGAAGATCTGGGAGCGCTTCGCGCAGGCCATCGATGCGCGCGGACCTGATCACGCGCGCGGAATACGCTACCGTCGCGCTGCGCTTGAAGAACCGCGACGCGCTCAATGCCGAGATCGACAAGATCACCGCGACGAAGAGCAATGCCGAATGGCAGGACATCCTCGATAAAGCCGGCGTTCCGACCGGGCCGATCTATTCCATCGACCAGATGTTCGCCGATCCGCAGGTCAAGCATCTCGGCCTGGCCGCGCCGGTGCCCACGGATTCGCAGGACGGCCGTCCGCTCACCGTGGTGGCGCAGCCCTTCACCATGTCGCGCACGCCGAGCAAGATGGTGGCGCCGCCGCCGGACGTGGGCGAACATAACGACGAGGTGCTGAAGGAATTCGGCTACAGTTCGCAGGAGATCGAAGCCCTGCGCACGGCAAAGGCGATCTGATGGATACGAGGACAACGGCCATGACCGAGAAACTGCTCGCGCGCAAAGAGGGCCGCATTGGCTTCGTGACCTTCAACAATCCGGAGCGGCATAACGCCATGTCGCTGGAGATGTGGGAAGCCACGGTTCATCACCTCAACGAATACGCCAAGGATCCCGCGGTGCGCGTGCTCGTGCTTACCGGTGCGGGCGGCAAGGCCTTCGTCTCCGGGCGCCGACATCTCCAAGTTCGAGGACGAGCGTTCCAGCAAGGATGGCATCGCGCGCTACAATGCGGCAGTCGAGCAGGGCTATGCCACCGTGCATACTTTCCCGAAGCCCACCATCGCCATGATCCGCGGCTATTGCATCGGCGGCGGCATGGGCCTCGCCTCCTGCTGCGACATCCGCATCTGCTCGCCGAATTCGCGCTTCGCGGTGCCCGGCCGCCAAGCTCGGCCTGGGCTACGACTATCCGGGCCTCAAGCGGCTGGTGGACCTGGTCGGACCTTCCTTCACCAAGGAGATTTTCTTCACGGCGCGGCAGTTCGACGCAGCCGAGGCCAAGGACATGGGCTTCGCGAATAGAGTTGTGCCGGAGGAGGAGATCGAGGCCTATGTGAAGAATTATGCCGAGACCATCGCCGGCAACGCGCCGCTCACGGTCAATTCCATCAAGTTCATTGTGGGCGAGGCGATGAAGGACGAATCCCAGCGCGATCTCAAGCGCTGTTCCGACCTGGTGGCGGAATGCTTCGGCAGCAAGGATTATATCGAGGGCCGCCAGGCCTTCATGGAAAAGCGAAAGCCGGTGTTCACCGGTTCCTAAGCCAGCGACAATGGTGGCATATGCGAAAGCCTAGCGAGACCCTAAGATAAATCCGGGCGGCAGAGACGGAGAAGATGCGTGGCGTCGGTTGAATTGCGTGGCCTGACGAAGCGCTACGATTCCACCGCGGTGGTGGATGACGTCTCGCTGCACATCGAGCACGGCAGCCTGGTTTGCCTGCTCGGCCCCTCCGGCTGCGGCAAGACCACGACGTTGCGGCTGATCGCGGGCTTCGTCGAGCCGACCGCGGGCGAGATTTATGTCGGCAACCGCCTCGTGTCCTCGCCGGCGCGCACGCTGCCGCCCGAGCAGCGCAAGATGTCGATGATCTTCCAAAGCTATGCGCTTTGGCCGCACATGACGGTGGCCGAAAACATCGCCTATGGATTGAAGCTGCGCAAGCAGGACCGCGACACCATCGCGCGCAAGCTCGATGTCATCCTGTCCACCACGCGGCTGGCGCAGTCTGGCGGACCGCTATCCGGGGGAGCTTTCCGGCGGCCAGCAGCAGCGCGTCGCGCTGGCCCGCGCTCTGGTGGTCGAGCCCGAAACGCTTTTGCTCGACGAGCCGCTGTCGAATCTCGACGCCAATCTGCGCGAGGAGATGCGCTTCGAGGTCCGCCGCCTGCACGACGAATACCGCTACACCACCGTCTACGTGACCCACGACCAGGCCGAAGCGATGACCACTGCCGACGTCATCGCCGTGATGAACATGGGAAAAATCGAGCAGGCCGGTTCGCCGGAGGAAATCTACGAACGGCCGCGCTCGGAATTCGTCGCCCGCTTCATCGGTTCCAGCAACGTGGTGAGCGGCAAGAATCTGGACGAGAGCCGCATCTCCTTCGCCGGCACCCCGCTGCGCTGCGCGGGTGCGAAACTGCCCGCCGGCGGCACCACTGCGGTCTCGATCCGCCAGCACGCCATCCACCTTCGGGCGGCCAAGCCGCAGCAGACGGAGAACGTGGTCCCGGCCAAGGTCGTGCGTCAGGTCTTTCTTGGCGACAGCCGTGATTATATGGTTGAGGTCGCCGACGGCACGCAACTGCGCATCATCACTTCCGCCGGGGAAAGCATTCCGCAGGGCTCGGCGGTGTGGCTGGAACTGCCACCGGAGAATTGCCGTGCGCTGATGGGATAACAGGACCCGGCGCAAAAAAGCGAACGACAGAAGCGCGAAGCCAACAGGGAGAAGCGTCCATGAGAAAGTGGAGATTTTCGAGACGGGATGTCCTGAAAGGGACCACCGCGCTGGCCGCCGCCAGCACCTTCGCATCGCCGATCCGGGCGCAAGCCCCGGCGGCGGCCGCGATCGACCAGAAACTGATCGACGCCGCCAAGAAGGAAGGCAAGGTCGTCTGGTACACCGCCGTCGACCTGCCGGTGGCGGAAAAAGTCGCCCGGGCTTTCGAGGAGAAATATCCCGGCGTCGCCGCGCGGGTCGAGCGCAGCGGCGCCGAGCGCGTGTTCCAGCGCATCGGGCAGGAATATTCCAGCAAGATCTATGCGGTCGACGTCGTCAACTCGTCCGACGCCGCGCATCTCATCGTCTGGAAGCGCGACGGCATCCTGGCGCCCTATGTGCCGGAGGATGTGGCCAAGCACTATCCGGCCGAACACAAAGATCCGGACGGAATGTTCGCCACTTTCCGGTTCCAGGGCTGCGTGCTCGGCTACAATACCGCGATGGTCAAGAAAGAGGAGGCACCCAAGAGCTTCGCCGATCTGCTCGACCCGAAATGGTCCGGCAAGATGGTGAAAGCGCATCCGGGCTACAGCGGCACCATCATGACCGCGACCTTCCAGATCACCCGCGACCTGGGCTGGGACTATCTCGAGAAGCTGGCCAAGCAGAAGATCATGCAGGTGCAGTCTTCGACCGATCCACCCAAGAAGCTCGCGCTCGGCGAACGCGCGGTGATGGCCGACGGCAACGAGTACAACATGTTCATCGAGAAGGAGAAGGGCAGCCCGGTCGAGATCATCTATCCGACCGAGGGAACGCCGCTGGTGGTCGGGCCCAATGCCATCTTCAAGAACGCGCCGAACCCGAACGCCGCGCGGCTGTTCCAGAGCTATTGCTTCTCCCCGGAGGCGCAGCAGCTCATCATCGACGTCGGCGGTCTGCGCTCCGTCCATCCGCAGGCCAAGGAGAAGGCCGGGCGCAGGCCGGTCAAGGACATCAAGTGGATGAAGGACGACGCCGCCGGCGTGGAGAAAGCAGCCGAGGAGATCAAGGCCCGCTACACCAAGATCTTCGGGGTCTGATCGAGCTTTGAACCAGTGACGCAGCCGCCAGCTCTCATGCTGGCGGCTGTTCTCCAAAAATCGGGTCGGCCGTGGCCTCAGAGGATGTCGCCAGCCTTGCAGTGAGCGAACGTGCCGGCCGCGCACCGGTGCGCTTCGACACCTCGCAGCTTGTGCTCTACGCCTTCGCGGCGCTGTTGTGCGTGCTGGTCATCCTGCCGATGACCTGGCTGGTGATCTACAGCCTGACCGACCGCGCCGGCGCTTTCACGCTGGCGAATTTCCAGCGGCTGTTCACGGAAGCCGCTTTCGTCGATCCGCTCATTATCACTTTCACGGTCGCCGTCTCCTCTTCGATTGTTTGTTGTGCGGTGGCGGCGCCCATGGGCTGGCTGGTCGCGCGCACCGACCTGCCGTTCAGCCGCGTCATCCGCGCGCTGGTGACGGCCTCCTTCGTCACCCCGCCGTTTCTCGGCGCCATCGCCTGGGAAATTCTGGCGGCGCCCAACAGCGGGCTGCTCAACAAATTCTTTCGCTTCCTGACCGGCGCGCCGCAGGACGAGTATCTGTTCAATATCTATACGCTGCCGGGGCTGATCTTCGTCATCTCCTGCTACACCTTCCCTTACGTCTTCGTGCTGATCGCCAATTCGCTCGACCGCATGCCGGGCGATCTGGAGGACGCCTCGTCCATCCTCGGCGGGCGCGCCTGGACCACGGCCCGGCGGATCACGATTCCGCTCGCGCTGCCGGCGCTGTTGGCGGGCGCGATCGTCGCCTTCCTGCAGGCCACCACATTATTCGGCTCGCCCGCGATCCTGGCGCTGCCGGCCGGCTTCCATACCATGACGACCAAGATCTGGAGCCTGTTCCAGTATCCGCCCAAGCCGGAGCTGGCCGCGGCCGCCTCCTTGCCGCTTCTCGTCATCACCGTGATGCTGCTGCGGGCCGAGCATTTCATCCTCGGCCGCCGGGGCTATTCGGTGGTGGCGGGAAAACAAAGCTCGCCGCGGCTGATCCCGCTCGGCCGGCTGAAATTCGTGGCGCTCGGCGGCTGCTTCTTCGTCTTGCTGCTGCCGGTGATCCTGCCCTATGGCGCGCTGATCAACGCCGCCTTCGCCCCCATCGCCACCACCCCGCTGACCTTCGCCAACGCCACGTTGCGCAATTTCAATTTCGTGTTCTTCGAGTTGTCGGCCACCAAGCCTGTGCTGAAGAACACCTTCATCCTCGGCGCGATGGCGGCAACCATCGGTACGGTGTTGGCCGTGGTGATCGCCTATCTGACCACGCGCAAGGCGGTGACCGGCTATCGCATACTGGCTTTTCTCGCCACCGCGCCGATCGCCATTCCCGGCATCGTGCTCGGCGTCGGCCTGTTCCTGAGCTATACGCGGCCGCCTTTCGTGCTTTACGGCACGCTCTGGGTGCTGCTCTTGGCCTATCTCACCATCGAGCTGCCGGCGGCCTATCAGCAATTGCAGTCGGCCTTCCGCGCGGTGCATCCGGAACTGGAGGACGCCAGCCGCATCCTCGGCGCCACCCGGCTGCAGGCCTTGCGCCAGATCACCGCGCCGCTGCTGCGCACCAGCGTGATCGCCACCTGGTGCTTCATCTTCGTCTCGGTGATCCGCGAATTGTCCGCCGCGATCATCCTGTTCACTTCCGAAACGAAGGTGGTATCGGTGCTGATCTTCGATCTGAAGGAGAGCGGCGATCTCGGCGCCATCGCCATCCTCGGCCTCTTGATGCTGCTGCTCACCTTCGCCGTGGTCATTTTCGTCAACCGGATCCCGGGTTTCGGATCCGCCGTCCGCCTGCGCAATACCTGAAAGGTCTGCCTGCCGTGGCTTCCGCTTCGCTGCCGAAAATTGCCGTTGCCGAACATCTTGTCGAGCGCATCCAGGCCGTCGATCCCGCCAAGCTGCCGGAAGCGACGCGGCAAAAATGCGAAGACCTGCTGGTCGATATCGTTGGGCTCTGCGTCACCGCCCGCAATGAGGACTACGTTCAGGCGCAAATCGCCGGCTGGGACGACGAGGGGCCCTGCACCGCCATCGGGCATCGGCGCACGATGAGTTCCGCCGGCGCGGCCTGCGTCAACGGCACCGCCGCCCACGGGGAGGATTTCGACGACACTTTCGAGGGCGGGCCGGTGCACGCCGGCGCCGTCATCGTTCCGGCCGTGCTGGCGGCCTGCGAGCGCCATAACCCGGACGGCCGCGCGGCGTTGCGCGGCATCGCCGTCGGCGTCGAGACCATGTGCCGGCTCGGCCTGGTGACGCAGGGCGCGCTGCACAAGGCGGGCTTTCATCCGACCGCCATTTTCGGCGCCGTGGCGTCGGCGGCCGGTGTCGGCGCCGCGCTCGGGCTCAACCAGAAGCAGATGGTCGATGCGATCGGCGTCGTCGGCAGCATGGCGAGCGGCATCATCGAATATCTGGCGGAAGGCACCTGGACCAAGCGCATGCATGCCGGCTGGTCGGCGCAGGCCGGCATCCGCGCGGCGTTGCTCGGCAAGGCCGGCTTCTCCGGGCCGCGCACGGTGTTCGAAGGCGTGCACGGCCTGTTCCACGGCTTTGCGCATACCACCGAGGGCGACTATGACGCGCTGATCGGCGACTTCGGCACCCGCTGGGTGACGGAGACGCTGGCGTTCAAGCCTTATCCCTGCGGGACCATGGCGCATCCTTACATCGACTGCGCCAAGCGCCTGGCCGCCAAGGGCATCAAGCCGGAGAACGTCAAGGAGCTGGTCTGCGAAGTGGCGGAAGGCACCGTGCACCGGCTATGGGAGCCGCTCGCGGTGAAGCAGGCGCCGCCGAACGGCTATGCCGCGAAATTCTCCTCGCCCTATCTGCTCGCCTATGGCTTCGTGCATGGCAATGTCGGGCTCGACGCCTTCACCGAGACGGCGGTGCGCGATCAGGCGGTGCTGGCGCTGGCCGCCAAGACGAGTTTCGTGATCGATCCGAAGAATCCCTATCCGAATGCGTTCACCGGCCATATCCGCGCCACGCTCAAGGACGGCACGGTGGTGGAAGAACGGCAGCCGCATTTCCGCGGCGGCGCGCATGAGCCGCTCACGCGGCAGGATATCGAAGACAAATTCATGCTCAACGCGCGCCACGGCGGCTGGGATCAAAAGCGGGCGCAGGCTGCGCTCGGATTGTTGCGCAAGCTGTATGACGGCCGGGTCGAGCTGAAGGAATTGCGGGGGTAGGCGTCATTCCCGGACGGCCACAGGCCGGACCCGGAATCGCATACTCCAGGTGGTGGTTATGGATTCCGGGCTCCCTCGCTACGCTCCGGCCCCGGAATGACAAAACAGGGTGGGCCGGGCGCTACGTCATCGGGGGAGGTGCGCATCATTGCATGCTCGCGTTGCGCCCGGGACACGAGCTATTACCTTCGCCTCCTTCGCCCTCTGACACGCCACCCACACCTTCTCGCAAGTCGCGGGCATGTCGAGGGTCGCGCCGGCATTGCCCGGGATGGCATCGGCGACGGCATTCATCAGCGCGGCGAGGGAAGCCGTGGTGCCGGCTTCGCCCACGCCTTTGACGCCGAGCGGATTGGTCGTGGCGGGGACCGCATGCGTGCCGATATGGATCGGCGGCAGGTCTTCCGCGCGCGGCATCGCGTAGTCCTGGAACGAGCCGGTCACGAGTTGTCCGTTGTCGGGATCGTAATAGCCAAGCTCCATCAGCGCTTGCCCGAGTCCCTGGGCGATGCCGCCATGCAGCTGACCCTCCACCAGGGTGTGGTCGAGCAGGCGCCCGCTGTCGTCCACCGCGGTATAATTGACCGCATCGACGGTGCCGGTGTCGGGATCAACCTCGACTTCCGCGATATGGCAGCCGTTCGGGTAGGTCGGCGGTATGTCGACCGCAGCATGGGTATCGAGCGTCTCGGCGATCTCGCCGCGCGCGGCCATTTCCTTCGCCCGCGCGGCCGCATCGAATAACGAGAGGCGGTGGTTGGTGCCTGCCACTTCGAAGTAGCCGTCGCGATAGGAAATCCTGTCCTCCGCGACATCGAGCGCCTTGGCGGCCACCGCGCGCCCCTTCGCCAGCACCGTCTCCGCCGCGCGCAGGCTGGCGCTGCCGGCGGTCATGGCCGAGCGTGAGGCAACCGACGGTGCGCCTTTGACGTCGAGATTGGTGTCGCCATGGCGATGGCGCACCTGTTCGGGCGCAATGCCGAGCTTCTGCGCGACCAGCCGCGGAAACACCGAGGCATGGCCCTGGCCGGTCGACTGCACATGCAGGCCGAGCAAGACGACGTTGCCGCCCGGAAAGGCGATCAGCGCGCCTTCCGTCGGGCTGCCGCCGGAGTGTTCCAGGAAGCAGGAGATGCCGATGCCGCGCCAGCGGCCGCGTCTTGCGCTCTCGCGCCGGCGTTTGTTGAAGCCGGCATAGTCGCTCTGCGCCAGGGCCTTGTCGAACACGGCGGCAAAATCGCCGCTGTCGTATGTTGTGCCCACCGCGGTCTTGTAGGGCATGGCCGAGCGCGGAATGAGATTGCGCCGGCGCAGCCTTGCCCGGTCGTGTGCCGGTGACGCGGGCGGCTTCGTCGACCAGGCGCTCCAGCACGTAATTGGCTTCCGGCCGCCCGGCGCCGCGATACGGCCCGAGCGGCACGGTATTGGTGAAGATGCAGCGCACCCTGACGTCGATATGCGGGATGCGGTACATGGCCGGAAAACATTTGGTGAAGTTCGCCGTCGCCAGATGCGCGCCGGTGTTCGCGAGAAAGCCTCCCACATTGGCAAGATGCCGGATGCGCAGCGCGAGGAAGCGGCCTTTCTCGTCCATCGCCAGTTCACCGTCAGTGACCGCGTCGCGCGCCTGGTTGTCGCTGATGAAGGCTTCCGAGCGGTCCGCCATCCAGTGCACAGGCCGGCTCAGCTTGCGCGACGCCACCAGCAGCACCGGATATTCCGGATAGGCGGCGGATTTCATGCCGAAGGCGCCGCCCACGTCCTCGGTGACGACCCGAAGCTGCTCCTTGGTCAGTCCCATGATCGACACCATGTTGTCGCGCAGGACGCCTACGCCCTGCGAGCAGACGCGCAGGGTGTAGAGATCGGCACCCGCGTCGTAGCTCGCGGTGGCGCCGCGCGTTTCGATGGCGGCGACGATCACGCGCTGGTTGACGACGGTGACGCGCGCCACCTGCGCAGCGCTTGCGAAGATGCGCTCGACCTCGGCGGCATTGGCAGCCGGATCGGTCGCCGGTCCCGGCCAGTCGAGCGCCACGTTGCCGGGAGCCTCCGGCCAGAGCTGCGGCGCGTCCGGTTTTTCTGCCGCGCGCAGGTCCACCACCGACGGCAGCACGTCATAGTCGACGGCGATCAGCTCGCCCGCGTCGCGCGCCTGCCGCGCGGTTTCCGCGATAACGGCCGCGACTGGCTGGCCGACATGCAGCACGCGGCCGTCGGCAAGCGGGGGCCGCAGCGGCATCACCAGGTTTGTGATCGCGACATGGCGGGCGATGCTGGTGACCTTGGCGGCTTTCATGTCCGCCGCCGTCAAAACGGCCATGACGCCAGGCGCGGCGCTCGCGGCCTCAGTATCCACCGAGAGGATTTTTGCATGCGCATGCGGCGAACGCAGGAAATAGCAATGCAGCTCGCCCGGCAAAGGAGCGTCGTCGAGAAAGCGCCCGGCGCCGCGCATCAGCGCGTCGTCCTCGACGCGGCTGCCGTGCTTCATGCCGGAAAGGAAATCGTCAAACGCCATGCAGGAACCAAAAACATAGACCGGCCGACACACCCTCGATGTGCCGGCCGGACGTTAATGCCGCAAAACGCGCCGCGTTGCTACGCCAACGCCGCCTTCACCCGGTCGGGCGTCAGCGGCACGCGGCGGATGCGCACGCCGGTAGCGTCGAAGATGGCGTTGGCGATCGCCGCCGCCACCACGCGGATGGTCGGCTCGCCGGCCCCGCTCGGCGCCACGTCGGGCCGGTTGATCAGCACCACGTCGATCGCGTCCGGCGTTTCGGTGATGTCGAGGATGGGATAGGTCAGCCAATCGACACTGGTCACCGACTTGTTGTCGAAGTGGGTTTCCTCCCACAGCGTGCGGCTGATGCCCTGCACCACGTTGCCCTCGATCGTCTGCGTCAGGTGGCCCGGGTTGACGATCAGGCCGCAGTCATGCGCCACCGTGAACTTGCGCGCCCAGATATTGCCGCTGCTGCGGTCCACATCCACCTCGGCGACGATGGCGACGCGGGTGCCGCTGCGTTGCGCATAGGCAATCCCGCGTCCGCTCACCTTGCTGCCGGTCTGGTCGCGCCGCGGCGAGGGCCGCGTCTGCCAGCCGGACTTTTCCGCCACCGCTTTGATCACGTCGATGTCGCGGTTGTTCTTCACGTGCCGCAGCCGCAACTCGATCGGATCGACGTTCAGCGCCGCCGCCACCTCGTCCATGAAGGATTCGCTGGCGAAATGGATCTGCGGGCCGACGGGATCGCGCAGATGCGAAGTGCGCAGCGGCGAGGCGCGGTCGAGCGGCGGGGCGATGGTTTCCCACGCCATCCGCTTGTTGTCGAAGGCGTAGGATTCCTCCGGCACGCGGAAGTTATCCTCCGGCTTTAGCGCGACGCCCAGGAATTGCCCCGCCAGCGTGGCGGAGGGTTTGCTTTCGTTGGAGTCAACCTCCACGCGCGAGAAACCCTTGCTGACGAAGTCGTAGGCCACGACCTTGCCCGAGGCGTCGATGGCAGCCCGCGCTTTGTGCACGGAAGCCGGCCCTTTCGGGTCCCAGCCGGTGCCTTGTTCGCGGGTGTATTGCACGCGCGCCGGGCGGCCGGTCGCTTTCGCGATCACGGCGGCGTCCATGGCGGCGTCGCCGGCGTCGTTACGGCCATAGCAGCCCGGGCCGGTGACCCAGATGGCGCGCACCTTGTTCGCCGGCAATTCCAGCGTGGCAGCCACGCCGTCGCGCACGTAATGCGTCTTCTGCGAGCCGGTCCACACGGTGGCCTGCCCGTCCTTGATCTCGACCACCGCGCAGGCGGGCCCCATGCAGGCATGCGACTGGAACGGCCATTCGTAGTCGGCCTCGATCACGCGCGCGGCGTTCTTGAATGCCTCGTCGACGTCGCCGCTCTTTTCCTTGTCCACTTCGCGCTTGCGCACCGGCGCCTTGCGGATGTGGTCGTAGAGCGCCTTCTCGTCGGGGAATGGCGGCGTGACGCTCGACCATTCCACCTTCAAGGCCTGCGACGCCTTGATCGCGTCCCATTCCTTGTCGGCGACGACCGCGAGGAAGCCCTTGTCGAGCACCACTTTGGCGCCGGGGATGCCCTTCAGCGAGGCTTCGTCGATCTTCACCGGCACGGAACCCGCCACCGGCGGACGGATCATGCGGGCATGCACCATGCCGTCGCGCTTCACGTCGGTGACGAAGCCTGCCGGGCGAAAGCCTTCGGCGCGACGTCAGTCGCGCTTCACCGACTGGCCGACGATCTTGTGTTCGCTCGGCTTCTTGATTTTGGCCTTCCCCGGCGCATAGAGGGCATTGCCGATCTGCCTTGTTCCAAGCCAGCTCGACGTTGAAGTAGCGGCCGCCGATCAGCTCGGCATAGGTCGCCTTCTTCGACGGATCGTTCTTGGAGGCGACAACGCCGTCGACAACGGTGAGTTGCTCGGCGGGAATGTTGAGCTTGGTTGCCGCCATATCGACCAGCACGCGGCGCGCTTCCGCCGCCGCTACGGCGAGTTGCTTGCCGCCGTTTTGAATGCCGTTGGAACCGGACGCGCCGCCCTGGTTGATGGTGAGGGCCGTGTCGGACAGGATCAGCTTCACGGCCTTGAACGGCACGTCGAGCTCTTCCGCGATCATCTGCGAAATTGCGGTGGTGAGCCCGTGACCCATGTCCATCTTGCCGAAGAAACCGGTGACGGTGCCATCGGCATTGACGGCGATATAGGTCGAGAGCTGATCGCCCGTCAGCGGCGGGCGCGCATCCTGCGCCAGCGCGGAATTGATCGCGAGCAGCGTGTTCATCCCCATCGGCATGCCGAACGAGACGACAAGCGCGCCGCCGCCCTTCATCACCGAGCGACGCGAGAAGGTAATCGATTTTTCCATTTTAGTCATGTGCATCTCCTCAGCCCATCATCGTGGCGGCGCGCCGCATTGCGCGCATGATGCTCATGTGGGTGCCGCAGCGGCATTTGATGCCGGTGAGCGCCTCCTTGATCTGAGCGTCGGTCGGCTTCTTGGTCGCGTTGAGGAAGGCCGCTCCAGTCATCATCCAGCCATTGATGCAATAGCCGCATTGCGTGACTTCTTCCTCGACGTAGGCGGCTTGCAGCGGATGCGGTTTCTCGGGCGTCCCGAGGCCGGACATGGTGACCACCTTGGCGGTTCCGACCGATGAAACCGGCGTGACGCAGGAGCGGACGGCAACGCCGTCGATATGCACGGTGCAAGCGCCGCATTGCGCCAGGCCGCAGCCGAATTGAGGATTATTCAGCCCGAGATCATTCCGCAGCGCATAGAGCAGCGGCATGTCCGGATCGGCTTCGACCGCCTGGGTCTTGCCGTTGACGTTGAGGGAAAACTTCTCGGCCATTGATGGATACTCCCGCTGAAACACCGGCTCTTGAGCCTGGTTCTAAACTACGGTAGTGCAGCCGGGCGTCCGTGGGAATACATTTTCCCGTGCTTTTGCGAGCGCCCGCAGCCCCCGGCTCGCGCCGCGTGCCGCCCGGTTAAGTTCTTCTCACAATCACGTTTTTTTGACAGCGCACCCGTCGCGAGAAAAAGCGCGGGCCGTCGGCGCGTTGGCTTACGCCGTCGTCATGGCCGGACTTGTTCCGGCCATCCCGATCAGGAAGGCAGTGCTTACCCAAGCGAGATGCCCGCGACAAGCGCGGGCATGACAAAAGAAGCATGACAAAAGAAGAATGTGTTGCTGCTTGAATCGGGAGCGATGACTGCGGTTGGTTTCCGCTCATTCCCACGAAAGCGCGAATCCAGCATCGTCACCTGCGCCTGTTCTGGGTCCCCACTTCCGCGGGGACAAGCGGTTAAAAAAGGTCGCTGCGCCGCCTCGTCAATAAATCACCACGCTTCGGATGCTCTTTCCTTCATGCATCAGATCGAAGGCGGTGTTGATCTCCTCAAGCGGCATCGTGTGGGTGATCAGATCGTCGATGTTGATCTTGCCTTCCATGTACCAGTCGACGATTTTCGGCACGTCGCTGCGGCCGCGCGCGCCGCCGAAGGCGGTGCCCTTCCAGACGCGCCCGGTGACCAGCTGAAACGGCCGGGTGCGATATTTCCTGGCCCGAGGCGGCGACGCCGATGATGATGCTCTCGCCCCAGCCGCGGTGGCAGCATTCCAGCGCCTGGCGCATGGTGTGCACATTGCCGATGCATTCGAAGGAAAAATCCGCGCCGCCGCCGGTCAGATCGACGATCGCCTGCACCACCTTGTCGCGTCCGACCTCGTCCGGGTTGATGAAATGCGTCATGCCGAATTTCTCCGCCATGGCGCGCTTGCCGGGATTGAGATCGATGCCGATGATCTTGTCGGCGCCGACCATGCGCGCGCCCTGGATGACGTTGAGCCCGATCCCGCCAAGCCCGAACACCGCGACATTGGCGCCCGGCCAGACCTTGCCGGTATAGATCACCGCGCCGATGCCGGTCGTCACGCCGCAGCCGATGTAGCAGATCTTGTCGAACGGCGCGTCCTCGCGCACTTTTGCCAAAGCAATTTCCGGCAGCACGGTGAAATTGGAGAAGGTCGAGCAGCCCATGTAATGAAAGATCGGATCGCCATCGAGCCTGAAGCGGCTGGTGCCGTCGGGCATCAGGCCCTTGCCCTGGGTAGCGCGGATCGCGGTGCAAAGGTTGGAGCGGCGCGACAGGCAGGTTTTGCATTGCCGGCATTCCGGCGTGTAAAGCGGAATGACGTGGTCGCCGGCCTTCAGCGTGGTGACGCCTTCGCCGATCTCGCGCACGATGCCGGCGCCTTCGTGCCCGAGCACCGAAGGAAATATCCCCTCGGGATCGGCGCCCGACAAAGTGTAGGCATCGGTATGGCAGATGCCGGTCGCCATGATCTCGACCAGCACTTCGCCCGCCTTCGGGCCGTCGAGGTCAAGCGTCTCGATCTCGAGCGGCTCGCCGGCTTTGAAGGCAATGGCGGCGCGGGTCTTCATCGCAGTCTCCGTTATGGGTCGTCATGGCCGGGCATAGCCCGTCGAAGGCGGGCGTAAACGCTCTTATGACCCGGCGATCTATCAGTTTGCCGAAGATGGATGCGCGGGTCGAGCGCGCGCATGACGACGTGAAGGCTGGGTTGTTGAAGCTACGGATGCCAGGCGCTTTCGCTGGCAGCGACTGGAGCTTCGGTTGCCTTGCGCGCGGCGTCAATGACGGAGAGGAGCGCGCGCAGCACTTCCGGCACGCCGTGGCCGCTGGCCGAGGACAGCACCAGCGGGGTCTGTTTCGCCGCGCGCTTGAGCCGCGCCAGCTGCTCCTTCAGCAGTTCCGGCGTCAGCGCGTCGGCCTTCGACAGCGCGATAATCTCCGGCTTGTCGGTAAGCCCATGACCATAGGCCTCTAGTTCATGCCGCACGGTCTTGTAGGCCTCGCCGGCGTCGTCGCCGGTGCCGTCGACCAGATGCAGCAGCACGCGGCAGCGTTCGGTATGGCCGAGGAATTTGTCGCCCAATCCGGTGCCCTCATGCGCGCCTTCGATCAGGCCCGGCAGGTCGGCGATGACGAATTCGCGGTTGTCGGCGCGCACCACGCCGAGCTGCGGATGCAGGGTGGTGAAGGGATAGTCCGCGATTTTCGGCTTGGCCGCGCTCACCGTGGCCAGGAACGTGGACTTGCCGGCGTTGGGCAGGCCGATCAATCCGGCATCGGCGATCAGCTTGAGCCGCAGGCGGATGGTGCGCTCCTCGCCCGGCTGGCCAGGATTGGCATGGCGCGGCGCCTGGTTGGTCGAGGACTTGAAATGCGCGTTGCCGAAGCCGCCATTGCCGCCCTTGGCCAGCACCACGCGCTGGCCGAGCCTGGTGAGGTCGGCCAGGAGGGTTTCGCCGTCTTCCTCGTAGATCTGCGTGCCGACCGGCACCTTCAGGATCACGTCCTTGCCATTGGCGCCGTGGCGATCCTTGCCCATGCCGCCGCCGCCCGGCTGCGCCTTGAAATGCTGCTGATAGCGGTAGTCGATCAGCGTATTGAGGCCGTCGACGCATTCGGCGATCACATCGCCGCCGCGGCCGCCGTCGCCGCCGTTCGGCCCGCCGAACTCGATGAACTTCTCGCGCCGGAACGAGACGCTGCCGTTCCCGCCTGCGCCGGACTGGATGTAGATCTTGGCCTCGTCGAGGAACTTCATGGCTCTTCCGTAGCGGAAAATGTCCGCCAACCCAATATGCGCCGCATTATCGCCTGCTCCTTAGCAGATAAAAACGAATTGGCGTTGAACCAGCCCTTTGGGAGGCTTTTGCTTGCGCAAAGTGGCGCTTAACGCGGCTGCTGCCGGCGCTCCTTGTCGCGCTGAGCGTCGCCTTTGCGCCGCCGGCCTGGGCGGAGCGCAAGCCGGGCGTGCCGAAGGTCAGCGCGGCAGAGGCGCGCTACGGCGATTCCCGCCAAGCGGTACTGCTGCAGCAGCAAATCTCTGCGCTGAAGCCGCAGAAAACAGGCGTGACCGACATCTATGCCATCGGCATCGCCGGCTGGACGCAGGACGTGTTCCGCAACGAACTGGCCGGCGCGCTTAAGGTCACCGGCAAGGCGCTCCCGCTCAACGGCGGCACCGTGCGCCTGATCAACAGCCGCGAAACGGCGAGCACGATTCCGCTCGCCAGCCGGCAGAATTTCGCCGCGGCGGTGCGCGGCATCGCCCGCGTCATGGACAAGGAGGAAGACGTGCTCTTCCTGTTTATGACCTCGCATGGCGAAAAGCGGAGTTTTGGGCTGCAATTGCCCGCAGCGATCGTGCGCCTCAGGCCGAGCGAAGTGGCGGCGGTGCTGGACCGGGAAGGCATCAAGAACCGCGTCGTCATCGTGTCAGCCTGCTATTCGGGAATTTTCGTCAAGCCGCTCGCCGATGAGAACACGATCGTGCTGACCGCTGCCGATGCGAAGAGCACATCATTCGGTTGTGCCGAGGGACGGGAATGGACCTATTTCGGCGACGCCTTGTTCCATCAAAGCCTCAAGCCGGGAACGGATTTTCGGGACGCCTTCGCCAAGGCGCGCGGCCTGATTGCGCAATGGGAAAAGCGCGACCGCTTCGCGCAGTCAAATCCGCAGGGATATTTTGGCGAAGCGCTGATGCGCAAGCTCGCGCCGCTGGTCGAAGCGAAGGGGCAGGCGAACAAATAAAACGCGCGTCAGACGACGCGCGACATCTTCTCATCCTGAGGGACATGTCGTGAGGATGCCGCTATGAGCTGCGGTCGACGCGTGGCTGCGCAACGCTCCTCGAACCATGCGGGAAGTAGGACATGCAGCTTGCAACATCGGGAGGGGCCAAGGTGGGCCTTGCCCTACTGATGCAGCCCGAGAGGCCGCTCCCGACGTGCCGTTCGCGGTGATGCCGCTACATCCTGGCCCGAACGCATTCCAGGATGATGATCGCGGCCTTGCTGACCCGGTGGCGTCATCCTCACCTCCGTTCCTGCCGTGCGGAGCCGCAGGCTGGCAACGAAATCGTCGTCGCCTAGCCGCGCGGAGTCAACCGTAGCCCGATCACGTATTGTTGCAGGTTTTGCACCCATCACGCGCCGCGCGGGGAGCGCATGTCGCATCACGCGCCGAGTGCCTCGCTTCCGAAGTTCGTGATACGTCGCGGCACCCTCTGACACGAACTTCGGAAGCAAAGGGGGCCCTAACAACTTAATAATTCTAGTGCCGCTTTTCGATTTGAAGTTCCTTACCGGGTTTGCTGCAGGGCGCTGTAGGAACTTCAAATCGGCGGCACTAGTGTTTCGCTTAGCCCCAGCTCTTGAGCGAGCGCCAGATACCCCGGTCGAGGCGGAAACGGTCGATCGGCGCGGAGCTTGCGATCGAGCGGATGCGATAGAGCCCGACGCCGCGCCATTGGAAACCGCATTTCTCCAGCACGCGCCGCGAGGCAGGATTGCTGATGCGCGCGCCCGACTGCAATTCCTCGTGGCCGAACTCCGTGAAGGCATGGTCGATCACCGCGCGCGCGGCTTCGGTGGCATAGCCTTGGCCCCAGAAGGAAACGCCGAGCCAATAGCCAAGCTCAGGTGCCGTTCGCCGTTCAGCTTGGCGATACCCGCAACGCCGATCGGCGCGCCGTTCCGCAGCGTCACGATGAAAGCTGCTTCTCCCTCGCCCTTGTCCGTGGCGGCGATGCAATGTTTCCGCGTCTGCCACCGTGTATGGATGCGGAAGGCGCAACGTGTTCTGCGCGATGCGAATGTCGTTGGCGAGCGACGCCATCGCCTTGGCATCCTCAAGCCGCGGCGGACGCAGGATGAGGCGCGCCGTCTGCAACGTCTCGCGGGCTCGTCTCCCGACGGTCTCGTTCGGGTCTTTCTTCCAGCAAGGTCACGACACGGCTCCTTCATGCAAAAAGGGGAGCCGGCATCCCGTCTCCCCTTTTCAGAGCCTATGTCGGCCCCCGGTTCGACTGATACCGGCGGACCTCAATGTTCCACCGTCTTCTACTCCGCAGCCTCCGTCGTCGGAATTACCGATACATAGGTGCGGCCCTTGGTCTTGGTACGAAACTCAACACGTCCATCGGTCAGCGCAAAAAGTGTGTGGTCCTTGCCGATGCCGACATTGGCGCCGGGGTGCCACTTGGTGCCGCGCTGGCGCGCGATGATGTTGCCGGACGACGACGATCTCGCCGCCGAACTGCTTTAGTCCAAGACGCCGGCCCGCGGAATCGCGGCCGTTGCGTGAGGATCCGCCTGCTTTCTTATGCGCCATCGCTGGTCTCCAAAACTTAGCCCAGGTCGTAACCCAGATTTATGACGAAATCATCTCACTTCTTTTTGCCCTTGCCGCTCTTGGCGGCGGGCTTGCCGGCTTTTTTGGCCGGAGCCTTGGCGGGCTTCTTCGCCGCGGCCTTCTTGGCCGGAGTTTTGGCCTTGGCTTTCGAAACTGGCCTGCGTCTCCGCATCCTCGCCTTCGGCCGGCACGCCGGCTTCGGCTTTCTTCGGCTTTGGTTCGGGCCGGGGCTTGGCCACCTTCGACGGCTTCTGTCCCTCGGTCAGGATCTCGGTGATCCGGATCACCGTGTAGTCGTGCCGGTAGCCGCGCTTGCGGCGTGAATTCTTGCGGCGGCGCTTCTTGAAGGCGATCACCTTCTCGCCGCGGGTATGCTGCAGCACCTCGCCGGCGACCATGGCGCCGGCAACGGTCGGCGCGCCGACCTGGACGTCGTCGCCGCCGAGCATCAGCACTTCGCCGAACTCGACGATGTCGCCCGGCTCGCGGTCGATGCCGTCGATCCTGATCTTGTCTTCGGCGGCAACGCGATACTGTTTGCCACCGGCTTTAATGACCGCGAACATCGTTCTTGTCCTCGTGTTCAACCCCGGTGCTCGGAAAAATCCGGACCGGCTTCTTTCAGTCGGTTGTTGGGTTTCGGTTACGGCCCGAATGGCAATTCTGGGCTGTAACAAAGCGCGCGGACCTTGGGGCCCGCGCACAAGGTGGTTATGGCCATCCGGGGCCAAACTGTCAAGAAACGCGGGCCTCAATCGGCGTTCGGCGGGCGGCCGGAATCGCCTGGTTTTCGGGGCTAACCGGACGATCTTTGCCGGACTTTTGCCTGGATCAGCTCGGTCAGGTATTGGGCGTCGGCTTTCGGCATCCCCATCAGCACGCAAAAGCCCTGCAGCCCGCCGAAGAACTGATTGCGCCGGTACCAGCCGAGCTTGTGCCGCAGCACGGTGGAGCTCGCGAGATCGACCAGCTCCGGCAGGGTCCGCGGCGTGCCCGCGGCCTGCATTTTTGCCACCGCCTGCGCGTGCTCGGAAGCGTCTGCTTCGGGCAACCGGTAGATGTCCATGGCGGCCTCGGCGAAGTCGTGCGCCCAGCCGAAAACGACATCCTTGGGTGGTCCCGCGATCAACGGCACGAGTGCGCTCCGGCGAGGAATAACTGCAGCCGGCATTGCCCGAAGCGGGCGGCCTGCGCCACGCGGCGGCTTGTCGCTCAGGCCGGCTGCGTCCGAAACGCGAAGCCGCGGCGGCCTTGTGCGGCCGGGGGTGCTTGGCTAGAAAACGCGGGCCCCTCACTATGGATCAGCCCTGGGGGTCCTCCGGAGAGGTGGCTGAGTGGTTGAAAGCACCGCACTCGAAATGCGGCGTACGGGCAACCGTATCGGGGGTTCGAATCCCTCCCTCTCCGCCAAACTTTGCCCGAGCTATTGAAGCGGCGTATAGTTGTTTCCCCTTAAATGGTAAGGCGGTGCTGGGCCGCACGAAAAAGAAGTCGCGCTCGCGCTCGAACGGCACGCTGAGATCGACGATTGTGCCTTGAACCGGCATGCTGGGGAGGCAAAAATGGCAAACGTTTCAATTCATCCGTCCATCGATTCTGGCGTGAAGCAGGGTCGCGACGACTTCAAGGGCGGAACGCTCGTCTGCGCCTGCGCGGCAAACCCGGTCCGCGTGAAAATCACCGGCGCGATCGCGCACAATCACGCATGCGGCTGCACGAAGTGTTGGAAACCGGAGGGCGCGGCCTTCTCGGTGGTAGCCGTCACCGAGCACGCCAACGTTGAAGTCGTCGAAAACGGAGACAAGCTAAAGGTCGTCGATCCGAATGCACTCATTCAGCGCACCGCCTGCAAGCAGTGCGGCGTTCACATGTATGGTCCGGTCGAGCGCGACCATCCCTTCAAGGGTCTCGACTTCATCCACCCCGAACGGTTCCAAGAAGGCGGCTGGCCGGCTCCGCAGTTCGCCGCGTTCGTATCGTCGGCGATTGAAGGTGGTGTTGATCCTGCACTGATGGATGGCATTCGACAGAAGTTCAAAACCCTCGGTTTGGAAGCGTATGACTGCCTCTCGCCGGGCTTGATGGACTACATCGCGACCTGGACTGCCAAGAAGAATGGCACCCTTGCGGCCGGAAGCAAGCAGGCCAGCTGATACGGAGGAGGCTCACCATGGCCAATAAAATGCCGCGGGTACCGGAAGCCAACCGCAGCCCGAAGGGGAAGAGCGTGGAGGTGAAGCAAGACACGCGAAAGAAAACCGAGCCGGAAAATCCGAAAAATCCGGATCAACAGGGCGAGACCGGCAACATCCGCCAGAACACCCAGAACCGTCAGAAGAA
Organism: uncultured Alphaproteobacteria bacterium; assembly: GCA_963731585.1. GTDB lineage: Bacteria > Pseudomonadota > Alphaproteobacteria > Rhizobiales > Xanthobacteraceae > CANKHA01. Next base: position 1,122,964 of record CAVSWC010000003.1, read on the forward strand.
CCGCTGAGCTTGGCAGGCCCGAGGAATTGACGTCCACGTTCAACGCAAAAGTAAAGCCCCGGCTTGTTTGCCGGGGCTTCGCATTAACGAGCTGAGCGGCGTGCTAACTTCGCGAGGGCCCCATCACCACTTCTGGCTGGTATACCAGTCGTCGACATCGCGCCGCACTTGGTCCTTCGCATGGCCATAACGTTCCTGAATTTTCCCTTCCAGTTGGTCGCGCCGGCCGTTGATTACATCCAGGTCGTCGTCCGTCAGTTTTCCCCATTGTTCCTTTATTTTACCCTTCGTCTGCTTCCAGTTCCCTTCAACTCGATCCCAGTCCATAGATCACCTCCTGTGCGTTTGATTTAAGGTAGTAACCCGCAAATCCTTTCGAAGGTTCCGCTTTAGACCGGTCGATTTGCCGCGCACAGCGCGGGAAATTGCAGATGGTTTTCCTCGCACAGACTGAGATCGCTTACCGTTCCCGAAAATCCCGATACGGCTGCGTCGTGAGAAGTTAAGAAAGTGCGTGAGTAAAGAAGGGCGCAAGAAATCCGGCCGCCGCAGCGAGCACCCGCAGTCCTGCTCCACAGAAGCTTTGCCGTTCTCGGCATTCACTGCTGCGACCGAGTAAAGGGCACAAAGCGTACGAAGATAACCGAGCGCGTCTTCGTCTCGCCCGGCGCGATCTTTTCGACGACGGTGAGCTGCTGCGTGGCGGACGCTGGTCCCAGCGGCATCACGAGCCGGCCACCCACTTTGAGCTGCTCGATCAGCGGCGGCGGGACATGCCCGAGGGCGGCTGTCACGACAATGGCATCGAACGGGCCGCACTCCGGCCAGCCATGGTAACCGTCCGCAATCTTTGCGCTCACGTTGTCATAGCCGAGGTCTGCGAGCACCTTGGCGGCGGCTTCGCCGAGCGCCGGTACAATCTCAATGGTGCAGACCTTTCGCGCCAGCCGCGCCAGTATGGCGGCCTGGTAACCCGAGCCGGTGCCGATTTCCAGGACCGCGTCGCCGGGCTTGACGTCAGCGAGATGGGTCATCAGGGCGACGATGAACGGCTGCGAGATTCGTCTGGCCCTGGCCAATTCGAACCGGCCTGTCCGCGTAGGCGGCCGAGCAAGGACCCGCGGGGATGAATTGATGGCGTTCGGTTTGCCCCAAAACCGTCAGGACGCTCTCCGCTATGCCTTGCGGTCCCAAAACATCGGCGTTGAAGCGCGCGTAGTCCCGAATGGTGTCGACCATCGCGGCGCGTTCGCGCACGCATGGTGCGTCCTCTGTCACGGCTTCACGCGGAAAAGCCATCAACACGAGCAGCAGCAATTTTTTCATCATGGTGTGGCCTCCGGCACATCGTGCAACGCAAAGGCGTTCATCGGAAGCAATAGCATGCTCCCAGTGTCTTCGCGTGCCTGATAGCTCCAGCGCAAGACCGAGGTGCATTGCCGTCAGGCCTGATTACCGATTTTGGCACGTTATGTGCTTTATTTTGCAGTAGCTCAGCACCGTGGCAGAATACGGCGCACAATCGGTTACGGGTGTGACATGGAGAGCCGGCTGCACATTTCCGTTCTACAGCAGTTGCCGGAAGCTCACGACGATAAGGACGAGCCGCTCTGGCAAGACGTCAGGCTATTGGGTGGAACTCCTGGGCGACACGATAAGAGATCAGGAAGGCGATGCCGTATTCGATGTCGTGGAGCAGGTCCGACAGCAATCGGTACGCTTTCGGCGGGATGAAGATCCGGCTGCCCGTTCGGAGCTTGAAGAGACCTTAAATCAGCCAGCACGCGGTCATACGATCGAGATCATCCGGGCATTCAGCTATTTTTCCCACCTCGCCAACATTGCGGAGGATCGGCATCACATTCGCCGGACCCAGCGCATTCCCATTCAGTTTCCGCTCCACGCGAAGGCACGATGGAGCATGCGCTTCGCCGCGCTGCTGACGCGAATATATCTTCATCACAGTTGCAACGCTTTTTTGCGCAAGCACGAATTTGCCCGGTTTTGACGGCGCATCCGACAGAGGTGAGGCGCAAAAGCGCCATCGACCGCGAGATGGAGATATCCGACCTGCTCGCCGAGCGCGACCGCGTGCGGCTCACGCCAGCCGAGCAGTCCGATAATGAGGCCGCTTTACGACGCGCGATTCTCACGTTGTGGCAGACCAGCATCTTGCGCCGAAGCAAACTCAGGGTTCTCGACGAGGTCATGAACGGGCTTTCTTACTATGAGTACACGTTCTTGCATGAACTGCCGCGCTTTTATGCCGATCTCGAGGACAAGCTTGTCAGCAAAATTTTGTCCGGCCAAGGCGAACTTCCATCATTCTTGACAATGGGCAGCTGGATTGGCGGCGACCGGGACGGCAATCCATTCGTTGACGCCAAGGTGCTTCGGCAAACCCTTTTGCTGCAAAACCAGACAGCCATGAAGTTCTACCTGGACCAAGTGCAGGCGTTGGGAGCCGCGCTCCCGCTGGATGCGCGGCTGGTCGGGGTCTCAAAGGAGCTGGAGCAGCTGGCTGCCGGCTTCAAGGATCACTCGCCGCACAGGCGCGACGAACCATACCGCCGCGCCATGTCTGCGATCCATGCGCGGCTTGCCGCCACGGCTCACGTGTTGGGTCAGACCGAAGATAAAGCCGCGATAGGCGACGCGGCTATGCCGTATACCGGTGCGGGCGAGGCCGCCGCTGATCTCGACGTCGTTCACTTCTCGTTGGTGGCCAATGGTTCGGAGCCTTTAGCCCGCGGCCGGTTGCGGCAGCTGCGCCGGGCCATCAAAGTATTTGGATTCCATCTGGCCAGTCTCGACATCCGTCAGAACTCGGATGTGCACGAGCGCGCGGTCAGTGATTTGTTGGAGATGGCTAAACCAGGGACAAATTATAGCCACTTGCCGGAACAGGAGCGCATTAGGATTCTGTTGGCGGAGCTGGCGACCGCACGGCCGCTGGCATCTTCGTTCCTACAGTATTCAGACGAGACCGCGGCGGAGCTTGCTGTTGTTCGGGAAGTCAAGGAGGCGCAGCGGCGCTTCGGCAAGTCTTCCGTAGCCAGCTACGTCATCTCGAAAACGAACGCCGTTTCGGATGTGCTGGAAGTCGCCGTCCTGTTAAAGGAAGCTGGTTTTGCTTCGGCCACACGCGAACGAGCTTGATCTCAACATTGTTCCTTTGTTCGAAACCATCAACGATTTGCGTAGCAGCGCGCGCCTGATGGACGAGCTGCTTAGCCTGCCGCAGTACAAAGCCTTCCTCGAAAGCCGCAATGGCGTGCAGGAAGTCATGCTCGGTTATTCCGACAGCAACAAGGATGGCGGATTCCTGACCTCCGGCTGGGAATTATACCGAGCCGAGATCGCGCTGGTTGATGTCTTCCAACGGCACGGCGTGCGCTTACAGCTGTTCCATGGGCGGGGTGGTTCTGTCGGGCGCGGCGGCGGACCAAGCTATGAGGCGATCCTGGCGCAACCGGGAGGCGCCGTGCAGGGCGCGATCCGCATCACCGAACAGGGCGAGGTGATCGCAGCCAAATATTCCAACCCGGAGGTTGGCCGCCGCAACATCGAGATTCTTGCTGCAGCGACTTTGGAAGCAACGCTGCTGGAACCAAAAACCGCGCCGCGCGAGGAATACTTGAGCGCAATGCAGGAGCTCTCCGACATTGCCTATCGCGCTTACCGCAACCTCGTTTATGAAACCGACGGCTTCGACCGGTATTTCTGGAATTCTACCGTCATTGGCGAGATCGCCAATTTGAATATCGGCAGCCGTCCGGCCTCGCGGACAGACTCCCGGCGGATTGAGGACCTTCGGGCCATTCCGTGGGTTTTCGGCTGGGCCCAATGCCGCTTGATGTTGCCCGGGTGGTATGGCTTCGGCGCCGCAGTGAGGGAATGGCTGCAAACACGTCCGAACGACGGCATCGCCACGCTGCGGGCAATGTATCAGGAATGGCCATTCTTCCGTACGCTAATGTCCAATATGGACATGGTGCTGGCGAAGAGCGATATCGCCATCGCCTCACGCTATGCAGAGCTGGTCGCGCCTGGGCTGCGGAATGCGATTTTCCCTACGTTGCGTAAGGAATGGCAGGAGACGGTTGGCGCCCTGCTCTCCATCAGCGAACAGCAGGCGTTGCTCGAGCAAAATCCGCTCCTTGCGCGCTCTATCCGGAACCGCTTTCCATACATCGACCCGCTCAATCACATCCAGATCGAGCTCTTGAAGCGCCACCGAGGCGGAGAAACCAGCGACGTGACCGTCGATGGCATCCACCTGACCATTAACGGCATAGCGGCTGGCCTGCGCAACAGTGGATAAATCTTCCCGCGCGGTCTCATAATTCGCGCAAGAGAGCACCGCGAACTCCGCTTCACCTCTCCCGTGGGGAGAGGTCGCCTCGCGAAGCGGGCGGGTGAGGGCGTACAAACTATCGATAGGCTGTAACCCCTCACCCCAACCCTCTCCCTATGGGAGAGGGAGCGCACCGTCGCTACCGCACCATCCGGACATGCGCTTCAATCTCTATTGATCAGCCGCTCACGCGGACTCTGCGGATTGTGCGAACAAGTTGCCGATCAGCGATGACATGATGCCTGGCAGTTCACTGCGTTGAAACGGAACCGGCCGGCACATGCCCATGGTAACGAGACCAAGCCGCGCCATGCGTTGCGCGGCATACATCAATTCGGCGGCGCTGGTTGCCAGGCGCTCGGCGATGGCTCCTCCTATATGCTGAGACAGTGTAGCCCCGGCAAAGTCGACCGCGCCGAGTTTGCCGGCTTCGACGATGAGCCGGCGCAACAGATGCGCGGTGGCGAGTGCCGTCGGCCGGTGGCCGTAGCATGCGGCGATCTCGCGCACCATCCGGATGCTGCAGGCGATGAAGAATATGGCGTCGGTGATGGCGGTGGGGCTGATAGCGGTAATGCCGAAGGCGCGGGCGCTCGCCCGCCGCACGATGGCTTCGGCATCCCGGTCCAGCGGTGTCAAAACGGCTTGCGAAAAGATCTCGACTTGCTGTGCCGCAGAATGATGTTGTTGCAGCTGTCGTTGAAAAGCTTTGAGCCCTGCTGCGGTTTTGGCGTTCACCGGAATCTCGGCAATCACGCTGCGGATGGCGTCCCGGGCGTCGGAAGGGCGCACATCCTGCCTTGGCCCGGTTAAACGCTGCTGGTTGATCTCCACATTTTTGAGCGCAAGGTAGCTCCTCATCTCATGCGCAATGATGGCTCCCGCGCCCAAAATGCCCATGATGACCGCTGCCGTTGCGCTCCACCCGATGGCGCTGCTGTAAAGAAATGCCGAACTGATCCAGAGATAAAGATCGACCGCCAGCCAGCAACAAAATGCGGTGATCAGGGCCGCAAACGCCAGCTTCATCAGCGGTCCACGGCGCCGCCTGTTTGGCATGGCAGGTGCTGTCTGCGGATCAACCGGCAGCCGCGCCGACGATACGTCCCCCTTGGGTGGTGAGTGTGACGCGGGGCGCCAATGGTCCGGCCACGTCCACGCCCAAGCGCGGCGATTGCTCCTCAAGAATAACCTGCGGATGCAGCGCGCCGTCAGATAAGTCGCTGCCCTTGTGGTCGGTCATCGTAGTTGGTCTCCGATCAGATATTCTAGCGCAAGATCGAGGTTGATGTGGGGAATGCCGTCCGTCGGCGTCACGTCGATGATCGGCGGCTCGAATAACGGGATGTTGAGAAAGGGCTTGCCCCAGCTGCCCGGCCGCGGCGGCCGCGCCGGCACGTTGCCGACAAAGAATTTTGCTCTGGTGTCGCTGCCGACCGGTTTGCCGACGACGACCTGGACCTGATGCCCATCGATCTCCTCGGCATCGTCTTCGGTTGAAATGACCGAGGCCAAGGCGATGACATCGGTCTTGGCGTTGCTGCTGGTGACACCGAGCGAGGACGTGGCGACCATGTTCCGCAACAGCGCGGCCAGGTGGTCGCGTTGCACCTCGGGGACGTGGTCCGCCTTGGTCGCGGCAAACAGTACTTTCTCGATGCGCGCGTTCCGCAACAGGCGACTGATGATTCCGCTATGCCCATAGCGGAAACTCTCCAGGATGGCGTCGATAGCGTGGCGCGTGTCCTCGAACACTTCGCGGCCGGCCAGCAGGGCGCCAAGCACGTCCACAAGCACCACTTGGCGTGAATAGTTGCGGAAGTGCCGGATATAGAACGGCATCACCACTTCTGTTTTATAGGCTTCAAAACGCTGCTCCATGAGCCAAGCCAGGGTGCCCCTGGTGGTACTCGCAATCCCGTCGGGCATATCAAGCGGGGCGAACCGCATATAGGAATGCTCTGCCGGCGAATTCGGATTGAGGAAACGTCCTGGCTGCAGAAAGTTCAGTCCATGTTGTTGGCGTGCCGCGCGCAAGTGCTGCCGGTAGAGCTCGTGCGCGCGCATGGCATCATCGTCGCTGGCTCTGCCGTGGGGGGGATGATCGGACAGAAAGGTGAGGAAATCGTGGGCGGTGGCGGCTCGTAGTCCATGGCGGCACAGCATGAGAGTGGACCGCGACCAGTCAATGTAGCTTTGTGTCAACAGCGGTAGATCGAGAAGCCATTCGCCCGGATAGTCGATAATCTTGAGCTTTAGCGTTGCGACGCCGTTTGCAATTCGGCTGAGCAGGAATCCGACGGCACCGGCAGGGACGAACCGGACGTCAATCTCGATCTCGCTGATATCGGCGGTGGGGGCGGGCCAATCGGCGGGAGTGGCCGCCATGTGCTCGATATTTCGCTCGTAGGGAAACCGCTTCACCGAACGGACTCCGCCGCCCGCCAGTCTGGCTGCAATCAGCCGTCCGTCCCTGATCACCGTCAGCAGCGGCATGCGATGAGGCTGGTGCAGCGCGCTGAGCAAATTATGAACAAGACTGGTTATGAATACTGTTTTGCCAGCGCGGCTCAAACCCGTCACTGCGAGACTGATGGACGAGCCTTTCGCGAGTTCCGCCAAGTCGGGAACATCTGGGAGCCACTCTGAAATGCGTGCGCCCAAATGATTGAATAACGTCATTTTGCATTCCTTCCGCCCGACTTACGTTCCTTGGGCGCGTATCCCACCTAGGTGAGGCTGCCTGAACCCGTCCGCTAGGTACCTGGTTCAACCAACCCCCGGTACCTAGCGCCCCTATCAACGCTCAAGTAAGCAGCGACAATAATCGGCAAAGTCGGAAAGCCGGGCGGGAAGGGGCAGCAGCCACCGCAAGAAGGGTCACAAGCCACAGCATCACGCCGGCAGCCAGGAGGCACGCCAGAACGGCAGCGTCTGTCCAGAACGCGATGCTTCGGGCCTCCCGGTGGAATCGGGCTTGGCTATTCAACTTCTAATCCCGTAAACTACGAAGAGGAATCCACCGTGAATCATGGGTGTTTCCCGTCGCATCTAAACCGCTGCTTCCAGCCATGACATGAAACCCAAAGGCAAAAGTCGTTACTCCCTCGTGGACTTTCCCGTTGATGCAAATCAAAGCTCCGCCTCGAAAGCCTGTTGAAGACCTGCCACCCATCGGAACCAATGCGCTGTCTTGCCGCAGTGATGCTCGGAGCCTCGCTCTCGATAATCGCGGGTCCTTGCCAAGCTCAAACCGAACTCGTCAAGAAGGGTGCCGAAATTCTCCGAACAAACTGCTCAAGCTGTCATGCCATTGGTCGAGATGATGCAAGCGGCCACGCCCAAGCTCCTGCCTTTCGCACCTTGTCATCCCGGTACCCGATTGAGTATCTGTCCGAAGCCTTGGCCGAGGGCCTTAGCAGCGGCCATCCCGACATGCCAGATTTCATCTTCAAGCCGGAAGAGGTCAAAGCCATCTTGGCCTACCTCCAGTCAATTCAGCAGCCAGGTGCAAAATGAGGATGTTTACTCTGGCCGCGTGTACCATCGGAGCCGGGCTAATGTGCCCAGAAAATGCACTGGCCGACATCGCCAATGGTCGAAACCTCGCAGAACGCTGGTGCGCGTCCTGTCATGTCACGAGCGCTGGTCAGCGCCTTGCGACGGAGGCGCCGCCTTTCACGAGCATTGCAAATAAAGAGAACATCGATGCAGCCCGTCTCGCTTACTTTCTGATGAATCCGCATCCTGTGATGCCGAATATGGGATTGACGCGTAATGAAGCTGCTGATCTTGCGGCATACATTATGTCGCTGAAGAGCAGTCGGTAGCGGAGCCCAGCAAGCCTTTGCCTTCTCATCACGTGCTACCCAACTCGTCAAAACAACGACAGCCATCCAACCGAGTAGCAGCCACATGACCTACAAGACAATACTAGCGGCCTTGGCGCCGACCGAGGGGAAGCAGGCCGGTGCCGAGTATGCAATTTCCATGGCCCAGACTTTCCATGCGCATTTGGCGGCGTATAGCTACGCCTTGCAGCCGACGGTGCCTGGCGGGAGCTTGCCCTGGGTATCGCGGGAGCTTGTCGACGGTCATGTCGCAACCGTGCTCAAGCAGGCGGGCAGTGTTCTTCAGAAGTTTGAAGATCGGGCCCGCCAAGCGAACGTCGAGATAAACCGTGAGGTCGTCAGGGCATCGCTCAACAACGCGGTGGCCGCATTCGCGACCGAAGCCCGTGTTTGCGACATTGCCGTTCTGACGCAAAGCCAGCCCGGCTTGGAACACGCAGGGGATCTGTTCGCAGAAGCGGTGCTCTTTCATTCAGGCCGCCCGCTGCTGGTGGTGCCTCACAATCATAGCGAAGCGTTTTCAGCGCGCCGCGTCCTCATCGCCTGGGACGGCAGCCAACACGCAGCTCGCGCTGTCAGAGATGCCTTGCCGGTGTTGGCACTCGCCGACAAGGTCGAACTGCTTGTGGTGGGGGATAAGCAGGCGGTGAAGAGCAGCGGTGCTGCAAAAATGATTACTAATCTGCAGCGCCATAATATTTCTGCTGATTTAATATGCCACGACGACAGCGACCATGCGCGCATGATCGACCAGCAAGCAAAGTCCTTCGGCGCCTCCTTGTTAATCATGGGGGGCTATGGACGTGCCCGGGCGCGTGAATTGTTATTCGGCGGCGTAACGCGCTCCATGCTAAGCGACACGCAGGTTCCTGTGCTGATGGCCCACTAGGTATGTCCAAAATTACTATCGTTGTTGGTCACTCTCAGCAAAATACTTACTGCGAAGCCTTGGGCGAAGCCTATATGAAAGGGGCGACAAGCAGCGTTCATAGCGTGGAGGTGTTCGCGCTTTCGCGATTAACGTTCGATCCGATTTTGAAGAAGGGATATGAGGAGGAGCAGCCTTTCGAGCCCGACCTTCGAACAACGCCGACCCCCACGAGGGGCAATTGTCTCCCACCGGAAGGGCGGGACAGGTGAAACGACAACGAGACAGTAAAACGAGGATTCGGACGCCGCCAAGGATCCTGAGGCGCCTCCCGCCATGCAATCCGAACCTTTTCCAACGCTAAAGGTTGTCGTTTGACACCTCGGCAACGATTAACCCGGAGCAAAAAATGAGCATTTTCGGAAAGATCATGGGAGCGATTTTCGGTGGTTCTGCGCAGGCGCAGGGTGGCGCTACAGGTAGTGGCAACGCGCCCGGCAGTACCCCAGGCGGCTCCACGTCTTCTGCCGGCATGGGCACCGGGACTAGCGCGTCAATGACCAACGTCGATGTTGGCGCCACGCTCGACAATCTCGCCAAGCAGAAGAAAGAAAAACTTGATTGGAAACACTCCATCGTCGACCTGATGAAACTGCTCGATCTCGACAGCAGCCAGTCGGCCCGCAAGGAACTCGCCAAAGAACTGAACTACACCGGCGATACAAGCGACTCCGCAAAGATGAATGTCTGGTTGCACAAGCAGGTAATGGCCAAGCTGGCGGCAAACGGCGGCAAGGTCCCGGCCGATCTGCGGGATTGAGCTGAATGCCAGCGGGCGATGCCAGCGGGTCCGTCTTTGGTTGCGCGTGAGTGTCTCCTGCTCTAAGGACAGCTCCGGCCGACGGCAGTCGAGCTCTTCAACCGGGCGGACCAAGGCGTTTCCGCACTCAGCGCCGCTGAGGAAGCGGGGCGCCGATACGTGGACTACAATCGGCGATAACGAGGAGAGACAGGCGGTGATCAAACTCTTGATTGTGCTCGTGGTGGTATCCATCGTTGCGGGTGCGCTTGGGTTTACCGGCATTGCGCGGGGCGCCGCGAGCGCTGCAAAGTTGGTCTTTTTCCTACTCCTGACGATCATACTCGCGCTGGTCGTGCTCGGAGCGCTTGGCATCGTGGCCCTCTTCTAACCCGCTAACCTCACATCCAAGGGCATGCCAGCTGCATGGCTCGGACTGTTGCCGCGTGCGCCAGGCAACGAAGCGCGCGCGCTTCCCTTGGAACTTCCGTTCGCTTCCGCGCTTGCCATAGGTCAGCGCCGATCATCCGCTCGGATGGCGTGACACGTCAGCAAAAACACTCTTTAATTCTCATGCCAATCAATGGAGCAATGCAATGAGCCGCGGGTTCCCGTCGATGACCGCCCTCCTGGGACTGCTCGCAGTCGCCGGGTACCAGAACAGGGAGAAGCTGGGTGAAATGTTCAAGGGTTTAACCGGCGGCGGAACGCCTGGAGCTGCCGGGCAAGGTGACGGCGGCTTGCTCGGAAAGCTGGGCAGTACTTTGGGTGGTGCAAGTGCCGGCGGCGTTTTGAGTGGAGGACTCTCTAGAGCTCCTCGAACGCTTCAAGCAGAGCGGCCAAGGCGAAACGGCGGAATCCTGGGTGAAGACCGGGCCCAATAAACCGGTTACGCCGCCTCAACTCGAGCAAGCGGTCGGCTCCGACGTTCTGGAAACCTTGTCAAGACAAACAGGCCTGTCGCGCGAAGAACTCCTCGCCCGGTTGTCGCGTGAACTGCCCGATGCGGTCGACAAGTACACGCCGCAAGGCCGCCTTCCGACCGAGGCGGAATTTTCGCGAACCTGATCCTTGTTCGCCGCGCGGCTGGACGATCCGTATCAGCGGCCATCACCGCGCGGGCGCGGCATGAGTGCCTGATCACCGGCTGGAGGCCTCGCCTTCCAGCCTGAGGGCTACTATCCGTCGACAAATTGCACGCCAATGAAATTTTCGCCGCGCCACCTGATCTGGCAGTGCCGATGAACCGTAGCCGAGAGCACCAACGTAAAACGTTCCGGTAGCAGCAGCGGCCTGGCAGCCGCAAGCTTGGCTCCCTTATCCGACATATCCCAAATCACGCATGGCAGACCGGGGCTGTCGTCGTCAACTTTAATAGAAGCCGCTCGCCTCGCGGGTGTTCGCAGACTGTGTCTTCCCTCGCGCTGAGACAGTATCGTCATGATGAGCTAAATGTTGGCTGTGATACCTTAAGATTTGATGTGTGAGTTTCGCCGCCGCGCTTTAGCGGGCCAGGCCGAATGTTCTGAGCAAGGATCTAACTTCGTTATTGAATTGTTGTCCGCGATATTTCATTTCCTGCCAGGCAACCTGACCGTAATGGCCGTCGAACGCGATCGCATCCAGCGCCCAAACCGCCGCAACAAGAGCAGCCACAAAGAAGACAGCGCGCATGGCATCCACACTTCGCCCGATAATGCGCGATGCAGAAAATCGCGCGGAGCTTTCATCGTCGCTGAAGATCTTATCACATCGGCATGATTTGGTCAGCTTGACTCGTGCAAGCTCACTTTTGCAGTCCGCCCTTACGGCTTTAGGCCGATGGCTGACAGATTAACGAAGAGTGCGCCTGCTGGCGCGCGACGTGTTGCTGCGGCAGCCCCGTGTGCGCCCGCATAGTGGCGGCATTCCTGGGCCTCCAGACCAGGGCGGCGGCTGGCCTTCTTTGGCGCGTCGGATCGGCATTGCCGATTATCGCTAACGCCGACCTGTGGAGTCTTTGCCGCCACTTCACTGTCATTAACCGTCACGTCAAAAGGGCCGGTGTGGCCGTTACTGGATAGGTCGGAAAACGGCCCGCGACGAACGATGGACCCCCGTCTTACCCAGTTCGTGCGCCGCCGGGATTAGCGGTCGCGTTTCCCCTGGCGCGTGTTGCTGGGCTCGCCGGGGCCTTCAACAAAGATAACGGGTGTACCTTTGGTCACCATTCTGGAGAGGTCATGCGCGTCCCAGTTGGTAAGGCGAACACAGCCGTGTGACTCCGCCTTGCTAACCTTGGCGGGATCCGGCGTGCCGTGCATCCCATATCCCTCTGCAGACAACCCGATCCACATATCCCCCACTGGATTGTTCGGGCCCGGCTTTATTTCGAAAGGCTTGGTCGCGCTGACGCCTTTGAAACGGTATTTCGGATTGTACCGGTAATAGGGATTGGGGTGTATGCCGGTTACCTTCAGCGTACCGGATGGTGAGGGTTTTTCGTTGCTCCCGACCGTCGCTGGATAGAATGCAATAATGTTGTTCTGTGCATCAAAGACACGGACCGTCTGTGCAGTTTTTGCAATTTCGACGCGGCTGGCTGCCAAAGGGGCTCCATTCGTCAGGATATTGGGGACGACAATCGTCTCGCCGGCTTTATCGAATGAGCTCTGAGCATTCAGCTTCCTGAGCAGCTCTTCGCTCATGTGGAATTTCTCCGCCAGCGCTTCTGCGGCGCTCGTGTAGGAAACTGCCGGCAGATCCTTCAAGTCCTCCATTTTTGGCGGCAGCTCAGGAAGAAAGGGCCCTTTGACGTCATCCTCGGTGATTTGATACTCAATCAGAGCCGGCTGGGGCCCAATTTGAACAAGCTTGAGCCAAATCTCCTTTGTAAGGCCCGGCTTTGAAGGCAAGCCGTGCGCTTCCGCAAAGGCGTGAATTGCCTTTTTGAAATTTTCTCCTTCCTTGGCGTCGATCTCGCCGGGAGAGAATTTGGCCCGATCCAACAGGATCTGGGCCCGGGCAATAACGGCCGGTGACAAGCTGCGCCGTTTTTTGCCCGACGGTTCGGCTTTGTTGACGGCTTCAGCACGTAATTGATCAGGCGCTGCCGCTAGTTGCACGCACCAGCCCGGCGATAGAAGCGCGACGGCGAACCCAAGAAGAAGCAGTTTTGACGCATGGCCAACGAAATTCACGGGTACCGCCAATCATTTATGTTCGGGCAGATAATCATCAGCAGTAATTCCGGTTCCCGAATTACGTCGGCCGCCAGGGCATCGCTGGGTCCAAGGATGGAACCGCAGGGCGGCAGTTTTCATTATCTGCGATGGTGATGACACCACAGGTGGCGCATATGGCGACAAGGCGAACGGACAATCTGCAAAGCTACACCGTTGCGAACCAGGCTTGGCAAACAGCACTGGCCTTGACGGTTGGCCTCTTCTGCCTGGCGGCTGGCGCGCCCGCCGGCGCGGCCGAGATCAAGGTGCTGACCGCCGGCGCCTTCAAGCCGGTGGTGCAGGAACTGCTGCCCGCGTTTGAGAAGGCCACCGGCCACAAGGTGCAGGTCGACAACGATACTGCCGGTGCGCTGGTGCGCCGGATCGAAGGCGGCGAGGCCTTTGATGTGCTGGTGCTGACCCCGGGCGGGCTGACCGAACTGAGCAAAAAAGGAAAAGTCACCAGCGAACCGCCGGTGCCGCTCGCCAAGGTCGCCATCGGCGTCGCGGTCAAGCAGGGCGCGCCGAAGCCCGACATCTCCACCACGGAAGCGTTCAAGCAGGAACTGCTGAAGGCGCGCAAGGTGGCGATGATCGATCCGGCAGCAGGCGGCTCGAGCGGCATCTATCTGTCGAAACTGTTCGAGCAGTGGGGCATCTGGAATGAGATCAAGGCCAAGGCGGTGCTGGTGCCGGGCGGGCTTGTCGCGACGCGCGTGGTGAACGGCGAGGCCGACATCGCCATCCACCAGATCAGCGAAATCCTTGCCGTGAAGGAGGCGGTGCTGGTCGGGCCGATCCCTGCCGAGATCCAGAATTACACGGTCTATGCCGGCGGCGTTGCAGCGGGCTCAAAGGAGATCGACGCGGCGAAAGCCTTCATCAAGATACTGTCAGGACCGGAGGCTGCCGCGGTCCTCAAGACCAAGGGCATGGAGCCGGCGAAGTAATACTATTTCGCCGTGCTTCGTCTCCGGTAAGGCCCCGAACGCGGGTGTTACCGGTTGCTGCCATAGAGGTTGTCCACGAAGCCGGTGTCCGCGATCTGGCGGACGTGATGGAAGTCCCAAAGCTCCAGGGGATTTACTTTCAGCGACTCCTTATCCTTGTAGACTGCCTCCTGATACACGTTCGAGATCGCATCCATCTGCGGGAACAGCTTGGTCGAAAGCATCGGCGCAAGCGCGTCATAGGCGATGGTCGCCTTGGCGCGGTCGAGCTTGCCGTCACGCGTGTAGCGCTCCTCGATGATCTTGATCGATTTCTCGCGCTGCGTCTTGAAGAAGTGAATGCCCTCGATCATTCCTTTGAGGAAGCGCTGGACCAGGTCGGGATTTTTTTCCACGAAGCTCAGGCTGGATGAAATGGTGGTGAACCAGATCATCGGAAACGGATCGAGGTCGATCACTTTCAGGCCGGCGTCCTTGGCAAACAGCGTCGCCGGCGGGGTGACAAAGCAGGCGTCGGCGCGTTTGTCGGCCACCCACTGCCAGAGCGGGACCTTCTTGGCCGCGCCGCCGAACTTCTCCTCCGGGTCCATCGCGTCCTTTTTGTAGGCGACGGTCTTGATCATCTCGTAATCGTCGCGGTCCTTGTCGAGGCCATTCTGCTTCAGGAACAGCCAGTCGTTCAGCATCGGATGCGCGCCGCTGGTGGCGAGCTTCTTGCCGCGGATATCCGCCACCGAATTCATGCCGGAGTCTTCACGCACCACGAGCGAGTTGTGGACGTGATTGACCGTCTGGCCGAGATAGACCCAGGTATCGCCATGCGCGCGGGCAGCATAGGTCGAGACGTGGTTGCCGCCGACAAATTCGACTTCGTGCGTCGGCACCTTGCTATGCGCATCGGAGGAAGAAATCTGGAAATCGTAATTGACGTCGACCCCGTGCTTCTCCCAAGCGCCGGATTCCGCGATGACGTGCAGCAAGATCAGATGACTTGCGGCTCTATAGGGAAACTGAACTTTATCCATGAGGCTTTCCTTTTGTTTCTATTCAGCCGGTGTGCCGCCGAGGAAGCGTAGTTTGTCTTTCCACTTCGCTTCGACCTGCTGCGAATATTGTTTCGAGACGGTGTTCACCACCGGGAACTTGTCCATCCAATGATAGGGCTTCACCGCATAGATGATGATGCGCGCTGTGGTGTGATCGTTGACGGCGCGCTTCTCCGGGCTGATCGAGGGGTCGATGTAGCCGCTGTAACAGCCGTCGATAATGTCGGTCTGGGTCTTCGGATCCCAGCGCGTCGCCATGGCCCACAAAATCTCCGGCGTGCTGGTGACGTCGATGTCGTCGTCAACGATAACGGTGATGCGGCCCATGTAAGCGCTCGGTCCCGCGCCGGTGGCGACGAGCCCGGCCATCTTGGCGTGGCCTGGGTGCATCTGCTTGATCGAGATCACGTTCATGAAGCCCACGCCGGGGCCAAGCGGCTTCCAGACGCCGGTGACGCCGGGCACGCCGGCGGCTTCCAGTGCGTCCCAGATCGCGGCCATGCCGGCGAGGCTCGGCTGCCGGCCCGGAAAGGTCGGCTTCGCCGGCGGCTGTCCGATCAGGATCGCATCGTTGCGGTGATAGATCGCGCCGACGCGCACCACCGGCTCCTCGCCGGCATCGGTGGCGTAATAGCCGGGCCATTCGGCGAACGGACCCTCCGGCCGCGTCTCTTCAGACGGCGGCGGCATGAAGCCTTCGAAGGCGAGCTCGGCGTCGGCCGGAATCGGCAGGCCGGTCAGTTCGCCGCGCACGACCTTGATCGGCTGGCCGAGCCTTCCACCGGCGAAGTCGAGCTCCGACATCCCCTGCTTCGATGAGGTCGATGCCACGACGCCGAGAATCGGCGCCTGCCCGACGCAGACCACCATCGGGCAGGCTTGCCCCTTGGCCCAATATTTCTCGCGGATGATGCTGCCGTGCTTGCCGGGCTCGATGAAGACGGTGAGCGTCTTCTCGTCCTGCACCTGCACGCGATATGTGCCGAGATTGACCCAGTCGGAATCCGGGTCCTTGTTGATGATCAGGCATTCGGTGCCGATGTAGGGCCCGCCGTCGTGCTCATGCCAATGTCCGGCGGGGAAGGCGCGGATATTCACCTTGTCGCCGCGCATGATGTTCTCGGTCACCGGCCCGCCATTGACCCATTCCGGCGGGATCGGATCGGCTTCCCAGCGCCGGCGCGCGCGGAATTTCTTCAGCGCATCGAGGGAGAGGTCGCTCTGGAAGATGCGCGAGAAGCGCACGTTCATCAGCACCCGGTATTCTTTCGGATAGCCGGGAATGTCCTCGAACAAGAGCAGGGGCGGGTAGCGGTCGCGCAGGCTCAATTCATAGAGCGCGCCCATCTCGAGATGGGTGTTGGCGCCCTTGATGACTTCGAGCTCCCCGCGCTCGCGTGCGAGCCGGATCAGCTCGCGCAAGTCACCTTGTGCAGCCAGCCGCTGCTCGTCGGTCGCCGGCGGTGCCACCATCATTCCACCGCCAAGCCCTGACCACGCAACATGGCCGATATGTAAGTCAGCGATTCATCGGGCGTGCGCGGAGAGCGTCTGCACAAGGTTCTCAATATCGGTGTGGCTGACCGGCGTGTAATCGCTGCCGCGCTTGATATAATCGGGATCCTTAGCCATCTCCTGGAAGGCCTTGCGATAAACCTCGACGATCGGCTGTGGCGTGCCGGGCGGCAGCGCCAGCCACTTGTCCATCATGTTCAGTGCCGTCCAGTATTCGAAGCCCTTCTGCGCAATCGGATCTTTGATCTTGCCGGTCATATCGTTGGCGATGATCGGCGCGTCGCCAAAGTCCGGCCGTTGCACGAACTTCCCGTCCTCCAGCATGCCGGACTGGGCCAGGATCTTGAACTTGCCGGTGGCAAGCAGCTTCTGCACCAGCGGAATGGTGCCGGTGGCGGTCATGTCGATCTCTCCGCGCTCCAGCGCGACCGTCAGGTCGTTGGTGCCGCGGTAGCCGACGACCCATTTGACGTTCCAGTCGAGGAATTCCTTGCCCCAGGCGGTCATCTGCATGCCGGAACGCGGCATTCCGCTCAGCGCGCCCATGATCACCGGCTCGGCCTTCTTGTCGAAGATGCGCTTTTCGGCGTCCTTGTTGATCAGCAGCACGGTGCCGCCTTTGCCGGCGCCGCCGATGATGTTGAACTTCGCAATGTCGTATTTGGCCTGCGGCTTGCGCGAATGCAGCGGATCGATCTGTGTGCCCGACCCCATCGTGATGGTGAGCCCATCGGGCTTGGTCTGCTGCACGATGTAGTTCAGCGCCACCATGCCGTCGGCGCCGGGAACATTCTGCACCACGATCGTGGGCTGGCCGGGAAGGAATTTGCCGAGATGCCCGGCGATCAGGCGGCCGGCGGCGTCGGTTCCGCCTCCGGCTGCATAGCCGACCACCATCAAAATCTGTTTGCCCTGGAAGGACACCGGCTCCTGCGCCGATGCGCTGGAGCACGTCATCGACAGCGCGGCCGCCCAGATTGCGATACCAATTCATGCTTCTCCCTTTCCAATCAGCCCTCGGTTCGGGGTTTTCCATTTTTTGACATGTATTTCGCAATCTGACAACTGTGCCTCGTAGGCTTCGGCGGGCCGGAGCCGCGCCACGAGATGCTGCGCTGGCGCTGTGTCTGCCAGGCCCACTATGATGCTGATAAGGCTCGGAGGACAAATGACGGGAACATTCGGTAGAATTTTTCTGGGCATGGCCATCTTCGCGGGCTTGGCGAGCGCCGCCGCGCCTTCGCTCGCGCAGACCGGCGCCGATTTTTACAAGGGCAAGACCGTCACCTATATCGTCGCGACGCCCCCGGGCGGCGGCTACGATTTCTACGGCCGGCTGGTCGCGGAATACATGCAGAAGTATCTGCCCGGCTCGACCGTGGTGGTGAAGAACATGCCGGGTGCCGGTCATCTCGTCGGCGCCAACGCCCTCTATGCGTCGAAGCCGGATGGCCTGACCATCGGCAGCTTCAATACCGGGCTGATCTATGCCCAGATCATCAAGCATGACGGGGCCAAGTTCGACCTGAGCAAAATGTCGTGGATCGGCAAGGCCGCCACCGAGCCGCGCGTGCTCGCGATCGCATCGCACTCGCCGATCATGAGCTTTGCGGATTTGCGCGCGGCGAAGGAGCCGGTGAATTTCGCGACCTCCGGCGGCGGGACGTCATCCGACTTCGTGGAAACCCATCTGCTCGCCAATGTGCTTAAGCTGAATATGAAAATCCTCACCGGCTATAGCGGCACCGAACGGCGGCTCGCCATGCGCCGCGGCGAGATCGTCGGCGCCATGGGATCCCGCTCATCCTTCGGCACCTTTGTGCAGGACGGGCATGGCCGCTTCATCGCGCAAATCGGCGGCAGGGATACCGACGTGCCGCAGCTGAAGGATCTGGTCAGCGACCCAGCCGGCAAGGCGCTGCTCGCCATGCTGCAATCGCAGGGCGATATTTCGCGCCTGACCGCCGGTCCTCCCGGCATTCCGCAGGACCGCCTCGATGCGCTGCGCAACGCCTATCGTCAGGCGCTTGAGGACAAGGAATTGCAGGCCAAGGCCGAGAAGCTCGAGCGCTCGGTGGAGCCGGCCTATGGCGATGAGCTGTTGGCGATGGTCAAAGCAGCCCTCGACCAGCCGCCGGAAATTGTCGAACTGCTGAAGAAGACGCTCGACAAGCCGAAGACGGAAGGTGTCGCCGAGCCCAAGTGAAAGCAAAGTCACCGCCGATAAGGAGCGATCATGTCGAGTGAACCCGATGCCGCCGAAACCGAGTTCTATGTCCGGCCGGGCGAACCTGGTCACAATCAGAACAAGGAGATGGTCTGGGCGCGGTGGCAGCGCAAGCGCATTTTCGTGCGCGCCCTGGAAGGCACCTATGGCGAGCTGGTAAACGATCTTTTCACCCAGCCGCGGGTCTATCGGACCTCCGACATGAAATGGAAGGGCGGCCCGGTGCTTTTCAGCAAGACGCCGATCAATCCAGGCCATTCCAAGGTCACCCAGGCGATCGAGTGCCACCTCAACATCATCGCGCCGCATGGCGAGGGACAGAAGCACGGCCACATGAATTCAGCGGTGCTCTTTGTGCTGAAGGGCAAGGGCCATGACATTCACGAAACCCGGCGAATGGATTACGAGGCCGGCGACGCGTTGATCGTGGAAAATGCCTGCGTGCATCAGCATTTCAACGACGGCGACGAGGAGATGGTCGTTATCACCATGAAGGCGAAACCGCTCTTTCTCTTCATGCACATGCTCTACCAGAAGACGGTAAAGCTGCCGCCGCAAGAAACCTCGAAGGGCGGAAGGGATTACCGGCCCGGAGTTTCAGGGCGAGCTGTAGAAACCGAACCCGGCGAACCGCCACTGGTTTCTTGCCATCATCGGAACTATGGCGCGCCGGGCCGCGTTCCTTCTGTGTTGGTATGTCCACAGATGGGAGGATGCCATGTGCTACAGCAGGGACTACCGGACCTTCGAGGCAAAGAAGGCCGAAGACGGCAAAGATTCAGCAGCAACGGCGCGCCGGCGTAATCAACAATATGCTGGACGAGGCGAATAAGGAACCCGAGCAGCCGAAAGACGCCACGCCCGTCAAGGATGTCGCGCCAGCGAAATAGGGCAGACGCCCAACCGTGGTGGTGGGCGCAGCAACGGTGCTTCGCCGTCAAATGCCGCGCTTAGACCGCGTCAAGACGGCCTTTTGGCCAGGAACGGCAGTTCCTTCGACCACTTGGCGCGGACCTGTTCGCCGTATTCGCGGCTGACCTTGTTCACCGCCGGGAACTCGTCCTTCCAGTGATACGGCCGCACCGCGTAGATGATCATGCGGGCCGTTGTGGTATCGCCGTTGTCGCGCTTGTCGGGGGGCAGCGGCGGATCGATCTAGCCGGTCCAGCAGCCGTCGATGATGTCGGTCTGCGTCTTCGGATCCCAGCGCGTCGCGATCGCCCACATCACCTCGGCCGGATTGGTGATGTCGATGTCGTCGTCGACGACGATGATCATGCGCGTCATATAGGCGCCGGCGCGGCAGCCGGCCGCGACCAGCCCCGCCATCTTGGCGTGGCCGGGATGCATGCTGCTTGATCGCGATGACATTGATGAAGCTCGAGCCGCCGCCGGGCATCTTCCACACGCCGTGATGCCCGGCACGCCGGCCGCCTCCAGCGCGTCCCACAGCGCCGGCGACCTGCGGGATCTTGATCTGCCGGCCGGGCAGCGTCGGCGCGGTCGGCGGCTGGCCGATCATGATCGGATCGTTGCGGTGATAGATCGCCTTGACATGCAGCACCGGCTCGTGCCGCGCGTCGGAGGCGTAGTAGCCCGGCCATTCGCCGAACGGACCTTCGGGACGCGAGTCTTCCGACGGCGGCGGCATGAAGCCTTCGAAGACGATCTCGGCGTCGGCCGGAATCGGCAGGCCGGTGACGCTGCGCCGTGACGACGTCGATCGGCCGGCCGATGCGGCCGCCGGCCATCGCGTATTCCGACACGTTGTCCTTCGACGCGCTCGACGCGACCACGCCGAGGATCGGCGCCTGGCCGACCGTGATGGCGATCGGGCAGGGCTTGCCCTTGGCCCACTATTTGCGGCGGATGACGTCGCCGTGCTTGCCCGGCTCGATGAAGACCGACAGCGTCGTTCTTGTCGTGCACCTGACGCGATAGGTGCCGAGATTGACCCAGTCGTTGTCCGGATCCTTGACGATGACGATGCATTCGGTGCCGACGTAATTGCCGCCGTCGGCTTCGTGCCATTTCGGCGTCGGCAATTTGATGACGTCGACCGCGTCGCCTTCCATGCACGTTCTCATAGACCGGCCCGGTATTCACCAGCCGCGGCGGGATCGGTTCGATCTTCTCCTTCGGCCGCTTGCGATAGGCCTTCACCGCGTCCAGGTTGAGCTCGCCGACCACGAACTTGGCGACGCGCACGTTGCACAGCATGCGATGGGTGGGATCGCAGCCCTTCATCTTCTCGAACAGCATCACCGGCGGATAGAGATGCTCGTGGCTGAGTTCGAAGATCGCGCCGATTTCGAGGTGCGGATCGGCGCCCTTCACGCGCCTGAATTCGCCGGCAGCTTCCGCGCGCTCGAGAAAGACGCGCAGGTCGCCCATCGCTGCGGGATCGTAGCGCGTGGATTTCTTTTCGGTCTTGTCCAGCATTGTCGTCTCGATCCTTCTCGCTAATAATTCTGCGCGCCCGGTGCGGCGCTGATGGCGGTTAGGTTTTCTATTCGCCTTCCAGGCCCTGCTTCTTCAACATGTCGGCGATAAAGGCGATGGCTTCCGGCGAGGTCTTGCCGAGGCTCTGGATCAGGAAGGTGACGTCCTCGGCGCCCATCGGCTCGAAATCCTCACTGATTTTCTTGCCGGTTCGGCAAATTCAGGATCCTTGCCGGCCGCGGCATAGGCCTCACGATAGGCATTCACATAATTGCTCCGGCGTGCCGGGCGGCAGCGCGACCCATTTGTCGATCGCCGTGATGCTGGCCCAATACTGGAAAGCCCTCGCGCGCGAGCGGATCCTTGATTTTGTCCTTCATCAGGTCGGCGACGAAGGGCGTGCCCTTCGAATTCCGCGCGTGATGTCAGCTTGCCGTCCTGCAGCGTGCCGGTCTGCGCCAGGATCTTGAATTTGCCGGTCGCCAGCAATTTGCGGATGTGGAACAGATTGCCCGTCGCGGTCATGTCGATTTCGCCGCGGTCGAGCGCCAGCAGCAGCTCATTGGTGCCGGGATAGCCCAGCACCCATTTGGCGTTCCAGTCGAGGAAAGCGATGCCCCAGGCGGTCGTCTGCATGCCGGAGCGCGGCACGCCGCCGAGCGAGCCCATGATCACCGGCGGCTGCTTCTTGTCGTGCAGCCGCGGCTCGGCGTCCTTGCGGATCATCAGCACGGTGCCGCCGCGGCCCGACGCCGCCGATCATGTGGAATTTCGTCGGATCGAACTGCGACGCGGGCTTGCGGTAGAACAGTGGGTCGGCCTGGGTGGTCGACCCCATGGTGATGGTCAGGCCATCGGGCGCGACCTGCTTGACGAAATAGTTCATCGAGGTGACGCCCTGCGCGCCGGGGATGTTGCGCACGATCACGGTTCGGCTTGCCGGGCAGGTAATCCGCGATGAACTTGGCGATCAGGCGGCCTGACAGTATCGGTTCCGCCACCGGGGGCGCTGCCGATGATCATCGTGACCTGTTTGCCATGAAAGGAAACCGGCTCTTGCGCCGAGGCCGTGGAAAGCCCCATCGACAAGGCAGCCGCGAAAACAGCAATCCGCCGCATTTCCTTCTCCTTCCCGCTTAATCGGCTGAGCGGATGCGCAGCTTTTGCATTTTTTGACACCAATTTCGTAATCCGACAACTGTCTTTCGGCAAAGGCTGCGGTGCCAAGCTGGCACACCGCAGGGTGTCGCTTAATTTAGAGGAAAAAGGCGGGCTGCGCGATCAGCCCGGCAGCCTAAGGGTGCACGTCCTCGGTGAACCAGTCGGTCGGCAATTCGTGGCCGAAGCCGCGCTCCTTGGCATTGCGATAGACCACCGATCCGGCGGCGGCGAACTGATAGCCGAGCCCAAGATTGTTCATGAACAAAGTCACTTCCTGGTCACTCGCTACGGCCCTTGGCCTTGCCCGCGATCAACTCGGCGATGGTCGGGAATTTCTTGATGTCGACGTCGTCAGCTTTCGGTGTGCGTTTTGCTTCATAAAGTTGGGCCGACTCCGGCAGCTCGCTGCTCAGTTCCATCATCGGATGAACGTCGCGGGTGTGGATGATGACACGATCCGCCCGCCGGATCGCATCCATTTCCATTTCCGGCTTTTTGATCGAGCTGAGATGCTGTCCCGGCTCGACCCAGCGCGCGAAATAGATCGGGTCTTCGGTGTTGGTGGCGCACATGGCGATATCGGCGCCTTGCAGCGCTGCTTCCGGATGATCGACCGATTGCACCTCGATCCCGAGGATGCCGCTGATCTCCTCGCAAAAGGCTTCGCGCCTTTCGCGGGTCGGGCTGAAGCAGCGGATGGTCTTGATGTCGCGCACGGCGCAGGCGGCCATCAGCTGCGCTCCAGCCTGCCAGCCCGCGCCCAGGAGGCCGATGCTGCTGGCATTCTCGCGCGCGAGATATTTCACGCCGAGCCCGTTGGCTGCGCCGACACGCATGCGCTGCAACACGCCGTCGGGCATGATCGCCAGCGGCTCGCCGTTTTCGGTCGAGAACAGCAGCACCAATCCGACATAGCGGTCGTTCGGCGCGGCCGGCACTTTCACGCGCCGCACGCTGTTGCCGAATTTGGGCATGGTGATGATGTCGGAATTGATCCGGACCGAACTCACGCCCAGCGCCGGCACCACGCCGTCCATTGACTTCAGGCTGTAATAAGCATCCTCGCGTTTGGTTGGTGCGAGCGAGTCCGAGCGCGTGCGCGACAAGCCGCGGCCATGCGCCAGCTCGGCATAGGATGTTTCCAGCGCGGCGATACATTCCGGCATGGTCAGCAACTGCTCGACGTCTTTATTCGACAGGATCAGCGTCATGACTCATTCCTATTTCCTTATTTGCGTTGGCGCTTACGAATCCGGAAGGTCATCACCTGGTCCGCGCGCGACGTGTCTTCCAGCGTGTCACCGGTCTGGCGCAGCAGATTGGGGATGTCGATAGCGGCCAACGGGTCGGTGCATTCGACAATCAGGATGTCGTCCGCCGGCATGCCGGACAAAGCCTTGCGCGTGCGCAAGGCGGGGATAGGACATTTCAGCCCGCGCAAGTCGAGTGTCTTTTCCGCCATCCCGCCGTTCCATTTCGCCGCGCTGGAATGGATAGGCCCGCAGGCCCTCCGTCAAGTCGCCTTGACCGCGCGATGGGGCTTGGCCAGAACACCGGCATGGTCGCGTATCCCGAGGCGGAGCAACGTATCGTCAAGTTGATCCCGCTGGCCGAGGCGCATGCCGCCATCGATGCGCTCGCCCGCCCTGTCGCGCCGCGGGAAGTGAGTATCAGCGCCGCGCTCGGCCGCGTGCTGGCAGCCGACGCGAAGGCCCCCGCCAGGCAGCCTGCTTGCGCCGTGGCTTTGCATGACGGCTGGGCGGTGAAGTCGGAGGAAACCCTCGACGCGGGCTCCTACGCCCCGGCCTTGCTGTCGGCGTTGCCGCCGCGGGTGGACTTCGGCCAGCCGCTGCCGCCGGGCGCGGATGCCGTGGCGCCGCTCGAGACTGTTGTGGTGCGCGGATCGCAGGCCGAAGCGCTGGCGACGGTTGCGCCGGGCGAAGGCGTGTTGCCTGCCGGCAGGGATGCGGAAGCGGACTTGCCGCTGCGACTGGCGGGCGAGCGCCTGCGCGCGACCGATCAGGCTTTGCTGTCCGTCGCGGGCATTTCCCGCGTGATAATTCGCGAGCCGCGGATTCGCCTGGTTCGCGCGCACGCCGGCAGCGCCGTCATAGCCGCAGGCTATGGCTGGATTGCCGAGACACTCGCCGCCGCAGGCGCCATTGTCGTCCCCGATCCAAGCGATCGCGTTGCGCCGGATCACCTGGCAGCAGCATTTCATCACGAGGGCAGCGATGCCATTCTCGTTCTGGGAGGGACGGGAAGTGGAACGCCGGACATCAGCGTGATTGCGTTGGCCAAGGCGGGACGCGTTGCCTTCCACGGTGTCGGGCTCATTCCCGGCGAAACGGCGGCGTTCGGCGCCGTCGGCGCGCGCACGGTGCTGTTGCTGCCGGGCCGCTTCGACGCCGCCCTCGCGGCATGGCTGACGCTCGGACGGCACTGGCTGAAGAAACTCAGCGGCGCGGATGAAGAAGACCGGATTTCCATGGCGCAGCTTGCGCGCAAGGTGACGTCGCCGCTTGGCATGGCCGAGGTCGTCCCGGTGCGCTGCCGCGGCGGCAGCGCGGAGCCGCTGGCGAGCGGCTACCTGTCTCATTCTGCACTGGCGCGCGCCGACGGCTGGATCCTGGTTCCGCCGGAAAGCGAAGGCTATCCGCCCGGCGCGCAAGTGGCAGTGAGACCGCTGCCATGACCTCCGACCTGCTTGCCGCCGTCCGCCGCGCCGCGGCCCAGGAACAATTCCTTGAAGTGGTGTCGGCCGAGGAGGCGACGGCGCGTTTCGAGCGCCATCTCGATCTGTCGCCGCTCGCCGCCGAGCCGGTCACCTTGACGGCGGCGCTCGGCCGCGTGCTGGCGCATGACGTGACCGCGCCGCTCGACGCACCGCCCTTCGACCGTTCCGGCGTCGACGGCTTCGCCTTGCGCGCGGCCGACACCGCGGGCGCCAGCGACACGACACCGCGCCGCCTGCGCCTGAACGCGGAAGTCATCGCCAGCGGACATCGGCCGGCGATCGAAGTGGGCCTAGGGACGGCGACGACCATCGCCACCGGCGGCGTGGTGCCGCGCGGCGCCGATGCGATCGTGATGGTGGAGCAGACAGAGCTGTTCGATGAGGCGGGTTCTCCCGGCGTCGAAATCCGCCGCGCGGTCTCGCCCGGCCAATTCATTTCCTATGCAGGCTCCGACATCGCGCGCGGAGAGATTTTGCTGCGGCGGGGCACGCGCATCGGCTCGCGCGAGATCGGCATGCTCGCCGCCTGCGGGCTGGCTGGCGTCGCGGTCGTGCGGCGTCCGAAGGTGGCGGTGCTCTCCACCGGCGATGAGCTGGTCGCGCTCGGCGAAGAGTTGCGCCCTGCCGGCGTCTACGACAGCAACGGTGCGATCCTGGCCGCCGCCGTCGCGGAAGTGGGCGGCGAGCCGATCGCCTTCGGCGCTTTTCCCGACGACGAAGCGGCGCTGGAAAAAGCCATGCGCCGCGCGTTGGCAAGCTGCGACATGGTGGTGATCAGCGGCGGCACGTCGAAAGGCGCCGGCGACCTGTCGCATCGGGTTGTGTCGCGGCTCGGCAAACCGGGCGTGCTGGTGCACGGCGTGGCGCTGAAACCGGGCAAGCCGCTCTGTCTTGCGGTCGTGGAGAAAACGCCGGTCGCGGTGCTGCCGGGTTTCCCGACCTCAGCGATCTTCACCTTCCACTCTTACGTCGCGCCGGTGATCCGCGCGCTGGCCGGCCTTCCAGCGGAGGCCGCGCAGATCATCGATGCGCAGGTGCCGGTGCGCGTCACCTCGGAACTGGGCCGCAAGGAATTCGTGCTGGTGGCGCTCGTGCCCGGCAAAGACGGCCCTGGCGGCATTCCCCACCGCCAAGGGCTCCGGCGCGGTCACCGCCTTCTCGCAGGCCGATGGATTCATCGAGGTCGATGCGCTCGTCACCGCGCTGGACGCCGGCAGCACCGCGCGTGTCACGCTGATCGGCGACAAAACGCAGCTTCCCGATCTTGTTGTGATGGGAAGCCATTGCGTCGGGCTCGATGTCGTGATGGGGCGGCTGGCTGAACAAGGAATAAAGACGCGCATCATCGCGGTCGGCAGCATGGGCGGGCTCACCGCCGCCCGCCGCGGCGAATGCGACATCGCGCCGGTGCATCTCGTTGATCCCGCGACGGGCCGCTATAACGAACATCTCCAGGGGGAGGGGCTTTCGCTCCAGCGCGGCTGGCGGCGCATGCAGGGCGTGTTGCATCGGCCGGGCGACGACCGTTTTGCCGGCCGCGATGCAAAAGGCGCGTTGCAGGCCGCGCTCGCCGATCCCGCCTGCCTGATGGTCAATCGCAATGCCGGCGCCGGCACCCGCATCCTGATCGACCAGCTGTTATCCGGCAAAAGACCACCCGGCTACGCCAATCAGCCGAAGTCGCATAACGCGGTCGCCGCGGCGGTGGCGCAAGGCCGCGCTGATTGGGGGATCGCGATCGAATCGGTGGCGCGGCTATACGGCCTGGAATTCCTGCCGCTCTCGCCGGAGTCCTACGACTTCCTGTTGCCGGATGGCCGGCGCGAGCAGCCGGCGGTGCGGGCCTTCATCGCCGCGCTCAAGGATGACACGGTCAAAGAGCGCATCCGGGCGCTCGGTCTGCAGCCGGACGACGGCTGACCTTTTTCGCTACGTCCCGCGAGTTTGGGAACACAAGACGATGTAGACTTGTTGTTGAAATCTCGTCGGTGTTTTCGTCCCACATGAGGTAGCTGTCGGGATGGCGGTCATCGCGTTGCGCTCTTGCGTGCTCTTATTGAGCCTCGCCGCTTTGCTTGATCCGGCGGCGGCGCAGATGCGCGGCCATGGCGGGCCGGTACGCGCCGTGGGTATTTCAGCCGACGGCAGCTTTGCGGTTTCCGGCAGCTTCGATACCTCCGCGATCCGCTGGTCGCTGACGCGTAGCACAGCCGAACAGGTGCTGCGCTTCCATGACGGCGCGGTGAATGCCGTGGCGGTGCTGAAGGACGGCCGCGTCATCACGGCAGGCGAGGAAGGCCGCATCGCGATCTGGCGAAGCGGAGACCCAGCGCCCGCCAGCGTGCTGGAAGGCCATACCGCTCCCGTCGTCTCGCTCGCGGTTTCGCCGGACGGATCGACGCTGGCATCGGCTTCCTGGGACCACAGCGTGCGGTTATGGCCGCTCGCGGGCGGCGCGCCGCGCGTGCTGCAAGGCCATTCGCAGAACGTCAATGGCGTGGCCTTTGCGCCGGACGGGCGCTCGCTGGTGAGCGCCGGCTATGACGCGACGCTGCGCATTTGGCCGCTGGGCGCGGAACTGGCGCGCCGGTGATCAAGACTCTTCCGTCTCCGCTCAATTCGGTTGCCGTGGCGCCCGATGGCGAGATCGTCGCGGCGGGGGCGGATGGCAATCTCTATTTCCTCACGGCCGCGGGCGAACAGCGGGGCGAGGTCAAGGCCGCGGCCATGCCGATCATTGCTTTGGCTATTTCCGGAGACGGCAAGCTCGTCGCCGCCGCCGGCATTCGCGGCTCGGTGACGATCGTCGAGCGGGCAGAGCGCAAGGTCACGCGTACCCTGGTCGGGCCCGGACTGCCGGTCTGGTCGGTGGCATTCTTTCCCGACAGCAAGACACTGCTCACCGGCGGCGCCGACCGCATGGTGCGGCGCTGGGATGCGGTGAGCGGCGAGCATATCGGCGCTGTGACGATGGGCGCGCCGGAAGATCCGCTCGCCGCCTTTGCCGGCGATCCCGGCGCGGAAGTCTTCCGCGGCTGCGTTGCCTGCCACACGCTCAGTCCCGATGAGGGCAATCGCGCGGGCCCGACGCTGGCCGGCATTTTCGGGCGCAGGATCGCGACGCTGCCCGGTTACAATTTCTCCCCCGCCTTGAAGAAGCTCGACATCATATGGACGCCGGACACGGTGGCGAAGCTGTTCGAGGTCGGACCCGCCGCCTATACGCCGGGCACCAAGATGCCGGAGCAGACCATCGGCTCGCGCGAGGACCGCGAGGCACTGGTGAAGTTTTTGGAAAAGGCGACGAAAAAGTAGCGGCCGTCATTCCGGGTCGCGCGTAAGCGCGAACCCGGAATCCAGACACAAGCCCGTGCCCGCGTCTGGATTCCGGATAGCCTCGCTTCGCTCGGCTTCCGGAATGACGGCGGTTAAGTTTGCGGCTTTTGCGCCGCTTGTTCGCGCTCGCGCAGATAATCTTCCGTGGTGCGCGGAGGCGGGCGCGGCGGCGCCCCGTAAGGATCGAAATTCTCGTTGCTGACCGCGGTGACGCGGCAGTCCTCGCACATCTTGATGATGTCGAGCCGCTGCGCGGAGCCCTGGAACATCCAGTGCCGGCCTTCCAGCTTGGCGGCGACGCGCTCGATCGTGCTTTTGACGCCGAACGGCTTGTCGCAGCGGATGCAGTGGAACGGCTCTTCTTCCTTCAGCACCCGCGCGGAGGCGGTGGCGGCGCGGAAGTCGATCTGCGGCGCCAGGGTGATGACTTTCTCCGGGCAGGTGGCCTGGCACAGCCCGCATTGCACGCAGGCATCCTCGGTAAAGCGCAGCATCGGCCGGTCGGGATCGGCCAGCAACGCCCCGGTCGGGCAGGCGGAGACGCAGGAGAGGCAGAGCGTGCAGCCTTCGGCATTCACCTGCACCGCGCCGAAGGGCGCGCCTTGCGGCAGCGCGATCAGGTCCACCGGCAGCGGCGCTGCCTGATGCAGTTCGCGCAAGGCGAGCCGCAGCACGTCGCGCTTGCCGCCGACCGGCTGGAAACTGGCCGGGCGCGGCGCGGACTCGGCCGGCGCGATCGCGCGCAACGCCTGGCCGAGCGCGTCGGGATCGTCGGTCTCGATCGCCGCCACGCGCTCGCCCGTGAAGCCGAGGCCGGCGAGGATCGGTTGCGCAAGCGCGATGGTTTTGGCCAGGCCCGCGGTGTCGTGCCGCGCTTTTCCGCGCAGCAGGAAGCGCAAGGCGGAGGCGCCATAGGCGAAAGCCGCGGCTACCGCTTCCAGCCCCACTTGCGTCACTTCGTTGACGGCGACGGGCAGGACATGCGCGGGCAAGCCGTCGCCATGCCGCGCCAGCGCATCGATCAATTCCGCGCCGTGCTCGCCGTCATGCAGCAGCACGATCGGCTGCTTGCCGCCCGCCTCGCGATAGGTCGTGAGCAGCACGCGCAGCTTGCGCATCAAGATGTCGGCGGGCGGCAGCGCGTAGGAGGCCGCGCCGGTGGGGCAGGCGGCCGCGCATTGCCCGCAACCCGCGCAGATATGCGCGTCGATCGCGACATGATCGCCGGCGGGCGTGATCGCGCCGGTCGGGCAGAGGTCGAGGCAGCGGCGGCAGCCGACGATCTTGGAGCGCGAATGCGCGCAAAGATCCTCAGTGAACTGGATGTAGCGCGGCTTGTCGAAGGTGCCGACGAGGTCCCGCGCCTTCAGCGTCGCGCGCAGCACGGCAGCGGGATCGCCGGGGTCGGCGCGCAGATAGCCATCGCGCAGATCGGGCGCAGGGAAGAGCGGCGCACCGCCGGAAATATCCAGCAGGATGTCGCATTGCGATTTCGCGCCATTGCGCGCCGGACCGAAACTCAAGGCGCCGCGCGAGCTTGGCTCCGCCACGGCATAGTCGTCGACGACGATCTCGAAAGCACCGAGGAATCCCTTGGCCGCCTGGATGCGGCCCTTCACCACCGGAAAATCGGTGGCGCGCGGCGGCGCGATGGCCGCCGGCGGCGTGATCAGAACCGTGACGTCGAGATGGTCCTTCAGCAGGCGTGCGGTCTCGACCGCCTGCTCGTCGCGCCCGTAAATCAGGATGACGCCTTCGCTTTGCAGCGTGACGTAAGGAATGTCCGGCACGGGCTCGGCCGCCGCCGCCAGCAAGGCCGCGATCTTGGGCGTGGCTTGGGCGCCGTCGGTGGACCAGCCGGCGTGTTCGCGGATATTCACGAAGGTCAGCGCGGCTTTGCCGCCGGCCTCCTCGGCAATCTCGGAAAACAGCGGCGCTTCCTGCGTGCAGGTGACGGTGACGGCGCCGCCCTCGGCCGCAATGGTTCGAAAACGCTCGGCCTCGGCACGGCAAAGCTGTCTGGCGGTCTGGACTTCCGCCCCCCGGCAGGCGCGGCGCAAAGCCTCACCGTCCAGCGCCATGCTGTTGTCGCAGGAGCAAGCCAGAATTTTCCGCGTTTGGTCGGCCATCCATCCTCCGAAAGCCGCAGTTTTGGGTCCAAATTCGCTGCGGCCCTAGTGTCGTGGTGCAGGAATTCGCTTAGATTGGAACTATAACAGACTGTGAGGCGAGATGCGGGCAGGAAATTCGGTGCTATCGGCCTTGGACCTGCCGCCGCCGTACCGGCACGTCAGCTTGCGCGAGGTTGGCGACGCCTTCCTGCATGCGCAAAAGGTGGCCGCGCAAGAGGGCGCAGGCACGCTGGTCCATGTCGGCCGCTTCGACATGGCCGAATTCGCCGTGGTGCTGGAGCCGGACGAGCCGCTCCGTACCGCGCGCAGGGCTTTCTATGCCGGAATGAACGCGATGACCGACGCGCTGATCGCGCATGCGCCTCCGGAAAAACCCATTGTCGTCGATTGGCCCGACGCTTTGCGCGTCGATGGCGGACTCGTCGGCGGCGGGCGGCTCGCTTGGCCGAAGGGCGCGGATGAGGATGCCGTGCCGGACTGGCTGGTGTTCGGCGGGATGATCCGTACCGTCTCGATGACCGAAGAAGCCGGACTGCATCCGCTGGAGACCGCGCTCGATCAGGAAGGCTTTGAAGAGCATGGCGCATCGGTGCTGGTCGAAAGCTTCGCGCGGCATCTCATGGTGGCGATCGATGCCTGGGAACAAGACGGTTTCGACGCGGTGATGAAAGAGTATCTGTCGCGTCTGTCGCCGGAGAAAGGCGCGCGGCGTGACCTTGACGAAAATGGCGATCTGCTCGTGCGTTGGATTGCCAGTAATCAGGCCGAGCGCAGGGCCTTGGTTCCCGCGCTGGAGACGCCATCTTGGTATGACGCCGGGCGCGGAGGTCCCCGCTGATGAAATTGCTGCGCACCATCCGCCTCGATCCGTCGGACACCTTCGTGTTCGAGAAAGCCGCTGAGCCGGGCGAATGGGCGGTGCCAGGCTCCTTCGTGTTCTGGAACCGGGATCCTTCCAGCTTCGAAGGCAAGCAGCGCACGGCATTCCGTGCCGGCTTGCTTGGCATCGCCTCGCTCGGCTGGTCGACGCTGGCGCAGATCGTCGATGCCGACAGAGACGACCATGCGGAAGCGGTGGAAATGCTGGCGCAGCGCTTGGTGGAACACTTCGGTGCCCCCGAGATCACGCTGGCGCGGCTCGCGGCCTCGGAGGAAATCGCCTATGCCTCGTCTTTATGCGACCACCCTTTGGATACATTGATCGCGGTACATCGCGTGCAGGAAGGCGATTCCATCCGCGAGACGTTCCGCACGCTGCGGCCGCGCGATGGACCGAAGCCGCTGCGCGCTTTCTCCTTCCTGGAGGCGGAAGGTGATGAGGATGAGCCGGCCGAGCAGGTTGATTTGAGCAGCCTGGCGCGGGGCGAGCCACAAGGGAGTAGGTAATGAGGGATTTCTGGCTCTCCTGCGGCCACCATCTACTCGACCGCGACGCCGGCGGAGGCCTCGTCGTCACTGACGAATTCCTCAAGGTCTATCTCGCGCGGCCCGAACTCGCGCCCCCGCCCGATGCGGCGGAGGATGAGCGCGCCCTGCATGCCGCGCTGCTGGCCGATCCGCGCCGCAAGGTGAGCGCGCAGGAAATCGCAGCGCTCGAGGATCCGGACGCGCGCGAGAATTGGCAACTGATGGTGGAGTTCCGCGATCTTCTCTTGCGTCACCCGACGCTGGAAGCCTCCTATGCGGCATTGTTGCGCGAAGGCGCCGGCCGCACGCCGCCGCTCTTCATCAATCAGCTCGTGCATGTGATTTTGCGCAACGCGCTCGACGGCTGCGACGACGTCTATGTGCTGCGCGCGGCGGAGCTGTTTTTCCGCGAGCAAAGGCTCACCGTGCATGAGGAGGCGCTGATCGCAGCGGACGAAGAAACCATCGCCGGCATTGGCGACACTCCGCTTTCTCCGCTGGTCTCCATGCTGGGCCTGCCGGCGGCCTCCGAAATCGACGTGCTGTCCGATGACAACGCAGACAGCTACTGGGAACGCAGCGACCAGTTCGACATGGCGCTCGACATGACGGCGGGACGGCGCAGCCTGGCCGCGCTTGGCGAAGTGATCGCGGCCTGGATATTCCACATGCTGTCGATCGAGGTGGACATCGAGCCGCTCACGGAAATCCGCGACGCCAATCTCACTTGGTATGTCGGGCTAGACGCCGAGTCGACCCGCATCGGTGACGCGCTATGGAACGGCGAGGAGATCGACGACGGCGCGAAGTCACGCATCATTGGCCTGTTCCGCCTGACTTTCCGCGATCCCGGCGTGGTCACCGATCAACTGCGCGGCGAGCCGATCTATCTGCTGCTGGCAATGACGCCCGAGCGCGTGTTGCGGTTGAAGCCGCAAAATCTGGTCATGGGCTTGCCGGTCCGCCGGCTGGAAACCGTCACATGAGCGCGCCGGGCCGCATCGCCGTTGGCGTCGTCGTGGAACGCCGCAAGGCGGCGAGCCAATGGATCGACTATGTCTGGCAGACGGTTTCCGTCTTGCCCGGCCGGCCGGAAGCCGAAGCTTGGACGGTGCTGTCACAGGAAGCCGACCGCACGATTTTCTATGCCGGCACGACCACGATCGAGCTGTATCCAACGGAAACCACCAATTACCGGGACAACCTCGCTTCCGGCAGGCCATCGGTATGGGTCGCGCTGCGGCCGATCGAGGCCGATCCGCCCTACAAGCTGTTCGCGGTCACGGTGGATCCTGCCGAAGGCGAAGCTTTTACCGAAGCCGGTACCGATCTGATCGAGATGGTGCCGATGCCGGAATTGATCCGCGAAGCGGTGGCGGCTTTTGTTGCCGAGCATCATGTCGAGCGGCAGTTCTTCAAGCGCAAGCGCGATCGGGCTAATACCGAAGCGATGGCGCGGCGCGCGTCGGGCCGCGAGGAAGACCGCAAATGAGCGATCCGAAGGATTTTCTCGCGCGCTGGTCGCAGCGAAAACTCAATCCGCCGGCGGAGCCGCCTGCGCCAGCGGAAAAGGCATCGCCGCCGGGCGCCGGCAAGGATGTGGCCGCGAAGGCGCCGCCCGATCCGGAGTTCGACATCACCACATTGCCGTCGCTCGAATCGATCGGATCGAATTCCGACATCCGCGCTTTTCTGCAACGCGGCGTGCCGGCGGGCTTGACTCATGCGGCCCTTCGCCGCGCCTGGAGCGCCGATCCCGCGATCCGGGATTTCGTCGGGCTCTCCGAGAATTCCTGGGACTTCAATGCACCGAATTCCCTGCCGGGATTTGGATCGCTCAATGCGGACGAGGTGCGGCAGGCGGCAGCGCGGTTTTTTGGCGGGCTGACGGAAGAGACAACCGGCCAGACGCCCGCGGAGATGCCTGAGACTGCCGTAAATTCCGCGGAAACGGAACGGGCGATGACCGTACTGGCAACGACGGAGAACGAGCGGCGCCGGCTCGTCGCCCGCTCCAACTCTGCAGCAATCTGCGGATACTGCAGTGCAGCATGACAAGCAGGTTGCAGCGCAGCATGAGGGCACGGAGCCAGCCGACTTAACGGCTGCGGTGCGGCGCCATGGCAGCGCCTTGCCGAAGTAGTTACTAAGTCATAGCCCGGACCTATTGACCTGACTCGGCGGGCGGCATTAACCTTTTGGAATAATTCAAAAGAAACATCCCTAGGGCGGGTCCAAGGCTTCATGCGCGACCCAGGACTTCAACAAGCGATCAACGCGGCCGGCGGCGTCAGCGAGCTTGCGCGAAAAATAGGCATCGCGCAGCCGTCGATCTCCAACTGGTCGCGGATTCCGGCCGAACGCGTCGCCTCCGTGGAACAAGTCACAGGGGTTGATCGCGCGCTGTTGCGGCCCGACCTCTTCGGTGGAACTTCCACCGTGAGCGACATCGACGAAACAGATGCCGCTCGCTCGCAGGAATATGCGCTGCTCTCCGCGCTGCTTGCGCGCGCGCCCGACGCGGACCTGCTCTCGCGCCTGGCCGGACTGCGCGGCGACGCTACGCCTTTCGGGCTTGCGCATATGGCGCTGGGTGAAGCCGCCGCCGAGGCAGATGCCGATCGCGTCAGCCGTGAATATTTCGAGCTCTTCATCGGGCTCGGCCGCGGCGAGGTGCTGCCCTACGCCTCCTATTATCTCACCGGTTTCCTGCATGACCGCCCGCTCGCGCGCCTGCGCGACGATCTTGCTGCGCTCGGCATCGAACGCGCGCAAGGCAATGCCGAACCGGAAGACCATGCGGCAATTCTCTGCGAGATCATGGCGGGGGTGACCGGCGGCCGCTTTTCGGCGCCGGAAGGCACCGACCGGAAGATATTTGAAAAGCACTTGGCGCCCTGGATCGGCCGTTTCTTCGCCGATCTCGAGCGCGCCGAACATGCCGATTTCTACCGGCGCGTCGGCGCGCTGGGACGGCTGTTTGTGCAAGTCGAGATGGAAGCCTTCGCGTTGCCTTATGAAAAGGCGGAGCGAAATTGAGAAAGAGGAGCCGGCGATGAAACAGCGGGACAAAACGACGGTTGTCCGTCGCGATTTCCTCCGCGCCATGGTGACAGGCGCGGGTGTTGCAGCAGTAAGCGCAGGGCCGCTTGCGACCACTGCGGCCGCTGACACCGAGAACAACGATGAGAAGCGCAAGGCGCGTTACAAGGAAACCGACCACATCAAGACGTTTTACCGCGTCAACCGCTATCCGACGAAATAAGGGAGGCACCTGTGCTGATCAAAAGAACAGAACGCCAGGCACGCCACGGTAAGCTTGCCGCCGCGCTTGCCGGACCATCTGCCGGCCGTCTCGACCGCCGCAGCTTCCTCCGCCGCTCCGGCCTGGTTGCCGGTGGCCTGGCGACGCTGGGAGCGCTGCCGCTTGCGAGCCTACGCAAAGCCGAAGCCGCGCCGGCGACGCCCGGCACCGCGGTGACGATCCGCAAAAATATCTGCACGCATTGCTCGGTCGGCTGCACGGTTGTGGCCGAAGTCGTCAACGGCGTGTGGATTGGTCAGGAACCCGGCTGGGATTCGCCGATCAGTCGCGGCTCGCATTGCGCCAAGGGCGCGGCGACGCGCGAGATCGTGATGGGCGATCGCCGCCTGCGCTATCCGATGAAGCTGGTGAACGGCCAATGGAACCGGATTTCCTGGGACGTCGCGATCAACGAGATCGGCGACAAGATGATGGCGATCCGGGAAAAGTCCGGGCCGGAGTCCGTCTACTGGCTCGGCTCCGCCAAGTTCACCAACGAAGGCGCCTATCTGAACCGCAAATTCGCGGCCTTCTGGGGCACCAACAGCTCAGACCATCAGGCGCGTATCTGCCACTCCACCACGGTCGCCGGCGTAGCCAATACCTGGGGCTACGGTGCGATGACCAACAGCTATACCGACATCCGCAATTCCAAAACGCTGCTGTTCCTCGGCGGCAATCCCGCTGAGGCGCATCCGGTGTCGTTGCAGCATCTGCTTGAGGGCAAGGAAGTAAATCGGGCGAACTTCATCGTCGCCGATCCGCGCCTCACCCGAACGGCGGCGCATGCAACGGAATATGTCCGGCTTCGCTCAGGCACCGACATCCCCGTGCTGTGGGGCATGCTGCACCACATCTTCAAGAACGGCTGGGAAGACAAGGAATTCATCAGGCAGCGCGTCTACGGCATGGACGACATCCGCAAGGAGGTCGAGAAGTGGACGCCGGAGGAAGTCGAGCGCGTCAGCGGCGTCCCCGGCGCGCAACTCGAACGCGTCGCCAAGATGTTCGCCACTGAAAAACCCTCGACCCTGATCTGGGCGATGGGCCAGACGCAGCACACCGTCGGCACCGCCAACGTCCGCGCCAGCTGCATCTTGTTGCTCGCCACCGGTAACGTCGGCGGGCCAGGAATGGGCGCCAATATTTTCCGCGGCCACACCAACGTGCAGGGCGCGACCGACCTTGGCCTCGATATCGTGACGCTGCCGCTCTATTACGGCCTCGCCGAGGGCGCCTGGAAGCACTGGGCGCGGGTTTGGGAAGTCGAATACGAATGGTTGGCTTCACGCTTCGATGTAGCCACCGGAGCGGACGGCAAGCCCGTCAAGATGATGGAGACGCCCGGTATCCCGTCAACGCGTTGGTTCGACGCGACGCTGCTGCCGAAGGAACAGGTTGGCCAGAAGGACAATCTGAAAGCCATGATCGTCATGGGTCACGGCGGAAACACCGTGACGCGCATGCCGGAAGCGGCGAAGGGCATCGAGAAGCTCGATCTGCTTGTGGTCGCCGATCCGGTACCGACGACCTGGGCCGCGCTCTCCAATCGCAAGGACAACACCTACCTGCTGCCGACCGCCACGAGCTACGAGGCGGACGGCTCACGCACCGCGTCCAACCGCGCGATCCAGTGGGGCGAGCAGATCGTCAAGCCGATCTTCGAATCGAAGAACGATCTGGAGATCATGTATCTGCTGGCGAAGAAGCTCGGCCTGGCCGAGCGGATGTTCAAGAACATCAAGGTCGAGAACAACATGCCGGTCGCCGAAGATATCCTGCGCGAGATCAATCGCGGCGGCTGGTCCACCGGCTATTGCGGTCAGTCGCCGGAGCGGCTGAAGGCGCATATGAAGAACCAGGCCAAGTTCGATATGCTTACCCAGCGCGCGCCGAAAGACGTGCCGGAGATCGGCGGCGACTATTACGGGCTGCCCTGGCCGTGCTGGGGCACCCCCGAACTCAGGCATCCGGGGACACCGCTGCTCTACAACACCAATCTGTCCATCATGGATGGCGGCGGCACCTTCCGCGCCCGTTTCGGCGTGGAGCGCGAGGTGAAGCTGCCGGACGGCACCTCGGTGAAGCACAACCTCCTGGCCGAGGGATCCTTTTCGAAGGACTCCGAGATCAAGGACGGCTATCCGGAATTCACCTATGGCGTGCTGAAGAAGCTCGGCTGGGACAAGGATCTCAGCGAGGCCGAAAGGGCCACGATCGAAAAGATCGGCGGGCCCAACCCGGACGCGATCTCTTGGTCGACCGATCTTTCCGGCGGCATCCAGCGCGTGGCGATGGCGCACGGCTGCATCCACTACGGCAACGGCAAGGCGCGCGCCATTGCGTGGAATCTGCCGGACCCAGTTCCGGTGCATCGCGAGCCGATCTACACGCCGCGGCCCGAACTGGTCGCAAAATATCCCACACTGCCCGACGCCAAGCAGTTCCGCGTGCCGAATATCGGCTTCACGGTGCAGAAGGCGGCGGTCGACAAGGGCATCGCCAAGGACTACCCGCTCATCCTCTCATCCGGCCGCCTGGTCGAATACGAAGGCGGCGGCGAGGAGACGCGTGCCAATAAATGGCTTGCTGAACTTCAGCAGGACATGTTCATCGAGATCAATCCGGCGGATGCCTCTGCGCGCAGCATCACGGATGGTTCCTGGGTTTGGGTGACCGGCGCCGAGAATGGCTCGAAAGCGCGCATGAAGGCACTTGTCACCGAACGAGTCGGCAAGGGCGTGACCTGGTGTCCGTTCCACTTCGGCGGCTGGTTCCAGGGCGTCGATCAGCGCAGCAAATATCCCAAGGGTGCCGACCCGATCGTGCTGGGCGAGAGCGTCAACACGCTCACGACCTATGGCTACGATCCGGTCACCGGCATGCAGGAACCCAAAGCCACGCTCTGTCAGGTCAGAGCGGCATAAGGAGCAACGAACATGGCACGTATGAAATTCCTCTGCGACGCCGATCGTTGCATCGAATGCAACGCTTGCGTCACCGCCTGCAAGAACGAAAACGAAGTGCCCTGGGGCATCAACCGACGGCGCGTCGTCACCATCAATGACGGCAAGCCGGGCGAACGGTCGGTGTCCATGGCCTGCATGCATTGCACCGACGCGCCCTGCGCTGCGGTGTGCCCGACCAACGCCTTCTACACGACGGCGGACGCGGTGGTCCTGCACTCCAAGGACATCTGCATCGGCTGCGGCTACTGCTTCTACGCCTGTCCGTTCGGCGCGCCGCAATATCCGCGCGTCGGCAACTTCGGCTCGCGCGGCAAGATGGATAAATGCACCTACTGCGCCGGCGGTCCGGAAGCCGACAACAGCGTGGCGGAGTACGACAAATACGGCGCCAACCGGCTGGCGGAAGGCAAGCTGCCGCTCTGCGCCGAGATGTGCTCGACCAAGTCGCTGCTCGCCGGCGATGGCGAGATCATCGCGCAGATTTATAAGGAGCGCGTGACCAAGCGCGGTTACGGCTCCGGCGCCTGGGGCTGGCAGACCGCCTATCGCGAAACGATCGCGTCGTAACACCAGATGACGGGAACGGCGCAGGCCGCTCCCGTCCAACGCCGCTCAAGCGGGTCGGTAAGGGGAGGACTTGGCATGACGATGCTTTCCGCGCGCATCCGGTTTGTCGTCGGTGCTCTGGCGCTGTTATTCGTCGTGACTTTGGCGCAGCCGGGCAACGCCCAGCAGCCTACATCGGTCAATCCCACTGCCAGTGTCGGTGAATGAAGACCGAGTTGCTGCGCGAGCTCAACCGGGTGCAGGGCCGCGTCAGCCTGCCGGACCAGAAGTCCGGCGTCATCGAGCAGCCCGCGGGCCGCGACTGGCGGCAATTCCATGAAGTGACGCTGAAGTGGATCGGCGCCCTCTCCATCCTCGGCGTCCTGTTGGGCTTGATCGTCTTCTATCTGGTGCGCGGCATGGTGAAGATCGAGGCCGGACGCTCCGGGCGGGTGATCGTGCGCTTCAATACCTTTGAGCGTTTCGTGCACTGGATGACAGCAACCTGTTTCATCGTGCTGGCTATT
Organism: uncultured Alphaproteobacteria bacterium; assembly: GCA_963731585.1. Classification (GTDB taxonomy): domain Bacteria; phylum Pseudomonadota; class Alphaproteobacteria; order Rhizobiales; family Xanthobacteraceae; genus CANKHA01. Next base: position 1,162,341 of record CAVSWC010000003.1, read on the forward strand.
TCCGGCCTCAACATCAGCTTCGGCAAGAATCTCCTGCTGCCGCTGATGGGACCGGAGGCCTTCACGACCTGGTCGCAAGCCCTGAAATACATGCACAATTACATCAGCTTCCCGTTCGCGATCGGCGTCGTGCTGATCCTGTTGATGTGGATCGGCGGCAACATTCCCAACCGGGTGGATGCGGAATGGGTCAAGCGCGGCGGTGGCATCGTCGGCGACGATCACCCGCCGGCCTATCGCTTCAACGCCGGCCAGAAGATGATCTACTGGATCGTCGTGTTCGGCGGCACCGCGGTCGCAATCAGCGGCTACCTGCTGATGTTCCCCTTCTACGGCACCGGCATCGCCGGCATGCAGCTTGCCCAGATCGTGCACGGCGTGATTGCCGTGCTGTTCGTCGCGGCCATGCTTGGGCATATCTACATCGGCACCATCGGCATGGAAGGCGCCTTCGAGGCGATGTCCGAAGGCACTGTTGATGTCAATTGGGCGCGGCAGCACCATAGCCTCTGGCTGCAGGAGGAAATGGCCCGCACCGGTCCCAACGAGTCACAACCCCAACCACGGGGCAGACCTGCGGCAACGCCGGCAGAATAGCTGACACCTCTCTCCTCAATCTTTAACGCCCGGCGGAATTCCCGCCGGGCGGTTTACTCCGACGGGGCGAGCGGTAGCGCGAACTCGGGTGTACCCAGAGCAGGACGCGTTTTTGCTATAAGGGGCCATGCGCATCATCGGATTGGCGGGCTGGAGCGGCTCCGGAAAGACCACCCTGCTCACCAAACTCATTCCCCGGCTTGTTGCCCGCGGGCTTGCGGTTTCCACCGTCAAACACGCGCACCATGCCTTCGATGTCGATCAGCCGGGCAAGGATTCCCATGCCCACCGCATGGCGGGCGCCAGCGAAGTGCTGGTCGGCTCGGGCGCCCGCTGGGCGCTGGTGCATGAGCTGCGCGGCGCGGTTGAGCCGACGCTGCGTGAGCTGCTCGCCAAGCTGGCTCCGGTCGATCTGGTGATCGTGGAAGGCTACAAGCGCGAAGCGCACCCCAAGCTCGAGGTGCATCGCGCCGCCGTCCGCAAGCCGCTGCTGCATCCGGACGATCCGCATATCGTCGCGATCGCCTCCGACCAGCCGGTACCGGCGGGGGTGCCGGTCGTCGCCCTCGATGATGTGGAGGCGATCGCGGATATCGTCCTGCGGCATGCCGCCCCGATCGGCGCAACGGGAAGCCGCTGATGGCGCAGCTCACCGACGATTGCTTCGCATTTTCCGGGCCACTGCTTCCGCTCGATGAAATGGAGCGCCTGATCCAGCAGCGCGTGCAGCCGATCGCGGGCAAGGAAACCGTCGCGCTGCGCGAAGCTGCCGGGCGGGTGCTCACCCGCGATGTGATTGCCCCGCTCGATCTACCGCCTTTCGATAATTCCGCGGTCGATGGCTATGCCGTGCGCCACCGCGACCTGAAGCCCGATGCGGCAACCAGCCTCAAACTCGCCGGACGCGTGATGGCCGGGCATCGGCCGCCGCGAGAAGTCGGGCGCCGGGCAGGCGGTTCGGATCTTCACCGGCGCCGCCATGCCGGCGGGTGCCGATACGGTCTTCATGCAAGAGGACGTAAAGACCGAAGGCGACACCGTGATCGTGCCGCCTGGCCTCAAGCCTGGCGCCAATCGCCGCTTCGCCGGAGAAGACGTGAAGGCAGGCTCGCTGGCGCTGCCAGCCGGCCGCGTGCTGTCGGCCGCGGACATCGCGCTGGCCGCCGCCCTCGGGATTACCTCGCTCGAGGTGCGGCCACGGCTGCGCGTCGCGCTATTCTCCACCGGCGACGAGATCGTCGAGCCCGGCGCGGCGCGTCCGCCCTCCGCGCTGTTCGATGCCAATCGCGCGCTGCTTAATGGCCTGCTGCTGCGGCTGGGTACGGAAGTCAGCGACCTCGGCATCGTTGCGGATAATCCCGAAGCGCTGCGGCGCGCCATTGGCGACGCCGCCAAGACGCATGATCTGGTGCTCACTTCGGGCGGCGTCTCGACCGGCGAAGCCGATCATGTGCGCGCTGCGGTCGAGAGCATCGGCCGGCTGGTGTTTTGGCGGGTCGCGATCAAGCCGGGCCGCCCGGTTGCCATGGGCGTGGTTGAGGGTGCGGCCTTCGCCGGCCTGCCGGGCAACCCGGTGGCGGCCTTCGTCACTTTCGTGCGGGTGGTGCGGCCATTGCTGTTGCGGCTGGGCGGCGCGTCGCCGCAGACGCTGGTGCCGCTGCCGGTGAAGGCCGCCTTTTCCTACAAAAAGAAAGCGGGCCGCCGGGAATATGTCCGCGTCGCCTTGCGCCGCGCAGCCGACGGCGGCGTCGAGGCGGTGAAGCACCCGCAGGAAGGCGCGGGCGTGATCACGTCACTGACCGAAACCGACGGGCTCGTGGAGCTTGCCGATGACACGACGAAGATCGAGCCCGGCGCTGATCGTCGGGTTCTTGTCCTACGCTTCGCTGGTGAACTGACGGCGTAGATCGTCAGTGCTCGCAGAGATACTCAGCCGTCGGCGAATCGGTGAAGTCGGCAACGATCAGTGCCCAGGCGCTCGGGACCTCGCAGCCTTCTTCCGCGACGCTGTCGGAGGTCGGCATCGCCATGGCCACGGTCTGCGGCCCCTTCTTCGGCTTGGAGAAGACCTGACGGAAGCTCCAGGCGGGATGGATGCGCGCGCCTTCAGTCGTGTAGCGCGTACCTGACGGCTTTTGCACCGCGTTCAGCGAGAGCGCCGCGACGATCGCGAGAACGACAACCGCAACGCAGGAAATCAGAAAAACGCGCATTGTCTTCCTCCCCAGGAATCCGATCTTTATTGCGGGCATTATGGGCCGGGGTCGGAAGAGATCAAGTGAGTAGATAGTCGCGGGCTATGCTTCCGCATGCTGCGCCGCAATCTCCTCGGCCCGCGCCGCGTCCTCGGGGGTGTTGACGTTGAAGAAGGGGTCGACCGGGGCGTCCGGCCATTCGGCCAGGGCCACCCCATGACGGCTCGGTCCAGATCTCGATTTTCCGCAAATCCTCCTCGACCAAGGCGTGGCGCAGGTCGTCGCGCAAAGCGACCGGCCATAGCCCGGCCACCGGATGCCGCCAGTCGCCGGATTTGGCGCAGGCCAGCGGCGTGCCCGGCCTCGGTCCGCGCCGCATGCAGCCGGGCGATCAGGTCGCGCGGCAGGAAAGGGCAGTCCCCCGGCACGCTGCCGATCCAGGCCATGTCCGGCGCATGCGCGGCAGCCCAATCCAGCCCGGCCAGGATACCGGCCAGCGGGCCGGCAAAGCCGGGCACGTCGTCAGCCACGACCGGCAGCCCGGTGGAGGCGAAGCGCCGCGGGTCGCCGTTGGCGTTGAGAATGATCCCGCTGCATTGCGGACGCAGGCGCTCCAGCACACGGTCCAGAATGGTGACGCCGCCGATGCGCAGCAGCGCCTTGTCGCCCCCGCCCATGCGCCGCGCCAGCCCTCCGGCCAGCACCAGCCCAAGCGTGGGAGTCGTCTTCGCGTTGCGCCACGCTAATCATCGTGCACCGCCGCCTTGCGGCGGGTTTTCGCGCTCTCCTCCTCGACATAGGCGAGGTCCTGGTCGAACACGATGCGGGATTCGCCCGCCAGCGCGACGAAGCGTTTGCCGCGCGCCCGCCCGATCAAAGTGAGGTTGGATTTGCGCGCCAGCTCGACGCCCCAGGCGGTGAAGCCGGAGCGCGAGATCAGGATCGGAATGCCCATGCGGAGCGTCTTGATCACCATCTCGGAGGTGAGCCGGCCGGTGGTGTAGAAGATCTTGTCGTCCGGCCGTACCTTATGCTGGAACATCCAGCCGGCGATCTTGTCGACCGCGTTATGCCGGCCGACGTCTTCCATATAGACCAGCGGCTGATCGCGCTCGGCCAGCACGCAGCCGTGGATCGCGCCCGCCTCGAGATAGAGTGAAGGCGTGGTGTTGATCTTGTTGGTCAGCGCGTAGAGCCAGGAAGTGCGCAGTTCCGTCTTCCGGCAGATTGACGTTCTCCAGCGCTTCCATCAGATCGCCGAACACCGTGCCTTGCGCGCAGCCGGAGGTCTGCACTTTCTTCTTCAGCTTCTTTTCGTAATTCGTCTTGCGCTTGGTGCGCACCACGACAATGGCAAGTTCTTCGTCATGATCGACGCTGGTGATGACGTCATCCGGCAACAGCATGTGCTGGTTGAGCAGATAACCGATGGCCAGATATTCGGGATAGTCGCCGATCGTCATCGCCGTGACGATTTCCTGCGAATTGAGAAAAATTGTCAGCGCGCGCTCCACCGTCACCGCGGTTTCGATCGTCGCGCCGGTCTGATCGACGCCTTTCACGCGCTCGGTCAGCCGCGGATCCTGCGGATTGGGACGAACGAGATAGCCATCGTTTGCACTCTTCATAAACGGCACTCTAGCAGAAAAGCCGCCGCTCCGGGGCAGGCGATTAACCGGGTGTGTTTCGCAAATCAAAATGCGGGCGCAGGAGGCCGAGGCCATGGCCGCAACTGCTCGCCCAGCGATCATCCGGCTCAGCGCTAGTCGGCCGCTTTTCCCAAGCTGCGCCGCATGCCCAGCGCTACGATCCGGTTCAGCAGGTCGCGATAATTGATCTTGTCATGGGCTGCGGCATGGGCGAATTCCTCGCTTTTTGCGATTTCCGGATTGGGGTTGGCTTCCAGGAAATACGGGACGTTCTCGGCCGAGAGCCGGAAGTCGATGCGCGCATAACCGTCGAGCCCCAGCGTCTTGTAGATGCGCTTCGCCATCTTGCCGATCCGCGCGTGCAGTTCCGGGGGCAAGTCCTTCGCCGGACCATGTTCGACCTTGTGCCGCTGTTGATAATCGCGGTCATGCTTGACCTTTTGGGTGGCAATCGGCGCGGCGCTGCCGAAGTCGATCTCCCAAACCGGCAGCACGCGCAGCCGTTCGTTGCCGAGGATGCCGACATAGATTTCACGGCCGGCGATGTATTGCTCTACCAAGGCCGCCGTCGCCATCCGGTCGTGAATGAAAGCCACGCGCTCGGCGAGTTTTTCCTCACTGTCGACCACCGAGGCCCGCGCGATGCCTTCCGAGGCATCCTCGCTCAAGCTTTTGACGATCAACGGAAAGGCCAGCCGTTTCGGCCGGTGAATTTTCCGCCGCATGGGGAATACCGCAAAGGCCGGCACCGGAACGCGGTGATAATGCACGAAGCTTTTTCGACAGGTCCTTGCCGCGCGCCAGCATCAGGCCGCGCGGGTTGCAGCCGGTGTAAGGAATGCGCAGCAGCTCGAGATAGCTCGCGACATTCTGGTCGTAGGCCGTCTCGCCGTGGAATTCTTCCAGCAAGTTGAAAACGACATCCGGCTTCCAAGCTTCGATCTCGTCCCTGATTGGCTTGAGTTCATGCTGCACGCCAAGCGGGCGCACGTCATGGCCCGGCTTTGCGCAGCGTGCTGACCACGTCGTATTCGGTTTTCCAGACGTTGATTTGCTGCTCGCTGAAACCTTTCAGGGTTTCCGGCGGCATCAGGTCCGGATGCAAAAGCACCAGGATGCGCGATGACTTCATAAGGCGTAGGACCGCCGTGAAGGACTGTAAAGGGAATGGACTGTCCTGGCCGTCAGCAGCACCGTCAAGTCCCTCGTCAGTTGCCGTTCGGAGCCTACCGCCCGCAACTTCAACGCGCGACACCGCCCGATAATCTCGTCGAGCACGTCATCCAGGGTGAGCTGGTACTCGCCGGTAGACTTGGCAACTCTGCGCCGGATCTTCGCGCGATTCTTTTCCAGGAAGCGGGAAGCCGCGAGCGACCCCTTATGTTTCGGATCACTGGAGAAGATGCGGCGCAGATCCCGATCATAACCTTTCGGAGAATCACCGTGATAGTGAGCCTGCTTCTTCTGGTAATGTTGGGCAAGGGTAGCGGTCAGGCGGCCGAATCGGGTCGACCTCCAGCCGCCGGTTCAGCACCGGCTTCTGCCTGCCGATCTCCGCCATCAGCTCGTCGACATATTCCAGCTTCTTCAGCGCCGGCCAGTCGGCATAGCGCTTGCGCCAGTTCGATCGCGGCGTGAGCCAGACCGCGAAAGTCTCGGCGAAATCCTCGTCCGGATGGCTTTGCGCGTACCACGAGCCGAAGATGCCGGACGAAACGCCGGCTGCGCGGGTTGGGCCGATAATGCTTGGGATAGGGCGTGGAGGAAGGCCCAAACAGTTGCTGCCAGCGGCGCTGGCGCTGCAGCTGATAGGCATGCTGCATGACATGGCCGGCCTCATGGCGAAGGATGCGCATGCATTGCGCCACGCTGCCGCCCTCGACGTCGATGATCTTCTTGCGCTCCAGGCGCATCAGCCGCCGATGCGTCAGGTAAAAAGGGATGGCGATTCCGGGCGTATTGTCGGGGCTGAACCACTCGTCCGAGATCCAGGCATGCGGCCTGATGCGGACGCCTTTTTTCCGCAATTCGCGGTACAGGGCGTTCAGGCAATCTTCCAGCCAGGTGCCTTTGATGCCGACCCCTAGGTCCTTGAGGCGGAGCTCGAGAAGTTGTGGCTCCGCAAGGGAAGCCCAAGCAAATCTACGCGGCATTACGCTTTCAGACCCACAAGCAAAGACCGAGACTGACCGTCATCTTGCACAGGCCACGGGGGCTGTCGACGGGCTTTGTAGCCCGCAAAGCCTGGGGCCAAGGCGTCCCTACGCGCCCGGATCACCCGCATTGGGATAGAACAGTTGCTGGCCGTCGATCTTGTAATTCTCGATGGCCTTCTGGCCTTCCGCCGAGATGAGCCAGTCGATGAACTGCTGGCCGAGATCCTTCTTCACGCTGGCATGCTTGGCCGGGTTCACCAGGATCACGCCATACTGGTTGAACAGCCGCTTGTCGCCTTCCACCGCAATGACGAGGTCGGCCTTGTTCTTGAAGGAGATCCAGGTGCCGCGGTCCGCGAGCACATAGGCGTTGGAGGCCGAGGCGGTGTTGAGCGCCGCGCCCATGCCCTGGCCGATCTCCTTGTACCAGGGGCCCTTGTCGGCGCCGGCGACGTCGATATTCGCGATCTTCCAGAGCGCGAGCTCGGCGGCATGGGTGCCGGATTTGTCGCCGCGCGAGATGAACGGAGCCGCCTTGGCCTTGATCGTGGCGAGCGCGGCGACGATGTCCTTGCCGCCCTTGATGCCGGCGGGATCGCCTTTCGGCCCGATCAGGACGAAGTCGTTATACATCACCGGATTGCGCTTCACGCCGAAGCCTTCGGCGATGAACTTCTCCTCCTGCGCCTTGGCATGCACGAACACCACGTCGGCGTCGCCGCGGCGGGCGGTGTCGAGCGCCTGGCCGGTGCCTTGCGAGACCACTTTGACGTCGATACCGGTCTTGGCCTTGAACAACGGAAGGATATGGCCGAACAGGCCGGAATCCTGCGTGGACGTGGTGGAGGAAACGACGATCGATTTATCCTGCGCGGCGGCTGGAAAACTGAATGCTGCAAGCCAGGCGATGGTCAGGATGAGTCTGCGCGTGAGCATGAGATAAATCCTTTCTGCTTGATCAGATCAGCAATTCGCCTTCGATGAATTTCCGGGCTTCCGTCGTCTTGGGGGCGGTGAAAAAGTCATTCGCATTGGCCGTTTCAACGACGCGGCCGCGATGCAGAAGGATGACCTCACCGGCCAGCCGCCGCGCTTCGCCGAGGTCGTGGGTCGCCATGATTACCGTGATGCCGCGCTCTGCGACGTCGCGGATCACGTCCTCGACCGCCTTGGTGGCGGCCGGGTCGAGGCTGGCAGTCGGCTCGTCGAGCAGCAGCACCGCCGGGTCCTTGGCCAGCGCGCGGGCGAGCGCAAGGCGCTGCTGTTCGCCGCCCGACAGCCGCTTGGCCGGTGCACCGGCAAGTTCGGATAGTCCCACGAGCGCGAGCAGGTCCGCACATCGTGCGGCGCGTTCCGCGCGCGCGACCCCGGCGGCGGCGAGCGCGTAACGGATATTCCCGGCGGCGCTGCGCCGGAGCATCGCCGGCCGTTGAAACACGATCGCGCAACGCGCCGGGCCGGCGCCTTCGCGGCCGCCCCTGGTGACGCTTCCGCGCGAGGGCTCGATCAAGCCCATCAGCAGGCGCAGCAGCGTCGTCTTGCCGGCGCCGTTCGGCCCGATCAGAACCGTTGGCGCGCCGCCCGCTATGGTGAGCGACACATCCGCGAGAATCGGGCTGCCGCGTGCGGTGAAGCTCACCTTATCGAGCGTGATCGGCAGTTCGCTGGTTGGTGCGCGCATGGCGGTCATCCGGCAAAGGTTTCGCCGGCGCGGCGCACCGCCCAGGCGAGCGCGTTGACCAGAACGACGATGGCGATCAGCACGAGGCCCAAGCCAATGGCGAGCGCGAGGTCGCCCCTGGAAGTTTCCAGCGCGATGGCGGTGGTCATGGTGCGGGTGAAGCCATCGATATTGCCGCCGACGATCATGACGGCCCCCACTTCGGCGGCGGCGCGGCCAAAGCCCGCGAGCAGCGCCGTCACCAGCGCGAAGCGGCCGTCCCAGATCAAGGTGCCGACGCGGCCGAGCGGCCCGACATTCATCGCCGCGAGCTCGTCGTGATATTCCGCCGCCAGGTCTTCGATGGTCTGCCGCGTCAGCGCGGCGATCAGCGGCGTCACCAGCAAGGTCTGCGCGATGATCATGGCCTGCAGCGTGAACAGGAGACCCCAGGATCCGAGCGGGCCGGAGCGCGACAACAGCAGATATACGGCGAGACCGACGACGACAGGCGGCAGTCCCATCAGGGCGTTAAGGGCGACGATCACGGCCTCCCGCCCGCGGAAACGCGTCAGCGCGACCAGCGCGCCGAACGGCACCCCGATCAGCCCCGCCAGCGCCACGGCCGAGAGGCTGACAATCAGCGACAGCCGAACAATGCCCAGCAGGGCCGGATCGGCGGTCAAAACCAGCTGTAACGCCGATGCATTCCCGTCCATGCAATAAGTCCAGTTAGCCAAATCTCTTGCATCTCCTTCGTAGATGTTCAAACTCCGTAACAGTTGCAGTAATCTGCAGGCATATGCATGGCCGAATTGTTGATCACAGAGGAGGCTGCAGAATACCTGCGGCTCAGCGAGCGCAAGCTTTACGAGCTGGTCGCTACCGGCGCCGTGCCCTGCACCAAGGCCACGGGCCGCTGGCTTTTCCCGAAAGCCGCGCTCGATCGCTGGCTCACCTCGAGCCTGGTCACACCCGCCGGCATGACGCTGCCAGTGCGGCCGCCGATCGTGGGTGGCAGCCAGGATCCGTTGCTGGATTGGGCGCTGCGTGAGAGCGGGTGCGGCCTCGCCAGCCTGCCGGAGGGCAGTGAAGCGGGATTGCGCCGCCTTGCGCGCGGTGAGGTCATGGCGGCGGCCATCCATCTGCATCGCCTGGAAGGCGACGACGAAACCGCCAATGCCGAAGCGGTGGCTGAGGCGCCGGGCCTGCATGATGCGGTGGTGATCGCCTTTGTCCGGCGCGAGCAAGGGCTGCTCGTGGCCCCGGGCAATCCCTTGGGCCTCACCGATATCGGCAAGGTGGCGCAGGCCCGTGCACGCATGGCGCAACGGCCGGCGGGCGCCGGCGCCCAGCTCCTGTTGGTGGCGCTGCTGGCCCGCGCCGGCATCCCCGCGGAAGCGCTGGCGCTGGTGAAGCCGGTCTGCCCAACCGGTCCGGACCTGGGGCAGGCGGTGCGCTCGGGCCGTGCCGATTGCGGCATCGCCAGCCGCTCAGTGGCGCATGCGGCGGGGCTCGGTTTCGTCCCGCTGGTCTGGGAATGCTTCGATCTGGTGCTGCACCAGCGCGATTATTTTCTGCCAGGGCCACAGGCGCTGTTCGAGCATCTCCGAAAGCCTGTTTTCCGCGCCCAGGCCGCCGAGCTGCAGGGCTATGATGTGGCCGAAGCGGGCAGGGTACGGCTGGTCAATTGAGCGCAAAGTCTCCGCCGACCGCGCGGCGGCGGCCTGCCTTTGCCGGGAGAGATGGCCGAATGGCTTGCGGCGCTCCAGCCCGCTACGCGCGTCTTGACTTAAAGCTGCGAGCGCCTTCAAGAAGTCACTGCTGGAGAGGTGGCCGAGTGGCTGAAGGCGCTCGCTTGGAAAGCGTGTATACGGGAAACCGTATCGCGGGTTCGAATCCCGCCCTCTCCGCCATGGCTTCAGTGTCCAGCCCGGCCACATAGGTAACACGTACCTAAGACATGGGTGACAACCTCGTGCCGAACGGGTTGTCTGTCGTCGCTGCGATCAAACGCCGGTCGGTTATTCGGTCAGGAAATAGCCGCCGGTGATGCCCCGGTGGTACAGCTCTGCCACGGCTGGCACGACGCCGAGCGGCAGCCCCGCCTCGGCCTTGTTGTAGGTGTGGACGCCGGCGCGGAATTGCGTGAGTCGCACCCGCAGCGCCGGATCATATTTCGCGAACATCGGCAGCACGACTTCACGATAGACCTCGGGGCTGTGGTCGCGGCTGTCCTTCGTGATGCAGAAATGCACCGGCGGCACAGGCTTCACGCCCTCGCCCGTCAGCGGGAACGGGAAGCCCTTGTAGTGCTTCACCAGCCTCTCGGTGTCGTCGCCGGACAGATCGAGCCGCTTCGCGCTCGCCCGCGCCGCGGCTTCCAGCGATGTCGCGATGTTGTGGGTGATGATATATTCGGCCTTGAACTGCGGGCGCGCCTTGGTGCGATCCCACCAGTCGAGGATATCCTCCATCAGCCAGGGCAGCCGCATCAGCGCCTTCGGACCCTCCTGGCCGAGCGCCTCCGGCCCCGCATAGCGGGCACGGTCGCGCCAGGTGCGGATATAGAGCTCGTTGAACGGGTCGGCGCGCGGCGCTGGCTTCGTTGCGACGCGCTCGAAGCCCTCGATCTTGCCGAGCGCACCGGACCAGTTGTGCTGCTGTTCCTGGATGAAGCCAAACGGCGAGTTCTCGACCGCGATGACGCCGGCGATGTTCGGCACCCGCTGGCACATCATGAAGACATGCGGCCCGCCGGTGGAATGCCCGGTGACGTAGATCGAATAGTCCGCCTCCGGGAAATGGCGGCGCATCGCCTCCTTCATGCCGGCCTCGAAGGCGAGCGGCCAGCCCGCCATGCGGTCGTAGAAGGTCGAGCCGGGCTTGGCGCGCGCGACGGTGCGCGTGCCGTAGCGCAGCCGCATCGAGGTGTCGCGCACCACCTCGTACTGGTCCGGCGTGATGTGCTCGCCTTGCTTCCACATCGGCGTCCTGACGGTGCCGTCCGGATGGATGGTGTCGCCCGGCCAGTCCCGGCTCGGATCGTCGAAATAGAGCCGGCCCGGGAAGGTCATGGCGACCGCCTTGTGCCCGAACTTGCCGGCATAGGTCTTGGCCATCGGCTCCATCGACTTGAAATCGCCGGAGCCGCCGTGCAGCAGGAAGATGCCGATCTTCTTGCCGTCGGCGCCGCGCGCCACCTGCGCCGGGTCGGCCGGCTCGTAGACCATCACCCCCATGTCCCATTCGAGGCCGAGCGTCTCGATGCGGAAGATGTCCTCGGTCTGCTTCAGCGGCAGATCAGCGCGCGCCAGGATCCTGTCGGAGCTCGCGACGATTTCGTCGCGGGAGACCTGCGACGGCGGTTCCCATTGGGCGGCGGTTTGATGAACGGTCATGCGGGCTCCTCCGGCGGGGAATGCGGCTCAAGGAAGCATAGAAAACACGCACCCGCTCTGCCAGCGGAGAATCTGCACGCCGCGGCTGCTTCACAGCCGGCGCGATCTGTGATGGCATTGAACCCGTTCGGGGTCCGGCGAACACCGCGGGCCGTACGACGGGAGACACGACCATGCGCCTACCTCGCTCATATCTCACCCTCGGCATCGCAGTAGGCGCCGCCGCGCTCGTGCTCGCCGCCTCCGCCGGCGCCGCCTTCGCGCAGCAGTCCGCGGAGGAGTTTTTCCGCAGCCGCAAGGAGATGAACTTCATCACCAGCAGCCCGCCGGGCGGCGGCTACGACGCCTATTCGCGTCTGTTCGCGCGCTATATGAGCAAGTACCTGCCCGGCAATCCCACTATCCTGGTCAACAATATGCCGGGCGGCGGCGGCATCCGTGCCGCCAATTTCCTCTACAACATCGCGCCGAAGGACGGTTCCACCATCGCTCTGCTCGACCGCGGCATCGCGACCGCGCCGCTGCTCTATGGCGAGGAATCGAAGGCGCAGTTCGAGGCCGTGAAGTTCAATTGGCTCGGCAGCGCGATGAGCGAGAACGGCATGGCCGCGGTCTCTACCGCGAAGTCGGTGAAGTCGATCGAGGATGTTAAGACCCGCGAGGTGATCGTCGGGGCGACCGCGCCGGAGCAGGATCCGGCGATGTTTCCGCGTCTGCTGAACGAATTGCTCGGGACCAAGTTCAAGATCGTTTACGGCTACGGCGGCCAGCCCGACAGCTTCCTCGCAATCGAGCGTGGCGAGCTCGACGGATTGTTCATGAGCGGCTGGTCCGGCCCTGGCCGCGCCTATGTCCGCGAGAAGATCAAGGAAGGCAAGATGAACCTTCTGGTGCAGATGTCCGCCACCGGCGATCCTGCGCACAGCGATACGCCGACCATCCTGTCGCTGATCAAGAACGACCAAGACCGGCAAGTCGTCGAACTGCTGCTGTCGCGGCTCGCGCTCGGTCGGCCGTTCCTGTCGCCGCCCGGCATTCCGGCCGACCGGGTGGCGATGCTGCGCGACGCCTTCCGAAAGGCGGCGACCGACCCGGGCCTGCTCGAGGACGCCGCCAAGTCGCGCCTCGCCATCGATCCGATCTTCGGCGAAGAGGCGCAGGCGCTGATCGCAAAAATCTATCAGGCGTCGCCGGAGCTCGTCCTGCGCGCGCGCAACATCGTGAAGATCTCCGACGCGAAATAGGCGATAGAGCGCATCACGGACGGGCTGTGCGCAGCATCAAGGTCCTGGATCTGCTGACGAGGCCGATAGCGTTGCGAAACTATGAGTAGCGGGAGTCCAAGCATGGCCGAGCCGAGCGCCGAACACGAGTTCGTGTGCGATTTCGTGGACCGGAACGAGAAGGCGATCGCTCTGCTCGGCGACAGCATCTTCTACTTCGGCGAGCTCGGCATGCAGGAGTTCGAGACGTCCAAGCTGATGGCCGACCTGCTTGAACAGGGCGGCTTCGCGGTCGAGCGCGGCATCGCCGAGATGCCGACCGCGTTCTGCGCGACCTACGGCGCGGACGGGCCGGTGCTCGCGATGCATACCGAATATGACTCGGTGCCCAACAATTCGCAGGCCGCCGGCAAGCTCGAAGCGACGCCGATCACGGAAGGCGCGCCCGGCCATTGCGAGGGCCATAACGTCAATGCCGCGGTGCTGGTGGCGGGCGCGCTGGCGGCGGCGCGGGCGATCGACCGGTTCGGCCTGAAGGGCCGGCTGAAAGTGATCGGCGCGCCGGCCGAGGAGCAACTCATCAGCCGCCCCTATATGGTGCGCGACGGCTGGTTCGACGATGTCGACGTCGCCTTCCACAACCATATCAGCCAGAAATTCGAGGCCGGCTACGGCAGCATCCAGGCCGCGCTGATCTCTGCCACCTTCACCTTCCGCGGCGAGACCGCCCATGCCGGCACGGCGCCCTGGAAGGGCCGCGACGCGCTCGACGGCGTCATGCTGATGGATATGGGCATGGCGCAGTTCCGCGAGCACATGATGCCCACGGCGCGCATGCAGCGCGTCGTCACCGACGGCGGCGACCAGCCCAATGCGACGCCGGCGAAGGCCACGCTGTGGTGGTATTTCCGCGATACCACGGCGGACGGCGCCAACCGGCTGTTCGAGCAGGCCAAGAAGATCGCGCAGGGTGCCGCGATGATGACCAATACCGAGGTCGAGACCGAGATCATGGCGGCGGTCTGGCCGCTGCGCGGCAACCGCACTCTGGCCGAGATGGTGCAGGACAAGATCAGGCTGGTTGGCATGCCGAGATGGACCGCCGAGGAGCAGGACTTCGCGCGCAAGCTGCAGGCCGCGGTCGGCGTCAAGGCCGACGGCCTCGCTGTCGAGCTGCCGAATTTCAAGGGCGAGGCGGTGCAGAAGCCGTCGGCCAACGATGCCGGTGACGTGTCGTGGAAGGTGCCGATGGTGAAGTTTTACTATCCGTCGAACATTCCGCATTCGACCGCCCACCACTGGGGCGGCGGCACCGCGCTCGCGACCTCGATCGCGCACAAGGGCGCTTATGCCGGCGCCAAGGTGCTCGCGAGCTCGGTCGTGGAATGCCTGAAGAACCCGGCCATCGTGGAGGAGGCGAAGCGGACCTTCCTCGCGGAGACCGGCGGCGTCAAATACACTTCCATGCTGCCGCCGGGCCAGAAGCCGCCGGTCGACCTCAACCGCACGCTGATGGAAAGATATCGGCCGCTGATGCAGAAGCACTACCTGACCGAAAAGCCGCAATTCGTCTGAAGCGGGCGGTCGTCCCGCCGGCCCGTCAAGGAGAACAAAAATGCGTTTCGCACGTCGCCATATTCTGCGGTCAGCCGCAGCGCTTGCTGGCCTGGCCGGGTTACTGCAGGCCGGTACGGCCGCGGCGGATCCGATTGCGGATTTCTACACAGGCAAAACGGTCCGCATCGTGGTTGGCTCGGCGCCCGGCGGCGGCTACGACCTCTATGCGCGCCTTCTGTCGCGCCACATAGGTCGCCACATCCCGGGCAATCCGTCGGTCATTGTGCAGAACATGCCCGGCGCGGGCGGCCTCACTGCAACGAACTTCCTGTACGCGAAGGCGCCGCGCGACGGCACCAGCTTTGGCATCGTCCAGGGCACACTGATCTATGCCCAGGCCGGCAACTCGCCGAACGTACAGTTCGACATGCGCAAGTTCGGTTGGCTGGGCAGTGCGAACAACACGTCCAACGCCTGCGTGTTCTCGAAGCGCGCGCTGCCCAAGGAAGCCAGCGAGCTCCTTGAGCGCGAGGTGATCATCGGCACCTCCGCGGGCTCGACCGAATTGGTTCCCACCCTGCTCAACAACATACTCGGCACCAAGTTCAAGCTTGTCAGGGGGTTCCAGTCTACGACCAACGTGCTGCTGGCGATCGAGCGCGGCGAGGTCGACGGGTTGTGCGGCTGGGGCTGGGACGGCGCCCAGGTCAATGGCCGCGACTTCTTCGAGCGCGGCGTGATCCAGGTCGGGCTCGAAACCGCCAATGAGCGCCATCCTGTCCTGAAGGAGCGCGGCGTGCCCTTCGCGCTGGACCTCATTAAGTCCGAGAAGGACCGCAAGGTATGGGAATTCCTGTTCAGCTACCTCGTCTACGTGCGGCCGTTCATCGTCCCGCCGGAAGTGCCGGCGGATCGCCTGAAGGCGCTGCAGAGCGCTTTCAAGGCAACGCTGGAGGACCCAGAATTCCTGGCCGAGGCCAAGAAGGGCCAAGTGGAAATCCGCTATGTCAGCCCGGAGCGGGTGCAGGCGGCGCTGGGTCAGGTGCTCGACGCGCCCGCGGACGTGAAAGAAGCGGCGATCGACCAACTCCGGCAATCGGGCTGGGGCGGCCTCTAAGCGGTTCCCTGTTGCGAAGCCAGGCGGGAGCCGAAGGGCGCGGGTCCACTTCCAGAGAAGGTTGGAATCCAGTTACTCTCCCTCCGCCAGTCCCAAGCGGGAGGAACTGGCATCCAACTTTCTCCGCTGCGGCAGGAATCTAATAGGCTTGGATAGCGGACGTCCAACGCCGTTCTGAGACAATCCCGTCAGGAAGGTGTTACGCTTATGACAGTTCACAGCGTACGTCAGGAAAAGATCAGACGGGAGGCAGGTCATGTTGAGGCTTCTGCAAACTCTGGCAGTCATCCTGTTCGCCAGCGATGCCGCGGCGCAGACCGTCTCGCCCCAGCTAGTCAAGGAGATTGCGCCGGAAGGCAAGCTACGGGCAGCCATCAACTTTGGTAATCCCGTTCTGGCTCAAAAGGACGCGACGACCGGCGAGCCGCGGGGGATTTCGGTCGATCTCTCCCGCGAGCTCGCCCGCCGGCTCGGCGTTCCCGTCGAGTTCGTCCTGTTCGAGGCGGCCGGGAAGGTTGCGGATGCGGTCAAGGCCGGCGTGTGGGACGTCGCGTTCCTGGCCATCGATCCCGGGCGTGCAAACGACATCGCATTCACCGCGCCTTATGTCGTGATCGAAGGAACCTACCTTGTCCCGGCGGACTCGCGCCTGCGGACGATCGAGGACATCGACCGGGAGGGCGTGCGGATCGCCGTTGGAAAAGGAAGTGCCTACGATCTTTACCTGACCCGGACGATCAAACAGGCGCAACTCGTTCGCGCTCCGACGTCGCCTACCGTGATCGACGTCTTCCGCGACCAGAAACTCGAGGTTGCGGCGGGCGTTCGCCAGCAGCTCATTGCGTTCGCCTCCGGTCAACCAGACGTGCGTGTCATGGACGGGCGCTTCATGGTGATCGAGCAGGCGATTGGAACGCCGAAAGGCCGCGAGAACGGGTTGGAATTCCTGAAGGGTTTCGTGGAAGACGCCAAGGCTTCCGGTTTCGTTGCGGATGCGCTCACCCGCAGCAACCAGCGCGATGCGGCGGTGGCCCCGCCAGTCCGATGATCAGGGCTGGCCTCCGCAGCTCGGGACGACCAAAGGCATCCGTTTATTGCTAAGGCGCTTGAGGGCCGATCCAAGTGCCGGGGGGTAAGGACGGCAGTTCGGCCGCCAAACCTTCGAGCATGCCCTGCACAAGTCTGTCGGCCAGCGCGGCGGATTTTTTTTTCGGACCGACCAGCCCATCAACCAGCAGCAAAGTAAGACCATGCACAAGCGACCAGCAGGCTAGAATGGCGCCTGCAATCTTCCGTTCGTTGCGGGAGGTGTCCGAAATCGCGTGTCCCAAACCGCCCGCAATAATCACGCCCGCGAGCAGCGCCTTCGTCTTCTCGGCTTCAGCCAGTTCGATGGCCGGACGGCTGCGATCCGGACCGCCCAGATAGCCCCCGAACATCAGGCTGTAGAGCGCCGGGTTCTCAACGCCGTGATCAACGTAGGCGCGCAACATCGCGAACAACTGCTCGCGGGGATCGCTCAGTCGCGCCATCTCATGGACCATGCGTTTCGTCAGCGTCTCGAATCCCGCCGCCGACACGGCTGCCAATAGCTCACGCTTATCGGCAAAGTGCTTGTAAGGGGCGTTGTGGCTGACGCCGGCGCGGCGGGCGAGTTCACGCAGCGAAAGTTCAAGGCTTTGAGTTTCACCCAGAATTTCCAGGGCGGCATCGACCATCGCACGGCGCAAGTCGCCATGGTGGTAGGGGCGCTCCTCGGCTTGGGATTTAGGCATTGCTCGGCAAATCCTTGAGTTAGCTCCCATTTAAGCGATTAAGTTGACGATGTCAACATTTGCATATCAGCCATTCCCAAGCTGCTGACCTCCAATGTTGACATCGCCAACTTATGCCCTTATAAAGTTGTCATCGTCAACATTGACCTATTCCGTGGAGCTCGAAACATGCGGCCCGTCCTCGTTCTTCTCACGCTTCTCGTGGTGCTTGCCGGCTGCAAGCCAGAGGACGCGCCGGCGGCACTCCGGCTGGTCCGCACGCTCATCGTCGATGCCAAATCTGTCCGCGAAGACCGCCAGACGATTGGTGAGGTCAAGCCGCGTTATGAAAGCGATCTGTCGTTCCGCGTCGCTGGCAAGGTGCTCTCCCGGCCGGTCGATATCGGTGCTTCGGTAAAGCAAGGCGACACGCTGGCGACACTCGACACGCAGGACTATCAGAACCGCCTTCGATCGGCGGAAGCGGACGTTAACTCCGCCGAAGCTGGACTTGTTGAGGCGCAGGGCGCGGAGGCGCGCCAAGCCAAGCTCTTGAAGGACGGTTGGACGACGATAGCGACTTACGACACCGCGTTGCGCAATCTCCGTACCGCTGAAGCCAAGCTCGCCGCCGCCAGGGCCAATCTAAATCTTACGCGCGACCAGCTTAATTACACCGAGCTTACGGCCGATTTCGACGGTGTGATTACCGCCGTCGGCGCGGAAGCAGGCCAGAATGTCAACGCTGGCCAAATGGTGATGAAGTTGGCCCGACCGGACGACAGGGACGGCGTCTTTAACATTGCTGAAACGGCCTTTGCTGATGTCAGCGACGCGCACCCCGAAGTAATCGTCTGGCCGCTGAGCAATCCGAGCCTGACGGTGGAAGGAGTGGTGCGGGAGATCTCCCCGGTCGCCGATCCAGCGACGCGCACCTACACAGTAAAAGTCACGCTGAAGAATCCGCCGCCGCAACTTCGCTTCGGCATGAGTGTCGGCGCCCGCTTGAAGGGGAAGCCCGCTCTCGCCGTCGCGTTGCCGCTCTCCGCTCTGTTTGAAAAGAACGGTTCGCCGGCTGTCTGGGTGCTCGATCAGCACTCGAGCAGTCTCACTCTCAGGCCCATCACGGTCGCACGCTATGAGGCAAATACCGTCGTCATCGCCAGCGGCCTGATCAAAGGGGACATCGTCGTCACCGCGGGCGTGAATGCCCTGACGGCCGGCCAGAAGGTCCGGCTTGCCGAAGCAACGTTTACCCAGGAGCAACAGCAATGAAGACTTTTAACCTCTCGCGCTGGGCTCTGGAGCATAAGAGCTTCGTCGTCTACCTCATGCTGGTCGTCACACTCGCCGGCATTTTCGGATATCGCCAGCTCGGGCGTGACGAGGACCCGCCCTTCACCATCAAGACGATGGTGGTGAAGACGTTGTGGCCCGGGGCCACTACCCTGGAGACGATGCGACAAATTACCGACCGCATCGAGAAGAAGCTCGAAGAGCTGCCTAAACTTGATTACGTGAAGAGCTACACCAAGCCAGGCGAGTCCGTGGTGTTTGTGTATTTGAAGGACTCGACTCGGGCGTCGGACGTGCCTGATCTCTGGTATCAGGTGAGAAAGAAGGTCGGCGACATCAAACACACCTTTCCACAGGGTGTGCAGGGTCCCTTCTTCAACGATGAGTTCGGCGACACTTACGCTTTGATCTTCGCGCTGACATCGGACGGATTCTCTCACCGCGAGCTGCGCGATTATGCCGAGCGCGTGCGAGCCGAGCTGCTCGGCGTTGCCGACGTCGCCAAGATCGATCTTCTCGGCACCCAGGACGAGAAAATCTATCTGGAGTTCTCGACCCAGCGGCTCGCCGCTATGGGCCTCGACATGTCCGAGCTGATGCAGACCCTGCAGGCGCAAAACGCGATCCAGCCGAGCGGAACACTCGACTCGGATGCAGAGAAGATCGCCATTCGCGTCTCGGGTCAGTTCACGTCGGAAGAGAGCTTGAGAGCAATCAATTTCCGTTTCAATGGCCGATTTTTTCGACTGAGCGACATTGCCGAGGTGCAACGAGGCTACGCTGACCCACAGCAGCCGATGTTTCGCTACAATGGTCGCGACGCTGTCGGCCTCGCCATCTCGATGCGCAAGAACGGCGACGTCCTCGCCTTCGGGGAGCACATTAAGAAGCGCCTCGCCAGGGTGACGGCGGATCTGCCGGCCGGAATCGAACCCCATCTGGTCGCCAACCAGCCAGAGGTCGTCCAAGATGCCGTGGGCGAGTTCATTAAGGTCTTGATCGAAGCCATCGCCATCGTTTTGGCCGTGAGCTTTTTGTCGCTCGGCTGGCGCCCTGGCATCGTCGTCGCGATTGCGATTCCGCTGGTTCTTGCGATCACCTTCGTCGTCATGAATCTTGCCGGAATAAGCCTGCAGCGCATCTCGCTCGGCGCACTCATCATCGGACTAGGCCTTCTGGTCGACGACGCGATGATCGCGGTGGAGATGATGATCAAAAAGCTGGAGGAGGGCTACGACAAGGTTAGCGCCGCGTCGTTCGCCTATTCCGCCACCGCCTTCCCGATGCTGACCGGAACGCTCGTCACCATCGCAGGTTTCGTCCCCGTGGGCTTCGCGGCGAGCAGCGCCGGCGAATATACCTTCACGTTGTTCGCCGTTGTCGCAATCGCGTTGATTGCTTCCTGGTTCGTGGCCGTCCTGTTTACGCCGTTGATAGGCGTCTTCATTTTGCCAGACAAGATGAAGGGCCACGGCCATGAGCCATCGCGCTTCGCTCGGGTATTCCATAATCTGCTCGATCGCGTGCTGCGTCTGAAATATTGGGTGATCGGCGCGACCATTGCGCTGTTTTTTGCCGCTCTCGCCGGCATGCAGTTCGTGCAGCAGCAGTTCTTCCCGAACTCCGACCGTCCCGAACTTCTTGTCGATCTCACGCTCCCGCAAGGGTCCTCGATCGACGCGACGCGCAAGGTGGTTGATGAGCTCGAGAAGGTCCTGAAGACCGACCCCGAGATAGAGCACTGGTCCTTCTACATCGGTAGCGGCGCCATCCGCTTCTACTTGCCGCTCGACCAGCAGCTCGCGAACGACTTCTTCGCGCAAGGCGTCATCGTCACAAAAGGATTCAAAGTTCGCCCGGCCGTGAAACAGCGCATTCTCGCCGCGCTGCAGCGGCCCGAATTCGAGCAGGTGCAGCCGCGCATCAGCCCATTGGAGCTTGGGCCGCCGGTCGGTTGGCCACTCAAGTTCCGCATCAGCGGTCCCGATCCCGCGAAAGTCCGCGAGATCGCACAGGACTTCGCGTCGCTGCTGGGCAAGACTCCCAATGCGCGGACCATCAACTTCGATTGGAACGAGCCTTCCAAGGTGGTGCGCGTCCAGGTGGATCAGGATCGAGCTCGCGCCCTGGGTATCAGTTCGCAGGCATTGAGTCAGACCATCAATGCTATCCTGTCGGGCACCTCCGTCACTCAATTGCGCGATGACATCTATTTGATCGATGTCGTCGCCCGCGCCCTCCCCGACGAGCGCGCCAAGCTGGAAACCCTGCGCAGCCTGATAATCAACGTTGCCGGCGGGCGCTCGGTGCCGCTTGAGCAGGTCGCGAAGCTCTCTTACGAGATCGAACCGCCGATGATCTGGCGGCGGCATCGTATTCCAACAATTACGGTGCAGGCCGATACGGCGCCGGGACTCGAAGCAGCGACGGTCGTTAAATCGCTCTCCTCCGATTTGGCCGCGTTCAAGTTGAAACTACCGGCGGCCTATGACGTGGTTGCCGGCGGCACCGTCGAGGAGAGCGCTAAGGCGGAGGCCAGCATTTTCGCAGTCTTCCCGCTGATGATCCTGATCATAGTCACAATCCTCATGGTGCAGCTGCAGAGCTTTCAACGGCTGTTCCTCGTGCTAGCCACCGCACCGCTGGCTCTCATCGGGGTCGCCGCCGCGCTGCTTATCTCGCGCACCCCGATGGGATTCGTTGCGATCCTCGGGATCGTCTCTCTGATCGGCATGGTGATCCGCAACTCGGTGATCCTGATCGACCAGATCGATACCGAAATCGCCGCGGGACAGCATCCATGGAATGCGGTGATCGTGGCGACGGAGCACCGGCTGCGCCCAATCCTGCTGACCGCCGCCGCCGCGATCCTGGGCATGGTCCCGATCGCCCCCACCGTTTTCTGGGGACCAATGGCGTATGCGGTGATGGGCGGGCTTGTGGTCGCGACGCTGCTGACGCTCGTCTTCCTGCCGGCGCTGTACGTTGCGTGGTTTCGCATCAAGCCGGCGAAAGCGTTGGACACACCGGTGGAGGAAAACCTTGAAGGTCGGAACGATAAACTGGCCGGGGCGATGCAGGCGGCGGAATGATGCAATTGCCGCGGGAACTGTGCTGCGCTGCATTGGAGAATGTTGGATGCCGGTTTTTCTCCCTCCACCAGGTCCCGCCGCCCTCGAAATGGGAGACGCGCGTCGAACTCAAATCATCCGCGTTCGCAGCCACGAGGTGACGATCTCGGCCGCGATCACGACGCCGAAGATCACGAGCAGGACGAGGCCGACCTGGTCCCAGTACAAGTTGGACAGCGCGGTATCGAGCGCCATGCCGATCCCGCCGGCGCCGACCAGGCCGAGCACGGCGAACTCGCGCACGTTGATATCCCAGCGGAACACGGCGATGCTGAGAAACGCGGGCTTCACCTGCGGCCAGAAGCCCTTCAGCAGGACGGCGGTGCGCGAGGCGCCGGTTGCGGTCAGCGCCTCGATCGGCCCGCTCTGCGCCTCCTCGATCGCTTCCGAGAGGAACTTCCCGGTAAAGCCGATTGAATGCATGGCGATGGCGAGCGTGCCGGCGAGCGCGCCCGGGCCGAACACCGCGACGAAGAACAGCGCCCAGACCATGGTGTGGATGGAGCGCGTGGCGACCAGGATGAAGCGCCCGATATTGTTGAGCAGCACGGAGCGCGTGATGTTGCGCGCCACCAGCAGCGCCACCACGCTCGCCATCGCCACTGCAAGCATTGTCCCGAGCGTCGCGGTGTGCAGCGTCTCGATCAAGGCGCCATGCACCACCTTCGGGTACCAAGACCAGTCGATCGGCCACATCCGCGCGAACAGGTCGACGGTCTGCGCCGGCGCGTCGTAGAGGAATTCGGGGATCACCTCGATCGTGCGCAGCGACCACACCAGCGCGATCACCACCACGAGATAGAACGCGGACCGCAGGATGCGCTCGCGCAGCGTGAAGCGCTGCCACTTCCGGCCGCGCGATCCGGCGTCGGGGGACGGTTGCGCGCTCATTGGAACAGCCGCCGTGTCCACACCGACAGCATCTCGCCGAGCATCACAACGGCGATGATGGCGAGCACGATGGTGAGGACGAAGTCGTAATCGAAGCGCTGGAACGCGGTGAATAGGGTGGCGCCGATGCCGCCGCCGCCCACCAGGCCAACCAGTGCCGAGTTGCGCAGATTGGAATCGAGCTGGTAGGCGCAAAAGCCGATAAGGCGGGGCAGCACCTGCGGCAGCACGCCGAGCAGAATCACGGAGAGGAACGGCGCCCCCGTCGCGCGCACCGCCTCCAGCTGCCGCATCGAGACTTCCTCGAGCGCTTCCGCGAGCAGCTTCGCCAGGAAGCCCAGGCTCGCCACGATCAGCGCCAGCACGCCGGCAAGCGCGCCGAAGCCCACAGCCTTGACGAACAGGATCGCGACGATCACGGGATGAAAGGAGCGAAACAGCACGATGAGCGCACGCGCGCTCCAGGCGAGCGGCGCGGGCGCAAGGTTGCGCGCGGCCGCCACGCCGAGCGGCAGCGAGAGCGCGATCCCGACCGCAGTCGCGAGCACCGCGATCTGCAGGCTCTCCATCATGCCGTCGACGAGCAGCAGCAGCTTGTCGGGAGCCGTGTCGGGCGGGAACATCCGCGCGAGGAAGCGGCCGCCCTGGTCAAACCCCTGGACAAACCGGCTCCAGGTGAAGTCGAGCGATTGCGCGGCGTAGAGCGCATAGAGCGCGAGCGCGGCAAAGGCGAGGCGGGCGCGCCAGTTCGGTGGGAAGGCGCGGCGACGTCCTGCGTCTCCCTCCCGCGGGGAAGGGTACGGCGGCGGTGCCGGGACGGCTACTCCAGCCATCCCTCGCCTCCGTAGATCTCGAGGAGATGCGACTCGGCGAGGCGCTCCGGAGGACCGTCGAACACGATCCGGCCGTTCCGCATCCCGACGATGCGGTCGGCAAACCGGCGCGCCAGGTTTACATTATGGATGTTGACGATGACCGGGATGTTGCGCGCGCGGGCTTCGACCGCGATCAGCTCCATGATCTCGACCGAGGTCTTCGGATCGAGCGAGGAGGTGGGCTCGTCGGCCAGGATGAGCTGCGGCTCCTGCATCAGCGCGCGAGCGATGCCGACGCGCTGGCGCTGTCCGCCCGACAGCCGGTCGGCGCGCTCGGTGGCGAAGCCGTTGAGCCCGACACGATCCAGCAACTGGAAGGCGCGCTCGATCTCGGTGGCCGGAAAGCGGCGCAACCACGCGCGCCAGGTCGGCAGGTAGCCGAGCCGGCCGCACAGCACGTTCTCGATCACCGACAGCCGCTCGACCAAGTTGTACTCCTGGAACACCATGCCGATGTGCCGTCGCGCCACGCGCAGCTCGCGGCCACGCAGCCGCGCGAGGTCCTGGCCGTCGAACAAGATTTCCCCGGCGGTCGGGTCGACCAATCGGTTTATGCAGCGGATCAGCGTCGACTTCCCGGTTCCGGACGGGCCGACGACGGCGGTGATGCCCTTGCTTGCGATCGTGAGCGAGATGTCGCTCAGGACGGGTGCGCCGGCCCGATACTCCTTCCGCAGGTTGCGGATGACGAGTGCGCCCGCGTCGTCGGCGCCGTCCGGGCCGGCGGGAATGCCTGACATGGGAGGCGGCGGGCCTATTGCTTGGGTGGGGACTGCTGCTGCTGTTTCTTCGCCAGCGCCTCGGCCTCACGCTTGGCTTCGGCCTCGTAGGCCGCCTTGTTGTAGGGCGTGCCGGAGCCCTCGGCGATCTCGCGCACCACCTTCCAGGTTTCCTTGTAGGTGATCGGCATGAAGCGGTCGTCGCCGTTGAACTCCTTCTGCATCGCGGGCGGGAAGCGGAATTCGAAGAAGCATGCGGTCAGCTTCTTGGCGAGTTCGGGCGCGAGATCATGCGCGTGCGCGAATGAGGAGGTCGGGAAGACCGGGCTCTTGTAGATGATCCGCAAATCCTCGGCCTTGACGGTGCCGCGGGTCACCATGCGCTCGAACACGTCCGAGGCGACGCCCGCCATGTCGTAGTCGCCGGAGACGACGCCAAGCGCCGACTTGTCGTGACCACCGGACATCAGCGGCTTGTAGTCCTCGTTCGGTTTCAGGCCTTCGGGCGGATAGAGGACGAGGGGCGCCAGATGCCCCGAGTTGGAGGAAGGCGCCGTGTGCGCGACGCGCTTGCCCTTCAAATCGGCGAGCTTCTGGTATGGGCTGTCCTTCTTGACCAGCGAGATCAGGTGGTAGCCGTGCGGCCCGGCCTGCGTGCCCTTGGCCGCGAACGGGACCGCGCCGGCCAGGTTGACGGCAAAGCCGGTCGGACCGGTGGAGAAGCCGGCGACGTGCAGCCGGCCCGAGCGCATCGCCTCGATCTCGGCCGAGTTCGACTGCACCGCGTAGTACACCACGCGCTTGCCCGTGCACTGGCTCAGGTGGTCGGTGAACGGCTTGAAGATGTTCTGGTACACGGCCGGGTCTTCCACCGGAGTGTAGGCGAACACCAGCGTCGACGGATCGCGCCACCGCTTCGGATCGCGCGGCACGTCGGCGACCAGATCGTTATTGTCATCGCAGTAGAGCCCATCGAGCTGGCCGCGATTCTGGCAGTCGGGCTGCTGCGCCTGCGCATCGCTCGGAGGCATCGAAATCCAGGCTGCCAGGGCAGCCGTGGCCAGGAGTGCGTGGCGAGCCGACATGTCAATCTCCCATAAAAACCTGGCCATCTTAGCCAAGCGAAGGCGGGGCGGCAACGAGGGATGCGGCGCGCTCCATTGCGCTGCATCTAGGTCACGGCTAGGTCACGGCTAGGTCACGGCGACCTTGCGTCGGAGTGAAACGCGGCGCCAGATCGGGGGCCCAATCAGCACCAGCATGGTGATCGCAAGGACCGTTGCCGCGATCGGTTGCGTGACGAAGATCGACAGATCCCCCTGACTGATCGCCAGCGCTCGGCGAAACTGCTGCTCGGAAAGCGGCCCCAGAATCATTCCGACAAGCACGGGCGCGATGGGGATGTCATAGCGCCGCATCAAGAATCCGACCAGCCCAACGATGTAGAGAAGCGCGAGATCGAACCACGAATTGCGCAGGCCGTAGGCGCCCAGAGTAGCGAAAAGCAGGATTCCTCCGTAGAGCAGCGGGCGAGGAACTGCGAGCAGCTTGACCCAAATGCCGACCAGCGGAAGGTTCAGCACGAGCAGGATCACGTTGCCAACGTACATACTGGCGATCAGACCCCAAACGAGCAACGGTTGAGTCTCAAACAGCAGCGGGCCCGGCTGCAATCCCCATTGCTGAAACGCCGCTAGGATGATCGCAGCGGCCGCTGTTGTCGGCAGACCGAGCGTCAAAAGAGGAACGAGGGTTCCGGTCGCGGAAGCATTATTCGCAGCCTCCGGCCCCGCCACTCCTTCGATCGCGCCCTTCCCAAACTCCCCCGGATGCTTGGTGAGCTTTTTCTCCAGCGCGTAAGACAGAAACGTCGGAATCTCCGCACCACCGGCCGGGATCGTGCCGAAGGGAAACCCAAGTGCCGTGCCGCGTAACCAGGGCTTCCACGAGCGCTTCCAGTCGGACCTCGTCATCCAGATCGAGCCACGCATCTTTTCGACCTTGTCTCCCTGTCGGTTGAGGTACGTGGCGACATACAAAGTCTCGCCAACCGCAAACAGACCGACTGCAACGACGACCACATCAATGCCGTCGAGGAGCTCCGGAATACCGAGCGTGAAGCGCGCCTGTGCGGTCTGCGCATCGATGCCGATCAATCCGATCGACAACCCAAAGAAAAGGCTCGCGAGTCCGCGTGCTGCGGAAGAGCCCAAAACAGCCGACACAGTCGTAAACGCAAGCACCATCACGGAAAAGTATTCCGCAGGACCAAACTTCAACCCGATTTCGACGATGAACGGCGCCATCACAGTCAGCAGCAGCACTGCGATCGTGCCAGCTACGAATGAACCGATGGCGGCGGTCGCCAGCGCGGGGCCGGCGCGACCACGCTTGGCCATCAGGTTGCCTTCCATCGCTGTGACGATGGTGGCCGATTCACCCGGAGTGTTGAGCAAGATCGATGTTGTCGAGCCGCCGAACATCGCGCCGTAATAGATGCCGGCGAACATGATCAGCGCGCCGGTTGGATCGAGTTTGGCGGTCGCCGGCAACAACAGCGCAATGGTCAAAGCCGGGCCTACGCCGGGCAGCACTCCGACGGCCGTCCCAAGCGTGACGCCAACAAGACCCCAAAGCAAGTTCACCGGCGTCAGCGCCACCGCGAAGCCCGCAATCAGCGCGTCGAATGTTTCCATTTTAGAGGGCCGAAAATGGGCCGGCCGGAAGCCTTAATCCGAGGCCGAGCGTGAACACGGCGAACGCGGATCCCGACAGTGCTACGCCAAGCAACAGGTCGCGCGCCGGCCGCTTGCTCCCGAAGCCGCGTGCAATGAGAACAAACAGCAAGGTGGACGCGATAATGAAGCCGGCCCAACCGACCAGCACCATGTGCAGGACAATGCCGGCGCTGATGATGAGAAACGCGATCCAGTCGGGCCTGTCATGGCCCTCCTGGTCCAGCGGCACATTGCGCCACCCTCCGCTCAATGAGTGCCAGCCGAGAACCGCACCGCACACCGTCGTGCCGACGCCGATGATGTAGGGAAAAAGGCGCGGTCCGACCTGAGCGAAGCCTTGTGTCTCGGCGATGTTCTGGGTCTCGTAAATGACGTAGGAACCCAGTGTTACCAGCGCCAGCGACATCAAGAGCTCCCCCGTGTTGATGGGAGAGCGAGCGGTCATTTCTTGACCAGCCCCAGGGTGGTGACGAGCGAGCCCACCGTTTTCTGCTCGGCCTCGACGTAAGCCTTGAACTCGTCTCCGGTCAGCAGCAGATCGACCCACTCGTTCTTTTGGACCGTGGCCTTCCACTGCGGGCTACTCGCCATTTGGGTAATCGCGGCAACGAGTGCCTGGCGTTGCGCATCCGTAATTCCGGGCGGTGCCATCAACCCGCGCCAGTTGACGAACTCGACGTTGATGCCCTGCTCTTTAAGCGTCGGAATATTCACTCCGGGCAGGCGCTTGTCTGAAGTGATCGCGAGTGCGCGCAGCTTGCCGGACGTTATCTGCGGTGCAAATTCCTGATAACCACCCATGCCGACGGTGACGTGGCCACCCAGCGTCTGCGCAAGCACTTCCCCGCCGCTGTTGAATGCAACATAGTTGAACTTCCCGAGCTCGCCGCCAACGGCCTCGACGATCATCCCCGCTGTCAGCTGATCGACGCCACCGGCGAGTCCACCCGCCCACGAGACCTGAGCGGGATTCGCCTTGTAGGCCGCAACCAAGTCTGCCGCCGATTTCAGCGGCGAGTTGGCCGGGACAACGAGCACTTCGTACTCACCGGTCAGACGTGCTATCGGCGTTGCGTTGGAGAGAACAACAGGAGACTTGTTGATAAACACGGCCGAAACCATGCCCTTGCCCGTCACCATCAGAGCGTTGCCGTCGCCCTTGTTATTGTTGATCAGCTGCACGAGGCCGAGCGTGCCACCGGCGCCCGGGACGTTGTTGACCTGCACACGGTCGGCGATCTTGGTTGCCTGCATGTTGGTCTGCACTGCTCGACCCAACTGATCCCATCCACCGCCCGGCGCCGCCGGTACGAGAATCTTGTAGTCGGCCGCCGAAGCCGCCGTTGTCACAAACAGAGCGGTTGCGACGATGGCCGTGTGCACGCCGCATACCAGCGCTTGCTTGATCTGCATGATGTCTCCTTAATCTAAATAGTCGTAGTCGCCGGAGACGACGCCAAGCGCCGACTTGGCGAGCGACATCTCGATCTCCCGCAAAAGCCTGGCCATCTTAGCCAAGCGAAGGCGGGGCGGCAACGAGGGATGCGGCCCCGCTCCATTGCGGCGGAAACGCGATAAGCCATACTCTTTCGCTATCGAAAACGCGGGCCGCCAGTGATGTTTCTCATTGCCATTGACCAGGGGACCACCTCGACCCGCGCCATAGTCTTCGACGCTGAGCTCCGCGCCGTGGCCAGCGCGCAGGAGGAGTTGCGGCAGCTCTATCCGGCGCCCGGCTGGGTGGAGCACGACCCGGAGGAAATCTGGGCTGCCACCGTTGCGACCGTCCGCGCGGCCATGCTGCGCGCCGATGCCTCAGCGCGCGACGTCGCCGCCATTGGCATCACCAACCAGCGCGAGACCGCCATTGTCTGGGACCGCGAGAGCGGCAAGCCGATCCACAACGCCATTGTGTGGCAGGACCGCCGCACCGACGATGTATGCGCAAGCCTGCGTGCGGCGTCGCACGAGACCGCCATCCAGCGGAAGACCGGGCTCCTGCTCGATCCCTATTTCTCAGCGACCAAGATCGGATGGCTGCTCGATCGCGTCGAGGGCGCACGCCGCCTCGGCGAGGAAGGGCGCCTCGCCTTCGGCACGGTCGATTCGTTTCTGCTGTGGCGGCTGACCGGTGGCCGCGTCCATGCGACCGACGCGACCAACGCCGCGCGCACGCTTCTGTTTGATATCCACAACGGATGCTGGGACGAGGCGCTCACCGATCTGTTCCGGGTGCCGATGCCGATGCTGCCGGTGGTGCGCGACTGCGCCGCTGATTTCGGGCACACCGACCCGAGGCTGTTCGGCGGCGCGATCCGCATTGCCGGCATCGCCGGCGACCAGCAGGCGGCGACGATTGGGCAGGGTTGCCTGTCGCCCGGCATGATGAAAGCCACCTACGGCACCGGCTGCTTCGCGCTCCTAAATACCGGCGCGGAGCCCGTCGCCTCGCGCAATCGGCTGCTCACCACCATTGCCTATCAGATCGGGGGCAAACGCACCTACGCGCTCGAAGGCGCGATCTTCGTGGCCGGCGCGGCGGTGCAATGGCTGCGCGACAGCCTCGGCCTGATCCGGGCCGCCGACGAGCTGGATGGTCTTGCGGCCCGCGCCGACCCGGCTGAGCAGGTCTACCTCGTCCCGGCCTTCGTCGGACTCGGGGCGCCGTGGTGGGACGCGAACGCGCGCGCCGCGATCTACGGGCTCACCCGCAAGTCGGGCGCGGCGGAGCTCGCCCGCGCGGTGGTGGAGGCGGTCGGCTATCAGACGCGCGATCTCCTGGTCGCCATGCAGGCTGATTGGCCGTCCGCGGCGAGCGGCGCGACGGTGCTGCGCGTTGACGGCGGGATGACCGCGAGCCCTGCGACCCTGCAGTTTCTCGCCGACATCATCGGTGCGCCAGTCGACCGCCCCACCGTCATGGAGACCACGGCGCTCGGCGCCGCCTATCTCGCGGGCTTCCAGGCCGGCATCTGCCCGGATTTCGAAACCTTCGGCCGCACGTGGCGGCTGGATCGCCGGTTCGTGCCCGAGATGGCGCCTGACGTGCGCGAACGCAAATACGCTGGCTGGCTCGACGTGGTGCGGCGCACGACCACCACCGCTTGAATCGATGCCGCCGCACCGGTGCCGGCACCCTCGAAACGATCGCGCGCGCTCACCGGGTCACCAATCTTCTCGTCTCTCCGGGCGAGAGGTTCGCTCTCTCCCAAAATAGCCATGGACGCCGCCGCCTTGGCATCTTATTCGGCGGATACCAAATCGGAAATCGCGGGTAGGATGCGGTCTTTACCTTCGCCGGTTACTTGCGCAGTTGCACAACGTGGGGGAGAAATTGGATTACGACGTTGTCGTGGTAGGCGCAGGAAACGCTGCGTTGTGCGCGGCGCTTGCCGCCAATGAAGCCGGAGCAAAAGTCCTCGTCATCGAGCGCGCCCCGCAGGAGGAATATGGCGGCAACAGCCGATTCAGCTCCGGTTCGATGCGCTTTGCCTACAATAGCGCAGACGATCTTCGGCCAATCCTGAAGGATCTGAGCGACGCCGAATTCGCGCAGCTGGATTTCGGCAGCTATCCCGAAGAAGCCTTCTTCGACGATATGTTTCGCATCACCAATTACCGGACCGACCCCGCAGCTCTGCGAGCAACTGGTGAAAGGCTCCTACGGCGCGGCAAAATGGCTGGCCGAGAAGGGCGTCCGATTCCTTCCGCGATTGACCCACGCCTACAAGGACGGCGACATTTTCAAAATGTCGCCGGGGCTTTCAAGCGAGGTTGTCGGCGGGGGTGATGGGCTCGTCGAGAGAGAAGTTCAGCTTGCGCTGAAAAACGGCGTCGAAATCCGCTATCACACGCGCGCGATATCCCTGATCTTCGACGGCCATACAGTCAAAGGTGTGCGCGTCAAGTCGCTGGGTGCGATCTCGGAGATCAAGGCGAGCGCCGTTGTTCTCGCCTGCGGCGGCTTCGAGGCAAACCCGGAATGGCGCGCGCGTTATCTCGGTCCGGGTTGGGATCTCGTGAAGGTCCGCGGCACGCGCTTCAATACCGGTGATGGCCTGAAGATGGCGCTCGATATCGGCGCCGCGCCTTTCGGCAACTGGAGCGGCTGCAACGCCGTCGCCTGGGACGCCAACGCGCCCGAGTTCGGCGACCTTGTGGTGATGAGCGGCTTCCAGAAGCACTCCTATCCATACGGCATCATGGTCAATGCCGACGGCAAGCGCTTCGCCGACGAAGGGGCCGACGTCAAACACTATACCTACGGCAAATACGGCGACATGCTGATGGACCAGCCCGGACAGGTTGCCTGGCAGGTCTTCGACAACAAGGTCTTGCACCTGTTGCGTGAGGATTACCGTATCAAGCAGGTCTCGAAGGTGCGGGCCGACAGCCTCGAGGAGCTGGCAAGCAAAATGGAAGGCGTCGATGCTGAAGCGTTCCTTGCGGAGGTGCACGCCTTCAACGCGGCTGTTCAGAGCGACCGCCCGTTCAAGTCGGGTGCGATGGATGGACGCTCAACTGTCGGATTGGCCATCCCGAAATCCAACTGGGCGCTCAAAATCGACGAGCCGCCATTCGAGGCCTACCATGTCGCCTGCGGCATCACGTTCACATTTGGCGGGCTGCGGATCGAGGCTCAAACAGGGCAGGTGGTCGACCTCGATCTTCAGCCGATTCCCGGGCTCTATGCCGCCGGCGAAATGGTCGGAGGCATCTTCAGCGTGAACTACCCGGGTGGAACGGGGCTCACCTCGGGAGCGGTTTTCGGAAGATTGGCGGGTGGCTCGGCGGCTCGCGAGGCGCTCGGGCAGGCGTCCTGACCGACGGGATGCATCGCGAGGCTTTGGGCTTCGCATGAAAAAATAACATCGATCGAGCCAAACTTCCATTTGTTTCAGCAAGCCAGCCTGACTACTGTCTGTCGAGGGGCGGGCGGTGATGGGGCCCGTTGCAGAGGGCGTGTTCCGCGTGTGCGAGGAGCGCATCCAGGACACGCCGTGCAATGCGGTCAATCATATCCGCTCGCAGCAAATGCCGTGTCAGTCCAATAACAGGAGGACCGCATGTCTTGCAGGGCACTTACGTGGAGTATTCTGGGGAGCGCGGCAATCGTATCGCTCGGCGTCCCTTCGGCCGCACTTTCACAATCCGAGGCCGATTTCTTCAAGGGGAAAACAGTCAATTACGTCATCGCGACTGCGCCGGGTGGCGGCTATGACTATTACGGCCGTCTCGTCGCGGAATACATGCAGAAGCACATTCCCGGCTCGACCTTCGTGGTCCGCAACATGCCGGGCGCAGGCCACATCATCGGGACAAACTTCATCTACGCCAGCAAGCCCGACGGCCTGACCATCGGCACCTTCAACACCGGTCTGATCTACAACCAGCTGGTCGGCGTCGATAGCTTGAAGGCCGATTTGACCAAGATGTCCTGGATTGGCAAGGCATCGACCGATCCGCGCGCCTTCGTCATCAGCGCAAACTCTCCAATCAAGACCTTCGCCGATCTACAGGCCTCGCAGCAGATCATCTTTTCGACGTCCGGCGTCGGCAGCGGTGGTTATGCGGAAACCAAGGTTCTGAGCGAAATGCTGAACCTGCCGATCAGGCTGGTCACCGGCTATAACGGCAACGACGACCAGCTTGCGATGCGGCGCGGCGAGGTCACCGGCACCATCAACACCCGGTCTTCCTGGGATGCCTTCGTCAAGAACGGATACGCCCGCTACCTCGTCCAGATCGGCGGCCGCGATAAGGACGTGCCGCAGCTCTCGAGCTTCGTGAAGGGTGACGATGCGAAGGCTGTGGTCGCGCTGATCGCGTCGCAGGGTGAAATCGGACGCCTGACGGCCGGCCCGCCCGGCATTCCGCCCGCCCGTCTGGAGTTCCTGCGAAACGCATACAAGGCGGCCATGGAGGACAAAGAGTTGCAGGACAAGGCCGCCAAGGGCGGCCGTCCTGATCGAGCCGCTCTATGGCGCCGATGTGGAGAAGATGGTGAAGACCTCGCTCGTCCAGTCTCCGAAGACCGTCGAAACTCTGAAGAAAGCGCTCACCGAAGTGGAGAATCCCGGCGCGCTCAAGGCCGTCGGTCCGCTGCTGAAAATCGAAGACGGCAAGAAGATCACCTTCAACGGTGCGGACGGCAAGCCGGTGAGCATGGAAGTCAGCGGCTCGCGCACCAAGGTCACCATCGCCGGGCAGGAAGCGCAACGCAATCAACTCAAGGTCGGGCAAACCTGCGAGATCGCCTATGTGGCGAATGCGCCTGAGCCCACCACGGTCGCGTGCCAGTAACACTTACGCACCGCCAACAGCGAGCCGCCGGGAACATTTCCCGGCGGCTTATCTGATCAGGAATACCAACGGGGAGGGACGCAATCTTGTCCAGCCGACTGTCGCTCACGCTGGCCTGCGCCGACATGGAGATCATCCGCCCCTTGAAGGAGGGCAAGGTCCGGCCGGAAGGGATAGACCTGACGATGGTGACCAATATGGATTCGATCGAGCGCCACTCGCGTTTCCTGCAGGGGCATGAGTTCGACATTGCGGAAATCTCGCTCTCCTCTTTTGTCATCGCGCGCGACCATGGGTTCCCATACTCCGCCATTCCCGTCTTTATGAGTCGGCGTTTCGGCCATGGCTTTATTTACATCAACACGGGCAAAGGCATTCGCGCACCAGCCGATCTGGCCGGCCGCAAGGTTGGCGTCAAGCAATTGCAATTCACCGTCAACGTCCTGATCCGCGGCATCCTTCAGCACGACTACGGTGTGCCGCCTACATCGATCGAATGGTTTACCGAGCTCGACGAGATCATGGAATTCGCGCCGCCGCCTGGCATGAAAATACACCGGCTCGGCAAAGGTAAGTCCGTCGAAAAGATGCTGGCCGAGGGAGAGCTCGACGCGATGATGCATCCCGACCGTATCGAACCGATCCGGCAAGGCGACCCGCGCGTCGCACAGCTATTTCCAAATTTCAAGGAAGAGGAGATCGGCTATTTCCGCAAGACCGGCATGTTTCCGATCATGCACCTCATGGCCATCAGGCAGGAGGTCGCGGAGGCGCATCCATGGGCCGCGAGCAGCTTATTCAATGCCTTCAATGAAGCGAAAAAAATCGCCATGAAGCGCATGGAGAGCCCGCGCAGCGTGCCGCTCGTCTGGTATCGCGCGGCCTGGGAGGAGCAGGAGGAGATCGTCGGCAAAGATCCCTGGGAATATGGCGCCACCGAACGGAACGTAAAAAGCATCAATACCGTAACCGGTTATGCGCACGAACAGGGCCTGACCAGGCGGAAGTTCACGTTCGACGACCTGTTCCCGCAATTTGCTCCAGCGCTGCAAGCCGGGGGATGAGGCTGCCGCGGTTCACTGCCGATATTTACAATAGGAAATCGTCATGACTCTGATTTTGTCGAACGACGACGTCGAGCTGTTGCTGACCATGCCGGAATGCATCGCAGCGCTGGAGGAAGCCTATGTAGAGCTCGCGGAGGGCCGCGGCCTGTCGCGCACGCGTTCCGACTGCCTGGTGCCGACGGGACAGGATGGCGCCCACTACAGCCTGAAATCGATGGATGGCGTGATTCCGAAATTGGGGATCGGCGCGGTCCGCATCAATTCCGACATCATCACCATGCCGACGGTCGGCAACAGCGTGCGCCGCGAGAAAGTGCCGGCCGCGCCGAACGACCGCTACGTCGGGCTGGTTCTGCTGTTCTCCATCTACAACGGCGAACCGCTGGCGATCCTGCCGGACGGCATCATGCAGCGCTTCCGAGTCGGCGCCGCCAGTGGCCTTGGCGTCAAATACCTTTCCCGCAAGAACTCCAAGACGGTCGGTATCATCGGGGCGGGCGGGCAGGCCGGAACGCAGTTGATGGCCGCCTGCGCCGTCCGCGACATCGAGAAGATCCGTTGCTTCAGCCCTAATCCGGAAAGGCGCCAAGCCTTCTGCAAGGAGATGAGCAGGATCCTCAACGTCGAGGTGCAGCCGGTCGACCAGCCGGAAGCCGCCGTGAAGGGCGCCGATATCGCGCTCTGCGCCACCAGCAGCGAAGACGCAGTTTTCTTCGCGCCGTGGGTCGAGACCGGCATGCATATGGGTTCAATCAGACGGCCGGAGATCGAAATGGACGCGCTCAGGAAGGCCGACCGGGTAGCGATCCACTCGCGGGACATCTCGCCGATCATCGAGGTCAGCGTTGAACTGAAAAGTGAGTTAGGCGTCAGCGAACGCAAAAGCCTCAAGCCGGGTGATGTCGATATCACCAAATTCCCCACCATCGCCGAGGTGATCGCCGGCCAGGCGAAGGGCCGCCAGGGCGATTCCGAGATCACCTGTTTCCTGAACAATCTCGGCCTTGGCTATCAATTCGCGGCCGCCGGCTCGGTGGTCTACCGCAAGGCCAAGGAGAAGGGCGTTGGCAACGATCTGCCGACCGACTGGTTTACCGAAAGCATAAAACCGTAAACGGGATCGCATGCCGAGTAAAAAATACCATTTGTTGCAACCTGCCAGGAGCCATACCGTGTTGCGGTTGGTGGAGAAACGGCCATGCCCAAAGTATTGATCATCAGCGGGGACGGGAGCGGCCCGGAGGCGGAATACGGCCTGTTCCGCATGCGCGAGGAGCGCATCGAGGTCACGGTGGCGGCGCCAGCGAAGAAGACGCTGCTGACCGTCTTTCAGCAGCAGGAACCGGGCTGGGATCATGGGATCGAACGTCCCTGGTATCCGCTGCGCGTCGATGCGGCCTTCGATGAGGTCGACCCGGAAAATTATGACGGTCTGCTGCTTCCCGGCGGGCGGGCCCCCGTGTATCTGCGCAACTTCCCCAGCTGTATCGGTCTGATCCGGCATTTTCTCGAGACGCAGAAACCGATATCCGCCATCTGCCGTGGCCCGATCCTCCTCGTTACCGCCGGAGTCACGGGCAAGCGCATGACCGGACATCCGCTCATTCGGCCTCGCCTCGAGATGGGCGGCTGCACGTTCATCGAATCCCGAAGCCGAGCCGGTACGCGATGGCAATATCGTGACCGTGAGCGGGCGGCCGTACCAGCACATCTGGGTGCGTGAATTTCTGTCCCTGCTGCGCGGGCAAGGGCGGGTGAAACTCAGGCGGAGGGCCTGACGATGGCGCGAATTTTATTCCTGCTCGCCGAGTCCACCAGTTCGGGCATTCATGATTACGCCTATTATCGAATGCTGGAAGAGGGCCATGAAATCGTCATCGCCGCGGCGGCGAAGAAGCCGACGCGAACGGTGGTCATCTTCGCGGGAGGGGCTGCCGGCGACGTCGACACGTTTGAGCAAAGGGAAGGCTGGATCATTGACGTCGATGTTGCCTTCGATGATGTCGATCCGGCCAATTTCGACGCTTGTGTCATTCCCGGAGGGCCTGGCCCCGAATATCTGCGTGCCAACCGCAAATGCGTGGAGATCGTCCGGCACTTCGTCGAAAACGACAAGCCGGTGACCGGCATCTGTCACGGGCCGAACGTCATTCTGGAGGCGCTTCATCAGTCGGGAATCAAGAAAAAGCGGATCAGCGCAAACGTCGTACTCGAAGCCGACGTGCGTGCGGCAGGATGCATCTGGGTGCATGAGCCCGGAAAAGCCGTGACGGACGGCAATCTGGTCACCGCCTGGCGCCGGCCCGACTACGATGTATGGATGCGAGATTTTGTCACGCTTCTGCGGGGACGCGGACTGAACGGCAGTCACCATGACGGGTGAGTTGGTTGTCGATGACACCGCTGGATATCGGTTTGCGGTTTGCAGCCTACCGCTGGAGCGAACGCGTGAACCTTCAAGCCGAACAATCCGCTCTCGACCAATCGGCGTTAGACGGGCATTCGTGAACGTTCATCCGGTCTCCGGGACGCCTCAGCAACGTCAGCTTCCCGGGTTCCGACCGGATGGAAAACCTATTGAAGGCTCACAGCTAATTTAGCGCAGCAGTGTTTTGCTTTTTGAGCTCGGCTATGTCCTGCTGCAACCGTTCGATCATACTTTTCATCTGTCTCAGCTCCCGCTGAAGGTCATTGGAAACAGTGTCTCCCACCGCTTTGGCGATAGTCTCATTTGCCAGGGCTTCAATTGCTGCCGTCGCTATGGCTCTCACCTGCCCAAGCGTGGCGGCATCGCTGTTTGCCACGCCATGCTGAACATTGACGATGCGTCGACGGGCCGTGTTGGTGCCAACCGAAACGGTGTCGGCAACGTTTGCGAGCGAACTGCTGCCAAGCGCCACCGATCTGGGCTTAGTAGCAACGGCTCCTTGCCCCAGCGCCAGCGAGCCGTTTGCGCTTGCCTTTGCAAAACGGCCCACCGCCGTGCTGCTGTCTGCCAACGCTTGCGCGTCGGTGCCTATAGCCGTACTGGCGAACGTTGTGTTGGTGTTGAACCCGACAGAGGTGCCGAAGTCGTCGCTGAGACTTCTCTGCCCGATTGCAATTGACCGATAACCCTGCGCCTTAGCGCCTGGAATGTTGTCATTGCTGCCACCAATCGCGATGCTGTAGTCACCGAGACCGGAGGGAGCGGTCACGGGACTCACTCCGCCGCCGATTACGGTTGAGTGAACCCCGGTTCCACCGCGCCCGGCTGAGGCTCCGACAAGTGTCGCACCGGCGGCTATAACACCCGCGCCGCTAGCCCCACCGATTGCGGTGGCGTACGCGCCTTTAGCCTCAGCGCCGTAACCGAAGGCCGTGCTGCCGTACCCCGGCGATTCGGCGCCAAGGCCGACTGCTGTGGAAAAAGAGCCTGACGCGTTGGCCTGACAATTGCCTGTCGCGAGCAGGGAAGTATTAGGTGAACTGCCTGAGTTGCAGCCCGCCATTGCCGGCGCGGAGAAAAGGACCACTGCGCCAATAGCAACGGCGCAACTTACAAACGATGCGATGCGACGCGAGCCAAAAGTCGAACGAATGTACGACATGGCAGCCCCTTTGGTTGCGGCCCCTGCGGCGCGGGGGTACCGACTTTGAGTATATACGGCAACCTGGTCACGACCAGCCACCATGCCGCATAGCGAGAAAGGCGTGGCAACTATCGAGTTCGAAATTGGCGAAGTTTATCGAGGCTCTCACTATGAGAGACTAAAGCTGGCATGGCACAATTCGACGTTTGCAACACCGTCAGTGTGGTATCAGTGCGGGACTGATGTTGGGGCGATGCCGAACCTCATGCCAGGCGAACAGAAGCTTCGTCGTTGTTCAGCAACCATGCTCAGACCTTTTCCTGCCTAACGACACACCGGATGTCCTGCTCAAGAGTGCCTAATCCCGAGGACCTTCCATGGATACCGACGTGCTGATCGTGGGAGCCGGGCCGACCGGCTTGATGCTAGCCAACCAACTCGCACGGCGAGGTGTCCGCGTCCTAATCGTCGACCGGCACGCCGGGCCGTCGCTGCAGACGAGAGCGCTGGGCGTGCAGGCACGCACGCTGGAGATATACGCCAAGCTGGGTATCGCCGGCCGCGCGCTTGAGCTGGGTAAGCGCGGCACCGGTGCCAATATGTGGGCGCAAGGGCGGAAAATGGCACGCGTTCCGCTGGGCGAAGCGGGGAAGAGAACAGACTCCCTATCCGTTCATTCTCATCCTCGGTCAGGACGACAATGAGCGGATCATGGGGGAAAAATTAGCCGATTGGGACGCGTCAGTGCAGTGGAACACTGAACTGATAGGGCTTCAGCAGCAAACAGACGGGGTCACCGCAACGGTCAAGCTGCCTGATGCAACGACACGCGAAATTTCGGCCGCCTGGGTCGCCGGCTGCGATGGAGCGCGCAGCTCCGTGCGTGAGTTGAGCGGCATCACCTTTCCGGGCGCGCCCTACGAGCACGTATTCTTCGTTGCCGATGTCGAGATGACGGGGAACATGGTTCCCGACGAGGTTAACGTCTATCTCTGGCGCGAAGGCTTTCATCTGTTGTTTCCGATGCGCGGGTTGGACCACTGGCGGGTCGTCGGAATTCTCCCGCCGACATTGCGCAATCGAGATGATTTGAAATTCGAGGATGTGATCCCGTCTTTGCATCAGCAGGCGGAAGCTGGATTGTCGTTCAAGACCTGCAGCTGGTTTTCGACCTACCGCATCCATCACCGCAGCGCGTCGCGCTTTCGCGAGGGCCGCTGCTTCCTGCTCGGTGACGCGGCGCACATCCACAGCCCCGTCGGCGCACAGGGCATGAACACCGGGCTGCAGGATGCCTATAACCTCGCGTGGAAGCTCGCGCTTGTTTGCAAAAACCAAGCCGATGCCGCGTTGCTCGATTCATACGAAGAAGAGCGCGTGCCGGTCGCGCGCCGGCTGCTCAACACGACCGACCGCGCGTTTCGGCTGATCGTGTCAGACAGCTGGCTTGCCGGTCTGCTACGTACCAAGGTCCTCGCCCGCATCGCTGCTTTTGCGATGAGCCGCGAACGAATTCAGAAATTTGCATTTAAAGTCGTCTCGCAAATCGGCATTCACTACCGCAAGAGCTCACTGTCCACGTCGCTGACGGGTTTGCCCGCGGGCGCGCCGCAGGCAGGCGATCGCTTCCCGTGGTTGCGGCTCAAGCTGCAGGCGAACGGGCCGGTTGAAGACATGTTCGAAAAACTAAACGACACCCAGTTCCACCTGATCGTCATCGGCCAGCGGGCGCCGGCCGAGGAACTGCCTAATCTCGACGAGCTGCTGCGCATTCACGTGATTCCCCGAGATCCCGTAAACGATTTAGAACTGGCGCGCGCGGGGCTGCCGCAGCCTTCCTTCTTTCTGCTGCGTCCCGACGGCCATATCGGCTTGCGTGGGGTTCGTCCTGACGCCAATGCTATCGAGCATTATTTCTCGGAGAAATTACATTTAACAAAGAGGACGGCTGCCCGGGAAAATCGCGTCGCGTAGCCGACCCGGAGCCTTCCGACCTGTTGTCCGTCACGCAAGTCGCGTCTTCGCAAAGATAGCGCGCGCTCACGTCGCGAGCCATGGAATGTGAAGGCCGCCCTGACGGACGGCCCGCATAAAATTGTTACCGGATTAGTTTGAGGCCTTTCCTTCCGTGCCTGCCTTGTCCCC
This sequence comes from uncultured Alphaproteobacteria bacterium, assembly GCA_963731585.1. Taxonomy (GTDB): domain Bacteria; phylum Pseudomonadota; class Alphaproteobacteria; order Rhizobiales; family Xanthobacteraceae; genus CANKHA01. The sequence goes on from CAVSWC010000003.1 coordinate 1,202,387, forward strand.
GGTGACGAACCAACCGTTCTTGATCGCCTCGTCCCAAACCCGGAACACCGCCGGCCCGATGCCGAGGTCGAGGCCATCATCGTCATCGCCCGACATATAGCCGTGCTTGCCGGCATCGAACTGGATGAGGGCGGTTTTCGGCGAGGGGTTCATCTTCTTGTAAAGCGGGATGATCACCTGCTCATAGACTTCCTTGCTGTGATCGCGGCTATGGGCCGAGATCATGAACAGGTTGGGCGGCACCGGCTTGACGTTCGGGCCTTCCAGCTCGCGCGTGAATCCGATGTAGCGCGCGACCAGCGCCTTGGTGTCGGCCTCGTTCAGCTTCATGCGCTCGGCGGTGACGCGGGCGGCCTTCTCCAGCGAGCCGTCGATCGAGTGCGTGACGACGTATTCCGCCTTGAACTGCGCCCGCTTCTGCGACTTGTCCCAGTTGTCGAGGACGTCTTCCATGATCATGGGCAGGCGCATCAAGGCCTGCGGGCCTTCCTTGCCCAGCACTTCCGGCCCGACATAGCGGGCGAGGTCGCGCCAGCTTCGGATATAGAGCTCCTCGAAGGGATCGGACCGCGAGGGCAGCTGCTTCGCCGTCTCGACCAGCTCGAAGCCCTTGATCTTGCCCATTTCGCCACTCCAGGCGTGCTTCGCCCGGTTGATATAGCCGAACGGCGAATTCTCGATGGCGAGCACGCCGGCCACGTTCGGCACGCGCTGCGACAACATGTTGACGAAGGGCCCGCCGGTCGAATGGCCGTGCACGTAGATCGAGAATTCCCCTTCCGGGAAGTGCCGGCGCATCGCCTGCTTGCCGCCTTCCTCGAAGGCGAGCGGCCAGGCCGCCATGCGATAGTAGAAAGTCGTGCCCGGCTTGGCCTTGGCGAGGCGGCGCGTGCCGTAGCGCGGACGTTTCGTGCGTGTCCGTGACAACCTCGTATTGATCGCGCGTGATCAGTTCGTCCTTGACCCAGATCGGCGTGCGGACCGAGCCGTCTTTCTCGACCGTCTGTCCCGGCCAGTCATGCATGTCATCCTGCAGGTAATGCCTGCCGGGGAAGCTCATGGTGACGACCTTGTAGCCGAATTTCTGCGACAGCGCGGCGGCCTGCAGGTGCATCGACTTGTAGTCGCCGGATCCGCCATGCAGCAGGAAGATGCCGATCTTCTTGCCGTCCGCGCCCTTGGCGATCTTGCTAGGGTCGGTGGGGCTGAAAACGCCGAGGCCGATGTCCCAATCCATGCCCGGCGGTGTTGATGCGGAAGATGTCGTCGACATAGCCCTTGGTGCCGGCACCGTGGTCGGGATGCTGGGCCGGCCCATAACCTCCTTGGTGGCCGCGACGAGTTCGTCATAGGGCACGAGCTTCGGCGGTATATAGTCGGCGAGAGCTGACATGGCTCCAACGCAAAGCGAGGTGGCTACGACCAGCGTGCCCGCTAGTCGCGGAGCGCGCCGAACTGCTGAATATGATGATACCATGGCTTTGCCTCTGATCGATTACGCTGCCGCGGGAACATAAGCTTTCCAAGAAGCAGGATGATGTCAATCCTGCACAGCAACATCGCTGTCTGCTGGCGAGGTTTATTCGCAAATATCCCCGCGAGTTGCGAGGACAATGGCGTGGCGACAGGCGGCGCTCGCGCTTACTTGGTGCCGATCGCCTCGCGCGCCCTACTGACAAGTTCCGGCTTGGCCGCATAGAGGCGATTCACAAATTCGGTCATTTTGGCGCCCGACATCGGCTGGTTGAGCTCGATCTTCAACTTCTCGGCCTCGGCCAGGAAGTCGCGATCTTTCATCATGGCATCGAAGGCCGTACGCAGCAGCTGCAGCCGGTCAGCCGGGATATTGGGCGGACCATAGATCGCGCGCGCCATGGTCGACTGCGCGATGATGAGTTGGAGAATCTCGCGCTCGTCATCCGTGCGCGACAGCTCGATAACCGTCGGCACGTCGGGCAGGCTCGGATGCCGCTCCGGTGAAAACTGCGCGAGCACGTTGATCTTCTTGTCCCGCAGCCAGTCGGGTTTGTTCGCCTGAATGGAGGAGAAGTTCATCGCTCCGATGCCGAAAGTCTCACCGCGCTCCATCGCCAGGGTAGTATCGGCGGTGCCGCCGTAACCGGTTACGACCTTGAACTTCACGCCCAGGATGCGGCTCAGCGCGACGGGATACATGACGCTCTGGTCGGTGACGCCCGCGCCGCCGGTGACGAGCTCGGTGGTGAACAGGTCCTTGGCTGTCTTCACCGGCGAGGTATGCCAGGCGAGCGATACCGCGACATCGGCGGTCATGCTCCCGATCCAGGAGAAATTGCGCGCGTCATAGCGTGCACCGGGCGAGCCGAACAGCGCTGCGGTGCCAGTCGAGCCCGGCCCAAGGCCGATCACCGTCCCGTCCTGTGGCGCGCTGGAATAGATATAGCTCGCCATCACCACGCCCGCTCCGCCGGGCATGTTCTGCGGAATGACGGTCGGATTACCGGGCAAGAAGCGCGAAAGATGGCGCGCGAAGAAACGCGCATAAAGATCGTAGCCACCTCCGGCGGGGTGGCTGATCAGCATTCGGATTTCCTTGTTCTTGTAAAATTCCGCGGGGTTTTGGGCCGATGCGGTGGTCCCCCCGGTAAGGCCGGCGCCAATGGCCAGCATGACGAGCAGACGTTTTCCCGTGAGCATGCCTTCTCCTTTTCGGCTCACGGCCAGCGGGCGCAAAGTGCTCGCTGCGGCGATGAGTCCATAAACTGAGTTACTTGGGCGTCCCTACCGTGACAAGCTCATTGACGAGCGTTACAGTATCTAACAATAGCCCCTTTGTTTTGGCATTTTTGCAGATGCTTGCTGCGACGTTTTAGCAGGTGAATGACGCGGAGGATCGCATGGCGCAGAAAATTCGTCTCCAAGGTGACAGCAATGCGCATGACCGTCCCTGGATGGTCGCCGTCGAGCAGGGCTTCTTTGCCGATGAAGGGCTGACGGTCGAATATCAGGAAGATAATCCGAAAGGCGTAGCCGGGCGGGTCGAGGATTTCTCGCAGCGCTGGAAAGAATCCCAGCTGCAGCAAGGCGCCTTGGAAGTTTACCCGGTATGCGAATGGGGCGCGATCGAGCGCGTGCAGACCTTCGGCAAGGGAAAGATCATCGGGCTCGACACCACGATCCGCACCGGCGCGATCATGGTGCGCGCGGATTCGAAGATTCAGAGCGTGGCTGAACTGCGCAATATCCCGATCGCGGTGACCTGGCATGCCGGCACTTTCTATGCCGCGATCGAGGTGCTCGAGGCGGCGGGCGTGCCTTTTGAGGACATCAAGCTCGTTCACGCCAACGACCGTCTTGACGCTCTGCTGAGCGGGACAGACCGAAGCCGCCGCCTTGATGGAGCCGCTGGTCAGCCGCGCGGCGGAAGCGGGCGCGCGCAAGATTGCCGACCTGCGCTGGCGCGGCGGCATCGTTGCCGGCGGCGACGTCGACGAGGAGACCGCCGCGAAATTGCGCCGTGCGTTGAATCGCGCGATCGAGTGGCTGCGCGAAAGCGACGACCGCTCGCGCCAGGAGCTGTTGCGCGATCTGAAGCCGGAGTTGCGCGCTGGCGGCCTTTTGCCCGAACTGGTCGGCGTGCAAAACTACCAACCAGCCGAATTCCAGGAGAAGGTCGATTGGATGCTGGATCGCGGCTTTCTGAAGGAAGCGCCGGCCTACGAGGACGTGGTCAGAAGCAAGTAGCTGTTCGCAGCTACCAGGTCGTTCCGCCCCTGGGGCGCGCCATCACAGCTTTATCCGCAACAGCTGCGCCGCCGGCGATACCGCGGCGGGGAGCGTATTCCTCAGTGCTCTTCGAACGAAACGGCAACATCGCCATTGGCGGAAAGACGAACCTTGTTGCCTTCGATGTCCGCCACCAAACCGGTATCGATGTAGTGATGATGGGCAGGTCGGTGGCCCTGTCCGCTGTCGTCTTTGGTCATCTTGATGCGGCCGCCCTCGATGCGGTCGACAGTGCCGACATGAACGCCGTCGGCTCCGATAATCTCCATCTGCGGCTTGATTTTGCTTGTATCCATGAGCCTGCTCCTCCTGTGGGAGACAACCCCCGATGGATAATTTGGTTCACCGGTTCCGGGCAACACGCTGCCGTGACCCGCGCAGGGTGCGCCGCAGTTTACAGCTTGATGCGCAACAATTGCGCGAGCTCGCCGATGATGCCACGGCTGAACAGCAGGACGCAGGCGACAAAGATGGTGCCTTGCACCACGAAAACCCATTGCCCGATATGGGTCAGCAGGTTTTCCAGGCTGACGATGAAGAAAGCGCCCACGACAGGGCCGAACACGGTGCCAAGGCCGCCGACCAGCGTCATCAGCACGACCTCGCCGGAAGTCGGCCAATCCACGTCGGTGAGCGAAGCGAGCTGGAACACGATCGCCTTGGTGGCTCCAGCAAGACCGGCAAAGGCCGCCGACAGCACGAACGCAACGAGCTTGTAGCGTTCCGTCCGGTAGCCGAGCGAGATCGCGCGCGCCTCGTTTTCCCGTATCCCTTTCAGGACCTCGCCGAAGGGGGAATTGATGATGCGGTAGATCGCCAGAAATCCTCCAAGAAAGATCGCCAGCACCAGCAGGTACATATTGCTTTGATCGGCCAGGTTGATCACGCCGAACAGATGCCCGCGCGGCACGGCCTGGATGCCGTCCTCCCCATGCGTGAATGGGGCCTGCACGGCAAAGAAGAACATCATTTGCGCCAGCGCCAGCGTGATCATGGCAAAATAGATTCCCTGCCGGCGAATGGCGATTGAGCCGGCGATCAGCCCGAGCACCGCCGCTGCCAGCGTGCCGCCGAGGATTGCCAGCTCGGTCGACAGCGGCGGCAAGGGAATGACGAGCCACTTGCCGGCCCAATAAGGGACCTGAATGGTGCCGACCTTCGCCAGATGCGCGGCGACGTAGCTCGCCCAGCCGAAATACAGTGCATGGCCGAAGGAGAGCAGGCCGACATAACCGATCAGCAGGTTGAAGGCGCAGGCGAAGAGCGCGAAGCAAAGCGCCTTCATCAGGAATACCGGATAAACAAAAATCGGCGCGATCAGGAGCGCCAGCACCATCGCGACGAAAGCCACCGTCTCGCTGCGCGAAATGGCGGGTGCGGCCGGACTGGATGTCAAGCTGGCGCTTTGTGCCATGCTACGCGCTCCGCCCGAACAGGCCGGCCGGCCGGATCAGCAGCACAATGGCCATGATGATGAAGATCACGGTGTTGGAGGCTTCCGGGAAGAACACCTTGGTCAGGCCCTCGATCAGCCCGAGGCCGAAGCCGGTGAGGATCGCGCCCATGATGGAGCCCATGCCGCCGATCACCACCACCGCGAACACCACGATAATCAGGTGCGCGCCCATCTGTGGCGACACGTTATAGATTGGGGCGGCCATCACTCCGGCCAGCGCCGCCAGCGCCACGCCGAAACCATAGGTCAAAGTGATCATGCGCGGCACATTGATGCCGAAGGCGCGCACCAGCGCGGGATTTTCCGTGGCTGCGCGCAGATAAGAGCCCAGTTTTGTGCGCTCGATCACGAACCAGGTGGTGAGGCAGACGACGAGGGAAAACACCACCACCCAGGCGCGGTAGTTGGGCAGGAACATGAAGCCGAGATTTTGCCCGCCCTGCAGCAACTCGGGAACGCGATAGGGCAGGCCGGATGAGCCGAAGTAATTGCGGAAGACACCTTCGATGATCAGCGCCAGTCCGAAGGTGAGCAGCAGCCCGTAGAGATGGTCGAGCCGATAGATCCATTTCAGCAAGGCGCGCTCGATCAGCACGCCGAAGGCACCGATGGCGAGCGGCGCCACGATAAGCGCGACCCAGTAGTTCAATCCGGCGTAGCTGAGGAGAAAATACGCGAGGAAGGCGCCCATCATATATTGCGCGCCATGGGCGAAGTTGATGATGTTGAGCATGCCGAAGATGACGGCAAGGCCAAGGCTGAGCAGCGCGTAAAACGACCCGTTGATCAAGCCGAGCAGGAGCTGTCCGAACAGCGCTTGCGACGGAATGCCGAAGATTTCGAACATTCAAAAATCCTCGGCAGACCTAGGCTATAGGAGCGGCACCCTTAGCGTCAGCCGCTGACCAGCGGACAGCCGCCATCCTTGAGCGGTCGGAAGGCCTGATCCGCCGGGATCGTCGCGCGTATCTTGTAATAGTCCCAGGGAGCCTTGGATTCCGACGGCTTCTTCACCTCGAACAGATACATCGGGTGAATCTTGCGGCCGTCAGCGCGGATTTCGCCCTTGCCGAACAGTTTGTCGTCAGTCGGCGTGGATTTCATTTTCGCCACCACGGCTTTGCCGTCCGCTTCGCTTTTCAGCTCGTGCACCGCCTTCAGATAATGCGTGACGGCAGAATAGACGCCGGCATGCACCATGCTGGGATGCACGCCTTTGTTCTGCGGCGCAAATTTCTTGGCAAATTCGCGGTTGGCGTCGTTGAGGTCCCAGTACCAGGCCTCGGTCATGACCAAGCCCTGCGCCGTCTGCAGGCCGAGCGCATGCACGTCGGTGATGAAGAACAGTAGCGCGGCCAGATTCTGCCCGCCGCTCACGATGCCGAATTCCGCCGCCTGTTTGATGGAATTGATGGTGTCGCTGCCGGCATTGGCGAGACCGATGATCTTGGCCTTGGAGGCCTGCGCCTGCAGCAGGAAGGAGGAGAAATCCGTGCCGGGGAAGGGATGCCGCACCCTGCCGAGAACCTTGCCGCCATTTTTCTCCACTACCGCCGCCGTGTCGCGCTCGAGCGCGTGGCCGAAAGCGTAGTCGGCGGTAAGGAAAAACCAGGAATTGGCGCCGGTTTTAACCAGCGCGGTGCCGGTACCATTGGCCAGCGCCCAGGTGTCGTAGGTCCAGTGCACGGTATTGGGCGAGCACTTGGCGCCCGTGAGATCGGAGGCGGCGGCGCCGGAAACCAGGAAGACCTTGTTCTTGTCGCGCACGATCTCGTGCACGGCGAGCGCGACCGACGACGTCGGCACGTCCACGACGACATCGACCTGGTCGCGGTCGATCCAGGTGCGCACGACATTGGAGCCGATGTCCGGTTTGTTCTGGTGATCGGCGCCGACGATCTCGACCTTCAGGCCCTTGGCGGCCGCGCCGAAATCCTCCACCGCCATGCGTGCGGCGAGAACCGAGCCTTGGCCGCTCAGGTCGGAGTAGGTGCCCGACATGTCGTTCATCACGCCAATCTTGATGACGCCGTCGGTATACTGCGCGAAGGCGGAGCTGCTTGCCAGAATCGCACTCAAAACCGCAAGATTTCTAAGAGTGTTCATAGCCTTCCTCTCTGTGGTGAGGTTCGCCAACGATATCATACCCCAAGATAAGCGTGCAGCTTGCCGAGGTTGGACTTTAGTTCCGGAGCGTCAAAACCGTCGATTATGCGGCCGTGCTCCATCACAAAATAGCGATCCGCGACCGTCGCGGCGAAACGGAAGTTCTGTTCGACCAGCAGGATGGTGAAGCCCTGCTCCTTGAGCGTGCGGATCGTTTTTCCGATCTGGTTGATGATGACGGGCGCCAGTCCTTCGGTCGGCTCATCAAGCAAAAGAAAACGCGCGCCGGTTCGAAGAATTCGGGCGATCGCGAGCATCTGCTGCTCGCCGCCGGACAGCTTGGTGCCTTGGCTGTTGAGGCGTTCGGAAATATTCGGGAACAACTTGAAAATATCTGGCCGCGACAGGCCGCCCGGCCGCACCTGCGGCGGCAAATCCAGATTCTCCTCCACGCTCAAGCTGGCGAAAATACCGCGTTCCTCCGGGCAAAAGGCGACACCGGCTCGCGCGATCGTGTCCGAGGTCAGCGAGATCAATTCCCTGTCTTCGAAGCGGACCGAGCCGGTGCGATGGCCGACCATGCCCATGATTGATTTCAGGGTCGTGGTCTTGCCGGCGCCGTTGCGGCCGAGCAACGTCACCACTTCACTGGCGCGCACCTCGAAAGTCACACCATGCAGGATGTGCGATTCGCCATACCAGGCCTGGAGGTTTTGCACCGCGAGCAGGGGGCGGACAGGCTTGGATTCATTCATGGCCCGTCCCCAAATAAGCTTCACGCACTTTCGCGTTAGCCGAGATGGTTGCGTAATCACCTTCCGCCAGCACGCACCCGCGTGTGAGCACGGTGATGCGGTCGGAGATGGTGGCGACGACGCTGAGATTATGCTCGACCATCAAGACCGTTCGGTTCGCCGCCACCCGCTTGATCAGCGCCGCGATGCGGTCGATATCCTCGTGCCCCATGCCGGCCGTCGGCTCGTCCAAAAGCATCAGCTCGGGATCGACCGCAAGCGTCGTCGCAATCTCCAGCGCGCGCTTGCGGCCATAAGGCAGCTCGACTGCAGGGATCGGCGCAAACTCCTGCAGGCCGACGTCCTCGATCAGCGCGGCCGCGCGGCCATTGAGGTTGTCGAGGACGCGTTTCGACCGCCAGAAATCGAAAGAGCCGCCGCGCTTTTTTTGCAGCGCAAGTCGAACATTCTCCAGCACAGTGAGATGAGGAAAAACGGCGGAAATCTGAAATGAGCGAACCAGGCCGAGCTGCGCTACTTCCGCCGGCGCAAGCTTGGTGATGTCGTTACCTTTGAATACAATGCGGCCGCGGGTTGGCTTCAGAAATTTCGTGAGCAGGTTGAAACAGGTGGTCTTGCCGGCGCCATTTGGCCCGATAAAGGCATGAATGCTGCCGCGCCGGATGGCCAGATTGACACCGCTGACGGCCATGAAGCCAGCGAACTCTTTGGTAAGGCCGTCCGTTACGAGGATGAAATCGTCATTCACGGGCCCACCACCGGGTAGAGGGTCAGCGCTGTCTAGCAGTCACGGCTAAGCTTAGTGGGTCCGCTGCGCGTGGGCTATCCATCAAAGCGTGAGGCGGCATAAAGAAAATCCCTCCGCCGACCGAAGTCGGCGGAGGGAGCCCCATCGCCCTCAATCCCTTTTAACGCGCCGTGTTAGCGGACGGTCTGAGCTTCCGCAGCCGCTGCCGTCGGCGCGGTCGCGGTTTGCGGCTTGGCAGGCTTGGCAGCGCGCGGCTTAGCGGCCGCAGGTTTGGCTGGCTGTGCCCGGCAGCGGCGACCGTATCGATGGATTCGGCCTTATTGCCGTTCCTCCGTTCAGACTGGCTATGCCGCTGATGAAATCCTCGGGATAGAGTCCCGAGCTGGGGACCTTCAAGCCCATGGACTTCGCAACGTCGCCAACCCATGCATTGCAGTTGTAGAGAACGGCGTGCCAGAGCGGCGAATTCTTCTGCAGATGGCGGATATTGGCCGAAACCTTGGCGTATTCGTCTTCGGTGAGGAGAATGCGATAGCGTGCGGTGATGTATTCGTCCTCAGTATCGCCGTCGCTCCAGCCGTTCTCGGAAACCACGGGGATCACGTGGCCGATCATCCAGGGCACGGAGCTTTCTGTCGCGGGATGCAGGCCGGCGACCTGCTCCTTCGCTACCTGCCCGACTTGGCCGTTAGCATTCAGCTTCCCGTGCACCAAGAAGGTGTGGCCATAACTCAAGGCACTCCGGGAGCGGAATTCCACGAAGTAGCGTTTTGCCTCTGATTTTTGAGAAATTGAAATCGGAACAGCGCGTGACGCCGCTGCCGATTCTCGCGGATTTTCCTGCGCCATCGCTCCGGGAAGGAAAATCCCCCAGGACAGGGCGACAGCGCATAAAGCCGCCAGGTAGCTGATTTTCTTCTTTGCCTGCATCGCCGGTTCTCCAGAAGCGGGCATCGGCGGCCGCATCGGCATTCGCGGCGCAATACACGCTCTACTACGTGTCATACAAAACCGGCGCGAGCCGGGAAGCCCGCGACGAAACAAGAATGGCGGGCCGGCTTTTACCCCGGCCCGCCAGTCAAGATTAGCTTAGCCCTTAGTGACGACGGCCGAAGGCGCAGGCGCCTTGCCTTTGCCCTTGCCGACAGGGGCTTTGCCCTTGCCAGCCACACATCCAGCCAAGCTCGCCGCCACGAAGCAAGCGACCAAAGCAACCGCGATCTTTTTCATGGAGAACCCCTCTGCCACACCATGTTTGATAGGTAAAAACCCACGATCCCATATAAGAGAAATCCGTCAGCGGTCGCTAGTGCATAAAAGCCACACTTCCCCCCCAAAAGTCGGCACTTCACACCTAGATTTTCCATGATTCCCGGGAACCAAAGAGCTTTTAGCGTTCCACGACAACCGGCGTCCCGACCGCGACTCGCTCGAACAGGTCCAGGATGTCCGAATTGAGCATCCGGATGCACCCGTAGGACACGAATCCGCCGACCGAGCCTGGACGGTTTGTGCCGTGAATGGCGTATTCACCGCCGGCAATCGTCAGGGCGGCGGCCCCCATCGGATTGTCCGGCGCGCCGCTCGGAATCACATAGGGAAGCTGCGGATTGTCGAGCCGGATCTCCTCCGGCGGCGACCAGGCCGGGCTGATGTATTTGCCGCTGATGGCCGACTGTCCGGACCACTGCTTGTCGGGACGGCCGACGCCGACCGGATAGCGCACCGCCTTGCCGTCGCCGAGCACGTAATAGAGCCGTCTTTCGCGCGTTTTGACCACAATGGTGCCCGGGCTATAGCCGCCCAGACTCACCGTGCCGCGCTCGGATTTTTGCGCTTTCTTCGCTGCATCTTTGGCGGAAGGGATTGCATCTGGCGGGCTCGGATCGCCCAGCCTCGCAAGGACCTGGGCCTGTGGGGCGGAAAGCGGCACACCGAGAGCCAAGCCCAGCAAGCCAATGCTCACCAGGGCACGAATGCCGTTCCTGCGATTCATCGCTAAACCCCACCCCAAATCAATTCAGCTCGATACCCACGACGGCATAGTCGGCCGGCGTCGGACGTGATGATTCTAAGCGCCAAACATTGCTCAGGAGGCAGTCTGTTCGTAGCACCGCCAATAATTTTGCTGACTGCGGTAAATCCGCCACGCCGGATGGCTTAGTAAAGCCCCGGTATCAGCCGTTTGGTGCGCGCCATATAGGCCCGGTAGTCGTCACCAAAGGTGTCGAGCATCAGCTGCTCCTCCTGGCCGACCCGGAGGAAATACAGAATTCCGAAGCCGAGCAGCCCTGAAAGTCCGGCTACCCAATTGGGCAGCAACAATGCCTGCGCCACCGCCCAAAGCCAGAAGGCCGTGTACATGGGATGCCGCACGTTCCGGTAGACGCCCTCGGTGATCAGCCGGTGATCCTGGCGCACATCAAGGCTGACCGACCAATTACGGCCAAGGGCGCGGTGGGTGGCCAAGAACATGGCGAAGGCAGCAATCGCCACGAGCAGACCCAGCCAGGCCTGCGTCGGTCGGAATGGATAATCGGCAAATTGCGGAAACCCGGTCGCCACATAGAGCAAGGGCAGGATTCCCAACCCGGTCAGCGAGATCAGCAGCAGCGCGATTTCGCGCCCGCCGCGGGCGCTGCGAATAACTGGCGTGCGCCGCGCGCGGCGCGCATGGGGATAGCGGATAGCGTACCAGGCCACGGCGAGCAGGACATAGATCGCCTTGGCAATGGCAGGAGTCATGCAGACGCCCCTTCTATGAGCGCGCCGTCCGGGCCGATCGCGGAGAGCGCGCCGAGGCCGCGCACCTGCCGCTCCGCGCTCAGCGGGCCGCACACCAGCATGAAATAATCATATGCGTTACGAATGTTGTTTCCGCTCACGAATTGCAGATGCATGCGGAGGGGACGATAGCGGATGCGCTTGTAGATGGCCGGATCGAGCATGTGCCGGATCCGCACCATGCGCACCAGCGGCACGTTCCGTGTCGGCAGCCCCATCGCGCTGAGCGGATCGCGCTTGTAGAAATTCATGATGTCGGAGATGGCCTGATAGTCGCCCCAGAAGATTCCGGGCGCGGAAGCGACGCACTCGACGGAAGCGCGGAAACGCGCCGCGGACGCGTGGAGTCCGATTTTCAGGATCGAGGAGCCCACTGAAATCAAGGCGACGCGCGCGCCTTTCTGGCCGAGCTCCGGCTCGAGTTGAAGCGCGCGGTCGAGCACATCGATGGCCAGCATTGCCCCGAGGCTGTGGCCGATCACCACGACCTCGTCATACTTGCCCTCACGTGCTGCTTCGACGACTTCCCGCGCTGTGCGGCCGAGTTTGGCTTCCATGGCCGGATCGCCCGCGCGCACATAGACGCGGGAAAAAATCCAATCGTCGAACAGAAGGTGCAGAAACAGTCGCCGTCCCGGCCATTGCCAGAGCAGGGCGAAGATGGCGAGCGCGACCGCGAGGCCGGCCAGCAAATAGCCGCTCGCACTCGCGGCATAGCGGCCAATGGATATGGCGAGCGCCGCCAGCGCCGCGAACATGACGAAGGGATAGAGGAAAAATCCCGCATAACGCCAGTTGGCGCGCAGGTATCGTGGCAACGCATTGACTGCAAAATCGAGGAACGCCAACAGCCCTTGCGGAATGCGCAGCCACGTCGGCTTCTCCGCCAGCGCTTCGATCACATCGTTCCAGGCCACCAGGCGAAAATTCGTCTCGACGCTCCAGTTCGGGCCCGACGCGGTGACCCTCCAGGTCTCATCGTTCGCACCGATGTCGGAAACCGCAGCCTGCGCCGACCAGGTTTTTTCGAAGCGGCGCAGCTCTCGCGTAAAGCGTCGCTTCACCGCCGCTGGCGGCGCGGGATCAAAGCCTGGCAGATGAAACACCCGCCGTTTCCGGATCACGGCGTCGGTCATTCCATTCACCGGGCTTTCGTGGCCGCGCGCCGCCTGGCAGTCGCGGCCTCGTCCACAGCGCGGCCGGCTTTGTCGATCACGACGCCATAATCGCGCTCGGCGGCTTGCATCGAGACATAACCCTGCGCCACGTCGGCCAGCACCTGCGCCGGATCGCGCGCGAGCGGGTCGCCGAACCCGCCGCCGCCGGGTGTATCGAGCCGGAAGACGTCGCCTTCCTTCAGCGGATAATCGGCATAGCGCGTCGGCAGCCGCTTGGCCGCTGCTGTGTCGGGATTGATCCAGATATCGCCGGTGCGGCCGGTCTTTCCGCCGTGGCTGCCATGCGGCGGGATCGTGTGCTTCATCGAGCGGATGGAGAAGCGCGCGTCGGCCAGGTTGAGATATTCGCGCCGCAAGCCCAGTCCGCCGCGGAACTGTCCCGGCGCCGCCCGAATCCTGGATCAATTCGAACCGCGTCAGCCGCGTCGGGAATTCGCTTTCGATGATCTCCACCGGGGCGATCTTGGCGTTGCTCTGGTTGACGGTGATGCCGGAACCGCCGTCCTTTGCCGCCCGCGCGCCCGCGCCGCCGGCGAGGATCTCATATTGCACATAACCTTTGCCGGTATAGGTGCTGCGTCCGCCGATGACGATCGAACGGCTGCCGCTGCCGTCGGCGCGCGCGCGTCCCGGCACCACATGGCTGAGCGCAGCGAAGATCGCATCCACCACCGCGTGAACGGTCGGATTGTAGGTATTCACCGGCGCCGGGAAGCGGGGGTTGATCACGCTGCCTTCGCGCGCGGTGATGGTGAAAGCGTTGATCATCCCGCTGCAGACATACATATGCGGGTCGATCAGCGAGATCAGCGCATAGGCCGCGGCGGCCTGTGCCAGCGGCGGGCGGATATTCGCCGGCCCCTTGGTCTGATCGGCCGAGCCGCTGAAATCGAAATGGATGCTGTCGCCTTTTTTCTCCACCACCACATGCACCCGCACCGGCGTATTGAGATCGATGCCGTCGTCATCGACCAGGCGCTCGGCTTCGAAACGGCCGTCCTTCCATTCGGCGACGGCGCCGCGCAGGCGCTGCTCGGAGAGCTCGAACAGGCGCGCGTAGCAGGCCTCGATCTTTTCCTTGCCGTATTTGCCCACGAGCTCGATCAGCCGCTGTTCGCCCAGGCGCCCCGAACCGACCTGACCGCGGATGTCGCCGAGCACCAGTTCGGGCGTGCGGCTATTGGCGGCGATGATGCGCTCGATGTCGCCGGAGGTGACGCCGCGGCTCTGGTAGCGCACGGCGGGAAGATGCAGGCCTTCGTTGAAGGTCTCGCGCGCCTGGCCGGAGCAGCTGCCCGGCACCGGACCGCCGATGTCGCTCTTATGCGCGATGCTGCCGCCGAAACCGAACAGCTTGATCCGCGACGAAGATCGGCGTGATCACCGCCATGTCCGGCGCATGCGGGCTGCCGCCCTGATAGGGATGGTTGATCAGGAAGGCATCACCTTCGGCGATGTCGTCGCCGAATTCTTTCAGCACCGCCGCGCAGCAGGCCGGGAAGGCGCCGATATGCAGCGGCAGCACCACGTGCTGCGCCACCACTTCGCCCTTGGCATTCATCAGCGCGCAGGATGCGTCCTGCGATTCCCGCACGATGGTGGAAAAGCCGGTGCGGAACAGCGAATTCTGCATCTCCTGCACGATGCCGGAGAGGCTCGCCTTTGACGACTTCGAGATCGACCGCGTCGATGTGCATGAGGATACCTCACTCTCCACGTCATTCCGGGGCGCCGCGCAGCGGCGAGCCCGGAATCCATAGCCACGATCGGGGAGATGGATTCCGGGTTCGCGCCTTCGGCGCGCCCCGGAATGACAAAGACCTAAATACAGTCCATCACCGCTCCTGCGTCACGATCAAATTTTTCCATTCGTCCACCCGCACCGTCTGGCCCGGGCAGATCACGGTGGTGCAGTCGAACTGGTCGAGCACCGCCGGCCCGCTGAAGGTCAAGCCCACGTCCAGCTTCTCGCGCTGATAGATCGGGCAATCGATGGTTCTGCCGTCGAATCGCAGCTTTGCGCCTTTCGCGCACCGCATCTTTCAGCGCGGTGCCGGTGCGCTCAAAGCGCGGCATCTCCACCGGCGGCACCATGCCGACGCCGCGGACGCGATAGGAGACGATCTCGACCGGCTCTTCCGGCGCCATATGGCCGAACATGCCGCGGTGCACCTCGTCAAAGGATTTGCGCAGGGCTCGCAGCCCTTCTGCGGTCATCATCTCCGGCTCGCAGGGGATGGTGATTTCATAGCCCTGGCCGGCATAGCGCATATCGAGCGAGCGCTGGATGCGGATGGTGTCGGGGGCGAAGCCGTCGGCGCGCAGATCGTCCAGCGCCTGCGAGACAAGCTGATCGAACATATCGGTCAAGTCTTCGGCCGCCATCTCGGCCAGCGCCGTCATGCGCGACTGGATATAGTCGTGCTTGACGTCGGACATCACCAGGCCGATGGCGGAATAGACGCCGGGATAGAGCGGCACGATGACTCCAGCCATGCCGAGGTCGCGCGCGATCCGGCAGGCATGCACCGGGCCGGCGCCACCGAACGCCAGCAGCATGAAATCGCGCAGGTCATGCCCTCGCATGGTGGAAATGGCCTTGATCGCTTCCGCCATCTTCACATCGATGATGCGCACGATGCCTTCGGCGGCATCCGCCAAGTCCATCGACAGCGGTTTGCAAACCACCTCCTCGATCGCCGCACGCGCCTTGCCGGCGTCGAGATGCATTTTGCCCCCGAGGAAATTGTCCTCGCCGAGATAGCCGAGCACGACATTGCAGTCGGTGATGGTCGGCACCTTGCCGCCGCGCGAATAGCAGGCCGGGCCGGGCACCGCGCCGGCGCTTTCGGGGCCGACTTCGAGCGCGCCGAAACGGTCCACCTTGGCGATGGTGCCGCCGCCCGCGCTCACCGTGTTGATGTCCATCATGGGCACCGCGATGTCGCGGCCTTCGATCTTGCCGCGGCTGGAGAGGAATGGCTCGCCGTCCTTGATCAGAGCGACGTCGCAGGAGGTGCCGCCCATGTCGAAGGTGATGATGTTCTGCATCCCGGTCATGCGGCAGGCATAGGCGCCCGCGGTCACGCCGCCGGCGGGCCCGGACAGCACGGTCGTAACCGCCTTGCGCGCAGCGGCGTCGAATGTCGACATGCCGCCGTTCGATTGCATGATGTATTTCTGTTTGGTGTGGATACCGGCTCCGGTCAGCCGCTGCTCCAGTTGAGCAATGTAATGCGCGAGGATCGGTTGCAGGTAAGCGTTGATCACCGTCGTGCTGAGCCGGTAATACTCGCGGATCTGCGGCAGGATTTCCGACGAAAGAGAAATCGCGCAGCCCGGCATTTCCTCGCGGATGAGCTCCGCCACGCGCTGCTCGTGTTGCGGATGCAGAAATGAAAATAGCAGGCAGACGGCGAGCGATTCGACCTTCTGCTCCTTGAGCCTGCGCAGAGTTTGCCGCAGCGCCGCCTCGTCCAGCTCCCGCAGCACGGTACCGCGGAAATCGATGCGCTCCCTCACCTCTCCCGTCGCGCTGGGCGCAACCAGCAGCGTCGGCTTGTCGTACATCACGTCGAAAATCGCAGCGCCATAGGGCCGCGCCTGCTCGCCGACGGGATAGACGGCGCTGAAGCCTTCGGTCACCAGGAGCCCGGTGGCGACGCCCTTGCCTTCCAGCAGCGCATTGGTGCCGACCGTGGTGCCGTGACAGAAATAGCTGATCTCGTCCGCGCGCACGCCTTTGGCCAGCAGTATCTCGAGGCCGTGCAAAATCGCGCGTGAAGGGTCGTCCGGCGTGGACGGCACCTTGCTGATCGAAACCTCGCGGGTTTCCTCATTCAGATAGACGAAATCGGAAAATGTCCCGCCCGTGTCGACCGTTACGCGGTAACGCCCCATTCCTAAATGCCCTCTTGTTCTCCGATCCTTTGCGCACTTCTTCCTAGCGCAGGCTGGGCGGAGAGGGAAACAGCGTCGAAAACCGCTCACGACGGCGGCTCGACTCCGGCCTACCCTGGCGATAGGAATGGCCCAAGAGTTCACAAAACAAGGCAGTTGATGGATGAAGCTGAAAGATCAGGTGGCGATCGTCACGGGCGGCGGCCGTAATATCGGCGAGGAAATCGCCAAGCTGTTTGCCGCCGAAGGCGCCAGGATCGCGATCTTCGACATGGACAAGGCGCGCGGAGAAAAGGTCGCAGCCGGGATTAGCGGCTCCGGGGGAGACGCCGCCGCTTTCGTGGTGGACGTGTCAAAGGGGGCGGACGTGGAGCGTGGCGTGGCCGACGTCGCCAAACGCTTCGGCCGGATCGATATCCTGATCAACAATGTGGCGATATCCGACAACAAGACCATCATCGACCTGACGGAAGAGGAATGGGACCGCGTGATGAGCGTCACCCTGAAGGGTCCGTTCCTGATGGGGAAGTTCGTCGCCAAGCAGATGATCGCGCAGGGCTCGGGCGGCAAGATGGTGAATATCGCCTCGACCTCGGGCTGGCGCGGGCGGCCGCGTGCCATCGCCTATACCACGGCCAAGGGCGGGGTGATCAACCTGACCCGCAGCATGGCGGTGCAGCTCGCGCCGTATAACATCCGCGTCAATTCGGTCTCGCCCAACAAGGCCGGCTCGCCGGTAGGCCGGGACGAGTTCAATCCCGACCGGCCGATCACCAACCTGCTCAAGCGGTCGGTCGAGCCCACCGACGTCGCCAAGGCCGTGCTGTTTCTGGTATCCGATGACGCCACTTTCGTGCTGGGCGAGAACCTGTTCGTCGACGGCGGGGTGATGGCCGTCGATATTCCCAGCTAGGGAGTTCGTTCAGCAAAAAGCCTCCCCCGGACTTGATCCGGGGTGGGCACCGGTTTTGCGTCCGAACGCGCTCTCGCTATAGAATGGCGCGTTTTCTTCACGCGAACGCGTTCCCACTTCGCTTGAAAACGCTTTTGGGAAACCGGGCTTGCGTTAAACTTCGCCGACAAACGCGCCACTGGCGCGCACAAGAGGATCGCATGGGAAACAAAGCGCACGACCCGAACGTGGAGCGGACCTTCGTCCGCGCGCTCACCGGCAATTACGGCCTGAAGGACGAGCTAAAGCGGCTGCGCTCGATACCGCGCGTCATCAAGGGCAAGGACCTCAAGCTCGACGGCGGCCCGCAGCATTACAGCCGTCATTATATGGAGCCGGAGGACGGCCGTACCCAGACGCTGCATATTCACCTCGAGGAATATGCGCCGGGCGGCAAGACCTCCAAGCACGGCCATGTCAATGAGGCAGCTTTCTACATCCTCGACGGCAAGGGATACGAGATCCATGACGGCATCCGCTACGACTGGCAGGCGGGCGACGTGGCGATCGTGCACAACAACTGCGTCCATCAGCACTTCAACGCGAGCGACCGCGAGCCGGCGCGGTCCCTGGTGTTGAAGACCAAGCCGATGTACCTGTTCATGAACATGCTGTTCCAGCACACCGTGGAACGCGAGGAGAAGAACTCCGTCTGCGACGCAGGGCAATTTCGTGCCGCGCGACGACGAGGAAAACTACAATCACCCGGCAGAATAAGCGGCGCGGTCAACCGGAAGCGAAGAGGTCTAGGAATGGCGTGGAATGAAGCGAAGGCCTGGAACCAGGGCGCGCTGAACGAAAAATTCTACCAGGCGCTGCTGGATGAAGCCACGGAAGCCCCGGAGCGCAACGCGCGCCGCAAGAAGGTCATCCGTCCCGACGAAATGCCGTGGGAGATGTCGCGCCAGGGGCTCCTCAAGCACCTGCTCAACGCGCGCATGAACACGCGGATGGAAACCGTGGACGCTTTCATGCAGTTCATCCCGCCCGGCAGCCGCTCCGGCCGGCATCGGCATCTGGCGGAAGAATGCCTCTACGTGGTCGAGGGCCGCGGCTACGATCTGCATCAGGATTGCGACGTTGAGATCACCGACACCTATCACTGGACGCCGGTGAGCGAAGTTCAGCGCTTCGAGTGGGAAGCCGGCGACATGATCTACATTCCGCCCGAACACCATTCACCAGCATTTCAACGCCGATCCGAAGCGGCCGGCGCGGCTGATCTCCGCGATCAACCGCATCTACCAGAGCTGCGGGCTGAACGACCTGGAGCAGTTCGAGGATGCCCCGGAATACGATCCGAATGTCGACGCTCACGGCGGAGCTGGTGCGTCAATACATGACCGCACTGAAAGAACCGGCCTAAGCCGGTTTTTTTGGATGGCCTTCCGGAACATGCAAAATTCGGCCGTGAGCGGGCGGGTATGCTATGCTCGCCGGCAACAGCAAAGGGAAATCGCAGCAAGGGAGACGGCTATGGCGGGTGCTCAGGTCGCCGACATCGGCAGCGGCCAGGATGAGCGGCAGCTGCGGGAAGACTTCGTCACAGCCTGTCACATCCTGGTCAACGAGAACGTCGCCGAAGCGGCCTTCAACGTGAGCTGCCGGCTGCCTGGCGGCCGTATGATGGCGCACCCGATTACCAGCCCAACGCGCGTCACCGTCGACAATATCCAAATCTATGAGCCCGGCGCGGCGCTGAAAGACTACAAGGCGCATCCGGCGATCTACGCGGCGCGGCCCGACGTCGGCGCCATCGTCCACACCCATCCGCCTTACGCGATTGCCTTCGGCACGCTGAATGAAGAATTCCGTCCGATCCATCATTATGGCGCGCCCTTTCACGGGAAGATCGCGACCTATGCCAGCCCCGGTCAGACCAAGTCGGAAGACCGCGCCGGGGACATCGCCCGCGCGCTTGGGCCGGGCTGTGCGCTCCTGCAGCAAGGACACGGCACGATCGTGGTCGGGAAGGACCTGAAGGAAGCCCTGCTGTTGACGCTGTATCTCGAAGAGGCTTTCAAGATCCTGGCAATCACCAGGCAGATGGGCGGCAAGCCGCAATACCTGTCAGCGCAACAGTCCGAAGAGATCAGCCAGCAAATCCTCAAGCAGCGCTCGCAGGACAAGGCGTGGCTGCATTATGCCGATAAGCTGCGCATCGCGGCGCAAAAGCCCGCCTATGCCGACAGGGCCGGCGGCGGCCTGCGCTCGATCATCGGCTGACGCGGCACAAGAAGCAGGAGGAGGCAAGATGGCGTTCGAGA
Organism: uncultured Alphaproteobacteria bacterium; assembly: GCA_963731585.1. Taxonomy (GTDB): domain Bacteria; phylum Pseudomonadota; class Alphaproteobacteria; order Rhizobiales; family Xanthobacteraceae; genus CANKHA01. The sequence continues at coordinate 1,222,298 of CAVSWC010000003.1, forward strand.
GAAAAGTGATGCAGGCGCTGTTCGTTGACATCAAGGATCAGGGCCCGCTCACCGGCCACAGCACCAAGGGCACATTGTTCTCGTCGGACCACTATCATGTCTGGGTGCATATCGACCACGAGCCGGGCAAGAAGGGCCCGATGCACAAGCACTCCGCCGACGAGATTTTCTATTGCGTGCAGGGCGAGTGCACGATCCATTTTCCCGACGGCGACAGCGAGAAACTGAAGCCGGGAATGCTCGTGGTGCTTCCGAAGGACCAGTTCTATCAGCTGCACAATACCGGCAGCGAGAACATGATCCTGCTCGGCAGCCGCGGAGAGCCGTCAGGAAAACAGCGCCACAACGAGGGCGGCAAAGCGATCAAGAACGTCGAGGGCCAATACGTCGTCGATGCGGATGCGTGACCGGTAACGATCTAAGAAACACCGGCACGGCGGCAGGACGCTAACACGAGGGAGGAGTTTCGATGCGACGGCAAACGTGGATGCTCGGCCTGGCGGTCGCGAGCCTGGTTTTCAGTTTATTCAGCGGCGCCGCCCGGGCGTCAGAAGCCTCCGATTTTTACAAAGGCAAGACGCTGACCTGGATCGTTTCGACCGGGCCGGGCGGCGGGCACGATTTCTTCGCGCGACTGATCTCCAAGCACATGGCGACGCTCCTGCCGGACACGACGATCATCGTGAAGAACGTTCCCGGCGCCGGGCATATCATTGGCGCCAACACGGTCTACCTTTCCAAGCCGGACGGGTTGACGATCGGTTCCTTCAGCACCGGATTGGTCTACGCGCAGCTCGTCGGCATGCCGGGTATCCAGTTCGACCTCACCAAGATGTCGTGGATCGGCAAGGCGGCCTCCGACACGCGCGTGCTTGTCGTCAGCACCAAGTCGCCGTTCAAGACGCTCGCCGACATGCGCGATCCCAACCGCCAGGTGCTGTTCGCGTCCTCCGGCATCGGCTCGGGCTCGCACATCGAGGCGAACATGGTGGCGCGCGCCTTCAAGATGAACGCCAAGCACCTCACCGGCTATAACGGCAGTGAAGGCCATATGAGCATGCTGCGCGGAGAGACGCATGCCTCGATGGACGGTTCCGAAACCTCGATGCAGCTCGTCAACAAGGGCGGCGCCTTCCTCATGCTGCAGTTCGGCAAGGAGCTTCCCGGCGTGCCTGACGGCCGCGATTTTGCCGACACCGACGACGCCAAGGCCGTCGTCAGCCTGCTGGAGGCGCAATCGCTGCTGGCGCGCATCACCGCGGGACCGCCCGGCATTCCGGCGGACCGTCTGGCCTTTCTGCGCGAGATTTATCTGAAGACGCTGGCAAGCCCCGAGTTGCAGGCCGATCTCGCGAGGGCGAAGCGCAGCACCACGCCGATGTCGGGCGAGCAAGTTACCATCGCCGTCCAGAAGGCGCTGAACCAGCCGGAGGATGTGGTGGCAACGCTGAAGTCGCTGGTGACGAAAGTCGACTAAATTAGCCGGCTTTGATTGCACAAATGAAAACGGCACCTCTCGGGTGCCGTTTTTTTATCTTGTCATCCTGTCGTTTTAGCCCGGAACCATCTCGGCGAGCAGCCGGCCGTAGCCCTTCACCGGCTCGTTGATCGACAGGCGGTGCTGGATTTCCCAGACACGCGCCGGCACCGGATGGATCACCGGCACGCCCAGGTCGCGCTCCAGCATGTCGATCACCGGCAGCACGCGCCAGCCGGAGCCGAGCAAGTAGATCGCGTCGGCGCCCTTGTGCTTCAGGAACATCTTCTTGATGTGGGCGTAGACCTGCTCGGACGACAGGTTCTGAATCTGGTCGAACGGCACGTCGATTCCGTCCATCGCCATCACTTTGAAGCCGGCTTCCTTGAAGTATTTCGCGAACAGATTGTTGATCTCGCCGGTGAAATAGGTCGCGCCCACGATCTTCTTGGCCTTCAGGGCCTTCAATGCGCGGACATGATTGGTGCCCGAGGTGAACATCGGGATCTTGTATTTCTTTTCCCACTTCTTCAGCAGCTCGGCTTCGCCCTTCACGCCGAGGAGCATGAAGGGCGGCGCGCCTTCCGGATGGATCAGGTCGCATTCGAGCTCGGCCAATTCCTTGACCAGCGGCTCGAACGGTTCGACGGAGCGCTTGAATTCCTCGGTCGTGCCTTTGTTGATGGCGAGGAAGAGCGGCACCACGCCGATGCCTTCCGGCAACATGCGGATCATTTCTTCGAGCGATCCGGGCCGCTTGGTCGGCTTGATGCAGCCCAGGGTTCCACGCCAGCTGGTAAACGCCATTACTGTTCCTCCTGAATGAAATGAGCGGTCGTAGCCGCCGGCGGCGCCTCGACCCGCTTTTTGTGATCTTGATCGGCGTGCCAACCGAGCAACGCCAGCATGACAAAGAACCCAATGACATAGGCGATGGCAACATGCCAGCCGTGGCGCAGCCACAGCCCGACCGATTTCGCCTCCGGATACTGGTTGGCCAGCGCGACGCCGGCAGAGGATCCGAACCAGATCATGGAACCGCCGAAGCCGACCGCATAGGCCAGGAAGCCCCAGTCATAGCCGCCCTGCTTGAGCGCCAGCGCGGTGAGCGGGATGTTGTCGAAGACCGCCGACACGAAGCCGAGGCCAAGCGCCGTCTGCCAGGAGGCGAGCGGCAGCGTTTCGACCGGCATCAGCGAAGCCGAGGTGACCAGCGCCAGAAGGAAGATCGTGCCCTTGAAGGTCTCCGGCATGACTTCCCAATCGGGGCGGCGCAACGGTGCGGTGGCGAGGATCACCACCCATACGGCGAGCCCGATCACCGGGATCATGTCGAGCAGGGCCGGAAATCGCAGGTTGGCGATCACATTGGCCGAAATCGCGATCACCAGAATGGCCGCTACGATGCCGATCCGCGTCCATTCGATCTGCAGCCCGCGCGGGGCGTTCTTCGCGATGGGAGAGTAGCGTTGCTGCTGCAAGGCGGCGGGAATGCCGAAGATCACCATCGCGCACACCGCGGCGACATAGGCTTCCAGCACCACCAGCGGGCTGACGCCGTCGATCCACATCATGGTGGTGGTGGTGTCGCCGACCACGCTGCCGGAGCCGCCGGCATTCGAGGCCGCGACGATGGCGGCGAGGTAGCCGATATGGACTTTGCCCTGGAACACGTGGCGCGCCATGGTGCCGCCGATCAGCGCGGCCGCGATATTGTCGAGGAAGCTCGACAGCACGAAAACCAGCAGCAAGAGAACGAAGGCGCCTTTCCAGTCGTCGGGCAGATAGGCCGGCATGGCATCCGGCACGCGGCTTTTCTCGAAATGCCGGGACAGCAGCGCGAAGCCCATCAGCAGCAGGAACAGATTGGCCAGCACCACCCATTCGTGCTGCATATGCAGCGCAAGCCCGGTAAGACCTGCGCCAAACTTGAATCCCGTAAAGATCAGCTTGTAGGCGACGATAGCAGCCAAACCGCTCAGCGCTACCTGCAGCGTGTAACGATGAAACAGCGCCACGCCCAGCAGCGTGAGCGCGAACAGGATGAAATCGACGGGAATGCCAAGGAGATAAAGCGGTTCAATCATGCGATCAAAAGGACCAAAGCGACAGATGCATGCCAGATGGCAAAATGAAGCACGCGCGGGAAGCTGACCCTAGCGCATGGGGCCAGCGGACAGAATAGTCTTCGCCGGCCGCCGCCGCGGGCTTGACCCGCGCCCATCTTCTTTCACAATGCCGCGCCACTTCCGGCAACAACCCTCACGGAAATCCACCCATGGCCGCAGCGGAGCACAAGGTCGATCTTGCCTCGGAGATTGAGGATCTGGTGCTCGCCAACCACATCCTGCATGCCGAAGGAGTGGTGGATTCCTTCGGGCATGTGAGCTTTCGCAGCCCGGAACGAACCGAGCGCTTCTTTATGGCGCGCGCCATGGGTCCCAAGCTGGTCACCGCAGCCGACATCATGGAATTCGACGCCGAAGGTGAGCCGGTCGACCGTCAGGGTCGGGGCATCTACAGCGAGCGTTTTATCCACTCCGAGATCTACAAGAAGCGCCCCGACGTTAACGCCGTCATTCACAGCCATTCGCCCGGGGTGATTCCGTTCAGCATCACCGACGTGCCATTGCGCGCGGTCATGCCGCCCGCCGCTTTTTTGCACACCGGTGTGCCGGTGTTCGAAATTCGCGCCGTTGCGGGCATGACCGATATGCTGGTAACCAACGCCAAGCGCGGCCAAGCCTTGGCCGAGCGCCTCGGAAACCATTCTGTCGCGTTGCTGCGCGGGCACGGCGACGTGGTCGTGGGGTCCGATTTGCGTCTTGCGGTCGCGCGTGCGGTCTATACCGAAGTCAATGCGCGCATCCAGATGCAGGCAGTGATGCTGGCGGCGGGCGGGCGCATTGAATACATGGCGGCGGAAGAATGCGCACTCCGCGAGGCCAATACCGCGGGGCACACACGCGGTTCGGGCATGGGCCAAGATCGGGTCTGGGAAGCGCTGAAGAGCGCGCTGGTCGATTAACAACGAAATCAGGGAGTGCGGGCCAATGGCCGGGTACAAGCTGGCAACCTATCAATCCATGCAAGGCCCGCGTGCCGGCGTCGTAGTGGGAGAGAGTGTATTCGATGCGGCCGAGCTGAGCGGGCAGGCTTCCTACGCCAGCATGCTCGGGATCCTGGATGATTGGCACAAGGCGAATGAGACTTTGCAGTCAGCGCTGGGCAAGCGCGGCCAGGAAGTCAAGGCGATGCCGCTGATCCAGACGCGGCTGCGTGCCCCGATCCTGTGGCCGTCGGCGATCTATTGCGCGGGCGCCAATTACAGCGACCACGCCGCCGAAATGGCGAAGCGGGCCAACCGGCCGGAGGAGCCCAACCCAAAAACCCTGGGTCTGAAGCCATGGCATTTCATCAAGGCCGCGCGCGCGCTGGCTGATCCGGACGCTACGGTCAACGCGTCGCGCTACACCCAGCAGCTGGATTGGGAAGTTGAACTGGCGGCGGTGATCGGCAAGCCAGCAAAGAATGTTTCCGTGCAACAGGCGCTCAGCCATGTGGCCGGTTACACCGCGGCAAACGATCTTTCCGCGCGCGATCTTTCCCGCCGTCCGCATGTGCCTGAAACCTCAGCCTTCAGGTTCGACTGGATCGGTCAGAAGAGCTTCGATGGCTCCTGTCCGCTCGGGCCGTGGATCGTGCCGGCGCAGGACATTCCCGATCCGCATAATCTGACGATCAAGCTCTGGGTCAATGACGCCATCAAGCAGGATTCCAACACCGGCAAGATGATCTACAACATCGCCGAGCAGATCGCGCATCTGTCGTCCGGCATGACGCTGCATCCGGGCGACGTGATCCTTACCGGCACGCCCGCGGGTGTCGGCTCTGCGCGTAACGAATATCTTCAGCCCGGCGATGTGGTGAAGATCGAGATCGAGCGGATTGGTGTTTTGACCAACACGATTGCGTGACGCGAACGGGCGCTACGCCTTGATCAACTTGCCGACATTGCCGGAAAGAATTTTCTCGCCGTCCGTGCCGAGTCCGCGCAGCTGCTGGACGAAGTCTTTCACGACATGGCGCTCACGCACTTCCTGCGGATAATCGGTGGCGAACACGATGCGCGCGGAAGGGATTTCAACCAGCGCGGTTTTGATGGCGGAAATCTCGCAGCAGAAACCCGCCGTATCGAAAATGATGTTGTTGCGCAGGTAATAGTCGAAATCCTTCTCGGCTTTCATGCCGTGGCGCGGGTCACCTTGCGTTCCCCAGAATTCCTTGTCGCGGAAGCCGCGGATGCGTCCGAGCATGGAGGAGATGCCGCCGCCGAGATGGGCCATATGCACCGTCAGCTTCGGGTGCCGGTCGAACACGCCGGAATCCACCAGCCGGATGGTGGCGCCAATCAAAGAGAATTCCCGGCCGACCGCGCGCGCAAGATCCAGGGTGTCGAATTGCTTGCTCTGGTTCAGCTTCAGCGCCGGATGAACGAAGACGAAAATGCCGAGCCGCTCGGCTTCCGTCCAGAAATCCTCGTAGGCCGGATCGTCGAGATACTTTCCGTCGGTCTCCGAGGTGATGACGACACCCGGAAAACCGAGTTCGTGCACGCAACGCGACAATTCCTCGAAGGCGTCCTTGCCGCCGAGCGGATGCGCGTGCGCGGCACCGATGAAGCGGTTGGGATAATCGCGCTCGGCCTTTTTGGCGTTGTTGTTGACGATTTTCGAGGTTTCCAGGTCGGCGCACATGCCCGCCGCGCTGGTGAGGAAAGCCGCGTCGAGCCCCGAGGCATCCATCATCGCGACATGCTCATCGAGGTCATAGAGCAGCGCGTGGATGGTGTAGCTCGGCGCGCCGTTCTCGTCGTAGCGCAGGATCCGCCGGCTGCCGGGATCTTCTTTGATCAGCTCGCGCGGCGTGAAGTGATGCTGGAAATCGACGATCATGGCAGCCTGCTTGTTGGGGAGGACAGCTTAATGCCTTCCCCCATCCTGCAAATCAAGGGCGTGGCCCGTGGTAATGCGGCTTGACGCCGGGCCGCCACACGCTACTTTGCCCGCCGATGTCCCTTCGCCTCGCCAGTTTCCGCGTGAATGGCCGTACCAGCTACGGCGCCGTGACCGACAAGGGCCTTGTCGATATCGGCCGCAAGCTTTCCGCCAAATACCCCACGCTGCTCGACGTATTGCGGGCCAATGCGATCGGCGAGGCGCGCCAGGCCATGTCCGGTCAGCCGGATCATCAGCTGAGCGAGGTGGAAATGCTGATCCCGATCCTCGCGCCGGAAAAGATCATTTGCGTCGGGATCAACTATCCGGAACGGAACGAAGAATACAAAGACGGCCGGCCCACGCCGAAATATCCGAACCTGTTCGTGCGGTTTCCTTCCTCCTTCGTCGGGCATGACCAGCCGCTGGTCCGGCCGAAAGTCTCGGACAAGTTCGATTATGAGGGTGAGATCGTCCTGGTGATCGGGCGCGAAGGACGCAATGTTCCAAAGGAAGAGGCGTTGAAGATGATCGGCGGGCTCACGCTCGGCAACGAGGGCAGCGTCCGCGACTGGGTGCGGCACGGAACGCTGAACGTCACCCAGGGCAAGAATTTCGACCGCTCCGGAAGCCTCGGGCCGTGGGTCGTCCCGGCCGAGGATGTCGATCCCGGCAAGGGCCTGCATCTCACCACCAAGGTCAACGGCGAACTGCGGCAGGACGACAATAGCGCGCACCTGACCTGGGACTTCGCCTGGCTGATCAATTACATCAGCACCTTCACGACGCTCCGCCCCGGCGACATGATCATGACCGGGACGCCCACCGGCGCCGGCGGCCATCACACGCCGCCGAAATGGCTCAAGCCGGGCGATGTCGTGGAAGTGGAGGTTCCGGAAATCGGCGTGCTGCGGAACTCCGTGGTCGACGAGGGCTAGTGCCGCCGCAGGTAGCGATGCGTTACCAGATATCGGGACTACCCAATGGCCGCTTTGAAGCTTAACTTCGCTGCATCGCTGTACGATCGTCTGCAGCCGCTTTACACCGGCGAGATCAAGCCGGAGGGCATTGACCTCAACTTTATCCCGATCGAGCTCCCGCGTCCGATCTTCGACCGCATGTCGGGTGGGGAGGAATTCGACGTCGCCGAGTATTCCAGCTCCGAATACATCCAGCGCTACGCCGCTGGAAAGTGCAATTTTATAGCGATACCGGTGTTTCCATCGCGCTCTTTCCGCCATGACGTCATCGGCATCAACAAGAATGCCGGCATCAACAAGCCAAAGGATATCGAAGGCAAGCGCATCGGCGTCGCGCTCTACACCATGACCGCGGCGATCTTCGTGCGTGGCCTTCTGAGCGACGAATACGGCGTCGATTTTTCCAAGTGCAAATGGGTGCAGGGCGCGATCAACACG
>CAVSWC010000004.1:0-101269 GCA_963731585.1 uncultured Alphaproteobacteria bacterium
CACCCGCTGTTCTGGGAAACGGATCCCCAACTCTATCGCGAGACGGTCGAGGTGAACGTCACGGGCACGTTCTTCATGGCACGCACGGCCGCACGCTATTTCGTGGAAAAGGGATACGGCAAGATCATCAACCTCTCGACCTCGGTCCGGAATTTTTATTCCCGGCGTCAGAGTCCCTATGGCGTGACCAAAGCCGCCATCGACTCCTCGACCTATATCTGGGCGCAGGACCTCAGGGACAAAGGCGTTACCGTCAATGCGCTGTTGCCGGGTGGCGCCTGTGACAACGGGGACACGAATCGGGATGCCGTGCCGGGCCGCGAACTGCTGCCCGTCGATGTCATGAACCCAGTTCTGGTGTGGTTGTGTTCGACGCGTTCAGATGGTGCCACCGGGTGGCGCTACAACGGCTCGCTGTGGGATGCTTCGATCGATCCGGACGTCGCTGCCGCGGGCTGCCGGGAAGACCCGTCAATCTCCGGTGCGGCCAGGCCCTAGGATCGGAGTGCTCGCACTCGCTGGTCAAATCAAAGGCTCGGACGTCAAGTTCCGCAACAACGATGGGAGGAAGGACATGAAATTCGCAGCGATCGGCGCATTAGGGCTCGCCTTGACGTCCCTTGCGGTGCCCGCATTCGCGCAAGCCTCGAACGACTACTGCCAGGGCAAGTCGCTGACTCTCGTCGTGGGTTCCCCGCCTGGAGGCGGTTACGACACTTATGGCCGTCTGGTTGCCGAACATCTCGGACAGTTCATTCCGGGACGCTGCTCCATCGTCGTGCAGAACATGCCGGGCGCGGGCAGCTTGCGGGCGGCGAACTTCCTCTTCCAGCAAGCGCCCAGCGACGGCCTGACGATCGGGATGATTCAACCCAATCTGGTGCTGGATCAAGCCTTCAACAGCGAGAACGTGAAATACGACCTGCGGAAATTTCAATGGATAGGACGTCTCGCCTCATCGGTCGAGGCGACGGTTGCGCGGCGGCCTTCCCCAGTAAACACAATTCAAGATGCCAAGACCCACGAGATTACTTTGGCAGCGGCGACCGCGAATGGATTGACGGCCGGATTTCCGCGCGTGATGAACGCAATCGTAGGAACAAAATTCAAGATCATCCCTGGATACGGTGGGACGGCCGCTGTCGCCCTTGCTATCGAGCGTGGCGAAGTCGAGGGCGGAACCATGAGTGGAAGCACGCTTCTCAACGAAAAGCACAACTGGCTCACGGAAAACAAGATTTCGGTTCTGGTGCAGTATTCGCAAACGCGGGATCACGAATTTCCGTCCGTGCCGGCCATGGTTGAATTCGCCCAAACGCCCGAGCAGAAAAAGATTCTGTCTCTGTTTGCCGCCATAACGGAGATCGGCCGCACCCTGGTGGCCCCGCCGGGTGTGGCGAGGGACCGCGATCGCGGCCTTGCGGGCTGCCTTCGCGTCGATGGCAAAATCAGAGGGGTTTCTTGCGGATGTGAAAAAACGCAAGATGGAATTCAATGTCTTGCCGGGCGAGGCTGTCGCACAGACTGATCGATTCCGAGTCTCGATATCTCGCCGTCTCTCGCCAAAGAGGCGGAGGAAGCATGGACGGAGAAAAAATAGCCGGGTCCGGCGATGGCTGGCGCCCGCCGGCGCCTGGGAGATCTATTTCGGTTTCGCCCGCGACGCGATCGAGTGGCGGCACTTTCAGCGCACTAGGCCTACGAAGAGGCAGAGCGAAGCCGGATACGTCTCCGCCGCGGACTGCGCCGGGTGGCGGCGCAACAGACGCCCCAAAGCGATGACGGCTTTTCTTACTCCCTGGCCGTCCGTGGCCAAACAGACCGCCTTTACCTTCTTAGCAAGCCATCGAAGGTCGCCCCCTTCGCCAACATTTGCGCCTGGGCGACGGCGAAGACGTGGATCCACAATTTATCCGAAGTTGAATTTACTAACGTCGCTGCCCGCCCTCTGCGTCAGGCGCCATTCCAGCATATGCAAACGGTCCTGTCCCCAGAACATTTCACTTTCATATATGTAGGTCGGCGCACCGAAAACGCCGAGCCGGACCGCTTCGTCGGTGTTTGCCTGATACTCCACCTTGACTGCCTCATCTTCGGTTGCAGCGAGTAAGGCGCGCCCATCGAAACCGTTGTCGTCCGCGATCGCCACTAACGTGTCGTGGTCGGCAATATTTCGGTCTTCCACCCAAACCGCGCGCAGAATGGCATGCGTCAGTTTGCTCCAGTCGAGGCCGCGTTGCATTGCTGCGATCACGAGATAACAGGCGCGGCGGTCCGCGACCGGGTGGTAGGCCGGCTCTAGATTGCAAGGGATCTGCAAAATCTCGCTCCAGCGCTTCAATTCGAGGTGTCGGTACTTCTGCCGCTGCTCAGCGCGCTGCTTGAGTGGTAATCCTCCTGAAACCGACCACACCTTCAGCAAGTCCATCGGTTTGTGGCGAATGGTCAGACCGAAGCGATGCGCGAGGCGTTCGAAGCGCTTATGACCTAGATAAGTCCAAGGGGACGACATCGAGTTGTAGTAGTCGATGAACTTTTCAGGCATGTTTGGATTTAACCTTAGTGCTTGCGCATCCTCAGCCGGGATGCTGGTGGCCGTACAGCATGCAATCACCCCGCCACCCCGGACACGAGCAAGCTTACTTCTATTCTACTTTGATGTTAGCCGCCTTGACGATTGGCCACCACTTCTCGATTTCCGCCTTCTGATGCGCGGCCAGCGCTTCCGGCGATTGCTGGTCGGCCGGCGGAATCACCTGCCCGAGCGCTGCGAGTCTCTCGCGAATGGCCGGATCGGCCAGAGCGTCCTTGACGGCGGAATTGAGCTTCAAAATGACATCCTTCGGTGTTCCCCTCGGCGCCCAGAGACCAAACCAGATCGATACGTGCAGCTTAGGCAATCCGGCCTCATCGACCGTCGGGATTTGCGGCGCGGATGGCAATCGCTGATCGGACGTCACCGCATAAGCTCTGATCTTGCCTTCCTGCACGTGCGGCAGTGCGTTCGCGACGTGATCGAACATGAAATCGATGTTGCCAGCCAGCAGATCCTGCAGGGCGGGCGCTGCACCGCGATACGGGATGTAGTTCAGTTTCACGCCGGCAATGTTCTCGAAATAGACGCCGGCGATGTGCGCGGCGCTGCCAGCGCCGATGCTGCCGACCGCCGCCTTGTGCTGATTAGCCTTCACCCAGTCGACGAATTCCTTCAAATTATTGGCGGGCAAAGCATTCTTGGACACAAGCAGCATGGGATAGCTGGTTAGCAAAGCGATCGGTTCGAGATCTGTCAATAAATCGAACGGAAGCGGATAGACCGCGCCGTTGATCACGTGCGTGCTCCAGTGACCAAAGCTGAGCGTATATCCGTCGCCTGGCGCGCGTGCGACACGACCCACGCCGATGGTGCCGGCAGCGCCGGTGACGTTCTCCACCAGAATAGATTGACCGAGACTCACGCGCATGCGATCGGCCAAGGTTCGAATCAGCGCATCGGTCGGGCCGCCAGCGGAAAAGGGAACGACAACCGTGAGTGGACGATTTGGAAAATCCTGCGCGAACGCGCCCCCTAGTCCCGCGATGAACGAGGCGACAACAACAGCCGCGGACGACAATACCTGTCTCATTAATGCACCCTCCATGCTCATTCAGGATACCAAGCGGGCAGCGCAGTTGGAAGCGGCAGGCGTGCCGGAGGCACGGTGGAGGCTGGCTGCAATCGCGATTAAGGTACGCCAATGCTCGGCGCTGTCGAGGCGGTTGGCCGCAAGCCGGCGCGACGCGAAAAATCGGCGGAATCATTGGCGGAAGCGAATCGCTATGTGAAAAAAACGTGGTGGTGTACGCGGTCGCATTCGAACGCGTCTCTGCTCCCAATTCCCTGCGAACAGGGAAAAGAACAGGGAATTTTTCAGAAAGTGCCGCTTCTAGCGGCTGCAGACGGCGAATTACGGCGCCGCCAGAGGCTTTAGAAGCGAGTTCCCTACTCTAGAGAGCAGGGAATTATTCCCTGGGAGCAGGGAATTCTGGCGCAGGAGCAGGGATCTTTTTAAGTAAGCGTCCATTTCTCGCACACTTGTTTGCTTACGCTCCGAGCTCCCCGCCAGAATTTGCCGCCGCGGATCCGGCTGTGGTCGGCGTGATTTTATCGATGCTCTCATCCTCACCGACGCCAGATGCTCGCTAGCCAGGGCTGTTGTTCACGCGGCAGTCCGGCTGGGCGGTAATAGTGATTAAGCTCAACGAATCCCGCAGATGACACATAGCGGCGCCAAGTATCCAGATCATGAAATACGCCGTAGCGCCCACCATTCCAGCTTTCCTCGTTATTTCCGTGCGGGTTCGAGCAGAACAGCACGCTACCCGGTTTCAGACTTGCGCGCAGTTCCAGCAACACGCGCGGTAACTCCTGGCTGGGTACATGAAACAGCGCGGCGTTGGCGAATACGCCATCGAAATGGTTGTCCGGCAGATCGAGCTTGAGGAAATCTTGCTGCCATACTTCGCAGCCGCTGTGGGTGCGCGCCATCGAGGCGAAATGCGTGCCGCCTTCCAAACCTACCGCAATGTGACCGAGTTCGGTAAACACCTTGAGGTCGCGGCCGGGCCCGCAGCCAAAATCTAGTATCGTAAAAGGCGGTTCACCCTCGATGTATTGTAACAGCGAAGAGATGTTCTGGTTCACGTCGTGATCGCGCGTGCCCTCCCAGAACTTTTCGGCGCGCTCGTTGTAATGATCCAGCGTGAGATCAGTGATTTTTTTCAGGTCTTGCGGATTCAGTTTCATGTTCGATCTAGGTCGCGTACTCGTTTACGAACACCGGGAAGTTGAGGTTGCATGTTTTCTCGTTGTGTCGGGCCACCTTAGACTGTGGAATGATGTGATCCACCAAGGTAGCGATGCATATGATGCCTTTGGCTAGGGCGCATCTCACATGGGTGAGGCGTTGTAGCCTAGTCCCTCTTGTCTACGCTCTTGCAGCCTGCGGGTGTGCGGCGCTGGGCCTGCCCTTATTGTTAGGCATGCGTCAACCCCTTTTCTGCGCGTTTTGCCTGCTGTTATCGTAGCCGTTGTGCATATGGTCTAAATGCGGCAGGGAGTAAACAAAATGGGGGTTTCTCAAAGGACAACGCAGGCTCAAGCCCAAAGGCTGATCGACGTCAACGACCCACACGATCTGGCTTATTGGACCTTCAGGTTCGGATGCACGCGGGGACAGCTAAGGGCTGCTATCAAAGCTACTGGCAGCACCATCCCTGATGCGGTCGGAGCGTGTCTGAGCACGACTTGGCGTAGCGTTTCGCCGGCTGCAAGCCGATAAGTGTTCGATTTCCGCAAATATCCCAACCAGTATAGAAGCAGAACGCGACTTTACGCCTGATGACTGGTTGGCTCACTATGCCTCAGGGACTTTATACTCTTACGAATCGGACCCTTGGCGATGGACGGCAAAATGCCCAAGGCTGCGAAACGTAAGTAGCGTCACAGTCCCGTTATGGCCATCGCGCTCGCAGAAGCCGGCGCCCGTGTTGTTGTCGCCTCGCCAGAGGTGGATGAGCTGCATGCGGTGGCGAAGGAAATCGAGAGCCAATCGGGAAAGGGGCGGGCACTGGCTGTTCCCACGGATATTACAAAACGTAACGATTGCGAGAACCTGCTTTCCGAGTGCAGACGCGTATTCGGCGGCGCGCACGTTCTGGTGAACAATGCCAAGCGTCTCAGTCGTGGACCCGGTTTGCCCGCAACAGGAAATTCTTTGCCATTTTGGGAATCCGATCCGGACATTTGGCGGCAGACCGTCGATGTAAACGTGAGCGGGACTTTTCTTATCTCGCGGACGTTTCCAGGAAATCCGACTGTCATTGTCCAAAACATGCCAGGCGCTGGCAGCATGACGGCTGCCAACTGGCTTTATAACGTTGGCCCCAAGGACGGCACGGCGCTGGGTATCTTCGCGATCAACGTTACAATCGATGCGCTCTTTGGAAATTCCGCCGCCAACTATGATCCCCTGAAATTCGAGTGGATTGGGAACATGGCCCAGAACGTCGGTATCTGCGGCGTCTGGCATACCGCGGGTATTCGAACCTTCCAGGAACTCAAACAAAAAGAGGCCCTGTTTGGTGCAACCGGGCCAGCCGGCGCAACCTACCAAAGCGCGGTTGCTTTACGAAATCTGTCTGCGCATGATCCTAGCGTTGGCCCGCGTCGTGGAGGCGTCGTGAACGTAAAGCAATTACGATATTTTCTGGGAGTTGTTGAGGCTGGAAGTCTCAGCAAGGCCGCAGACCCGCTGCACGTGGCGCAACCTGCGCTCGGCATTCAAATCCGAAACCTCGAGCAGGAGTTGGGCGTGGAGCTTCTGCAACGTCATGCTCGCGGCGTCGTTCCGACCAGGGCTGGTGAGGTGCTCGCTCGACGCGCCGAATCTTTGCTGCGTGAGTTTGACCGCATCCGCCAGGAGATGATGGATTTCGGTGTCACGCCCAGTGGCCGGGTCACCATTGGTGTCACCAGCACTGTGGGCCAACGCGTCGTTGCGCGCTTTGTCGAGAAGTGTCGGAAAAAATATCCGGAAGTGCGTCTCGTAATTATGACCGTGCGGGGGACAGGACTGATCGACAAACTGATGCGCGCGGAAATTGACATGGGCCTGGCTTTTCGTCCCCAGGATAATGATGAAGTCGTCAGCGAGGCGCTCATAAATGACGAGCTCGTCTTCGTTCACTCGAAGAACCTGCCTCCTGAAGTTGACTTTCGAAGCATAGCCGCAAACGAATTGATCCTGACGAGCGAATCCCATCTGCTGGGCCGGATGGTAAAACGCGCCGCGGCGGCCATAGGACAAGAGCTTCAGGTTATTTTCGACGCCGATTCCGTTACGATAATAAAGGAATTGGTCAAAAGCGGTTTAGGTCCGACCATTCTTCCTCTCACAGCAGTTCAGGAAGAGGTGCAAGAGGGAAAGCTCTTCACCGCAACCATTACGAATGCGGATTTTGTCCGTACGCTTTTTCTTCTTCAGTCAACGCGCAGGGTCCCTTCGCGACCGGTTGAGCTCGTTCGCGATGAGTTGCGCTCCCTCGTCGGCGAGATCGCCGACAGTGGCTTGGTGGGCTGGACCCGGATAAAGGATCACGGCAAAACCCCTAACCTTCCTGATGAGGTGAGAATTGCGCCCCTAGCAGATTGATCTGAACGATGCCGCGCCTAGACACTCCGGCTGCAACGTAGAAAATGCCGGCTTGCGCCGGCATTTTCATTCATGGGATTCAGAACCGCGCCAAGAGCCGCGCCGCCGGTGTTGATCACCTCGGTGGTGAAGGTCACCGCCGAAGCGGGCGCCGAAATCAGGTTGCCGACCGCCAGCGACATGGTAGCGGCGCATGTATGGATATAAACAGCCTGAACACTCTTTCCTCTCTTCTTGACGTACTGAAGCAACCCAGGTCCGGATCCGCCCGGACCTGGGCAGCAGAGTCAGCGGTCAGAAGCGGCTATTCGTCCACGCCGCCGTGTAATCGTAAATATTCTTGCGAGCGTTCGCGTACGATTGGCCTGTGACCGCGGAGCACTCGGTGCATCCCGTCCCGCCGTGCGTTGCGCCTTCCACGACGAGGAACTGCTTATCGGCCATGGCGCCGTTGTCATACAGTTCTTCAGAATCGCGAATGAAGTAGTGCGCTCCCATGGCGAAGATGAGCACGGGCACGTCGATCTGTCGGATCGCGCAGATCGTGGTGGTGTTGGTGGAACACCAATCGATGCCCGTCGACGAGTTCGTTGAACGGACCGCGGCCGTGGTCAAGAAGGAGGTAATGGTCAGGTCCTTGACACCGGCACCGTTACCAGAGCCTGTGAGCTGATCGGCTTCTCTGTTTGACGGATCGGAAATCCGAACCGTGTTGACGATCTGAGTAACGATAGACCCATCGTTCCTGAGAAGCTTCGCGGGCCTCAATGTGCCACGAGCAACACCGGTACTGACGTCGGAAAGCCGAGCGCTGTTCCGGTAGAAAACAAATGAATCGTTATCAGTCGGCTGGTACGATCCTGCAGCCATGGCCGCGCGGATTGCCAAGGCTTGGTCAATAAGGCGATTCATGCGCTCGGACTGGGCCCTGAAGTACTTGTTTTGGAAGTCCTGCGAATAAGTCGAGTTGCCCGCGGGATTAAATCCGTTCGATTCCGAGAACGGATCGAGGCCTTTGTTGGGCGCTTTAAAAGGCTCATCCTCTTTCTTGATTGAGGCATTGAGGCTTCGCAACGTATTCACCGAGTTTCCAGGATGCGAATCCAGGAACACGATCCCATCCGCCCTATCCGACGGCAGGAATCCGCCATGGCGCGTCGAATCGCATTGCGTGATCTTGTTTGGTCCTTGGCAATACGCCGGCCCATTCGTGGCCAGTGCCTGATAAAACGCTTGGGTTGGGCCGCCGCCACTGGGTCCGACTAGGATGACTTTTTCGATGCCCGGTTGTGACCGCAGATAGCGGACTCCGGTCCGTATATCGAGCGCCATATCCTCCCACACGACTATCGACTCGTTATTGTCGAAGCGGGAGTTCATGCCGAGCACCATAAACCCGCGACGCGCTAATTCTTGCGTCGAGGTGTGGGTCATGTAGTTGCTGTTGCGGTGGGTCACCAAGAAGGCGACACGAGGCGTGGCCCCGCTGTCCGGCACATAAAGCGCGCCTTTTGCAGCCCCTCCCAACGGCACAAAGCGAGGATTACTTTGCGCGAATGCGCTTGTCACAGAGAGCGACAGCCCAGCGCAAAGCGCGGCGGCTAGCACCCACTTTCCCGAAAACTGATTGATCGTTTTAGGCGTCATTTATAGATCCTCCCGGTTATCATCGTTTTTATGACGCCCGCCTTCCCCCCGGTTGTCCAATACATTTAGGAAATAGCTGGCCAAGCTGTTTCACTTTAGCTGCGCCGCGCTGCGACGTACACGTCTGGCATCTCGCCTTAATCTCATACCCCTCCCGAGGGAGGTGCTGTGGTTATGAGCATCCTTTCGCTTGGACGTCCGCCCAGTCGTCACGCGCTCCGACAACTCGCGACGCTCTCCCGATGAGATGACGATCCAATGATCAGCGGCGCCTCAACCTTAAGCCGCTGCGAATTCAATCAAACATCCGACTAAACAGATAGAGCAGGTCGAAGGCATAGAAGGCGATCCGGTCGGAGCCCGATTGCTTGAGCTCGCCTTCCAAGGCGCCGAAGTCCGTTCCGCCGTTCTCCAGCGGCACGACCACTTCGCCGTCAATGACGCAATGGTGGCTGTTCAGATGGATCGTGTTCCCGACAAGGGTTCTAACGCGGTCGGTCCAGTCGTGTCCGCGACGCGTGTAGAAACGGTCTACGCTCTTGCAGCCTGCCGGTGTGCAGCGCTGGGCCTGCCCTCATTGTTAGGCATGCGTCAACCCCTTTTCTGCGCGTTTTGCCTGCTGTTATCGTAGCCGTTGCATATGTCTAAATGCGGCAGGGAGTAAACAAAATGGGGGTTTCTCAAAGGACAACGCAGGCTCAAGCCCAAAGGCTGATCGACGTCAACGACCCACACGATCTGGCTTATTGGACCTTCAGGTTCGGATGCACGCGGGGACAGCTAAGGGCTGCTATCAAAGCTACTGGCAGCACCATCCCTGATGCGGTCGGAGCGTGTCTGAGCACGACTTGGCGTAGCGTTTCGCCGGCTGCAAGCCGATAAGTGTTCGATTTCCGCAAATATCCCAACCAGTATAGAAGCAGAACGCGACTTTACGCCTGATGACTGGTTGGCTCACTATGCCTCAGGGACTTTATACTCTTACGAATCGGACCCTTGGCGATGGACGGCAAAATGCCCAAGGCTGCGAAACGTAAGTAGCCTCACAGTCCCGGGAAACCTTAACAAGAGCAAGCCGGCAATGCCCTATAGCCGCGCGAATAAGGTCGACATCTGGTACGAAATCGCTGGCGACGGCCCGGCTTTGATCCTTGTGCACGCCAATCCATTCGACAACACGTTATGGACCTATCAGGTCTCCCACTACTCGACCTGGTTCAAGGTCATCAGCGTCGATATCAGGGGCTATGGCCGCTCGACGAAGCAGACGACGCCGTTCACCCTCAAGGACATGTGCGACGACATCGTCGGCGTGATGAATGACTTAAGGATCGAGCGCGCGGTCCTCGGCGGCTGTAGCGTCGGCTCCGGCATCGCGATCCTTTTGGGGCTGGACCACCCGGACCTTTTCCAAGCCATTTTCCTGGTCGGCGGCAACAGCGAAGCGAGCGAGCGCTATCAGGCCCGCATCGAGGGCTACACCAGGGATCTGAAGACCTACCACCTCAAGCACATGCAGCAGTTGGTGCAGCCGGAGTTTTCAAGCTCGCGTCTCGGCGCCTACCTGCTCAACCGGTATGTCGAGCGCCAGGCTCGCCTCGACGGCAAGGCCATCGCGCAGGTGTTCAGGGCGGGCAACTCGACCAGCACCACGGATCGACTCGCGAGCATGAAGGTTCCCGTGCTGGTCATCAACGGCGAGTTCGACCACTCGCTTCCGGCCGGCCGGCGCACGGCAGGTCTGGTGCCCGGCGCCGTTCACAAGGTGCTGCCCGGAACTGGCCATGCATGCTGCCTCGAGGATCCCGCCGGCTTCGACGCTCTCTTGACGGAGTTCCTGGAAGCCCAGGGCCTGATGCCGCCGCTCTGACGGGATCCCTGCCGGTGTTGCTTTTTGGAAATCACTGCCGCCGGAAGCGCGCGACTTGGAGTTCTTGTGCTGTCGGTAGCTTTCAGCAACTCTTGATGATCAACCTAACGTGCGCTCGATACTCGAATTATTCGGGCATATGAAATAGCTTTACTGTGTCCTTTTACCGGCAGCGTCGAACTGCTTCAGAAACCCAATTAGGTCCTTGATTCGTGTTTCGTCCTTTAGACCGGCATAGACCATTTTTGTTCCTTGAATTTTCGTCTTCGGATCTTTGATGTATTCGGAGAAAGTCTGCTCGTCCCAGGTAATTCCGGCATCCTTGTTTGCTTGCGAGTAATTGTAACCCGAGATGGTCCCCGACTTGCGCCCGAATAGTCCATTGAGCACGGGACCGACGCCGTTCTTCGCCGTTTCGCCGACTTGATGGCAGGCACGGCACTGCAGAAATACCTTTTCTCCATTCGCGGCGTCCTGTGCCAAAGCTGCCGTGAGCATCCCGATAATCCAAAAAATTGCAATCGTTACTCTCAACATCAGCGTCCTCGTATGTCGGTTTGTATTAAACAGAATGGAACAGCGTCAGGACGACCGGAACAGCAAACAGCGCGTTCTTGAGTGCGAACTTTAGTGGCTGCCTCCTATATGGCTCTTGATTGGGCCAACGGGTGAGGTACGACGCGGCGCGCGGTTTGGATCATTATCTAACAGTCACTGCTTCGTGATGTGTCGCGTGGTCCAAAGCTGAGATGAAACGTAGCGACGCCGGATGTGATCCAAAGCAGCGGCTGAACCGTAATCCTATTGTCTGTTGGGATCCTGTGCCCCCAGCCTCAGCAGACAGGGTCGGACGCTTGACTGATTGTCAGCGTCTGGCCCGTTTTCCACCCAACATGCCATATGCGCGCTGGGTCACAGAAAAGCGGCAGTGCGCGCTGGCGGCATTACACGTGAGGGATTTCGATGAACGCCAATGCAATTTTGATTGCTTACATGATCGAGAACGACACCCGGCCGGGCTTGGCCAATCTGCCTTTGCGGTTGGCGCAGGTGCCAGATTATAAAGCCGACGTTTATTTCAGCACGTTGGTTGCAGCCGCGCTCTATCTCACGCTGGCGATGCTGTAATCGTCTCCCGACTTGCGGCCTTGCCCGGTGAATGATCTTAGGCGGGAACCGGTAGCGGGTATAGCTGATTTTATTCATCACTCCGGCTGCAGAGCCGCCAGAGAGACAACAAGTAGCAAAACGGCGTGACAATGGCCTTTCAGCGCTTTCGCAGTGCATGTTACGATGTGCCTTCGAGAATGTAGGGAGGGCTTTGATGCGAAGCTTGCGTACTTTGTTTTGCGCCGTAGTGACGTTCTTCATCGCGATGCCTGCCGCCGCACAATCCGTTGCCGACTTCTATAAAGGCAAGCAGGTTGTTCTGATTGTCGGTGCTGCTTCTGGTGGAGGGTATGACTCCCAGGCGCGCTTGCTGGCCCGCCATATCGGCAAGCATATTCCTGGGAATCCTAGCGTAATTGTGCAGAACATGCCGGGTGCCGGCAGCCTGCAGGCCACCAACCACCTCTACAACATCGCACCCAAGGACGGGACCGTCTTCGGCCTTATTCAACGTGACATGCTGGTCGCGAAGGCGATGAACGCGCCGGGTATCCGCTTCGACGTTGAGAAATTCAATTGGGTCGGTAATCTCGCTTCGGAAATTGGAATAGTCGTCGCCTGGCACACATCGCCGATCAAGACGACTGAAGATCTATTCAAGACCGAGATGATTATCGGGGGAACGGGCACGACGATTGATACCGAAACCTCACCGCGCTTGATGAATTCCCTGATCGGCACAAAATTCCGCATCGTTTCGGGTTACACGGGCACCACCGAAGTCTTGCTGGCGATGGAGCGGGGCGAGGTGATGGGCCTCGGCGACTGGTCATTGTCGAACATCCGCTCGCGCAATGCGCAGATGTTGCGGGACGGCAAAATTCGCCTGCTCATGCAAACCGGATTAAAGAAATCGCCCGATCTGCCGGACGTGCCGCTGGTGCTCGATTTCGCCAAAAGCCCGGAGGATCGCCAGGTCATGGAGGTCTTCCTGTCTCAGAAGGTCGCCGCGCGGCCGGTTCTTGCGCCCCCCGGCATTCCATCCGACCGCGTCCGGGCGTTGCGCGCTGCCTTTATGGCGACCGCTGCCGATCCCGAGTTCATCCAGGATGCCGAGAAGTCGCGACTCGAAGTCAGCCCAACGTCCGGAGAGGATGTGGAGCGGGTTGTTGCGAATATTTCCCGCGTGCCGCCAGAAATGATGGAAAAGCTCAAGGCGGCTATTTCCGCGCCGGCAAATTGACATCCCAGCTGCTACGCCGCGGCCTACGCCAAGCTAGGCCGCCGGCGTAGCAGCGCACGCGCTGGATCGTAGCGGTCACAATTAAAATCAAGGAGGCAAGCATGAAACCGGGTCGCACCGGGCCGTTTGACTATAGCCCCATCATCGGCCGGCCGAAGCTTGACTGGCCGGACGGCAAGCGTCTTGCGTTCTGGGTCATCCCGAACGTCGAGACATTCGCGCTGGAGGAGAAAATGCCCGACGGCGGGGCGAATATCCCTAACGTATTTTCATGGGCAAAGCGCGAATACGGCAACCGCATCGGTGTTTTCCGCATTATGGAAATTTTGTCGAGATACAACATCCGCGCCACCGTCGCGCTTAACAGTGAGATTTGCGATGCCGCGCCGGCCATCGTTGATGAAGGGCTGAAACTCGGCTGGGAATTCATGGGTCACGGCGAGAGCAACACGCGCCGTCTGAGCGACGCCAAGTCGGTTGACGATGAGCGGGCGCTCATCGGCCGCACCCTGTCACGCATCGAAACGGCGACGGGCGCGCGACCGAAGGGCTGGCTCGGCCCCGGACTTGCAGGAAACCTGGAACACTCTCGACCTGCTTTCTGAGGCGGGCCTGGACTACGTTTGCGACTGGACGATCGACGACCAGCCTTTCGTTATGAACACCACTCCGCGCCGAATGGTTTCGGTCCCCTACGGTCACGACATGGGCGACAAGACGGCCGCTCAATTGTTTTATCCGCCGGAAGAATTCACCAGGATGATGATCAACACCTTCAACGTGCTTTATCGCGAAGGCGCCGACAGTGGCCGAGTCATGCCGCTGTCCCTTCATCCTTACATCACCGGGGTGCCACACCGTATCGATTCGCTCGATAAGGGCCTCGAATACATCTGCCGCCACGACGACGTCTGGTTCGCCACCGGCAGCGAGATCGTCGCACACTTCCTCACCGCGCGCGTCGAATAGGACCGCCGATAACACATGGGGCTACCAGTGCATAAAAAAATCAATCATCCGTCGGTGTCCGTCAGCGCTACCTACAGCGCCGCCATCGAGGTCGTGGCGCCGACGCGCTGGCTGTTCATTTCGGGGCAGGTCGGACGCGATGGCGATCGGAACATTCCAGACGGGATAGAGGCGCAAGCCGAGATCGCATGGCGCAACCTCGTGGCAATCCTGACCGAGGGTGGCATGACGATCGACGACATCGCCGACACGACGCTCTATCTCGTCAATCGCGAGGACAATGCCGGTTACGACCGCGTTCGTGCGAAATGGATGGGCGACCAACGTCCGGCATCGACCAAGCTTTACGTGGCCGGGCTCTCCGACCCTCGCATGCTGTGCGAGATACAGGCGGTCGCTGTGAAGTAACAGCGGCAACGACTTGTGGCGCCGTGTCAGGGGTAGCATCAATGGCGATGACGCCAACATGTGGGCCGCGGCCCCCTGACTTCCCTTTATCTCCCCCGCCGCCTTTTCACTCAGGATATTCCTCTGACCCCTGCACCCAGAGGAACGACTGCATGTCGATCATGTCGCGCGGACCGAGATCGAGCACATCGCGCCGCACCGTCCGCGCCAGGTTGAGGAGACTGGCGTAGGTTTCCCAATTTGGCCGGGAGCGATAATCGAATGGAAGCCCGCAGGCTTCGGCGGCGGCGCGAGTCACATTCGGCTTCAGGAAAAAGTGTGTGCGCGGCTGCGCAAGAAACCCCCAGATCGTGACAACGGGCCAGGTTAGAACGCGGGTCTGCCGGCGGGGCAGTTCTGCCACCACGTCGCACCAAGCGTCAAAGCGCTCCTGGCGGCTTCCGATCCCGTGAAGAAATTCGTGCAGCCCGTTGGCAAATGCCTTCGCGCCGCGCGGTGACTTGATGGCGTCGCGCAGCGCCATCTTCTCAAAGGAAAACAGCAAATTTGTGCGTGACTCGATCGAGACAGCCTGGGCGGCGATGTCCGCGTGCCTGTTCTGTTTCAGCAGCGCGCGAAGCCGATCCTCGCCGAGCGCCGCTTCCCATCTCTTATGCGCTTCCCATTTATAGCCGCGCTCCCAGTCCACGTAGGTTTCGTCCCGGAAACCTTCCGGAAAATAATGCAGAAACTTGCGGCGCCGCTTGCGCATCTCAGGAGAAAACTGAGGCCGGCTGGACAGCAGCCCCGCGGAACGGCCTGTTTTGCCCCTTCCTGCGATTGCATGACTGAGCATCGATTTCATTTCGGGATCCTTATCGGAAGTTCCGGTCGCAGCATAACACGGGGGCCAGCGACGTTCTTCATCGTTCATCCCGTAGGGTTGAATCGTTGGCTGGTGAGAGGCGCAAGCCCGGGAAAGCGCTGCAGCCAGCTTCCGCGTGATGGCATCCTACCATGTGCAAGGGAGGCGCACTCAATTCGAACAATCGTCTTCCGTAAATGGATAGTTGCAAGGTACTGCTTCGAGCCAGGTGCAATCTGTACGTTTTTCAATGCCGCCGGTTCCAGCTCAGCTTCATGCGCCCAGACATCACCTCAGTTTTTCCAATCAAGAACTTTGGCGGCTTCGTCGATCGAAGACTGCGGTGCTGAAGAAACCTTTTTTCAGAAACTCTCGAGCTCCGCGCCCGTCATGGGACGGAGCATAACGCCCGTCTTCGTTGCTTCAGCCAGAAACGCCGGATCCTTCATCGTATCAGCATAGGCCTTACGAAGGATCTCGACCTGCGTTTCAGCGTTCCGGAGAGCAACCCAATGTGCGTATCCAATGGCGGTGGCGAGGGAGATGAGATCGACGATCTGTCTCTCTCTTTCGGTTTTTATCAAGTCTTGCAGCATGGGGACTGACCCCGGGAGGTCCTTTTCAGGCTGCAGTCCAATCTGAATGAGGATGTTCAGTTTTTTTTCTTCAACCCACCGGGCATTATTGGATGAAACACTCGCCCACGAATTGCCTCCCCTCCCCTCTACTTCTCCACGCTCGATCGCGAGGTCTATTTCCTTGCTTCCTCCACTATATCCATGCACGATCTTGAACTTTGTATTCAGTAGATTGTTGACGCATCGTTGGGAAGATATGAGAATCCGAGTTTGTGCCGGTACCGCCCAGAACGGCTTCAGTCTTCATTGCGTCTTCAATCGTCTTCACTTTACTGGTCGTCCAGGTGTAGATCAGACCGTTTGATGCCCCCATCGATCCTAGCCAGACGAACTTCCTGTGCATCGAACCGTGCAGACGCTCCTCCGAACAGCGAATACATCGGCATATTCTGGTTCACTGCCGCGATGGTGGTCCCATCCTTCGGTGCGCTGAAGTAGACGTGGTCGGTAGCTCTCACGCTGGCCCGCTCCAATCATGTTCTGAACAACAATATTTGGATTACCGGGAATGTGACGCGCCAAATGACGGCTGAGCAGGCGCGCATAGAGGTCGTATCCCCCGCCTGGGCCAAACCCCACTATGATGGATATGGTCTTGCCCGCGTAAAACGGCTCTTGCGACCGGGATGGGACCGACCATGACGAGGCAAAGGCCAGAGTAGCGAAAAGCAATACCTTGAGCATCTCCTCCTCCCTTTTCTCGTAATCTTTAGTGAGTTCCGCTTATTATTTGATATTGGATACTGAACCGGTTTCGAACGCCACTGCCTTTTTGTTCACGCTGGATAGAGCGGCATCGGCTCGTTCGCGGTTGGCCGCAGAAGGACGGTCGATCGCCGGGATGCTCTTCACAATCTTTGTGGGTAAATTGAAGAGCTTCGCTGCGTTACCGCCCAGAATGTTGCGTTTTCCCTGCTCGCTTAAAAACGGCAAATCATAGATCGTAGACGGCAGGTCAAAATCCCAATGCGGATAGTCTGAAGACCAAAGAAGCTGCGTTTCCGCCTTCAATATTTTGAAAGTCGCCTCCAACAGGGTTCTGTCGGCCGGGCGCTGCGCATCGGCTGCGTTGAATAATACATGTCCTGCATGTATTCGCTCGGCAGGCGTTTCAACGCCGGGCAATCGGACGTTCGCGCAAGATCAGGAATGATCCAGCCGTTGCATCAGGCAAGAGGCCCAGGTCAGACCGCTTTCGATCCAAAGGACTTTTAGCTTCGGAAAGCGTTCCGGCAGGCCATTCACGACCCAGTTTGTCATGTGGATCATGTTGAACCACATGAAACCAAGCGCGTGCACCGAGATGAAGCGATTGGTCATCGCAAGCGACTGATCGTTCCAATTATACGCAGCGTGAAAAGAAATGGGCTTGCCCATCTCCTCCAGCAGCCGGTAGGTTTTTATGTAGGCATTATCATGAACCGGCTTGTAGCGAGGCGAGGTGACCATAAATCCTGTCACGCCTCTCCGGTCTCCGAATTCCTTCAGGAACCGATAAGTCGCTTCTGGATCATTGAAAGGCAGGTAGAGCATCGAAACGATGCGAGGTTCTTCTTCCAGAATTTGCTCGCACAGCCAACGGTTATAGGCCTGCGCCATCGCGACTTCGATTTCGACTTGCGGGTGCAAACCAAGGAAAAGCATGGGAGTAGGAAACAAGCAGGCGTAGTCGACGCCCATGCTGTCCATCCAACGCTTCGTCAGCGTAATGTCACGATGCTTTCCGCTTGGTGTGGTCTCGTACCGACGCTTCTTATGCCGCGTGATACGCCCGCCAATGTCTTGATAACCGACTTGCCCCGCGCTCATCATTGATGATCGTCCGCCGCGGCTTGAAGACTCTGAACGCAGCACGGCGAATGACCGGACTCTCAATATATTCAAAGACCTCGTTGTAGACCTCGCTCTCGTAGTGGTGGGAATCGACGTCTACGATCAGGAAATCTTTGTAGTTCCGCTTATGCGCTTGGCGGGCTGCGTTCTCGAGATATTGCTCCGTTGAGAACTCTTTGTCCGAAAGCTGACGCGGCCCGTCGGGAAACATCTGTCTGCCATTTTCCACCGGAATATCTGCCTGATTAAACGAGAACGAAGATGTTGCCGTTTTTGTCCACGACGTCGTAGCTCTGCAGCCGGAGGTTCGGATTCCCCACGCACTTGCCGGTCTTGAGGTCGTATTCGTAGCCGTGCCACGGGCAAACGAAATGGACTTCGTCTGAGAAAGTCTGGCCCTGGTACTTCAGATCTTCGTCAATCAAGTCGACGACGCGATTAATCAGCAGACCTTCGCAAACCGGCCCGCCCGCGTGGACGCAGAGGTTGCGATAGGCGAAAGTATTCGCCGTCTTTGAAGAAGACGCCGATTTCCTTGTCACCAACCGTCACGATACGGCGGTCGCCGTCTGTCATCTCTGTTGCTTTCGCCACGAAAGCTTCTGCCATTCAGTTCTCCCAGAAAAAATGGAAGGCGTTCCCGGCCCGGCGCGCGATCACCCGAAGGGAAGTTTCAGGGACGTTACGGGTTTGCCAAAGACGAAGCCGCGATGGCAAGTCCGACCGTCCAGATACTGCGCAGATAATTTATTCCGAGCCGCTGCTCTCGCAGAGCTATGGATCCTTCATGACCTCCTTGCAATTGAACGCCTTGTCGCTATGCGCCGCGTTGAACAACGCACGATCTGGGACGGAGTCCTGGAGATTTCCTCGACGACGTCCTGCAACTCCTGCCAGTAAACGGGATCGAGTTCGAGCTTTAGCTTGTCTGCCTCCGCGAGATATTCGGGATCTTTCATGGTCATATCGAAGGCTTTCCGAAGCGCGGCAAACGCGGAACAATTTTTTTATTTCCCCTCTAGGGATGGCACGACCAAGGGAACTGCGCCTCTCTGACCGCATCATCGCACGGTTTTCAAGGCCTTATTAAGCGAAATTCTCCGTGGCTCGCAAAAATCCTCTCTAGGACGTCGTGTAGAACGAATCTCGCGTTGCTGGCCGCTCTTGTCCTGATCACCACGCCGACGACTTTGCCCGTTTTTCTGGATCAGCTTGAGCGCTTCGGTTTCATTCCACACCGGAATTTTGTGATCGCGCACTGCCTTGCGCAGTGACGCCGCGCGGCCGAAGCCGCACTGGTCGGACAGAATGTCGTTGTAGAAACGGTCGGCTGGAATTCTGGACCCGCGCGGCGAAACGAACCGCCGGAAAACGCCGTGTTGCCGTGCGGCACGTCGGCTGGCGACCCACCAAGCATTTTAATGGGGAGTGCGCTCTACCGCACCTCCATGGTACTTTCACACGCAGTTGCGCAGACGGCGGAGAGTTTAGCCCGCCGCAACTTTAGAAGTCAGTCTGCAAACGCTAATTTGAAACCAATGCCTTCTTGGCACGCTCGACTATGTCCGGCGGGGCGGAATAAAGCTCCTCAACTTGTTTCTGAAGGTCCTCACCGGACACGAGGCTGATATCGAGCTTCATGGTTTCCGCAATCGCGAGTAGTTCAGGATCTTGGAGCGCGCGGACAAATGCGTTGCGAAGGGCGACAATCCTATCAAGGGGAACCCCGGGAGGCAGAATATACGGTCGACCGAAATTTTGTTGGGTATAGATCAATTCCATAACACGCCTGTCTTCTGGGGACTTTGCGAAGTCGACAGTTAGGGGGACGCCCGATGCGGTGATTTTGGGATCACCTTTGGGATTGTCCTGCGAGATGATCCGCACGAACCCCTCTTTGAGCCAGTTTGGGCGGATCGTCATGAATGACGGCAAGCCGATGCCACAAATACCACTGACCTCATTCTTCTCGATCGCGAGGAAGATGTCGCGTGTACCTGGGTAGCCCGACACGATCTTGAACTTGCTCCCAAGCAGGTTCTTCTGGACTGTTGGCTGGTCGCGCGTAGAACCTCCTTCTGTACTCGCGCCGATAACGACTTCCTTCGACTGAAGATCGCCCAAAGTTTTTATCCCAGTGTCGGCGCGCAAGTAGCACATGTTAACTTCGCTGTTGGCACTCCCTAAATAAATGAGGCCCGCGGGATTATACTTGGCCGCAGAGCGTTCCTGTAATAGCTGATCCGTTATCGTTCCAGGCAAGATGGCAGCGAACACAGTTCCGTCTTTAGGAGCAACATTGAACAGATGCGCTGCTGCGACCCCTCCCCCGCCCCCAGGCATATTGGAAGACACTATCGTTGGATTTCCAGGAATGTGTTTCGGCATGAACCGCGCCAGGAGGCGCGCATAAGCGTCATACCCTCCACCCGGAGCTGCCCCAACAAGCAGACGAATGGATTTTCCTTTGTAGAACGCCTCTACGTTCTCCTGCGCGTGAAGCGCTGACGTTAAGCCAATCATCATAACGGCAGACAAACCGAAATTTGCTATGCTTCCCATAGTCATCTCCCTGGACAAGCCGTTCCCGCGCCCAGTCCTATCTTCAGATAACTGAAGGCGGCACCGTACTATGCCTCGTTCGGCGGCGCAGGCCATCAGCTTCGGCCGGCGCGTTTCATTGACGAAGCCATTGACGAAGCGTTCAGCGGCGTAGATTTTTACCGCATAAGCCATTGAAAGTGCGTGGTGGGCCCGGGAGGACTCGAACCTCCAACCAGACCGTTATGAGCGGTCGGCTCTAACCATTGAGCTACGGGCCCTGACGCCGACAAAGGGGTGGGACGCGCGGCACGTTAGCAATGCCGGGCGGCGGACGGCAACCTTCGGAGAGGCGAGAGCCACCCCGGCCTGCGCTCCTTTTGCCAGGCCGCTCCGCCCTCTTGACCGCGCCACCGCGGAGGCGTTCCCTTTGGCGCATTATACAGGGAGCGGCAGCCATGGCGGAAACGAGCACGATCTGCAAATTCGGCTGGAAAGCGCAGGAATTCGCGCTCACGGGGACGGACGGCAAGACCTGGCGGTTCGCCGACGTGCGCGGCAAGAACGGCACGCTGGTCATCTTCCTGAGCAACACCTGCCCCTATGTGCAGGCGGTGATCAGCCGGATCGTGCAGGAAGCCAAGGCGCTGCAAGGGATCGGTATCGGCGTGATCGGCATCATGTCCAACGTCGGCGATCCGCGCAACTCCTTCGATGCCATGAAGGAATTCGCGCCGCCAGAACGGTTTCACCTTTCCTTACGTGGAGGACCCGACGCAGGACGTGGCGCGCGTCTATGACGCGCAATGCACACCGGATTTCTTCGGCTTCAATGCCAAGGACGAACTGCAATATCGCGGCCGGCTCGATGCCTCGCGCCGCGAGCTCGTTCCTGACGCGCGCCGCGACCTGTTCGAGGCGATGAAGCAGATCGCCGAAACCGGCCAAGGCCCGGCCGAACAGATCCCGAGCATGGGATGCGGGATCAAGT
The DNA here is from genome assembly GCA_963731585.1 of uncultured Alphaproteobacteria bacterium. Classification (GTDB taxonomy): domain Bacteria; phylum Pseudomonadota; class Alphaproteobacteria; order Rhizobiales; family Xanthobacteraceae; genus CANKHA01. The sequence goes on from CAVSWC010000004.1 coordinate 21,288, forward strand.
GGCGCGAAAATGTGGCTTAAGAGGCCAGGCATGAATAGCGTGTGGCTCCGCCGCTACGCGGTTCTTTTTGGAAGTGCCCTGACCGTGGTAATGAAGGCAACGAGGCGGAACACCCCTCTCCCACCCGCGTTAAAGCCGCATGCCTGAGCTGGCCGGCGCCAAGCCGAACGTCTTTATTTGTTACGCAAAGGAGGATCACGCCTTTGCGCGCGAGGTCTTTGCAGCGCTGAGGGAGAACGGCTTCGCCGCCTGGATGGACCGGCCACCCGAAACCTTCGCGCTGGAGGGAATTTTGCCGGGCCAGGACTGCGCCTTGCAAATCGAGCAAAAGCTGAGCGAGGCCGATAGCCTTGTTGTGGTCCTCTCGCCGGCGTCGATCGCGCAGCAGGGTTATCTGCAGCCCGAATTCCGTCTGGCGCTGCATGCCGCCGCCCGGCGCAAGCTTCGCATCGTTCCGCTGCTGCAAAGCGCCTGCGAGCCTCCCGCCTTTGCGGCCGGAGGCGCAGCCTTGAACGCGCTCGCCTGGATCGATCATTCCGCCCAGGGCACCGGCGCTCTCATCGCCGCGATCAAGCAGAGCGCGGCGCCGCCCAACGCGCCGCCCCCACTTGCGCCCGCGAGAAATTCCTCTGCGATCAGGCGGCCGAAAATCCGCTGGCGCGCTTTCGTGGGGCGCGTGCATTGGCGCAATACCATGGAGGCGGAGGACGGCCGGATCTATCTCACCTCCTGCGGCGCGCGCTGGAACCAGGATGACCGCGGCGATGGCGTCTATTGCCTGGACGCGGAAAGCGGCGCGCTGCGCTGGGCTTTTAATTCCGCCGGGGACGCCAACGAGGCGCTGATTCACGCCGACTGTGTCGTGGTCGGCACCGACGCCGGGCAGCTCGCGCTGCTCGACAAAACCACCGGCGCTGTTGCAACAGGAATGCCGGGTTTGGCACCCGATCTTTGCGCGCCCCTTTGCGCTGGGCGCCGGCAGCGACGCCCGGATCTTTGCCATCAGCCATAAGGGCGTCGTGCTGATGACGCGTCCCGGCGCGGATAAAATCGCTGAAGTGGCAACCCTGCCCTTTCCGGTGCGCGCCAACCCCGCGGTGAGCGCGGATGGGCGCTTCGCCGTGCTGTTCGGCGAGAGCGGCGAGATCGCACGTGCCTGGCGTGAGGATGGTGCGCTCAAATGGGAGCAGCTCGCGGCCAAGACTTATCTGCCGCCCGGCGCCCCGGCGCGCCGCAACGCCGGCCTCGTCGCCGCGCCTGTCTTCGCGGGCGAGAGCGTGATCGGCGGCGCCACCCGCGACAGTTATTACAGCGCGCCCGCCTTGTTCCGCTACGACCTTGCCGGGAAAAAATTTCTCTGGGGCGAGCGCGAACAGGAACCGCGTGACAAGGACAATCCCTTCGGAAATGTGCGCAGCCGGCCGCTGGTGATGGGCGATCAAGTCATCTTCGCCCCGGCCTATGCAGCAGCGCTTTACGCGGCTGACAAAGAGACCGGAGAGATCCGCTGGAGGATCCAGGTCGGCAAGGAGTTGCTGCAGCAATGGTCCTCGCCGGTGCAGGTGGATGAGCGGCGCGTGCTGCTGGCGCGCGCGGACGGCGTTCTCTATCAGATCGACATCACGGCGCGGAAGATTGAATGGGCGCTGTCGCTTCTGGTGACGCCGTCCGAAGTGCAGGCGGCAAACCGCGCCGGCAAGCTGGGCCCGGGACCATCGGAGGCCGCGCATAACGGCATCACCGCCACCCCGGCCTGGCACGGCGGACGTATCTTCCTTGGTACCACGGAAGGACAGTTGTTCTGTATTGAAGACGAAAGCTAGCGCTGATCCACCGGTCGAGAAAAAGGCTCTGCGCAAATGCGCAGAGCCCTCAATCTTCCAAATAGCCAAATCTTCCAAATAGCCAAGCGCCTCACTCGTCATGCCCGCACTTGTTGCGGGCATCTCGCTTAGGGACGCAGTGCCTTGATTATCGGGATGGCCGGAACAAGCCCGGCCATGACGAATGATCGCGGATTCTAAACCCCGTCTGGATCGCCGGTCTTAGGCTTTCTTGCCGGCCTGCGGGTACAGGAAGCCTTCGATCATAACCGGCACGGCATAGACGACGCCGCAGCCGACTGCGCCCGCCGCCGCTATCGGATACCAGGCACCGGCATTCCACCCGGCGCAATTATTGAACCCGCTGGCCCAATAACCGCCGGTCGCCGGCGCTTGCTTGCTCACCGTCACTTTGGTTTTTGAGCCTTTGCTCTTCTTCTTGGTGGCCGCCTCAGCTGGCGCGGCGGCAATCGCTAAAGCAATGGCGGAAACGAACGCAAAAACACTGACTTTTTTCATCTGAACGCCCCTTGGTTTGACCGGTGATTCAAGACTGACGGGCGGAGTTTGGTTCCGAAAATTTTAAATGAAAAGGGGTTTAAATGAAAAGGGGTTAACGCCTTGGGCCTGGAGAATTCAAAGCCCCGGGAAAGGCTTGCTGCACTGCAATGTGGGACCTCGCCGGTTATCGAACGGTGGCATATACTCATATTATGTCGCGGGCTTTTGTCAAAGAAGACGCCGCTGAGGCCTTCGAGGACCTGCCGGAACGGCCGGTTTCGGAGCATCCGAACTATGTCACCCCCTTGGGCTTGAGGCTAATCGAGGCAGAGCTGACGCGGCTTTCACTGGAGCACGCAGTGGCCATGGCGGCTGCAGATCGCACATTGCTCGCGAGGGCAGCCCGCGACCTGCGCTACTGGACTGCCCGGCGCGCCAGCGCCGAGTTGGTTCCGCCGCCGGCGGACTGCAGCGAAGTTCGCTTCGGCTGCACCGTAACGCTGGGCCGCGGCGACGGGCGCCGGCAAACCTTCCGCATTGTAGGAGAGGACGAAGCCGAGCCGGCCAAAGGCACTCTCTCGCATGTCTCGCCACTTGCCCGCGCCTTGATGGGCAGAAAAGTCGGCGATGTGGTGCCCGCGGGGCGCGATGAGGCAGAGATCCTCGCCATCAGGTGACGACGAAAAAAGCCCGGCGCAAGCCGGGCTTTTCCCACGCGATCAGCTCATTTAGTTGCTGCAGCAGACCTTGACGGTCTTCATGCCGGTTTCGGCTTCGGTCCTGGTCTTGAACATGCCATCGCCGACAGTCACGGTAGTCGTCGTGGTCGGCTTCTTGTCCACGATCATGCATTTCTTCGTCGTGGTATCCTGCACGACGTAATATTCCGTGGTCTGCGCGAAAGCGGTACCGCTCAGAGCGACCGCGAGAGCGCCTGCCAGGAGATAGGTTCTGTTCATGGGGATTTCCTCCGTTGTGAAGCTCGTATCAAACGCCGCTGTCCTTCGTCGGTTCCTGACGCAAAAGAAAAAGCCCGGCGCGAGGCCGGGCTTTCCCGAGAATAAATTTGGAGCTTGTTAGTTATTCGAGTACCTGGACGACCCGGCGGGTGCGCGGCTCGACCAAAACTGTACGATTGTTCACAACCGTATAGCGATATTGCGTGGCGCCGTATTGCGCTGGCACTTCGTAATATTTGATGCCCTGCTCCGGCAATTCCGCGCCGACCACGACAGGCTGGGCATAGGTGTAGGACGGCACATTCTGCTGGACGACATAGGTGCGAAACTGCGGACGGGTCGCGTCGGAAATGCCGCCGACAACCGCGCCGCCGACACCGCCGACGACCGCGCCGACCGGGCCGCCGACAATCGCGCCACCAACCGCGCCCGTCGCCGCGCCGGTCGCCGCGCCGCTCTGGGCATGAGCGGCAACGGGAAGCATCAAGGCGCCGAACACGGCGCCTGCCGTCAGGATTTTATTTTGCATGAAATATTCCCAGGATCAGCCGGCGGCCACATGGCCGCCGCGCGTCCCAAAAGAACGCGCGCCGCACGGCAAGGTTCCTGCGCAGGCCGGCAAACAGGTTAACGGTCCGCAAACAGGTTAACGGCGGGATCTTTCGGCATCGATATGGCGGCGCAGCAGGTAAAGATTGCGGCGGTTTGATTTCCAAACCAGGTCGAAAGCGTCGCCCAAAAGCGGCACCGCACCGACCACACCATCGATCGCGATATTGCCCAGCATGCGCCCGATCAGATGAATGGGCGCGCCGAGCGCGTGTGCTTCCTTGACCAGCCAGAGCGACAGCGCGGTGGTGAGCGCATCGCCGATGCCCGGAACGAGGCCGACCATCGCGTCAACACCAAAGCGCAAATTGGTGCCGGGAATGACGAAGGCGGTGTCGAGCAGCGACGCCAGCGCCTCAATGCGCGCAATACGCTCTTCGCGCGTGCGTGGCCGCGAGAGATCGAAGGAAAAATCGCGCGTATCGAAGTTGGCCATGCCTGCTAGATGGGGCCGGGATCGGCCGCTCGCAAGATTATCGCGGAGGATTTTTCCCCGGGGTTGACTTCGCGGTGAAATCTCCGCTGATCACGATCATGCCGCAATTCTCACCGCATCAGGACGCCGCCCTGCGCGCCATTGCCGATTGGCTGAAGGCCAAGCCGGGCACAGGCGGGACGCCGCCGATTTTCCGCCTGTTCGGCTATGCCGGCACCGGCAAGACCACGCTGGCGAAAACCATCGCCGAAGGAGTCGATGGCGAGGTGAAGTTCGCCGCCTTCACCGGCAAGGCCGCCATGGTGATGCGCAGCAAGGGCTGCGCCCGGGCCTCCACGATCCACAGCTTGATCTATCGCGCGCGCGAGAGCGGCGAAGAAGTTCCGGACTTCGTGCTGTGGGACGAGGCGCCTGCCTCGGAAGCCAAGCTCATCATCATCGACGAATGTTCCATGGTGGACGCCGAGCTCGGGCGCGACCTGATGTCCTTCGGCGTGCCGGTGCTGGTGCTGGGCGATCCCGCGCAGCTGCCGCCGATCCAGGGCGGCGGCTATTTCACCGAAGCCGAACCAGACGCCATGCTGACCGAAGTGCACCGGCAAGCTTTCGACAACCCGATCGTGCGGTTGTCGATGGAGGTGCGCGCAGGTGAACGGCTAAAGCCGGGCGACTATGGCGACACCCAAGTGGTGCGCCGCGACGCCCTCGATCCACAGCGGGTGATCGACGCCGAGCAGGTTCTGGTCGGCCGCAATGCCACGCGCCGGGCCTATAATACCCGCATGCGCGAGCGCCGCGGTTTTGCGGGCGCGCTGCCGACGGCGGGCGACAAGCTGGTTTGCCTGCGCAACAATCGCAAAAAGGGCCTGTTCAACGGCAGCCTCTGGTCGGTGAAACAGGCGCCGACCACGCGCAAGCAGATCTTGAAGATGCGGCTTTTGCCGGAGGATTCCGGCAGCCGCACGGTCGCCGTCTCGGTGCGGCCGGAATGCTTCACCGGCGCGGTCGAGCAGCTGGATTGGCAGCTGCGCAAGCGCTACGACGAATTCGATTTCGGCTATGTGCTCACCGTGCACAAGGCGCAGGGCTCGCAGTGGGACGACGTGGTGCTGTTCGACGAAAGCTTTGCCTTTCCTGACAGCCGCGACCGCTGGCTCTATACCGGCATCACGCGCGCGGCACGCAAGCTGACGCTGGTGGTGTGAGTTGTTCAGGAGCTTCCGCGCGCTTCCGGTGAAAGCACCGTCAAGGCGCGCGGCTCGATGGCAAAATCCAGCGGCATCCGCTCGCGGCGCAGTTCGCCGTCGGTAGCGCTCCAGGTACGGCGGCGCACACTGCCGATCCGCACACGTCGGGCGGTGAAGCTGTGAATGCCCTCATTGTCGCGCCAGCCGCCGGCCAGCACGTCGGCGCCCGCCTTCAGGCGTCCCAGCGCGCCCGCTTCTTCCGCGATATGGATTTCCAGAACGCCGCCGTCGAGCGCATCCCGCCGCCAGTCGTCCCCGCCGAAGCGATTGCAGGTGACGAGCGCGGCATAGGCCTGCATGCGACGAGCCCGTCCGTCGATGTCGAATTCGAGCGTGAAATACCCTGTGCGGAAGAAGGCCTGCCATGCGGCGGCGCCGAGCCGCAGCAGCCGGCCGGGCAGATCGCGTGCTTCCTCGCGGGCACGCGCCATTTGGCTGAAAAAACCCAGGCCGGAAATGGAATGGAAGCGGCGGCCGTTGAGCGATGCGAGATCGATGGCGCGCGGACGCGCGGTGGACAGCGCCGCGAGCGCGTCCGGCAATTCCGTCGGCATGCGCAGATCGCGCGCCAGCAGATTGAGCGTGCCGAGCGGCAGCACGCCGAGCGCCACCGGCTTGCCGGCCAGGCGATTGGCCGCGGCGCTCACGCTGCCGTCGCCGCCACCCACGATCAGCGTGTCATAGCCGCCGGCCGCACCGCGCTCGACCGCGCTCACGATCCCCTTCCCGCTCTCCAGCACGACCTCGATGCTCCGGCCGCCCACCCGCAAGGCGGATTCGACCTCGCGCCGAACCTCCGCCGGATCGCGATCGAGCAATGCGCCCGCGCGTCTATTGAGAACGACAAGAACGTTATGCATGAAACCTCAACCCGAGCCGCTCGCGAGCCAACGCGCGATGCCGGGATTGGTTCGGCCCTCTGCCTTTGGCGACGCTGTCTTACGCGGACGGCCGCAGCGCGCGCCGCGCTAGCCCTGCAGCCGCGCCACCTCCAACTCCAGATAGGCGAGGTTGGCGAACAGCCGCGCGGTGGTCAGCCGCAGGAAAAAGAAGCCGAACTGCGGATTCTGGATGAAGAGATGCTTGAGCTGATCGTAGGAGATCGCAAGCAAACGGCTATCCTCGAGGCATTCCAGTGTCTGCGTGCGCCGCTGCTCGGGTGCGAGCAGGCCGAGTTCGCCGACCAGCGCCCCCGCACCGAGTTCGATGCCGGTCTCACGCAGGGCGAACCGGCCAGTGACGACATAGAACATCTCCGCGGCAGGATCGCCCTTGCGAAACAACACCTCTCCGGCACGCGCCCGCCGCTCGCGCATGAAAGGCTTAAGCCACGTCATCGATGGGTCGTCCTGCGTCACCGCGCGCACGCGGTTGACCAGAACGATCATTTGCCTGAGCCGGAAGGCATTCAGCGGCAGCAGCACCACGTGCAGCAGGAGCGGCGGATAGACCCCGGCGAGTGCGCCGTAAGCGATCCAGCTGATATTGGACGCGATGCCCAGGATGCGCAGCGGGATCATCAGCTTCATATAGAAGGTGCCGACGGTGATCAGCGCGGCCAGATAGCCGATGGCTTCGATCCAATCCATGAGATTCTCCCCAGTCGCCGTTTGTGCGGCTAACGCGAAGCCTGCGCCCACGCACGCCCTGTATCAATCATCCGCGCCAAGTTTCCGCCGCACGCCCCATTGCTGCAACGTCGACTGCATTTCGTCGGCCACGAAGAAGCGCGCGCTGTCGCGGTCATAGCCCTGCGCCAATAGCTCGTCATAGCCGGTGAAGGCGTGGCGCAGATAGGCCACGAGCGAGAGCCAGGCCGCGCTTTCCGGCGGTGCCGTGCGCAAGCCGGGACTGTCCAGCGCATGATCGACCACCGCGGAAAATTCATGCGGCGGGATTTTCGGCGCCAGCCGCCGGAGTGCGGCTTCGATCTCGGAACGCTTGGCCATGCATGAACTATATCCTCATGCTGAGGAGCGCGAAGCGCGTCTCGAAGCATGTGGCCACCGTGCCTGCCGCCCATCCTTCGAGACGCCGCGCTGACGCGCGGCTCCTCAGGATGAGGCGGAAATTATGCTGCCGCGAGACCGATTTGCAAAATCCGCCGCACGGGCCTACATCCGCGCCAGGGTTGCGACGCCGCCCCGTTATGGGCGTTTGGTATTTGTGCATGCTGCCAAAAAGCATGCCCCGGCAATAAGGAGAACCGCATGGCGAAGAAACCCGGCACCAATCCCAAGGGCGAATTCGTGTTCTTCGACGTGGTCTATGAGGACGGCAGCCAGCGCTCGAACCGGCGGGTGCCTTCCGAGCTGCTCGGAGGGTTGGAGAAGGATGAGCCCGCGCGCGGCTTCATCATGGAACAGGACCGTGAGATCGCGGAAAAATCCGGCCGCTCGACGCTGAAGATCCAGAGCATCAGGCGCAGCGACGGGAAGAAGAAATAACCAACACTCCACTGAACGTGATTCCCGCATCATCGAAGGCGTGGAGTAAGCGCCCCCTCCCGCCGCGCTGCGCGCGACTCCCTCCCCCGTAAACGGGAGAGGGAAAGAGAGAATGCCGGCTTCGCTGTCCCCTCTCCCGCTTGCGGGGGAGGGTTAGGGAGGGGGCGGGACAGCCCGGCGATGACGACCGAGAGGGTTTCATCCTCAATCACCGCCCGCTCGCCAGCCGCTCGGCGAAATAATGCATGACCTTGCGGTAGAGCTCCGAATTATTCCACTCGCGCATCGCCTGGAAATTCGGCGTGCCTTCGCCGAAAGGCTGGCCGCGCTGCCAGCCGTTGCTCTTCAAGAGATTGGCGGTGGAGGCGAGCACGTCCGGCACGCTGCGGCGCAAGTCGACATGGCCGTCGCCGTCGTAGTCGACGCCGTATTTGAGATAGTTCGACGGCAGGAACTGGGTCTGACCCAGTTCGCCGGCATAGGCGCCGACCATGGTGTTCAGCGTGAGATCGCCACGCTGCAGGATTTTCAACGAAGCGATCAGCTCGCCCTGGAACCGCTCGGTGCGGCGGCAGTCATGCGCCATGGTGGAGAGCACGCGCACCACCGGCAGCTTGCCGATGTCGCCTGCGCCGTAATCGCTTTCCAGCCCCCAGATCGCGACCAGCAATTCCTTCGGCACGCCGTATTGCGCCTCGACGCGCGCCAGCAGCTGGGCATGTTTCTGCAGCATCTGCCGGCCGCGGGTGACGCGGCTCGGGTTGACGCGGGTGGCGGCGTATTCCTCGAAACTCTTGCGGAAGGTGCCGCGCTGCTTGCGGTCGAAGGCCAGCACATTCTGGTCGAGCGTGACGCCGGCAAAAGCCATGTTCGATCACCGGCCGCGAGACGCCCGCGGCCTGCGCCTCGCGCGCCATGGCGGCGAGGAAGGCGTTGAAGTCGCCGCCGCATTGCGCCGCGCGCGCGGGAGCGGGCAGAAGCAGCAGAGCGAGCAAGACAGCAAAAAAAGCGGCGAAGGAAAGCCTGATCATCCTAAATCCTCGTTTCCCCCCGCGGCGTGGTTATGCCCCGGCTCGTGCCTTGCCTGCAAGCGGGGGACGCCCCCACCCCAACCCTCCCCCGCAAGCGCGGGAGGGAGTCGCGCAAAGCGCGAGGAGGCGCAAAGCGCGACGGGAGGGGCGCTCAATCCGCCGCAACGAGCAAAAACATACCTCCTCATCTGACGCGTCTCGAAGCATAGGCCATGCCCATCCTTCGAGACGCGGGCCGCGCCCGCTCCTCAGGATGAGGCGGAGGGAGCATCGCCACCTCCCCCCCGCAAGCGGGGTAACGAGGCCTCCGCTCGTCCCCGCGAAAGCGGGGACCCAGGGCGCAATCGAACAAGGTCTGGATTCCCGCTTGCGCGGGAATGAGCGGAGAATGCATCGACCTCGTCATGCATTGGTCACCACATCGTAACTTCTCGCCTGCAATCCCGAGGGTGCCGCGTTTGCCCCGCTCGAATTGCCGCCCGCCGGATGGTAGGATTGTGATTGCACAAGGGGGCCGCGCCCGCCGCATCGGCGCGGTTGCTCTGCCGCCACTGGCTGCGGGCGTGGGGGGAAACATGACAGCGAAGCAAAAGCCAGCCGATCGCGCGGCCGCCTCTGGCCCGCTCGTGGTCGGCCTCGTCGTTCTGCTGCTGGCCGGTCTGCCGGTCGCCGTCTGGCTCGACCTGCGCAACCTGTCGGAGAGTATCCTGCGCCGGCAGGCCGACGAGATCGGCCGCATCATCGACGACATGCGGAACTTCTACGCCACCGACGTGGTCGGCCGCGTGCTGGCCAACCACGCAGACGGTGCCGACCGCCAATTACCGCAACATGCCCGGCGCCATCCCGATCCCGGCGACGCTGTCGATCGAGCTCGGCAAGCGGATCAGCGCGCAGCGAGGCGGTGAAATACCGCTTCGTCTCCGACCTGCCGTTCAAGGGCCGCGAGCCCCACGACCTCGACGCCTTCGAAACCGGCGCGCTCCAGGCGCTGCGGGCCGATCCGAAGACGCCGGTCGTCGAGGTCTCCGGCTCGATCTTCGACCGCAACGTCCGGATGGCGGCGCCGGTGATGATGGGCGCGGCCTGCGTCGCCTGCCACAACACGCATCCCGACAGCCCGAAGCAGCGACTGGAAGGTCGGCGACGTGCGCGGCATCCAGGAGATCATCGGTCACGCAGCCGATCGCCGCCAACATCTTCTGCCTTCAAGTACCTGCTCGCCTATTTCGTGCTCGCTGGCGCTCGCCGGCCTCGCCTTCATCGCTCTGCAGCGCCGGCAGGCGGCGCTGATCCGCGGCATGAACCGCGAGCTGACCGAGGCCAACGACTTCCTCGCCAGCGATCTCGATGAAGATCGCGCAAGTATCTGTCGCCGCAGATCTACAAGAGCATCTTCAGCGGCCAGAAGGACGTCACGATCACGACCGAGCGCAAGAAGCTCACCATCTTCTTCTCCGACATCAAGGATTTCACCGCGACCACCGAGCGGCTGCAGCCGGAGGAGCTGACCGCGCTGCTCAACGAGTACCTCACCGAGATGTCGACGATCGCGCTGACGCATGGCGGCACGGTCGACAAGTTCATCGGCGACGCGATCCTGGTCTTCTTCGGCGATCCGGAGACCAAGGGCGTCGCGGAGGACGCGCGCGCCTGCCTGCGCATGGCGGTCGACATGCAGCGGCGGCTCGCCGAGCTCAACGCCGAATGGCGCGAGCGCGGCATCGAGCAGCCGTTCCGGGCGCGCATGGGCATCAACACCGGCTATCTGCAATGTCGGCAATTTCGGCAGCGACGACCGCATGGACTACACGATCATCGGCGCCGAGGCGAACCTCGCCGCGCGCCTGCAGTCGATCGCCGAGCCGGGCGGCATCGTGCCTGAGCTACGAGACCTATGCGCTGGTGCGCGACATCGTGCGCGCGCAGCCGCTGCCGCCGATCACGATGAAGGGCATCAGCCGCGAGGTCGTGCCCTACGCGGTCGAGGGCCTGCTCGAGCGAGCTGCAGCAGCGGCGACAGGTGATCAGCGAGCACGCCACCGGCCTCGACCTGTTCCTCGACCTCGAGGTGCTCGACAAGACTGCGCGCGAACGCACGCGCCGGCTGTTGCAGGACGCGCTCGCGGCGCTCGAGGTGAAGCCCCAGCCCGGAACGCCGTGAGGACTTGCGCTGGCCTGCCGCTCGTCCCCGCGAAAGCGGGGACCCAGCGCTCAAGTAAAAAGCTGCGATTCCCGCGTGCGCGGGAATGAGCGAGAATGTGGTGCGACGAACACAAAAATGTCTCCTCATGCTGAGAAGCCCGAGGCGCGTCGTCTTGGAATGACGGCACATTCGACTTGACACCCGCCGCCGAAACTCGCGGAATAAGACCACAATCACAACCCGCCGCGCGGCCTTCCTGCCGCCAGCGGCACGGCAAGGGAGACTACCACCATGGCACCCTCACGCACCCTCGCCTCCGTCCTGCTCGCGACCACCGCCGCGCTGAGCCTCGCCGCCGCCACCGCGCAGGCGCAGACGCCGGCCGGCCCCACCACCGTCGAGACCCATCTCGCCGCGGCGAAGCAGGCGGCCGGCTTCGACTATACCGGCACGCTCGCGCGCCTCTGCGTCGCGCCGCAGACCGCGCCCGGCCCCGACCGCGCGCCCGGCCCGCCGCCGCCGCGCGAGGCCTGGGCCACCGAGCCGGCCAAAGTGTTCGACAATCTTTATTTCGTCGGCAGCAAGATCCATTCGGCCTGGGCGCTGACCTCGAGCGAGGGCATCATCCTGATCGACACGCTCTATGACTATGCGTCCGAGGAGCAGATCGCCGAGCGGCTTGCGCAAGCTCGGGCTCGATCCGGCGAATGTGAAATACACCCTGATCAGCCACGGCCACGGCGACCATGTCGGCGGCGCGCTCTTGATGCAGCAGAAATACAAGTCGCGCATCGTGATGGGCGAGAAGGACTGGGCGCTGGTGGAGGAATCGGTGCACCGCTTTCCCGAACGGCAAGCCGACGCGCGACATGGTCGCCAAGGACGGCGAGACGATCACGCTCGGCGACGCCTCCGTGACGCTGATCTCCACGCCCGGCCACACGCCGGACACCTATTCCTTCATCTTCCAGGTGAAGGACAAGGGCAAGCCGCTGACGGTGGCCTATAACGGCGGCACCGCGTTCAATTTCGTCAACGACGTGCCGCATTTCGACATCTACATCGCCTCGCAGCGCAAGATGGGCAAGACCGCCGCCGACGCGGGCGCGACCGTGCTGCTCACCAACCATTCGGAATTCGACAACGCGGTCGCCAAGATCAGGATGATGGCCGCGCGCAAGGACGGCGAGCCCTCGCCGTTCGAATTCGGCGCCCGGGCGGTCACGCGCTATTTCAAGGTGACGGAAGAATGCGCGCAGGCCGCGCGGCTGAAGCTGATCAACGCCGGCAAGAGCTAGCGCAACCTTCCGCTCATTCCCGCGCCAGCGGGAATCCAGTCTGCTGTAGATGCCTCTGGATCCCCGCTTTCGCGGGGATGAGCGGGAGAGTGTTTACCGGACACCGCAACGGTTGAGCCATGAGCTTTTGGGTCTACATCCTTGCAAGTCGTCGAAACGGCACGCTCTACATCGGGATGACTGACGACATCGCCAAACGAATTTGGCAGCACCGCGAGGGCGTCGTTTCCGGGTTCACGAAAAAGTACGGCCTCAAAATACTGGTATGGGTGGAGGAGCACGACAGCCGGGAATCTGCCTTCCTGCGGGAGCGTCAAATGAAAAAATGAAATCGATCATGGAAAATCCAACTCGTCGAGAAGGATAATCCTGGCTGGCGCGACCTCTGGGACGAACTGCTCGCCTGATGAATTCCCGCTTACCCCGCGAAAGCGGGGGTCATGAGCGTTAATTCAATCTCCGCTCATTCCCGCGGAAGCGGGAATCCAGGCTTCGCGCCTTTGGGTCCCCGCGTGCGCGGGGACGAGCGGATGAACGCATTTTTGTTCGATGAATGTCTGTTCATGATGTCGCCACGTGACGGCAGGAACCGTGCACGCCGCCGGGGCGTTCTCCTCCCGAGAACTCACATAAACGGAGGAATCCTCATGCGCGCTGCGTTCAAAGCTGGACTATTATCTCTCGCGCTGCTGGCCGCGCCTGCCGCGGTGCAGGCTGGAACGGTGGAAGGCGTCGCCATCGGGGCGGGCGTCGGCGCCGCGGTTGCCGGACCTCCCGGCGCGGTGGTCGGCGGTGTGGCCGGCGCCATCACTGGCGGTCCGAACATCGTGACGCATCGGCCTACGCCAGAGGCAAGCGGGTGTGCTGGCGCGACCGGGCCGGGGTACGCCACTGCCGTTGGCGCTAAGTAACAAAATCTGAAGAACGAAAAGGAGCCGTGCCAGCTTGCTGGCGTGGCTTCTTTTGCATTTTCGCAGGCCGTGGCTAGCAGCCGCGAATCGCGGCGCGCGCGCTCACCGGCCTAGCCGCACTTCACACATCGCTAAAAGGAAGATGAGGTCACTGCCTTTGGCTACCCTTGCGAGCGCATGTTTTTGAACAGCGGGCCTCTCGGCCTTTGGCTATCCGCGACAGGCGCCGTTGTTTAACGGCGGGCAATGACCTCATGGGTATAAGGCCGGGCGCGGAGACTTGTTCCGAGGGCAGCAGTGGATAAGTGGCAATTGGCGCGAGCGACCCGGCTTACTTCACCCCGGCCCCATGAAGAGGCTGTCCTCCGGCTTTGCGGGATCGACCTTGATCTGCACCGCATCGCCCGGCTTGAAGTCGAGCACCCATTCGGCCGGCAGTGAATGGCTTTCGCCCGTCAGCTTGCGGCCGCCATACTCGTAGCGATAGGCGACATACCAGCGCGAGCGGCGGTTGATCTCAATGCGGCTGCGGTGCACGTCGGTGACGGTCGCGCGCACGGGCAGGCCATGCTCCATCAGCCGCTTTTCGCGCGCGCGGTCGAGCAACGTGCGGCGCAGGATGAAGCCGCCGAAACCGCTGGCCGCAAGGCCGGCGAGCGCGAACACCCATGAGGGCGCGCCGTCGAGCTGCTTTGGGTCGGCGAACAGATTGACGCCGGCGGTGGCGAACAGAAAGGCTACGCCGACGGCCAGAAAAATGCCGCCGAAGAACAGCCAGAAGACCCGATCCCCGCCCATGCGCGGATCATGCCACGGGACGCAGCACTTGGACAGAGACGCAAGGGAGGCGAAGCCGAATGACCTCGTCATTCCGGGACGCGCTGAAAGCGCGGACCCGGAATCCATGACCCGGGCTTCGATCACGGACTCCAGACTCGCAGCTTCGCTGCGCCCCGGAATGACCAGCAACCTTCCGGGCCTCGCTGACGCTCGCCCGGGACGACAGGGTTAGTTGCCGAGCGTGTGCTTGCGAGTGCCGCTCTCCGGGTAGACCCGGGATCGGCCGCCCGCGTCATGCCATCAGCTTGTCGAACTCGTCGATCGCGACCGCGGGCGAGGTGGTAAAGGCAATGCCGGTCAGTTTCGCCAGCGCCGCCGATGTGGCCAGCGCTTTCGCGGTATCCGGCAATTCGACGATCATCACCAGATCGGTGCTGCCCAGCATGGCATAGGCCGCCTTCAGCTCGCCGCCGTTCTTCTTGATCAGCGATTTGGCCTCGTCGGAACGCTTGGCGCTGATCCCTTTCATGCCTTCGACCGAATATTTCCCGAACATCACGTAAGTGGCCATGACGACATCTCCCATTTTTGGAATGGAGCGTGGCGCGGGGATTATAGGCCGTGGCGGGCGATGAAAGAACTGGGGTTAAAACTGCTCTCGTCAACGGCGGGGAAGTGGGAATTCGAATAGTGCGTTGCGGCAGCCGCGCTTCACCTCTCCCATAGGGAGAGGTCGGATCGCACCGCAGGCAAGTTTACGCAGCCTGCGCAAGCTTGGCTGCGGTGCGATCCGGGTGAGGGGTTACAGCCTAAGAAAGATCCCGAACCCCCTCACCCCAACCCTCTCCCCCACGGGGAGAGGGAGCGCGCCGGCGTGTGGCCGGTGCCGGCCGGCCGCCTCGCGCCCGGCGCTATTCATGCTATGCTGTCAGCAGTTTCCCAGACGCTGCAAGGCGAAAGCGGAGACGTGCCATGCGGAAGATTCTGCGGCCCCCGGCGCTGCTGGCCTGCGCGGTCCTGATGACTTCCTCGCCCGCTTTGGCGCAGACCTGCAACACCGCCGACCGTTCCGTGCTGCTGATCCTCGACGCCTCCGGCAGCATGAACGCCAAGCTGCCGAACGGCGAGACGCGCATCGCGGTGGCGCAGCGCGCGATCAAGGGCGTGGCCGGCTTCGTCCCCGCGCAGGCGCAGCTCTCGCTGCGCATGTACGGCGCGCAGTCGCCGGCGAGCCAGAAGAATTGCCAGGACACCAATCTCGCCGTGCCGTTCGGCCCGGCGAGCGCGAGCGGCGGCGCCATCACGACGACGGTCGACGGCGCCAAGGCGCAAGGCTACACGCCGATCGCCTATTCGCTCGGACAAGCCGCGAACGATTTTCCGGCCGACGCCAAGGAGCGCGTCATCGTGCTGGTCAGCGACGGCAAGGAAACCTGCCAGGGCGATCCGGTGGTGGCGGCGAAGGCGCTCGCCGCGCAAGGGCATCACCGTTCACACCGTGGGCTTCATCGTCGACACCGCCGCGCGCGGGCAGCTGCAGGCGATCGCGCGCGCCACCGGCGGCACCTATTTCGACGCGCCGGTCGGGCCGGAATTGCCGGACACGCTGAAGTCGGCGCTCAACGCCTGCAAGAAGCGCGTCGTCACGCTGCCGCCGAAGCCGCAGCCGGGCAAGCTGCGCACCACGTCGGCGACCTGGCTCACGTCGCACGCCGTGCTCAACGCCGAGACCGGCCAGAAGGTCGGCGAGTTCAACAGCTCGCACCGGGAGATGACTCTTCCCGCCGGCATCTACGAGGTGAAGTTCGGACCGGCGAGCTGGAAGGGGATCGAGGTGCGCCCCGGCGAGACCACCACGATCGAGCCGGGCGTGCTGAAGGTCGAGGTCCGCCAATCCCAGCGTGCATGTCAACGCGACCGTCGTCGATTCCGAAACCGGCGAGAAGCATGGAAGTTTCGACCCCGATGTCGACGTCGGTGACCCTGATGCCCGGCGTCTATGACCTGCGCTTCGCGCAAGAGCCGAGTGGCGCTTCGTCAAGGTCGACGGCGGCAAGACCATCACGCTGCGGCCGGCCGCGGTCATCCTGGCGAACGGCCTGAAGTGGAAGAAGGCGCGGGTGACGACGCAGGACGGCAAGGAGGTCGCCGACTTCAACGCGGTCGACCGGCGGGCGGCGCTGCCGCCGGGCGACTACATCGTCGAGGTCGACGGCAACAAGCTCCCGTTCCCCGCGACCGAAGGCGAGGTGTTCGAGGTGAAGCCGCAGTAGATGTGGAGGACGATATGATCCCCCTCGCGCGTTCCAGCCTGCTCTGGACCACAGTTGCGAGCCTGCTGGCGGTAAGCGCTGTGTTGGGCATGGGCGGTCCGCAAAGGGCTCAGGCACAAACTCAAGAAACGACGATTACCATCGAGGATTTTTTCGTGCGTCACCGCAGCGAGCTGCAGCCGGGAGCCGTAGTGAAGTTGCAAGCAGCTTTGGAGCAGGCACGGAAGTGCCCCTCCGACGTAACTGTGGAGTTCTTGTCCCGCGCTACGACCGGCAGAGAGTTGTTACCGGTAGGGAACGTCCGTTATCACACCTTGCTTGGGCTACTCGCCGGCACTGCGGCCGGCAATTCGGTTTTCAGGGTGGTAGCTCTCCCGAATTACCACCGTCACCGCCGAACGGGGATGGGTTGGGGGCACATCTTCAGATCACCCACGTGAACCCCATGTTTCCGTGCGTTGGACGCTCAAGCCCGATCAGGACAAACCCAATCTTGACGTCATCTGGACGCCACCGAAGGGCACGAAGGTCAAAGCCGGCGACAAGATCACAGCCAAGCTGACCGCGCGCGATGACGCGACGGCCGCGCAGACCGGGATTGCGCGTCTGCGCGTCGACATCGGCGTCGGCGGCGGGCTCGTGGCCGCGCCTGCGCAATATTCATCGCCGGTGCCGCTGCAGGAATGCGGACGCGAGAACCCGGTGCGCATCTACGAGGCGACCTACACGGTCCCCGCCGATCCGCCGCCGGTAGTCAAGTTGCGCGCCAACGCCCGGGATTTCGCCGGGAACGAGACGTGGGACGATGCCGAATTCCCGACGAGCGATTGGCACGGAACCATCTCGATCTCTTATACCTGGGACGAAGAGGGAGCGAACGGTGTCATAACGTCCACCGCCAATCTGCGCCTTCGCGAGACCCGAGAGCAGCCGATTACCGATCTCAAGGGTCGTGTGATCGGCTCGAAGACGACGCTCGTACACACGGCGTCGAGCATCAGCGAAAACTACGCGGGTGTAGCCGGAACGGCAGGCGGCAATCCGGGCGTGGCGTGCGAAGGCAGCGGACCCGCTGAACTCAGCGGCGAGGCGGGGACAATCTGGCTCAATTCAAGTGGCAGGGACGCAACCGGCGTCGTCGGCTTTTCGTTCCCCGCGGAAGGTACCTATTTTATCGACTTGAACACGGCGGTCGGCAGCCAACGCTATCGGGTTCGCTGTGCGAATGGCGCAACGCACAAGTCCGCTTTTACAGCACCGCCAATTGGAATGGGCGTGCAGGAAGACCCCGGCCGCAAGATCGAGGATCGCGGCGCGCGAATGCGCGGATCCTATCGCGGGAACTGGAACGCGGGACAGAATTCAAGTGACCTGGGACTTGTTCAAGTGACCTGGGGCTTGCGCGGGTCGCCGACCTGGTGCGCGCGCATTCCATTCTACCAGCACCCGCCCTCGAAATCACGCCCTCCCAAGCAACAACCTCTCCTCCGGCTTCCGCGGATCGACCTTGACGTCATCCGGCCGCCGCGCCAACTCACGGCGTCGCACCAAGCTAATTCAGGTTCTTCTTAGCGCTTTCATCGGCAGGATTGAGCTCGAGTACCTTGCGAAAATCGGCAATGGCCTGATCGCGCTTGCCCAATCCTCCGAGAATACCGCCGCGCAGTTTGTAGGCCTGCAGCCTGTTCGCATCGATGCGAATGGCCTCATTCAAATCCGCCAGCGCGCGGTCAGGCTGCTTCTTGAAAAAATACGCCGAGGCGCGCTGCACCAGCACATGGGCATTCCGCGGAGTCGCACGAAGGGCTTGATCGAAGTCCCGGATCGCAGGGTCGAACTGCTTTTGAAACAGATGCGTGACGCCGCGATTGAGGTAGGCCATGCCCTCGTCTGGGTCGAGTTCGATGGCGCGATTGAGGTCGGCCATGGCCTGCGGCAGTCGATTGGTGGTCAGATAAAGCCCGCCTCGGCTCGCATAAGCGGCGGCGTTGTTGGGATCGATGCGGATGGCCTGGTTGAAATCCTCGAGCGCCGGATCGAACCGCCCTTGCAGCGTCAGCAGGCTGCCGCGCGTCACCAGAGAATCGACGTGGCGGGGATCGAGCCCAAGCGCTGCGGCGAAGTCGGCCATGGCGGGATCGATCTGGCCCATCGCGTGATAGGTCCGGCCGCGCGCGAAGCGCGTTTCGGCATCCTTTGGGTTCAGGCGGACGGCCTCGTCGAAGTCGGCGAGCGCCTTATCGCCTTGCCCTTTTTGCAGATAGGCGATGCCGCGATTGTAGCGCGCGTCGGCGTGGGCCGGGCTGCGGCGGAGCGCTTCGTCCAGGTCGGTGATCGCGCGGTCGAATTCGTTCCGTTGCAGGTGGGCCTTGCCGCGATGGGCAAAAGCCTCCGCGATTTTGTCTTCGGGATCGCGCGCCTGCGTAATGATGCGGGTGCAGGCCGGAATGCTCACCGCGGGTTGATGGCTCGCGCAGTCTTCGCGCATCCGCCGCTGCCGCCGCGCCGGCGAACAACAAGGCGGCGACGAGCGCGCCACGCGCGGACAAGGAAGCAAAGCTTGGCAGGAGCTGCATTGCGCTTCTCCGCCTTGGTTTCTAGCAGCTTCCCGCAGGCGGGACCAGCGGATCAGGTCCCGCCGCTAATGTTGCCGGCCTTCCTCATGGTGAGGAGCATCGCCAACGGGTCGGCGCGAAGCGCCGCCCGATGATAAACTCCGCGATGCGTCTCGAACCATGCAGGCCCGAGCCCGCCGCCCATCCTTCGAGACGCGATCCCTTTCGGGATCGCTCCTCAGGATGAGGCGGAGAGGGTGATCAGTTGTCCAGGAAGCTGCGCAGCTTCCGCGACCGGCTCGGGTGCTTCAGCTTGCGCAGCGCCTTGGCTTCGATCTGGCGGATGCGCTCGCGCGTGACCGAGAACTGCTGGCCGACTTCCTCCAGCGTGTGGTCGGTGTTCATGCCGATGCCGAAGCGCATGCGCAGCACGCGCTCCTCGCGCGGGGTGAGCGAGGCCAGCACGCGCGTCGTGGTCTCGCGCAGGTTGCGACTGGATCGCCGCGTCGATCGGCAGGATCGCGTTCTTGTCCTCGATGAAATCGCCGAGATGCGAATCTTCCTCGTCGCCGATCGGCGTCTCGAGCGAGATCGGCTCCTTGGCGATCTTGAGGACCTTGCGCACCTTCTCCAGCGGCATGCCGAGCTTTTCGGCCAGCTCCTCCGGCGTCGGCTCGCGGCCGATCTCGTTGAGCATCTGGCGGCGAGGTGCGCACGATCTTGTTGATCGTCTCGATCATGTGCACCGGGATGCGGATGGTTCTTGCCTGATCGGCAATGCTGCGGGTGATCGCCTGCCGGATCCACCAGGTGGCATAGGTCGAGAACTTGTAGCCGCGGCGGTATTCGAACTTATCGACCGCCTTCATCAGGCCGATATTGCCTTCCTGGATCAGGTCGAGGAATTGCAGGCCGCGGTTGGTGTATTTCTTGGCGATGGAGATGACGAGGCGCAGGTTGGCCTCGACCATTTCCTTCTTCGCCTGGCGCGCCTCGCGCTCGCCCTTCTGCACCATATGCACGATCTTGCGGAACTCGCCGATCTCGAGCCCGGTGAGGCCGGCGAGCGCCTGGATCTCGTGGCGCAGCTCCTTGATCTTGTCCTTGTCCTTGGCGACGAGGTTCTTCCAGCCCTTGGCGGACAGTTTCGAAACGCGGTTGAGCCAGCGCGGATCGAGTTCGGAGCCCTGGTAGTTCTTCAGGAAGTCCTCGCGCGACGACGCCGTAGCTTTCCGACAGCCGCATCAGCCGGCCTTCGAAGCCGACGAGCTTCCTGTTGATGTCGTAGAGCTGATCGACCAGCGCGTCGATGCGGTGCTGGTTCAGCCGCAGCGACTTCACCTCGGTGATGATGTCTTCCTTCAGCTTCTTGTATTTGCGCTCCTGGTGCGGCGTGAGCTTCTCATTGCTGAGCCGCTTCTCGATGTCCTGGTCCTGCAGCCGGCGCAGCCGCTTGAATTCGCTGGCGATCGTGTCGAAGGTCTCCAGCACCTTCGGCTTCAGCTCGGCCTCGATGGCCGCGAGCGACATCGAATTCTCGAACTCGTCGTCGTCCATGTCGCCTTCGGCCGGCACGTCGCCTTCGGGGGCGCCGGATACCGGCTTATAGGCGGGAGCGGCGGGCGGGGCGGCCTGGGTCGCAGGCGCCTGCACGAAAGGCGTAGCGCCGGCGGCGCGCCGGGCTGGGCTTCGGCTCCGGGCGCGCCGGGGGCATTCGCCGCCATCTGGTTCTTGGCGTCCGGGCCCGGCATAGGTGGCTTCCAGGTCGATGATGTCGCGCAGGAAGACTTTTCCCTCGTTCAGCTCGTCGCGCCAGATGATGATGGCCTGGAAGGTGAGCGGGCTTTCGCACAGGCCGGCGATCATCGCCTCGCGGCCGGCCTCGATGCGCTTGGCGATGGCGATTTCGCCCTCGCGCGAGAGCAGCTCGACCGAGCCCATCTCGCGCAGATACATGCGCACGGGATCGTCGGTGCGCTCGGACGGCTCTTTCTTCTCGACGGTGACAAGCGGCTTCGGCGTGGCTTCGACCAGTTCGCCTTCGCTCTCCTCGTCGTCGGCCTCCTCGCCCTTCTCTTCTTCGTCGGTTTCCGCTTCCTCGGTTTCCACCGTGTTGATGCCCATCTCGTTGAGCATCGCGTAAATGTCCTCGATCTTGTCGGAGCTCACTTCTTCCGAGGGCAGGACGGCGTTGAGCTGTTCATAGGTGACATAGCCGCGCTTCTTGGCGAGCTTGATCATCTTGCGGACGGCGGCATCCGTCAGATCGAGCAGCGGCGCGCCTTCTGGAGTATCCGGGGTTTCCTTTTCCGCGGCCTCTTTTTCGGTTTCTTTTGCTTTTGCCTTGGTCGCCATTCATTTCTCCTGGCCGTCAGACCGGCCGTCGTCGGGGTCCGCGGAACCCCAAATCGCGCCGACTACACATACGGCGGCGGCCCGCCCGAATCGCATCAGCGTAGTTGGGCGATGCCCCGTTAAACTCCAATTAACCTTCTTATTCCGGTACTTCCGGGCGCTCGGCAAGACCCTTTTTGACCCCTGCCGGTCCTGGCAAGGCAGAGCGGCGACGGGCTCAAAAAGTCCGCGCCGGACGGCCCGATGATAGGCCGAACCCTTCGATCAAGGCCTCGGTTCCGTCGATGTCGGCCAACCGCGCCTTCACGTCCTGCAACCACGAATAATGGGCTTCGGAGGCTTCCCGGCCCAGGGCCAGCTCGGCTTCCTTCAGCTCCTTAATTAGGGAATTCCACTGCCGATGCAAGGCAACAAGCTGTTTCCAGGTCGATAAAACGTCGGCCGGACCGGTGTCCGGCGCCAGACCCCAGACCGAGTTGCTGGTGATGGCTTTATCCACCCGTTCCAGCAGATCGCCGACGCCCCGGGCGACCGCTTCCGCCCGCAGGCGCGGGCCGTCGATTCCGCCATCATGGGCATAAATGTCGATCAACACGCCTTTGAGCCGCCCTGCCTCGGCGTGGCGGAATTCCAGCTCGGCCAAATCCTCCAGATGGTCATGCAACAGCCAGGGATGGTTGAGGACCGCCTGCAGGATCAGGGCCTCCCGCGGCGGGATCGCGGTGCGGTAGCCGCGGTGAATGGCGCTGGTCGCAAGCTGCGGGCTGGCGACGAGATACGGCTGGCCGGGCCGGCTGGTGCCCCTGCTGCCGGGGAACGGCCCGCCCCGGCCTGAGGGCCCCCGCCCGGTCGGCCCCTGCCACTGGTCCTGCCGCCAGCGCTCCCCGTCGCCGCCGGCTGCGGTGCGCCGCGCGCGCGGGATTTCATTCTGGCCGAACAGCGCGCGCAGACGCTCGGAAAAATCCTGCCGGTAGTATTTGCGCACGGTCTCGTTGCCGATCCCGGCCGTGATCTGCGAGATGCGCGCTTCCAGCGCGGCTCTGCGCTCCGGCGTATCGAAGCCGCCGGCCTCGGTCTCGCGCGTCCACAGCATCTGCGCCAGCGGCCGTGCCTGCTCGAGCACTTCCGCCACCGCCTCGCGCCCGCCCGAACGCACCAGATCGTCCGGATCCTGCCCGTCCGGCAAAAGGGCGAATTTCAGGCTCTTGCCCGGCTGCAATCGCGGCAGCGCGATATCGACCGCGCGGTAGGCGGCGTTGCGGCCGGCGCTGTCGCCATCGAAGCAGAGCACCGGCTCGTCGCTCATCTTCCACAGCAGCGACAGCTGATCCTCCGTCAGCGCGGTGCCGAGCGGCGCGACGGCCGCCTCAAAACCCGCGCTCACCATGGCGATGACGTCGACATAGCCTTCGACCACCACGATCGCAGCGGAATTTTCGTGCGCAGACTTGCCCGCGTTATGCGCCGCCGCACGCGCGGCCGGCAAATTGTAGAGATTGCTGCCTTTGTGGAAGAGCGGGGTCTCCGGCGAGTTGAGATATTTCGCCGGCACGTCGTTGTCCAACGCGCGGCCGCCGAAGGCGATCACGCGGCCGCGCAGATCGGTGATCGGAAACATCACGCGGTCGCGGAAGCGGTCGAAAGGCACCGGGATGTCCTCGCCCGCGATCAACAGACCCGGCCTCGAGCATGTCCGGCACCGGAATGCCGTGGCTGCCGAGATGCTCCTTCAGCGCGAAGCGTTCGCCCGGCGCATAGCCGATGCGAAAGCGCAGTTGCGTGCCGGGATCGATGCCGCGGTCGGCGAGATAGCCGCGCGCCTTGGCGCCCGCGCGGGAGGAGAGCGTGGCCTGGAAGAATTTGGCGGCGATCTCCATCACGTCGTGCAAGCGTCTTGCGCCGCTCTTCGCGTTGCTCCTCGTCGCGGGAGAATTTCGGCATGGCGATGCCCGCCATGGACGCGAGCCGCTCCACCGCCTCGGGGAAAGTCACCCCCTCGGTCAGCATCACAAAATCGAAGATCGAGCCGTTCTTGCCGGAGGAGAAATCGAACCAGGCCTGCTTCTGGTCGTTGACGAAGAAGGACGGCGTCTTCTCCTTGTTGAAGGGAGAGAGCCCCTTCCACTCGCGCCCGGCCTTTTTCAGCGTCACGCGCCGCCCCACGACTTCCGAGACCGGAAGCCGGGTGCGCAGCTCGTCGAGAAATTGCGGCGGGAAGCCCATGCATTCGCACCCTAGAGGGGAATCGGCGTCATTATAGGGCAAGGCGGGGAAAGGCCGGGATTACGGGAAATTTTCCCGGTTATACACAGGGACGCAAAAGCCCGTTGCTGTCATCCCGGACGGTCCGCAGGATCGATCGGGACCGATTTTCTGGGTCCCGGCTCTCGCTGGGCTCGGCCGGGATGACAATGTAGCCGTTGGCTTCCCGAATGCTTGCCACCTCCGGCCGATCATCGTACGCCGCATCCATGGCGTTGCCTGAGCACCCTCCGCTGGACTTACCTCCCCCTCGCGTCACGCCGCACGTCCCTCTCCTGCAGCTTTACCGCACATTTTTCTGGGTCGGCCTGTTCAGCTTCGGCGGCGGCGTGAGCGCTTGGCTGCACCGCGAAGTCGTCAATATCCGCGGCTGGATGACCGACGATCAATTCTTCTCCGGCTACAGCCTCACCCACGTGCTTCCCGGAGTGAATTCCAGCAACCTTGCCGTCTATATCGGCCAGCACCTGCGCGGGACACCGGGCGCCGTGGTGGCGCTGCTCGCGTTGCTGACCGGACCGTTCATCGTGGTGATCGGCGTCGCCCTTGCCTACCAGTATCTGCTGCAGGTTCCCGGTTTTCAGGCCGCAGTGGCCGGCATCGCCGCCGCCGCGATCGGCATGCTGATACGGCTCGGCTTCATTGCGGCGCGCAAGGCGACGACCGGCGTGACCCCGGTGCTGATCATGCTGGCGATCTTCGTTGCAATCGGGCTTCTACGCTGGCCGCTCGTTCCGGTGGTGCTGGTGATGGCGCCGATCAGCATCGCGATCTCCTGGCCGAGAAAGCCGAAGACCAATGCGTGACGACCTTCTCGCGCTGCTGATCGTCATCGCACCGTTGTCGCTGGTGGCGATCGGCGGCGCCTCCGGCATCTACGCTCCGCTGCAGCACCAGACCGTGGACGTTTATCAGTGGCTCACCGCGCGCGAATTTCTGGAGATGTTCGCCATCGCGCGCGTGACGCCCGGGCCCGGCTCGATGATCACCACGCTGATCGGCTGGAAGGCGGCCGGTCTTGCAGGCGCGCTGGTCGCCACCCTCGCGCTGTTCGTGCCGGCCTCTATCGGCTGCTTTTTCGCGGCGCGCGTCTGGAACAAATATCGCGGCACCGAATGGCATACCGCCATCGAGACTGGGCTGCGTCCGGTCGCTGCCGGCATCGTGGCGGCAGCGGTCGTCGTGCTGATCCGTCTCGCGGAAACAGGCCCGCTGTCCTGGCTCGTGCTCGGCGTTGCCAGCCTGGTCTTCGTGCTGCTGCCGAAACTCCATCCCGGCCTGATCCTGGTCGGCGGCGGCGTTGCTTATGTCGCGGCGTATTTCGCGGGATTTACGGCGCTATAGCGAAGGCGTCCCGCTCATTCCCGCGACCCGAGAGACGAAGCGCTACTCCGCTCATTCCCGCGCAAGCGGGAATCCAGGGGCGGCGGGCACGATGCCAGTTTATTCTGGGTCCCCGCTGGGGTTTACCTCCGACTTGATCGGGGGCGGGAATGAGCGGAATAGGGTTGGCGTGGCAAAGCGCCCCGCTGTCCAACACAACGTCCCCGGCTATACTCGCGGCACGAGAAAGTGCGAGGTCACATGCACAAAGCTCTGATCGGCTTGCATTGCCGTCTGTGGCTCGATGCTGGCCGCGCCAACCGCGTTGGCGCAAAATTTTCCCAGCCGTCCGATCGAATTGGTGGTGCCGCTGGCGCCCGGCTCGACTACCGACGTCGCTGCCCGGCTGTTGGCGCAACACGCGGGCGAAACGCTCGGCACCCAGATCATTGTGGTGAACAAGAGCGGCGCCGGCATCACCCTCGGCACCATGGCGGTCGCCAAGGCTCCGTCGGACGGCTACACCATCCTGATGGCGACGGTCGGCATCGCGGTCGATAAAATTCTCAAGCCGGTCGACTACGATGCAGAGCGCGATTTCACGCCGGTCACGCTGGTGGTGACCGCGCCGCTGGTGCTGCTCGCCAGCCCGAAACTCGGCGTCAGCACGCTGCAGGAGTTTTTGAGCAAATATAAAGATGCAAAAGATCTGACCTTTTCATCCGGCGGCGCCGGGACCCTGCCGCACATCGCCGGCGAGCTGTTCGCCTCCAAGAGCGGAATTCCGATTCGTCATGTGCCCTATCGGGGCGGGGCGCCCGCTTTGCAGGACGTGATCGCCGGAAATGTCGGACTGAATTTCGGCACGCCGCTGACCAAGGGCAATATCGACAACGGCGATGTGCGCGCATTGGCGGTGGCGGCGCCGAAACGGATCGAGACCTTGCCGAATGTGCCGACCTTCGCGGAGGCGGGCCTGCCGATCCCGGAACTCGACGGCGGCGCCTGGTTCGGCCTCTTGGCGCCCGCCGGTACGCCGAAAGACATCGTGCAGAAGCTCAGCCAGCACTTCAACAATGCGCTCAAGCGCCCGGAGGTGGCTGCAGGCCTGGTGAAGATCGGACTGGCCCCGCGCGGAACGAGCCCGGAGGAATTCGCCAAATTCCTGCATGAGGAGATCGAGCGCTGGCCGCCGATCTTTGCGCGGGCCGGAATCAAGGCGGCGCAGTAGCACTATAAAGCGCTGCTGTAAGAATTGTTGTCATGGCCAGGCTTGTTGTTTAGCCCCGCGACATACCCGACAATGAAGGCATTGCCCTCCTAAGCGCGATGCCCGCGACAATCGCGGGCATGACCACTCTCGAGCGAGCCTCATCCGGCGAGCTTGGCCTTTTCCGCCACTGGCGCTGTTATCAACGCGCTATCAACAGGTTTTTCCGAATAGAACCAAGCTCTTGCATTTTTCCTCGCATAACCCCGGCATGAAGACCTTTTCCCAGCGGAGTTCTGTATCCTGTTGCTGCCTGCTCATCCGGGGGCGCCATCATGAGGCGTCTTGATTGGCGGAGAAGGTGCGGCGCCTGCGGATGGTTTCGCAAGCCATCTCCGGGAGCCTCGGGGTTGCTGCCCGGCCCTACTACGAGGGCCCGCCGCGTGGCAGACGCTCCCGGACGAACGCAGGCGGAAGCCTGCGGGATCAGGCCGAAAGGCCGGTCCGGGTGTCGAACGGAGCAGTCCCGACGGCAAAAACCGCCGCGGTGGAGCGCCGAGAGGCGAGCGTGTCTCGGGAGTTTGCGCAGACTGCGTAAACTTGTCTGCGGCGCAAGACACGCGCCGCGCCTCGCAAGCGTGGAATTGTTGATGCGCCTGTCGGCGCTCCGCTCCCTCGGGTTTGAGGGATCCAGGGATACCAAGACAGGCGCACCCGCCGCCTGACAACAACACGGGCCGATGACGCTTGGCTGTTTGAAACTGTGGAGCGCAAAACATTCACCTCATCCTGAGGAGCCCGAGCGTAGCGAGGGCGTCTCGAAGGATGGGCAGTGGCCTGCATGGTTCGAGACGCGCCGCACTGCGTGCGCCGCTCCTCACCATGAGGAGATAATTTGGTGCGGACTTGAGGAAATCTCACCCCGCGAGCTGGGCCTTCACCATCGCGCTGGCGCGCGCCATGTCCATCTGGCCGGCATATTTGCCGCGCAGGATGCCGATCACCTTGCCCATGTCCTTCATGCCGGCGGCGCCGGTTTCCTTCACCGCCGCCTCGATCGCCGCCTTCATTTCCGGCTCCGACATCTGCTTCGGCAGATAGCCGGTGATGATCGCGATTTCTTCCTCTTCCTGCCGCACGAGGTCGGCGCGGCCGCCCTGCTTGTAAAGTTCGACCGATTCCTGCCGCTGCTTGATCATCTTCTGCAGCAGCGAGAGCACCTCGGGATCGCCGAGCGGCGCTTTGCCCGCGCCGCGCGCCTCGATATCGGCATTCTTCAGCGTCGAGTTGATCATCCGCAGGGTGGAGACCGCCCGCTCGTTCTTGGCCTTCATCGCCTCTTTCAGGGCGTCATTGATCTGGTCGCGCAGCACGGTATCTCCTTCCGAAAAATGGCTGCCCCCTAACGTTCCCCCGAAGGTTGGGCCTCAACATGCACAGCACGTCCTTGCCATCGAATACATAATAAGCAACTAAGAGGGCCATGACCCAGACACAAGCGGATCCCGCCGGCACTTGGACGGAGCCAAAGGCCACCGCCCTGCTCGTGCTCGCGGACGGCACCGTGCTGGAAGGATTCGGGCTCGGCGCCACCGGACATGCCGTGGGCGAGGTCTGCTTCAATACCGCGATGACCGGCTATCAGGAGATCCTCACCGACCCGTCCTATGCCGGGCAGATCATCACCTTCACCTTCACCCATATCGGCAATGTCGGCACCAATATCGAGGACATCGAATCCGCCAACATGGCGGCGGGCGGCGCGCGCGGGGTGGTGCTGCATACCGCCATTACCGATCCATCGAATTACCGCAACACGCGCCACCTCGACGAATGGCTGCGCGCGCGCGGCATCATCGGGCTCTCCGGCCTCGATACCCGGGCGCTGACGCGGCTGATCCGCGAAAAGGGCATGCCCAATGCGGTGATCGCGCACGAACCGAGCGGAAAATTCGATCTCGACGCGCTGAAGAAAGAAGCGCGCGAATGGCCCGGCCTGGTCGGCATGGATCTGGTGCCGATGGTCACCAGCGGGCAGCGTTTCTCCTGGGACGAGACGCCGTGGGAATGGGGCAAGGGCTATGGCCGCCAGGAAAACCCGGAGTTTCACGTCGTCGCCGATCGATTACGGCATCAAGCGCAACATCCTGCGCCTCCTCGCCGGCGTCGGCTGCAAGGTGACGGTGGTGCCGGCCAAGACCTCGGCCGAAGAGATCATGGCGCTGAAGCCGGACGGCGTCTTCCTCTCCAACGGCCCGGGCGATCCGGCCGAAACCGGCAAATACGCCGTGCCGGTCATCCGCGAGGTGATCGAGCAGAGCGTGCCGACCTTCGGCATCTGCCTCGGGCACCAGATGCTGGGCATCGCGCTCGGCGGGCGGACCATGAAGATGCATCAGGGGCATCACGGCGCGAACCATCCGGTGAAGGATCTCACCACCGGCAAGGTCGAGATCACCTCGATGAATCACGGTTTCGCGGTGGACAAGGATTCACTGCCGAAGAATGTCGAGCAGACCCATATCTCGCTGTTCGATGGCTCCAACTGCGGTCTCGCGCTGAAGGACAAGCCGGTATTCTCGGTGCAATATCATCCCGAAGCCTCGCCCGGCCCGCGCGACAGCCATTATCTCTTCACCCGCTTTGTCGAATTGATGCGAAAGCGCAGGCAGGCAGCCTGATGACGTCGCGCCCGACCAGGCGCTCCGCCGCCAAGCCGGTCGAGCCGCGCGCTTTCATGTTCCACGATGACGGCGTCGTGCCGAACAATCCGCATCTGCCGCTGCTTTACTACCGCGGCGCCGTCGACCTCGCCGGCACGGCCGACCCCGAGCACGCGATCGAAGCCCTGTTCAAGAACAACGGCTGGGGCGACATGTGGCGCAACGGCATCTTCCCTTACGTGCATTATCACTCGCAAATCCACGAAGGCATGGGCATCGCGCGCGGCCGCGCCAAGGTGCGCTTCGGCGGCGATCAGGGGCAGGAGCTCGACGTCGCGCCAGGCGACGTGGTGCTGCTGCCGGCGGGCACCGGGCATCAGTGTCTTTGGGCGAGCCCCGACCTGATGGTGATCGGCACCTATCCGCCCGAAGGCCGCTATGACCTTTGCCGCGGCAGCAAGGCCGAGCACGCCAAGGCGCTGCAATCGATCCCGAAAGTGCCGCTGCCGAAATCCGATCCGGTCTACGGCCAGGGTGGTCCGCTGCTGGCGCTGTGGCGGAAGTGACCGCTTCGGTCATCATCCGCGAAGGCGGATGATCCTGTAACCGGGGCGTTGCCGTAAAACTAGTGCAGGGGTTACTGGATGCCCCGCCCTTCGCGGGGCATGACGCCGAGAACAGCATGGCCGACTGGATCTCCTTCTGGAACTCCGACCATCCGATCTATGTCAATGCGCGCCATCGCGACGTGCATTACCGCGGCATTGCCGACGACGTCAGCGGCTATGTGACCCCCGGCGCGGCCGTGCTCGACTATGGCTGCGGCGAGGCCGTGCATGCCGACCGCGTCGCCGCCAAGGCCGGACGGCTGGTCCTGTGCGAAGCGGCGCCGACCGTGCGCGAGCATCTCGCCGCGCGCTTTTCGTCCGCAAACAACATCGAGGTGAAGTCGCCGGAACAAGTCGCAGCGCTGCCGGCCGGCTCGCTCGATCTCATCGTCATGCATTCGGTCGCGCAATATCTCAGCCAGCAAGAAGCCGACGCGCTGTTCGCGCAATTCAAGCGATTGCTGAAACCGGATGGCCTGTTCGTGCTGGGCGACGTGATCCCGCCGCATGTCTCGCCCATCGCTGACGCCGTAGCGCTGCTTCGCTTTGCGGCGGCGAACGAGTTCCTGATCGCAGCCTTCATCGGCCTTCTGCGAACAACCTTCTCGGATTACCCCAAGCTGCGCGCAAAACTGGGCCTGACGCTGTACGAAGAAATCGCGATGGGAAAGAAGCTGGAGGCTGCGGGCTTTCGCGTCGAACGCGCGCAGAAAAATATCGGCCACAGCCAGGCCCGCATGACCTTCCTCGCCCGCCCGCGCTAATTTCGGCGCGTGCCAGGCGCTCCCCGCACATCAGACCGGCCGGGGCTGCTTCGATTCCTCTTGCATCGGCTGCTCGGGCTTGCCTTCCCAATCATCCAGCGTGTCGTTGAGCTGCGCGCCGAGCAGGATCACAACGGACGTCATCCACATCCACATCATCAAACCGATCGCGGCGCCAAGCGAGCCGTAAGTGGCGTCGTAGTTCCCGAAATTCGCCAGGTAATAAGACAGCGCAGCCGAGCCGATGATCCAAAGCGTTGTCGCCATTGCCGAGCCGGGCGTGATCCAGCGCCAGCGCGCGCCATGCGGGCTCGGACCGAAGCGATAGAGCACCGCGAGCGCGAGCAGCACGCCGAAGAACAGGATCGGCCAGCGCAACAGCGGTGTGAAGCTGTCGCTCAAGCCGCCTATGCCGAACAGCGACAGCAGCAAAGGGAATAGCACCACGCTGCCGATAGCCACCAGCAGCGTGGCGATGCCGCCGACCGTGAGTGCCAAAGATACCGCGTTGAGCCGGATGAAATTGCGCTCCTCTGGCACGTTATAGATGACGTTGAGCGCATCCATCATCGCTTTCATGCCGGCATTGGCGCTCCAGATCGCAAGCGAGATGCCGAACACGAATGCGAAGCTTAATTGTCCGCCGCCCTTGCCAAGAATGCGTTCCACCTGCTCACGCATGATGTCGAAACCGCCTGCCGGCAGGATGCCGGAAGCGAGCGATATATGCTCTCGTATGGTCGAGGGGTCGGCCACCAGGCCATAGATCGACACCAGCGCGGTAATGGCGGGGAAGAAGGCGAGCAGACCGTAAAAGACGATGCCGGCGGCGACCGCAAGGAGCCGGTCATCGCCCAGCGCCTTGAAGACACGCTTGGCGATTTCCTTCCAGTCCCGCCAGGTTGGCCGTTTGGCCGGCGTGCCGGCCGCGGCCTTTGAATTCGCTGCCGGCTGGAGGGGTTTGCGCCTGGACTGATGCCGATGTTCGCCGGACGCATTTCTGATGGCGCTCCGGGCAGCCATCGCGAGTCCCGCGAGGATCAGGCCGACGGTCCATCTCGGAGTGTCACGGCGGGCGGTTTTTCGCATATTTGGTAGGAAACTCCAGGCTGCGCGGCGGGATAACGACTTTACCCCGGCAAAGTTGCGCACCGGCAATGCGCGGCAGGCCAAAGCCCTTCCCTGCCCCGCCGTTCTGGTTTAAACAGCCCTCGCGCGCGGGGCGATCCCGGTCGGCGCGGACCGAAAGCGCGCGAAAGCGCGCCCTTTTTTTGTGCGTAAATACGTGTGCTCGTCATTCCGGGACGGCCGCAGGCCGGACCCGGAAACCAGAACAAAGCTCAGCGTCGCGCATGCGGATTCCGGGTTCGCCGATGCTCGGCGCCCCGGAATGACGGAATAAGTGCGGGAGCCCATGCCTAAACGGACCGACATCAAATCGATACTGATCATCGGCGCCGGGCCTATCGTCATCGGGCAGGCCTGCGAATTCGATTATTCCGGCACCCAGGCCTGCAAGGCGCTGAAGGACGAGGGCTACCGGATCGTCCTGGTGAACTCGAATCCGGCCACGATCATGACCGATCCGGATCTCGCGCACGCCACCTATATCGAGCCGATCACGCCGGAGATCGTCGCAAAGATCATCGAGAAGGAGCGCCCCGACGCGCTGTTGCCCACCATGGGCGGACAGACCGCGCTCAACTGCGCGCTGTCGCTGAAGAAGCAGGGCACCCTGGAGCAGTTCGGCGTCAAGATGATCGGCGCCACCGCCGAGGCGATCGACAAGGCGGAGGACCGCAAGCTGTTCCGCGAGGCGATGACGCGCATTGGCCTGGAAACGCCGCGCTCGCACCAGATCAAGACCCTCCCGCAGGCGCTGGAGGCGCTGGAGGACATCGGGCTGCCCGCCATCATCCGCCCGTCCTTCACGCTCGGCGGCACCGGCGGCGGCATCGCCTACAACAAGGCGGAGTTCATCGAGATCGTCGAGCGCGGCATCGACGCCTCACCCACCAGCGAGGTGCTGATCGAGGAATCGGTAATCGGCTGGAAAGAATTCGAGATGGAGGTTGTCCGCGACAAGAAGGACAACTGCATCATCATCTGCTCGATTGAGAATATCGATCCGATGGGTGTGCATACCGGCGACTCGATCACGGTGGCGCCTGCGCTGACGCTGACGGACAAAGAATATCAGATCATGCGCGACGCCTCGATCGCGGTGTTGCGCGAAATCGGGGTGGAGACCGGCGGCTCCAACGTGCAGTTCGCGGTGAACCCCGCAGACGGCCGGCTGATCGTCATCGAAATGAATCCGCGCGTGTCGCGCTCCTCCGCGCTGGCATCGAAGGCCACCGGCTTTCCGATCGCCAAAGTCGCCGCCAAGCTCGCGGTCGGTTACACGCTGGACGAAATCGCCAATGACATCACCGGCGGCGCCACCCCGGCCGCGTTCGAGCCGACTATCGATTACGTGGTCACAAAAATTCCGCGCTTCGCCTTTGAGAAATTTCCCGGCGCCGATCCGGTGCTGACCACTTCGATGAAGTCGGTCGGCGAAGCCATGGCGATCGGCCGCACCTTCCAGGAGTCCTTGCAGAAGGCGCTGCGCTCGCTGGAAACCGGTCTCAGCGGCTTCGACGAGGTGGTCATCCCGGGGCTGGAGCCAGATGCCCCGGCGCGCCGGGGCGAGGACAAGAACGCCATCCGCGCCGCGCTCGGCACGCCGACGCCGGACCGTCTGCTCTTTATCGCCCAGGCGATGCGGCAAGGCGCCGATGATGAGCTGATCCACACCGCCTGCAAAATCGATCCGTGGTTCCTCAGCGAGATCCGCGGCATCATCGAGATGGAAGCGCAGATCAAGCAGAAGGGCCTGCCTGCGACCCCGGGCGCCTTCCGCAAGCTCAAGTCCATGGGCTTTTCCGACGCGCGGCTGGCCAAGCTGACCGGGGTCCCCGCGGCTGAGGTGAGCGAGCAGCGCCAAAAACTCGGCGTTCGGCCGGTGTTCAAGCGCATCGACACCTGCGCCGCCGAATTCGCCTCGCCTACGGCTTACATGTACTCCACCTACGAGCCGCCGTTTGCCGGCGTCGCGGCCGACGAGGCCGCGCCTTCGGACCGCAAGAAGGTCGTCATCCTCGGCGGCGGTCCCAACCGCATCGGCCAGGGCATCGAGTTCGACTATTGCTGCTGCCACGCCGCCTTCGCGCTGAAGGAAGCGGGCTATGAAGCCATCATGATCAACTGCAATCCGGAAACGGTGTCGACCGACTACGACACCTCGGACCGCCTCTATTTCGAGCCGCTCACCGCCGAAGACGTGCTGGAAATCCTCGACACCGAGCGGACCAAGGGAACGCTGCACGGCGTGATCGTGCAGTTCGGCGGACAGACGCCGCTGAAGCTCGCCGAAGCGCTGGAGCAAGCCAGAGTGCCGATCCTCGGCACCTCGCCGGACGCCATCGACCTGGCGGAGGACCGCGACCGCTTCAAGCAACTGCTCAACAAGCTGAAGCTGCGGCAGCCGCAGAACGCCATCGCCACCAGCGGCGAAGCGGCGCGCGCCAGTGCCGAAGCGATCGGTTATCCGATCGTGATCCGGCCGT
This sequence comes from uncultured Alphaproteobacteria bacterium, assembly GCA_963731585.1. Taxonomy (GTDB): domain Bacteria; phylum Pseudomonadota; class Alphaproteobacteria; order Rhizobiales; family Xanthobacteraceae; genus CANKHA01. The sequence goes on from CAVSWC010000004.1 coordinate 55,100, forward strand.
CCTATGTGTTGGGCGGGCGCGCGATGGAAATTGTCTATGACGGACCGCAGCTCGACCGCTATCTGCAGCGCCTCGCCGTCACCTTGCACGGGCCGTCGGAACTGGTTGTCTCCGACAAGCGCCCGCTGCTGCTCGACCGCTATCTGTCGGACGCCATCGAGGTCGACGTCGATTGCCTGTGCGACGGCAAGGATACCTTTGTCGCCGGCATCATGGAGCATATCGAGGAGGCCGGCATTCATTCCGGCGACAGCGCCTGCTCGCTGCCGCCACATTCCCTGTCCGCCGACACCATTGCCGAGCTGGAGCGGCAGACCCGCGCGCTGGCGCTGGCGCTCGACGTCGGCGGCCTGATGAACGTGCAATACGCCATCAAGAACGGCGACATCTATGTGCTGGAGGTCAATCCGCGCGCCTCACGCACGGTGCCTTTCGTCGCCAAGGTCACCGGCCTGCCGGTGGCGAAGATTGCCGCGCGCGTGATGGCGGGCGAGACGCTGGCGAGCTTTAAGCTTAAGCCGGCGCATTACGATCATATCGGCGTGAAGGAAGCGGTATTTCCCTTCGCGCGCTTTCCCGGCGTCGACACCGTGCTCGGCCCGGAAATGAAATCCACCGGCGAGGTGATGGGGCTGGATAGTTCCTTCGAGATCGCTTTCGCCAAGAGCCAGATCGGCGGCGGCTCGCGGCTGCCACGCTCGGGCACCGTCTTTGTTTCGGTCCGCGAAACCGACAAGCCGCGCATCCTGGATACGATCCGGCTGCTGGCCCAGCTCGGTTTCAAGGTGATCGCCACCTCGGGAACCCAGCGTTTCCTGATGGACAGCGGCATCGAGGCGGAAAAGGTCAACAAGGTCGCGGAAGGCCGCCCGCATATCGTCGACGCCATCACCAACGGCCAGGTTCAGCTTGTTTTCAATACCACCGAGGGGGCGACTTCGCTGGCGGATTCCAAGTCCCTGCGGCGGGCGGCCCTCTTGCATAAAGTGCCGTACTACACCACTCTTTCCGGTGCCGTAGCCGCGGCGCGGGGCCTCAAAGCCTATCTCGGGGGCGACCTCGAGGTACGCGCGCTGCAAAGTTATTTTACAGACCGGGAGTGAGGGCGGATTTAACCGCTCCGCGGAAGCGACGGCGTGAGTTGGCAGAGAGTTCCACGATCGCGCCCGGAGCGTTTTCCGCGCGGCGGTCGGAACTTTTTGCTTTGCCGCTTGTATACGATTCCAACGAATACCGGTGGAGTCGTGGAATGCAGAGACTGGAAGCAATATGGCCGACTTCGTCTGCGCCGGTGCGGCGCGGGGCGGGCCGGTCGGAGGACCGAAAGTTGATCGAAAAAATTCCGATGACCGACGCGGGCTACGCTGCGCTGGAGCGAGAGCTCAAGCACCGCCAGCAGGTCGAACGGCCACGTATCATTCAGCAGATTACCGATGCGCGCACGCACGGCGATCTGTCGGAGAACGCTGAATATCACGCCGCCAAGGAGCAGCAGTCGCATAACGAAGGCCGCATCGCCGAGCTTGAGGACAAGCTTGCGCGCGCCGACGTGATCGATGTCAGCAAGCTGTCCGGCGACACCATCAAATTCGGCGCCACCGTCACGCTGGTAGACGAGGACACCGAAAAAAAACAGGTCTGGCAGCTCGTGGGCGAGCCGGAAGCCGATGCGAAGGACGGAAAGATCTCCATCACCTCCCCGCTCGCGCGCGCGCTGATCGGCAAGGCCAAGGGCGCGCAGGTCGAGGTGGTCACCCCCGGCGGCGCCAAGGCCTATGAGGTGAAGAAGATCGAGTGGCGGTAAGGCGCGGGCTCCGCCGGCTCGGGGGAGGTAATCATGAACCCACAATTTCTTTCGCCGTACCTGCTCAGCGTGCTGCGCGTGATGACAGCATTGCTGCTCCTGCAGCACCCGACTGCGAAGTTTTTCAAGTTTCCGCACGTCGCGATGTTCGACAATCTGCAGCTGCTCTCGCTGAGTGGCATTGCGGGGATGATCGAACTGGTCGGCGGGATTTTGCTCCTGCTGGGGCTATTCACGCGGCCGGTGGCCTTCATTCTCTCCGGTGAATTGGCCTTCGCCTATTTCATCGGACACGCGCCACGCGGATTCTTCCCGCTGACCAATGGCGGCGAGTCCGCGGTGCTGTTTTGCTTTATCTTCCTCTATCTCGCGGCGGCGGGCGGTGGCGCCTGGAGCATCGACGCGCTACGCCGCTCGAAATCAAACGACTACTGACGAAGTGACGAAGACCGCGTGACGCTTCGCCGCGCCGGGGAAATGCTGGCATGCGCTTTAATTCCCTGGCGAGATGGTCGCCGCGGATTCTCAGTATCCTGCGGATCTCGCGGCGCTGCTGATCCTGCAATTCGGCATGGCCGAGACGCCGCTCAGCAAAGAGATGACGTGAGGGCATTTTACGTCCCGGCCCGTTTTCGGCCTCGATAGCGTAACGCATCGACCAGCACCGCGAACGCCGGCGTCGGTTGCCGGCGGCTCGGGTAATAGAGGTGGTAACCTGAATAGGGTGCACACCAGTCAGCAAGCACGCGGATGAGCGCGCCGCTGGTAAGATGTGGTCTTCACCTGGTCCTCGGGCAGATAAGCGAGACCGAGCCCGGCAAGCGCAGCGTTCAGTCGCGGGGCGAGGCTGTTGAACACCAACTGCCCTTCCACCCTCACCCTCAATTCGCGCCCGTCTTTCTCGAACTCCCAGGCATACAATCCTCCCCGTGTCGGCAGACGAAGGTTGATGCAGTTGTGTGCCGTCAGGTCCTGCGGCGTGCGCGGCCGCTTCCGTGTTGCGAAGTAGGAAGGCGCGCCCACGACCGCCATGCGCAGGTCCGGCCCAATACGCACCGCGATCATGTCTTTTGCCACGATGTCGCCGTGGCGAATGCCGGCGTCATAGCGCTCTGCGACGATATCGGTGAGACCATAGTCGACGATCACCTCCACCTTGATATCCGGGATACTCCGGTAGCAGCCTGTCCAGGACCGGCCAGATCACCGCATTGGCCGCGTGCTCGCCTGTGGTTATGCGGACGGTGCCAGCGGGCTTCTCGCGCATTTCGCTCAGCGCGGCCAGTTCGGCATCGATCTCCTCGAAGCGCGGGCTTACGGTTCGAATCAAGCGCTCGCCCGCCGCGGTGGGGGCAACGCTGCGCGTGGTGCGGGTCAAAAGCCGAAGCCCAAGCCGCTCCTCCAGACCGCGGATGGTATGGCTCAGCGCCGACTGCGATACCCCGAGCTGCGCTGCGGCCTTGGTGAAACTTCGCTCTCTCGCTACGGCGAAGAAAGCCATGAGGTCGTTGACGTCCGCCCGCACCATTCATGAATTCCATTCATAACTACATGCGCATTTTACCAGCTAATCGCATATAACTGCACGCGCTAAATCAGCACCTGCGACATGTGCCGAGCGCAAGGAGCAGGTCATGCACCAACTCACCAATGTCCAGCGGATCATGCAGCACCCGCTCATGACCGTGCTTGGCGTGCTCGCCGGCACCGCAGCAGCCAAAAGCGGCCAGGGTGCCTGGGTGGATGCCGGAATTCTCACTTACTTCAGCGCAACGTTGACCTTCATAGCGGCCCGCAGCGCGGCAGTCCGGGTTGGCCGCGTGCGGCGTTGCGAACAAGCCTGGTGCAGTGAGCCAATACAGGGAGAGAAACCATGAAGAATTTCGTTGCCGGCTTCCTCGCGATCGGGGCGATATTGGCCGGGCTCGCGTCTGCCCCGGTTCATGCTCAAGTGTCCGCTGCGCCCGCTGGCGCCGGCAATGCCCAGCCCACGCCCGCTCAAAAATTGGTCGGCGACATCGCTCCCAAGTTGGCCGAGCTCACCGACAATGTGCTGTTCGGCGACGTGTGGTCACGACCTGAACTTTCTCCCCGGGATCGGAGTTTGGTCACTGTAAGCGCTCTGATCGCGATGAACCGCCCTGAACAGCTTCGTTCCCACTTGGCAAGAGCACGCGACAACGGCGTGACGGAACAGGAGCTCGTCGAAGCCATTACCCATTTAGCGTTCTACGCGGGATGGCCGAACGCAATCACCGCGGTTTCGGTGGCCAGAGAAGTCTTCAAGAAGAATTGACGCCACAGCGACAGCTACGACCGAGTAATCTTGGTTTTATGACCGGAAAAATGTCATGCAAAGTCCCAGCCTCCTCGAATTGTCCCGGCGCGATCTTTTGGCCGGCACTGCAGCTTCTGTTGCGATGATGGCAGCACCCTTTGCAGCCAGATCGCAGACCCCCGTTAGCGGACTGCCGTCCATGTCGAAGGTTTCGTTGACGGTGAACGGCAGGGCTCGCGAGCTTGAACTGGATACGCGCACCACCCTGCTCGACGCTCTGCGTGAGCAACTGCATCTCACCGGCACGAAAAAGGGCTGCGACCATGGCCAGTGCGGCGCCTGCACCGTGATCGTCGATGGGCGACGCATTAATTCCTGCCTCACGCTGGCGGTCATGCATGAGGGCGACAGCATCACCACCATCGAAGGGCTGGGAACACCTGAGAAACTGCATCCGATGCAGGCCGCTTTCGTGAAGCATGACGGCTATCAGTGCGGCTATTGCACGCCGGGGCAGATCTGCTCCGCCGTCGCGGTGCTTGAGCGAGATCAAGGCCGGTATTCCGAGCCACGTCAGCGGCGACCTGACCGCCCAGCCGCAAGCGACGGCTACCGAGCTTCGCGAGCGCATGAGCGGCAACATCTGCCGTTGCGGCGCCTATTCCAACATCGTCGACGCGATCACCGAAGTAGCCGGGAGGCCAGCATGAGGCCCTTCACTTATGAGCGCGCCAAATCGCCCGCCGAGGCCGCAGCCGCCGCCGCGCGCATCCAGGGCGCCAAGTTCATTGCGGGCGGCACGAACCTGCTCGATCTGATGAAGCTGCAGATCGAAACACCGACGCATCTGATCGATGTGAACGGCCTTGCGCTCGACAAGATCGAAACGACCGCCGACGGCGGTCTGCGGATCGGCGCGCTGGTGCGCAACACCGATCTCGCTGCCGAACCGCGCGTGCGGCGCGACTATGGCCTGCTCTCGCGCGCGCTGCTCGCCGGCGCGTCGGGCCAGCTGCGCAACAAGGCGACGACCGCGGGCAATCTGCTCCAGCGCACGCGCTGTCCCTATTTTTATGACACCGACCAGCCGTGCAACAAACGCCAGCCCGGCAGCGGCTGCTCTGCGCTTGGCGGATTCAGCCGCCAGCATGCGGTGATCGGCGTGAGCGATGCCTGCATCGCCACGCATCCGAGCGACATGGCCGTGGCCATGCGCGCGCTCGATGCGACGGTGGAAACCGTGCGGCCGGACGGCTCGGGCCGGCGCATTCCGATCGCCGACTTTTACCGCCTGCCTGGCGAGACGCCGCATATCGAGACCGTGCTGGAACGGGGCGAACTGATCACGGCCGTCACATTGCCCAAGCCGGTCGGCGGAACGCATGTCTACCGCAAGGTGCGCGACCGCGCCTCCTATGCCTTTGCGCTGGTTTCGGTCGGCGCCATCGTGCAGCGGGATGGAAGCGGCCGTGTCGCCTTGGGGGGCGTGGCGCATAAGCCTTGGCGGGTCGAGGCCGCCGAAGCCGAGCTGCCGCGCGGCGCCAAGGCGGTTGCGGCGCAATTGCTCGCGGGCGCCCGGACCACCCACGAAAACGCATTCAAGCTGCGGCTGGCCGAACGCACGCTTGCGTCGGTGCTGGCCGAAGCGAAAGGCTAAGCCATGAAATTCGATACTCCCGCCACGACCAATCCGATCGATCAGCTCAAGGTCATCGGCAAAGCCACCGACCGGATCGACGGCCCGCTCAAGACGACCGGCACCGCGCCCTACGCCTATGACCGGCATGATGTCGTGCCGAACCAGGCCTATGGCTATGTGGTCGGCGCGGCCATTGCCAAAGGCCGGATCGCCTCGATCGACTTGGCGCAAGCCAAGGCCGCGCCCGGCGTGCTCGCCATCGTCACCGCGGAAAATGCCGGCAAGCTCGGCAAGGGCAAAAATCAACACCGCCACACTGCTCGGCGGTCCCGACATCCAGCATTATCACCAGGCGATCGCGGTCGTCGTCGCGGAGACGTTCGAGCAGGCGCGCGCCGCCGCGCAGTTGGTCCGCGTCGACTATAGCCCGGCCAAGGGCGCATTCGACCTCGCGGCAGCGAAGGACTCCGCAAAGCCCGAACCTGGCTTCGGCGGTCCGGCTGATACCGCCGTCGGCGACTTCGCCGGCGCGTTCGCCGCGGCGCCGGTGCAGCTCGACGCGACCTACACCACGCCCGACCAGGCGCATGCGATGATGGAGCCGCACGCCTCGATTGCCGCCTGGGACGGCGACAAGCTGACGCTCTGGACCTCCAACCAGATGATCGACTGGAGCGTGGGCGACATGGCGAAGACGCTCGGCATTCCCAAGGAGAATGTCCGTCTCATCTCGCCCTACATCGGCGGCGGCTTCGGCGGCAAGTTGTTCGTGCGCGCCGACGCGTTGCTCGCGGCGCTCGGCGCGCGCGCGGCCGGACGGCCGGTCAAGGTGGCGCTGCACGCGGCCGCTTGATGTTCAACAACACCACGCACCGGCCGGCGACGATCCAGCGTATCCGCATCGGCGCGACCCGCGACGGCAAGATCACGGCGATCGGCCACGAGAGCTGGTCCGGCGATCTGCCGGGCGGCGGACCGGAGGCCGCGGTCTACCAGACCCGGCTGCTCTATGCCGGCGCAAATCGTATGACCGCGACGCGGCTCGCGGTGCTCGACCTGCCGGAAGGCAATGCGATGCGCGCGCCCGGCGAGGCGCCGGGCATGATGGCGCTGGAGATCGCCATCGACGAGATGGCCGAGAAGCTCGGGCTCGATCCGATCGAGTTCCGCATCATCAACGACACCCAGGTCGATCCCGAAAATCCCGAGCCGGCCCTTCTCGCAGCGCCAGTTGATCGAATGCTTCCGCACCGGCGCCGAGCGCTTCGGCTGGAGCAAGCGCAATGCGCAGCCCGGCAGCGCCGCGACGGACGCTGGCTGGTCGGCATCGGGCGTGGCCGCTGCCTTCCGCAACAACCTCGTGATGAAGTCGGCCGCACGCGTGCGGCTCGACAATCGCGGCATCGTGACGGTCGAGACCGACATGACCGACATCGGTACCGGCAGCTACACGATCATCGCCCAGACCGCGGCCGAGATGATGGGCGTGCCGCTCGACAAGGTGGTCGTGCGCCTGGGCGACTCGACCTTTCCGGTTTCGGCCGGCTCGGGCGGACAATGGGGCGGCAACAGCTCGACCGCCGGCGTCTATGCCGCCTGCGTCAAGCTGCGCGAGGCGGTGGCGCAGAAGCTCGGCTTCAACTCCGCCGACGCGGTGTTCGCGGACGGACTAGGTCCGCGCGGGCAATCGCAGCGTGCCGCTCGCCGAGGCCGCGGGCGACGAGCGGCCTCGTCGCCGAGGATGCGATCGAGTATGGCGACCTCGACAAGAAGTATCAGCAATCGACCTTCGGCGCGCACTTCGTCGAGGTCGGCGTCGACGCCGCAACGGGCGAGATCCGCGTGCGGCGCATGCTCGCGGTGTGCGCGGCGGGCCGCATCCTCAATCCGAAGTCGGCGCGCAGCCAGGTGATCGGCGCGATGACCATGGGCGTCGGCGCGGCGCTGATGGAGGAACTCGCCGTCGACAAGCGACACGGCTTCTTCGTCAACCACGACCTCGCCAGCTACGAAGTGCCGGTCCATGCCGACATTCCGCACCAGGAGGTGATCTTCCTCGACGAGACCGATCCGATGTCGTCGCCGATGAAGGCCAAGGGCGTCGGCGAGCTCGGCATCTGCGGCGTCGGCGCCGCCGTCGCCAACGCGATCTACAACGCCACCGGCGTGCGCGTGCGCGATTATCCGATCACGCTCGACAAGCTGCTCGACCGGCTGCCGGACGCGGCCTGAGCGGCGATCTGCGCGCTCATCCGGGACCTTGTGAACAACCGGCGAGAGCGAAGGATGATCACGCGCAGACACATGCTCGCCGCGACTGGCAGCCGCGCTGCGCCACAGCAGCTGGCCTGCTGCCGCCAGGCGCCGAATGCTGCGACACCAGGAAGGAATGGAACGATGCAGATAACGCGAGCGGCTCGCAGCCCTCCGCCAAGGGACCGTCGGAATACTTCACCGGCACGGTGCGCGTCGACCCGCTGTTCCCGGCGCGCGATCCGGCGCGCGTCGAGTGGCGGCCATCGTCACATTCGAGCCGGCGCCCGCACCGCCTGGCATACGCATCCGCTCGGCCAGACACTTGATCGTCACGTCAGGCCTCGGCTGGGTGCAGCGTGAGGGCGGCCCGATCGAGGAAATCCGTCCGGGCGATGTCGTCTGGTTTCCGCCCGGCCGTGAAGCATTGGCATGGCGCAACGCCGACGACCGCGATGACGCATATCGCCATTCAGGAAGCGCTGGACGGCAAGAGCGTCGACTGGCTGGAGAAGGTCAGCGACGAGCAATACCGCGCATGAGCCGGCGTCGGCCGGCGGGGGGCGACATGAACGCGAGGCAGCTTCTCATTCTCGGCGCATCGATGCTGACGCTATCTCTGTGCGGGCCCGCGCTTGCGCAAGAAACGCGAGGCCCCTACGTGCGCCTGGCGGAACTCGAAATCGATCCCGCGCAACTGGAAAGCTTCAAGGCTGCGATCAAGGAAGGAATAGAAGCCGCCGTTCGCGCAGAGCCGGGCGTCCTGGCCCTGCATGCGGTATCCGAAAAGGATAATCCCGCCCTTGTCCGGGTGTTTGAAGTCTACACCGATGAGGCGGCCTACAAGACGCACCTTGAAACGCCGCATTTCAAGAAGTTCAGGGAGACGACAAAGGACATGGTCAGATCCCGCAAGCTTATCGATGCCGATCCGATCGTGCTCGGCGCGAAGGCCAAATAGCTTTGCCCATGCGGCCTGTTGCCGGTTTTCACAGCGGTTGCAATTACGTATGTTATCGCGAGAAGGCTATGATCGGGTCGACCCGACAAGAAATAAACCGTGGGAGGATGGTTCATGCCGCTGCTCAAGGGAGCCATGGCTCTCGTCGCTAGCCTCACGCTCGCAGTCTGTTTCACGACGACACCGGTTTCCGCGCAAAGCGATTTCTTTTCCGGGAAAACGATTCTGCTCTATGTCGGTTTCAGCCCTGGCGGCGGAGTCGACAGCGAGGCGCGCATTGCGGCGCGCCATCTTTCGCGATTCATCCCCGGCAATCCCACGATCCTGGTCAAGAACATGCCCGGTGCCGGCGGCATCGTGCTCGCTAATCACATATACCGGGGCGCGGAATCGGACGGTTTGACGCTCGCCATGCCCGGACGCAGCGGCTTCCTGCTGAGCAATATCGTGAAAGACAAGAATGTCGCCTTCGACCTTGCCAAATTTGCCTATATCGGCGGCGCCGGCAGCACCAACAGCATCCTGTGGCTGCGCAAGGATTCCGGAATCACCAACGTTGCGCAGCTGAAGGCCGCAAAAAAGGAAATCGTCGTCGGGGCATGGTCTGCCCGCGCGCAAAACGCCATCGTGCCGAAGGTGCTGCAGAAGTATGAGGGCTGGCCGTTCAAGGTGGTGCACGGCTATCCGGGGACCAATGAGGTGATCATTGCGGTCGAGCGCCGCGAACTCGATGGTCTCTACAGCCATCAGGGCTCGATCCAGAGTATACGGCCCGACATGATCACCAAGGGCGAACTGATACCGGTAGTGCAGACATTCGAGGAATATCCCAACGTACCCACCATCGACAGCCTGATCACCAATCCGAAGGAGAAGGCGCTGCTGGGGCTGCTCAGCGCGCCGTCCCGTATCGGCCTGCCCCTGCTGGCGCCACCCGGGATACCGGCCGAGCGGCTGGAGATCCTGCGGAAATCCTACGCGCTGATGGTCAAGGACAAGGAATATGTGGAAGAGGCCGAAAAGCGCGGATTGCCCGTGGGGCAACCCATCAACGGAGAGGAACTGCAGAAACTCATCGCGCAGACACTGTCATCCGTGCCCGACGACGTCTTGCAGGAATATCTGGTTTTGACGGAGACCGAGACGAAGTAAATGGAGCGCTGAAAAATCAGGCGGCAGCTACAAAGCCGCCGCCGGCTATCATAGATAACATTCGAGCGCCGCTCTACCAACGTCGCCGCGCCCGCAATCCTATTATGCGGTCGCCTTTTCGAGCTTCTCCTTTTTGGCGCGCTCGTCGCCGTATTCTGCGGTGTCATATCCATGAACCGACACGTCGAACAGATTGCCATCAGGATCCATCGCCCGATATTCGGCGTATGCGCGACTGGCCGGACGCTCCGTCAGCGGCTCTTCAAAAGCCTGCAGCCTCTTCTCGATTTCTTCAATGTCGTCGACTTGAAAACCAAAATGATTGATGCCGCTCGGCGTGTAGTCACCGCGATTGCGAAGTATGGCCAGCGTAAGGTAACCGTCGCTCATGTAAATCGCGCCGCTTTTTTCGGTCAGGATGACCTTCATGTCGAAAACCTGTTCGTAGAACTTGGCGAGGCGTTCCGGGCTTTTGGTCTTTATCGCGAGATGTCTGATCTTGCTCATCGTGCTCTCCTGTCAACTGGCGTATTGAAGCCTACGATCCGGATGCCGATCGAACGAGTAACTTTCTCGATCGGGCGGCCCTCTTGAACCATTTTGGTCCAGCGCCGGGCCGGGCGCAATGACCAGCTTGGGTCGCCGCGCGCTGCCGGCGGCAGCTCGGATATGACGACCTCATTCCTTGCGCCGGTGGTAGCGGCCCTGGTATCCCGGCGCGTTCACATCCCCGATGCCCTGGAAGTCGATGAACTCGATGGCGTTGCCGTCGGGGTCGTGGAAATACAGATGCCGTCCGGTGAAGCTGCGGTGGCCCTTGTCCTCGTACAGCAGCACCTCCACGCCGTTGGCTTCCAGATGCGCCACCGCCGCGTCGAAATCCTCGCCCTTTACGAAGAAGGCGTGATGCAGCAGGATCTCCCTGCCCTTGTTGGGCGGGACATGATCGTTGGTGCGGGCTTTCGACAGCACGAAATACTGTTCGCCGCAGCGCATGAAAACGGTGCTCTCGTTCTGCCGCCAATAGGTGGCGCCCACGATATCCTCGTAGAAACGCCGCGAACGCTCCAGGTCGGTCACGCTGAGCGTGAAGTGCAGGATGCCGCTCGGCTGCACGCGCCGCGGCTTGACCGGCTTGATGCTGGTGACACCCGCCAGCGCGGGACTTTTAAATCCGCTCATCGTTTCAGTTCCAGCGGCACCAACGCCGCGTCTTTCGAGTTGCGCAAAGTCAGCGAGGTCTTCACGTTGCGCACATTCGGCGCGGAGGTGAGCTCGGCGACGAAAGCCTGAAAAGTTTTCAGGTCGGGCGCCACGCATTTGAGGATGAAATCGATCTCACCCGACAGCATCCAGCATTCGCGCACCAGAGGCTGCGCCTGCACAAAGCGCTCGAAGGCAGCGAGGTCGGCTTCCGCCTGACTCGACAGATGCACCATGGCGAAGACCGCGACTTCGAAGCCGAGCAGCTTTTCGTCCAGCAGTCCGCGATAGCCCTTGATGTAACCGGCCTCCTCCAGCACGCGCACGCGGCGCAGGCACGGCGGAGCGGAGATGCCGACGCGGCGCGCCAGCTCCACATTTGTCATGCGGCCGTCGGCCTGCAGCTCGGCAAGTATCTGCCAGTCGATGGCATCGAGACGGCGGATCACAGGCCCTCCCCGGAGGAATACGTCTCACCCATATCGCGAAATCCAGCCCCACGAAACATTATTGCGCGAGGTTTGCCAAAGGGCCGACCCACCGGGTTGCGTATCTTGCATAGCTCGGAAGATGGATTAGATTGCGGTCCAACGGGCGGGACGCCGCGGGCCGATGGGCGCCCGCTCCCCCAGGAATCCCACTTCATGGCCACCATTCACGGCAAGCTTGTCATTATCGGCTCCGGCCCGGCCGGCTATACCGCCGCGATCTATGCTGCCCGCGCCATGCTGCAGCCGATCCTGATCCAGGGCTTCCAGCCCGGCGGACAGCTCACCATCACCACCGACGTGGAGAATTATCCCGGCTTCGCCGACGTCATCCAGGGTCCCTGGCTGATGGAGCAGATGCAGAAGCAGGCCGAGCACGTCGGCACCCGGATCGTCACCGACCATGTCAGCAAGGCGGATCTCTCCCGGCGGCCATTCCGGCTGGAAACGGATTCCGGCGACGTCTACATGGCCGATACGCTGATCCTCGCCACCGGCGCGCAGGCGCGCTGGCTCGATCTACCCTCGGAGCAGAAATTCAAGGGCTATGGCGTCTCGGCCTGCGCCACCTGCGACGGCTTTTTCTACCGCGAAAAGGAAGTGGTGGTGATCGGCGGCGGCAACACGGCGGTCGAGGAAGCGCTGTTCCTGACCAATTTCGCCTCCAAAGTCACGATCGTGCACCGGCGCGACAGTTTCCGCGCGGAGAAGATCTTGCAGGAGCGGCTGAAGAAGAATCCCAAGATCAGCGTGGTTTGGGACAGCGTGCTGGAAGACGTGCGCGGCGATGACAATCCACTGAAGGTGCGCAGCATCACACTGCGCAACATCAAGACCGGTGCGCTCACCGAAAAAAACGCGGATGGCGTGTTCATCGCGATTGGTCATTCGCCCGCCACCGAATTGGTGGTCGGACAGCTCAAACTGAAGCCATCCGGCTATGTGGAAACCGCGCCGAATTCGACTGCGACCTCCGTGCCCGGCGTCTATGCCGCCGGCGACGTCACCGACGATATTTTCCGCCAAGCGGTCACCGCCGCCGGCTTGGGCTGCATGGCCGCGCTGGAAGCGGAAAAATTCTTGGCCGCGCATGGCGAAGCCGAGCCGGCCGTGGCCGCGGAATGATTTACCTCTCCCCGCCTGCGGGGAGAGGTCGACCGAAGCGATAGCGAGGTCGGGTGAGGGGGACTCTTCGTAGGTCCGAGCGAAAAGCAACTCCCCTCACCCGGCTCAGCGCTGCGCGCTTCGCAACCCTCTCCCCGCAGGCGGGGAGAGGGAGAAAGAGCATCGATGGATTGGGACAAACTCAAAGTTTTCCACGCCGCGGCCGAGGCCGGCAGCTTCACCCATGCCGGTGAGCATCTCGGGCTGTCGCAATCGGCGGTATCGCGCCAGGTGAGCGCGCTGGAAACCGAGCTGGGCGTTTCGCTCTTCCATCGCCACGCGCGCGGACTGATCCTGACCGAGCAAGGCGACCTTCTGTTCCGCACCGCGCACGATGTGTTCATGAAGCTGGAGGCGGCGCGCGCCAAGCTCACCGACAGCAAGGAGCGGCCGAACGGCGAGCTGAAGGTGACGACCACCGCCGGCATCGGCCTCAACTGGCTGACGCCGCGGCTTGGCGAATTCCTCGATCTCTATCCCGATATCCGCATTACACTGCTCGTCACCGACGAAGAGCTCGATCTCTCCATGCGCGAGGCCGATGTGGCGATCCGGCTGCGCCAGCCGCAGCAGCCGGACCTGATCCAGCGCAAGCTCTTCTCGGTGAAATTCCACGCTTATGCCTCGCCGGAATATCTCAAGCGCAAGGGAACCCCGCGCTCGGTCGAGGACATCGACAACCATCCCATCATCATGCTGGGCGGCACGGTTCCGCAGCATCTGCAGAACCGCAACTGGCTGATCCAGGTCGGGCGCGAAGGCAAGTCGCCGCGCGTGCCGTGTCTCACCATCAACAACGTGCTCGGCGTGCAGCGCGCCTGCCAGGAAGGTTTCGGCATCGCCATGCTGCCGGACTACCTGATCGAGGACAGCGGCCTGGTGCAGCTGTTCGACGAATGCGGCGCCATCCAGATCGACGCCTTCTTCCTCTATCCGGAAGAATTGAAGTCAGTCGCCCGCGTGCAGGTGTTCCGCGACTTCCTGGTCGCCAAGGCGCAGCGCTGGCGCTACTAACCCAGTCGGACACAGGTGCCTACGAACGCCTCAGTTCGACTTGGACTTCGTGCCGTTGATCAGGTCGTAGACGTTGCAGGCGATACCCGTCGCCTCGTAGCCGTCCTGACCGGTCGCCTGCGCGATCGCGAACATCTGTTGGGCGAGGCCGACGAACGGCATCGGGACCTCCATCTCGCGCGCCATATCGAGCCCGAAGTTCACGTCCTTTGGCATCCACGACTTGCGGGGCTTGTAGTTGCCGCTCACCACGATTTCCATGATGCGCCGGGTTGCCACCGAATCCTGCTGAGAATTCTTTAGAATGTTCTGGAAGGTGGCCGCGTCGAGTCCACCCTTCCCAAGCAAACGGCAGACCTCGACGATGCTCATGTGCTGCACAGCGGCCAACATCGCCATGCAGTTCTTGACGAGCTTGGCGTTGCCCAACTCGCCGACGTGAAGGATCGATTTGCCCATGGCCTTGAAGATGGGCTGATGCTCATCGAACAAGGCCCTAGAGCCCGAAAGCCACAGCGCCAGCTGACCGGCTGCCGCCACCTCCTCGACACCGCCGGCGGACGCGTCGACGACGGTCCAGCCCTTCTTGCCGAGCTCACCGCTGACGCCGACGATGGTCTCTTTATCGATGCTGCTGAAATCGATCCAAACTTTCGCGCCGGTTGTCGCCTCGGCGAGACCGCCCTTGCCGAGGGCGACAGCCTTGACTGCATCGTTGTGCGGCAGCATCGAGAGCACGAGCTCACACGATTCGGCCACGGCTTTGGGTGAGTCCGCGAACTGTGCACCTTGGGCTTCCAGTCCCTTGGCCTGCTCGCGCCTGACATCGCTCACGACCAGGCGATAGCCCGCCTTGATCAGGTTCGCCGCCATACCGCTGCCCATTCCACCGGTCCCAATGAAACCCAGTGTCTTCATCGCTCGCACTCCCTCAATCGGCTCCTGCCATGCGCACTGGAACAGGCGACTACACTATCGTTCACCGCATCGCCAGATGAATTGGTTTACTGGGTCGGGTTTTGCGAATGGTACAGGTGGGTGGGCTCGAACCACCGACCTCCGGTTCCACAGACCGGCGCTCTAACCAACTGAGCTACACCTGCACGGCCGCAGAGGGCGCTCCCGTCTGCGGGCCTTTATATGGCAAAAGCCGCCCCCTGCTCGCAAGGGAAGCTTTTGAGCAAAGGAAGGTCGGATCCCGCGCTTCCTGTGCAAATTCGCGTTCACGGCTTTTGCCGCGGTCATCGCCACCTTCAAAGAGCCCTGCGGCGCTAGATTCGGCGGCGTTGCGGGGAGGTGACCTCCGCCGGTGAGGTGCTTTCGAGGAACTCGCGGAAACTGCGGCTAAAACCGATCCTGCGCTCCTGCCACCACACTTGCGTACCGGGCCGATGGAAAAACCAAAGCAGGTTGTCGCGATGGCCGAACCAAAAGTCGTCGTCGATCATCCCGGATTGATATTGGAAATAGACATTCTCGTAGCGCCTGAAAAGGCTGATGCCGAGATAGGCAAATTGCAGATACTCATCGTTGGTCAGCTTGTCCGGAGCAGCCATCCCATCCGCGAATATTCTGGCTTTCTCCTTGTTCTCGCCGACAATCGCGGCCATTTCACCAAGCGCCTGCGTGGCGAACTGGTAGGTTTGCGAATAGGTCGCACGGGTATTGCTCCTTACCTGGATCGCCAAATAGATCACGGCCAGAGTGCCGGTGATGCTGGCTACAACGTTGGAAACCGCTTGCACCATGTCCCATTGCATAGAGCCCTCCCCCAGCTTTCTCGAACGATTATACCGCTTGGAGAAAACAAAGGGACAGCTGCAAGCAAGGCGGCGCGCCTAGCTGCCTTTGTGAAAAGTTTCCATGCAAAGAAAAAGCCCGGGCCAACGGGCCCGGGCTAAATACGCTGACGCTACAGGAACGCTACGCAACCACGATCAGCTGACCTTGCTGAATGCCTTGGTCACGCCGGCCTTGACCGGCTCGGCAGTATCGGTGGCGACCTTCTGTGCGATCGAGGTCAGTTCCTTGCTCTGCTCGGTGACCGTCTCGAACTGCTTGCGCGCATGCGCAGTCGACAGCTCAAGGGCTTCCGAGAGCGACTTCACGTTGATGAGCTCGCTGAAGAAGTCGAACGCGGCATTGGTGTTCAAGCGCGCCGCCTCGATGAGCTTGAGGCCGTATTCCGTGCTGCCCTTGGTGGCAGTGGCATAGGTCTCTTCCATCACTTCGGTGGTCTCTTCCGCAACCGCCTTCAGCTTCTCGTAGTTTTCCTTGGCCTGCGAGACGCTCTTTTCCGCGATTTCGCGGAAGGCGGCCGGGACTTCCATCTTCGGCAGCTCGAATTTCGGCATTTCGAATTTGGTATCGAATTTCGCGCTCTCGAAGCCGGATGCGGGCTTGGAGGGCTTGCTCTTGGCATTCACGTTGACACTGGCTTCCATGACAATACCTCGGCTAGGTCTCGCGGCCTTACCCCGGCGCCTTCGCCGTCTGAGCCGCGATGGGCCCAGCGCGTTTGGCCGGGTCCTTCATTACCAGTGCATATAGCATAGGCAATGGTGCATTGCAACATAAATATTGCGACGCACAATCAGGCACTTAGCGATGCCGCTTTTATCGGCGGGATCAGTGCTTATTGGATGAGCCGCCTTCGGAGCCCATCCTCTTGGCGCTTTGGCCCAGTTCCTCGGCCTGGCGGGCGAGCACATCCATCTGCTTGCGGACATAATCGGCATGCAGTTGCACCACCTCGCTGATGTCCTTCGCGGCGACCAGTTTCTGGGCGAGATCGAAGGAATTGGCGACATTCTGCTCGGCGAATGACATGGCTTTATGCGCCACATCCGTTGCGCCGGTGCGCGCGGCTTTGGCCTTTTGCTCAAAACCAGCGGTCGCCTGCTCTGCCGCGCTTACAAAACCGTCAAAGGCCTTGCGCGCCTGCTCCACGCTCTTTTCCGCGATCGCCCGCATCTCTGGTGGGACCGTGAAATCGAAGGGCTGTTTGGCCATGGCCGCCTCCTCTGGCTGACTGCTGTCATACAGCGTGATGGTTAACATGCAGCGGAAAGTTGTGCCCAACTTTTGTTTCCGCTTTCGGGCCAAGGGAAAAATGCCTCTCTGGATTAGGGTTATCCTCGCTTAGCCGGGACTAAGGGCGCTCCGTCATGGACGGCACGGGGTGCCCGGTTTAAGAAATATTTAAGCCTGTTCGGGCGCCCGATCACCTCGGTACGAGCATTCATGAGCCATTTTGCGACCCAGTTGGGCTATTTCCGCGATTCCCGGATCTCAGCCCATGCTGTCGCGGCAGCGCCGGCGTGGCTCTGGTCGGTGGATGGAACGCACATCCTGTGGGCCAACGCAGTAGGCGCTGCGATCTTCGACGCCGAGGCTCCCGCAGCGCTCGCCGGCCGTCGTTTCAACGCCGATGATTCCGCCGCGCAACAGATCGCCCGCATTGCCGCCGCCTTGCCGGCCGACGGCATCCCGCGGCTTGAACGCCTGACCAATTTCGGAGCGGAAGCCTCGCGCAGCCTCACCTGCGGCTGTTCGCGCATTGCGCTGCCGGACGGCACCGCCGCCATTCTTGTCGTGGCGGCAGAAACCGCCGGGCCTTCGCTGCCGCTGGAAGAGCGCGTGCGGCGCCTCGTCACCGGGCTCGATGCGCCGGTCGCGGTATTCGCCGCCGACGGCAGGCTGTTTCATGCCGCTCAGGCCGCGGCAGCACAGCTGCCTGCCGCGGCGACTTTCGAAATGCTTGGTGTCGATGCGTTGGCAACCCATGCCTTGCGCGCAGGCTATGCCTCCGGCGCCAGCAAAATCGGCGCGCTCTCCTTCGACCGCATCGGCGACGACGCCGCGACCTTCGTAATCGTGACGCTTCCCGCGCTGCCTACAGCGGCACAGCCCGTGCCAGTTCCAACACCGACGATGTCTGCGCCGCCGCCGGCCGAAGCCGACGTGTTCGCGTCCGAGCCGCCGTGGATGAGGAGGCGTCCGGCGACGGCGCCGCAACGGGCATCGCGACGCCGGTGCCGCCGCCCGCGGCCGTGCCCGCGGATTCCGCGATTCCCGAACGCCGGCAGCCGCTACGCTTCGTCTGGCAGATGGATACCGAGGGGCATTTCACCATCGACTCGGACGACTTTATTCGTCTCGCCGGCCAGCGTACGGCGGAAGCACTCGGCCAGCCGTGGAGCGAGATCGCCCGCCGCCTCGGCATCGATCCGAACGACCAGATCACACAGGCGGTCGCCTCGCGCGATACCTGGAGCGGCATCACCATCGACTGGCCGGTCGACGGCGCCGATGAACGGCTGGCGGTCGAACTTTCCGGCCTGCCGGTCTTCGACCGTGAACGCCATTTCGGCGGCTACCGCGGCTTCGGCGTCTGCCGCGACGCGCGGCGGATTTCGCTCGCCGCCTCGCTGCGACAGCCGCCGGCCGGGCCGCAAGAGCCGTCCGCTGAAAGCCGCTCTGCTGAAAAGCCGGCCGAAGAACGTCCGGTGCTCACCATCGTGCCGCAGGCGGAGAATGTCGTCCCGTTCCGCTCCACCAACGATAAGCCGCCGAGTCTGAGCCCCGGCGAGCGCAGCGCCTTCCATGAACTCGCCAAGGAGCTCACCACCCGCCTGCAGCAGAACAATGGAGCACCGGAAGCGCCATTGGAAAACGACAATTTCGAAGAGGAGCGCGGCGTTCGAGGCGCCGGTGCCCGACGACGAGGGCCGCAGCGCCGCTAAAGCCGGCGTGATGGGTTTCATTCCGGCGCGCGAAACGGCAGAACCGCAGCGATCGCCGGCCGGCGATTTTTCCGAAGGTTTTCGCGACGACCGCACCATTCTCGACCGTTTGCCGACCGGCGTGCTGGTCTATCGCCTCGACATGCCGCTCTACGGCAACCCCGCTTTCCTGGAATGGAGCGGCTATGAATCGGTCAGCGCCCTCACCGCTGCCGGCGGGCTCGATGTGCTGTTCGTTGAGCTGGGTGATAAGTCCGCTGACGCCGACTTTAGCGGACGGTCGCTGCGCATCACCAGCAATCGCGGCAGGCGGCAGCCCGCGGAAGGGCGGCTGTTCAACGCGCCGTGGGAGGGCGAAACCGCCCATGTGCTGATGCTGCTGCCGGCGGCTCCCGTTGCCGCAGCCGCGAAAAGCGCCGCGTCCCCCGACGCCGCGCTGCACGCCGCCGAGGTAGAGGCGCGCGAGCTCAAAGCCATTCTGGATACCGCGAGCGACGGCGTGCTGGTGGTCAATGCCGATGGCCGCGTCGTTACCGCGAATGCGGGCGCCGCGGCGTTGTTCGGCCGTGATGCTTCCGCGCTTGCCGCCGGCAACATCGACGATCTGATCGCGCCGGAAAGCCAACGCGCCGCACTCGAATATCTGGCCGAGATGAAGCGCGACGGCGCGGCGCCGAAGAAGGGCTGCGAGGTGATCGGCCGCAGGCACGAAGGCAGCCTGCTGCCGCTGTTCATGACGTTCGGCAAATTGGGCGATGCCAAGCGCTTCTGTGCGGTGTTCCGCGACCTGACGTCGTGGAAGAAGACGGAAATGGAATTGGTCACTGCGCGCCGGCAGGCCGAAAAGGCATCCTCCGCCAAATCCGAATTCCTCGCCAAGGTCAGCCACGAGATCCGCACGCCGCTCAATTCCATCATCGGCTTTTCCGAGGTGATGATGGACGAGCGTTTCGGCCCGATCGGCAACGAGCGTTACAAGCAATACCTTAAGGACATCCACCAGTCGGGCGGCCATCTGGTGTCGCTGCTCAATGATCTGCTAGACCTGTCGAAGATCGAAGCCGGCAGGCTCGATCTTTCCTTTGGCCGCGTCAGCCTGAACGAACTGACGCAGCAATGCGTGTCGCTGATGCAGCCGCAGGCCAACCAGGAGCGCGTCATCATCCGCACTTCGCTGCCGAACGTGCTGCCCTCGATCATGGCGGATGCGCGCTCCGTGCGGCAGATCGTGATCAATCTGCTTTCCAACTCGATCAAGTTCACGGGCGCGGGCGGACAGGTGATCGTCTCCACCACCCATACCGACGACGGCGAAGTGGTGCTGCGGGTGCGCGACACCGGCCACGGCATGACCGAAAAAGAAATCCAGATGGCGCTGGAGCCGTTCCGACAGCTCGCCACCTCGTCGCGCTGGGGTTCGGGCGGAACGGGATTGGGTCTGCCTCTGACCAAGGCTCTGGCGGAAGCCAACCGCGCTCATTTCTCCATCAAGAGTGCGGTGAATGCCGGCACGCTGGTGGAAATCTCCTTCCCGGCCGGGCGCGTGCTGGTAGCTTGACCCTTCGCCGCGTTCCGTTTCGCGTTGCCGGAACAAAGGTGACGCGAATGATTTGGAGCAGTTCCAATCAGGGCGCTCCCTAGAATTGTTCTAAGCTATTGATCTGGAAGAATAAATTACTTGACCAAACGCTCAATGGTCCGCATTCGTTCATCCACATTCCTGGAATGAACGAGGACCTGATGAACATTCTCCGCACCAAGCTGCTGGCCGGGGCCACCCTTGCGATGCTGGCGGCAGCGACCACCCCTACTTACGCCAACGAGGTCAACGTCTATACTTATCGAGAGGCACAGCTGATCCAGCCGCTGCTGGACGCCTTCACTAAGGACACCGGCATCAAGACCAATGTCGTCGCCGCAAGCTCCGGCCTGGAACAGCGCATCAAGGCCGAGGGCGCCAACAGCCCGGCTGACGTATTGCTGACCGTCGACATCGGCCGTCTGCAGGAAGCGGTTGACCTCGGAATTACCCAGCCGGTGAAATCCGCCGTGCTCGAAAAGGCGATCCCTGCGCAATACCGCGATCCGAACGGACACTGGTTCGGCATCTCGATGCGCGCGCGCGTGGTCTATGCCTCCAAGGAGCGCGTGAAGCAGGACGCCATCACTTATGAAGAATTGGCCGACCCGAAATGGAAGGGCAGGATCTGCATCCGCTCCGGCCAGCACATCTATAACAATGCGTTGTTTGCGGCTTACATCGCCAAGCACGGCGAGGCCAAGGCGGAAAAATGGCTAAGTGGATTGAAGGCCAATCTGGCGCAGAAGCCGTCCGGCGGGGACCGCGAAACCGCGCGCGACGTCGCGGCCGGCAAATGCGACATCGGCGTCGGCAACACCTATTACTGGGCGCTGATGAACGACAAGGAAACGGATAAAAGACCCTGGGCCGACGCGACGCGCGTCATCCTGCCGACCTTCCAGGGCGGCGGTACCCATGTTAACTTGTCCGGAGTCGTTCTGGCCAAGAACGCACCCAATAAGGCCAATGCGATCAAGTTGATGGAATGGCTGGTCAGCGATAAGGCGCAGCATCTCTATGCCGACGTCAATTACGAATATCCGGTGCTGCAACGGCATTGCCATCAACAAAACAATCTCCGGTTACGGCAACCTCAAGCCCGACTCCATGCCTATCTCCAAGATCGCAGAGAATAAGAAAGCCGCTGCGACTCTGGTCGATAAGGTCGGCTTCGACAATTGACGATCTTGCCCGGCCCTTCGCTTGACGGCCCCGCCCCGCGCGGGGCCGTTCGTCTGTGGCCGGCACAGAAGCTCACCGCCCTCGCCGTCGTATTGGCCATCGCCGGGCTGGTTGCCGCACCGCTTATCAGCCTCATCAGAATCGCACTGATCGGCGACGCGGAGATTGCCGGCCATCTGGTGGCTTATGTGCTGCCGGTGGCGCTGACGCAAACGGCGCTGTTGCTGACCGGTGTGGCCGTGATCAGCTCGCTGCTCGGCGCCGGCACGGCATGGATCGTGACCACGTTCCAGTTCCCCGGCCGTAATACGCTGCTTTGGCTGTTGCCGCTGCCGCTGGCGATTCCGACTTACATCGGCGCCTACATCTATGCCGACATTCTCGACACCGCGGGTCCGGTGCAGAGCGCGCTGCGTGCGATCTTCGGCTGGCAGTCGCCCGCCGACTACTGGTTTCCGCCCATCCGCTCGGTCGGCGGCGCCATCTTCATCATGGGCATCGTGCTCTATCCCTACACCTACCTTGCCGCGCGCGCGATGTTTCAAACCCAGCACCGCGCCTTCGTGGACGCCGCGCGCACGCTGGGAGCAAGGCCATGGGCGGTGGCGCGGCAGATCACGGTGCCGCTGGCGCGACCGGCGCTAGCGGTCGGGATCGCGCTCACTTTACTGGAGACGCTGAACGATATCGGCGCCAGCGAATATCTCGGCGTGCAGACGCTGACGCTTACCGTATTCACCACCTGGCTCAACCGCGGCAGCCTGCCGGGAGCGGCGCAGATCTCGCTGATCATGCTTGCGGCGGTGGCCGCGCTGATCGCGCTCGAACGCTACGGCCGCCGGGGTCAGGCCTATATCACGCCGGTGCACGGCCGCGGGCCGGCGCCGCGCATTGCGCTGCGCGGCCGCGGCGCCCGGCTCGCGGTCTTCCTCTGCTGCATTCCGGTCGCGCTCGGTTTTGTCATTCCAGCGGTCTTCCTGCTGCGCCAGGTAGTCATGCGCGGACTGCTGGTGGGATTCGATCCGGCGCTCTTTCGCCACACCCTCACGACCGTGGCGCTCGCGGCAACCGCGACAGTTGCGGTGATTGTGCTAGGCTTGGCGGCGACGGTGGCGCTCCGGCTGGTGCGGCATCCCGCCATCGCCGGCTGCATCAACTTCGCCGCGATCGGCTATGCCGTGCCCGGCACGGTGCTGGCGCTCGGATTGCTGGCGCCGCTGGTCGGCGTCGATGAGATCATCAACTGGTTCACGGCTACCTTTGCCGGAAAGACCGTCGGCCTGGTGGTGGCCGGCTCCGGCATGGCGGTGGTGACGGCTTACACCATACGCTTTCTCGCGATCGCCATCGGCTTCCTGCAGGCCGGCTATGCACGCATCTCGACCGATTTCGACGATATGGCCCGCATCCTCGGCGCGCGGCCGGTAGCGCTGGTGCGGACCATCCACCTGCCGCTGGTGCGCCCGGCGATCTGGGGAGCCGCGCTGCTGGTGTTCATCGACTGCCTGAAAGAGCTGCCAGCGACTCTGCTGCTGCGCCCCATGAATGTGGAGACGCTTTCGACCTATATCTACCAATACGCGACCCGCGGAAATTTCGAGGAAGGCGCGCTGGCCGCCCTGATGATCGTCGCGGTCGGCATCCTGCCGATCATCCGCATCGTCCGCTATGCCGACTTCGCGCAGGTGCCCCGCGACCGTTGACGTTAACCGTCGCGGTTGGCCCTTTTGCCGCTGCCGCGGAGGCCACGAAAGGGTCATGAAGCTGCTGCAGGTTGCGGGCCTGCGACCCGCAAAGCTATAATCGCGGGGGGTTTACCAAATACATGCCGGAATGCATCTCGTGACCGCGGCCAGTGGCTTCAAACGCCTTGGGTTAGCTCTTGCAGCGGTGCTCTTCCTCAGCGCCGGGTTGCTCATCGTTTTGTCGTTGTTGATCTCCCCCGAGACCGCGCGCGAGGCGGTGAAGGCGGAAATCCGCGCCGTGGCGGGGCTCGATCCGGTACTGCGCGGACCGGTGTCGGTATCGCTCTTCCCCTTCGGCACGGTAAGCTTCGACGAGGTTACTGTCGGCGAGGACCAGGCCGGCAACAAGGCGCTGACCGCCGAGCGCCTGACAGCGCGGCTGCGTTTCTTCCCGCTGCTCGCCGGACAGATCCAGGTTTCCGACCTTACGCTGGTACGGCCCACCGTGACCGTTCTGCTGGAGCCGGGCGGCAAGTCGAACTGGACGCCGTTGGCCGCTGCACTAAGCGCGGCGCTTCGCCCGAGCGCGGAACGCACCGCCTCCTTCTCCGAGATCCGCATCGACAACGGCACGGTGGTGATCCGCGATGACGCGCGCGCGGTGTCTGAGACCATCGCCAATATCGAAGGCTCGCTTGCCTGGCCTTCCATGTTCCGCAGCTTCGCCGCCACTGGCCGATTCGACTGGCGCGGCGAGCAGGTCGACGCCAGCTTAAGCGTCAGCGATTTCGTGGCCGCGCTCGACGGCAATCCGTCGGGTATCAAGCTGCGGCTGGCAGGCACTCCGCTAAAGCTTGTCTTCGACGGCAAGGTCAGCAGCCGCCCCACGCTGAAGATCGAAGGCACGGTCGCCGCGGATTCCACCTCGCTGCGCGACGCCGTGCGCTGGGCTGGACGCAAGCAGCTCCCGAGCGGCGGCTTCGGCCGGTTCTCGCTGAAGGCAAAAACCAATTTGGTCGGGAGCAGCATCGCGCTTTCCTCCGTCGACATCGAGCTGGACGGCAACGCGGCGGAAGGCGTGCTCACCTTCGCATCCGACGGGCGCCAAACCGTGCAAGGCACGCTCGCTGCTGAGGCCATCGACCTCACGCCTTATGTCTCAGCGGTGCGCCTGCTCGCCGGCGACGAGCGCGAATGGGACGCGATGCCGATCACGCTCGACAGCCTCGCCGGTGTCGACCTCGATCTCCGGCTGTCGGCGGCGCAGGTCAAGCTCTCGGGAACCAAGCTTGGACGCACGGCGATTGCCGCCAATCTGCGCGGCGGACAACTCACGGTAACGGTGGGCGAGTCGCAGTCTTTCGGCGGCGTCGTCAAGGGTTCCTTCGATCTCGCAAAATCGCAGACCGGCGCCGACGTCAAAGCCCAATTGCAGTTCACCAATGTCGATCTGCAGAGCTGCCTCGGCGCGTTGTTCGGCATGCAGCGGCTCGAAGGCAAGGGCAATCTCGCTTTCAACATCGAGGGCTCCGGCAGCAGCGTTATGGCGGTCACCCAGACGCTCAGCGGCTCCGCCACGCTCGTCGGCCAAAAGGGCGCGGTCGCCGGGGTAAACGTGGAGCAATTGCTTCGCCGGCTGGAGCGCCGGCCGCTTTCGGGCGGCGGCGACTATCGCAGCGGGCGCACACCTTATGACAAGCTCACAATTGCCTTGAGCATCGCGCAGGGAACCATCAGCGCCGACGAGGTGCGGATTGACAGCCCGGCAGTGCGGCTGGTTCTGGCGGGCAAGGCCTCGGTTCCGGCGCGTGACCTCGATTTCACCGGCACCGCGAGCCTGGTTTCCGCCGCTTCGGAAGGATCCAGCTTCGAGCTGCCTTTCATGTTGCGCGGCGCCTGGGACGAACCGCTGATGCTGCTCGATACCCAGAGTCTGATCCGCCGGGCGCCCGCGGCCGCCCCGCTGCTTGATGCGGTCCGCAACCGCGGTACGCGCGATGCGGTGCGCTCCGCTATCGACAAGCTCGTCGGCAACAATCCGGCCGCCCCCGCGGCAGCCAGGACCGACGATAACTAAGCCACACGGCTTAGCGCTCGCCCGGGCAATCCATTATCATTCCATGTGGACGAATCAGTCGTCGGCGAGACCGGCGGCGATGAGGCGCGATGCACGCTTTCCTTTGGACGCTGGTCAAGGTCCTGGTCGCTTCACTGGTGGCGGGGGTTATCCTCAACCACTTCGGCATCACGCCGGATGAGCTGATCCGCTATTCCGGCATGACGCGCGAGCGGCTGGCGGAATTGGCGCGGCAGGGCATGGAATGGGCGTTGCCGAATGTGATGCTCGGCGCGCTGGTGATCGTGCCGGTGTGGTTCCTCATCTACCTGTTCCGTCCGCCCGGCCCCAGCAGGGAATAGCGGCCCAACACTACCCCGCGCCCGGCACGGGCATCGCCGTTTTCGCTTCCCGCAGCTTCGACAGCAGCGACGCCGCCACGACGGTGACGGCGACCACGGCGATCATGATCGTGCAGATGGCATTGATCTGCGGCTTCACCCCGAGCCGCACCTCGGAATAGATGCGGATCGGCAGCGTGGTGGCCCCGGGTCCGGTGGTGAAGCTGGCGATTACCAGGTCGTCGAGCGAGAGCGTGAAGGCGAGCATCCAGCCGGCGGCTACGGCGGGCGCGATCAGCGGCAGAGTAACGGCAAGAAAGGTTTTCACCGGCGGCGCGCCAAGATCCATCGCCGCTTCCTCGAGACTGCGGTCGAAGCCGAGCAGCCGCGCCTGCACGATGATGGTGACGAAACCCATGGTCAAAGTGGTATGGGCGATCACGATGGTCCAGAAACCGCGGTCGATCGCCACGGCCACGAACAACAACAGCAGCGACAGACCGGTGATCACCTCCGGCAGGATCAGCGGCGCGTAGATCATGGCCGAGAACAGAAGGCGCCCGCGGAAACGGCCCAGGCGCACCAGCGACAGCGCGGCCAGCGTGCCCAGCACCGTTGCCACGGTGGCCGAAAGCAGCGCGACCCGCAGGCTGGTCCAAGCCGCCTCCAGCATGGCCTGGTCCTGCAGCAATTCGGTATACCAGCGTGTCGACCAGCCAGCCCAAACCGTGACGAGGCGCGAGGCATTGAACGAATAGATCACCAGGATGGCGATGGGCAAATAGAGGAAGGCAAGCCCTAGCCCGATCGAGGCAATGTTGAACCAGCTTGGTGCCTTGCGCATCAGCGGTTCTCCTCCAGCGCGCGTAACTGCATCTGCTGGTAGATCACGACCGGCACGATCAAGAGACAGAGCAAGACTACCGCCACGGCCGAGGCTGCCGGCCAGTCGCGGTTGGAGAAGAATTCCGTCCACAAAACCTGTCCGATCATCAGCTCTTCGGAGCCGCCAAGCAGGTCCGGGATGACGAATTCACCGACGATCGGGATGAAGCAAAGCAGCGCGCCGGCGGCAATACCGGGCAGCGACAACGGCACGGTGACGAGCCAAAACGCCTTCCAGGGCCGGCAACCGAGATCGGCGGCGGCTTCAAGCAGGCTCTCGTCCAGCTTTTCCAGCGTGGCGTAGATCGGCAGCACCATGAAAGGCAGGTAGGAATAGACAATGCCGATATAGATCGCGGTATCGCTGGCGAGCCAGGCGAGCGGCTCGTCGATGATGCCGAGCGCGAGCAGAGCCTGGTTCAGCAGGCCCTCGCGCTGCAGGATGTTCATCCAGGCATAGACGCGGATGAGGAACGAGGTCCAGAACGGCAGGATCACCAGCACCACCAGCACCGGCTGCCAACGGCGCGGCATGCGCGCGAGCGCATAGGCAAGGGGAAAGCCCGCGAGCAGCAGCATCAACGTCGACAATGCCGCGATCGTCAGGCTGCGCAGATACGAACCGAGATAGAGGCTGTCGGAGATCAGCAACCGGTAATTGTCGGCTGACAGAGCAGCGAAGAAATCCTTCACTCCCTGCCAGCCGGCGGCGAGATCGACCACCGGCAGATAGGGCGGCTGCGCCAGCGCGGTCTGCGACAGGCTGATCTTCAGCACGATCAGGAAAGGCGCAAGGAAGAAAGCGGCGAGCCAGGCATAAGGCAAGATGACAAGAAGGCGCGCGGTCCAAATGCGGCGCCTCGAACCATGTGGCCACGCACTCATCGCGTCAGCACCACGCCGGCGTCCGGCGCAAAGGAGAGCCACACACGGTCGTTCCAGGTAATCGGCCGCTCGATCAGGCGCGTCATATTGGCGACCGAGGCCTTCATTACCGGACCGCTGTCGGTCTTCACCTGATAAACTGAAATGTCGCCGAGATAGCCGATATCCCAGACCTGACCCGCGATACGGTTTTCATCTCCCGGCGGCGGCTCACACGAGATGCGCAGCTTCTCCGGCCGCAAGGCTACACAGACCGCATCGTGCGGCTTGGCTTCGCAGGCATGTCGCACCCGGATGCGGCCCGCCGCGCTGTCGATCAGCACGCCGCCCGCATCGATCGAGGCCACCTTGCCCTCGATCAGGTTCACCTCGCCGACAAATTGCGCCACCCAGCGGGAATTCGGCTGTTCGTAGATTTCCGGCGGCGTCGCCACCTGCGGCAGGCGGCCCTGGTTCATCACCCCGATACGGTCGGCGAGGCTCATGGCTTCTTCCTGGTCGTGGGTGACAATGACGAAGGTGAGCCCTAGCTTTGATTGCAGATCCACGAGCTCAAAGCGGGTGTCCTCGCGCAGGCGGCGGTCGAGCGCCGCGAGCGGCTCGTCCAGCAGCAACACGCGGGGACGTTTCACCAGACAACGGGCGAGTGCGACACGCTGGCGTTGCCCGCCGGAAAGTTGATGCGGCTTGCGGTGCTGCAACCCTTCGAGCCGCACCAGCGCGAGCGCTTCTTTTATCCGCGCCGCGATCTCCGCCTTCGAAAGCTTCTCCTGCCGCAAGCCGAAGGCGATGTTGTGCTCCACATCGAGATGCGGGAAGAGCGCGTAGCTCTGGAACATCATATTGACCGGGCGGCGATAGGGCGGCACGCCGGTGATGTCCTCGCCATCGAGCAGGATGCGGCCTTCGTCCGGCGTCTCGAAGCCGGCAAGCATGCGCAAGAGCGTGGTCTTGCCGCAGCCGGACGGACCAAGCAGCGCGAAGAATTCGCCTTCAAATATATCGAGTGAGAGCCGATCGACCGCGGTGAAGCCGGAAAAACGTTTGGTGACGGCCTCAAAGCGCACCAGGACGCGTGCCGCGCCGCCCGCGGCGGCCGAGCCGCCGGTCCTTGCGTGCTTGCCTGGAATCGCCTCCGCTGCCGTCATCGCGGCGCGATGCTACAGCATGATCCCGAAAAGTGGGAACCGGTTTTCGGGTTAGATCATGCGGCATTTTTAAAGCTTGCGCGCGACCGGACGCAAAACCGGTATCCACTTTTGCTGGTCGCGCGCAGCATGATCCCGAAAAGTGGGAACCGGTTTTCGGGTTAGATCATGCGGCATTTTTAAAGCTTGCGCGCGACCGGACGCAAAACCGGTATCCACTTTTGCTGGTCGCGCGCATAGCGAACCGGCGGCTCAACAAACTTCGAGATTGGACCGGGCCGGGGCCAAATCAGCTGGCTACTTTTGACGCCAGCCGAGGCTTGGTGAGGGTGGAAACCAGGCGGTCACACAGCAGTTTGCCGGATATTGGCTTCAACAGATATTCGTTCACGCCGAGCCGCAGCGCTTCTTCCACGCGCCAACGCTCGCTATGGCCGGTCAGCATGATGATTGGAACATTGGGATAGGGAAATATGCCCGGGTTACGCACTACCTTGGAGAAGGCGGCGCCGTCCATAAAAGGCATTTCCCAATCGACCAGGACCACGTCTGGCCCGACGGTGCGCAACATTTCCAGGCCTTTGGCGCCGCTGTCCGCATCATAAATATTTGTCACCCCCATCGCCATCAGCAGCGTGCGGGCGACCTTGCGGGAGTAGAATTCATCGTCCACCACGAGGACCTTGATGTCCTGCAGGAGGTCCGAAATATGTTGCGGAATCAACTGGTTCATGCGTTTCGGCCCGGCTTGCGGCCTACGGCGACCGCTAGCATTTGATCTTTCTTATCAGAGCATTGGTAGATTAAGGTCGGGTGTAACCGCGCTCTAAAATTGTAACGATTGCCGCTCGGCAGAGGCCGGCCGCACAGCCATGAAACGCCCGAGCGCTTCCTTCTGCTGGTCCGAGAACAAGAGGCCAAGCTTGCTGCGGCGCCACAGCACGTCATCGGCGCTCTCCGCCCATTCATGCTGCATCAGGTAACGGACCTCCGCCTCGGTGAGATCGGCACCGAAGCGTGTCCCCAGTTCTTCGGCGGCCTTGGCCGCACCGAGCACGCGGTCGATGCGCGTGCCATAGGCCTGCACCAGGCGGCGCGCATGATCCTCTTCCAGAAACGGCCAGGTCTGCTGTGCCTTTGCGACTTGGCCATCGAGCGCGTCCCAGGCGAAATCGCCGCCCGGCAGCGGTGTCCCTTTGGTCCAGGCCGGAGGCACGCGAAAGAATTGCCGCAGCCGGTCCAGCACTGCCTCGGCAAGGCGACGATAGGTGGTGATCTTACCGCCATAGACCGTGAGCACCGGCGCCTCGCGGGAGCGTTTGTCGAGCGCGAGATGATAGTCGCGCGTCACGTCTTCAGGTCTTTTTGAGCCGTCGTCATGCAGCGAGCGCACGCCGGCGAAGGCCCATTTCACGTCGCTGCCCCCGATATCCTGGCGGAAATAATTATTCACACTGTTGCAGAGGTAAGTGATCTCCTCACCGGTAATCGCGACCGCCGCCGGATCGCCGGCAAAATCCGTATCGGTGGTGCCGATCAGGGTGAAGTCGCGCTCGAACGGCAGGACGAAAACCACGCGGCGGTCGGAGGATTGCAGGATATAGCCGCGGTCATGCGGAAACATGCGTGGCACCACGATATGACTGCCCTTGACCAGCCGCAGCCGGCTTGGCTCCCGCCCCCGCAGGACGTTTTCTGCGACGAAGCCGGCCCAGGGGCCCGCAGCATTGATCAGCACGCGCGCGGTGACCACTTCGCGCCGGCCGTGGTTGGTCAGGATCAGCCGCCAGATTTCGCCACGCTCGGCGCGAGTGCACCGTGCGCGCGTGCGAATGGAAGCCCCGCGCTCGGCGGCGTCGAGCGCGTTCAGCACCACCAGGCGGGAATCGTCCACGCTGCAATCGGAATATTCGAAACCGAAGCGATAGCGGCGTTTGAGCGGATGGCCCATGACATGATGGGTGAGGTCGAGAGTGCGCGTCGAAGGCAGGATGTTCCTGCCGCCAAGGTGATCGTAGAGGAACAGGCCGATACGCAGCAGCAGCGCGGAACGTGGTCCGGGATAGGCCGGCAGCACAAAGCGCATCGGCCGAATGAGATGCGGAGCAACGCGCAGCAATACCTCGCGCTCGGCCAGCGCCGCGCGCACGAGCCCGAAGGCGCGGTGCTCCAGGTAACGCAGCCCGCCATGGATCAGCTTGGAGGACGCGGACGATGTGCCGGAGGCAAGGTCGTTCTGCTCCACCATCAACACGCGCAGGCCGCGGCCGGCAGCATCGCGCGCGATGCCGGCGCCATTGATGCCACCGCCGATAATGGCAAGATCGTAATCGGCCATGCTTGTTGATTCCCCCAGTGTCGTGGTTCAGAAATTCGCTTCATTTTTGCCGCGAGTCATTCAAGCGAATTTCTGAACCCAACGACACTGGAACCTTGAACTGCTAGTGTCCTTCGAATCCGAAGTTCGCTCCCGGAAGTTGTCGCGAAGTTAAGCGAACTTCGGATTCGGGACCCTAGTGTCTAAGATGGCGCGGCGGCGCGTGGACGCAAAGCGGTTTCTGCAGGAGGCGGGATGGCGCACAAATTACGCTGGATCATTGTCAAATCGCCTTGGCTTCGCCATACCTGAGGGGCTCAAACGGCGAACCACCCGCAGCACGCTTTAACCCGATGTCCCCACCTCGCCTGCTTGTGATCGAAGGAAACACCGCCGAAGGCCGCGCCCAGCAGATCGCGGCCGGTGGCTGCATCGCGGGCGAAGGCTACGCCAAGCTGTTGCGCGGATTGCTCCCCGGCGCCGAGATCGACATTGTATTTGCCGCCGATCCGGGCGCCGAGCTGCCGCGCGGCACGGCATTGGAAGGGTATGACGGCGCGGCGATCACCGGCTCCGCCTTGCACATCTACGACGCCGGGCCGCAGGTCACGCAACAGGTCGAGCTGACCCGTGGGCTGTTGACGGCGGGCACGCCCTTCTTCGGCAGCTGCTGGGGACTGCAGGTGCTCACGGTGGCGACCGGCGGCAGCGTGCGGCGCAACCCCAAGGGACGCGAGCTCGGCTTCGGCCGCGGCATCAGGCTGACCGAGGAAGGCCGCAAGCATCCGATGTACATCGGCAAGCCGGACGTCTTCAACGCACCGACGGTGCATCTCGATGAGGTCGAGGCGCTGCCGCCCGGCTCCGTCGTGCTCGCGACCAATGCGGTATCCGACGTGCAGAGCGCGGAAATCCATTACAACGGCGCGGTGGCCTGGGGCGTGCAATATCACCCGGAATATCCGCTGCGGGAAATCGCCGCCATCGTGCGCCGCATCGGCACCCGTTTGATCGAGGAAGGCTTCTTCATCGACGAGGACGACATCAAGGCTTTCGCCGGCGATCTCGACGCGCTCGATCAGAATCCCGCCGACAAGCGGCTGGCCTGGCGGCATGGCATCAGCAAGAATGTGCTCGACACTCGCCTGCGCGTGAGCGAAGTGGCCAACTGGATCGAGTATCACGTGCTGCCGAAACGCGCGAAGCGCGGGCGGGGATGAGGCTTTCCTTCCCCCGCGGCAAAACTGACGGGAGGCCGCAATGGATTTTTCCGACCGGCATGTGGTCGTCACCGGCGGCACTGGCGCGCTCGGCATCGCGCTGGTCGACGCGCTGATTAAGGCTGGTGCGGTGTGCCACGTCCCCTGGCACTTGGAAGCCGAGGCGGAGCATTTTCCGCATCGCGGGCACCGGCAGGTCGTGCTGGTGGGCAATACCGATCTCTCCGACGAAGCCGGTGTCGCGCGGCTATTTCAGGGCGTGGACCGGCTCTGGGCCTCGATCCATCTGGCCGGCGGCTTCGCCATGGGCCCGGTGGCGAAAACCGACAAGGCCGCGCTGATGCACCAGATCGAGATGAATTTCGTCACCTGCCATCTCTGCTGCCGCGCGGCGGTCAACCGCATGGCGGGAAACAAAGACGGCGGGCGCATCGTCAACGTCGCGGCGCGGCCGGGGCTGGAATGGCGCAGCGGCGCGGGAATGGCGGCTTATACCGCGAGCAAGGCCGCCGTTGCCGCGTTGACCGCGGCTCTGGCAGAGGAAGTCGTGAAAGACGGCATTCTGGTCAACGCGGTTGCGCCCTCGATCATGGACACGCCGGCCAACCGCGCGGCCATGCCGAAAGCGGATTACGCGCTTTGGCCGAAAGTCGAGGAAGTCGCGAAAACCATTCTCTTCCTGGCTTCGCCGGACAACCGCGTCAGTCGCGGCGGCATCGTGCCGGTTTACGGAAAGAGCTAGCGCTCCCCTCCCCCGCCCCCGATCAAGTCGGGGAGCGGGGACGAGGGGAACTTAGTTCCCGCCCATGGGAACCAGCTCCAGCGGCGCGGGCCGCGCCAGGCGGGATACCGCGGTGGCGGCAACCACGGTACGATGCTCCGCATAGGCTTCGTGGTTCTTCTCGATGTCGCCGAGATCGTACTGGTAATTCACCATCAGTCCGTGCGACTGGCGCAGCGCTTTGATCGAGGTGTCGGCCAAGAAATTGATCCGCTCCAGCCTCGCGCCGTTGCCAAGGTGGAAACGCGCCACCGAGTCGAGCGGCAGTCCGCGCGGCGTGCGCGCATGGATGAAATAGAACGCCGCCGCCCGCATCAGCGGATCCCGCGCCTTTTCCACCATCTGAGGATGCTGCCACCAATCCTCGCGGTCGAGGACGACCAGCACGGCCCTGTCTTCCGGGCGCAACGCAACGGAAGAATCCGCCAGCCGCTCGCCGCGCAACCATTCGGCAAAATTCGAAACCGGCGACAGCGTGACGAAATTCGAGAGCGCCGGCAGTTCGCGCGAAATCTCCTCCACGACCTGCTTGATCAAGAAATTGCCGAAAGACACTCCGG
This sequence comes from uncultured Alphaproteobacteria bacterium, assembly GCA_963731585.1. Taxonomy (GTDB): domain Bacteria; phylum Pseudomonadota; class Alphaproteobacteria; order Rhizobiales; family Xanthobacteraceae; genus CANKHA01. The sequence goes on from CAVSWC010000004.1 coordinate 88,443, forward strand.
CCAATCCGCGCTGGCAGTTGGAGATCGAGTAGAATGTCGCGGTCGTTGCCTTGCCCGGGTCAACGGTCTCGCGCTTTGCCGCCAGGATCGGCTCAATCGAGCCTGGAATTTGGCGCGTGAGCGCGACCTCGACGAAGATCAGCGGCTCGTCCACCAGCGCCGGATGGAAAAAGGCGTAGCAGCGCCGGTCCGGCGAATCGATGCGGCGGCGCAGATCGTCCCAATCGCTGATGGCGTGAACGGCCTCATAGCGAATGATCTTTTCCAGGATGCTGGCGGGAGTCGACCAGTCGATGCGCCGCAGGACGAGGAAGCCGCGGTTGAACCAGGACGAGAAAAGATGAACGAAATCCGCATCCACCACGCTGAGATCGTCGCGGCGGTCCATCGCGTCGATGATCTGCTCGCGCATGCGCACAAGCGCAGCAGTGCCGTTGGGCGCCAGATTGAGCCGGCGGAACAGTTCCTGCCGCAGCGGTTCGGCCGCGAGATGGATTTCGGCAGCGGCCTCCTCGGACGGCGCCGCTTGCCAGGCGGCCACCGCGGCATCGAGCCGCTTGCGGTCCACGCCGTAGCGGTTTGCCATTGCCTCGAAAAAGGCGATGCGCGGGCCGATGGTCAGTTCGTTGTAGCGGCCAAGGATTTCGCGGGCGAGCGCGACCCCGGACGCCTCGCCGCGGCCGGACAACAGTTCTTCGCATAATTCGAGGAAGTTGGCGGAACGCGCCGGCGCGTCGCCGCGGCGCTCGCGCGAGCGGTCGAGCAGCGACCTGCCCCGCTCCGAAATGCTCTGCAATAACTCGCCAAAAAACGAGGTATTCATCATCCGGCCCAGCCCCTTATCCGCCTAACGACAGGGACGAATTGGCTATCCCAGGGACGATACACAAGGGGATGCCGAAAATCCTGCCTAAACGCCGCATTTCCGTGCCGGATGTCTTAACCCTTCGCGCAATGGCAGGCCGTTGCCCGATCAGCTATAGCTCTTAGGGACAAGAACAAACAACGTCGAGTATCGGGTGGAAGCACAGACTCAAACCGTGTTCCGGCCTGCGGATACCTCAGCCCCGCTGCTGAAGGTAGAAGATCTGCACGTGCATTTTTCCACCTCGCGCGGCATCGTGCGCGCGGTCGAAGGCATGACTTTCGAGGTCAACCGCGGCGAGGTGGTCGCCATCGTCGGGGAATCCGGCTCCGGCAAATCCGTCTCGGCGCTTTCGATCATGCGCCTGCTCCCGGCGCTCACGGCCCGGGTGCCGAAGGGCCGCATCCTGTTCGACGGCAAGGATCTGCTCAAGCTCAGCAGCGAGAACATGCGCCGGTTGCGCGGCCGCGACATCTCGATGATTTTCCAGGAGCCGATGACCTCGCTCAACCCGATCCTCACCATCGGTCTGCAGCTCACCGAGCCGCTGCAAATCCATCTTGGTATGAATGATAAACAGGCGCGCGACCGGGCGATCGAGCTGCTCAATCTGGTCGGTATTCCCGACCCCGCACGCCGGCTCGATCAGTATCCGCATCAATTTTCCGGCGGCATGCGCCAGCGCGTGATGATCGCCGTCGGGCTTGCCTGCAATCCGAAGCTTATCATCGCCGACGAGCCGACGACCGCACTCGACGTCACGATTCAGGCGCAGATCCTTGAGCTGATGAAGGACCTGTCGCGCCGCCTCAACATCGCGCTGATCATTATTACCCACAATCTCGGCGTGGTGGCGCGCTATGCCGACCGCGTGGTGGTGATGTATGCGGCGCAGCGCATCGAGCAGGGCTCCGCCGAGGCGGTGTTTCACCAGCCGCGCCATCCTTACAGCATGGGACTGTTGCGCTCGGTGCCGCGGCTCGATCGCCCGCGCGGCGCAAGGCTCGAAACCATCGAAGGGCTGCCGCCGAACCTCGCGGCCATCCCGCCGGGATGCCGTTTCGCGCCGCGCTGCCCGTTTCGCATTCCAGTCTGCGACGAAGAGCCGCCCCTCTATCCCACCGATACCGGCGGTCTGTCGCGCTGCCATCGCCACGAAGAAATCGCCGCCGGCAAGATCACCTGGACGGGCGCGGGCGGCGCCGGATTGCCTGCGCCGCGGGACACCGCGGAGCCACTCCTTTCGGTGCGCAACCTGAAGAAGCATTTCACCATCGCCGGCGGGTTGCGCCGCAAAGGCGGTACCGTGCGCGCGGTGGAGGACATCAGCTTCGATCTCTATCCGGGGGAGACGCTCGGTCTGGTCGGCGAGTCGGGTTGCGGCAAGACTACCGTCGGCCGGCTGATCCTTGGCCTGGAAGAGCCGACCTCGGGCGAAATCCGCTTCGAAGGAATTGACATCGTGGCGGCGTCCGCCGCGGCGATGAAGGCTGTCCGCCGCAAGGTGCAGGTCATCTTCCAGGACCCCTATAGTTCGCTCAATCCGCGCATGACGGTGGGCCAGATCGTCGGCGAGCCCTTGCATGTCTTCGATCTCGCGCCCGACAGCAAAGCGGCAGGCAAGCGCGTTGCGGAATTGCTCCAGCAGGTCGGACTGCGCCCGGAAATGGCAGCGCGCTACCCGCACCAGCTTTCCGGCGGGCAGCGCCAACGCGTCGGCATCGCCCGCGCCCTGGCGATGAATCCTTCCTTCATCGTCTGCGACGAAGCAGTGTCGGCGCTCGACGTGTCGATCCAGGGCCAAATTATCAATCTGCTGGAAGATCTGCAGCGTAAGTTCGGGCTGGCTTATCTGTTCATCGCGCATGACCTCGCGGTGGTGCGGCACATCTCCATGCGGGTGGTGGTGATGTATTTCGGGCGGATCATGGAAGTGGCCGACCGCGACGTCATCTACCGCGAGCCGCTGCATCCCTATACCAAGGCACTGCTGGATGCCGCGCCGATCCCCGATCCCACGATCGAAAAAGGGCGCGAACCGCGGCTGATCACAGGCGAGCTGCCTAGCCATCTGGCGCCGCCATCGGGATGCGTCTTTAATACCCGCTGTCCCTTGGCCAGCCAGGAATGCCGTGAGATCGTGCCCCCGCTGGAGGAGAAAAGACCGGGTCATTTTGCCGCCTGCATCAAGGTATGAATTCGAGAAAACTGAAAAACAATCACCGGGAGGAAACAATGTTCACGAGGCTAGGGAGAGTTATTCTCGCAACCGCTGCCTTGGCCTTCGCCGCCGGCGCGGCGCAGGCCCAGACCCCGAAGAAAGGGGGTACGCTCAATTTCGCGATCGGCGCGGAGACGCCGCATTATGACTGCCACGGCAGCGACACCTATGCGACGCTGCACTTCTCGGCGCCGTTTTATTCCACCCTGCTAAGCTACAACCTGAGCAAGTTCCCCGAGGTTGAAGCCGACCTCGCCAAGTCCTGGACGGTGTCGCCTGACCAGCTGACCTATACTTTCACGCTGCACGACGGCGTGAAGTTCCACGACGGCACGCCGCTCACCTCGGCGGATGTGAAAGCGACTTACGACCGGATGCGTAATCCGGCGCAAGGCGTGATTTCGAACCGCAAGGCGACCTTCGCGGATATCGCCAGCATCGAGACGCCCAGCCCGACGACCGTCGTGTTCAAGCTGAAGGCGGTGAACTCTTCGATGCTCGATCACTTCGCATCTCCCTGGAACTGCATCTATGCAGCCAAGGATCTGGCCGCCGATCCGAATGCGCCGAAGACCAAGATCAACGGCACCGGGCCCTTCACTTTTGTCGAGCACATCAAGGGCAGCCACGTCGCCGGCAAGCGCAACGACAACTACTTCAAGCCCGGCCAGCCCTATCTCGATGGTTTTCGCGGCATCTTCATCCTGCAGGCCTCGGCGATGCTGAACGCGCTGCAAGGCGGACAGGTACTGGCGGAATTTCGCGGGGTGTCGCCCGCCGAGCGCGACCGCATGGTCTCCGCCATGGGCGACAAATTGCGGGTGGAGGAATCGAGCTGGACGCTGAACCTGGTCGTCGTCTTCAACGTCGAAAAGAAGCCCTTCGACGACCCGCGTGTACGCAAGGCATTGCTGATGGCGATCGACCGCTGGGGCGGCAGCCAGGGGCTGTCGAAGATCTCGACGCTGCGTTCGGTCGGCGGCGTGGTGCGGCCCGGCTCGCCGCTGGCAACCCCGGAAGCCGAGCTGGTGAAGCTGCCGGGTTTCTCCAAGGACATCGCGAAGTCCCGCGCCGAGGCTAAGAAACTGTTGGCCGAAGCCGGCGTCCCCAACCTTAAATTCGCGCTCTGGAACCGCAACCTGGCAATGCCTTACACCCCCGCCGGCGTCTTCCTGGTCGACCAATGGCGGCAGATCGGCGTCGAGGTCGAACACAAACAGTCCGACACCGCGCCTTATGTCTCGGGCTTGCAGAGCGGCAATTTCGAAGTGGCAATCGACTTCAACAACCTGTTCAACGACGACGCTTCGCTCGCTATGACAAAATATCTGTCGCAACAGAACAATCCGCTCAACATGTCGCGGTCGAACGATCCTGAAATCGACAAGCTCTACGAACAGCAGCTGCGCGAGCGCGACACCGGCAAGCGGCGGGAGCTGATCATGGCGCTGGAGAAGCGGCTGTTTGAGCAGGGCTACCAACAGCCGCTGCTCTGGTGGCACCGCATCGTGCTCAGCCACAAGACGGTGATGGGCTGGAAGATGTCTCCCAGCCACAACCTCGGCGCCGACCTCGCAGACGTTTGGCTTAACCAGTAAGCGCGTCCTGCCCTCTCCCCTGCTGACACGGGGAGAGGGCAATCGCCACCGCAAGTATACTGAATGCTCCGCTACACCATCAACCGCGTGCTGCTGATGATCCCGACGCTGATCGGCGTCGCGGTGCTGGTGTTTTTCTTGTTGCGCGTGGTGCCCGGCGACATCGTGGAAGTAAAGCTGCGCGGCGACGGCGGCAATATCTCGCAGGAAACCCTCGAATTTGAGCGCAAGCGCTTCGGCCTCGACCGCCCGCTGATCGTCCAGTTCGGAGATTGGATGCTCGGCATGGCGAAGCTCGACCTCGGAACGTCGATGTGGACCGAGCGCCCGGTGATCGAGGAGATCAGCCTTCGCCTCCAATTGTCGCTCCAGGTCGCCATCATGGCGACGCTGATCGCCGTGCTGATCGCGATTCCGCTCGGCACGCTGGCGGCGCTGTACCGCGACACCTGGATCGACTACCTGATGCGGATCATTACGATCGGCGGGCTGTCGATCCCGTCCTTCTGGTTCGGTATGCTGATCATGCTGAGCCTGCTGGCTTTCTTCAATTGGCTGCCGCCGATCACTTTCACCCCGATCTATGTCGATCCGGTCGCCAATCTGACGCAGCTGATCTGGCCGGCGCTGGCGGTCGGCTACCGCTATTGCGCGGTGGTCGCGCGCATGATCCGCTCCTCGCTGCTGGAAGTGCTCAATGAGGATTACATCCGCACTGCACGCGCCAAGGGCGTGTTCGAGCGCCTGGTGATTTCCCGCCACGCGCTGCGCAACGCACTGTTGCCCGCCATCACCGTCATCGGCCTGGAATTCACCTTCCTGATCGGCGGGCTGGTGGTGACCGAGCAGGTGTTCAACCTCAACGGCATCGGGCAACTGTTCGTGCAAAGCGTGGCGCGCAACGACTTCATGCTGATACAAGGCATGGTGATGCTGATCGCGACGTTTTACGTCTTCGTCAATCTGATCATCGACCTGCTCTACGCGTGGTTTGATCCTCGCATCCGGTATAACTGAGCCATGTCCATCGCATTAGCTGACCCCATCGCTTCGCGTTCCCGTTTCTGGCGGGGAGCTGCCGATTTTACCCGTGAGCAACCACTCGGCGCGGTGAGCTTCGTCATCATCTGCCTGATGATGTTCGCCGGCATCTTCTGCACGCTGGTCGCGCCGTACGATCCGCTGACGATCGACTTTGCCTCCATCCTGGCGCCGCCGTCGTGGTCGCATTGGTGCGGCACCGACGCCTATGGCCGCGACATCTGTTCCCGGCTGATCTACGGCTCGCGCACCGCGCTGGTGATCGGCTTCACCGCCTCCTTCGTCGGCTCCTCGATCGGAGCGGTGCTTGGCGTCGGGTCAGCCTATTTTGGAGGAAAGATCGACGACTATACCCAGCGCTTGGTAGACATCCTGCTGGCTTTTCCGCTGATCGTGCTGGCGCTGGTGGTGGTCGCGGCTTTTCCCAGGTTCCTGGTCGGGGGCATCGACGTCAACCTCATCGTGGCGATCGCGATCCCGATTATCCCCCGCGTTGCCCGCGTGGTGCGCGCCGCCGCGCTGTCGGTGCGCGTGATGCCTTATGTCGATGCCGCGCGTACCGCGGGCTATTCGCATGCCCGCATCATCTTCCGTCATATGGCGCCGAATGTCGTGGCGCCCTACCTCATCATGCTGACGGCTTTCATTGCGCAGGCGATCCTGGCCGAGGCGTCGCTCTCCTTCCTCGGTCTTGGCGTCACCGAGCCGACCGCGGCCTGGGGCCTGATGCTGTCTGGCAATGCCGCCGATTTCTACCGCGAGGCGCCCTGGATGATCCTGTTCCCCGGAATTGCCATCAGCCTTGCCGTCTTTGCCTTCAATCTATTTGGCGACAGCCTGCGCGATTATCTCGATCCGCGCTTCCGGGTTTGACCTTCCCGCGCCGACAGGCGATGACGGCTTTTGCCGATTTTCTTTTGGAGTGAACCATGCCGAAACCCCTGGCTGGCGTTCGTGTCCTTGAGCTGGCGCGTATCCTGGCCGGCCCCTGGGCGGGACAGATGCTGGCCGATCTCGGCGCCGACGTGATCAAGGTGGAACGCAAGGGCGCCGGCGACGACACCCGCGGCTGGGGCCCGCCCTTTGTCGAAGGCAAGGACGGCAGCCATGTCAGCGCGGCCTATTTCCATTCCACCAATCGCGGCAAGCGATCAATCGAGCTGGATTTCGAAAGCGACGAGGGCCGCCGCATCGTGCGCAAGCTCGCCGCGCGTTCCGACGTCCTGCTGGAGAATTTCAAGGTCGGCGGGCTCGCCAAGTTCGGCCTCGACTACAACAGCCTCGCGCCGGAAAATCCGCGGCTGATTTATTGCTCGGTCACCGGCTTCGGGCAGGATGGACCTTATGCCAAGCGCGCCGGCTATGATCTGATGGCGCAAGGCATGGGCGGCATGATGGATTTGACCGGCTATGCCGACGGGCCGCCCACGCGGGTCGGCGTGCCGATCTCCGACCTTCTCACGGGTTGCTATTCGGTCATCGGCATTCTCGCCGCGCTCATGCAGCGGGAGAAGACCGGCCGAGGTTGTCACGTCGACACCGCGCTGGTCGATTCGACCGTTGGCACGCTCGCCAATCAGGCGCTGAATTTTCTCGTCTCGGGCAAAATCCCTGCCCGTATTGGCAACACGCATCCCAACATCGTGCCGTACCAGGAATTTCCGGTGGCCGACGGCCATGTCATTGTCGCGACCGGAAACGACAATCAGTACATCAAATTTTGCAATGTCCTCGGCGCGCCGGAACTCGCGCAAGATCCCGACTACAAGAACAATGCCGGCCGCCTGGCGCATCGCGACGAACTGTCGGGGAAACTATCGACGCTGACGGCGCGCCTGACGCGTGAGGAACTGTTGGCGAAACTTGAGGCGGAGGGGGTACCCGCAGGCCCGATCAATAATCTGGCGCAGGTTTTTGCCGACCCGCAGGTGGTGGCGCGCGGCCTGCAGATCGAGCGGCCGAACGCGGCTGCCAAGGCCGGCAAGGTTCCAGGGGTACGCACGCCGATCACCTTCGACGGCGAGGGCGCCGCGGCCGAGCATGGCGCGCCGCAGCTCGGCCAGCACACCGCCGAGATATTGCGGGAAATCGGCGAAGCCTGACGAGTGCCCCTCTTCCGAAGTTCGTGAAACCTTGCGGCATTCCTCTGACATAAACTTTGGAAGCAAATGTTGTAGGAACTTCAAATCGGCGGCACTAGCCTGTTGCCGTTTCGTTTCCCCTTTAGCCGGACTTAACCGCGTGTGAATGCGCCACCAGAGCGCGCGTTGAGTCCTGTGCGGTTCGCGGATAAGATCGCCCATCAGTTCTGCGTATGGTGGAGAGTTATCATGGCCCCGCGTCCCTACTGGAAGGGCTATCTCAAATTATCGCTGGTCTCTTGCCCGGTGGCGCTCTACCCGGCGTCGTCGCGCTCCGAGCGCATCGCATTGCATCAGATCAACAAACGGACCGGCAACCGCCTGCGCCAGCAGATGGTGGACGAGCAGACCGGCGATGTGGTCGAGAAAGAGGATAAAGGGCGCGGTTATGAAGTGAGCCGCGAGCAGCATGTACCGATTGAAGACGAAGAGCTCGACAAGATTTCCATCGAGAGCACGCACACCATCGACATCGAAAGCTTCGTGCCGCGCGCGGAGATCGATGAGCGTTATATGGACAGCCCGTATTACCTCGCTCCGACCGACGAAGTCGGCCAGGAAGCCTTCATCGTCATCCGCGAGGCCATGCGCGAGAAGAAGATGGCGGGACTTGGCCGCGTCGTGCTTTACCGGCGCGAGCGCATCGTTATGCTCGAGCCTTTCGACAAGGGCCTGCTGGCAACCGCGCTACGCTACGGCTACGAAGTTCGCGACGCGAAGCCCTATTTCGAGGACATTCCAGACATGGAGCTGCCGAAGGAAATGCGGCAGCTTGCCTCCCACATTCTCGAAACCAAGGCGGGGCATTTCGATCCCTCCATTTTCGAGGATCGCTACGAGAATGCCTTAGTCGAATTGCTGAAGACCAAGCAGGCCGGCCTGCCGCTGCCGAAGGAAACGCCCAAGCGGCCTGCCGCGCGGGTGATCAACCTGATGGACGCCTTGCGCCGCAGCGTGGCGACGGAGTCTACCGGCGCCAAGGCTGCCGCCAAGCGCAGCGCAGCCCGCCCGGCGGCAGCGCGGCGGAATGCGCGCGCACCGGCGCGGCGCACCGGCACCCGCCGCGCGGGATGAACGCGCTAATTTTTCAGCCGATCAGGTCTGGGTTTCGCTGGAGGGCTCTTGCACCGCTCTTGCGGAAGTGCCGTGGGCGTCAGGCGTCGGCCCGGTGAAAAATCGCGCAAAAACAAAGAACAGCAGGATGATTTTCAGCGCGTAATCGAAAAGGTGACTCATGTTCCGAGAACGCGCGGACGCGGTTTCGGTTCATCTCCGAGCGCCTGTCCTTTTCGCTTCGCGCTGCCCTAACCGGGACTTAGCGCCGACGCGAAATGCGGTTCTTGGCATATTGCAACGCGTATTGGCGTTTGGCCGCTACGATGGCGACAATCAGCATCGGCAGAACGAGATAGCGCAGGGCCGTCCGGAAATCAGGCGGCGCGGCGGGGATGCTGGGCGGAGTGGAAACGCGGGTTCTGGATGAGCCCATCCGCTTTTTCGCGGAGCTCGTTCATTTCCTTCTCACTCAGGATGCCGGCACGAAACAGGCAGAATGCCTTCAGCTTCATCAGCCGGGCGGAGGAGACGTCTTCCATCGGGAAAATGCTGTTGAAATCCAGCGGCATCGCGTCCTCGCAGGGCGCCAGTGAACGGCAGGAAAAGGAATGCCCCTTCATGACGAGATCAACGCCAGGAGGCGCCCACCGGTTCCCGCCGGATCGCCCAAACGGCGGGTATTTTCGTCATTCTGGACAGCCCAAAATCGAGCCTCTATAACCCCCGCGCGCCCCTTTGGTGACCCGCACGGGCGCAAATGCCCAGGTAGCTCAGTTGGTAGAGCACGTGACTGAAAATCACGGTGTCGGTGGTTCGATCCCGCCCCTGGGCACCACCTAACTCTCTGATATCCTGATTCTATTTGCCTGCCGAGCATTTTGCTTATGTGACTAGGGATACTGGGGGCGCACTGGGGGGCGCAAATATCGCGTAGCGACGAGAGGCGGACGCCCTCTTCGCTAGTAATTATTCAAGCTATTTCGATCATGCCCGGTAGTGCACGCACTAGCCCACATTTTGAAGACGTGCTTTCGCGATGCTCGACCCGCCGCTCCGGACTTGTGCTCAAAGTGCGAATTGCGCGCCGGGAAAATCGCGAGCTGGCGCGCTTACCGATACGTTCGTCGTCAATTCGCAGGCGGCGATGCTGGCGCTCGCAGTCCAACGCGGCGACGTGGCGGTCCGCCCAGATCTCAATAAGAGCTTTGTGCTGGCAACCGACAGCCCCGGCACCTGGCGGATTGGAAAGAACTTCTGACGCCGACCTATACTGTGCTGTCGGTCGCCGGCCTGACGGGAACGATAGACCGCCGCAGCGCTGAAAACCGCCCTGGCGATCGCGTTCGCCGATGTGGTTGGCCTGCAGGCCGCGCTCAACGCCAAGCGCGAAGCAGCCGTGGCCTTCTTTGCTCACAAGAACGGAATCAATCAGATCGCGGTTCCGAGTGCGATAGCGACAAAGACCACGTTTACGACGGAGCGTTTCGACGTCGGCAACTATTACGATGCGGCAAACAGCAAATGGGTTCCGCCCCCCGGGAAGGTGCGAGTCACCGTCTCGCTGCTCTTCAGCAGCGCGAACATGCTCGATGGCGTCCTCATGCAGGCTCTGATCTATAAAAATGGTTCCTTGTATGCGGCAACGACCGCGCGGACATCTGGAACAAGCAATCAGGGAGTGCAGTGCTCCGCGCTTGTTGATGTTGCCGGCGCCGACGAAATAGAGGGGTGGGCTCTGCTTGGTGGCGCGGGCGACAAGACCATCGAGGGAGTTATCACATCCACATATTTCTGCGGCGACTGATTTAAGGAGCCATCAGATTCTCGGCGTCCCGGCACGATTGCCCGGCGCAGACGCGCAACTCGTCAAGGCGGCTTTCAAGCGGCGCGATGCGCTTTGATGGCACCAGCGGATAGGCATTTTCGAGCTGATACGGGTCAGTGTTGAGGTTGTAATACTCCCGCTCGCTGCCCAGGCTGTCGGACCATTCGGTGTAGAGATAAACGCCATCCGCATTGCGCCCGATGATGGAGCCCCACATCGGTACGTTGCCGGCTACGCCATCCGCGTTGCGCCCGATGATGGAGCCCCACATCGGTACGTCGCCGGCTACCGGCTGACCTCGGAGATAGAGGCTTTGTCGCCACGGAACCAGATCGTTCTTCAACAGCGGGACCAGCGAGCGGCCATCGATCCATCGAAAGTCGGATGTGTTGATGCCGCCGAGTTCAAGAATGGTTGGCATTAGGTCGATATTGGCGGCGAAGCGGGTTTCGTTCCCCGGCACGACGCCCGGCCCCCACACAAAGAGGCGGCTTTCTATGGCCTCGACATAGGGGACGCTCTTAGACTTCGGGATGCGGTGCTCGCCATGCAGCCATCCGTTGTCGGTGGTAAAGAAGATATAGGTGTTCGCGAGCGCGCCGGTCGTTGAGAGCGTGCTCCAGAACCGCTTGATCGCGTCATCGACGCTGAGTTGGCATTCCAGCCGCTTGCGCCAGTCTTCCTCGAGCTGCCAATGTTGCTCCAGCGTTAGAGAAGGGAACTTTATAACCGGCTTGTCGGACATGTCCGGCTCGTTGTAATTCGGCTTCGACGATACTGCCTTAAAATCTGCTGTCCGAAGGCGACCTTTGTATTTGAGCGCGGGCGTTGATGGGATGTGCGGGCAGGTCGTGGAGAACAGCGCGGCGAAGGGCCTTCTCTGATTGATCTGCTTTCGCATGAAGGCATCGGTGCGATCCGCTATCACGTTGGTCTGATAATTGGTGTCGCCGCTTCCGAAGAAGCGGATGGTGCCGTTGTCGTTGGCGCGATAATCGTTGAGCGTATCCTGCTTGAACAAGCCGAACCAGCCCGACCACCCCGCAGGGATGTCTGTCGTGTCCTCGTAGCCGTTCATGTATTTGCCGAACATTCCGGTGCGGTAGCCGGCGCGCTGCGAAAGGATTCGGCCCCACGTCTTGAGCGGAAGGCGCTCCTGGTTAAACCGTTCATAGCCACCGTCCGGGAGCTGGTTATTCTCGATCTTGCTGTTGTGTGGGTGCATGCCAGTGAACATGGTCGCCCGGCTGGGGGTGCACTGCGCCTGCGTGTGGAAGTAGCGGCGGAAGTAACGTGCCTCGCGCTTCTTCGACATCAGGAAGGGCATGTAGCTCATATCTTCGGTGCGCTGATCGTCCGTGAGAATGATGAGAACGTTTGGACGCTCTTGCGAGCAGGCTCCACCAATGGACCCCACGGTGACCAACATCCCACTCAGCAAAACCGTGGCGACCCGCTTCATCTGAAACCCCCTAACTGCAACTGCTACGCACGGACACTACCCGTTCTGCGCGGGTCCCGTAAGTCCGCTCGATAAGGAAAATCCGCCGATGTCGATCGCCGCGTTTGTCGCGGCGGCACCGCTGCGCCGTGGCGCGAAGGGTGCTGCCGTCACCGCCCTGCAGTTGGCGCTTCGCGCCGCCGGGCACGAGCTTGTCGTCGATGGGGATTTCGGCGCTCCGGGAAGTCGCTCCGTGCGAGGCGGGAGTTTGCATCGACGAGTGGAGCGATGATCTGCTTGTTGATCTTGTCTCCGATATCTAGCTTGCCCTTGAGGGCGATCATGTCCTTGAAGCTCGCCCCCCCTAGGGATCGTCACCGGCGGAGCGAAGTCGTCAGAGTCTCCGTACTTGTCGGAGATGTATTTGATGAACAGCATGAACAGCACGTAGTCCTTGTATTGGGCGGCATCCATGCCGCCACGCAGTTCATCGCAGGATGCCCAGAGGGAGGAGTAAAGGTCAGATTTCTTGATGGCCACGAATATGCCTTCTGTTTGTGACGGGCGGCCCTCGTGTACCGAGCCACTTCTTTGGAAGTTTGATGGCCGGTGACGGAAGGGTTTCAGCGCACTCTTCTG
>CAVSWC010000005.1:0-237368 GCA_963731585.1 uncultured Alphaproteobacteria bacterium
ATCGACACGCTGGTGCGCGACATGGTGGAGCGCTCGCGCGAGGCCGGGGACATCGTGCAGAGCGAGGAGGTTGGCGGGGGCGATGCTGGGCTGCGCGGATGCTTGGGCGCCCATCGGATCTACCTCGAGCGAGCGCGCGGCGGCGAGCGGGCCGCGGCCTCCACCGGCATGCCGGCGCTGTTCGACCACCACCTGGCGCATCCCGGGGAGGTGCCGGCGCCGGACCCGGATGCGGACGAGCTTGCAGCGGGTGACCGACTATCTGGCCGGGATGACCGATCGGTACTGCCTGGCGCCACTGGGGGGGGAACTGTGCTGCGGGGGCGGAAGGTGGCTCCGGCTGATGGCGCTGCTCTCGCCTCGGACAGCGTGGACCGGGTGAAGGAGGCGTCGGAAATCGTCGAGGTCGTGTCGGCGTACACCGATCTGCGGCAGAGGGGGAAGGACTGGTGGGGGAACTGCCCGTTCCACGACGAGAAAACGCCGTCGTTCAGGTGGAACCCGCTGGACAAGCTCTACCACTGCTTCGGCTGCCAGGCGAGCGGGGACGTCATTACGTTCGTGCAGGAGAAGGAAGGCCTGAGCTTCCCCGAGGCGGTCGAGCTCGCTGGCGGAGCGGTACGGGGTGGAGCTGGAGCGGGATTGAGGAGGATCCGGCGGCGGAGGCTGCGCAGCAGAAGAAGGCGCGGCTGTACGAGGTTCTCGGCGCGGACGGCGAAGTTCTCTTCGAGACGTATCTGTGGGAGGGGACGAAGCCGGAGGCGCGGAAGGCGCGCGAGTATCTGGAGGGGCGGGGGCTGAAGCCAGGAGGTCCTGCGGAGCTTCGGGGTCGGGATGGCGCCGAACCGGTGGGACTCGGTGCTTGCTGGGAGGCCAGCAGGCGGGTTTCAAGCTGGAGGGGCTGGGAGGCGGGGCTCGCGGCGGAAGCGGCAACCGGGGGGCGTACGACTACTTCAGGCAGCGGATCATGTTCCCGATTCGGGACCAGCGCGGGAGGGTGATCGGGTTCGGGGGGCGGGCGCAGCGGGCCGAGGAGAAGGCGAAGTACGTGAACTGGCCGAAGCAGGCTGTACCGCAAGAGCGAGACCCTTCTTACGGGATCGATGTGGCCAGAGGGCCGATTGCGCGTGAGCGGCGGGCGGTGGTGGTGGAGGGATACACCGACGTGCTGGCGCTGCACCAAGCGGGGATCACGAATGCGGTGGCGATCATGGGGACTGCGATCACGCCGGAGCAGTTGAAGATGCTGGGTGGGTTGACGGAGGCTGTGGTGCTGGCGCTGGATGCGGATCGGGCGGGGGCTGACGCGATGATCCGCGCGCAGCGGGTGGCGGGGGGCAAGGGGATGGACCTGCGGGTGGCGGCGATGCCTGAGGGAGAGGACCCGGCGGACATGCTCGCCGGCGGCGACGTGGAGCGGTTCGGGAAGCTGGTGGACGAGGCGATCGACCTGCCGAGCTTCAGGGTGCGGACATCGCTGGGGCGCGGCGAGGTGGGGAGTCTGGCGGGGCGGGAGCGAGCGCTGAGCGAGGTGGCGCCGATGCTGAAGGCGATGGGGGAGACGACGGTCGGGTCGACGAGTTGGTGCGGGAGGTGGCGGACGGCCTGGACACCGACCCGGCTCTGGTGCGGGAGCGGGTGCGGACTGCGGATCTGGATGCAATCGGGGACGGTGGGGGGACAGCAACGGCTCCGCGCGGGGCGAAGAAGGCCGCGGCTGCGGTGCGGCGAACCAGGGCGCGATCAACACGGCTGGCTCGCACGGCGATCCGCATGTGCTGCCGTTGCTGAAGCAGCCGGATCTCAGCTATGCGGACCCGCGAAAGTCGCTCGACGACATGCTGGTCTCCGGCGAGGTCGATTGCACCATGGGCACCAGCATTCCCCGTTCGGTCCTGAGCAATCCGAACCGTCGGCCGGCTCCTTCCGAACTATTACCAGGACGAGAAGGATTACTACAAGAAGACGAAGATCTTCCCGATCATGCACCTCGTCGCCATCCGGAAGGACGTCTACGAGAAGCATCCCTTCGTCGCGACCAGCCTCTATAATGCCTTCGTGCAGGCCAAAGTGCTGGCGCTGAAGAAGATGTTCTCCACGCGGGCGCTTCGCTACATGATGCCGTTCCTGCCGGCGCAACTCGACGAAATCCGCGATGTCTTCGGCGACGATCCGTGGCCGTATGGCGTCGAGGATAATCGCCCAACGCTGGAAGCGCTGGTGCGATACATGCACGAGCAGCATTTCATCGCCAAGAAGATGCCGATCGAAGAGCTGTTTGCAAAGACCTACGGGCATACCGAACCGGCCTTCTGATCACGGAGATCCAACTGCCATGAATAAAATCGACGCGATCATGGATGACCTCGTGATCGCCAATCGCATCCTCGCGCGCGAAGACGTCGTGGATGCCTATGGCCATGTCAGCATCCGCCATCCCGACAAGCCCAATCATTTCTTCCTCGCGCGTTCGCTCGCGCCGGAAATGGTGACGCGCGACGACATTGTCGAGTTCGGCATGGACGGCGAGCCGGTGCGCGACGAAAAGCGTCCGCTCTATCTCGAGCGCTTCATACACGCCGGTATTCTGGAAGCGCGGCCGGATGTAATGGCGGTGGTGCATGCGCATGCCGAGGACATCCTTCCTTTCGGCATCGCCACAGATATGCCGCTGCGGCCGGTGATCCATGCCGGCAGCTTCATCGGCGCGAATGTGCCGGTGTGGGATATCGCGGACAAATTCGGCGACACCAATGTGCTGGTTTCGAATATCGAGCAGGCGCGGGATCTGGCGAAAAAGCTCGGCGGCAGCAATGTGGCGCTCATGAGCGGTCACGGTTTTGCGTCGGCCTCCAAATCGCTGATCGAGGTCGTGCGCATGTCGGTTTATCTGCCGCGCAACGCCCGCGTCCTGCAGAAAGCCAAGGTGCTCGGCGGCAAGATCAGATACCTGTCGCAAGGCGAAATCGACGCCCGCAATAAGGGCTACAGCCCTTATTCCACCGAGACTTGGCGCACCTGGGAATACTGGGCGAACAAGGCCGGCTGCGGCCACTTGCTCAACCGGCCGGACGGCGGGCCGATCTACGTCCACGATCACAAACCCGAACATAAGTAAGCCGCCTGGCGGCCGGAGATAACCAATGAAGCTCGCGAGCTATGGGGTGGACGGCAAGGCCGCTTTCGGCGCCGTCGTTGGCGACGGTGTCGTCACCCTGAAGGGCTATAACGATCTGCGTGGCGCGCTGGAAGCGGGCGCGCTGGCGGAGCTTAGCAAGCAGGCGGAAGGCGCCAAGCCCGACCGCAAATTGTCCGACGTCAAATTCCTGCCCGTGATCCCCAATCCGAAGAAAATCCTCTGCATCGGCATCAACTACAAGTCGCATGCAGCGGAGTCCGGCCACGACGCGCCGACGCTGCCGAACATCTTTACCCGCTTCACCGATACGCTTGCCGAGCATGAAGGCACGATGGTGAAGCCAAAGGCGTCGAATACCTTCGACTTCGAAGGCGAACTGGTGGCGATCATCGGCAAGGGTGGACGCGCCATCGAGGCGAAGGACGCGCTCACCCACGTCGCCGGCTATACCTGCTTCTGCGACGGCAGCGCGCGGGATTTCCTCAAATATTCGCTGATCGCCTCCAAGAATTTCCCGCGCACCGGGCCGCTCGGTCCCTGGCTGGTCACGGCCGACGAAATCCCCGACCCCACCAAGCTGGTGCTGAAGACGCGGCTGAACGGCCAGGAGATGCAGAAGTCGGGCACCGACGTGCTGATCCACGACATTCCGGCGATCATCGCCTTCTGCTCGAAATTCACCACGCTCTCGCCGGGCGACGTGATCGCCACCGGCACCCCGGAAGGCATCGGCGGCAAGCGCAATCCGCCGGTCTGGATGAAGGCCGGCGACGTGCTGGAGGTCGAAATCTCCGGCATCGGCACGTTGCGCAGCCGTATCGTGGATGAGAAATAACAGGTCTGCGTAAACACTCCGCCTCATCCTGAGGAGGCAGCGCAGCCGGTAACTGGCTCGAGCGTCTCGAAGGATGGCAGCGACCTGATGGTTCGAGACGCGTTGCTTGCGCAACGCTCCTCTTCACCATGAGGAAAGAGTTTGATCGTCGTAGAAATCCGAAGCATAAAAAGCGCCGCCCGAAGGCGGCGCTTTCGTTGAAGCTCGCAAGCTCGTTCAGGCGACGATCTGCACAATCTCGTCCTTTGCGGTCTTACCCTGCGAGCGGTACTGGCCGATGTTGTTGAGGATCGCGGCGTCGGACACCGTATACAGCACGGCGTCGCTCTTGCCCGTGCTGACGTGTCGGCGCCAGGCGAAGTTCGGCACCACCATGATGTCGTTCTCCTGCCACTCGTAGCGCTTCCCGGCGATCTCCGAATAGCCCGAGCCGGCCATCACCACGATAAAGGTCGAGCAAGTTTCGCGTTTGAACTTCAGCTCCTCGCCCGGACGCAGCAGCTGCACTTTGTAATCCAGGGTCGGATAGACCGGCTTGCCGGTGACCGGATTGACCAGCTGCAGCTGAATCCCCTCGTAGGGATCGCCTTGCTCCTTGCGCAGCTTATCGAGCGAGGCGCGAAGATCAGCACCCCGATAGTGGAACATCGGCGTCGGGTCCTTGCCCCAGCCGCGCTGGTGATTGACGAAGGTCGGCTTCAGGCCGCCATTGCCGTACAACCGGGACGAATGTCCGTCGGCATAGGTCGTCGGCTGGCTTTTTTCATTGCTGCCGGGCGCGCCTTCGTATTCCTGATCGACCCATGCGACGTCGAGGAACTCCAGCAGCGGCCAGTCCAGCATGTCGATCCAGATTACCGGCGCCTTCGCGTCGTTGGCGTGGTCGTGCCAGGTGCCGTTCGGCGTCAGGATGATGTCGCCCCGCACCGCCTCGCAGCGCTCGCCTTCCACATTGGTGAAGCCGCCCTTCTCGGAGAGGATGGTGCGGCTGGCGTTCGGGCTGTGAATGTGCGCCGGGGCGACGTCGCCCGGGTTGTAGATCGAGATGGCGCAGCGGATGGTGTTGGTAACTTGCAAACGCCCCCCGAGACCCGGGTTAGTGAGGAGAATGCTCTGCCGGTCGGTGAATTCGATCGGGGAAACTTCTGCCTGGCTGGCAATGCCGGCGATGCGGTTGAGGAAGGGGCTATACTCCTTCCAGCGCCAATGGTGCGCGGCCGTCTTGAGCTGATTGGCCGCCACGCGCCCGCTCGCCAGCGGAGCAAGACCCGTGTCGCCGCCGGTGTCGGCAAACCAGGGCAGTTGCGCCGGCGCGTTCATCTGGGTGCGGACCCAGATGTGATGGCTTGATGCATCTTGATTGAGCTGCTCAAGCAGCTGGCGCGCCTTCTGAATCGAGGCGGGTGCTTCCTGGGTGGCGACGGCCATTGTACTTCTCCTTGAGAGGATAGGCTCAGCCCGGCGTGCCGGGCTCTAGGATCAAAGTATAGTCCTGGTTTGGCTTTTGCAAAGAAGCGGCGCGCATTGCACCCTCGCGAAAAACGATAGCCGTCCAATTGATCGCCATTAATGCGCTGACAAGAATTGCTGCAGTGCACCGTTGAAGTTGCGGGGTTGTTCGAGATTGGACAGGTGTCCGGCACCGTGCAGTTCGACCAGCTTGGAGCCGGCAATGGCCGCGTTGATCGCCTTTATCCCCGGCACGGTGGGGTCCTTTGTGCCGACGATGAGCAGGGTGGGCGCAGTGATCCCGGGCAGCCCCGGACGCAGGTCATAATCGGCGAGCGCACCCGCGCAGCCAATAAAGCCTTTCACCGGCGTGTGGCGGATCATGTCGCAGGCTTTCTGAAACACCGCCGGATTGTTCTCGATGAACTCGGGCGGGAACCAGCGCCGCGCGGTCGCGTCCACCAGCGGTTCGATCCCGTCCTTCTGTGCGATCGCGATGCGCTCTTCCCATTGCTGGGCGGACGCGGGCGAGGAGGCAGGGCCGCAGTCGCAGACGACAAGCCGGTCCACGCGGTCGGGATGCTTCGGCGCCAGCGCAAGCCCGGTCATCCCGCCCATGGAGATCCCGACAAAATGCGCGCGCTTGATCGATAGCGCATCAAACAGTCCGACCAGGTCGGCGACCAGCATGTCGAAATTGTAGCGGCCGTCCGTGGCCTCGGTGCCGCCGTGGCCGCGCTGGTCATAGCGCAATATGCGGAAGGATCTGTTCAACGCCGCGGCCTGCTCGTCCCACATCGACAGATTGGTGGCGAGGGAATTGCTGAAGACGAGCCAAGGCGCGCCTTCGGGACCTTCGATCTGATAATTGAACGTGATGCCGTTCGCCTTGATTTGCATGAGCTGCGTGAATCCTTTTCTTGGGACGTGACTAGCGGCCCGCTTTCCCGAGGAAATCTTTCAGCAGCGCGAGTAGCGCCGCCGGACCGGTGGACGGCATGAAATGCCCGGCATCGATGGCTTCGAAACGCGCGTTCGGAATTTTGCTGGCGATCTCCTGACTGCCGGCGAGCGGACGCACGGTGTCCTGGCGCCCGCCCACGACCAGGGTCGGGACGTTTATGGCCGGCAGCATATTGACCACGTTGGTGCGCGCCAGCATGCGGTTGGCATGGGCGAAGCCGACCGGATCGTTGGCGAGATAGCGCCCGCGATAGGCTTCGAAGGTTTCACGATCGGTGAGTTCCGGCGGATAGGATTTCTCCAGCGTGATCGCCAGCACTCCGCGCATGCCCTCGCGCTCGGCCAGATCGGCGCGGTCGTTGAGCGCGCCGGCGCGGCTCGGATCGACGCCCAGCGCGGGATTGCACAAAACGAGCGAGGCGACCTCGTTCGGGTGCCGCTCGCGGAAGGCGAGCGCCTGCGTGCTCGCGGCCGCCACGGCGACAATGTGATAGGGCGGATCGAGCTTCAATTCCTTCAGCAAGCCTTCGATATCCTCGACGGCGGTGTCGTTGCCGAATTGCGGCCGGACCTTTTCCGTCAGTCCGGCGCCGCGCTGGTCATAGCGCAACACGCGAAAGTTACCGGTCAGGCCAGGTGACACCTTGTCCCAGCTGTCGAGTGTTCCCCCCATCTCGTGCAGGAGCAGGACAACAGGCCCTTTCGCGCCCTCGAGCTTGTAGTGAATGCTGATCCCGTTGGCGGTCGTGAAAGGCAATGTCAGATCCTCCGGTGGCTGGAATTTCGGTGGGGACTTTATGGCATCGGGCTTAGGCGATCCAGCGCCGCTGCGGGCTAAGGAGTCGCTAGACCACGAGCCGGGTTTCCCGGTTAAATAGGAGCTTGGGGAGAAAACGCATGATTGCTCTTACCGTCAATGGCAAGGCACACCGGGTGGATGCCGATCCGGAGACGCCGCTGCTGTATGTGCTGCGCGACGATCTGCAGATGAACGGCGCCAAGTTCGGCTGTGGTCTCGGTCAATGCGGCGCCTGCACCGTGATGGTCGACGGCGAGGCGCAATTCTCCTGCATCACGCCGGTTTCGTCCGTTGAGGGCAAGGTGATCAAGACCGTTGAAGGCCTTGGCACGGTGGACCAGCCGAGCCCGTTGCAGCGCGCCTTCATCGAAGAACAGGCGGCGCAATGCGGCTACTGCATCGCCGGCATCATCATGCGGGCGCAGGCTTTGCTGGAGAAGAACCCAGGCGTCTCGGAAGCCGAAATCCGCGAGGTTCTCTCTCTCAATCTCTGCCGCTGCGGCGCCCATGCACGGATCGTGCGTGCAGTGCGCCGGGCGGGCACCGCGATGCAGCGCGCCGATGCCGGCCGTCAAACCCAGGGAGCCGCTAGATGAACGCGCCGCTCTCGATCGACATCTCCCGCCGCGGCCTGCTTGCTGGCGGCGGTGCTCTCGTCATCAGCTTTTCGTTCTTGGACTATGCGGGCGCGCAAGCGCCGGTGCCGGCCGGCGCGTCGGTGCCTGACAACAGCATGCTGGATTCCTGGCTGCGCATCGACGCCCAAGGCGTGGTCACGGTCTATACCGGCCGCACTGAATTCGGGCAGGGCATGAAAACAGCGATGATCGCGCTCGCGGCAGAAGAGCTCAATCTCGATCCGAACACCGTCAAGCTCGTCAGCAGCGATACCGCACTGACGCCGAACGAGGGCTACACCTCGGGCAGCCGCGCGATGTCGGATGGCGGCGTCTCCGTGCGCGCGGCCGCTGCGCATGCGCGTGAGATTCTGCTCAATGCCGCCGCGTCGAAATTCGGCGCGGAGGCGTCACAGCTCAAGCTCGACAAGGGCCGGGTGACCGCGCCCGATGGCAAAAGCGTCGGCTTTGGTGAACTGGTCGCCAACGACGCCATGCGCGTGAAACTGAACCGGCAAGCCAAGCTGAAGGACCCAAAAAACTACAGTGTGGTCGGCAAGGAATTCGCGCGCGTCGATATTCCCGCCAAAGTCACCGGCGGCGCCGCCTTCCTGCAGGACCTGCGGCTGCCCGGCATGGTGCATGCGCGCGTCGTGCGCCCGCCGAGCTATGACGCCAGGCTGAGGTCGGTCGATACGGTTTCGGTCGAGAAGCTTCCGGGCGTGCTGAAAGTGGTGCGCGACGGCAGCTTCCTTGCCGTCATTGCCGAGAAGGAATTCCAGGCGATCAAGGCCAGGCAGGCGCTCATTTCCGCCGCGCAATGGGACGAGCCGGCCAAGCTCACCGATTATCCCTCGCTCTACCAATTCCTGCAGACCACGCCGTCGCAGGAAGTCGTCATCCTCGACACCAAGAACACACCCGAACCCGGCACCAAGACGGTCGAGGTGAAATACACCCGCCCGTATCAGATGCATGGGTCGATCGGTCCGTCCTGCGGCGTCGGCCATGCCCACGACGGCAAGCTGACGGTCTGGGTGCATAACCAGGGCGCTTACCCGATGCGCCAAGCGATTGCCGATCTGGTGAAGCTGCCGGAAAACCAGGTCCGCTGTATCCATATGGAAGGGCCGGGCTGCTACGGCCACAACGGCGCCGACGACGCCGGCGGCGACGCGGCGCTGCTCGCCATGGCATTCCCCGGCCGTCCGGTGCGCGTGCAATGGTCACGCGAGGACGAACACGCTTGGGAGCCTTACGGCTCCGCCATGGTGACGAAGGCGAAAGTGTCGCTCGATGACGGCGGCAAGATCGTCGACTGGCAGTACCACGTCTGGAGCATGACGCATTCCACGCGGCCCGGCGGCGCCAAGAGCCTGGTGGCGGCGTGGCACCGCGAACAGCCTCTGGTGTTGCCGCCTGCGGCGGCCCCGGCGGCCAATGAATCCGACGGCAACCGCAATGCCAAGCCGCCTTACACGCTGACCTGCGCAAAGGTCATCCATCACCACGTCAAGGAGGTGCCGCTGCGCGTTTCCGCCCTGCGCGGGCTCGGCGCCTATATGAACGTCTTCTCCGTCGAAAGCCTGATGGATGAAGTGGCCGCGGCCGCCGGGGCCGATCCGGTGGAATTCCGCCTGCGTTATCTCGAAGACCCGCGCGCCAGGGACGTCATCACAATGACCGCCGAGCGCTTCGGCTGGAAAGCCGGCAAGCTGCCGAAGGGCCGCGGCCGCGGCTTCGCCTATGCGCGCTACCGCAACGGGTCGAGCTACGTCGCGGTGGCGACGGAAGTGGAGGTCAATGCCGCAGGCGAGGTCCGCATTCCCCGCGTGGTAGCGGCCTGCGACAGCGGTCAGGCGGTCAGCCCGGACGGCATCCGAAACCAGATCGAGGGCGGCATCGTCCAGTCGGCAAGCTGGACGCTTTACGAGCAGGTCGGCTTCGACCGGACGCGCGTCACCAGCCGCGATTGGGAGAGCTATCCGATCATGCGCTTCTCGGCGGCTCCGGAGAGCGTGGAGGTGCATGTGATCGATCGGCCGGGCCAGCCTTTCCTCGGCGCCGGCGAGGCGTCGCAGGGGCCGATGGCGGCGGCGCTCGCCAATGCGGTGGCGCAGGCGGTCGGCGCTCGGCTGCGCGACCTGCCGCTCACGCCGGAGCGGATAAAGGCGGCGATGGGCGCCTAAAAACCCGACGACGTTGGCTCATTCATCTTGGAGGCCACGATGTTGCACGTTCGGACAGCTGGTCTTTTGCCGGAGCGGCTGGGCTATTCGGCCTAGTGTTGTCGCTCACCCTCGCTCCGGCCCATGGGCAGGGCGCGCAAAGCGCCGCCGCGGACCGTCCCTGGCTCGACCGGGAACTGCTGAAGGCGGCGCAGGCGGAAGGAACGCTGACGGTTTACTCGTCCACCAACGAGCAAGAGGGCCTTCCGCTCTGGAAAATCTTCGAGGAGGCCACCGGAATTAAAGTGAACTACATCCGCGGTGCCGACGGGCCTTTGATGGGCCGCATCGCCATGGAATACCGCAGCAGCGGGCAGAACACCTGGGATATCCTGCAGACCACAACGCTGAACAAGGTGCCGCCGAACTGTTGGCGAGTTTCGATCCTTCCGAAGCAAAAAACATCCTTCCCGAAGCGCGCGACCCTGGCCGCCGTTGGTACGGCGTTTATGCCAACTACAATACGCCGAGCTTCAACACTCAGCACGTCAAGCCGTCGGAATTGCCGCAGAGTTACGAGGAGTTCGTCACGCGCAAGGAGTGGGCGGGAAAGATCGCGATTGATCGCAGCGACAACGAATGGCTGAAGGGAATCATGATCCACTACGGTGAAGAGAAAGGCACGAAACTCATCAGGGACATCGTCGCCAATCTCAATCCAGTGGTCGTGGACGGCCACCTGGCCTTGGCCCGTTCGGTCGGCTCGGGAGAATACCTGGTTGCCTTGAACCAATATCTCATGTTGACGATGAACGTGAAGCTCGCCGGCAATCCGATCGATTTCTGGGCCTTGGATCCGGTCGTGCTGCTGTTCGGTCAGGTCGGCATCAATGTGAAGGCGCCGCATCCCAATGCCGCACGTCTCGGCGCGAATTTCATGCTCAGCAAGGAGTCGCAGCAGTTCCTGGCCAAGTTCGGCAGGATTCCGACGCGGCCGACGTCACCAGTAATCCGCCCGGTATTGTGGAAACGTTGAAGAAGAAAAAAATCCTTACGGTTCTGCTGACGCCGGAGGAAGAAAAACAATGGCAGAAAACTTTCGACGCGCTGTTCAAACCGCGCTGAGTGACAAGACGCGCCGTGTTGCCGCCGGCACGGGCAGAACGGTGACCGCCGATGCCGAGAGACGGTGCGATCTGACTGATCACATCGGGCAGCCCGGTTCGGCCGGGCGTTACAGGTCCCGGCCGCGGCAGGGACACCTTGTTTAGGAACACGGCTGCGTGACCTTCCGACTGACCCACGATCACGTGAAGGCTGCGAATGCGCAACTGATGACGCAGCGATTTGCCACCAGGGATCTTTTTGATGCATTGCAGCAAAAGTCGAACTTGCATTTGAAATGCGAGTTCTTCTCTGTGTAAGTAGCGGTTCAAACCGAAGCGTGGGCATGGAGCCCAGCCGCATTCAACAGCTTCCAAACCCGAAGCCAGTGGCAAAGGCGAAGCCCTATGCCGGAAATCAAAGCGAATGGAGTGAAGTAATGCGGATCAGTAATTTTGTTCGCGGCGCGGCGGCGCGGTGTTGGCCGTTACGTCGGCGACGGCGGGATGGGCCCAGACCCCCGCGGAATTCTACAAAGGCAAAACCGTCGAGATGATGGTCGGCTACAGCGCGGGCGGCGGTTATGACGTCTACGCGCGCATGGTCGCTCGTTATATCGGCAAGCACATTCCGGGCAATCCGACTGTCGTCGTGAAGAATCTGGAAGGCGCCGGCAGCCTGCGGCTTGCCAACGCCCTGTACAATGCACTGCCGAAGGATGGCACGGTGTTCGGCGACCATCGCCCGCGGCGGAGCTTTCGATCCGCTCCTCGGCAATAAGGCCGCTCAATTCGACGCCAGCAAATTCAACTGGATCGGCAGCGCCAATGACGAAGTCAGCGTCTGCGTCGCCTGGCACACCGCCGGCATCACCAAGATCGAGGACACTTTCAACAAGGAGCTCGTCGTGGGCGGCACCGGCCCGTCAGCCGATACCGATCAATTTCCGCGCATCGTGAACGGCGTGCTCGGCACGAAAATGAAGATCGTCAGCGGCTATCCGGGCGGCAATGACGTCAGCCTCGCCATGGAACGCGGCGAGGTGCAGGGCCGCTGCGGCTGGTCCTGGTCAAGCGTAATAGCCACCCGAAAGGAATGGTATGACAGCAAGAAGATCCACGTCCTCGTCCAATTGTCGCTGCAGAAACATCCAGACCTGCCGAATGTCCCGCTGATCCTCGACCTGGCGAAGACGCCGGAGCAGAAGCAGATCCTGACCCTGGTGTTTGCGCGTCAGGCGCTGGGCCGGCCCTTCGTCGCGCCTCCGGGAATTCCAGCAGGACCGCGTGGCCGCATTGCGCAAGGCCTTCATGGATACGATGAAGGATCCTGAATTCCTTGCCGAAGCCGATAAGGCACAGCTGGAAGTCACTCCGATCCCCGGCGAAGAGGTGCAGAAGATCGTGGTCGAGGCCTACAAGGTCGATCCAGCGATTGCAAAAAAGACGGAAGAACTGCTCAAAGTCAAAAACTAATCAAGCGACAATGCCGGCGGCCCAGCCCGCCGGCATTGTCCATCAAGACCACATCCAGCTCGGCCGCGCAGCGGCGCTCAATCACGAAGGTATCCCCAATGGACGCAAAAACAGAGAAGAAAGCGAAGAATTACACCGGCTGGCAATCCGACATCATTGTCGACCTGATCAAGCAATACGGCTTTCCCTTCATCACGCTGAATCCGGGCGCGAGTTTTCGCGGGCTGCACGACTCGATCGTGAATTACGGCAATAACGAACCGCCGATGATGCTGTGCAACCACGAAGAGATCGCGGTGCAGATTGCACACGGCTATGCCAAGGCCACCGGCAAGCCCGCCGCGGTGATCCTGCACAATCTCGTCGGCCTGCTGCACGCCTGCATGGCGATCTACTACGCCAATCTCGACCGCGTGCCGCTCTTCATCATGGGCGCCACCGGCCCGATGGACGAAGGCAAGCGCCGGCCGCATATCGACTGGACGCATACCGCCCTGGTGCAGGGCAATGCCGTGCGCGACTACACCAAATGGGACTATCAGCCGACCTCGATCCATGGCGTGCCGGAATCCTTCGCGCGTGCTTATTCGATCATGACGACGGAGCCGACCGGGCCGATCTATATGTGCTACGACGCCGCGCTGCAGGAAGCGCCGCTGACCGAGAAAATCCCGCTGCCGCCGAAGGACGTCCGCCGCCACGCCGGCCCGCATGATGCCGAATCCGAAGGCGTTACAGGCCATCGCCGACAAGCTGCTGGACGCCGAGCATCCGATGCTGATGCCGGAATATCATGGTCGCCGCGAAGGCGGCTTCGAGAGCATGGTGAAGTTGGCGGAAACCGTCGGCGCGGGCGTCTGGAGCATCCCGAGCTCGCTCAATTTCCCCAACAAGCACCCGCTCAACCTGAGCTTCGACAAGCAGTCGCTGAAGAAGACCGATCTGTTGCTCGGCCTCGACGTGCGCGATTACGAAAAGCAGTACATGGAACTCAACAGCACCATGCGCACTTTGGAGTCGCTGGTGCCGGAGAGCTGCGACTTCGTCGAGATCGGCTTCGGCGAGATCAACATCAGCAAATGGGCGATGGATTATTGCCGTATGCAGCCCACCTCGGTGCGCGCGCTCGGCGATACCATCCTCGGCGTGCCGGAACTCACCCGCATCTGCGGCGAGCGCATTGCCAAGGACGGCAAGCTGCAAAAGAAGATCGCCGACCGCAAGGCGGCGATCGGCAAGCGGCATGACGAGGTCTGGGCCAAGTGGCAGGAGGACACGAAGAAGAACTGGGATGCATCCCCGATCACCTTCGGCCGCCTGTCGCACGAGGTCTGGGAGGTCATCAAGAAAGAGGACTGGGTGCTCGCCGCCAACGACCTGAAGCGGACGATCCCGAAGGTCTGGGACTTCGACAAGCCCTATCGTTGGCCCGGCGTGGAGCTCGGCACCTCGACCCAGATCGGCATCTCGATCGGGGTGGCGCTCGCGCACAAGGCTGCGGGCCGGCTCGTGGTGGACATCCAGCCTGACGGCGACCTGATGTTCGACGCCGGCGCGCTCTGGGTCGCCGCCAAGTATCAGATCCCGATGCTGATCGTGATGCACAACAACCGCGCCTACTACAACGATTGGGAGCACCAGATCCGCATGGCCAAGCTGCGCGGCACCGACGAGGCCAAGGCCCATATCGGCATGGACCTGTTCGGGCCGGAGCCGGATTTCGGCAAGCTGGCGCAGTCGATGGGCTGCTATGGCGAAGGCCCGATCGACAACCCGAAGGACATCCGCCCGGCGCTCGAGCGCGCCATCGCGGAAGTGAAGAAGGGCCGCGTCGCGCTGGTCGATACCATCACCCAGCACCGCTAGGCTAGCGCTTAGTTACCTCCGCTCATTCCCGCGCATGCGGGAATCCAGGCGCCGGGAAAGATTTTCGTTTGTGCTCTGGATCCCCGCTTTCGCGGGGATGAGCGGCGAGGGAATAAAAAAAGGCCGCATCGAAAAGATGCGGCCTTTAGTTTTCCAGGAGGATGATCAGATTCCCGCGCCGTCTATCAGCGGCATGCGGTTGTGGATGCCGCACTCGGTTTTCTCGCTGTCGGCCCAGCGGCCGGCGCGCGCGGAGTCGCCGGGATTGGTGCGGCGGGTGCAGGGCATGCAGCCGAGCGAGGTGAAGCCTTGGCCCGCCAGCGGGTGGCGCGGCAGGTTCCAGCTCTTGAACAGTCTTCGCGATTTCGGCTGGGGTGACGCGCGCCAGCGGATTGAACTTCAACCGCGAGCCCTCGACTTCCACGGCGGGAATACGGCTGCGCTGGCCGCCCTGATAACGCTTGCGTCCGTTGATCCAGGCGTCGAAGTCGTTGAGCACTTCGCCCAGCGGCTCGACCTTGCGCAGATAGCAGCAGGCGTCTGGATCAGCGGCCCAGAGGTCGCGCGCCGGATCCTTCTGCGCCAATGCCGTCGGCCGATGGCGTGATCGTGCGCACGTCGGTGAGGCCGAGACGGTCAATCAGCGTATCGCGATAGGCCACAGTTTCAGGAAACAGCCAGCCGGTATCCAGAAAGACGACAGGGATCGAAGGATCGACGTCGGCGACGACCTTCAACAGCGTGGCGGATTCGATGCCGAAGGAAGACGCCACCGCGACGCGGCCTCGGCCGACGCTGCGCAGCGCCTCCGCGACGATCGCTGAGGGCGTCGCCTCCGCCAGTTGTTCACTGAGCTTGGCCGCCTCGACGGCCTTCAGATTGGCGTTCATGGCGCCCTAACCAAATAGGAGAAGTATATTTTTCTATATAGGAGAGGGAAGTGCGGGGCAAAAAGAAAATAATTTCTGATATGCGCGGAAATTACGGAAGGAAAATACTGTAGTTCCGGCGACCACAGACCTGGCGTCGCGCAGCGCCGCCGCGCCACGTTGCTCCGAACAGTTATCGATCGATAAGGGGTGGTGCGGCCGCTACTCGGCCGCCGCCCGCGCCGGCTTCTCGGCGGAAACGATGTAATCCATCGCCGCCTGCACGCCGCCTTTCTTGAAGGGAATCCCGGCAAGCGCGAGCGTCATTTCAGTGGCCGCGAGCGCACCCATCAGCATCAGCTCGTTGATGTCGCCAAGGTGGCCGATGCGGAAATACCGTCCGACCAAAGGCCCGAAGCTCGTGCCGTAGGAGATGTTGAAACGCTCCAGCGCCAGATTGCGGAAGGCTTCAGCGTTGTGTCCTTCGGGCAGCAGCACGCCGGTCACCGTCGGGGAGTAATATTTCGAATCACGGCAGATGATCTCCAGCCCCCAAGCTCGCACCGCGCGGCGCGTGGCTTCCGCCAGCAGGTTGTGGCGGGCGAAGACGTTTTCGAGCCCTTCCTCGTGCAACATATCGATTGCGGTCGCCAAGCCATGCAGCATTAGCGTCGCGGGCGTGTAGGGGAAGAACCCATTTTTGTTCATCGCGATCATCTCGTCCCATGCCCAGAACGACTTCGGCAGTTTCGCGGTCTTCGATGCCGCCAGCGCCTTGTCGCTCACGGCATTGAACGACATTCCAGGCGGCAACATCAGGCCCTTCTGCGCGCCGCCAATGGTGACGTCCACGCCCCATTCATCGTGACGATAATCGGTGGAAGCGAGCGAGGAGATCGTATCGACGAAATAGAGCGCTGGGTGTTTGGCGCGATCGATGGCCTTGCGGATCTCGGCGATGGGCGAGAGGCAGCCGGTTGCGGTCTCGTTGTGCAGGACGCAGACCGCCTTGATCTCGTGGTTCTTGTCTTCGCGCAGCTTGGCTTCGATCGCCGCGGGGTCGGCGCCGGTCCGCCAGTCGGTCGAAATGCCCTCCGGAACGAGACCGTACTTGGCCGCCATGGTTTTCCACAGCAAGGCGAATTGCCCGGTCTCGACGATCAACACGCGGTCGCCGGGCGAGAGCGTGTTGACCAGGGCGCCTTCCCAGGCCCCGGTGCCGGTGGCGGTGTAGATGATCACCGGATTGGTGGTCTTGAAGATGGTCTTGATGCCCTCGAGACAGCGCTTGGCGAGCGTGGCGAATTCCGGCCCGCGATGGTCGATCATTGGCGTGTCCATGGCCCGCAGCACGCGGTCAGGGAGCGGGGTTGGACCGGGGATATGCAGGAAATGCCGGCCGATCGGGCGGGAGGAATTCTTCGCCATTGCAGTCATCCCTTGTGCGCGGGCGCTGCCCGCCGGATATCTTGTGGGGTTGAACTATGAATGCGACAGTCGGGTCAAGGGCGTTTGGACTAATGGCTAGCGCATGATCCGCGGTTAGAAAACGGTCATTGAAGACGAGGCTTGGATTTGGCTGTAGCGCATATGCCGGGCCTGGAACGGCGGCTGAAGGCCGAATTGCCCGAGGTGCATTTCGACCGCTTCACCCGCGGGCGCTATGCAACCGATGCATCGCATTACCAGATCATGCCGCTCGGGGTCGTGGTCCCGCGCAGCATGGCGGAAGCCGAGCGCGCGCTTGCCGTTGCGCGGGCGGAAGGCGTCAGCGTCACCCCGCGCGGTGGCGGCACCTCGCAATGCGGCCAGACCATCAATGACTCGCTGATCATCGATTGCTCCAGGCATCTCACGCGCATCCTCGAGCTCGACGTGGCCGGCCGCCGCTGCGTGGTGGAGCCGGGGCTCGTGCTGGACGAACTCAACCGCGCGCTGAAGCCGCACGGCGTATGGTTTCCGGTCGATATCTCGACCGCCTCGCGCGCCACGCTCGGCGGCATGGTCGGGCAACAATTCCTGCGGCGCCCGCTCGCTGCGCTACGGCAACACCAAGGAGAATGTGCTGTCGGTCGATGCGGTCCTCCCCGATGGCGCGCGCGCGCATTTCGGCCCCGTGGCGCCGGATCTTTCCAGCCTTCCTGCCGCATCCCCGCTGCGCCCGCTCGCGCGCGAGCTGCTGGCGATCGGCGCGCGCGAGGCGGAGGAGATCGAGAAACACTTTCCCAAGGTGCAGCGCCGGGTTGGCGGCTACAACCTCGATTCCTTCCTGCCGGGCAATAACGATCCCAACCTGGCGCATATCCTGATCGGCTCGGAGGGCACGCTCGCTTTCACCACCCAAATCGAATTGAAGCTCTCGCCGCTGCTCGGCAAGCGCGCCTTGGGGGCGTGCCATTTCGGCAGCTTCCATGCCGCGATGGACGCCGCGCAACATCTGGTGCGGCTCGGCCCGATCGCGGTGGAGTTGATCGACCGCACCATGATCGAGTTGGCGGGTGAGATCGCCATGTTCCGGCCGACGCTGGAACAGTTCGTGCACGGCGAACCCGACGCCATCCTGCTGGTGGAATTCGGCGAGGACGATCACGAAGAAAACCTTCGCCGCCTGCGCCGGCTAGGCCAGATGATGGGCGATCTTGGCTTCGGCTGGGACAGGAGCGGCGCGAATTGGGGCGGTGTGGTCGAGATACGCGACCCGAAGCTGCAAGCCGCGATTACCGACGTGCGCACCGCGGGCCTTAATGTGATGATGTCGATGAAGGAGGAGAGCAAGCCGATCTCCTTTGTGGAGGATTGCGCGGTCCCGCTCGAGCATCTGGCGGAATACACCGCGCGGCTGACGGATATTTTCGAGAAACACGGCACCCGCGGCACCTGGTACGCGCATGCCTCGGTCGGCTGCCTGCACGTGCGGCCGGTGCTGAATCTGCGGCTCGACAAGGACCTCAAGGCGATGCGCGGCATTGCCGAGGAAGCCTTCGCCATGGTGCGCGCGTACAAGGGCTCGCATTCCGGCGAGCATGGCGACGGGATCGTGCGTTCGGAATTCCATGCGCCGATGTTCGGCACGCGGCTGGTGGGCGCCTTCGAGGAAGTGAAGGACCGCTTCGATCCGAACGGGCTGTTCAATCCCGGCAAGATCGTGCGCGCGCCGAAATTCGATGACCGCAAGGTGCTGCGCTACGGCCCGGATTATCGCCCGACCCCAGCTGACGACGCGGC
This sequence comes from uncultured Alphaproteobacteria bacterium, assembly GCA_963731585.1. Lineage (GTDB taxonomy): Bacteria > Pseudomonadota > Alphaproteobacteria > Rhizobiales > Xanthobacteraceae > CANKHA01. The sequence continues at coordinate 18,510 of CAVSWC010000005.1, forward strand.
TCGACTGGTCGGCCTATCCCGGCGTCGGCGGCGGTTTTCAGGGCGCGGTGGAGATGTGCAACAACAACGGCGCCTGCCGCAATCTTTCCGGCGGCGTCATGTGCCCGTCTTATCGCGTGACCAAAAACGAGCGCGACGTCACCCGCGGCAGGGCGAACTCGCTGCGGCTGGCGATCACTGGCCAGCTTGGGCCTGACGCGTTTTCTTCCGACGAGATGGCGGAGACGCTGAAGCTTTGCGTGTCCTGCAAAGCCTGCCGGCGCGAATGCCCCACCGGCGTCGATATGGCGCGCATGAAGATCGAGGTGCAGGCGGCCCGCGCGGCGAAGTATGGACTGTCCTTGCACGACAGGCTCGTCGGTTATCTGCCGCGCTACGCGCCGTATGCCAGCCGGCTGTCCTGGCTGCTCAATCTGCGCGACGTTGTTCCCGGCGCGGCGCAGTTGTCCGAAGTCGTCGCGGATTTCAGCGCGCGGCGCAGACTTCCGAAATGGCGGCGCGATGTATTTCGGGATGCTCTCTCGCCGGGCTTGAGGCCATATACGCCCTCCGATGGCCGGCGTCGATCCCGGCGCGAGCGGTGACAGGAGGTCGTTCTCTTCGCCGATACCTTCAACCGCTATTTCGAGCGGGAGAATGTCGACGCCGCCTTGTCGGTGCTGCAGGCCGCCGGCTATCGCGTGCATGTTGCGACGCCGGTCGATGAGCAGGCGCGCCCGCTCTGCTGCGGCCGCACGTTCCTTGCGGTCGGGCTGGTCGAGGAGGCGCGCAAGGAAGCCGAACGCGTGCTGGCCGCGCTCGAGCCCTATCTCGCGCGCGGCGTTCCGGTGATCGGGCTGGAACCGAGCTGCATCCTCGGCTTCCGCGATGAAATCCCCGCGATTATTCCCGGCGACGCGTCGCAGCGCCTTGCCGCCAGTGCCGTCCTGTTCGAAGAATTCCTGGCGCGCGAGGCACAAGCCGGGCGGCTGAAACTGGCGCTGCGGCCGGTGGCGAGGCAGGCGCTGCTGCACGGCCACTGCCACCAGAAATCCTTTGGCGCGATGGGCGCGGTGGAGGCAACGCTCAAGCTCGTACCGGGGCTGGACGTCGAGACCGTGGACTCAAGCTGCTGCGGCATGGCGGGATCCTTCGGCTATCGCGCCGACAACGTCGACGTGTCCCGGGCCATGGGCGAGCTGTCGCTGCTGCCGCAGGTGCGCAAGGCCGCGCCGGGAACGCTGGTGGTGGCCGACGGCACCTCCTGCCGGCATCAGATCCAGGATGGCGCGGGACGCGAGGCCATGCACGTTGCGCGCGTGCTGGCGATGAGTGTCGCCGCGGCGCGCGGAATCTTGACATCGATTAATCCGCCGACGCCAGACCTCCTGACTAAACCAGATCATTATCCTGGCGGCCCTGATATGGCCATTGCGCTGGCACTTGGTTTAACTCTTAGCATCGTGCGCCAATAGCTTGGACTGCTGTCGTAATGCAGAAGGCCGCGCGTCGGCGCTAAACGGTGGTCCGCGAGAAAGCCTCGCGGGGTCCGTTACCGTCTTATGGCCAAGGGTTGAGGCAAGTGTCACGGATAGCCGACATGGAACCACGAAAAGGCTGGGACTGGCCGACCATAATTGCCGTCGCCGTATTGGCCGGATTTTTTCTTTTGGGTCTGTTGAGTAATTACATCAACAGGGCATACCTCCAGTAGCGTGGAATTCCATGGCGATCTTTGTGACAGGTATTTTGGTATTAGCGGGAGCCAGCGCCGTACTTTGGGGCTGTATGCCCAAGAACGGGAAAGTTAGGCCCTTTGTAAGTACCAAGGTAGCGCCATACATTGCCGTTGCGGTGACTATGGGTTTGCTTGTCGGTTTCGGGACGATGTTGATAGGCTTGGTTAGGTTGCTTTCTAACGCGTAGCCGTTCTGAGGCGCTGCCAAACGCCTTTTTCAAAATAATGGCTATCAAACATGGATCGTTTGTTGCTTATGGGGGTTGGCTTGGCTCTTCTTGCCATTGGCACCTTCATGGTGATGTCGGAAGTTGCGGCCCAAAGATCAGGGCGGCCATTCTTCAGAACTTGGTACACTAAGCAGAACTACTGGCTGACGTATTTCTGCGCATTCGTGCTCGGAACCACGCTGCTGCTCAAAGCCGTAATTGGATAGTTGAAGTTTTATTCGTTATCTCTCTCGGGTAGAGGGTCACGCTTATGCCCGTCATCCAAAGTTCGTCGAACCGTCTTGTATTGAAATCCGGTTCCACCACGCTGACCCTCGACAAGGGCACCGGGCAAGCTACCCTTCAGCGCAAGATAGTGGTCTGGCGGCCTAGGCCTTTGGAAGCGTCTCTGTCTCAAATCGCAAACGTCAGCGCTGACAAGGCTGTTGACCGCGCCTCCGGGGTCGAAATCTGGCACACGATGCTGGTTCTCCATACCGGAGAAGGTTGGGCGTTTCCCGCTACAAACAAGCAGGAAGCGGAGGACAACATCACCGCCATCCGCCAATTCTTAAACCTGTCCTGAGCAGGACGAGAATTCGTCGGCTTCCCTATTCAGATATGGAGTTGCTTCCTTGCTCGATATTCCAATCGACTTCATCCTTTTTGCTTTGACGCTGATCGGCATCGCGATCTTTCATCGCTACACGCTGCCGGTCGCGCTGGCAGGCCTGGCGGCGATCACCAGCTACAAGCTCGCCTTCACCGGCTTCAGGGATGGTGCGGGCCTTGGCGGGCTTGGCCTGCACTTGCAGCATGAATGGGTGGTGCTGACGAACCTGTTTCTGTTGCTTACGGGTTTCGCTTTACTCTCGCGCCATTTCGAAGAAAGCCGTGTGCCGGACGAGTTGCCGCTTATTTTGCCTGACAATTGGATGGGCGGTTTTGCGCTACTCGCGATTGTTTTCGTCCTCTCCGGCTTCCTCGACAATATCGCGGCTGCGCTCATCGGCGGAACGATGGCGCGGCACGTTTTCAAGGGAAAGGTTCATATTGGCTACCTAGCAGCGCTGGTGGCGGCCTCTAACAGCGGCGGTGCCGGCAGTGTGCTTGGCGACACGACAACGACGATGATGTGGATCGGCGGCATCAGTCCCCTCAAGGTGCTGGATGCATACTTACCGGCCGCCGTTGCGCTGATTGTTTTCGGCATCCCCGCGTCACGCCTCCAGCAAAATTATTCTCCTATCGTCAAGCAGTCTCCGCAACGTCTCCAAATCGAATGGGTACGGCTACTCATCGTAGGCGCCATCCTCGTCGCGGCGGTGCTCGCCAATGTAGTGACCAACATCAAATTTCCCGCAGTGCTTGACCAGGCACCGGTTCTTGGACTCGCTGTTTGGGCCGTCATTCTGGGTGCCAGCCCTTTGCGGCGGCCCGATTGGAAGGTCATGCCGGAGACGGCGAAGGGCACGCTGTTCCTGTTGGCATTAGTCCTTTGCGCTTCGATGATGCCGGTAGACAAGCTACCTACGCCCTCATGGCAAACCTCTTTTGGACTTGGTTTTGTTTCCGCCGTGTTCGACAACATTCCGCTGACGACGCTTGCGCTGAAGCAGGGTGGCTATGATTGGGGCATGCTCGCTTATGCCGTTGGGTTTGGCGGCTCGATGACCTGGTTCGGATCATCTGCTGGGGTTGCGCTCGCGAACATGTATCCCGAGGCGAAGTCTGTCGGCTTGTGGCTGCGGCATGGTTGGTACATCGTCCTCGCCTACGTCATCGGCTTTGCGGTGATGCTCGCGATTCTCGGCTGGCATCCCGACGTGCCTTGACGGCCGCCGCACGCGTACACGAGTGCGCGCGTCGAGCTCTGCATGTCAGCAGTTATGCTGTTATCTGTAGAAATAATCGACCAGCCCCATCGGCACCGGCGGCACGTAGGTGACCAGCAGCAGCACCGCGAGCAGCACGCCGATGAACCAGATGTTCGACCTTGGTCACCTCCCAGATGTCGGCCTTGGCGATGCGAGCAGGTGGCGATCAGCACGCTCGCCACCGGCGGCGTCTGCTGGCCGATCGCGAGGTTGAGCGTGACGATGATGCCGAAATGCACCGGGTCGATGCCCGACCGCGATGACCAGCGGCATCACGATCGGCACGACCAGGATGATCGCCGCGGCCGAGTGCAGGAACATGCCGAGGATCAGGAAGAAGACGTTGAGGATGCGCCAGGACGGCGTACTTGTTCGTGGGTGAAGTCGATGCATGCGCCTGCGGCGAGCTGCTGCGGCACCTGCGCCTCGGTGAGGTAGATGCCGAGCAGCGCCGAGGTGGCGACGAGCAGCATCACGACGCGCGGTCTGCACGCGCGCCGTCGACGATCGCCGCGCGGCAGAGCTGCGCCAAGTCGAGGTCGCGGTAGATCACGCCGCCGACGAACAGCGCCGCGACCACGGCGAGCGCCGCGCCTTCGGTGGCGGTGACGATGCCGCCGAAGATGCCGCCGAGGATGATGATCGGCAGCAGTGAGCGCCCAGGCCGCGTCCTTGAAGGTCTCCCAGAGCGCGGCCGAGCTTGAAGCGGTCCTCGACCGGCCAGTCGTAGCTTGACGCGCGAGATAGTAGGCACATGCGCCATCATCCCGAAGCCGCCGAGCAGGCCCGGGACGATGCCGGCGACGAACAGCTGCACGATCGAGAGTCTCCGCCATCACGCCGTAGAGGATCATCGGGATCGACGGCGGGATGATGATCGCGAGCGTCGCCGAGGACGACGTGACCGCCGCGGTGAACGCGCGCGAATAGCCGCGCTTGCTTCATCGCCGGGCATGATGATCGGGCCGGTGGCGGCGACGTCGGCGACCGCCGAGCCCGAGATCTCGGCGAAGAACATCGACGTGCACGATGTTCACATGCGCGAGCCCGCCGCGGATGAAGCCGACCAGCGCGATGCAGAAGTCCATCAGCCGCTGCGAGATGCGACGACGAGTTCATGATCGCGCCGGCGAGGATGAACAGCGGGATCGCGAGCAGCGGGAAGCTGGTCGCGCCCTCGTACATGACGAGCGCGAGGTTGGGCAGCTGTAGGCGCCCTGCGTCAGCCAGCATCGCCGCCGACGGCGACGACGCCGAGCGCGACCGCGATCGGCACGTTGAGCGAGCACCAGCGCGACCAGAGCGCGACGAGCATGCACGCAGGCATGCGCTCATGGCCGGCTCGTCTCTCGCGCCGCCGATCGCATCGGCTGCCGCCGAGCGCCTCCGTCAGCTCGGCGTCGAGCAGCCGTCCGCGGCAGGCTGCCACGATATTCCGGCAGGCTGAGCGCCTCCGCGATGATGAACAGCACGGCGCCGATCGGGATCACCGACTGCGTGACCCATTGCTGCTGGCACGCCTGGCAGGCGTGACCAGGTGCATGCCCGGCGAGCACCTCGAGCACCTGTGCAGCCCACCCAGGCGAGCAGGACGAAGAAGGCGAAGACGATCGATGCTGCGAGCGCAGATCGTCGCGGCAACGCGCCAGTCGGCGGGCAGCGAGTCGACGAAGCCGGCGAAGCCGATGTGGCGCGCGCTTGCAGCGCCGCCAGCGCCGCGCCGTAGTAGGTCAGCCAGGCGAGCATGATCGAGGCGACCTCGTCGTACCAGACGCAGCGATGCGCCGGCCTAGCGGAAGATGACGCCGAGCGTCACGATCGACGGTGACGCACGGTCATCAGAACGACGGCCATGACCTCCAGGAAGCGCTCGCAGATTCGGCGGAACTGCTGCATGCGGATCGAACGCGTCGATGTTCGCGCAAGCGGGCGGAAAGCGATCGTGCCGGCAAAGCGGCCCGCACGATCGCTTGGACGTCAGGAACCCTTGGCGAGGCTGAGCGCCTTGTCGATCAGCGCCTTGCCGCCCGCGACTTCCTTGGCGAACTCGCTCGTAGATCGTCTTGCTGGCGGCGACGAAGGCGTCCTTGTCGGCCTCGTTCACCTGCGATGCCGCGCTCGCCTTGATCTTGTCCGAGCAGCTCGTCGTCGAGCTTCGCCGCGATCTCGTAGACGAAGGCCTGCGTCTCCTTCGCGGTTTCCTCGAGGATCTTGCGCACGTCCGCCGGCAGCGCGGTCCCAGCTTCGCGCCGACGGTCAGCCATAGGCCGGCGTGTAGACGTGGCCGGTCATCGACAGGTACTTCTGCACTTCGTGGAAGCTTGGCGCTGTAGATCTGCGTCAGCGGGTTCTCCTGGCCGTCCATCACGCCGGTCTGCAGCGCGGTGAACACCTCGGAGAACTTCATCGGGCGTCGGGTTGGCGCCGTAGGCCTGGAACATCTTCACGCGCCACTCGCCGCTCGGGCACGCGCAGCTTGATGCCCTGCAGGTCCTCGGGCGTTTGATCGGTCGCTTGTTGTTGGTGATGTGGCGGAAGCCGTTCTCCCAGACCGCCAGCACCTTGTAGCCCTGCTTCTCGGCCTCGGGCGCGAGCGTCGGCCAGAACACCTCCTTCTCGATGCGCGCGCATGTGGTCGCGGTCCTTGACCAGATACGGCATCTCGAACACGCCGAACTCCGGCGACCACCGAGGTCATCACCGTCGAGGGCAGCGCCATGTCGACGGTGCCGAGCTTCAGCTTCTGCAGCAGCTCCTCGTCGCTGCCGAGCTGGCTCGAGCCGAAGACCACGACCTTGGCCTTGTCGCCGAGCTTCGCGTTGGCGCGTTTGGCGAATTCCTCGCGACGAGAGCTCGAACAGCGAGCCCGGCTCGCCGACATGGCCGAGTTTCACTTCCGTTTGGGCGGCGGCCGTGCCGATCGACAGACCGGCCGCCGTTGCGACGCCTAGAAAAATTTTTGTTAGCGACATGGTTATCCTCCATATAGCCGATGCCCCGTGCGGTTGATCCGCCGGGGTGTTAAGGCTTTTTGGCCTGGCATTATGAATATCAATGCAAATCGCGCCCGCCGAGGCAAGAGCGCGAATGTCGCTGCTAATGGTCTATTGGTATGAGCATTGCAGACGCAGCAGGTGCGTCAGATTGCCCGATAATGCGGGCGGGGCCAATCAGCCTTGCGCGGGTGCGGTCGCGCGGGCGACTTCGATCCGGTCGTAGCCTTTCAGGCGATAGACCAGCATGGAGAGCAGCCAGCTGCCGATGAAGATGGCGACGATCAGGTAACCAAGCATCTCCAGCTCGTCGTTCAATGCGCCGATAAAGTCCCACAACCCACCGCGCAGGCCGAACTTCTCGCCGATCAGCCCGAGCGCTTCGATTCCTCCGACCAGCACCGCGACGACGACGGAAACAAACGTGATCGTCATGTTGTAGTAGAGCTTGCGTACCGGTTTGACGAAAGCCCAGCCATAGGCACGCACCATCAAGACGCTGTCGGTGGTGTCGAGCAGCGTCATGCCGGCGGTGAACAGCGCCGGGAAGATCAGGATCGACCACATCGACAATCCGCTTGAGGCCTGCGCCGCGGTGATGCCGAGCAGCGCCACCTCGGTCGCGGTGTCGAAGCCGAGCCCGAACAGGAAACCGAGCGGATACATGTGCCAGCTACGTCCGATCAGGCCGAATAGCCGGCGAAAGATGCGGGCGAAAAACCCGCCATTGGCCATCAGGATGTCGAGGTCGCTCTCGGAATAGGCTGCCGCCGTTCTTCACGCGGCGGAACGCCTTGTAGACATTGATCAGCACGACCAGGTTGATCGCGCCGATCAGCAGCAGAAAGGCCGCGGACACCGAGGTGCCGATCATGCCGCCAACCGGATGGAATTCCTCCATCTGATCCTTGAATGCCATGGCGGTGATCGCGATGCCGATCGAAGCCAGCACCACCACGGTCGAATGGCCGAGCGAGAAGAACAGGCCGACGGTGAGCGGCTTCTTGCCCTCCTGCATCAGCTTGCGGGTCACGTTGTCGATGGCCGCGATATGGTCGGCATCCACGGCGTGGCGCAGGCCGAAGCTGTAGGCGAGGAAGGCGGTGCCCAGCAGGATCGGATTGTCGTGGAAGGCGACGAGCGCCCAGGCCCAGACGGCGACGTTGACGGCGATCAAGGCCGTAAAGAGCGCAATGGTCTTTCCGCGGGTGTGGGTGTCGTTGTCGTCGAACACGCGCAGAAGCCGGGACGCCATGCTGGGAACCTCAGTCAAAAATCATCGTCCGATATGATGTTCTGTTAAAAACATCATATCAAGTATGATCTTTCTATCAAAAATGTCGTACCCGGCGCAAGCCCGCCGCACGCTTGGCGCGCCTCCTATTCCGGGCGGTGACGGCGCTTCACGGGATGCGGATGCGGGTGGTCGTGCTCGCCTTCCTCGTGCGAATGCGGCTTGATCAGCATATCGGTCGGCACCAGCACCAGCCGGCCGTGCCGCACGCCGCGCTCGGCGATCACGTGGTCGGCGAAGTGCTGCACCTTGCCGGTCTTTCCGCGCAGGATGGTCACTTCCATGCAGCTGTCGTGGTCGAGATGCGCGTGCATGGAAGCCAGCGACATCTCATGATGGTCATGGAAGGTGTCGGCCAGACGCTTGGAGAGCTGGCGGGCATTGTGGTCATACACATAGACCAGGGCGGCGACGCATTCGCCCTTTTCGTCCAACGTGGCGGCTTCCTGCCGGATGCCGGCGCGCGCAAGGTCGCGAATGGCCTCGGATCGGTTTTGGTAGCCGCGGGCCGCGATGATCCGGTCAAGCTCGGCCATAAGCTCGTCGTCGAGGGTAATGGTCACGCGCTGCATAAGATTGTCCAGGTTGCTCGTCCGCATGGGCGGACACGGCGTCTGCTTATCACATCAGGCAGGCTCGCGGCTAAGCCGCCGGACCCGCGCGTAGCGCGTTGAGATCGAATCGTTCGATCTCCCGCAGCAATTCGACGAAGGCTTTTGCGCCATGGGCCAGCGCGGCCTCACCTTTCTCGGCCGTGGCAATGCGCGCGTTGCCGACGGCGCCAGAGGGGTGCAAATCCTGCGTCATCCAGCCGAAGCCGGCAGGACGCGAGGCATGCAGCCAGCGGAATTCCTTTTCCATCGCCACCGTGGCCGGGGTGAAATTATCGGCCTTATCCATCTGCACGGCGTCCGGCCGAACCGCCAGCATCAGCGACGTCTCGATCTCGCCGCCGTGGATGCCGTGCGTTTGTTCCTCGGCCGAGAACAGACCGTCCGGGTAACCGAACCGGTGCCAGGCGCAGGTCACCACCAACATTGCGTTCCGTGCGCGCAGGTCGCGCGCCACGATGTCCATGACAGCGGTGTTGCCGCCGTGGCTGGTCATCAGCAGCAGCTTGCGCGCGCCGGCGCGGTGCACGCGCTCGCCGATCTCCGTCCAGGCGCGGATAGCGGCTTCCGCCGAAAGCGTCCGCGTGCCGGGAAAAGCCACATGCTCTTGCGAGAATCCGATCGGCTGCAGCGGCAGGAAGGTCACGGGCAGCTCCGCGGGAATGATCTTGCGCGTCCGCGCGAGGTAGGCTTCCGCGATAATGACGTCCACCTCGAACGGCAAATGCGGGCCGTGCTGTTCCACGGCGGCGAGCGGCAGCACGGCGATCCAGCGTGTCTTATCGACACCGGCGGCGAGATCCTGCGCGGTCATTTCCGCCCAGTCACGCTTGGGAAGTGTGGTCATTCGCGTCTCGCCAATCGGTCTTTGCTCGCCTATTGTCGCGGAAAATAACAGAGGATGAAACGATGAATTTTGCGGGCTTGTTGCGCGCCCTGACGGTTGTCGCGATCACCGCCGCGCCCGCATCGGCGCAAACGCTGGACAAGGTCACGTTCGGCACCAACTGGGTGGCGGAAGCGGAACACGGGGGATTTTATCAGGCCGTGGCCGACGGCACCTACAAGAAGTACCGCCTCGACGTCACCATCATTCCGGGCGGGCCGAACGTAAACAATCGCATTCTGTTGCCCGCCGGCAAGCTCGACTTCTTCATGAGCGCCAATTCGCTGCAGGCCTTCGATGCCGCCGAGCAGAATATCCCGACCGTGTCGGTCGCCGCGATCTTCCAGAAGGATCCGCAGGTGCTGCTCGCGCATCCGGACGTGGCCTCATTCGATGAACTGAAGACGCGGACGCTGTTCGTTTCCAAGGAGGGCATGGCCAGCTATTTCCAGTGGCTGAAGGCCGACTTCGGCTTCAAGGACAGCCAGGTCAAGCCCTACACCTTCAACCCGCAGCCATTCCTGGTCGACAAGCGCTCGGCGATGCAGGGCTATGTCACCTCGGAGCCTTATGCGGTGGAGAAGCAGGGCGGCTTCAAGCCGAAGATTTTTCTGCTGGCCGACAAGGGCTTCGATTCCTACTCGACGCTGGTCGAAACGCGCCGCGATCTGATCGAGAAGAAGCCTGAGCTGGTGCAGCGCTTCGTCGATGCCTCGATCATCGGCTGGTACAATTACCTCTACGGCGACAACAAGGCCGCGAATGCGCTGATCCGCAAACATAATCCCGGAGATGAGCGACGAATTGATCGCCTATTCGCATCGCCAAGATGAAGGAATACGGCATCGTCGATTCCGGCGACACGCTGAAGCTCGGCATCGGCGCGCTGACCGATGCGCGCATGAAGAGCTTCTTCGACAAGATGGTGCGCGTGGGCGTGACCAAGCCGAACGTGGATTATCGCCGCGCCTATTCCACCCAATTCGTCAACAAGGGCGTCGGCCTGGATCTGCGTCCGAAACAGTAGAGTGCGCTCAGCGGCTCGGTTTTCCCGCCACCCAGGTTTCGATCACGTCGATCTGCTCGGGATGGAAAGCCACCATGTCGGCGCGAAACCCGCCCGCCAATTGGCCGAGCCGGCGACCGAGCCCAAGGAATGCCGCCGGGTTACGTGATGCCAGCGGCAGCGCGTCTTCCAATCGCAAACCGAGCATATGCACGCAATTGTTCACCGCCTGCGCCATGGTGAGATAACCGCCGGCGAGCGTGCCGTCCTTGCGCCGGAGTTGTCCGTCGCTTCACGCTGATCTCATTGCCGTAAAGGATGAACGACGCACGGCTTCCGCCCACCGGCGGCATCGCATCGGTGACCAGCATTGGCCGTCCTAGCCCGCGCAACGCCAAGCGAAGCGAGGCCGGGTCGACATGCGCGCCATCGACGATCAGTCCGTAAAAGGCATCGGGCGATTCCAGCGCCGCCGCCACCGGCCCCGGCTGCCGGCTGAGCATTTGCGGCATGGCATTAAACAAATGCGTGAAACCGGTGAGACCCTCATTCATGGCATCGCGCGTCTGCTCGTAAGTGGCCATGGAATGTCCGAGCGAGACGCGAATGCCGGCCTTGGCGAGCTGCGCAATGGTTCCCTTCGGCATTTGCTCGGGCGCCAGCGTAACCAGCGTGACGCCTTTGCGTGGTTTCGTCAGCAGTGCCAGGTCGGCCGGCGTGATCGTCCGGATGAATTGCGGATCGTGCACACCGGGCCGTTCCGGCGAGATGAACGGGCCTTCCAGGTGAATACCGAGCACGCCGGGCTCGCGGTCCATGGCGCTCTGTACCGCATCAATCGCGGCAGGCATTTTTTCGGCGGCGTCGGTGATGAAGGTCGGCAGCAAACCCGTCGTGCCGAATTTCCGGTGTGCGCGCGCGATCGTCGCCACCGCTTCCGGCGTCGGGCTGTCGTTGAACAGCACGTCACCGCCGCCATTCACCTGCACGTCGATGAAGCCGGGCGCGAGCCATGCTCCCTCAGGCAGCGCATGAACGGGCATATCGCGCGGCACTTCCGCCCGATGCACGACCCCGGCGATGTCCTCGCCTTCGATCAGCACCGCCGCATCGTGGCGCAAGAGTCATGCCGTCGAAGATGTGGTCCGCCGCCACAGCCTGCGTCGTTTTATCGTTCATCGCGTTCGCGTGACTTTCCGCAGATGCCGCGGCTTATCGACATTGGTGCCCCGCCGCCCGGCCAGCGTGACCAATAATCCATACAGGCTTTGGATCAAACAAATAGCGTCGGCGTCCGGATGCTCGGGCGACAAGGACGGCAGGCTGCCCGCGGCCTCGCCCGTGCCGGTGACAAAGACCGATGCGCCCTTGCTGCCGAGGTCGGCCGCGAGCTCGGCCAATCCCTTCGCTGCCGCGTCGGTCGGCATGAAGATCAGCACCGGGTAATGCGTATCCACCAACGAAACCGGGCCATGCATGAATTCGGCGCCGCTGAAAGGCTCGGCCGGCAGATCGCAGGTTTCCTTGAATTTCAGCGCCGCCTCGCGCGCGATGGCGAGCGTCGGCCCGCGCCCCAGCGTCAGCAGGCTGGTCGCTTCGGCCAGCGCGCCCAGCGCAGCGCTCCAATCAAGGTCGGAGGCCCTCTCCAGCCGGTCCGGCAAGCGTTCGAGCGCTGCGGCGAAATCCGCATCGTCCGTCCATGCTGCAGTCAGCCGCAGCAGCGCCGCGAGTGAGGCCACGAAGGTCTTGGTCGCCGCCACGCTGTGCTCGGGCCCGGCGCCGATCGGCAGCACGATATCGGAATCCGCCGCCAGCGGACTGGCCGTGTCATTGACCATGGCCACGGTGATCGCGCCGGACGCCTTCGCCATGCGCGCGGATTCGACCAGGTCATCGCTCCGGCCGGACTGCGAGATGGAAAGGAAGAGCTGATCTCTCAGCCGCATCTGCTTGCGGTAGACGCTGGCAATGTTGGGCGCCGCCGGCGCGCAAACAATACCGAGATGCCGCTCGAACAGATGCTTGCCGAAGGTGGCGGCGTGCGCCGAGCTGCCGCGCGCGCAGGTCACCACCACGTCGGGCGGTCGGCGTTTGAGCCGGGCCGCCAATTCCGCCAGCGGGGCGGCGAGCGCTTCCGCCTGGCGCCGCACGACTGCGGGCGCCTCGCGGAATTCCGTCGCCATCTGGCGATCGCGTTCGTCCATCAGGCGCGCTCGAGCAGCGGAAAGCGGGGGCGTACGGCGATCCGCCGCGCCAGACGCAGCGCGCCATCCAATGCATCGCCTTCCGGCGGAACGATATGGGATTTGATGACTGGCGAGAGCCAGGGTGCGACATGCGCGGCGAGACCACCGACCACCGACAGCCGCTGCGTGCCGACCGAAATCAGGCGTTCGGCCAGGCGGTCGATATGGACTGCAGCCATTCGCATAAGCTCCCGGCCGACACGATCGCTTTGCGCCGCATGCTCCACGATCAGCGGCGCAAGCGAGCCGAGGTCGCGCGGTGAGGCATTGAGCGTCCATTGCAGGATAGCATGCGGGTCCTGCTCGAACCGCGCGAAAAGCGCGCGCAATAGCGGCGACCAATCAATCCGCCCGTCATAGGCCCAGAGCAGCCGGCGCAGCGCTTCATGGCCGATCCAGGCGCCGCTGCCTTCGTCGGAGATCGGCCAACCCCAGCCGCCGATGCGATAGTGCAGCCCCTTGCGCTCCGCCCAACCGATGCTGCCGGTGCCGATGATGATAATGCCGCCGTCGCGGCCGCCATGCGCGCCGACACAGGCGGCATGCGCGTCGGTGGTTACGATCGCCCGGCGGAAGGGATGCGGATGATCCTGCGCCGCGGCCAGATGCTCGGGCTCACTCGCCCCGGCGAGCGCAAGGCAGGCGGTGATGCGGGAGGAATCCCTGCTTGAGAGAGCGGCCTGGACCAGGCATTCTGTCGTTGCCTGGAGAATCGCTGAAAAGCTGCGTTCCAGGCCGAGGCGGATATTGGCCGGGCCGGCGGTTGCTTCGCCGAGTTTTGCGCCCGTAGCATCGCTCAGGCGCGCCCGGCATCGCGTGCCGCCGCCGTCGATACCCAGTAGCAGCGCGTTTGGGCCCAAGGAACGCACTCCGGAACTCCGTTTCCCCAGCCCCGTCAAGTTGTTAACGCGCCAGAACGAATTTGGATCAATCGCGTTGTCTTCGGCGGCTAAAGCCCTGGGATGAGCCATGAATACCGAGCGTCCGAGCCCGCGTTACACCAATCTCGACCTCTGGGAGCCCGCAGACATCCTGGACGCCATGATTGAGGGGCAACTGGCCGCGGTCGCCGCCGTGCGCGCGGTGCGGCCGGCGATCGAGCGGGCGGCAATCGCCACCGAAGCGCTGCTGAAGGAAGGCGGACGGCTGATCTATGCCGGCGCCGGTACCTCAGGACGCCTGGCGGTGCAGGACGGCGCCGAGCTGATGCCCACCTTCAGCTGGCCGGAGGATCGGTTGCTCCTCTTCATGGCCGGCGGCACAGGACGCCATGACCCGCGCGGTGGAAGGCGCCGAGGACGAATTCGAGCTCGCGCATCGGTTGGTGCAGGACCACGAGGTCGGCACGAAAGACGTGCTGATCGCGGTCGCGGCCAGCGGCACCACGCCGTTCACGCTCGCCTGCCTGCGCGAAGGCAAGAAGCGCGGCGCGCTCACCATCGGCATCGCCAATAATCCGGACACCCCGCTGCTGAAGGAAGCCGATCATCCGATCTGGCTCGATACCGGCTCGGAGCCGATCGCCGGCTCGACCCGGATGAACGCCGGCACCGCGCAGCGCATTACGTTGAACGTCTTGTCGTCGCTGGTGATGGTGCTGCTCGGCCGCGTCTATGACGGCCTGATGGTCGATTTGCAGGCGGTGAACGAGAAGCTGGTGCAGCGCAGCCAGCGCATTTTGACGAGGCTCACCGGCCATGACGGCGATGACGCCCGCGCCGCGCTTGCCTTGGCAGGAGGCAATCTGAAGATCGCGGTCTTGCTGTTGCATGGCTGCGACCTGAACGAGGCGAACGACATCCTTAGTCGCGCCGGCGGGCAGATGCGCGCCGCACTTAGTCTGGTGGACAAGCCGGCGAAGGAAAGCATCGTCCGAATTATTCCGGCCGCGTGGCCGCACCCGCGATCGGCGGCCGCTTTCCGGAAGGACTAGTGCCCCGCTTCCGAAGTTCGGATACAGCGCGGCACTCTCGACACGAACTTCGGAAGCAAAGGGGCACTCGAGATCTAGCGCCGCTTTCGTTGAGTTCCTAAATCGAGCCTTTCTGCAGGTGGCGTAGGAACTTCAAATCGGCGGCACTAGCCCATCTTTTCATCGCGCGTGAACGCTGCTGGCGATCCGCCACCGGCGCTGTCATGATCGCGCCGCGATGGGACCGGGCGCCGAGAAAGCGGGCGAGGGGATGATGCAAGGCGGGGCGGGCTTGCCGCCGCGCGCGATTGTCACGTTGCGCGGCGTCGGCAAAACCTTTCCCAGCGGCGTCATCGCCGTCAAAGAATCTCGATCTCGACATCCAGGAAGGCGAGTTCGTCTCGCTGCTCGGTCCATCCGGCTGCGGCAAGTCCACCGCGCTGCGCATGCTGGCGGGCCTGGTCCCACCCTCGCAAGGCACCATTGCCTGGCGCGAGAGGAGAGCTCCCGGGGACCTGAGCTTTGTCTTCCAGGCGCCGACGCTGATGCCATGGGCGACGGTCGCCGGCAATGTGCGGCTGCCGCTGATGCTGCTCGGGCGCGAGAAGCAATCCGCGACGCCGCGCCTGCAGCAGACCTTGGAACGCGTGGGGCTCGGCGCTTTCGCGCGCGCTTATCCGCGCGAATTGTCCGGCGGCATGATGATGCGGGTTTCCATCGCCCGTGCGCTGGTCACCGATCCGAAGCTGCTGCTGATGGATGAGCCTTTTGCCGCGCTCGACGAGATCACCCGCTTCAAGCTTAATGACGACCTGCTCGCGCTGTGGCGGCAACTGCGCAAGACCGTGGTCTTTGTCACCCATTCGGTATTCGAATCCGTCTATCTGTCGCAACGCATCGTGGTGATGACGCCGCGGCCCGGGCGTGTGTTTCAGGAAATCGCCATCGACGCGCCTTATCCGCGCGACGAAAGTTTCCGCACCTCGGCGGAATATGCCGCGCTTTGCCGGACCGTGTCGCAGGCATTGGCGCAGGCGACGGATGCGGGGTCCATCATGAAGGCGCGCGCATGATCGGCCTACTGCTCCGGCACGATCAGATCGAGCGGCACCCTAAGCTCAGTCGCCGCCGCGCGCCAATTCGCCACCTTGCCGCCGCCGGTGCGCTCCATGTCCGAGATCGTGCCCTGGTCAATCTCGGTGGCCTCACTCAGCGCCACTTGCGTCATGCCGCGCCACTCGCGGACAGCGCGCAACGAACTTTTGCCGCCGATGATAGCTTCCGCAACATCGGCGGGCAGTTCGACATCAAGGCCGGCTGCGAGCGCCGCATCGCTACGCGCGATGATACGGGCGGTGCCAGCATCTTCTACGCTGGCGCGCTTACCCGGTTTCGCTTTCGCGCCACGGCGGATCGCCTTTGCAAGCTCCTGCATGGTCATGTTGCCGCCAGCGTCAAGCAACAATTTGTAAATTGCAAACGGCACCTCGGCGACCTTTTGCCCGCTTACGGTTTTGGTGCGGACATGGCGCAAGCCTTGCGGCGGGGCGCTGCGGGTGTGCGCTTTTACTTTTTCGGGTTTCATCGGTTCTTCTTTCTCATCGTTAGGGTAAGCAGGCTTGTTCGCCAATATGGCATTTTTCCATATTTTTGCAGGGGGCGGGCATCATGAACGAGCGCACGCTCCGCATCCTGCTGCCCGCCATTGCGCTCGCCCTCGGTGTCCTGGCCTGGGATCTGGTGGTGCGGATCAAAGGCATTCCGCCTTACGTGCTGCCGTCACCGGGCCTGGTCTTCGCTACGCTGTTTTCCGATTGGTCGATCCTCGGCCCCTCACTCGCGGTGACGCTGCTCACGACGCTGCAAGGCTTTCTGCTGGCCTTGATCGGCGGCATCGGGCTGGCGGTGCTGTTCAACCAATCGCGGCTGGTCGAATATTCGCTTTATCCCTATGCGGTGGCGTTGCAGGTGACGCCGGTGGTGGCGATCGCGCCGCTGCTCCTGATCTATCTGCCGCAGCCCGCCGCGGTGCTGGCTTGCGCCTGGATCGTCGCCTTCTTCCCGGTGCTGGCCAATACCACGCTCGGGCTCAATTCGGCGGACCGCAATCTGGTCGACCTGTTCCGGCTTTATGGCGCCTCGCGCTGGCAGATATTGCGCCATCTCAAGCTGCCGTCGGCCTTGCCTTACATCCTCGGCGGCGTGCGCATCGCGGGAGGACTGGCGCTGATCGGGGCGGTGGTGGCGGAAATCGCTGCCGGTTCGGCCGGCGCGGGCTCCGGGCTCGCCTATCGCATCGCCGAATCCGGCTATCGCCTCGACATTCCGCGCATGTTCGCGGCGCTATTGTTGCTGTCGGTCGTGGGCGTCGCGATCTTCTTCGCGCTCACTTTCCTGTCGCAGCTCGCGCTGCGCCGCTGGCACGAGAGCGCGCTGCAAACGGAAGGCTAGCTAGCGTATTCCTGCGAGGTACAACAGGATACCGGCGAGCGAGCTCGCCGCCAGCACCGGCATCATTCCCACCTTGAACTGGAAGATCGCGACCGCCGCGGCCACGGAAAGCGCCGCCGCCCAAGGGTCGATGCTTGCCAACACCGGCGCATCGAAGGCAAAGCCATAGCCGCGCACCGGACGCACCTCGCGCGAATATGACGTGAATGGCGAACCAGAGCGCGAGATTGAGGATCACGCCCACCACGGCGGCGGTGATGGCCGACAGCGCGGCGCTTAGCGACTTGTTGCCGCGCAGCTTCTCGATGAAAGGCGCGCCGAGGAAAATCCACAGAAAGCAGGGCGCGAAAGTGACCCAGGTAGCGAGCAGGCCGCCGAGGGTTGCCGCCAGCATCGGCGGCAGCGTGCCGGCATCGCGGAATGCCGCCATGAAGCCCACGAATTGCAGCACCATGATCAGCGGACCGGGCGTCGTCTCCGCCATGCCGAGGCCGTCGAGCATCTCGCCCGCGCTCACCCAGTGATAATGCTCCACCGCCTGCTGCGCGACATAAGCCAGCACCGCATAGGCGCCGCCGAAGGTCACCATTGCCATCTTGCTGAAGAATACCGCGATCTGGCTGAAGACATTGTCGCTGCCGAGCGTCAGCAGAAGCGCGATGACAGGCGTGAGCCATAAAGTCAGCCAGATCGCGGCAGCGCGCAGGGCGCGGCCCGCCGTCGGACGCACATGATCCGGCACCTCGTCGCCGAGCAGGCTGTCGACCACGGCGGTTTGCTTGCCGCCCGCGCCATGGCCGCTCTCTACCTGGAACGCCTTCCAGCCGAGCCAGCCGCCGAGGAAGCCGATCAGCGCCGCGCCGAACACGATGATGGGGAATGGGACGTCGAGAAAGAAGATGCCGAAGAAGGCCGCGCCCGCCATCGCGAGCATCACATTGTTCTTCAGCGCGCGCTTGCCGACGCGCACCACCGCTTCCACCACGATGGCGAGCACGGCGGCTTTCAGGCCGAAGAACAGCGCCGCCACGATGCCGACCTGCCCATAGGCGGCATAGATGTAGCTCAGCGCCATGATGGCGACGACGCCGGGCAGGATGAACAGCAAGCCGGCCATCAGGCCGCCGGCCGTGCGATGCATCAGCCAGCCGACATAGGTGGCAAGCTGCTGCGCCTCCGGCCCCGGCAGCAACATGCAGTAATTCAAGGCATGCAGGAAACGGGTTTCGGAGATCCAGCGCTTCTCCTCCACCAGGATGCGATGCATCACCGCGATCTGGCCCGCCGGCCCGCCGAAGCTCAGGGCGGCGATGCGCAGCCAGACGCGAAAGGCTTCGCCCCACGAGACCCCGTGCTTGAATGTGATGGTTCGGCTGGTCGTTTCGGCCGCGGACATATTCAACCTCCCTCGTTCCCCGAAGGAGGCGGTGCTTGGGCTCGCGAGCCTTGGAGGGCGGGGCGACCGCCGCAGGCCCCGCGCGGTTTCTTAACGCAAGCCCAAGATCGAGACAATAGCGCGCCGGCATGACTGCTCAGACTATTGGCCTCTCGCGACAGCTGCCGCGGCGCACTAGGTTGCGAGCTCCGTGCTGCTCTCAATGTCCCTATTGAATCCCGCGCATGAAAGACATCCATCACGACCGCCGTCAGCAACTCACCGGCATCGCGTTGATGTGCGGTGCGGTCGCTTTATTCGCGCTTCTTGATACGGTGGCGAAATATCTCAGCGCGCAGATGCCGACCACGCAGATTGTCGCGGCGCGCTACATCACCGCATTTTTGCTGGCACTGGTGCTGGTCAATCCGATCACGCATCCTCGGCTCGTTGTCACAAGTCGGCCGGTGCTCCAGATCGTGCGCTCTGTGCTGATGCTTGCCACCACCGTGTTCAATTTCATCGCGGTGCGTTATCTACAACTCGACCAGACCCTATCGATTATGTTTTCGGCGCCCTTCCTGGTGGCGCTGCTGGCCGGACCCGTGCTGGGCGAAAGGCTTGACTGGCGCCGCTGGGCGGCGATCGCCGTCGGTTTCGCCGGCGTGCTGCTGGTGACGCGTCCTGGCACCGGCGGTATCCATCCCGCCGCGCTGCTCATGTTTGCCGGTGCGCTCTGTTATGCCGTCTACGGCATCATGACCCGGGCGCTTGCGCGCACCAATTCCAACGAAACGACATTGTTTTATACCAACTTGGTCGGCGTCGTCTGCATGGGGCCGATCTTGCCTTTCGTCTGGACGCCGCCGCAAGACTCCCTTTCGTGGGCGCTCATGCTGGTGCTGGGAATCTTCGGCGGCCTCGGCCATTATCTGTTGATCGTGGCGCATAGGCTCGCGCCGGCGTCGGTGTTGTCGCCCTTCATCTACAGTCAGATGGTCTGGATGATTGCGCTTGGTTATTTTGTCTTCGGAGACGTTCCTAACGAGTGGACACTGATGGGTGCCGGGATCGTGATCGCCTCCGGCCTTTACCTGATCCACCGTGAGCGCCGACGGCGTGTGATCCCGCCCGCGCCGGATGTTGTCGTGTAGAGCCTTCACTTCGTGATAAGGCCCGTTATCTAATGATCGGAGAAGGCGAGGATGACTGCCATGTATGACAACCTGCTCGCGGGCGTGCCGACCGACCTTTGGATCGGCGGCACATGGCGCAAATCGTCGGACGGCGAGCGCTTCGACGTGATCGATCCGGCGACCGAAAACACCATCACCTCGGTTGCCAGCGCCACGGTGGAGGATGCCAAGGCTGCGGTCGATGCCGCGAGCGAAGCCTTTCCCGCCTGGGCGGCGAAGAAGCCGCGCGAGCGCGGCGAAGTTTTGCGCAAGGCCTTCGAGCTGATGATGCGCGACGCCGAGCGCATCGCAAAGCTGATGACGCTGGAGAATGGCAAGGCGCTGCCGGATGCGCGTGCCGAGGTGGCCTATGCCGCCGAATTCTTCCGCTGGAACGCGGAAGAGGGGGTGCGCAACCTCGGCCAGTTCTATAACGCGCCCGCTTCCGGCGCCCGCACCCTGGTGCATCATCGCCCGGCCGGCGTCGCCATCTTGGTGACGCCATGGAATTTCCCCGCGGCCATGGCCGCGCGCAAGATCGCGCCGGCGCTGGCGGCCGGCTGCACCATGGTGGTGAAGCCCGCGTCCGACACCCCGCTCACCATGCTGGCGCTGATGCCGATTCTGCAGGAAGCGGGCGTGCCGGCCGGGGTCGTCAATGTCATTCCCTCGCGCTCATCGGGCAAAGTGGTGAGCGCCATGCTGCACGATCCGCGCGTGCGGGTTCTCTCCTTCACCGGCTCGACCGAAGTCGGCCGCAAGCTGCTCAAGGAGGCGGCCGATAACATCATCAAGCCGGCCATGGAGCTTGGCGGCAATGCGCCCTTCATCGTGTTCGAGGATGCCGACATCGATGCGGCGGTCGACGGCGCGATGATCGCCAAGATGCGCAACATGGGAGAGGCTTGCACGGCGGCCAACCGCTTCCTGGTGCACGCAAAGGTGCAGGAGGAGTTTTCCAAGAAACTCACCGGACGCATGCAAGCCTTGAAGCTGGGCAACGGGCTCGACGACGGTGTCGCGGTCGGGCCGCTGATCAACCGGGAGGGGCGCGACAAGGTGGTGGAGCTGGTCGAGGACGCGGTGAAGAGGGGCGCCAGGGTACTCACCGGCGGCAAGACGCCGGACGGCAAGGGATATTTCTATCCGCCGACCGTGCTGGTGGACGTGCCGGACGGCGCCAAGATGCTGGATGAAGAGATTTTCGGTCCGGTCGCTGCCATCCAGAGCTTCACGTCGGAGGAAGAGGCGATCCGGCGCGCGAATGATACCATCTACGGGCTTGTCGCCTATCTCTATACCCGCGATCTTGCCCGCGGCATGCGCGTCTCGGAACAGCTCGAATGCGGCATGATCGGGCTGAACCGCGGCCTCGTTTCCGATCCGTCGGCGCCTTTCGGCGGCATGAAGCAGAGCGGCATCGGGCGCGAAGGCGGGCATGAAGGCCTGATGGAATTTTTGCAGACGCAATACATTTCGACCAACTGGTGAAGGAATGGCGAGCGAAAAACCTGACGTGCTGGTGCTGGGGCCGGAGAAACCCACGATCGTCGATGGCCTGTCGCCGCGGTTCACTCTTCACAAGGCCAATGATGTCAAGACCGTCGATGCGCTGGTGCCAGCGCTTGCGCCGCGCCTGCGTGCGATCGCGGTTTCAGTCATCGGACCGTTCGGGCGCGTCGACGAAGCGCTGATGTCGCGGCTGCCCAAACTCGAAATCGTCTCAACCTTCGGCGTTGGCTACGATCACATCGACGCCGCCTGGGCGGGACAGCATGGCATCATCGCGACCCATACGCCGGACGTGCTGAACGAAGAAGTCGCCGACACCGCCATGGGGCTTCTGCTCTGCACCGTGCGGCAGCTTCCGCAGGCTGACCGTTTCTTGCGCAGCGGCGCATGGGTGAAGAAAGAATTCCGGCACACTCAAACGCTGCGCGACCGCACGGTCGGCATCGTCGGGCTGGGCCGCATCGGTAAGTCGCTCGCGCGCCGGCTCGATGCCTCCGACGTTCCGGTGGCCTATCACGGACGCAACCGGCAGCCGGACGTAGCTTATCGCTACTATCCCGATCTGGTGGAGATGGCGCGTGCGGTCGACGTGCTGCTGGTGATCACGCCCGGCGGCGCCGGCACCAAGCATCTCATCAATGCGCAGGTGCTGGAAGCGCTTGGGCCGAACGGCATCCTCATCAACGTCGCGCGCGGCTCGGTGGTGGACGAGGCGGCGCTGATCGAGGCTCTGCAGAAGAAAAAAATATATGCCGCCGGCCTCGACGTTTTCGAAGATGAGCCGCGCGTGCCGCAGGCGCTGATCGATATGGAACAGGTCGTGCTGCTGCCGCATGTCGGCTCGGCGTCGGTACATACCCGGCGCGCGATGGACCAGTTGGTGGTCGATAATCTGCTCGCCTGGGCCGATGGCAAGCCGCCGTTAACCCCGGTGCCGGAAACGCCGTGGCGCGGCGATTGGAGTAAAGCCGCAAGCTGAGCTATCATCGACCCATGCTGAATTTGCGTATAGTCGCATTCATCGTTGCCGTCATTGCGCTTCCGGCCGGCGCTCGCGCGCAAGCCACGCAGCCGTCGGAGGAAGCGAAGGAAATGAAGGGCAGCTGGGAAATCTCCAACGCCGACCGCGACAAGCTCTGCACGGTGACGCTCACGCCGGAACCGGCGCCGGGCGGAATGAAGCTCGAGTTCGAGCCTGCCTGCGCGGAAGCCTTCGAGGTGACCAAGAACATCCGCGCCTGGCGGCTCGATAGGGACGGTTTGCATTTCGTCGATGCAAGAGGCCGCGCGCTGATCGATCTCGACGAAGTGGAGAAGGGAATGTTCGAAGGGATGCGCCCGGGCGAGGGCCGCTACTTCGTGCAGAGCCTCGCTGCGGTGCGCGCCGAAGCCAAGCCGGAACAGGTCTTCGGCGAGTGGCAGGTCAGCCGCGGCACGGATGAGGCGATCTGCGTGATCACGCTTTCCAACAAACGGGCGGGGGAGAATTTTTCACTCGAGCTGAAGCCGGGTTGCGGCGCCCTGGTGACCGGATTCAATCCCGCGTCCTGGTACATGGACCGCGGGGAACTGGTGATCGCTTCAGCCCGCGGGTCCTGGCGCTTCGAGGAAGCCGGCGAGATCGCCTGGCGGCGCGTGCCGGAAGGCACCGATCCGCTCTGGCTGGTGCGGCAGGCGGATGATACTCAGCCGTCGGAGGGCGGGCGGCTGAGACACGGCCCACTGCGGCGTGCACCTTTTCCCTTTTCTCGCTGTTCCGCAGTAGCGCTTGACCACCACACCGTCGGGGCAGAGGATATTTCGCTAACCCGCACGCAGAGGCGGTTCTCGTCAAAAGATAGAGAGGAAGCACCATGTCAGGCCGCACCGAACGTTCCATCGAGGAGCTTTATCGGGACGATCCCGAACGCGCCGATGCGGTCGTGTTTGGACGCGAGACCGCGCCAAGCCGACGCGGATTTTTAGGCGGCGCCGGCTTGGCGGCAATGGGCGCCGCAGTCGGCGGCGCAATTCCGTTCGGTCAAAATATGCCGGCCGGATTGATCCCGGCGGCCCTGGCGCAAGGCGCCCCGGCTGCCGCTCCTGCGGCCGCTCCGGCTGCGGCGCCGAAAGGGCCGCAATATCTTCAATTCCCGGGCAAGAGCGACAAGCTTCTCCTGCTCGGCGAGAAGCCGCTGGTGGCGGAGACGCCCGAGAGCCTGCTCGATGACGACACCACCCCGACCGACAAGTTCTTCATCCGCAACAACGGTCTTATTCCGGACCAGGCCAAGGACGCGGACAGCTGGAAGATCACGGTCGATGGCGAGGTCAACAACAAGCTCGAACTCACGCTCGGCGAATTGAAGTCGAAGTTCAAGCCGGTGACGCTGCCGCATGGTGCTCGAATGCGGCGGCAACGGGCGTTCTTTCTTCACTCCGGAGGCGCGCGGCAATCAGTGGACCAACGGCGGCGTCGGCTGCGCGGAATGGACCGGCGTTCGGGTCGCGGACCTGCTGAAGGCCGCCGGCCTCAAGCCTTCCGCAGTGTTCAGCGGGCATTACGGTTCCGATCCGCATCTCTCCGGCGAGCCAAGACCCTCGCTGTCGCGCGGCGTGCCGATCAAGAAGTTGCTCGACGAAAACAATCTGATCGTCTGGGCGATGAACGGCCAGCCGTTGCCCAATATCCATGGCTTCCCCGCGCGTCTGGTCGTGCCGGGCTGGCCCGGATCGATATCGAGCAAATGGCTCACCCGCATCTGGATTCGCGACAAGGAGCATGACGGCCCCGGCATGGGCGCGACCTCCTACCGGGTCGCGATCAAGCCGATGGTTCCCGGCGGCAAGCCGGACGAGAAGAACTTCAAGGATCTGGAGTCGATGCCGGTGCGCTCGATCATCACCAATCCGGCCAATGGCACGAAGCTGCCGGCGGGCACCAAGGAAGTGCCGCTGCGCGGCGCCGCCTGGGCCGGCGACCACAGCGTCAAGCAGGTGGATATCTCCACCGACTTCGGCGCAACTTGGACGCCTGTGCAACTCGGCAGCCCGAAGAATGCTTACGACTGGCAGCGCTGGACCGCGTCGGTGAAGCTGCCGTCCGACGGCTATTACGAGATCTGGACGCGCGGCGACGGATGCGCGCGGCATCATGCAGCCGCATATTGCCGGCTTCTGGAATCCGCAGGGCTACGGCGGCAATCCGATGCATCGCGTGGCGGTGCTGGTCGGCTGATGCAGCGCGGAATGCAAAAAGCCGCCGCCCAGGCGGCGCGGCGGCTTTTTCTTGCCTTTGCTCTGCTCGGGCTGCTGCCGGGCGTAACCGGCGCGCAACAGGCCGCGTCGCCTTTCACGCCGCGCGACGAAAATCCCGAAGACTTCCCTGCCGGCCCCGGACGCGACGATACCTTTTACAGCTGCACCGCCTGCCATGGCTTCAAGCTGATCGCCCAGCAGGGAATGAACCGCCGGCAGTGGGAAGATTCCATCGATCTGATGGTCGCCAAGCACAACATGCCGCCGCTTGACGCCAAGACGCGCGAGACGGCCTTGAATTATCTGGAGGCCACTTTTCCCCCGCGCACGCAACGCGGCTGGCAGAACCCGTTCCTCAATCGGTGATCAGATCAGCTTCAGCGCCTTCAGGCTGGCGTTGCCGTGTCTGCCGACGATGATGTGGTCGTGCACGGAAATTCCCAGGGGACCGGCGACCTCGATGATCGACTGCGTCATCTGGACGTCCGCGCGCGAGGGCGTCGGATCGCCCGAGGGATGGTTGTGTACGAGCACGATCGCGGTCGCGCTGAGCTCAAGCGCGCGCTTCATCACCTCGCGCGGATAGACCGGCGTGTGGTCGACGGTGCCGACCTGCTGCACCTCGTCGGCAATCAAATGATTGCGCTTGTCGAGGAAGAGGATGCGGAATTGCTCTTTGTCGGCGAAAGCCATGCTGCTGCGGCAATAGTCTTGCACCGCATCCCATGACGACAATACCGGACGCTCTTTCACCTTGGCGAGCAGCATCCGGTTGGCCGCGGCATGGACCACCTTGAAGTCTGTGACGGTTGCCGGCCCAACGCCGTCTACTTCCAGCAGGCGGGCTTCCGGCGCGGCGATCACTTCGGCGAAGGATCCGAATTTGCTGAGTAGCCTCTTGGCGAGGGGTTTTACATCCCCGCGCGGCAAGGCCCGGAACAGCAACAGCTCCAGCAGTTCATAGTCGCTGAGCGCGCCCGCGCCGGCTTCGCGGAAACGCGCGCGCAGGCGTTGGCGATGGCCGTGATAATGCGGCTCGGCTTCCGCGGCTTTGGCCGGACCTTCCGCCAGGTGATCGCTCGACATACGCCCGCCGCCCCGAGGCCTGCTCACGGCGCTATTAGAGGCTTTTGCCGGCGCGGAGGGAAGGGGGCCTTGGCCGCGTCAGGCGGCGTAAGGCGGCTTGTGCAACCCTTTGGGCGAGGCGGTCAGAATTTCCACGCCGGTCTGCGTGACGCCGACGGTATGCTCGAACTGGGCGGAGAGCGAGCGGTCGCGCGTCACCGCCGTCCAGCCGTCGGCCAGCACCTTCACATGCGGGCGGCCGAGATTGATCATCGGCTCCACGGTAAAGAACATGCCGGGCTTCAGCACGGCGCCTTCGCCGGCCGAGCCGATATGCACGATGTTCGGCTCGTCATGGAACAGGCGTCCGAGGCCGTGGCCGCAGAAGTCGCGCACCACGCTCATATGCTCGGCTTCGACATAGGGCTGGATGGCGGCGCCGATGTCGCCGGTGGTCTTGCCCGGCGCGATCGCGGCAATGCCGCGCATCATGGCTTCATAGGTGACCTCGATCAGGCGCTCGGCGCGCCGCGGGATTTCACCCACCGGATACATGCGGCTGGAATCGCCATGCCAGCCGTCGACGATCAGCGTGATGTCCACATTGACGATATCGCCTTCCTTCAGCGGCTTCTCGCTGGGAATGCCGTGGCAGACGACGTGGTTGATCGAGGTGCAGGTCGCCTTGCGGTAGCCGCGATACATCATGGTCGCGGGAATTGCGTTATGGTCGAGCGCAAACTGCAAGACGAGCTGATCGATGCGCTCGGTGCTGACGCCGGGCTTCACCTCGCCGACGAGCATGTCGAGGCAGTCGGCGACCAGCCGGCCGGCCTTGCGCATGTGCTCGAAGGCATCCGCGCCGTGCAGCTTGATCTGTCCGGTCTTGCGCAGGGGCGCAAGCCCGGCGTCAATGTAATTCATCGGGAACCGCCAAAAGATGTACAGCCCGCAATGTAAGGTCTTCCCGGCGATGCGCAAGCATAGGCAGCGCATGGCTGATGCGGGGCGCAGCGTCTGTCCTGACCGCGATGCAGTCAGTGGCTGTCGCGTGGCGTCGTCTTCTGCGCGATGCGTTGATATTTCACCGCTGCTTTGAGCGCCATGCCTTCGGAAAGCTGCTCCACACTGGCGCGGTGCATCTCCTGCCACGGCGTCTGGCTGTCCGGAACCTGGTAACCGCCGGTGCGCTCCAGCGCCGCGCGGCGCTTGGTGAGCTCGGTTTTCGGGACCAGAATATTGGCAGTGCCTTTGTTGAGATCGATCCGCACGCGGTCGCCGGTCTTCAGCAAACCCAAGCCGCCGCCAGCGGCGGCCTCGGGCGACGCGTTGACGATGGAAGGCGATCCGGACGTGCCGGACTGGCGGCCGTCGCCGATGCAGGGCAGGGAATCGATGCCCTCCTTGATCAGCGCGGCCGGCGGCTGCATGTTCACCACCTCGCCGCTGCCGGGAAAGCCGATTGCGCCGCAGCCGCGGATGAAAAGCAGCGTGTCCTCGCCGATCTTCAGCGAAGGATCATCGATGCGCGCGTGGTAATCCTCCGGTCCGTCGAATACGACGGCGCGGCCTTCCAGCACATTGGGCTCCTTTGGGTTCGACAGATAGCGCGCGCGAAAATCCTCCGAGATCACGCTCATTTTCATGATGGCGGAATCGAACAGGTTGCCGCTCAGCACCTTGAAGCCTGCCTGCTGTTTCAGCGGGTTGCCGTAAGGAAAGATGGCCTTGCCATCGGGCGCGTTGGCGCGCCGGACATTTTGCTCGATCGTCCTGCCGGTGACGGTTGGCGCGTCGCCATGGATGCGCCCCGCCTTCAATAATTCCTTCAGCACAGTCGGCAGGCCGCCCGCCCGGTAATAGTCCTCGCCGAGATATTCTCCGGCCGGCTCCATATTCACCAGCAAGGGCACGTCGAATCCGATCTTCTCCCAGTCCTCGATCTCCAGGCGGACGCCGATGTGTCGCGCCAAGGCATTGAGATGGATCGGCGCATTGGTCGACCCGCCGATAGCGGAACAGGCGACGATGGCGTTCTCGAAGGCCTTGCGGGTGAGGATGTCGGAGGGTTTGAGGTCCTCGCGAACCATCTGCACGATGCGCCGGCCGGTCTCATAGGCGATCTGCGCGCGCTCGCGGTAAGGCGCGGGAATTGCGGCGCAGCTTGGCAGCGACATGCCGAGCGCTTCTGCCAGATTATTCATGGTCGAGGCGGTGCCCATGGTATTGCAGTGCCCAATGGACGGCGCGGAGGCAGCGACGATGTCGAGAAATTCTTTGTAGTCGATCACGCCGGCGGCGTGATCGCGGCGCGCCTGCCAGATCACCGAGCCGGAGCCCACGCGCCTTCCTTGATACCAGCCGTCGAGCATGGGCCCGCCGGACAGAACGATGGCGGGAATGTTCACGGTCGCCGCCGCCATCAAAGCCGAGGGCGTGGTCTTGTCGCAGCCGGTGGTGAGCACGACGCCGTCGAGCGGATAGCCGTAAAGCACCTCCACCAGGCCGAGATAGGCGAGGTTGCGGTCGAGCGCGGCGGTCGGGCGCTTGCCGGTTTCCTGCAAGGGGTGAGTGGGAAATTCCAGCGCGACACCGCCGGCGGCATAAATGCCTTCGCGCACGCGCTTGGCCAGCTCAAGATGGTGCCGGTTGCAGGGCACAAGGTCGGAGCCGCTCTGCGCGATACCGATGATCGGCTTGCCGCCGGTCAATTCTTCCTTGGTCAGCCCGTTGTTGAGATAGCGCTCGAGATAGAGCGCAGTCATGCCGGGGTTATCCGGATTGTCGAACCACAGGCGGGAGCGCAACGCGCCGTTAGGCGGGACTTGCGGCTTCGACTTCTTCGCCATCCGGGCCTCCTGATGAGGATGCAACTCTCTATTTAGGCATCTCGATTTGATTTCACAGCCGGGATGCGTTGAACTGCGCTATTCAAGGCCAAGGAGCGCCGACTAGATGTTAATTCAACTCTTGACCGGCGGTCTCGTCAGCTTCGTCAATTTCGGCATTCATGCGGTGATGACCGGCCTGATCGTGATCATCACGCGCCACATCGCCGGGACCACGGACGATCTGCATGTCTTCATGCGTGTCAGCGCCTTGCTGCTGGTCACCGTGGTCGCGCTGACCGTCACCCATGTATCCGAGATCGCGGTCTGGGCTGGCTTCATGACCGTCGCCGGCATCACCGCGCCAAATCTCACGGCCGTTCGAATTCGCTTTCGAGAATTACACCGCGCTCGGCTATGGCGACGTCGTTGCCGGCGAGGGCTGGCGACTGATAGGGCCTATCATGGCGCTGAACGGCTTGCTGCTGATCGGATGGTCCGTCGCCATCATCTTTGAGGTCATGCGGATGGCGGAGCTCCAGTTCGGGCGGGGGAAACGATGAAATGAGCTTATCGCGCCGCGGTCAGCGGCAGTGACGACAGTTGAGGAGACAGTTGAGGAACCTATGCTCAAGACAATCGCTTCCTTCGACCGGATGGGTGAAGAAAACGCCTTCGCGGTGCTGGCGCGTGCCACCGCGCTTGGCGGCGCAGGGCCGGGATATTGTCAATCTCGGCATCGGACAGCCGGATTTTCCGACCCCGCCTCATATCGTGGAAGCGGCGGTGAAGGCGCTGCGCGACGGCCAGCATGGCTACACGCCGGCGGTCGGCATCCTGCCGCTGCGCGAAGCGGTGGCGGCGGACCTGCACAAGCGCTTCCGCGTCGAGGTCGCCCCCGACCGCGTGCTGATCGTGCCCGGCGGCAAGGTCACCATGTATATGGCGATCCTGATGTTCGGCGAGCCGGGCGCGGAGATTCTCTACCCCGATCCCGGATTCCCGATCTATCGCTCGATGATCGAATATACCGGCGCGACACCCGTGCCGGTGCCGGTCCGCGAGGAGAACGGTTTCGCCTTCTCGGCCGAAGAGACGTTGCGCTTGATCACGCCGAAGACGCGCCTGCTCATCCTCAATTCGCCGGCCAATCCGACTGGCGGCGTCACCCCCAAGGCGGAAGTCGACAGGCTGGTTGCGGGCCTGGAAAAATTTCCCGACGTCGCCGTGATGTCCGACGAGATCTACGACCAGATGACCTACGACGGAGAGCCGCATGTATGTCTGCTGTCCTATCCGTCTTTGCGCGAGCGGCTGATCCTTTTGAACGGATGGTCGAAGACCTATGCCATGACCGGCTGGCGGCTCGGCTATTCGGTCTGGCCGCAAAAGCTCTACGACTATGCACGCAAGCTCGCGGTGAATTCCTATTCCTGCGTGAATGCGCCGACGCAATTCGCCGGGCTCGCCGCGCTTACCGGCCCGCAGGACGAGGTGGCGAAAATGGTTGCTGCCTTCGACGCGCGACGCAAGGTCGTGGTGGAAGGCCTGAACAAATTGCCGGGCGTATCCTGCGCGACACCAAAGGGCGCGTTCTACGCCTTTCCCAACATCAAGCGCACGGGCTGGAAGGCGAAGCCTCTCGCCTCCACGCTGCTGGATGAAGCCGGTGTTGCCATCATCGGCGGGCCGGACTTCGGCATTTTGGGCGAGGGTTACGTGCGGCTGTCCTACGCCAATTCCACGGAGAACATCGTCAAGGCGCTCGGCCGCATGGGCGAGTTTCTGGCGAGCCGCAAGGCTGCCTGATTTTTGGCCAGTGCGGATCGCGCCCTCAGGCTGCGATCCCAAGCGCCATTCGCAAAACTGCTGATAACATCGCAGAAACGGGCCGTGGCTTGCTTTGCAGGAGCCGTCGTCCTTCCAATGCGGGCAAAGGATTAGGATTTCGATCGGATTCCCTCGATTCAGTCAGCATCGCCATCCTGTTAGGCGCGGGTCTGGTGCTGGCTGGCATCCTGTCGAGCCTGGTCGCATTGCGTTTCGGCGCCCCTTTGCTGCTGGTCTTCCTGTTGGTCGGCATGATCGCCGGGGAGGGCGGGCCGGGCGGCATCAAGTTCGATGACGTAGGGCTGACCTACGCCGTGGGTTCGGTCGCGCTCGCGCTCATCCTGTTCGATGGCGGCCTGCGCACACGCTTTCACACCTTCCGCAGCGTGCTGGCACCCTCGGTCACGCTGGCGACTGTTGGTGTTCTGCTCACAGCGGCCCTGATCGCCCCGATCGCCAAGCTGGCGCTCGACCTGAGCTGGCTGGAAGCGCTGCTGGTCGGCGCCGTGGTGGCCTCGACCGACGCTGCCGCGGTGTTCCTGCTGATCCATTCGCGCGGATTGCGGTTGCGTCCGCGCGTTGCCGGCACGCTCGAGGTCGAATCCGGCACCAACGATCCTTTCGCCGTGTTCATGACCATCGTGCTGGTCGAGATACTGATGCTTGGCGATCAGCATTGGCTGACCGTGCTGGCCAGCTTCGCCCGCGAGGCGATTCTCGGCACCGTGATCGGTGTGCTGGGCGGGCGAGTCGTCGTCTGGGCGCTGAACCGGCTGGGGCTGGCGCAGGGTCTGCACGCGCCGTTCGTCTGCACCAGCGCGCTGGTGCTGTTCGGCCTGGCGGCGAGCCTGCATGCCTCGGGCTTTCTCGCGGTTTATCTGGCGGGACTCGTCATCGGCAACCGCCCGACGCGCGCGCATAACACAGTGGTTGTATTTCTCGATGCCGTCACCTGGCTGGCGCAGATCGTGATGTTCGTGCTGCTCGGCCTTCTGGTCTGGCCGGAACGGCTGTTGAGCACTTTGGGACCGGCGCTGCTGGTGGCATTGGCCTTGATGTTCGTCGCCCGGCCCGTCGCCGTGTTCCTCTGCCTTTGGCCGTTCCGTTTTCCGCTGCGGGACAAGATCTTCATTTCATGGGTCGGCTTGCGCGGGGCGGTGGCGATCTTCCTCGCTTCCATCCCTTTGCTGGTGGGACTGCCCAAGGCGCCGATTTATTTCGATATCGCCTTCGTCGCGGTGCTGGTCTCGCTTCTGGTTCAGGGCTGGACCATCGCCGCCTCCGCGCGGCGCCTTGGCCTTGCCTTGCCGAGCTTGAGCCGCCTGCCGCGCCGTATCGAGCTCGATCTGCCGGGCCAGCTCGAGCAAGAACTGGTTGGCTATCCGGTTGGCGCGAATAGCCCCTATCTGCGCCGCCGCCTGATCCCGTCCTGGGCGAAGCCGACGCTGGTGGTGCGCAACGAAAAAATCTCTCACCGTGGCGGAAAGCGACAGCGTGCAAGAGGGTGACTACGTCTACCTGCTGGCGCCGCCGGAAAAAGCCGAAGCGCTCGACCGCTTCTTCGTCAATATGCCGCCGCCGGCGAAGCCCGATTCCCGGCTGCTGGGGGACTTCTTCGTCTCCGGCGACGTGACGCTCGGTGCGCTGGCGGAAATCTACGGCTTGCAGATCGCGGCCAGCGATGCCGACATGACGCTGGCGGAGGATTTTGCCGCGCATTTGATGCGTCCGGCGAAACAGGGCGACACGCTGCCGCTGGGCAGCATCGCACTGGTCGCGCATACGGTGGTCGAGGGGCGCGTGACCAATGTCGGCCTGCGGCTGGCCGACCCCGATACCGACGCGCCCCGTTCGCTTTGGACGCGGATCAAGGGCTGGCTGAAAGAACTCTAGGCGTGCCCCTCCCCCGCTTGCGGTGGGGAGGGGTGAAGAGCGTCGCGCGTCTCGGCGGCAAGGCTCCCCATCAGCACTGGTTACGTTCGCTGCGCCGCCGCCCATTCTCCGACGATCCCGGCCAGCGCATCGAGTCCGTCGGTGAGCGCCGCCGGGCCGGGCTGCAAAATCAGCGTCGACTTGATCTCGCGCAGCCAACCGTCGCGCACCGCCGGCAGCGTTTCGAAACCCGGCCGCGCCGCGACCTTCGCCGGCACGAATTTCTTGCCGCACCAGGAGCCGACGATGATATCGGGCCTTGCGGCGATCACGTCAGCGCCGGTGACGATGCGGTCCTTGGCATTCTTGCGCAGCGCCAGCGCGGGAAAGGTCTCGATGCCGCCGGCGGCTTCCACCAGCTCCGACACCCAGCCGATGCCGGAGATCATCGGCTCGTCCCATTCCTCGAAATAAACCCGCGGGTGCATGCGCAACGCGTCGGAGCGCGCACGCACCGCGTCGACCCGCTGTTCGAGCGAGCTTGCAAGCGCTTCCGCTTTGCCGGCTGCGCCGACCAGGGCGCCGAGCGTGCGCACCATGTCGAGAATCCCGGCGATGTCGCGCTGATTGAAGGCATGCACGGCGATGTTGTTACGCACAAGATCTGCCACGATATCGGCCTGCAGATCGGAAAAGGTGAGCACGAGATCCGGGTCGAGCGCGAGGATTTTCGGCACATCGGCGGAGATGAAGGCCGAGACGCGCGGCTTCTCCTTGCGCACCTGCGGCGGCCGTACCGCATAGCCGGAGACACCGACGATGCGCCGTTGCTCGCCGAGCAGATACAGCGTCTCCACCGTCTCCTCGGTCAGGCAGACGATGCGTTCGGGAGGAAACATGATGCTCTAGGTCCCGATCGCGCGCATAGCGTCAAGAAACTCAACGCCGCGCACCGCGGTCACGCGTCCATCGCTGAGCCACACGACCGAGGTCGCGATGCGCCGCACTTCGCCGGCATCGTGGCTGACATAGACCATCGGCACGCGCGCTTCGTCGCGCAGGCGCTCGAGATACGGCAGAATTTCCGACTTCCGCCGGGCGTCGAGCGAGGCCAGCGGCTCGTCGAGCAGCAGCAGGCGCGGGCGCATCAACAGCGCGCGCCCGACGGCGATGCGCTGGCGCTCGCCGCCCGATAGTTTCCCCGGCCGCCGCCCCAACAGCGGACGGATGTCGAGCAGGTCGATGACGCGATCCGCTTGCGCCGCATCGACGGAAAGCCCGCTCATGTGCCGGCCATAGTCGAGATTGCGCGCCACCGTCATATGCGGAAACAGCCGTCCTTCCTGGAAAACATAGCCGATGCGCCGCCGGTGCGCGGGCAGATTGATACCCGCCGCGGAGTCGAACAGCACGCTGTCCTCCAGCACGATGCGTCCGCGGTCCGGCGTCAGCAGCCCGGCGATCATGTTGACGAGCGTGGTCTTGCCGGCACCGGACGGTCCGAACAGAGCGGTGATGCCGCTCTTTGCTTCGAAGCGCACCGCGAGCGCAAAGTCGCCAAGCCGCTTTTCCGCATCCACAGACAACATCTCACTCTCCGTGGAAACGCAGGCCGGCGCGCCGCGCCAGCCATTCGGAGGCGACCAGCGCCGCAAGCGCGATGAGGATGGCGACGATGACAAGCCGGCCCGGCAGCGCCTTCGCCGCCCGGCACCTGCATGAAAGTATAGATCGCCGCCGAAATGGTCTGCGTTTCGCCGGGAATGTTGGAGACGAAAGTAATCGTGGCGCCGAATTCGCCCAAGGCCTTGGCGAAGCACAGCACCATGCCGGCGATGATGCCCGGCAGCGCGAGCGGCAGCGTGATGGTCACGAATGTCCGCACGCGGTCGGCGCCGAGCGTGGAGGCGGCATCCTCCAGCCGGCGGTCGATCGCTTCGAAGGACAGCCGGATCGCGCGCACCAGCAGCGGAAAACCCATGATGCCGCAGGCCAACGCGGCGCCGGTCCAGCGGAAAGAGAAAACGATGCCGAGGTCCTCAAGAAAACCGCCGATCAGCCCCTTGCGGCCGAATGTGATCAGCAGCAGATAACCGGTCACCACCGGCGGCAGCACGAGCGGCAGATGCACGATGCCGTCGAGCAGCGACTTGCCCCAGAAATCCTTGCGCGCCAGCAGCCAGGCGACGGCGATGCCAAACGGCAGCGCGGCGAGCGTGGCGATGATGGCAATGCGCAGCGATAAATGGACCGCGATCCATTCGTCTGGGGAAAGATCAAACAAGCGCCACCCTAGGAGTTCTTGGCGAGAATGGTGAAGCCGCGTTTCTCGAAGATGCCGCGCGCAGCCGGGCTCTGCAGGAAATCAAGATAGGCCGCCGCATTGCCGGGTTTTGCCGCCGCGGTGAGCGCAGCCGGATAGATGATCGCCGGATGGGAATCCGCGGGAAAGGCGCCGATCACCTTTACCTTCGGCTCGGCCCTGGCGTCGGTTTCGTAGACGATCCCAAGCGGCGCTTCGCCGCGCGCCACCAGCGACAACGCCAAGCCGCACATTCTCGACCATGGCGAGCTTGGGTTGCACCGAGGCCCATAGCCCGAGCTTTTCGAGCGCCACCTTCGCGTAGCGCCCGACCGGCACTGCCTTCACGTCACCGGTGGCGATGCGGCCGTCGCCGGCCAGTCTCGGCGAGATCGAAACTTGAATTGATCGTGACGTTGCCGATTTTGGCGTCCGCCGCGGCGATCAGCACCAGCCTGTTGCCGAGCAGGTTGACGCGGGTATTGTCCTGCACGACCTTTTTCTGCGAACCGTAGTCCATCGATTCCAGATCGGCGGAAAGGAACACTTCCGCTGGCGCGCCTTGCTCGATCTGTTTGATCAAGGCTCCGCTTCCCGCATAGCTGGTGACGATCTCGATGCCTTTCGCTTGTTTGTAGGCGGCGTTGACCTCGTCAAGCGCTTCTTTCACCGACGCGGCGGCGAAAACGACCATTTTCCGGTCTTGCGCGACGGCATAGTTCGCGAAAGCGCCAAGCGCGAGCAAAAACGTAAGCAGAATACGGGTGCGTTTCATAGCGGTTCCTCTCAGACGGAAAGCCGCGGATGGCGCCGCCATCGCGTGCTTCGTTTCAACAAAATCCGAAGAGACCGCCCGTGAACCGCCGTTCCGGGTTTTGGCGAGTGCGCGCACGACGCTCCCGCAATGTCGCGCATGACGCTAGCAAGTTTCGCTTTCCGGGCAAAGGGCAGAAAAACGATCTTCCAAAGGCATGCATTCGCGTGGTTTTTTGCTGAGGTGACGCGCGTGACTGCGTAGGGCTTGTTCTTCGGCCGTCATCTGTCTTGCGGTGCCCGGCTTTGTTGGTTACTCATTCCGGCCCCTGGACGC
This sequence comes from uncultured Alphaproteobacteria bacterium, assembly GCA_963731585.1. Classification (GTDB taxonomy): domain Bacteria; phylum Pseudomonadota; class Alphaproteobacteria; order Rhizobiales; family Xanthobacteraceae; genus CANKHA01. Next base: position 53,998 of record CAVSWC010000005.1, read on the forward strand.
GTCGCCTGACATAGCGGTGCGCAGGCACCATGGGGCTGGGTGATCGGCGCGGCCGACGGGGGTTCTCATTGATGCTTTCGGACTATTTGTTGCTGGGCGCGATTGGCTTCGTCGCTCAGCTCATCGATGGTGCGCTGGGCATGGCCTTCGGCGTGATTTCGACGTCGGCCATGCTGACGATGGGGGTGCCGGTGGCGCAGGCAAGCGCCATGGTGCACACCGCGGAAGTATTCACCACCGCCGCCTCTGCAGTGTCGCATATCGCGCACGGCAACGTGGATTGGAAACTGGTGGCCCGGCTTGGCATCGGCGGCGTTGTCGGCGCGGTGCTCGGCGCCTGGGTCCTCTCCAATGTCGATGCGAGCGCGGCGCGGCCATTCGTTGCGTTCTATTTGCTCCTGCTCGGTATTTTTATCTTGTTGAAAGCCGCGCGCCAGATCCCCAGGCGCGACGCGCCGTTTGCGCTGGGCCCCACCGCTCGGTCTGGTCGGCGGGTTCTTTGATGCCAGCGGCGGCGGGGGCTGGGGACCGATGGTCGCCTCCACCTTGCTCGGTTCGGGTCACGCGCCGCGCAAGGCCGTCGGTTCGGTGAACGCTACGGAATTTTTTGTTACGACCGCGGCGGCCACGACCTTCTTCATCGAGCTTGGCGTTGCGCCGTGGCGGGAGCTGATCGCGCTGGTGATCGGCGGCGTGATCGCGGCTCCGCTGGGCGGCTGGGCGGTGAAGCGGCTGCCGGCGCGCGTGCTGATGACGATGGTCGGGGTTCTCGTGGTGACGCTCTCCGCCTGGCAACTCGCCCGCGCGCTCAAGATTTTTTAAGCGCGTCGTTCCGCCTACGGCGCCATCAATACTTTGCGGCAGGCCGCCGGCAGTTCCGCCATGGTGATCGGCGGTTTCGGCTTCACCGGTTCCTTCGACGGCTTGGGGTGCAGCACGGCGTCGCGGAACCACCAATCCAGTTCCTTGCCGCAACCGTCGCCGGCCGGCACCGGGTCCTGCGGCTTGCATTCTCCTTCTCCCGCCGGGCAACGCATGCGGATATGGAAATGATAGTTGTGCCCCCAATAGGGCCGCACCTTGTTATGCCAGGCGCGCGATCCGCCGCTGTCGCGGCAGAGCGCTTTCTTGATCGCCGCGTTGACGAAGATGCGTTCGACTTCCGGCTGCTCGGCGGCGGCCTTGATGATGGCGATGTGCTTCGGGGTCCAAACCTTCGGATCGACGTCCTTGCGGTGGTCCGCGACCATGTCGACGGCCGACATTTCTTCGCGCTCCTGCCGCGTGAGCTCGCGGTCGGGCATCGGCGTAAGCCAGATATCGGCATCGAGACCGACCTGGTGGCTGGCATGACCGGTCAGCATCGGGCCGCCGCGCGGCTGCGACATGTCGCCGACCAATAATCCGTTCCAGCCGAGCTTCTTTCCTTTTGCCGACAACCGATCGATCAAGCGTACCAGATTGGGATGCCCCCAATTGCGGTTGCGCGACAACCGCATCACCTGCCAGGTCTCGCCATTCACCGGCAGCGCGGTGGCGCCGGCGAGACATCCTTTGGCGTACCAACCGAGGGCGCGCGCTTCGAGCGGCGCGGGCGCGTCCCTGCGTCCAAACAATTCCTTGGCCGGAGTCTTCGGATCGTCCGGCTTGGCAAGCGGCGGCAGCGGCTTTGGCTCGAGCGTGCCCGCGGTTTGTGCCCAGACACCAGCAGGCAAAACCAGAATCAGAACACACCAGGCGAGGACCTTCGCAAACATTTGATCTCCCTTGTCCGTGCCGCGCAGCGGCCAGGCTGGCAGCGGAATCGCAAGGATTATAGCGCAGCGGTGGTTTTTTCAACGCAGCCGAACTTGGTTCGACAATGTGTCGCAGCGCAAACTTCAATGGCTACAAGGCTTTACAACGAGTTCCAGCCGCGCGATGCTGCTTAACAGACATGCCAATACGAGGCGAGTTGCTGCCGATGTTGCGGGCAGCCTCCTGCCTGCGTGCTATCGTGCAAGGAAAGCGGATAAGGGAGGAAAGCGATGCAGCATCTGGGCTCTGCGGTTTTGCTTGTTCTGGCGCTTTGTGGCTCGCCGGCTTTCGCCGATCCGGTGGCGGATTTCTACAAGGGCAAGCAGATCAGCTTCGTCATCCGCTCCGGCGTGGGCGGCGGCTACGATCTCTACGCCCGCGTGCTCGGCCGGCATATCGGCAAACATATCCCTGGCAACCCGCAGGTGATCCCGATCAACATGCCGGGTGGCGGCGGCATCAAGGCGGCGAACTACGTCGCCAAAGTCGCGCCGAAGGATGGCACCATCCTCACCATTGCGAGCCAGGGACTGCCGGTCGACCAGGCGCTGGACATCTCCGAGGGCCTGGAGGCCGATCTGCGCACCTTCAACTGGGTCGGCAATATGAGCTCGAACAACCAGGTCACGGTGGTGTGGCATACGTCGAAGACCAAAAGCTGGGACGATGCAACGAAGCGGGAGACCGTCATCGGCACGACCGGGGCCGGCTCGATCTCGACGCAGATCCCGGCGATCTACAACAACGTCCTCGGCGGCAAGTTAAAGCTCGTGGTCGGTTATGCCGACGGCGCCGACGTCAACCTCGCGATGGAGCGCGGCGAGGTGGAGGGGCGGGCCACCAATCCGTGGGTCAGCTACAAGGCGGTCACCCCGCACTTGGTCCAAAAGAAAATGATCACGCCGATCGTGCAAATCGGCATGACCAAAGAGGCAGACCTGCCGGACGTCCCGCTGATGCGCGATCTCGCCACGACGCCGGAGCAGAAGGCGATCGTCGACTTCATTTCCCGCTCGGTGGCAGTAGGAAGGCCGATCGCCACGACGCCGGGCGTGCCGGCCGAGCGCGTCGCCGCCTTGCGCAAGGCCTTCGACGCCACGCTCAAGGATCCGGAATTCCTCGCCGAGGCCGAAAAGCAGCGGATGGAAATTCAATCGATGACCGGGCAGGAGCTGGAGCAACTGGTGAATGACATCCTCAACGCTCCGGCCGACATCAAGGCGAAGGTGAAGGAAGCGATCGTGCCGAAGGGAACGGTGGACGCGCCGAAGAAGAATTAGCGGCGGGGAGCGTTTTGGTTGGCGCGGCGCCACCTCTCTCCGCTCATTCCCGCGCAAGCGGGAATCCAGCAGCGGCGCGCGCAGAATCAGCGCCCTGGGTCCCGCTTGCGCGGGGACGAGCGGAGACGAACGATCCAGGTTCGACTCATCGCTTAGCGGCGGGGAGTAATCGGATAACGACGAATGGAAAGGGCGTGCAACGGCGCGCCCTTTTTGTTTGCGGCTACTTCGGCGCGGCGGCCGCCTCGGTCTTCTTGTAGAGGCTGTCGATATAGCCGCTCTTGTCGAGCTCGGTAACGAAGCTCGCGTCTACGAATTCTTCCGGCTTCTTCCTGGTGATCGCGCGCCACGTGTACACCGTCTGCATGTTCTTCAGGCCTTCGATCGAGGGATACGGCTTGATCGGCAGGTCGGTCGCTTCCGCATAGATGCCTTCCAGCACCTTCTGGTCGTTGATGCCGTACCATTTGCGCATCGACGCGAAGGCCTTCTCCTTGTCCTGCTTCATCAGCGCGATCGCTTCCACCGTCGCCTTGACGAAGCGTGCCGCCACGTCGCGGTTCTGCGCCAGCCAGGCCTTCTCGGCGTTCACGCCCGAGCCGGGCATGTGGATCTTCCTTGGAACGAGATTGGCGATGTCGTTCAAGCCATGCTTGATGGCTTCATCGACGGTGATGCCGTTGGCGGTGATGATGTCGACCCTGCCTTGGGTGACGTGCTCGATGTCGCCGCCGTTGGAGTACATCTCGACGTCCTTCTCCGGATCGAGCCCGATGCTCTTCAGCCACATCAGGATCGAGAAGTGGCTGAGCGCGCCGTGATTGCCGTAGCCGATGCGCTTGCCCTTGACGTCATCGACCGACTTGATGTCGCTGCGCGCCAGGATGTGGTAGCGCGAGTAGATGTCGGTGGTCGCCAGGATCACGCGATGCGGCGCGGTGGCGACCGAGTGCATGCGCACCATGGTCGGGCTGCCGCCGCCAATGTTGATGTTGCCTTCTTCGCGGCCGATGTTTTCCGGCGGCACTTTCACGCCCCTGGCCTCGACCGCCTTGGCGGCGGACGGCGTGATGTATTGCCGGACCTTCAGCGCGTTGTTCTCATAGATGCCGTAGTCGGCCGCCATGATGAAAGGCAGCTTGGTGAGCGACACGTCGCCGAGCTCGACGGTGATCGAGGCGGGGGTTTGCTGGGCGCCGGCGGTGTGCGGCATGCTGAGGGTAGCGGCGGCGAGAACGGAAATGGCGAAAGGCTGCAAGGCGCTGATGCGCCGAGCTTGGTCATGGTGGGACCTCCCCGCGGGTGATGAGACGGCCGGGGCGAATTCCCGCTCGTCGGCCCGCCTTCATCATGGACAGTCCGCAGGTTGCGATTACAAGCGGGGTGGGGAGGCTATGTTCTTTTGCGCCAAACACTCGGCGCCTCATCCTGAGGAGCGGCGAAGCCGCGTCTCGAAGGATGGGCAGCAAGGGCCTGCATGGTTCGAGACCGCATCGCTGCGCGATGACTCCTCACCAGCGAGGATGAAGAACAGAAAAGGTGCACGCTACACATCCACCTTCAGCGCGGCGATGAATGCTTCCTGCGGGATGTCGACCTTGCCGAACTGCCGCATGCGCTTTTTGCCCTTCTTCTGCTTGTCGAGCAATTTGCGCTTGCGCGTGGCGTCGCCGCCGTAGCATTTCGCGGTCACGTCCTTGCGCAGCGCGCGCACGGTCTCGCGCGCGATGATCTTGCCGCCGATCGCGGCCTGGATCGGCACCTGGAACATGTGCGGCGGGATCAGCTCTTTCAGCTTCTCGCACATGCCGCGGCCGCGCGCCTCCGCGCGGGTGCGATGCACCAGCATGGAAAGCGCATCGACCGGCTCCTCGTTGACCAGGATCGACATCTTCACCAGGTCGGCGACTTTGTAATCGGTGAGATGATAGTCGAAGGAGGCATAACCCTTCGACACCGATTTGAGCCGGTCATAGAAATCGAACACCACCTCGTTGAGCGGCAGGTCGTATTTGACCATGGCGCGGCTGCCGACATAGGTCAGCTCCTTCTGCATGCCGCGGCGGTCCTGGCAGAGCTTGAGCACGGCGCCGAGATATTCGTCGGGCGTCAGGATGGTGGCCTCGATCCAGGGCTCCTCGATTTCCAGGATTTTCATCACGTCCGGCATGTCGACCGGATTGTGGATTTCGATCTGCGAGCCGTCGCGCAGCTTCATGCGGTAAATGACCGACGGCGCGGTTGCGATCAGATCGAGATTGAATTCGCGCTCCAGCCGCTCCTGGATGATCTCCAGATGGAGCAGGCCGAGGAAACCGCAGCGGAAGCCAAAGCCCAGCGCGGCCGAGGTTTCCATCTCGTAGGAGAAGCTGGCGTCGTTCAGCCGCAGCTTGCCCATGGCGGCGCGCAAATCCTCGAATTGCGCGGCATCGACCGGAAACAATCCGCAGAACACCACCGGGATCGCCGGCCGGAATCCGGGCAGCGGCTCGTCCACCGGGTTGCGCTCGTCGGTGATGGTGTCTCCGACGCGCGTGTCGGCGACTTCCTTGATCGAGGCGGTCAGCATGCCGATCTCGCCGGGGCCGAGTTCATCGACCAGCGTCAGCTTGGGCGTGAACACGCCGGTACGATCGACCTCGTAGAGGAACTCGATGCCGATCATGCGGATGCGCTGGCCTTTTCTGAGCACGCCATCGACGATCCGCACCAGCACGACGACGCCGAGGTAAGCGTCGTACCAGCTGTCCACCAGCAGGGCTTTCAGCGTGGCGTTGCGGTCGCCCTTGGGCGGCGGCAGGCGCTTGACGATCGCCTCCAGCACATCGGGAACGCCGAGGCCGGTCTTGGCCGAGATCATGACCGCGTCGGAGGCGTCGAGACCGATGACGTCCTCGATCTGCTGCTTGATCTGTTCGGGCTCCGCCGCCGGCAGGTCGATCTTGTTGAGCACCGGAACGATCTCATGGCCGGCATCGAGCGCATGATAGACGTTGGCGAGCGTCTGCGCTTCCACGCCCTGGCTGGCGTCCACCACCAGCAGCGAGCCCTCGCAGGCCGCGAGCGAGCGGTTCACCTCATAGGCGAAGTCGACATGGCCGGGCGTGTCGATCAGGTTGAGGATGTAGTCCTTGCCGTCGTTCGCGCGGTATTTCAGCCGCACGGTCTGCGCCTTGATGGTGATGCCGCGCTCGCGCTCGATATCCATCGAGTCGAGCACCTGTTCCTTGCCCAACATCTCGCGGTCGGTGAGCCCGCCGGTGAGCTGGATCAGCCGGTCGGCCAATGTCGACTTGCCGTGGTCGATATGCGCGACAATGGAAAAATTGCGGATGTTTTGGATGGGGCCGGCCGTCATGGAGGGCAGATAGCACTCGACTCCGCTGGGAACAAGGCGCGCGCTTCTCCCTCCTCGCCACCTGCCGAAAGAGGGGCAGGAGTGCCTGTCCTGTAAGGCTGGGCAACGTCCTCCGAGAGGCCTAATATGTGGTCCGGGGGGATTTAGCCGTGGCACATCTGCGACAGGTCATCACCGGCGATCATCGGCCAACCGAGATCGAGGCGCAGCTCCATGTCGCGCTCGACAACATGCCGGGCGCGCTCGCCTACACGGACGAAAATCAAAATATCGTCTTCTGCAATAATCGCTTCAAGGAAATGTACGAAGTACCGAAGGAGTTGCTTCAGCCGGGCCGTCCCTATGCTGATCTCCTGCGCTATCTGGCTGAGAACGGTTATTACGGCGAGGGCGACATCGATGCGCTCGTCGCCAAGCGCGTCGAGAGTCTGCGCCATCCTTCGGGCAGGAGCTTTGAGGACCACACGCCGGACGGCAGGTGGTATCGCATTCTCCGCCGCCGGGCGCCCGCCGGTGGCACCGTTACGGTGATGACGGACATCACCGAGCAAAAACAGGCCGAACGGAATTTGGCGGATAAGGAGGCGCAGCTCCATGTCGCGCTCGACAATATGCCGGGCGCACTTGCCTACACCGACGAAAATTTGAACATCGTCGCCTGCAACGACCGCTTCAAGGAAATGTACCGGGCGCCCAGGGAGTTGCTGCAACCGGGCAGTTTCTATCCCGATCTTTTGCGTTTTCTGGCTGAGAACGGCTATTACGGCGAGGGCGACGTCGAAAGCCTGATCGCCAAGCGCGTCGAGAGCCTGCGCAATCCGACGGGCAAGAGCTTCGAGGATCACACCCCGGACGGCCGGTGGTATCGCATTCGCCGCCGCCGGGCGGCCGCCGGCGGCACCGTTACGGTGATGACCGACATCACCGAGCAAAAACAGGCCGAGCGCGAGCTGCTCGAGGCCAAGCAGCGGACCGAGGAGGCCAACAAGCTCATCACCGAAAAGAACCGGATGCTTGAAGCGCTGTTCAGCGAGATTCAAGACAAGAACCGGCAGGTGGAGGAACAGGCGGCACAGCTGGCCGAATGGAATGCGAAGCTCGAAACGCGTGTTGCCGAACAGGTGTCGCAGCTCGGGCGATTTTCCAAGCTCACGCGATTCCTCTCGCCGAAAATAAGCGACCTGATCATCTCCGGCGACGCAAACGATTCGCTCAAGACGCGCCGCTCGGAGATCACGGTGGTGTATGTCGACCTGCGCGGCTTCACCGGATTTACCGAGTCCGCGGAGCCGGAGGAGGTCATGAGCGTGCTGCGCCAGTATCACGCCGAGCTCGGCCGCATCATCATTGCGCATGACGGTACGATCGAACATTTCGCCGGCGACGGCATGATGATCCTGTTCAACGCTCCGGTGCCGGTCGAAAATCACGAATTACAGGCGATCCGCATGACGCTTGCCATGCGCGAAGCATTGACCGTGCTGTCCGCAAGCTGGCGCAAGCGTGGCCACGAGCTCGGCTTCGGGGCCGGCATCGCCGGGGGCTACGCGACGATCGGCACGATCGGCTTCGAGCAACGGCTCGACTATGGGGCCGTGGGCCCGGCTTGCAACCTCGCCGCCCGGCTTTGCGGCGAGGCCAAGGACACCCAAATACTGGTCGCGCAGCGGGTCTTCGCAAAGGTGGAGGAGAGCGTTGAAGCCGCGGCGATCGGGGATCTGGATTTGAAGGGATTTCACCGGCCGGTTTCGGCCTACAACATTTTGGGGATTCGCCCGGAAGGCCTGGGGCCATCTAAAGCCGTCCCCGCAAGCGGCCCGCGGCTGTCAATCGCCTAATCCCCTTTTGCCTCGTGCACCAGCTTTGCCAGTTTCGCCACGCTGGTGATTCTGAGGTCGCTCCCCTCGCGCCGGAGCAGGCCGGTGGTGGTGAGCCGGCTGAGCTCCCGCGAGACGGCCTCCCGGTGCGTGCTGATGCGGTCGGCGATGTCGGAGAGCGAAGGCGCGGGGGAAAGCACGGCGTCGGGTTGCCCGCCGCTTGCTTCGCCCGCCAGACGCAGCAATTCCGCATGGACCCGGTTCTGCACGAACAGCGTGCTGAACTCGAATACGCGCTCCGATAGCCGCCGCACATCGGCTGCCATGTGCTGAAGCGTGACGATTGCCACGCTCGGCTCTTCCAGCATCAAGCCTTCGAATTTTTCGGCGGAGAGCGAAGCGATCGTGCATGGTTCGAGTGCTTCGACGCTGGCGGAGCGCGACCCTCGGTCGATGGCGGCGATTTCGCCGAACATTGTCCCGCTCTTCAGGTCGACAAAGACGACGGCTTTGCCCTCCGAGGAATAAATCACCACGCGCGCCTTGCCGGCCAGCAGGAACAGGACATCGGTGGACGGATCTTGAAAACCCAGGATCTGCTCGCCGGGTTCGTACTGCCGCCACTCGCAGCTGCGCACGGCGCGGTCCAGCGCGGCATCCGCCAGCCTGGCGAAAATCGGCACCCGTTTGAGCCCGGCTATGCGCTCATGGTGGAGCATGGACGTCTCCCGGTCTGTGCTAACCCAGTCAACTATCTGCAAACAGTCCGTTTTTCGCGTTGGGAAATGCCAACGACGCGCCGGGGTGGCTTGGCGCATGGATCATCCACACAGGGCGCTCTGCCCCTCGATGGAGGACACCATGCCTAAGCAAATCAAGCTTTACGCTTACGCGGCGGTCGTCACCTTTGCGATCGTCAGCCCGACACACGCACAACCCTTCGAGCCATCCTACGACATCCCGATCCCGCCGGTCATCGCGTCCGCCGAACAGACTGCGGGCGCGGCCGGCGGAGCAACGCATTCGATGGAAGCTCTGCTGACGAAAATCGCGGCCTGGCTGTCGACGAATTTCGATCTCCCGGCCAACCAGGATCAACCACGGGTCGAATTTGCGTCGGCGATGAAGCTTGCGGCCATGCGCTACAAGGGCATGCTGCCGGACAAGTGGCGCGAGGGCGGCGAACCGGCCATGGAGGCTGCCGCGCACGCGCGCGAGGTCGTCGCCGTGTATCACGATGCGACGCGGACGATCTTCCTTCCCGACGCCTGGACCGGAACGACGCCGGCGGAGCTGTCCGTGCTGGTGCACGAAATGGTCCATCACCTGCAGAATTTGGGCGGGCTCAAATACGAATGCCCGGCGGCCCGGGAAAAGCCCGCCTACCTGGCGCAGGATCAATGGCTCAGGCTGCACGATCTCGACCTGGAGAAAGAATTTCAGATCGACAAGTTCACGCTCGTGATCAGCGCCGCATGCATGGGCTGATTACTACGATAATGATCGTCTGAAACGGGCCTTTCTGCGCGGTTTGCGAGAACACGCCGGGAAGGCCTTCAGATGCCGACGTTCAATTCAGCACTTCCACGTCCATCGTCCAGTCGTTGATGCCGAGGGTGACCGTTTCGGGCAGATCGAGCGTGCGCACCTGGATTTGGATGACATGCTGGCCGTCGCCCAAGCGTCCCACCCACTGAAATCCGAGGCCGGTCGGCCGCAGGAGCCGGCCACTGAGGCCTTGATTGCCACCACCCTCGGGATGCAGCTCCTCGCCTCCCGCCCGAGCGCGGATGAAACAGGCCTCGTTGCCGGTGCCCCCCTTGCAGGTCACGCCGCCGGTAAACCGCACTTTGACGCAGCGGGTCTGGCCAGATGGCACCGTCACGGTGAGAACGGCGCCGCGTATGCGCACAAAACTTCTGCTGGTCGTTTCGAACAGCTCGTTTCCGGTAACGACGCTGCTCTGGATCGGCGCGCCGCAGTTCGTGTTCGTGATCTCGGCTCGAGAAATTCCGGCGGTCACGGTGGCGAGCAACATTGCGAGCAGGCATGTCTTGGCGACGTGAAGCATGTCAGGGCTCCCTTTGCAGTAACCGCACCTTACCAGCGCGTACGAAAATGCCCGCAAACATTCCTCACCCTATCAGGCGTCTTAATACCGATAATGGTCGGTCTTGAACGGGCCTTCCTGCGGAATGCCGATATAGGTCGCCTGCTTGTCGGTCATCCTGGTCAGCTTCGCGCCGATCTTGTTCAGATGCAGCCGCGCGACCTTCTCGTCGAGATGCTTCGGCAGCGTATAGACCTGCTTTTCGTATTTGTCCGGATTGGTCCAAAGCTCGATCTGCGCCAGCGTCTGGTTGGTGAAGGACGCCGACATCACGAAGCTCGGATGCCCCATGGCATTGCCGAGATTAACCAGCCGGCCCTCCGACAGCAGCAGGATGCGCTTGCCGTCGGGGAACTCGATCTCGTCCACCTGCGGCTTGACGTTGTGCCACTTCAGGTTCTTCAGCGCCGCCACCTGGATCTCACTGTCGAAGTGACCGATGTTGGCCACGATCGCGCGGTCCTTCATCTTGCGCATGTGCTCGATGGTGATGACGTCGACATTGCCGGTGGCGGTGACGAAGATGTCGGCGCGCGGCGCGGCGTCGTCCATGGTGGTGACTTCATAGCCTTCCATCGCCGCCTGCAGCGCACAGATCGGATCGATCTCGGAGACCAGCACGCGGCAGCCGGCATTGCGCAGCGAGGCGGCGGAACCTTTGCCGACGTCGCCGAACCCGGCGACCATTGCCACCTTGCCGGCCATCATCACATCGGTGCCGCGGCGGATTCCGTCCACCAGCAATTCCCGGCAGCCGTACAGGTTGTCGAATTTCGACTTGGTGACGCTGTCGTTCACGTTGATGGCGGGGAACAGAAGGCGGCCTTCCTTCGCCATGATGTAAAGCCGGTGCACGCCGGTGGTGGTCTCCTCTGTCACGCCCTTGATGGCCTTGCCGACGCGCGCATACCAGTCCGGGTCCTGCTTCAACCGCTGCTTGATGGAGGCAAAGAGAACTTCCTCTTCCTCGTTGGTCGGCTTGGCGATGACGGACGGGTTGTCGCGCGCCTGAATGCCGAGATGGATCAGGAGCGTGGCGTCGCCGCCGTCATCCAGGATCATGTTGGGGGTGCCGCCGTCGGCCCATTCGAAAATTCGATGGGTGTAATCCCAGTAGTCCTGAAGGCTCTCGCCCTTGACCGCGAAGACCGGGGTGCCGCCGGCGGCAACGGCAGCCGCGGCATGGTCCTGGGTCGAATAGATGTTGCAGGAGGCCCAGCGCACATCGGCACCGAGCGCCTTCAGCGTTTCGATCAGCACCGCGGTCTGGATCGTCATGTGCAGCGAGCCGGCGATGCGCGCGCCGCGCAGCGGCTGGGTTGGGCCGAATTCCTCCCGCGTCGCCATCAGACCCGGCATCTCGGTTTCGGCGATCGCGATTTCCTTGCGGCCCCAATCGGCCAGACCGATGTCCTTGACGACATAGTCGGTGGCGGAGGCGGTACTCTTCGCAGCAGCACTGGCAGCGGTCATGGCAATCCCTTGCACGGCATGAAGGCAGGAGCGCACACGCAAACAAGTGTACGCCGTTTGCGCCCGCCAATTGGCCTGGACGCGGCTGGCGCAGGCTATAGCAGGCCCAGCAGCAGACGGCAATAAGGATATAAAGATTTCTTTATATGGCCTGTTGGCTCATTCCCTGGGGCGGCGAGGGTCCGAAGCGGGATTCCGGCGGCGAACGCAGCGGCGGAGGCTGCGATTCCGAGTTCGCGCTTTGAGCGGGGCCGGAATGACCAAGAGGCTCAATCCTCTTCCCCGAACCCGCTCGTAACCAGTCCGATGATGGCGTCCATTGCCTCCGCGGCCTGCTTGCCGCTGGCTTCCACGGTGATCTCCGTGCCGGTGGCGGCAGAGAGCATCATCAGGCCCATAATGGAGGTCCCGCCGACGGTTTCGCCGCCGCGGGTGACGGTGACTTCGGCATCGAATTTTTCCACGGTTTGCACGAATTTCGCAGAGGCGCGGGCGTGCAGCCCCTTTTTGTTGACGATCTCGAGCACCCGGCGGATGACACCTTCGCGCGGCGGCGGGGTATCGCCGTCGCCTAGCGCGCCGTCTCTCATTTCCCGCTGAGGACGCGGCTGGCGATCGTGCAGTATTTTCGGCCAGCTTCTTGCGCCGCGGCGACCGCATCCGGCAGGCCGCAGGTCTCGCGCACTTTCGCCAGCTTGATCAGCATCGGCAAATTGATGCCCGCCAGCACCTCGACTTTGGGCCGGCTCATCACAGAAATGGCGAGGTTGGAGGGTGTTCCGCCGAACATGTCTGTGAGGATGGCGACGCCTTCGCCGCTGTCGACCTTCTTCACCGCCTCGATGATGTCGTTGCGACAATGCTCGATGTCGTCCTCGGGGCCGATTGTCACGGCCTCGATCTGCCGTTGTGGGCCGACGACATGCTCCAGCGCCGAGCGGAACTCAGCGGCCAATTTACCATGGGTGACGAGGACGACGCCGATCATCAAACACCGGTCCACGCGCACATGCTGGGTGCAGTGCACGAAAGTCGCGCATTCATTCCTATCCGTGGCCCAAGCGCAAGGGTCATTCTGGGCAATTCGGGGAAATATTGCATTGCGGTATTCAGGGGGCAGAAACGGTCTGCCCAAACACTCCAGGTAAGGAGCCTAGGGCCTATATAGTTACTTTTTTGCTCACGTTCAGGGGGGCTGGACTGCCTCGGGACCGCTCCCGCTCAAGGGTTTGCAGCAGGGCGAAAAGCGGGGGAAGGGGTTCCTGGCCGGATGCGATCGCAAGCCGCGGCAGGCGAATTCCTTCGATCACAGTCTCCTGGGCGTTCCTTTCCGGCAGGCGGGTGGCGTCTTCCGCCGCCAAGTCGACGACGCAGCCGATGACCGCGACTGGCTCGGCTTCTAGCGTTTGAATGCCGCTGCCCCGCAGCTCCAAGAGCCCTTTCAGCGCTGCGGCGGGCTGCACCAGCAGGCGTCCATTCACCGCTTCCACATGCGCACGGTCGTCGGCGACAAGGCGGGCAAAAGGCAGGCGCCCCGCTTGCGCTGCTTGCAGGAGTGCGAGCGCCAATTGTGATTTGCCGGATCCGGAGGGACCGCGGATCAGCACCGCCTTGGCGCCGACCAGCACGGCGGAAGCGTGGATGGTGGGATTGCTGTTCACCGCAGCATCTCTCCCGCGTGGGGAGATGGTCGGGGTGAGGGGGGCAACGATGGTGGCCATCACGTCGCCGGGAGGCGAACGACAAAGCGCGCCCCAAGCACGTCTTCCTCGCCAGCGCCGCTCTTACGCGTGCGGTTCTCCGCCCAGATACGTCCGCCATGCGCCTCGACGATTTGTTTACAGATGGAAAGCCCGAGGCCGGAATTCTGCCCGAAGCCCTGGTGCGGACGGTCGGTGTAAAAACGCTCGAAGATGCGATCCAGCGAGTCTACACGCAGCCCGGGGCCGTCGTCGTCGACCACGATCTCGACTTTGCTTCTCAGCCGCCGGCAGGTGACGCGCACCGCCCCACCCGGCGGTGAGAAAGAGCGCGCGTTGTCGATCAGATTGCCGATCACCTGACCGAGGCGGGAGTCGTGTCCCGGCACCTTGAAGGCCTGCGCACCGCTGCCTTCGAAGGTGAGCGCGACACTGACATTCTCCTGCTTCACCTCGTTGGCCACCGCAATCAGCGTCTTCAGCAGCTTGGCCAGGTCCACCGGCGCGGATTCCTGCCGCTGCAATTCGGCGTCGAGCCGGCTGGCATCGGCAATGTCGGAAATCAGCCGGTCGAGGCGTTTGACGTCATGCTCGATCACGGCGAGCAGCCGTCCACGGCTTTCCTCGGTCTTGGCGCGCGGCAGGGTCTCCACCGCGGAGCGAAGCGACGTGAGCGGGTTCTTCAATTCATGAGCCACGTCGGCGGCAAAGCTCTCGATCGCGTCGATGCGGCGATAAAGCGCGTTGGTCATGTCGCGGATCGCCCCCGAAAGATGCCCGATCTCATCGCGTCGGCGGGTGAAATCGGGAAGCTCCACGCGGGAGCGGATCCGCCGGCGCACAAGCTCGGCGGCCTCCGCCAGGCGCCGCACCGGGCCCGCGATGGTAGCGGCGAGGACGTTCGACAGCACCACCATCACCCCCAACAGGATCAGGAAGACCTTGACGATCTGCAGGCGTTCGGCCGCGACCATGCTGTCGATGTCGGCGCCTTGCGTCGATAGCATCAGCGCGCCCCGCACAGCGCGGAAGCGCTGTACCGGCACCGCCACCGACACAATGACCTCGCCGCGATCGCTGACACGCACCATGCTGGCTTTCTGACCGGTCAGCGCGAGCGCCACTTCCTGATACCCCATCCCGTTTTCGGGGCCGAGCTCGCGGTAAAGCGGAAGATCGCCGCGGCCGAGCCAAGCGCGAATGGCGGCCAAGCTGCGCTCGATCATCCCAGGCTTTTCCGCGGTCGGGGATGGCAGATCAAAGCGCAGCACATCGCCGCGGCGGTCGAGGTTACGGCTGTCGAGAATGAGGCCGCCATCGCGGTCGTAGATCCGCGCGCGCGTCTTGGTGGGAGAGACCAGCCGCTGGAGCAGCGGGCCGACCCGTTCCGGATTGATCGGGAATTCCAGGCCGGACAACGCCTCGTCCGTCGGGCCGTAGCTTTCGCCCGCGCGCAATTCGAGCAGCCGGTCGGGGTCGATCTGCACCGAATCAATATCGGCGGTCGCCGAGGCGGCGATGGCGCCTGCCATGATCTCGCCCTGGACCAGCAGGCTCTGGATGCGCGCGTCGATCAGGCCGGCGCGGAACTGCGAGAGATAGAGAATGCCGATGACCAGCGCGAGCAGACCCAGGACGTTGAGCGAGACGATGCGCCGGTTCAGGCTGGAGAAGGTGAGAGCGATGAAGAATTGCCAGGGGCCGCGCAGCCATGCGCGAAGGCCCCGCGGCTCGGAGCGGATAGTCTCCTCCGTGCCTTCGGTCTCGGCCTCGCTGCCGGCCGTCTGGATCGTCCGATCGAGCACGTGGTTCAAGCCTGCCGGTTCATTCTGCCGCCATGGTGCCCGGCATTCTAGAACAGCCGGCCCCATCCGTCAGGCCCAAGGGTGGGCGGCGTCAGGTCTCTTTGAAACGATATCCGACGCCGTAGAGCGTCTCGATCATGTCAAAGTCGTCGTCGACCGCTTTGAACTTCTTACGCAGCCGCTTGATATGGCTGTCGATCGTTCGGTCGTCGACGTAAACCTGATCGTCGTAAGCCGCGTCCATCAGCGCATTGCGGCTCTTCACCACGCCGGGCCGGGTCGCCAGCGCCTGCAGGATGAGGAATTCGGTGACGGTGAGCGTGACCGGTTCGTTCTTCCAGGTGCAGGTGTGCCGCTCCGGATCCATGCGCAGCTGTCCGCGCTCCAGGGCCTTGGCGTCTGTTTCCTTCGGCGCGGCCGCATCCTTCGGCGAGCCGCGGCGAAGCACGGCTTTCACGCGCTCCACCAGCAGCCGCTGCGAGAAAGGTTTGCGGATGAAATCGTCGGCGCCCATCTTCAGGCCGAACAGTTCATCAATCTCCTCATCCTTCGAGGTAAGGAAGATCACCGGCATGTCGGACTTTTGCCGCAGCCGGCGCAGCGTCTCCATGCCATCCATGCGCGGCATCTTGATATCGAGGATTGCGAGATCGGGCGGCGATGTCTTGAAACCGTCGAGTGCGGAGGCACCGTCGGTATAAGTCATGATGCGATAGCCCTCTGCTTCCAGGGCGATCGACACTGAAGTCAATATATTGCGGTCGTCGTCGACGAGAGCGATGGTCGGCATGAGCCTATCTTTCGTTGACGGAAGCCGCCCCGTTGCGTTGAAGCCCGTAAAGCTGGGCTGAAATGTGACATATCTTGGTCAAACTAGCGATTCGCCAATGAGTTCCGAACATAAGCCTCTGGAGGTAGAAGTGCTAGCTGCAGGCCATAAATGTATTTTCGCAGATGAACGCCCGTTAACCACCTAAAGCGCGTCGGCCATGGAAGAGCAGTCCGATTTCGATCCGCGGCGCGCGGCAAAGCGGCTGCTGCGTGAGGGACGCAGCGGCGCGCTCGCGACTTTGATGCCGGGCGCGGGCGACCCTTATTGTTCGCTGGTCAATGTCGCGACTGCCGCCGACGGTGCACCGATCTTGTTGATCTCCCAGCTTGCTTTGCACACCAAGAATATCCTCGTCGACAACCGCGTCTCGCTGATGCTGGATGAGCGCAAGCAAGGCGACCCGCTGGAGGGCGCGCGGGTGATGCTCATGGGCAAGGCGGTGGTTACTGACGATCCGGCCATCCGCCGGCGTTATCTGGTGCGTCATCCGGATGCCGAGATGTTCGCCGGCTTCCGCGATTTTGCTTTTTACGAGATCGAACTGACCGGCGTGCACCTGGTGGCGGGCTTCGGGCGCATCGTCGATCTTAAGCCCGGCGAGGTACTGACGGATCTCAGCGATGCCGCCGCGCTGGTGGAAGCGGAACCGGATATCGTCGCGCATATGAACCAGGACCATGCCGATACCTGCCGGCTCTATGCCACGAAGCTGTTGGGCGCGGCGGAGGGGGACTGGCGTTGCGCCGGCTGCGATCCGGAAGGGATGGAATTACAGCTCGACCGAACGGCATTGCGGCTGTTTTTCTCGCAACGCATCATTTCTCCCGGCGCACTCCGCGAAAGCCTGAAAGCTATGGCGGAAAGGGCGCGGGGCCTGAAGTCTTGAGATTAGGGTTATCAGCGACAGACCGCCGATAAGCTGATCAAACAGGCCTGGGTTTCTCTCAATGCCCTTGGCAGGCAATCGGTTATTGCACTATAGGCTCGCGCAGACGCCGCTGGGCGGTTATAGTTGTCATGCCGCTTAGGCGGTATTGGAAAAAAGCTTTGGCTTAAGAAGCTTGATCTCGGGCGGACGCGTTTGTGGAGGTGTTTCGTGCAGGAATCTGGTGTGAGGAACGGCGCCTATGGCGCCGATAAAATCGGGCTAAAAGGGCTTAAAGCCGTTCACTGGAATCTGACGGAGCCGCGTCTCTACGAGTTTTCCATTGCCGCCAAGGAAGCGCAGATCACCGCCGGCGGTCCGCTTTGCGCCGATACTGGCGTGCATACCGGCCGCAGCCCGAAGGACAAATTCGTCGTCGTCGATGACGCCACCAAAAAAACGGTGTGGTGGGAAAAAAACGGCAAGCTCACGTCCGAGCAATTCGACGTGCTGCTGAAGGACTTCCTCGCCCACGCCAAGGGCAAGGAACTGTTCGCGCAGGATCTCTATGGCGGCGCCGATCCGAAATACCGCATCAAGACCCGCGTCTATACCGAGCTTGCCTGGCACTCTATCTTCATCCGCGCGCTGCTGCGCCGCCCCGAGCGCTCCGAACTTGCAAGCTATGTTCCCGATCTCACCATTCTTTGCTTGCCTAGCTTTAAGGCTGATCCGAAGAAGCATGGCGTGCGCAGCAAGACCGTCATCGCGCTCGACTTCACCCGCAAGATCATCCTGATCGGCGGCAGCGGCTATGCCGGCGAGATGAAGAAGTCGGTATTCTCGACCCTCAATTTCCTTCTGCCGTCACAGGGCGTGATGCCGATGCATTGCTCCGCCAATGTCGGAAAGGACGGCGACGTGGCGCTGTTCTTCGGCCTCTCAGGCACGGGCAAGACCACGCTCTCGGCGGACCCGAACCGCATGCTGCTCGGCGACGACGAGCATGGCTGGGGCCCGGAAGGCGTATTCAATTTCGAAGGCGGCTGCTACGCCAAGACCATCCGGCTATCGCCCGAAGCAGAGCCGGAGATTTATGCCACGACCCAGCGCTTTGGCAGCGTGCTGGAGAACGTGGTGTTCGATCCGGAAACGCGGGTATGCGATTTCGACGATGAATCGAAGACGGAAAACACCCGCGTCGCCTATCCGATTGAGTTCATTCCCAACGCGTCGATCACCGGCCGCGCCGGCCAGCCGAAGAACGTGGTGCTGCTGGCGGCCGACGCCTTCGGCGTGATGCCGCCGATCGCCAAACTGACCCCGGCGCAGGCGATGTATCATTTCCTCTCCGGCTACACCGCCAAGGTTGCCGGCACGGAAAAGGGTCTGGTCGGCGTCGAGCCGGAATTCTCCACCTGCTTCGCCGCGCCCTTCCTGCCGCGCCACGCCTCGGTCTACGGCAACCTGTTCCGTGACATGATCGCCAAGTACAAGGTCGATTGCTGGCTGGTGAATACCGGCTGGACCGGCGGCATCTACGGCGTCGGCAAGCGCATGCCGATCAAGGTGACGCGCACGCTGCTGACCGCGGCGCTCGACGGCAGCCTGAAGAACGCCCAATTCCGCACCGATCCGTATTTCGGCTTTTCCGTGCCGACCTCGGTTCCCGGCGTGGAGCCGCAGATCCTCCACCCGTCGAAGACCTGGGCAAACAAGAACGAGTTCGACGTCACTGCGCGCAAGCTCGTACATATGTTCCAGAAGAACTTTTCGGTTTACGAGAAACACGTCGACGCCGACGTGCTCGCCGCGGCGCCGGAAGTGCGCATCGCCGCGGAGTAGTTCTTCTTCTTCACCTCTCCCCGGAGCGCGGGCAGCGTGAAACGGTGCGACCGCGAGTCGGGTGACGGTCCAGACTCGGGCTCGCAAAGGGCGCCGGCTCATCCAGTTCGGACCCCTTCGCTGCGCTCACCGCGCTGCGCATCGCCGCGGGACATAAGGAAATTAGCGGCGGCCCGTCGGGCCGCCGTTTGCGTGTTGGAAGCATGTCATGCAGGTCTTTGTCGTCGGAGCAGGCGTAATCGGACTGGCCGTTGCGCGCGCCGCCGCGCTGGCCGGGCACGAAGTCCTGCTGGCGGAGGCCGCCAGCGCCATCGGCACCGGCATTTCGTCCCGCAACAGCGAGGTGATCCACGCCGGAATGTATTACCCGACCGGCTCGCTGCGGGCCCGTCACTGCGTGCGTGGACGGCGGATGCTGTACGCGTATTGCGCATCGCACGGCGTGCCGCACCGTAAATGCGAAAAGCTGATTGTCGCGACCGACGCGGCCGAACAGGTGAAGGTGGAAGGCATCAACGCGCAGGGTCTGCATAACGGCGTCGAGGGCCTGCGGCTGATCGGTGCGGCCGAGGCGCGGGCGCTGGAGCCCGATCTTTCCTGCACCGGCGCACTGCTGTCATCGGAAACCGGCATCATCGACGCCCATGGGTATATGCTGGCGCTGCGCGGCGACCTGGAAGACCGCGGCGGCCGCATCGCCTTCAATACCCCGATAGAGCAGGTGGCGCGCGCGGATGGACGCTGGCAGGTGCATTTCGGCGGCACGGAAGCTGGCAGCATTACTGTCGACGCCGTGGTGAATGCCGCAGGCCTCGGCGCACAAGCTTTGGCTAAACGCACCGACGGCTACCCCGCCGAGCGCGTTCCCCCGCTCATCCTTTGCAAGGGGAATTATTTCTCCTATGCCGGCCGGCCAGTCTTTACCCGGCTGATTTATCCCGTGCCGGTGGACGGCGGCATCGGTATCCACATCACGCTCGATCTCGCCGGGCGCATGCGCTTTGGGCCGGACGTGGAGTGGCTGGAGCGCGAGGATTATGCTGTGGATCCCGCTCGCGCCGAGGCCTTTTATGCGCGCATCCGCGGCTATTGGCCCGGCTTGCCGGACAACGCACTGATGCCGGCCTATTGCGGCATTCGCCCGAAGCTTTCGGGCCCCGGCCTGCCGCAGCAGGATTTCATGATCGAGGGCCCGCTCCAGCATGGGCTGCCCGGTCTGGTGCATCTGTTCGGAATTGAATCGCCGGGGCTGACCTCGTCGCTCTCCATCGCTGACGAAGTCGTTTCTTATCTCGCTTGAATGCGGCGTGGACGGTCGCCGGAGCCACGTTCCTCGACGTTCCGCCGCGGCGGCGCTTCGGCGCGGGCGTTGGCCGCCAGTGCTGAAACCGAGACCCGCGACGGCCGGATCGGGGTGCTCGCAAGCTTGCGATCCTGCACCGGGGAGAAATCGGAGCCTCTGCCGTTATTGCCGCGATAGTTCATCAGGCCTTCGTTGGTGACCACAATGTCGCCAGCCCGCAGGGTCGGATCGGATTGAGCATCCCCGTGCACCAGCCCGCCGGGCGATTTGCCGTTGCAGGTGCAGCCGGACACCAATTGCTTGCGATAGACAAAAGCGGCAGGCAGGGCGGCATAGCGTTTGCCGTCGGAGGAAACCGCATGATCGATGCTGCCCCCGGTGAATAACTTGGTTTGCGCCGCCGGACACATGGACGCGCAGGCCTGCGCGGCAGAGCCGTTCCCGCTTTGCACCGGGAAAGGATGGCCGTCGCACAGCCGCACGCAATAAGCGCCCGAGGGGCCGCTTTCGCCGCGGTAGCCCTCGATCGAGCGCGAAGGATCGGCGTAAGGTCGCACCGAGGGCAAAGGTGCCGGCGGGGGCGCCGCCGACCGGGTGATGCCGCCGAACAGCATTTCAAAAATATTTGCGGCCGAGGCGCTGGTCATGGGAAGCGCAAGCGTGAAGGCGACCGCCGCCAGCGCAAGCCCGAAACCCCCCATATTTTTTCCCTGTTTCGACACGCTTTTTTCACCCGGCAGCAGCCGTTTCCGCCAGCATCAACGCATCAAGTAAAAAAAGGTTGCTGCGGAAGCGCTTGAATGCAGTGCACCAGCGGCCAATCATGGGATCTGTCGGCGTTCACTTCGATGTGGTGAATGCCCTCTAAAGGAGGATGCCTCGTGTCGGCGAAAACCCGCTTTCTCAATCCCGAAACATTGACCAAGCCGCCCGCCTATTCCCAGGTCGTGGAGGTGACGACGCCAGGACGGATGGTTTTCATCTCCGGCCAGGTCGGGGTGGGCCGCGACGGCAAGCTGGTGCCGGGAGATTTTCGCGCGCAGGCGATGCAGACCTTCGAAAACCTGAAGGCCGCGCTGGCAGCGGTGGGCGCGCGCTTTGAGCATGTGGTGAAGCTGAACAACTACCTCGTCGAGCTCGAACACCAGGCGATCCTGCGCGATGTGCGTGGGCTTTACCTGAATATGGCCGCGCCGCCGGCCTCGACCAGCGTGCGCGTGGTCGGCTTTGCGCGCGCGGGAGTGTTGTTGGAAGTGGAAGCGATCGCGGTGCTGCCGGAATGACGGGTCGGGATGCGGCGCTTCTTCTCCCTTTCCCCCATTTGAGCGATTGAGAAAAATCGCTGCACGTCTTCAGTGCGCGAAGGGAGTTTAATCCACGGGCGGTTATCCCACGCTATCAACAGGTTTTTCCGAATAGAATCAAGCTCTTGCATTGATCTTGGGATATCCCGCGCATGCCGGCTTTTTTCCTCAAGGAGTTCTGTATCCTGTTGCTGCCTGCTCATCCGGGGGCGCCATCATGAGGCGTCTTGATTGGCGGAGCGGGTGCGGCGCCTGCGGATGGTTTCGCAAGCCATCTCCGGGAGCCTCGGGGTTGCTGCCCGGCCCTACTACGAGGGCCCGCCGCGTGGCAGACGCTCCCGGACGAACGCAGGCGGAAGCCTGCGGGATCAGGCCGAAAGGCCGGTCCGGGTGTCGGACGGAGCAGTCCCGTCGGCAAAAACCGCCGCGGTGGAGCGCCGAGAGGCGAGCGTGTCTCGCACGACACGCGCCGCGCCTCGCAAGCGTGGAATTGTTGATGCGCCTGTCGGCGCTCCGCTCCCTCGGATATTTTCGGGGGACACTCCGGGCTCGGAAGACAAGACAGGCGCACCCGCAGCCTGACAAAACACGGGCCGATGACGCTTGGCTTTTTGACATTTGAATCGGTGATTGCTCGTCATGGCCGGACTTGTTCCGGCCATCCTGATAATCAAGGCACTGCGTCCCTCAGCGAGATGCCCGCAACAAGTGCGGGCATGACGAAAGTGAAAGACTTGGCTGTTCTAAATTGAGCCGGGACGCATGAAGACGCGCCTGCTAATGCGCCTCGTCCCAGTTGCCGGCGGAGCGGGCATCGACTTGCAGCGGCACATGCAGCGAGACCGCGGGATGCGGCGCGTCGGTCATGACCTGCCGGATCACGGGCAGCGTCTTTTCCACTTCCCTTTCGGGCACTTCGAAGATCAATTCGTCGTGCACCTGCAACAGCATTTGCGCCGAAAGCTCGGCCTTGCTCAGGGCCGGCTCCATCCGCACCATGGCGCGGCGAATGATGTCGGCGGCGCTGCCTTGCAGTCTCGCATTGATGGCCGCACGCTCGTTGAAGGCGCGCAGCGACGGATTCGATGCCTTGATATCGGGATAGTGGCACTTGCGGCCGAACAACGTGAGTACATAGCCGTGCTTGCGGCAAAATTCCTTGCTCTCGTCCATGTAGTCTCGGATGCCGGGGAAGCGTTCGAAATATTTCTTGATATAGGCGCCGGCTTCCTCGCGGGCGATCGCGAGCTGGTTGGCGAGGCCGAAGGCCGAGATGCCGTAGATGATGCCGAAGTTGATCGCCTTGGCTCTGCGGCGCACTTCGCCCGGCATATCCTTCACCGGAACCCCGAACATTTCCGAGGCGGTCATGGCATGGATGTCGATGCCTTCCTGGAAGGCCTTGCGCAGTGCCGGCACGTCGGCGACTTCGGCCAACAGCCGCAGCTCGATCTGCGAATAGTCAGCGGAGACCAGCTTCTTGCCCGGCGCTGCCACGAAGGCGCGGCGAATCTTGCGGCCCTCCTCGGTGCGAATCGGGATGTTCTGCAGGTTCGGCTCGGATGACGACAGGCGGCCGGTGCTGGTCGCCGCCAGCGCGTAGGACGTGTGCACGCGCTTGGTCCGCGGATTGACGTAGGTGGGCAGCGCCTCGGTATAGGTCGAGCGCAGCTTGGATACCTGCCGCCAATCCAGGATGACTTGCGGCAGCTTGTGACCCATCTCGGCGAGCTCTTCGAGCGCACGCGCGCCAGTCGACCATTGTCCGGTCCTGGTTTTGGTGCCGCCCGGCAGGCCCATCTGTCCGAACAGGATATCGCCGAGCTGTTTGGGGCTTCCCGGATTGACCTGCGCTCCGGCGATCTTGTTGATCTCCTGCTCCAGCGCGGCCTGTTTCTTGCCGAACTCCTGCGAGAGGCCGCGCAAGCACGGCTTGGTCGATCGATATGCCGCGTTCCTCCATGCGCGCGAGGACTTGCGGCAGCGGCTGCTCCAGGGTGGCGTAGACGGTAGCGACGCGTTCGGCCACCATGCGCGGCTTCAGCGCCTGCCAGAGCCGCAGCGTCGCATCGGCGTCTTCGGCGGCATAGCTGGCGGTACGCGCGATCGGTGTCGCTTCCGCCGTGAGCAACGCCCGCTCTTTGTTTTTGACGTCATTGAAACGGGACGGGCTGCGGCCGAAATAGCGGTTCACCAGTGAGTCCATGTCGTGCGCGCCCTTGCCCGCGTCGAGCACGTAGGACATCAGCATGGTGTCGTCGACAGCGCCGACGCGGACAGCGCGGCAGGCCAGCACCAGCCAGTCCTGCTTCACGTTGTGACCGATCTTGATGACGCTGAGGTCTTCCAGGATGGGCTTCAGCGCCGTAAGCGCGTCCTGCTCGGAAATCTGACCCGCGCAGAGCTTGGGCGCGAACAAACCGGCATTGGCGCCGCTCTCGTCGCCGGCTTCGCGATGGCCGATCGGAAGGTAGGCCGCCTCATTCGGCGTGACCGCGAGCGCGATCCCGCACAGCTTTGCCTGCATCGGATCGATGCTGCTGAGTTCGGTTTTCAGCGCGAGGAAACCGGTATCGTAGGCGCGCGCGATCCAGTGCTCGAGCCGATCGAGCGTAGCAATCGTCTCGTATTGTGCATGCTCGAACTTCGCGCTGCGCAGCGCTTCGATGCGGCGCTCAGCGAGCGAGATGGGCGTGGGGCCGGGCTCAGCGACCGCACTCCCTCTCCCGCTTGCGGGGGAGGGCTGGGGAGGGGGCAAATCGCCGAGATCGAACCGTGCTTGACCCCGCTCCCGTCCGGCTTCGCCGGACGACCTCCCCCGCAAGGGGGAAGGTGAAGAAGAGGAAGGCGGCGGGCTGGTGATGGCGATCTCGCCGGAGATCAGCTTTGGATCGGCTTCGATCCCGCCCGGTTCGACATTGCCCTTCTCCGCGACGCGGCGCGTCAGCGCGTTGAATTCCATCGCCTTGAGAAAAGCGATCAGGTTCTTGTAATCCGGCTCGTGCACGGCGAGATCGGCCACCGGCACATCGAGCTTCACATTCTGGTCGAGCGTCACGAGTTTCTTCGAAAGCCGCGCGTTTTCGGCGTGCTCGATCAAGGCTTGGCGGCGCTTCTCCTGTTTGATCTCGCCGGCGCGCGCCAGCAGCGTTTCCAGGTCGCCATATTCGATGATGAGCTGCGCGGCGGTCTTCACGCCGATGCCGGGAACGCCCGGAACGTTGTCCGAGGAATCGCCGATCAGGGACTGCACCTCGATCACCTTGTCCGGCGTCACGCCGAATTTCTCGAATACTTCCGAAGCGCCGATCCGCTTGTCCTTCATGGTGTCGTAGAGCATCACCGTGTCGCAGACGAGCTGCATCAGGTCTTTGTCCGACGACACAATGGTGGTCGTCGCCTTGGCTTCGCAGGCGAGCCGCGCATAGGTGGCGATCAGGTCGTCGGCCTCGAAGCCGGCCTGTTCCAGGCAGGGAATATCGAAGGCGCGCACCGCCTCGCGGATCAGCGGGAATTGCGGAATGAGGTCGTCGGGCGGCGCCGAGCGGTTGGCTTTGTATTCGCCATACATGGCGCTGCGGAAGGTTTTTTCCGACTTGTCGAAGACCACGGCCAGATGGGTCGGCCTATTGTCGGGCGGCATCTCCTGCAGCAGCTTCCACAGCATATTGCAGAAGCCGAGCACGGCATTGACCTGCAGCCCGTCGGATTTGCGGGTGAGCGGCGGCAGCGCGTGATAGGCGCGGAAAATATAGCCGGACCCGTCCACCAGGAAGAGATGATCTCCCGGCTTCAGCGCGCGGGATACGGCGAGGGCTTTCGCGTCCGATCCGGCGGCGGGCTGGGCAGGCGCCGGCTTCGGCGCGGGCTTGGATTTGGCTGACGGCATGGCCCGAATGTGGGCCGTCAGAGTGAATGAATCAACGCCGCAGCGGCAAGGCTGTGGACTCATGATCGTCACCCCCGGGCTTGACCCGGGGGTCCATCGAAAGAACTTTGAAGGCGCAGGTGATGGATTGCCGGGTCAAGCCCGGCAATGACGAGGAAATGGCCTATTCCGCCGCCTGCAGGGTCAGCCGCGGCTTGGGAGCGAGCCAAAAGCGCTCGGGGCGCTCGAACAGGAACCGCAGCGGCGTCCTGCGCACCAGCCAGAACAACATCAGCGGCCCGATCACGCCCGCGGACGGTGACGATCACCGACATCAACCCGATGCTCGGGATGATTCCGGTCTTCAGCAGCACGACGCGGGTGGCGGCCATGAACAGGAAGAAGGAAAGATAGATGACGATGGAATGCTCGCCGCAATGGCGCAGCGCGTCGAACATCCGCGCCTGCGCGAGCAGCGCCGCCAGAGTCACGATGGCACCGGCGCCGAGCAGGCCGAGCAGCAGGGAAATCAGCGGCCATTCCGAATAGCCGCCGGAGACCAGCAGGCCGTTCAAGGTGCCCCAGAGCAGCAGCCCGGCGAGCGCGGTGGCCGGCTTGTTCTGCACGTCACCAGCAAGGCTGAAGATGTAGGAAGCCAGCCAATAGCCGGTGTAAAAATAGACAAAGCGGCTGGCGAATTCATCGACCACCATCCAGCCGGTTTGGATCCTTGCCGTCTCCAACCCCGCGGCGGCGAGCCAGATGACGAGCGGCGGCACCCCACGCGTGAGCTTGCAGATGATGAAAAAGATCGGAAGCAGATAAATGAACCACAGCGTGCCGAAGGGCTCGATGAACGACATCGCGTAAAGCTGCAGCGTCGCTGCCGCGCCATGCTCGGCAGCGAAGGCAGGCGCCTTGAAGCCAAATTGGATGGTCATCCACAGCGCGTAGAAATACGCAAAGTGCACGACCTTGCGGTCGAGATAGGTCTTCCAGTCGCGGTCGATGACGCGCGACAGGAATAGGCCGGAGAGCAGGAAGAAATCAGGCATGCGGAACGGCTTTGCGAAGGCGACGACCGCGTGCAAAAAGCCTTCGCCGCCGGCGGCGGCGCCGACGCCGAGCGTGGAATGCATCATCACCACCATGATGATGCAGATGCCCTTGGCGTAGTCGACCCAGGCAACCCGATGGCTCGCGATGTCGGCGTTCGGTGTCATGTTGTTCCGCGGCGGCTATTGCGTCCCATAATCGGACGAACAGATTGCATTCGCCTTTACCGGGGCAAAGGGCGTGCCAAAATGCAGGCAGGAGATTGTTAACCATGACGCCTCCGATGATTGTCATCCCGGCCGAGCGCAAAGCGCGAGCGCCGGGGCCCGTTTTCCTGCTGCCTGGGTCCCGGATCGGTCCTTCGGTCCGTCCGGGATGACAGTTGCTGGGAACTTCGAGACGCCGCTGCCGATCGACGCCGCGCTGCCGGAATTGACCGCGGCGCTGCGCGCCGGCAATGCCGCCGTGCTGGTTGCGCCGCCGGGCGCCGGCAAGACCACGCGCGTGCCGCTGGTGCTGCTTGCGGAGGCCTGGGCGAAAGGAAGGATCCTGCTGCTGGAGCCGCGGCGGCTTGCCGCGCGGGCCGCGGCGGCGCGCATGGCGGCGACGCTGGGTGAGCAAGTAGGCGACACCGTCGGCCTGCGCGTGCGTTTCGGCTCGAAAGTATCGCGCAAGACGCGCATCGAGGTCGTCACCGAAGGCGTGTTCACGCGGCTCATTCTTGATGACCCGGGATTGAACGGCGTCAGCGCCGTGCTGTTCGACGAATTCCATGAGCGCTCGCTCGATGCCGATCTCGGCTTGGCGCTGGCGCGCGAGGCGCAAGAGGGTCTGCGCGAAGACATCAAGCTGCTGGTGATGTCGGCCACCATCGACGGCGCGCGGGTGGCGAAGCTTCTGCATGATGCGCCGGTGATCGAAAGCCAGGGCCGCGCCTTTGCGGTGGAGACGCGGCACCTGCCGCGCGATGCGCGCGAGCCGATCGAGAAGCCGGTGGCGGCAGCGGTGATGCGCGCGTTGCAGGCCGACAAGGGCTCGTTGCTGGTGTTCCTGCCAGGCGCGGCGGAAATCCGCCGCACCGAGACTTTGCTGCGTGAGCGCGTCAGCGATCCTGCCGTTGAGATCCACACCCTGTTCGGCGCGCTCGAGCAGCAGGAGCAGGACAGGGCGATCGCGCCGACGCCGCCGGATCGGCGGAAAATCGTGCTGGCCACCTCGATTGCGGAAACCTCGCTCACCATCGAAGGCGTGCGCGTTGTGGTGGACAGCGGGCTTGCGCGCGTGCCGCGCTATGAGCCGGATGTCGGGTTGACGCGGCTCGAAACCGTGCGCGTCTCGCGCGCGGCGGCCGATCAGCGGCGGGGCCGTGCCGGCCGTACCGAGCCCGGCATTTGCTATCGGCTGTGGGACGAGCCGCAGACCGCCTCGCTTGAGCCTTATGCCCAGCCGGAAATTCTGGCCGCCGATCTCAGCGGCTTCGTGCTCGATCTGGCGCATTGGGGCGTCACCGATCCGCACAAGCTCGGCTTTCTCGATCCACCGCCGCAGCCCGCGATCGACGAGGCGCGCGCGCTCTTGCGTGAGCTCGACGCCATCGACGCAGAGGGGCGCATCACCGCGAAGGGCAAGCTCTTGCGCGGCCTGCCGCTGCCGCCACGGCTGGCGCGCATGATCGTCGACGCCGCCGCGCGAAGGCGCCAGTGAGCTTGCAGCGGAAATAGCCGTCGTCTTGACCGAGCGCGGGCTGGGCGGCAACGACGTCGATCTGCGCCACCGCATTGACGGGCTGCGGCGCGACCGCTCGCAGCGCGCCAAGGACGCGCGCAGGATGGCAGAGGGATGGGCGGCAGCTGTGGAGTCTGAACACCTGCCGCAAGCACAACTTGCTCCCTCCCCCCCGGATCCCGGGCTTGCCCGGGATTCGCATTTTCGTGCGCAAGTCGGGCAGGCCCGACTTGCGTCGGGGGAGGGCGGCGAGCGAAGCGAGGTATGAAGCGGGGGTCATGCGCTCGAAAATTTACCCCCCTCCCGCCGCGCTTCGCGCGTCGACCTGCCCGCAAGGCGGGAGGTGAACACGGCACGCGCAGCGTGGAGAGTCGGGAAGATCTGCCTCGGCTGCATCCTCGCGCTGGCTTATCCCGACCGCATCGCCAAAAACCGCGGTCCGGGCACGCATTCCTTTCTGCTGGCGAATGGACGCGGCGGCGGCATCGAGCCTGCCAATCCGCTTGCGCGCGAGCCGTTTCTGGCAGTCGCCGAACTCGCGGGAAAGGCATCGCAAAGCCGGATCCTTCTGGCCGCTCCGATTTCGCCGGCCGAGATCGACGCGCGCTTTGCCGGGCATATCGAAAGCCGCGAGGAGATCATCTTCGACAAGGCCAGCGCCTCGTTGCGCGCGCGCAGGAGCCGCCGGCTGGGTGCGGTGCTGTTGAACGAACAGATGGTGCCGGTGCCCGCGAACGAGCAAGCGGCGGCGATTCTGGCCGAAGGGCTGCGGCAGCTCGGCCTCGATCGGCTGCCCTGGACCAAAGCTTCGGCGCAATGGCGCGACCGCGTGCTGTTTCTGCGCCGGCAATATCTCGAGCCCAAATCGGCTAAAGCCGAGGTGGGCGGCGAGGAATGGCCGGACCTCTCCACTGCCGCGCTGTCCAAAGATGTCAATTGGCTCGTGCCGTTTCTCGCAGGGAAAACGGCACTTTCGCAGTTTTCCGCCGACGAATTCGCCGCCGCGTTGCAGGCTCTGCTGCCGTACCCTTTGACTCGGCGGCTGGAGCAAGAAGCGCCGACGCATTTCACCGCCCCCACCGGCTCAGCCGTTCCGATCGAATACACGGAGGAGGGACCGAAACTTTCGATCCGCGTGCAGGAACTGTTCGGTCTGGACCACCATCCCGCCATCGCCAAGGGCAAGACGCCGCTGATGATCGAGCTGCTCTCGCCAGCGCATCGGCCGGTGCAGGTGACGCGCGATCTGCCGAGTTTTTGGCGCGGCAGTTATGCCGCGGTGAAAGCCGAGATGCGCGGGCGCTATCCCCGGCATCCCTGGCCGGACGATCCGGCGCGGGCCGCGCCGACGCGGCGCGCCAAGCCGCGCGGGACTTAGGCGGTGTGCGCCCGCGCGGGCCTGCAGGCCCCAGCCCGACGTGCGAATGCAACTATTCCGATTAATCCCTCGCTCACTATCCGTCCGGAAAAGCGGTCTATCTAGACGGTCGCGTTAGGACGGTATTGGGAACCACATGGTGTAATCCTCCGAAATTGCATCAATTCGGCAAATCATGCGGCAGCTCTTAGTCATCGCAGGACTTTTCCTGACGCTCGGCACCATCTTGGCTGGTTATGCGGACCGGGCGCTGGACGTCCCTACCGCACCGCAAGCCGCCGCCACGCCAGCCACGCCCCAGTCGCGCAGCCCTGGCCGCACCGTGGTCATCCCGCGCGACAACCGGGGCCATTTCCAGGTCGATGGCCGTGTCGACGGCAAGCGCATAGGATTTATGGTGGATACCGGCGCCTCCGTTGTCGCGCTCACCGCGCGCGACGCGGCCCGGCTCGGCATCCGTCCGACCTCACGCGAGTTCACTGCCGAGGTAAAGACCGCCAACGGCACGGTGCGGGCGGCTCGCACTCGGCTCGACCGCGTAGAGATCGACGACGTCACCGTGCGCGATGTCGCCGCTTTGGTCGTCCCCGACGAGGCGCTCAGCGAAAACCTGCTCGGCCTTTCCTTCCTCTCCAGGCTGCGCCGTTTCGAATACAGCAACGGCAAGCTCGTCCTCGAACAATAACTTTTTAGTTTTTGGCAAACGCCCGGCAACCTTCCCGTGCTGCGGGCTTTACGTTATTGCTGCATTGCTGCCCGCGAAAAGCCCGTTCCAGCCCGAGGATGTTGATGTTCCCCAAGCCGAAAGCCCCAGCTCACACCCAATACCTATGCCTATGAATCCGAGCCGATGGTGAAGGCCACCGGCTTTCGCGAATACGACGCGCGCTGGCTGCTCGGCAGCGAAATCAATCTGATGGGCATCCAGGCACTCGGCATCGGGCTCGGCACCTTGATCCGCGAAATGGGCATCCGTCCGGAAATCGTCACCGCGCATGATTTCCGCAGCTACTCGGCCTCGGTGAAGCTGGCGCTGGTTTCGGGGCTGATGGCGGCAGGCTGCAAGGTGCACGACATTGGCCTCGCTATGACGCCGATGGCTTATTTCGCGCAATTCGAGCTCGACGTGCCCTGCGTCGCCATGGTCACCGCCTCGCACAACGATAACGGCTGGACCGGCGTGAAGATGGGCGCCGACCGTCCGCTCACTTTCGGGCCCGACGAGATGGGGCGGCTGAGCGAGATCGTGCTCAACGCGCGTTTCGACCTCAAAGGCGGCGGCTCCTACCATTTCGTGGAGAATTTCCCGGCACGCTATCTCGCCGATCTCACCGCTCGCCCGAAGCTCAAGCGCAAGCTGAAGGTCGTTGTGGCCTGCGGCAACGGCACGGCCGGCGCCTTTGCGCCGCAGGTGCTGGAAGCCGTCGGCTGCGAAGTGGTGCCGCTCGATTGCGAGCTCGATCACAGCTTTCCGAACTACAACCCGAATACCGAAGACATGAAGATGCTGCACGCCATGCGCGACGAGGTGCTGCGCGTGAAGGCGGACGTGGGGCTGGGATTCGACGGCGACGGCGACCGCTGCGGCGTGGTGGACGATACCGGCGACGAGATTTTCGCCGACAAGGTCGGCGTCATGCTGGCGCGCGATATGTCGACGCTGCATCCCGGCTCGACCTTCGTTGTCGACGTGAAATCGACCGGCCTGTTCATTACCGATCCGGTGCTGCAACAGAACAAGGTGAAGGCCGATTACTGGAAGACCGGCCATTCCTACATCAAGCGGCGGGTGAACGAGCTGGGCGCGCTCGCGGGTTTCGAGAAATCCGGCCACTTCTTTTTCAACAAGCCGTTCGGCCGCGGCTATGACGACGGGCTGATCTTCGCGCTCGCGGTCTGCGACATGCTCGACCGCAATCCCGAAAAGAGCATGGCCGACCTGAAAAACGCTTTGCCGAAGACCTGGGGCTCGCCCACCATGGCGCCGCACTGCGCCGATGAAGTGAAATATGGCATCGTCGACAAGGTGGTGGCGCTGTTCCAAGAAGCCAAAGCCAAGAACGAGAAAGTCGCGGGCCAGGCGATCCGCGATCTTGTCACGGTCAACGGCGTGCGTGTCACGGTCGAGGATGGCACCTGGGGCCTGGTGCGGGCCTCATCCAACAAACCCGAGCTGGTCGTGGTGGTGGAAAGCCCGGTATCGGAGCAGCGCATGCGCGACATGTTCAAGTCGCTCGACGCGGTGCTGCGCAAATTCCCGGAAGTCGGCGAGTACAACCAGACGATTTGATCGCGCCTTACACTTCCTTGTAGACGTCGACTTCGACGGCGCCGGGGAACATCGAGCGCCAAGCTTGCAAATACGTCTGCATCCGGGCGTCGCTGGCGATCTGCTGGCGGTTTATCTCGAAGCCTTCGGGCGCGTCGTATTCGATCTCCTGGGTGAATTTTGCCGGATCGTCGACGTTTTGCAGCAGGCGTATGCGCATCTCGCCGAACATCTGATAGAATGGCGCCATTGCCTTGATCACCGCGGCGATCTGGGCCGCATCCGCATTCGGCATCGTGAATTTAAAATGCAGCGTTCGCTGCAATTTTGGATCGCTGCTCATGGCAAGAACTCCTCTTGGCGGCGACTCGACGCTACCGAAACGTCTCGCGATAGCGGTGCGCGGGATACACGCCCAGAATCTTCAGCGTCTTCGGCTGGGTGACGAATTCCAGCTCCTCCAGCGCCAGCTCCAGCGCGCGTTCCTTCGGGTGACCTTCCACGTCGGCATAGAATTGCGTTGCCGAGAAGCTGCCCTCGATCATGTAGCTTTCCAGCTTGGTCATGTTGACGCCGTTGGTGGCGAAGCCGCCGAGCGCCTTGTAAAGCGCGGCCGGAATGTTGCGCACCTGGAAGACGAAAGTGGTGATCAGGTCCTTGTGGGTGCGCGGCGCCCACTTGGCCTTGCGCGACAGCACAATGAAGCGCGTCGTGTTGTACTCCTCGTCCTCGATGTTGCGCTTGAGGATTTTCAGCTTGTAGATTTTCGCCGCCAGCTCGGAAGCGATCGCCGCCCGCGTCGGGTCGCCGCTTTCCGCGATCTCGCGCGCCGAGCCCGCGGTATCGGCGGAAACCACCGACTTCAGCCGCAGCTTGCGCAGCGTCCTGCGGCATTGGCCGAGCGCCATGATGTGGCTTTCCACCGTCTTCAGCGTCTTCAGCGTGGCGCCCTTCGGCGCCATCAGCTGATGTCGCACGGGAAGAAAATATTCGGCGACGATGTGCAAGCCGGAATGCGGCATCAGGTGGTGGATGTCCGCGACCCGTCCGGCGACTGAATTTTCGACCGGGATCATGGCGAGGTCGGCTCTGCCGGAACGCACGGCGACGAACACGTCCTCAAAGGTCGGGCAGGGCAGCGGCTCGTAATCACGATAGGCTTTGCGGCAGGCGAGATCGGAATTGGCCCCCGGCTCGCCCTGAAATGCGATTTTCTTGCGTTTCGCCATGGCCGTTCGTTACGCGCTTCTGCTTGAGCGAGTCAACGCAACGCGCGCTTGCGCCAGCTCCTCGGGGGTGTCGACGCCGAGCGGCACACTGCTCAACGATGGCGACGTCTATCCGCATGCCGGCTTCCAGCGCCCGCAACTGTTCCAGCTTCTCGCGCCGTTCGAGCGGGGAGGGCGGCAGCTCAACGAAGCGCTCGAGGGCGGCGCGCCGATAGGCATAGAGCCCGATGTGATGATAGAGCGGCCCCTCGCCGAAGGGCGCGGTGGCGCGGGTGAAGTAAAGCGCGCGCAGGCGGGTGGACGAAATCGGCGAGCCCACCACCTTCACCACGTTGGGATTGGTCTTTTCAGCCGGCTCTTTTATCTCGGCCGCCAGCGTGGCGATGTCCACCGCCGGATCGGCCAGCGGCTCCAGCACCGCGCGCAAATCCTGCGGCGACAAGGTGGGCAGGTCACCTTGCAGATTGACCACGATGCGCGCGCGGCCCTGCGGATCGAGCTTGGTGAGCGCCTCGAAAACACGGTCGGAGCCGGAAATATGATCGGCCCGCGTCATCACCGCTTGGCCGCCTGCTTTTTCCACGGCCTCGGCGATCTCGCGCGCATCGGTGGCGACGGCCACCGGCCCGAGCGCCGCCTCCTGCGCTCGCCGCAGCACCTGGACGATCATGGGCTCTCCGGCGATGTCCGCCAACGGCTTGCCCGGAAGCCGGGCGGAGGCCATGCGAGCCGGAATCAGGATCAGATGCTCGCTTTCGGCCATTGCCCCAGCCGCCCCGCGCAACTCCGGCCGGGAATGCATTATCGCCGGTCCCGGCGTGCTTATACGGGTTGCCAGGGGCGAGGCAAACCGGTTATCTCTGCCCCGCCGCGGGCTTCCCAAGCTCGTGCTTGCATTCCGCCTTATCCTCCCGCGGAGCCGATTTTTCGATGGACTCGTTTGAACTCAACAAGATCCTGGGTGCGGTCCTCGCCACCTGCCTGTTCCTGCTGGCGGTGAACATCGCTGCCGGCGCGCTGTTCACACAGCCAAAGCCTGCAAAGCCCGGCTATGCCATCGCCGTGGCGGAGCCGACGCCGGCGGCACCGGGCGGTGCCGCCCCGGCCGCATCCGAGCCGATCGAGACGCTGCTGCAAAAAGCTTCGCTCGAGCGTGGTGAAGTTTCGGCCAAGAAATGCGTGGCCTGCCACACCTTCGAGAAGGGCGGCCCAAACCGCGTCGGCCCGAATCTTTGGGGCATCGTCGGCCGCCAGCGCGCGTCAGTCCCCGGCTTCAACTATTCCGCCGCCCTGAAGGCCAAGGGCGGCGAATGGACGTTCGAGGAACTCAGCAAATTCCTTGCCGCGCCTACCGGCTATATCCCCGGGACGTCGATGACCTTCGCGGGACTCACCCGCGGCAGCGAACGGGCGGATGCGATCGAATATCTGCGCACCCGCGCCGATAGTCCGGTGCCGCTGCCCAAGGTTGCTGAAAGCCCGGCGGGCGCGCCCCAGCAGTAGGGTCAACCGTTTCGTGCCGAAAAACGGCCGGCCCTAATGCCCGGCCGTTGCGGTTGCGTGGAAACACATGCCTCGTCAGGGCGTTTCAACTTACCGGGAGTTCACTGGTGGTCTTTCCAAAAACCGACATAATCCCACAATTGCTGGGCCGACGTGACCTTGGCCCCCTTACGGAGTTAATGCCGTGCGCCTGACCCGTCGAGCCGTCGTCCAAGCCGGCGTTTTCACCCTTGCCTCTCCGGCGCTCAGCGCGATCGGAGGACGCGCGGCCGCCGCGCAGTCCGCAGCGCCAGCATCCGCGTCCACTTGGCGGCACGGATTATCGTTGTTCGGCGACCTGCGTTATTCCGCCGGTTTCAAGCATTTCGACTACGTCAATCCGGTCGCGCCCGAAGGGCGGCACGGTGCGCCTGATCGCGGGCGGCCAGACCTTCGACAATCTCAATCTCGTGGTGGCGGGTGTGAAAGGCAATCTCGCGGCTGGCGTCGACCTGCTCTACGACAGCCTGATGGCTCCGGCGCTTCGACGAAGTGTCGGCCGAATACGGCCTCCTGGCGGAGGCGGTGAGCTATCCCGACGACTTATCCTCCGTGACCTATCGCCTGCGCGGCAACGCCAAGTGGCATGACGGCAAGCCGGTGACGCCGGAGGACGTGATCTTCTCGCTCGAGGCG
The DNA here is from genome assembly GCA_963731585.1 of uncultured Alphaproteobacteria bacterium. Taxonomy (GTDB): domain Bacteria; phylum Pseudomonadota; class Alphaproteobacteria; order Rhizobiales; family Xanthobacteraceae; genus CANKHA01. The sequence continues at coordinate 89,190 of CAVSWC010000005.1, forward strand.
TTCAAAGAAGCATCACCCGCAGCTCTCCGCCTATTATCGGCATGTCACCAAAGCGGAGAAGACCGGCGAGCGCGACATCGCTTTTACTTTCGACCAGCCCGGCAACCGCGAGCTGCCGCAGATCGTCGGTCAGCTCAGCGTGATGCCGAAACACTATTGGGAGGGCACCGACAAGTCCGGCAACAAGCGCGACATCGGCGCGACCACGCTGGAAGCGCCGCTTGGCAATGGCGCCTATCGCATCAAGGAATTCACCCCCGGCCGCACGATCGTGTTCGAGCGGGTGCAGGATTACTGGGGCAAGGACATCCCGGTGAATATCGGGCGGGACAATTTCGACCAGATCCGCTTCGAATATTTCCGCGACACCACCGTGGCGCTGGAAGCGCTGAAGGCCGATCACGTCGATTGGCGCACCGAGAACAGCGCCAAAAGCTGGGCGACCTCCTACGATTTCCCCGCCGTGCAAGACAAGCGGGTGATGCTGGAGGAATTTCCCATCCGCAATGTCGGCGTGATGCAGGCTTTCGCCTTCAATATTCGCCGCGACAAGTTCCAGGACGCGCGCGTGCGCCGCGCCTTCAACTATGCCTTCGATTTCGAGGAAATGAACAAGCAGCTGTTTTACGGGCAGTACAAGCGCATCGCGAGTTACTTCGAAGGCACCGAACTCGCCGCGCGCGACCTGCCGCAAGGCGAGGAGCTGAAGATTCTGGAAAGCGTGCGCGACAAGGTGCCGGCGGAAGTTTTCACCACGGCCTATAGCAACCCGGTCGGCGGCAATCCTGAAAACGTCCGCAACAATCTGCGCGAAGCGGTGCGCTTGCTCAGGGAGGCAGGCTTTGAAGTGCGCGACCGCAAGCTGGTGGAACGCAGGAACGGCGAGCCTTTCCGCGTCGAGTTCCTGGTGGACAATCCAAATACCGAACGCTTCGTGCTGTTCTACAAGCCGTCCGCTGGAGCGGCTCGGGATCGACGTTACGGTTCGCACCGTGGATGATGCGCAATACGCAAACCGCGAGCGCAACTGGGACTTCGATATTGTTATCACCGAGTCTGGGGCCAATCGCTCTCCCCCGGCAACGAGCAGCGCGGGCTTCTGGAGTTCGCAAGCGGCGGATCAGCCCGGTTCGCGCAATCGCGTCGGCATCAAAAATCCGGCCGTGGATGCGATGATCGAGCGGGTCATCTTCGCCAAGAACCGCGAAGAACTGGTTGCCGCCACCAAGGCGCTGGATCGCGTGCTGCTCTGGAATCACTACGTGGTGCCGCAATTCACCTATGACAAGGTGCGCACCGCGCGCTGGGACCGTTTCGCGCGCCCGGAAAAGATGCCGACCTACGGCATGTCGGCTTTCCCGACGATCTGGTGGTGGGACGAAGCTAGGGCTTCCAAGACAGGGTCGCGTTCGTGAAAGCATGGCTGACGCGCCGCGATACGCTCCTTCTCGGCGCCGGCGCCGTCGCTGCCTTCGCAACACCCGGCGCCTTGGCGCAGGAGGAGCCGGAACGCCACGGCATCTCCGCCTTCGGCGACCTGAAATATCCGCCGGACTTCAAGCATTTCGATTACGTCAACCCGGACGCTCCAAAGGGCGGGCTGTTTTCCCAGGTCGGCTCGACGCGGCAGTACAACCAGAATTTCCTCACTTTCAATTCGCTTAACAGCTACGTCCTCAAAGGCGATGCCGCGCAGGGCATGGAGCTGACCTTTGCCGCGCTGATGGCCTCGGCCGCGGATGAGCCCGACGGCCTCTACGGCCTGGCCGCGCGCGCGGTGCGCGTTTCCCCCGACGGGCTCACCTATCGTTTCCTGCTGCGGCCGGAGGCGAAATTCCACGACGGCACGCTTATCACCGCGCAGGACGTCGCCTTCTCGCTCACCACGCTGAAGCAGAAAGGCCATCCGATCATCCAGCAGCTCACGCGCGACATGCTCGGCAGCGAAGCGGAAGGAGACGACACCGTTGTCGTGCGCTTTGCGCCCAAGCGCGGACGTGACGTTCCGCTATTCGTGGCGACGCTGCCGATCTTTTCGCGCGCCTATTACGCGGTAAAGAATTTCGAGGAGTCGACGCTGGAGCCGCCGCTCGGCTCGGGCCCATACAAGGTCGGGCGTTTCGAGGCCGGCCGCTATATCGAATACGAGCGGGTGAGGGACTGGTGGGGCGCGGAGCTGCCGGCGCGGCGCGGGATGAATAATTTCGACGTCCTGCGCTACGAATTCTACCGCGATCGCGAGGCCGCGTTTCAGGCCTTCACCGGAAAAAACTATCTGTTTCGCGAGGAATTCACCGCTCGCGTCTGGGCCACGCGCTATGATTTTCCCGCGATCCGCGAGGAGCGCGTCAAGCGCGAGATATTGCCCGACGACACGCCTTCCGGCGCTCAGGGCTGGTTCTTCAACACCCGGCGCGACAAGTTCAAGAACCCGAAACTGCGCGAAGCGCTGATTCTCGCCTTCGATTTCGAATGGACCAACCAGAGCATCATGTACGGCGCCTATAAGCGCACGCATTCGGTGTTCCAGAATTCCGACCTGATGGCGACGGGCAAGCCGGGGCCGGACGAACTGGCGTTACTGGAGCCGTTCCGCGGCAAGATCCCGGACGAGGCTTTCGGCGAGCCCTTCGTGCCGCCGGTGTCCGACGGCTCGGGGCAGGACCGCACGCTCTTGCGCCGCGCCAGCCAACTGCTGCAGGAAGCCGGTTTTGTCACCAAGGGAGGCAAGCGCGTGGACGCCAAAGGCGAACCGATCACCATAGAATTTTTGATCGACGAGCCGAGCTTCCAACCGCATCACATGCCCTATATAAAAAATCTCGGCGTGCTTGGGATTGACGCGACGCTGCGGATCGTGGATCCGGTGCAAGGCAGAAAGCGCACCGACGAATTCGATTTCGATATTACGGTGGAACGATTCAGCTTTTCATCCACGCCCGGCGACGGATTACGCGCCTATCTTTCCTCCCAGGCCGCCGCTACCCCGGGCTCGCGGAATCTCGCCGGCATCGCCGATCCCGCCATCGATACGCTGATCGACGTCGCGATCAACGCCGAAACGCGTGCCACCCTGACCACCGCCTGCCGGGCACTCGACCGTGTGGTTCGGGCCGGGCGTTACTGGGTACCGCACTGGTATCTGGCATCGCATCGCATCGCTTATTGGGACGTGTTCGCACGACCCGCGGCAGCAAAACCGCGCTATGCGCGCGGCATTCCGGAAACCTGGTGGCACGACCCGGTCAAGGCCGCGAAGCTTGAAACGGAGATGGCGACGTGAGATCGATTACCGGTATAGACTTGACCTCGGCCTCGCCCTTCGGGGGACGGTCGCCTCGAGCGCCTCCGGAGGGTGAGGTAGCGACGAAGTCGATGCGCTAGTCCTCACGGGCGACCGCAGGCCTCGTCTCGCAAGGAGGGAGGCCCGAAGGCGAGCATAGATCTCGAACAATGACCGCCTATCTCATTCGCCGCCTGCTGCTCATGATCCCGACGATTTTCGGGATCATGCTGGTCTCCTTCGCGGTGGTGCAATTCGCGCCCGGCGGCCCGGTGGAAAAGGTCATCGCGCAACTCACCGGCCGCGACACCGGCGCCACCTCGCGCATTTCCGGCTCGCCCGGCGGCGACTTCGGCGCCGGTCAGCAGATGCCGGGAGGCGCCATCGAAACCGTGACCTCGAAATACCGCGGCGCGCAGGGGCTTGATCCCGAATTCATCAAGAGCCTGGAAAAGCAGTTCGGCTTTGATAAGCCGGCTTACCAACGGTTCTTCCTGATGCTGTGGAATTATGCGCGCTTTGATTTCGGCAAGAGTTATTTTCGCGACGTCAGCGTGCTGCAGTTGGTGAAGGAGAAATTGCCGGTTTCCATCTCGCTCGGCCTATGGATGACGCTGCTGACCTATTTCATCTCGATTCCTCTTGGCATCCGCAAAGCTGTCGGGGACGGCACGCGCTTCGATACCTGGACCTCCTGGGTGATCATTATCGGTTACGCTATTCCCGGCTTCTTGTTCGCCATTCTGCTGATCATCCTGTTCGCAGGCGGATCTTTCTGGAACATCTTCCCGCTGCGCGGGCTCACATCCGATTATTGGGACGCGCTGCCGTGGTACTCGCAGATCATCGACTATGTCTGGCACCTTGTGCTGCCCATTACAGCCATGATGCTCGGCGCCTTCGCCACCATGACGCTGCTCACGAAGAATTCTTTCCTCGACGAGATCCGCAAGCAATATGTGCTCACGGCGCGCGCCAAGGGAAATACCGAGACCCAGGTGCTTTACGGCCACGTTTTTCGCAACGCCATGCTGATCGTGATAGCCGGATTTCCAGGCGCCTTCGTCGGCGCATTTCTCTCCGGCGCGCTCTTGATCGAGACGATCTTCTCGCTCGACGGACTCGGCCTGCTCGGCTTCGAAAGCGTGCTGAACCGTGACTATCCGGTGGTGTTTGCCACGCTGTTCATTTTCTCGCTGGTCGGCCTGGTGGTGAACCTGATCTCGGATCTCACTTACACCTGGATCGATCCCCGCATCGATTTCGAGTCGCGGGAAGTCTGATGGACGTACGCAGCGGCATCACGGCTCCGGAAACGACGGCGGTTACGCCGCTGGGCCTTGCGGTGCCGCCGGAAAGGAAGCGCATTGCTATCTCGCCGCTCAACAAGCGGCGGTGGGAGAATTTCAAAGCTAACCGGCGCGGCTACTGGGCGCTCTGGATTTTTCTCGTGCTATTCCTGCTGAGCCTGTTTGCGGAATTCATCGCCAGCGACAAGCCGTTTTACGTTCGCGCGGAGGGTAAATCCTATTTCCCGGCGATCTTCACCTATGCCGAAACCGATTTCGGCGGCGACTTCGAAACCGCGGCAGACTATCGCGATCCTTTCCTGCAGAAACTGATCGCGGAGAAGGGTGGCTTCATGGTGTGGCCGCTGATCCGTTACTCCTATTCCACCCACAATCTCGACCTGCCGACGCCCGCGCCGTCCAAGCCCACCTGGCTGTTGACGGAGAAGGAATGTGAGCCGGTGGTGAAGAAAAAGGGCCTGACCTCGTGCCGTGACCTCGAATACAACTGGCTTGGCACCGACGATCAGGGCCGCGACGTGGTGGCGCGGATGATCTACGGCTTCCGTATCTCCGTCCTGTTCGGCCTGATCCTCACCATTGTCTCCTCTGTCATCGGCGTCGCGGCCGGAGCGGTGCAGGGTTATTTCGGCGGCTGGATCGATCTGCTGTTTCAACGCTTCATCGAAATTTGGACGGCCATCCCGTCGCTTTATCTTCTGTTGATCATCTCGTCGGTGCTGGTGCCGGGCTTCTTCGTGTTGCTCGGGATTCTCCTCCTGTTTTCATGGGTGTCGCTGGTAGGCCTGGTGCGGGCGGAGTTCCTGCGCGGACGCAATTTCGAATATGTGCAGGCCGCGCGCGCGCTCGGTGTGTCGAATCCGAGCATCATGTTCCGCCACCTGTTGCCCAACGCCATGGTGGCGACCATGACTTTCCTGCCCTTCATCCTGTCGGGATCGGTGATGACGCTGACAGCACTGGACTTCCTCGGATTCGGTCTGCCGCCCGGCTCGCCGTCGCTCGGCGAGCTGCTGGCGCAGGGCAAGTCCAACGTGCAAGCGCCGTGGCTCGGTCTTTCCGGCTTCTTTACCGTCGCCGTCATGCTGTCGCTGCTGATCTTCATCGGGGAGGCGGTGCGCGACGCCTTCGATCCGCGCAAGACTTTCGGGTGAGCGGGATGGATCTGACCACGGACAAACTTCTCGACGTGCGCGACCTATCGGTCGCCTTCAAGCAAGGCGATAAGATAATCCTGGCGGTCGATCGCATCTCCTTCGACATCGCCAAGGGCGAGACCGTGGCGATCGTCGGCAAATCCGGCTCGGGCAAGTCCGTCACCGCGCTGTCGGTGATGAAGCTCTTGCCCTACCCCGCCGCGCGGCATCCCTCGGGGACGGTGCATTTCAAGGGCCAGGAACTGCTGCATCTGCCGGAGCACGAAATCCGCAAGGTGCGCGGCAACGACATCACCATCATCTTCCAGGAACCGATGACCTCGCTCAATCCGCTGCACACGATCGAGAAGCAGATCGGCGAAATCCTGGAGCTGCACCGGGACATGAAGGGCGCCGCCGCGCGCGGGCGCATCCTCGAATTGCTCACGCAGGTCGGCATTCCCGAGCCGGAGACGCGGCTCGGCAGCTACCCGCACCAGCTTTCCGGCGGCCAGCGGCAACGCGTGATGATCGCGATGGCGCTCGCCAATGAGCCGGATCTGCTGATCGCCGACGAGCCGACCACCGCGCTCGACGTCACGGTGCAGGCGCAGATCCTGAAACTGCTGAAGGACATCCAGACCCGCCTCGGCATGTCGATGCTGTTCATCACCCATGACCTTGGCATCGTGCGCAAGATCGCCGACCGCGTCTGCGTCATGAGCAAGGGCAAGATCGTGGAACAGGGGCCCGTCGAGCGCATCTTCACCGCTCCGGAACATCCCTATACGCGCGCGCTGCTTGCGGCCGAGCCGAAGCCGGATCCGGCGCCGCTGCAGCCGGCGGCGCCGGTCGTGGTGCAGACCAATGGCCTGAAGGTGTGGTTTCCGATCAAGCGCGGCGTGCTGCGCCGGGTCGTCGGCCATATCAAGGCGGTCGACGGCGTCAGCATCGAGGTGCGCAAGGGCGAGACGCTGGGCGTGGTCGGCGAATCCGGTTCGGGCAAGACCACGCTGGGCTTGGCCCTGCTGCGGCTGATCTCATCCGAGGGCCCGGTGGTGTTCATGGGGAACCAGCTGCAGGGCCTGAAATTCAAGGAGATGCGGCCGTTCCGGCGCGACATGCAGATCGTGTTTCAGGATCCCTTCGGCTCGCTCAGTCCCCGCATGTCGATTGCCGATATTCTGGCCGAGGGTCTCGACGTGCATCAACCGAAGCTTACCCGCGCGGAACGCGACCAGCGCGTGGTGCGCGCGCTGGAAGATGTCGGGCTCGATCCGGAATCGCGCTTCCGCTACCCGCATGAATATTCCGGCGGCCAGCGCCAGCGCATCGCAGTCGCGCGCACGCTGGTGCTGGAGCCGACCTTTATCGTGCTGGATGAGCCGACTTCGGCGCTCGACATGCTGATCCAGGCGCAGATCGTGGACCTGCTGCGCGACCTGCAGAAGCGCCGCAATCTCACATATCTTTTCATCTCGCATGACCTGCGCGTGGTCGCGGCGCTCGCCAGCCGCTTGATGGTGATGCGCAACGGCAAGGTGGTGGAAGAAGGCCCTGCGATGGAGCTGTTCAAGAATCCGAAGAGCGACTATACGCGCGCGCTGTTTGCCGCCGCCTTCAAGCTGGAAACCGCCTCCGCGGGCGTGGTGGCGCAGTAGCTAGAGCCGCTTCACGCTCGTGATCTCGCCGCCGGTGCCGCGGATGCGCTCCACCGCCTCGGCAATCGGCTCGATCGCGACCGCCATGTGGAAGGCATTGCCGTGGATCAGCGTCTCGCGCGTCGCGCGCGATGGCGACATGGCCTTGCCAGAAAATCAGGTCGCCGCGGCGCAGGTCGAAAGCGGACACCGGCTGTCCCAATGCGGCTTCCTGCATATAGGTGTCGCGCGGGCAGTGATGGCCGCAGGCGTTCAGCGCGATCTGCACGAGGCCCGAGCAGTCGATGCCCAAGCTGGTCTTGCCGCCCCAGAGATAGGGGCTGCCGAGGAACCGCTCGGCGACAGCGACAAAATCGCTGCCTTTGTCGGCGATCGGCACCAGATGCCGGAACGGAATGTATCCGGCCGAGGTAAAAGCCAGCGCGCCTTCGACCCGGTCGAGCTCGATCCGCGCGCCAAACGGCAGGCCGTGCAACGGCGGCAGCTTGATGGAAGGGCCGGGGAACGCCAGCGTGCGCACCGCGCTGACCTTATGGCTGCGTGTCAAAGCCGGTGGCACCAGCGCGCTCGCCGGCAGCCAGCCGACATAGTCGTCATTTTCCAGCTGGCCCCAGGCCCAGCCTTCCTCGGTGATCTCGTAGACACTCAGGCGCTCGCCCATCAGTGCTTCGGTATCGAGCGGGGCATCGGGTTGCGGCGCGCGCCGCAAGGGCGCCACCGGATCGTTTACTTCGTAAGGCGTGCCGTCGACGAAACGCGCCGCCTGCAGCTTTCCTTCCAGATGCTTGGCGGCGAGGTCCGGTCGTGCCGGAGTAAGCCGGGGATCGAATTCAGCCATAGCGTTCCTTCAGCAATGCATATATCGCGCGCGCGGCCTGGCATTCCCCGCCCTCAGGCCGGCCCGGCTTGGCGCTCGGCGTCCAGGCATAGATATCCAGGTGCAACCAGGTCTTGGCGGCCTCGACAAAGCGCTGCATGAACAGGGCACAGGTGATCGAGCCGGCAAAGCTGCTGGTCGAAACATTGTTGATGTCGGCGGTTTTCGAACTCCAGCATCGCCTCATAGGGCCGCCATAGCGGCAGCCGCCAGAGCGGGTCATTCTCGGCCGCGGCATGCTGCGCCACCTTGGCCGCCAGCGCTTCGTCGTCGGTATAGAATGGCGGCAGCTCCGGCCCGAGCGCCACCCGCGCCGCGCCGGTGAGCGTGCCCATATCGATCAACAGCTCGGGCGCTTCCTCGTCGGCGAGCGCCAGCGCGTCGGCCAGGATCAGGCGGCCTTCGGCATCGGTATTGCCGACCTCGACGGTGATTCCCTTACGCGAGCGGTAAATATCGAGCGGCCGCATCGCGGAACCGGAAATCGCGTTTTCCACCGCCGGGATGAGCACGCGCAAGCGTAGCTTGAGCTTGGCATCCATCACCATCTGCGCCAGCGCCAGGACATTGGCCGCGCCGCCCATGTCCTTCTTCATGATCAGCATGGCGTTGTCGGGTTTGATATCGAGTCCGCCGGAATCGAAGCACACGCCCTTGCCGACGAGCGTGACCTTCGGCGCTTTGCGATCGCCCCAGGTCATGTCGATCAGCCGCGGCGCTCCCGCGGCGGCGCGGCCGACCGCGTGGATGAGCGGAAAATTCTGCGCCAGCAGATCGTCACCGACAATGACGCTGATTTTCGCATCGAACCGGCTCGCCACCTCGCGCGCCGCTTGCTCCAGCTCCGCCGGCCCCATGTCGTTGGCCGGCGTGTTGATCAGATCGCGCGCCAGAAAGGCAGCTTCCACGATGCGGGAGATTTCGCCCGCATCCACGCCTTCCGGGATTTCCAGCCGCACGGTCTTGCCGTCGCTTTTGCGGTAGCGCGTGAAACGGTAGCCGCCGAGCGCGAAGGCAAGCGCAGCGAGCCGCGCATCATGCGGGCGCATTGGCGAAGCGATAGCTGCCGGAGGGGAGGATATCGGCCAGCTTGCCGGGCAAGAACGGGTTGTTCGCGGCTTTCGGATTCTCGATGCCGAACAGCACGCCGCCCAGCTCGTTGTTCGCGCCCGGCACCAGCAGGTGACTGCCCGGCCGCGGCTCGTAGCCGGCCGCCCGGGCGAAACGCGCGGTCGGCGGCGTCAAGCGGCCCGCCGCCCGCCTCCCAAGCGGCTGCGGTGACAAACCAAATCGGTACCGCGTCGGAAGCTTCACCGGCGCGCAACAAAGATCGGATGCATGCAAATTCCGCTTCTTCGACGTTCGCCGTGCTAGTGCCGCCGATTTGAAGTTCCTACGCCGGCGGCAGCTCAGCTAGGAAGGTCAAATCGAAGCGGCACTAGATGAGGATATCGCAACACATCACGAACTTCGGAAGCAGGCATTAGCACGAAGCACGCGCGGCGCGAAAGCGGTCCCCGGTGGAAAGCCGCGAGCGGCACCGCTACAGTGCGGCGCCGACTTCCCAAGCCTGACAGCGAAAGAAGCTCAATGAACGACAATCAGCCAAAATACGAATTCAAGAACGTCAAAGTCTCGCGGCTGCCGCCTTTACCGGAGCCGCTCGATCCGATCATCACGGAACTGTTTGAGGACACGGCCAGCCGCGGCGGCAGCATTCTCAACTTGCACCTGACGAAGGCGCACGCGCCGAAGCTGCAGGCCGCCGGCCGGCATATCACGCGCGCGTTGCGCAATGAATGCGATGCGCCGCGCGTGCTGCGCGAGATCGCCATCCTGCGCGCGAGCATCCTGGTCGGCTGCGCCTATGAGGAGCATCACCACCGTCCACTCGCGCGGGCTGCCGGGCTTACGCAAGAGCAGGTCGATGCGGTCAAGGACTGGCGCCCGAAGGGCCATCTGTTCGACGAGAAGCAGCAGGCATTGCTTGCCTATGTGGATCAGCTCGCCTTGAACAAGGGCGACGTGGATGACGCGGCCTTCGCCGCCATGGAGAAGCATTTCAGCCCGCAGGAAATCGTGGAGCTGACGATGTGCGCCACCAGCTATTACGGCGGCGGGATGTTCATGAAGGCGATGCGGATCCAACTTGACGAGCCGCATAAAAAGGCGGCGCCCGGGAAGTTCTGAGCTTCGGTCTGGTCGGGACGAGCGTTAACCTATCGTTAGGGTTAACGCCTTATGGCTGAGGGCCGGTGGGCGCGTCCGGATGCCCCCAAGCCATGACCCGCTCGCCATGCGATTAGCCCTCCTCGGCCCCTCCCGCCTGCTCACTTCGACCGCGCTTGCGGCCTTCCTGGCTGCGGGCCTCGCGGGCTGCAAAACCACCAAGGGACCGGAAACCACCGGATCCCTCGCCGCCGCGCCGCGGCCCACCACCGAGGCGGAGTGGCGCAGCGCGCTGGAAAAATGGGAGGCGCTCTATCGCGCCCGGCCCGAGGACACCGTCAACGCGATTAACTATGCGCAGGCCTTGCGCGCCACCCGGCAGCGCGCGCAGGCGGTGGCCGTGCTGGAACAGGCCTCGATCAAGAACCCGCACGATAAGGCACTGCTCGGCGCCTATGGCCGCGCGCTCGCGGAGATCGGCAACTACAATCAGGCGTTCGAGGTGTTTTCCCGCGCGCATACCCCCGACATGCCGGACTGGCGCCTCCTTTCGGCGCAGGGCGCGGTGCTCGATCAGCTCGGCCGTTACGAAGAAGCGCGGCGCTATTATGCCTCGGCGTTGAAGATTATGCCGGACGAGCCGTCGGTGCTGTCCAACCTCGGCTTGTCCTACGCGCTGTCAAAAGATTTGAAGCAGGCGGAACTCACGCTGCGGCGCGCGACCGCGCAGCCCGGCATCGAACCGCGCGCGCGCCAGAATCTCGCCCTCGTGGTGGGCCTGCAAGGCCGCTTTGCCGAGGCCGAGACCATCGCGCGCGCCGACCTGCCTGCTGAAGCAGCGGCAGCCAACGTCGATTACCTTCGGCAGATGCTGGCGCAGCAAAAGGACGGCATTCAGAAGCCCCGGCCGGCCCAACAGCCCAGGCGGGCATCCTCCGCGCCTGCGCTCCACAGCCAAACTGAATTCGAAATGGCAGCAGACGCACGTTAGCGCATCTCCATCAGTTTGATGATTGCCGGCCCAAGAATCACCACGAACAGCACCGGCAGGAAGAATAAGATCATCGGCACAGTAAGCTTGGGCGGCAGGCCGGCGGCCTTCTTCTCGGCTTCCGACATCCGTATGTCGCGATTTTCCTGCGCCATGACGCGCAGGGTCTGGCCGAGCGGCGTGCCGTAGCGCTCCGCCTGCTGGAGAGCCACGCAAACAGACTTCACGCCTTCCAGGTTGGTGCGCTTGGCCAGATTCTCGTAGGCCTGCCGACGCTCGGGAAGATAGGACAGTTCTGCGGTGGTGAGCGTGAGCTCCTCCGCCAGCGCTATCGATTGACTGCCGACTTCGTCGCTGACCCGCTTGAAGGCTACCTCGACCGACATGCCTGATTCCACGCAGATCAACAGCAGATCAAGTGCATCGGGAAATGCGCGCTTCATGCTCTTCTGGCGTTTCTGAATTTTGTTCTTCAGAATGATGTAAGGCAGTTGCATGCCGATATAGGCGGCGATCAACAGGATGCCGGCTTTGACGGTCCAAGGCTTGTCGAGCTTCCCCATAACAAAAATGTAAAAAGCCGCAGCCGATACCAGGAGGATAGGCGACACCGCCCGGAAGAACAGGAAAGTGACGTAGGGCGCCTGCCCCCGGTAACCGGCCTGGACCAGCTTGTCGCGCGCCTCTTCCTGGCCGAGCCATTTTTTAAGGTTGAAGCGGGTGACGACCGCCTGCATATATTGCCGTGGCGAGTTCCGGAGCGAGAGCTTGTCGCCCTGCGCCAGCCGTTCGCGCTCGCGCTGACGGATCTTCTCCCGCTCCAAAGCCACCGACTTCATGCGCTTTTCCAGCATATCGGTGGACAGCAGCGGCATCGCCAGCGTCAGCACAGTGGCGATGGCCGCCAGCGCGGCGAACATCATCGCCAGGAGCCGGGTATTCTGCAGCGCGTCCATCAGGATCTGGATCATCGGCGGCTCAGAAGTCGAAGTTGATCATTTTACGCATGACGAAAACGCCGAGCGACATCCAGACCGCCGAGGCGGCCAGCAGCAGGTTGCCCATCTTTGTCGAGAATAGCAGCGAGATGTAGTCCGGACTGGTAAGATAGACGAGGCCCATCACCAAAAACGGAAGAGAAGCAATAATCCCGCCGGAAGCCTTTGCCTCCATCGACATGGCCTGAATTTTCGCCCGCATTTTCTTACGGTCGCGCAGCACGCGCGAAAGGTTGCCGAGCGCCTCCGACAGATTGCCGCCGGACCTCTGCTGGATGGAGATTACGATGCCGAAGAAGTTAGCTTCCGCAAGCGGCATGCGCTCGTAAAGCTTGAGGCAAGCTTCGCCGAGAGGCAGACCGACTGCCTGGCTCTCGATGATGGCTCGGAATTCACTTTTCACCGGCTCTTGCGCGTCGCCGGCGATCACCCTCAGGCAGTCCATCAGCGGCAGGCCGGATTTAATGCCGCGCACGATAACATCGACGGCGTCGGGAAAACCTGCGATGAATTTTGCTTCCCGGCGCTTCTTGAGAAATGACAGAATCCAGAACGGCAGGCCAAAGGCCGCTGCGAAGCCAACTCCAGCCGACGCGATGATGCCTGCGCCGGTCACCATGAAGCCAAGGAAGGCTCCTACGCCCAACAAGGCGGCCGTCAGGAAGAAACGCTGTTTCGACCAGGTGAGGCCGGCTTGCGCAAGGCGAATGCTAAGCGACGGGCGCTTGCCGGCCTTGTGCCGGGCGTCCATTTCCTTCAGCGTTTCCTCGACCTGATCGCGGCGCGGCTTGCCGACGACGCGCGCGGTCCGGGTGGTTGTCGCGCGCGCCACGCTCTCGCGCCGCTGCTCCACGCGCCGCTCGCCGATAAGAAGGGGGTACAGAAAAACCCATCCCAACCCGCCGATCGCGACGGTCACCAGCAAAGCGAGGGCGAGGGGCTGCATTGTCAGTTCTTGGTTGCTAGTTTCAGCGGCGTCCAGTGCGGCGGCCAGGTTCTTTTCCTCGCCAAAGTAGCGCGCGCGGTCCCAGAAGCGCGGCCGACCGATGCCGTTGGAGCGATGCCGCCCCACCACGTTGCCGTTCGCGTCCTCCCCGAGCAGGTCGTAGACGAACAGGTCCTGCGTGATGATCACATCGCCTTCCATGCCGATCACCTCTGTGATGTGGGTGATGCGGCGCGAGCCATCGCGCAGGCGTGCGGCCTGGATGATCACGTCGACCGACGCACAGATCATCTCGCGAAGGGAGCGCGAGGGCAGCGAGAAGCCGCCCATGGTGATCATCGATTCCAGTCGCGAAAGCCCTTCGCGCGGGTTGTTGGCGTGCAGCGTGCCCATCGAGCCGTCATGGCCGGTGTTCATCGCCTGCAGCAGGTCGAAAGCCTCGGGGCCGCGCACCTCGCCGACGATAATGCGTTCGGGCCGCATGCGCAGGCAGTTGCGCACCAGATCGCGCATGGTGACCTGGCCTTCGCCCTCCAGATTGGGCGGCCGGGTTTCCAGACGGACCACGTGCGGCTGCTGCAGTTGCAATTCGGCCGCGTCTTCGCACGTGATGATGCGCTCGGTATTGTCGATAAACTGCGTCAGGCAATTGAGCAACGTGGTCTTACCGGAGCCAGTGCCTCCCGATATGATGCTGTTGATGCGGCAACGGCCGATGACCTTGAGAATCTGCGCACCCTCGGGTGTGATCGTCCCGTATTTCACCAGCTGGTCCAGCGTCAGCTTGTCTTTTTTGAACTTTCGGATGGTGAGGGCGGGGCCATCGATCGCCAGCGGCGGGACGATGACGTTGACGCGCGAGCCGTCGGCGAGCCGCGCGTCGCAAATCGGCGAGGATTCGTCCACGCGCCGACCGACCTGGCTGACGATGCGCTGGCAGATGTTCAAAAGCTGCTGGTTGTCGCGGAAACGAATCCCGGTGCGCTGGATTTTTCCCTCGACTTCGATATACACGGTGCCCGATCCGTTCACCATGATGTCGGCGATATCATCGCGCGCCAGCAGCGGTTCCAGGGGTCCATAACCGAGCACGTCATTACAGATATCGTCGAGCAGTTCCTCCTGCTCGGCAATCGACAGCACGACATGCTTGATGGCGATGATTTCGTTGACGATATCACGGATCTCTTCGCGTGCGTTCTCGGCGTCGAGCCGCGCCAGCTGGGCCAAATCGATGGCCTCGATCAGCGCCCCGAAGATTGGGCCCTTGACCGCGTAATAGGATTCCGAGCGCCGAGCGCCGCGGTGGGCTTCGTCTGCGCGCCCGTTGGCGTGGACGAATTTCGGCTGGGGTTTTCCGGCGGAGTGATCAACGGCGCGCCGAGACCGGCCGACGGAAACGGCGTGTGGCCATGCTCCACGGGCACCGAGGTGCTGGGCGCGGATGCGGGGGCCGTGACCGGCCGCGCTGCTTCCGCTACCGGGCTGTGGGTTTCAACGGCGGCCGTGCTGCGTTTTCCAAACAAAGGCGAACTCCAAGAGGCGTCAGGCCTGCCGCTTACTGAATTTCGCCAGCAACGGGGTCAGCAGGCCCGCCCGCTGGCGCTTAGCTTCTGAGCGGCCGGTAAGTATCTGCGCCATGAGGCGGAAGGAGTCCGCGGTCTTGTGGCTGGCGGAAATCTCCGCAATCATCTGCCCGTTGTTGGCAGCGGTGCCAAACAATTGCGGCTCGAAAGGGATGATCGCCACCGGCTGGTCCTCGAGCGCCTTGGCGAAATCAGCCACTTTGATTTCCGGCCGTTTCGTCACGCCCACCTGATTGAGGCAGTAGAACGGGCGACGGTCGTTCGGCCGCGCAGCGCGCAGCAGATCGACAAGGTTCTTGGTATTGCGCAGATTGGCGAGATCCGGCTCGGCTACAACCAGAATATTGTCGGCGCTGATCAGCGTGCGGCGAGTCCATCCGGTCCACTGATGAGGCACGTCGAGC
The DNA here is from genome assembly GCA_963731585.1 of uncultured Alphaproteobacteria bacterium. Classification (GTDB taxonomy): domain Bacteria; phylum Pseudomonadota; class Alphaproteobacteria; order Rhizobiales; family Xanthobacteraceae; genus CANKHA01. The sequence goes on from CAVSWC010000005.1 coordinate 104,551, forward strand.
ACGACACAGGGAATGGTGGAGCGCAGCGAATCGAATATCGCCTCAAAAGATTCCGAGGCGAAGTCATAGACGCGTTCCAGCGTCGCGGGCGCCGCCAGCAGGCTAAGATGATCGGTGCATTTCGACAGCAGCCGGTCGATGAATTTGGTGTCGACGCGTTCGGGCGAGAAAACCGCGTCCGCGATGCCCTGCGCCGGGTCCTGGTTGTAATCCAGGCCAGCCGTGCCGAAGGCGAGATCAAGATCGGTAACGACAGCGTCCAAGCGAAGGTCGCCTGCGATGGCCCAGGCGACGTTATGGGCAATGGTGGAGGCGCCGACGCCGCCCTTGGCGCCGACTACCGCGATGACGCGGCCGAGCGGCTTGGCATCCGCTACCGGAGCATACAGGCTGCAGATCGCGCGAACGATATCGATCGTGCTGACCGGTGCGATGAGATATTCGTTGACTCCGCGCCGAACCAGCTCACGGTAGAGCACCACATCGTTGATCCGGCCCACTACGACGACGCGCGTCCCGGCGTCGCAGACCTCGGCCAATTGGTCGAGGCCGGTGAGGATGTCATGCCCGCGCGTTTCGGTTTCGAGTAAGATAACATTCGGCGTCGGCGAGGTGCGATAGGCTTCAAGCGCCGCGGTGACGCCGCCCATCTGCAGTTTCAGATGCGCCTTGGCGAGACGGCGGTCACCGCCCGCTGCCTGCACCGCTGCGGCGGTTTCCACGGTGTCGCAGAACGCCTGAACGGAAATCCGTGGCGCCGGCGCGATGTGCTCGTCCGCCGCGACCGGCTCGTTCGAGACGAGCTCGGCTTCTTCCGCTTGTAATGCGTCTCTGTTCATCGGCCTATTTCTGTGATCATGCCTTGGTTTGGAACGGCGTAGCGCGTGCCGGTAGCGTCTCCCTTGCGATAACTTTCAAGCACAACACTGCGGCGCGCCTTGTAGGCGTCGGCGTCTTCGCCGCGCGGCTGCACCAGGTCCGCGGGATTTGCGACCATGGCGGCCAGGTTGCGCTGGCTGGCGCAGCCGAGATTCCAATAAGGCTTGTTCTCATAGTGCTGAGGCTCATAGGTCGGCCCGAGATCGGCCGGCCAAAGGCCGCAGGGGCCGGCTTCGGCGGCTACCCTGGGATAATTGAATCGCACCGTGGCAATGGCTATGCGATTTCTCGGATGATAGCGCCGTACCGCGACGGCGTTAGGCGGCAACCCGGCGGCGGCCAGGAGCGAGCGGGCTTCGCGCACCGCCTCGTCGGCGGCGCGTTGGTTGGGCACGCCGATCGGCTGATCGATGATGATGCCGCCGGTCGCTTCCTTCTTCCATGCCTGCGCAAAAGCGAGCACATCGGCGCGCTGGCTGGCATCGAGACCGCCGCGGTTCGATCCGACGAAGACCTCGATCGTGTGATCGGTCTCCTTGATCGTTATCGGATGGCGCTGGCGATAATCGCTCGGAATCGAAGCAGTCGTATCCTTGACGGTGTAAGGTGAGCAGCCGGAAAGCAGCACCGCGCCCGCGGCGGCAAGCACGCCACCCGTGACGGCAGACCGAAGTCTTCTCCGGTCGGTAAAGCGGGAGCGGAAGCCGGACATGAAATTTTCCTCAGGTCAATGGAGGTTGTAGCCGTAGTTTCCGTGGTAAATCTGGTTCGGGTCGACGCGGCCGGCGATGCCATAGATTCGATTGAGCCGGCCCAGCAGCACGGTCGAAGGATCGGACGCATCGGCGAAGCCATCGTCGGGCCGCGACAGATTCTTTTGCGCCGTCGCGCGGACGATATAGGGCGTCACCAGCACCATCAGCTCGGTCTGGCGATTGACGTAGTCACGGCTTTTGAACAGGGCGCCCAGTACGGGAAGCTGCATCAGGCCGGGAAAGCCGTTGATATGCTGCCGGGTCTGTTCTTGCAGGATGCCGGCCATCGCCATCGAGCCGCCAGAGGGAATTTCAAGCACGGTATCGGCCCGGCGGGTGCGGATTGACGGCACGGTCAGGGCCGTAGGGGAGCCCGGCACCGTGAATGTCATCGCATTGTCGGTAGACAGATCCGAAACCTCCGTCATCACCTTGAGGCTGATACGGCCTTCCGACAACACAACAGGGCGAAAATTCAAACTTACGCCGAACTTCTTGTATTCGATCTGCGGCTGGCAGATCGGCGGCGAGCGTGTGGTGTCGCAGCTCAGGCCTGCCGGGATGGGGAATTCGCCGCCAGCAACAAACGTCGCGGTTTCGCCAGAAATCGCGGTGATATTCGGCTCTGCCAGGGTGCGGATAACGCCGGCCCGTTCCATCGCTCGCAAGCTTGCGCTTATGCCGGAGTTCGTCGCCGTCAGGCTGCTATTGCTCAGTGCCTGGCCTGTCGCGGTGAAAGGATTGTTATTGTTGAAATCGATGACGCTGGCGCCCCAATTGACGCTGCCGTTAAGATTGATCCCAAGCTGCTTAATCACATCGCGCTGCACTTCGGCGACGGTCACTTTCAGCAGCACCTGGTCGCGGCCGCGGATCGAAATGCCATTGAACACCTTGGTTTCGGAGCCTGCGAGCCGGGCGGCGAGATCAAACGCCTGCTGAGATTCCTCTGCGCTGGCGACGCTACCCCGCAACATGACTCCATCGCCGACGCCTTCGATCTGCACGTCGGGCAAGGCCTGCTTCAGTGCCGCGCGCACGCCATTCAGGTCGCGCTTCACCGCAATGTCATAGCCCGCGATTTGACGGCCCGCGGCATCGAAGAAAAAGACGTTTGTTTGTCCAACGGCCACGCCGATCAGATAGGCGCGTCGCGCCGAGCGCACGACCGCATTGGCGATCTTGGGATCCGCCACCAGCACATCCTTGATGTCCGCCGGCAGGTCGATCACTACGGATTTTCCGATGCCCAGGGGAAGGAACTGCGAGGTTTCTTCGCTTGCGGTGACAGCCGCGGTCGCGACCGCCGGCGGGGCGATTCCTTTGACCACCCGTGTCTCGGCGGCATTAGCAGGATTAAGCAGGGTTCCGCCGACCAACACCGCCACCGCCATCCAGGACGGCGACTGCATCAGGTTGCTATGCCGCATTTCGGCTGTCCCCCTCTTGTCGGTCATTTCGGCGTCGTCGTGGTCGTCACGCCGAAGCGGACGGTATTGATGCCGACGCCACGGCGATCGATCTTTTCTTCCGATTTGCTGCCGTCAGCGAGGCTGCGCAGCGCGAGCGACAGCGTTCCGAGTTGGCGCGCGAGCGCGAGCGTTTCCGCTTGGCGCGGGCCAAGCTCGAGCGTGGCAGTCTTGCCGACCACCACCTTCTGGCCGTTCTTTTCCTCGATGGCCTGGTCGATCGCCAGCACGCGGATGCTGCTGAGAATCGTCTCGCTCACGAACCCTTCCTGACCGGCGGATTTGTCCCCCTCGCGATCGCGTCGCGACAGGATCACATCGACATGATCGTTAGGCAGGATAAAGCCGCCGGCGCCGGTTTCCGGCGAGATTTCGGTTGAGACAGCGCGCATGCCGGCCGGCAGGATCGCAGCCATGAATCCGGAGCCGTTGGTCTTGATCAACTTCGCTTCGCGGATCGGCTCGCCGGTGACCAGCGGCGCGCGCGCGAGCGAGCCGGCCAGGTCTTCGATCGCATTCGGCTTTTCGCTCTTGCGGATGAAATGAGGACCTGCGGCGGCGACCGGCCAGGTCTGCCACTGCACATCCGATGCGGTAAGGGATTGTCCGAGGCCGATATCGGTTTTTGCGGTCAGCACCTCGGTCGTTTCCACGACGGGGACCGGCTTCGGCGCATACGGCGCCTGCACCTGCCGCCCAGCCATCAGGGCCGCGAGCCCACCTGCAACGACAGCGACGCCAAGCACAATAATACGCGCGGCTTTCATACGCTTGCCTTCCTACACAGAGTGCGGACGCTTACATCGTCACGGGAGAGGCGACGCACCCCTGCCCGAAGCTCGATTTGACCACGCAAAGGTCAAGACATGGTTAATCAAGCGTATCTAAATCGAGTTAATGGAAGGTTGCCGCAGCGGCTGCGATGCGGCGACGTGGCGCTCAGCCGGTGATGCTCTGCATCCAGGGTGTGCTGGGATAGACCACCATGGCCGCGGCAGCGAGCGCGATGCCGTAAGGCACGCCTCCCTTCGGCTCGTGCAGCCGCTCGGCCCAGACGCGGCCGACCAATATGCCCGGCAGCGGGAGGGCGCGGTATTGCAGCAGGGCCAGAGTCAACGCGCCACCAAAGATCGAACCGTAAAGCAGGTATTCCGGTAGATGCTCGAAGCCAAACCACAAAGCGGTTGCCGGCCGCGAGCTTGGCATCGCCGCCGCCGATCCAGCCGCGAGCGAAGAATGCGAAAGCAAGAACGAGGACGAGCAAGCCGGCAGCCGCATGCAGCGCGAGCTGTTCCAGGCTCATCCCAGTTGCGACGGCCAACAGTATGAAGCCGCCGATCATAAGCAGCGAAACCCTGTTCGGGATCTTCATCGTCAGGAGATCGCTTGATGCGGCGAAGGCCATCATGGCCGGAAACAGCAGCAGTTTGATGACTTCGATCATAACGCCCATTCCGTCCATGCGGGATCCATGCGCGATGCGCAAAGTCCAACGGTATGCCCATGATATTGCGGATCAGTTATCAGGCGTCTCATGCCAAAAAGAGAAAAGCCTGCCTCCGGCGCTCTGAAAGCAGACTGTGACAAGCTGGACAGCCGCTTTCTCACTTGAGCGCGGTGGCGACCGCTCATTGTGACGGCCTCGTCACGGGGCAAGCCGACAATGCAAAGGGCTCACGCCATGAAGCGTGAGCCCTTGCTTGTTAGCCAACTTATGACTACGGCGCGGGCGGCGCGAGGGCGGCGGCAATCGCGTCGAACGTCAAATCGAGGTTGGTGCCGACGAGTCGCACGGCAGCAATGATGACAATGGAGATGCCAGCGGCGATCAGGCCATACTCAATGGCGGTGGCGCCGGAGTCATCGCGAAGAAAACGAGAAACGATACGCATGGTTGTTCCTTTACACTTGTGAGGCAGCTGACGAAACGCATTTGACAGTGCCGGGACACTACCCGACGAAATTAAAAAAAGTGGTAAGTCGACCCCCCGTTTTTTATAGAACCTCGCCGCCGCCGCGGCCGCCGTGGGTCTGCTCCGCTAGCGGAAATGACTCTGCGTTCCCGCGAAGTTGGCCGCCAGACGCAAGCCGATGCCCTGCAAAACGGTAATGATTGCGAGCGATAAACAAGCGGCTATGAGGCCGTATTTCATCGTCGACGCACCACGATCGTCGATAGCGAAATGCTTAACTATTTTGCGCATTTTCCCCCGGCCCCGCTGGCGCCCACAGGATCTTCCTGCCGCTGCTCCCAGATGAAGATAGGCAGCTTGCCTTGCTCGAAAGTTAAGGTTTGGGCAGCGCGACAGCATTTAATGTAGTTAACAGCAAGTTTCTGGACGACGTTGTTGGTTAACGGCCTATTTAATCTAGATCAATACTTGAGCATAATGGCTAGTAACGGGTGGTTGCTGCCGTCGAACAGCCGTTAGTCCTTATACTTGGAGTTAAATACCTAAGACCGCGCCGGCAGCAGGTTTCTCCCGGCCTCTTGCCTGCTTCTTTGCGGGCCATCCACCGCAACTGGGCGCGCGGGCGGGACAGGATCGACAGCTTCCACGCTCACAAGCAGCAGGGATCGAATGTTGCAAGAATTCATCGCAATTGTGCGCGGCTCGCGGAGCTCAGTGGCCAGCTGCGTTATCCGTTCAAATGATGGTCTCCAGCATTGGTGGTTCATTCACCATTTGCTGTCAATTTAATGGGCGGTCCGGTGAAGCAGGCTAGGTTCACCGATAGTTCGCGCGCGATCGGGCGCAATCGGTACTCACTTTTCTGATCGAGCTCTGGGATTATGCCCCTCGGCTGTTATCGAGGTCATGTCTCTGCGTAGCGGGAGAGTTACATGTTTGGCGCGAACGGCCGGCGTATTGTTCTTGTTGCGGCGTTGATTGTTGCCGCGGCAGCGCCGGGCGCCGCGCAAGACCAAAACTCAGACTCCTCTGCCGTTAGCGTCAGGGTCGATCAGGCCCAGTTGATCAAACTGCCGGACGGCGTCGCCACAATAGTGTTGGGAAATCCGTTGATTGCCGACATTTCCATACAGCCGGGCGGCATGGCCGTGCTGACCGGCAAAGGACATGGCGTCACCAACATGGTTGCCCTGGACCGCGCCGGCGCTGAGCTGGAACAGAAGACCATCCAGGTGCAGGGCCCGCGTGACAGCGTGGTGGTCTACCGCGGCGTCGAGCGCGAGTCATTTAGCTGCACGCCCAAATGCGAGCGGCGCATCACCCTCGGCGACAGCAACGCGTATTTCAGGGCCACCCTCGATCAGACCAACGCCCGCACGGGGCCGGTCCAGAACGAGCCCCAACCCGCCAAGTAGCAGCCCGCGTCGTTCGCTTGGTTAGCGCGGCGTAACGGCCGATAGGCAGTTTTTGCGCCTAATCCGCAAGATTTCAACAACGCCTATTTGATATTAAAGCACGGCGCGACACAGCCGATTTATAGGGTATCTGACAGATGGTTGATTTGATCGGCATGAAATTGCGTGCTGGCGCTTTTTTTCGGTTCGGCGTTTTGCGCGCCTTCCGCCGACGCGACGATGGCGCGGCCGCAATCGAATTTGCGATAGTGGCCACGCCGTTTCTGGCGGTGCTCTTCGCGATCATGGAAACGGCGATGGTATTCTTCGCGGGCCAGACGCTGGAAACAGCGGTGGCGGACTCTTCGCGGCTGATCCTGACGGGCCAAGCCCAGACCCAGGCTTTGAACCAGGCTTCCTTCAAAGCGGCTGTGTGCGCCAGGATCTTTGGTCTGTTCGACTGCGAAGATGGAATGACCGTTGATGTGCAGAAATACACCGCATTCGCCGCCGCCGATTTAACCCGGCCGGTGGACGACGAGGGCAACGTTAAACCCGGCAACTATAACCCGGGTGGACCCTGCGAGATCGTAGTCGTGCGGCTGATCTATTCGTACCCCGTCTATCTGGCGATAATGGGCTTCGACCTCGCTGACATGAGTGGCAACAAGCGCCTGCTGGTGGCAACCTCGGTGTTCCGTAACGAGCCGTACCAGGGGTCGTGCTGATGCGGATACAGCTCCGCCTGCCGCGTTGGACGCGCCGCTTTGCCGGCGATACACAGGGCGTCTCGGCGGTCGAATTCGCGCTCGTGCTGCCGCTGATGTTGACGCTTTATCTGGGCGGCGCCGAGGTGGCGCAGGCGATCAGCGCGAGCCGCAAGGTCACGCTCGTGTCGCGCACGGTGGCCGACTTGGCGTCCCAGTATACGACCATCAGCGAAGTGAACATGACCAACCTTCTCAACGCTTCGGCGGCGGTGGTCTCGCCGTTCTCGTCGAACACGCTCAAGGTCACGGTGTCGCAAGTCAAGATTGATAACAACAACATCGCAACTATCGACTGGAGCAAATCGCGAAACGGCACCGCACGCGGGACCGGATCGTCGGTCACGCTGCCCGCCGCGCTCAACGTGAAAAATACCTGGCTGATCTGGAGCGAGGCGGAATACGCTCATACCCCCGCGATCGGTTACGTCCTAACCGGCACGCTTCAATTAAAAGACCAGATGTATATGCTGCCGCGCCTGTCGTCCTCGGTGAAGTATCCTTAGTAGCCAGCTGGTTTATGCCGCAGTTGCGCGCGAAATTGGCAGTGCCGTGGTCGACTTGATTTTCTCCATCGCAAAGCGCGACGTCACGTTCTTCAGTGGCACCGACGCGATCAGCCTCTTATAGAATGCGTCGTAGCCTTGAATATCGGGCACGATCACGCGCAGCATGTAATCGACATCGCCTGCCATGCGGTAGAATTCCATCACCTCGGGCATGGCGCCCACCACTTCGGCGAAACGTCCAAGCCATTCCTGCGAGTGGTCGCCTGTTTCCACGGACACAAAGACGGTGATGCCGAGCCCGATCTTGTCCTGATTGATCAGCGCCACGCGCTTGAGGATGACGCCATCGGCTTCCAGCCGCTGGATACGCTTCCAGCATGGGGTTGACGACAGCCCGACACGCTGGCCGATTTCGGCCACCGAAAGGGAAGCATCCTCCTGCAAAACCGCGAGGATCTTGTAGTCGATCGCGTCCATGGCCGAATCCTTGAATGACCGGGAACGGGTGCGCTGAAGGAATTTTCTCTTTACTTGTGTCTAGCGAGCCTACAAAGAAAATTATTCTATTTGCAAGCGTTACCTCACACCGAGCGCCTCGCCCAATGAGGCTGCAAAGCGTTCCAGGGTGACGCGGCCGTAGGAGCGCGGCTTCAGTTTCCCCCAGACCGGATGCGGCCAAGCCGGATCGCTCCTGCTACGGGCGATGACATGGACGTGAAGCTGCGGCACCACGTTGCCCAAAGCGGCGATGTTCAGCTTGTCGCAGGCGGTGATCTTCTTTAGTGCCGCGCCTGCCCGGGCGATCTCACCCATCAGCTGGGCCTGTTCCGTCGGGTCGAGGTCGAGGATTTCCGTCATGCCGGGCCGCCGTGGCACGAGGATGATCCACGGATAATTGGAATCCTTGATGATCAGCACCCGCGAGAGCGCCAGGTCGCCAACACCGTGGGCGTCGGCAGCAAGCTGCGGATGGAGAGACCAGAGGAATGGATCGGACATGGCAGGCGAGAGATTATTCGGCCCGGGGCGGGTATGACGAAAGGGGCAATTGCGTGTTGTCCACCGCGCTTGCTTTCCCGCTTTGTTCGCCCGATATAGAAAGCGGGAGGTTGGCAGTGGACGGACCACTCGCCAACCGGGTCAGGTCCGGAAGGAAGCAGCCCTAACGAGCTCCGGTTCGGGTCGCTCGTCAGCCTCCCACCTTTTCCCTTGCCGTTCGCAGCATGAGGCCCGCGCAGCCGGCGCGGCGTGGATCGGAAAGCAGGATGAGCAGCGCCGATAATCAGAGCCGCCCTGTTGCCGCCGCCCCGGAGGGTACGGATCCGGCATCCTACCGCGTGCTGGCGCGCAAATACCGCCCGGCCACCTTCGACGACCTGATCGGCCAGGAGGCGATGGTGCGCACAGTCTCCAACGCCTTCGATACCGGCCGCATCCCGCAAGCCTGGATTCTCACCGGCGTGCGTGGCGTGGGCAAGACCACCACCGCGCGCATTCTCGCCCGCGCGTTGAATTACGAGTTGCCGGATGGCTCCGTCGCCGGGCCGACGATTCACATGCCTAAGCTCGGCATCCATTGCCAGGCGATCATGGAAAGCCGCCATTTCGATGTGCTGGAAATGGACGCCGCCTCGCATAACGGCGTCGATGACGTGCGCCAGATCAACGAGGCCATCCGCTATGCGCCGGTGAGCGCGCGGTACAAAGTATATATCCTCGACGAAGTGCACATGCTCTCGAAGGAAGCGTTCAACGCGCTGCTGAAGACCCTGGAAGAGCCGCCGCCGCACGCCAAGTTCATTTTCGCCACCACGGAAATCCGCAAAGTGCCGGTGACGGTGCTGTCACGTTGCCAGCGGTTCGACCTGCGCCGCGTCGATGCCTCGATGCTGGTGCAGCATCTCGCCGGCATCGCCGAGAAAGAACAGGTGCGCGCGGAGCCGGAAGCGCTGGCGCTGATCGCGCGCGCCGCGGAAGGCTCGGTGCGCGACTCGCTCTCGCTGTTCGACCAGGCCATTGCGCATGCGGCAGGTCCGGTGCGGGCCGAGGACGTGCGTCAGATGCTCGGCCTCGCCGACCGCGTGCGTACCATCGATCTGTTCGAAGCTTTGCTGCGCGGCGACATCGCTTCCGCGCTGAAGGAACTGCGCGACCAATATGATTCCGGCGCCGATCCGCTGATCGTGCTGACCGAACTGGCCGAGTTCACGCATTTCGTCACCCGCGTGAAGGTGGTGCCATCGGTGGCGCAGGACGTTTCCATCAGCGAAGCCGAGCGCACCCGCGGCCATGCTTTTGCCACCCAGCTTTCGATGCGCGTTCTGTCTCGCACCTGGCAGATGCTGCTGAAGGCGCTGGCCGACGTGAAGGAAGCCCCGCGTCCGCTGGCGGCGGCCGAGATGGCGCTGGTGCGCATCGCCTATGCCGCCGACCTGCCGACGCCGGACGAGGTTATGCGCTCGCTCGGCGAGGAGAAATCCGCCGGCGCGCGCCCGACCAATGGCGGCGCACAGGCTTCGGCAGCGCCCAGCGCGGGCGGATCCTTTGCCCCACGTTACGAGCCCCCGCGCGGTGCTCCGCGTGGCTCTGCCGCTCCGGCTGCCTCGCCCAACATGGCTTTGGGCGAGCCGAGCCTGCGCTTGAATGAACCTTCCTCGTCGGAGCCTATCGTTGCGCTCGCGCGCTTCGAAGACCTGATCGCGCTCGCCGCCGAGAAACGCGATCTCACCATCAAGGCTGCGCTGGAGCGCGATGTGCGGCTGGTGCGCTTCGAGGACGGGCAGCTGGAAATCGGCGTGCTGCCGAGCGCGGCGAAAACGTTGGTCGGCGACCTGTCCCGCAAGCTCGCGGCCTGGACCGGGCGGCGCTGGATGGTGGCGGTGTCGTCGGAGGAGGGCGCGCCAACGGTCCGCCAGCAAATGGAATCGGATAAGGCCGAACTGATGCGCGGGGTGCGCGCCGATCCGCTGGTGCAATCGGTGCTGCAACGCTTTCCCGGCGCTGAGATCGTCGACGTGCGTCGGACCGAAGCAGCACCTGAAGCCGTGCCGGGCGCCGACATGCTGCCCGACCCCGAGCGCGAGGACTGAGCCATGCCGGATTTCATGGGCCTGATGAAGCAGGCCGCGCAGCTGCAATCGAAGATGGAAGCGCTGCAGGCCGAGCTTGACACCATCGAGGTCGAAGGCGTCGCTGGCGGCGGCCTCGTCACGATTACGCTCACCGCCAAGGGCGACATGAAGGGCGTGAAGATCGACGATTCCCTGCTCCAGCCGGCTGAAAAGGAAATCCTTGAAGACTTGCTGGTTGCCGCCCATGCCGATGCGCGGCGCAAGGCCGAAGCAATAATGAAGGAAAAAATGCAGGGCCTGACCGGCGGCCTGCCGCTACCGCCCGGGATGAAGTTGTTTTGATGCCGGCCCTCACCCTCTATTTTGTCATTCCGGGGCGCCGCACAGCGGCGAGCCCGGAATCCATAAGCACGACCGGGAGTATGGATTCCGGGCCCGCGCCTGACGGCGCGTCCCGGAATGACGGATAGCTATGCCCACCGCCGTTGCCGGACCTGAAATCGAGCGCCTGATCCAATTGCTCGCGCGCCTGCCGGGCCTGGGCCCACGCTCGGCGCGGCGTGCGGCGCTGCATCTGATCAAAAAGCGCGAGCAGTTGATGGCTCCGCTCGGCGCCGCACTCGCTACCGCCATGGAGAAGATCGAGATCTGCCGGGTCTGCGGCAATATCGATACGCAAAATCCCTGCACCGTCTGCACGGACGATCGCCGCGACCCTTCCATTATCGTCGCGGTCGCCGACGTCGCCGATCTGTGGGCGCTGGAGCGGGCGCATGCGATCAATTCGCGCTATCACGTGCTGGGCGGCACGCTCTCGCCGCTCGACGGTGTCGGCCCGCAGGATCTTTCCATCAATGCGCTGATCTCGCGCGCGCATGACAGCGTCGTGAAAGAAGTGATCCTGGCGCTGGATGCCACCGTCGACGGCCAGACCACGGCGCACTACGTCACCGATCTTCTGCACGGCTCGGGCGTGAGGGTGACGCGGCTGGCGCATGGCGTGCCGGTCGGCGGCGAGCTCGACTATCTCGACGAAGGCACGCTTTCGGCCGCCATCAAGCAGCGGACGCTGTTTTAATTTCTGTCATTCCGGGCGGCGCGAAGCGTCGGAGCCGGAATCCAGCCACAAACGCGACCTTCTGATCTTGTTCTGGATTCCGGGTTCGCGCCTGCGGCGCGCCCGGAATGACGTTTATTTTGTTGCCCCCGCCTGCAAATCGCTGAAATGCCCGCGCTGCTGCAGCCACCAGAGCAAGAGGAAGCTCGGGATCGCCGATGCAGCCGTGATGACAAAGAACAAGAACCAGCCGGTCGCCTCGGCGACGAAGCCCCCGCCGGAGGCGAGCACGGTGCGTCCTACCGCAGCCAGCGCCGTGAGCAACGCGTATTGCGTGGCGGTGTGTGCGCGGTCTCCGCACAGTGCCGAGAGATAGGCGACGAAGATCACCGTGCCGATCGCGCCGGTGAAATTCTCCACGACGATGGTGAAAGTGAGCGCGGCGACGTTCGCGCCGATCAGCGCCTGCCAGGAAAATACCAGATTTGAGGTCATCTGCAGCAGGCCGGCGATCCACAGGCTGGTCGAAAGCGGCAGCGCGCGGGCGATCATGCCGCCGGCGAAGCCGCCGAGTATGGCGGCGATGAAGCCCACGCCCTTGACGATGGCTGCATAGGTTTCCTTGTCGAAGCCGATCTTCAGCACGAAAGGCGCGGTGAGGACGCCGGCAAAGGCGTCGCAGAACTTGAACAGCAGCACGAACAGCAGGATGGCGACGGCGGACGGCCGGGTGAGGAAATCCGCAAAGGCGCCATAGGCGGTGACGAATACGCGGTTGGCGACCTCGCGCGCATCCTTCACCGGGGGGCGCTCGCCGCCTTTCGGTTCGCGCGCCAAGATCGTTGCGGCAAGGCCGATACCCATCAGCAGGGCCGCGAACACATAACCCCAGGTCCAGGCCAGGCCATGCGGGATGCTGCGATATTCGAACCAGGCCACCAGCGCCAGCACGCCCGCGCCCGCCACCAGCATGCCGACGCGATAGGCGGCGACATAGCCGGCCATGCCGGCCGCCTGTTCGCTGGTTTCCAGGCTCTCCACGCGGAAGGCGTCGATCACGATGTCCTGCGTCGCCGAGGCGGTCGCCACCGTCACCGCGCCGAGGGTGATCAGCGGGATCGATACCGAAGGATCGCATAATCCGAGCAGCACGATTGCGGCGATCAGCAGGAGCTGGGAAAAAATCAGCCAGCCGCGGCGGCGCCCGAAGCGGCGCGACAGCAGCGGGATATCGAGCGCATCCACCAGCGGCGCCCAGAGGAACTTGAGGGTGTAAGGAAGGCCCACCAGCGAAAACAGGCCGATGGTGGCAAGATCGATGTTAGCCTCGGTCAGCCAAACCGCCAGCGTCGAACCCGACAGCGCCAGCGGGAGGCCCGAGGCGAAGCCGAGCAGCATCACGATCAGCACCCGCGGGCGCAGATAAACGGCAAAGGCGTCGACGAAAGAGCTGCGTGCAGCGGGGGTCGGGGTGGTGGTCATGGCGCCGTTCTATTGCACCCGCGCTGCGATTGCACCCTGTAGGTGAGGGGAGTCACTCCGCTGCGGGTAACACCCGCGCCACTCCCATGGGCATCGGGAGCTCGGCGTGTGCATCGCCGTCAAATTCCAGCTCTTCGATTTTGCCAGCCCGCTTTTCGATCTTCCCTGTGGAAATCAGGATCGCATCGATGTCGGTATTGGTCTGGCCGAGATGGGTCTGCAGTTTGCGCACCCGGTCGCCGAGCAGGCTGACGTCCTTCAACAGGTAGCCGACCTCATGGCGGATCTGATCGGCCGCCTCGCGCATCTGCGCGTCCTTGCGCACCTGCCGGATCACCTGGATGGCCATCACCATCAGCGTCGGCGAAACGATCATCACACGCGCACGGTGCGCCCGCTGCACCAGGTCATCAAAGCGTTCATGCAGGTCGGCGTAGACAGACTCGGAAGGAATGAACATCAACGCGATGTCCTGGGTCTCGCCCGGGATCAGGTATTTCTCCGCAATGTCGCAAATGTGTTTGGCGATATCCTGTTTGACGCGTTGGGTTGCCTGCTTGCGTTCCTCGTCGGTGGCCGCGCCGCGCAGGGCGGTCATCGCCTCGAGCGGGAATTTCGCGTCGATGATCAGGGGGCCGGATTCCGGCATGAAGATCGCGCAGTCCGGCCGGGTCCTGTTCGAGAGCGTGTGCTGGAACTGGTAGGCGCCTTTCGGCAGCACGTCGGCAATGATCGCTTCCAGCTGACCCTGCCCGAAAGCTCCGCGCGATTGCTTGTTGGTGAGTACGCTTTGCAGCGAGCTGACCTGGGTGGCGAGTTCAGTGATATTCTTCTGCGCGGTATCGATCACGGCGAGCCGGGCATGCAATTGCTGCAGGTGGTCGGTCGTGTGCTTGGTCGTGGTCTTCATCGACTCGCCGAGATTCTGGGTCACGGCGTCGAGCCGCTGGTTCACGGATTGCTGAAGCTGCGACTGGGCCGCCGCCAGCATCTGGCCCATCGTCTGCAGATTAGCATTCACCTGCGCGAGACGCTGCTCGGCCGCGGGATCGACCATCGGCGCACGCTGGCGTATGAGCAAGGCGATGACGGCAAGCATGCCGATGGTGAGAATGAGGCCCAGCCCGATGAGAATCGTTTCAGTCATCGTCCAGTCTTACCCCGATTCGGGATCATGAACAAAGAGGGAACACCAGGCAAGTTGTTTCACGGTCTTGGCGAGAACCCGGCTCGTTGACCCGCCAACAAGTTCCGCTTACATCGCCGCCATGGCCTTGCGCGACATCCTCGTTTTGCCCGATCCACGGTTGCGGCTGGTTTGCGACCCGGTGAAGACGATCGACGCCGAGACGCGCAAGCTGGTCGAGGACATGTTCGAGACGATGCGTGCCGCCCCGGGCATTGGCCTGGCCGCGATCCAGGTGGGCGTGCTCCAACGCGTTGTCACCCTCGACCTTGCCAAGAAGGACGAGCCACCGCAGCCGCAGGTCTTCATCAATCCGGAAATCACCTGGCGCTCGGAAGAGAAGGGCGTCTATGAGGAAGGTTGCCTGTCGATCCCGGAATATTACGAAGAGGTCGAGCGTCCGGCTCGCGTCAAGGTGAAATATCTCGATCTCGACGGAAAGCCGCACGAGATCGAAGCCGATGGGTTGCTCGCCACCTGTCTGCAGCACGAGGTCGATCACCTCAACGGCGTGCTTTTCATCGATCATATTTCCAAGCTCAAGCGCGATCGGGTGACAAAGAAATTCGCCAAAGCGGCAAAGCTTACGGGCGGCAAGCCGGTCGCCAAGCCGCACACGGCCAGCGAAAAGACGCGCACGCATACTGTTTGATTTTCCGCTGCACCCTCTCCCGTGGCGAGAGGAGCAGGCTCTGCCTCGCAACTTGCTCGTTGCGTAAGTTGCTGCATTAGGATCGTGCCATGTCGCTTCGTCTGATCTTCATGGGCACCCCGGATTTCGCCCTGCCGGCGCTCACTGAACTGGTCGCGCGCGGCTACGATATCGCCGCGGTCTACACCCGCGCGCCGAAGCCCGCGGGCCGCCGCGGCCTGGAGCTGCAACCAACGCCGGTCGAGCGCGAGGCGCGACGCCTCGCTCTGCCGGTGCTGACGCCCGCGACGCTGAAGACGCCGGAGGCGCAGGCCGCCTTCCGCGCACATGGCGCCGATGCCGCGGTCGTCGTTGCCTATGGCCTGATCCTGCCCAAACCCATTCTCGATGCCATGCCGCTCGGCTGCTTCAACATCCACGCCTCGCTGTTGCCGCGCTGGCGCGGCGCCGCGCCGATCAACCGCGCGATCATGGCGGGCGACGCCGAGAGCGGCGTCACCATCATGCGGATGGATGAAGGCCTCGATACGGGTCCCATCGCTATGACCGATCGGGTGCCGATCGACGCCGATATGACGGCGGGGGAACTGCACGAAACCCTGGCGCGCATCGGCGCCGCGCTGATGTCGCGGACGCTCGGCGCGCTGGAACGCGGCGCGATGAAGTTCAAGCCGCAGCCGGAAGCGGGCGTCACCTATGCCGACAAGATCAGCAAGGACGAGACGCACATTGACTGGTCAAAACCGGGCAAGCCGGTGCACGATCATATCCGTGGCCTGTCGCCGTTTCCCGGCGCCTGGTTTGAATCTGGGAGCACGCGCATCAGGGTGCTGCGGTCGACGCTGGCGCCGGGTTCCGGCGCGCCGGGGACAGTGCTCGACGATCAGCTTACGGTCGCCTGCGGCGAGGGCGCCGTGCGCCTGACCGCGCTGCAACGTGCCGGCGGCAAGCCGATGCCGGCGGAGGAATTTCTGCGCGGTGCCAGCATCAAACGCGGCGCGAGGCTGTCGTGACCCAAACGACGATCCGTCCCGAAGTGCCGGGCGACGCGGCGGGTGTGCGCGATGTGTTGCGTGCCGCCTTCCAGGGCGAGGCGGAAGCCAAGCTCGTCGACGAACTGCGCGCCGACGGCGATATCGTTCTCTCGCTCGTTGCGGTTGATCAAAACGGCGGCGTTGTCGGCTATGTCGCTTTTCCCCGGCTGTCGGTGGAGGGCGTCCCGTCCGCCGGGCTAGCCCCTGTCGCTATCGCGCCGGAATATCAACGCGGCGGTCTTGGCCAGGCCCTGATCGAGCAAGGCATGTCGATGCTGAGGCAGCGTGGCGAAAAGCTAGTCTTTGTGCTGGGCGCGCCCGCCTACTACGCACGCTTCGGCTTTGATCCACAGACGGCCGCCGCATTCACATCTGATTATTCCGGGCGCTATTTCATGGCCTATCGGTTCACGGCTGATGCCCCGACGTCAGGGACCGTGCATTATCCGCCCGCCTTTGGGCGGTTGGGTTAGCAGAGAAATGCCCCGCTACAAGCTGCTCATCGAATACGACGGCACGCCCTTCGCGGGCTGGCAGATCCAGGCCGGGCAACCGACGGTGCAGGGCGTACTTACCGCGGCGGTGGAAGCCTTCTGCGGCGAAAAAGTCTCCGTCAGCGGGGCGGGACGCACGGACGCGGGCGTGCATGCGCTAGGCCAGGTCGCGCACATCGATCTCGGCAAGGAATGGGACGGCGATACGGTACGCGATGCGCTCACCGCGCAATTGCGGCCGCACCTGGTGGCCGTGCTGGCCGCCGAGCGTGTGCCGGATGATTTCGACGCGCGGTTTTCCGCGCGCGCGCGGCACTATCTGTATCGCATCGTCAATCGGCGCGCCGACCTCGCGCTCGAACGCGGCCGCGCTTGGCGGGTGCCGCGCCCGCTTGATGCCGCGGCGATGCACCGCGCCGCCCAGAGTCTCATCGGCAAGCACGACTTCACTACTTTCCGCGCGGCCGAATGCCAGGCGAAATCCCCGGTCAAGACGCTCGACTGCCTTGACGTGGAGCGTGAGGGCGACGAAATCCGGATCTTCGCTTCCGCGCGCTCCTTCCTGCACCACCAGGTGCGCTCGATGGTCGGCTCGCTGGCGCTGGTGGGCGAGAGGCGCTGGAGCTCCAAGGACCTGAGGGCCGCGCTCGAGGCGCGCGACCGTACCGCCTGCGGGCCGATCGCGCCGCCGGACGGGCTCTATTTGGTGCGCGTGGATTATTGAGAGCTACGCCGCTCACAGCGGCGGCGCGTGATGGATAATGACGCTGTAATGTTGCACCAGCGCTCGAGTCGTGGACGGATGTCCGGCTGGGACAGCAAATTGCACGCGAACGCGGTGATTTCCTGCGGCAACCTTCGGGAAAATAAAATTGGCGGAACCCACCCCGAGTGCCGGCCAGACCACTTTCGCCGGAAAACTCGAAGGAGTGTTGTCGAGCAATACACGTATTTCTGGGGCGACGATTGCCGGGTTGCTTGAGCCAACCAGCGCAGTAATCTCCACGACGACACAGTCTCCGCTGCCCTGCGTGATCGTCGTTCCGAACCCATTTCCGAATAACTCGGCGTAATTATTCGGAGCCTTTACAGCGGTGATTTGGCCTATAAGGACGCAACCACTCTGGACTTGGGCGGCTTGCACTCAAAGATAGTCTGCGCCGCACCTTCCGCCGCACCCATGAGCAGCATGGCAGTCGCGGCAAAATAGACCTTGACCTTTATCATCGCCACCCCCGGTTAAGTCGCTTACCTTCCCACATCGGTGCAAGTTTTAAAACAGGGAAGATTTTGTCATCCCGGCCAAGTGTGAAGTACGCAAAAGTGAAATTCCTTCACCCGAAATACTTCTCCAGCACGCGCCGGTAGATTGCTGTGAGCGCGGCGAGGTCGGTGAGCGGCACGCGCTCGTCGGTCTGGTGCATGGTCTGGCCGACGAGGCCGAATTCCACCACCGGGCAATAATTCTTGATGAAGCGTGCGTCCGAGGTGCCCCCGGTGGTGGACAATTCCGGCTTCCGCTTGGTCACTTCCGCGACCGCGCCGGCGACGAGGTCGGTGAAAGGCCCCGTCTCCACCACGAAGACATCGGCATTTGACGGCTCCCATTGCAAAGCGAAGCGAATTTTTCCATTCGCTGCTTTGACTGCGCGCTGCTCAACCAATTCCTTCAACGAGGCCTGCGTGTGGCAATCGTTGAACCGGATGTTGAAACGCGCGCACGCTTCGCCCGGGATGAGATTGACCGTGGGGTTTCCGACATCGACGGAGGTGAATTCCAAATTCGACGGTTGGAAATGCGCGCTGCCCTGGTCGAGCGGTTCGTTCATCAGCGCGCTGATCAGCGCAACGATTCCGCGCACCGGATTCTCCGCGCGGTCGGGATAGGCGACATGCCCTTGGCGCCCACTGACGGTGAGAATGCCATTGAGCGAGCCGCGCCGGCCGATCTTGATGGTGTCGCCCAGCTCACGCATGTTCGACGGCTCACCCAGGATGCAGTGATCGAATTTCTCGCCGCGCGCGGCCGCCCAGGCCACGAGTTTCACCGTGCCGTTGATCGCAATGCTTTCCTCGTCGCCGGTGATCAGGAAGGAGATCGAGCCTTTCGGCATGCCGCCATTGGCGGCGAGATACCCGAGCGCGGCGGCGACCGCGCAGGCGATGCCGCCTTTCATGTCGACGGCGCCACGCCCGTAAAGCTGGCCGTCAGCGATCTCGCCGGCGAAGGGCGCATGCGCCCACGCCTTGACCTCGCCCGGTGGCACCACGTCGGTATGCCCGGCAAAAACGATGTTGGGCGCGGCGGTGCCGATGCGCGCATAAAGATTTTCGATATCGGCGGTGCCCGGCTCGCTGAAGGTCATGCGATGCACGGTAAAACCCGCGCCCTTCAGCAGGCCTTCGAGATAGCGCAGCGCGCCGCCTTCCGCCGGTGTGACGGAAGGACAGCGCAGCAACGCCTGTGCGATGAGAAGCGGGTCGGCGGCACTCATGCTTGCATTAGCCGCGCCGCCACAAGGCGCGTCAAGCACTCGCCGCTCACACCGTAACTGGCTGCAGCGGGTCAGGCCCGTATTGGTTCGGCCCAACCGTGCCGCGCAGGCAGAACCAGATCAGAAGGATGATGGCTCCGATCAATGGAATGAGAATCAAGAGGAAGTACCAGCCCGACCTGCCGAGATCGTGCAAACGGCGGATCGACACTGCCAATCCCGGAAGGAACAATGCTAATCCCATGATCGCCGTCACAGGACCGTATTCGCTGCCAGGAGCAATCGCTGCGTCAATGAAGCCTGCGACAATGCTCAAGAGAAACGCAAACAGGGACCAATACCAAAACTCGGACCGACGCGCCCGGCCGCTGAAGCCCACGTAGTTCCGAAAACATGATTGGATTGCCTCTACAAAGTTCATGTTCCCCTCTATCGTCTGCCACCGCCGACGCTACCACGTGCGCGGGGAAAGATAAGAGCGAGAACAAGGCGCCCACAGGATAGACGACTTCCCGCTCTCTCAATCCCTCAGCAATTCGTTGATGCTGGTCTTGGAGCGGGTCCTCTCATCCACGCGCTTGACGATGACGGCGCAGTAAAGTCCCGGCGCGTTGTCCTTGCCTGGGAGCGTGCCGGGCACCACGACCGAATAGGCCGGCACCTCGCCCTGCAACACCTGTCCGCTCTGGCGATCGACGATCTTGGTGGAAGCGCCGATGAAGACGCCCATCGACAGCACCGAGCCGGTGCGCACGATCACGCCTTCAGCCACTTCGGAGCGCGCACCGACAAAGCAATTGTCCTCGATGATCACCGGTCCGGCCTGCAACGGCTCGAGCACGCCGCCGATGCCGGCGCCGCCGGAGATGTGGCAGTTCTTGCCGATCTGTGCGCAGGAGCCGACGGTCGCCCAGGTATCGATCATCGTGCCGGAATCCACATAAGCGCCGAGATTGACGAATGACGGCATCAGCACGACGTTGGGCGCGATGAAGGCCGAGCGGCGCACGATCGAGCCCGGGACGGCACGAAAGCCGGCGGCGCGAAACTTCTCCGCGCTCCAGCCGGCGAATTTCGAGGGCACCTTGTCCCACCAGACCGCGCCGCCGGGCCCGCCGGCCATAACCTCCATGTCGTTGAGCCGGAACGACAGCAGCACGGCCTTCTTCAGCCACTGATGGACGCGCCAGGAGCTGTCCGCCTGCTTCTCGGCAACGCGCGCCTCGCCGCGGTCGAGCAGGTCAAGCGCGGCCTCCACGGCATCGCGGATTTCGCCTTTGGTCGCGGGGCCAACGCCGTCGCGCTGCTCGAATGCGTCATCGATGATCTTGGCTAGCCCGGACTGCGACATGCTCACTTTTCCTTTAGTGCAGGGACTTGTTTGTGTCGCGCGGCGGCGGCGGGCTTGTCAATGGCGGCAGCCTTTAGGCCAATAGCCGGGGCTGTGCCGAAGGAATATGATGGCACGCCGGGTCAACAGAGGGGGCGTGACATGATCCTTGGAATGTCGATCCAGACTTTCACTCTGGTACACACCGCCATCAGCCTGATCGCTATCTTGACCGGCCTGATCGTTATGGTCGGAATGCTGACCGGCAAGCGGATGCCAGAATGGACTGGCGTATTTCTGCTGACGACCGTGTTGACCAGCGTGACCGGCTTCATGTTCCCCGTTCCGATCTCGCTTCTGCTTCCGTCTCAGATCACCGGCATCGTTGCTCTGGCCGTTCTGTTGCCGACGCTGGCTGCTATCTACGTTTTCAAGCTCTCCGGCCCCTGGCGTTTGGTCTACATCATTGGCGCCGTGATCTCGCTTTACCTGAACGTGTTTGTGCTGGTCGCGCAGGCTTTTTTCAAAGTGCCCGCTCATCAACGCCCTGGCGCCGACGCAAGCCGAGCCTCCCTTCGCGATCGCGCAAGGGTTGGTGTTGATCCTTTTTGTCGTGCTGGGGATCGTCGCGGCGATGAAGTTCCGTCCGGCAGCCGCCTTGAGCGCATGAGGCTGCGCCGTTAACGGCAGCAATTGGCTTGCAGAAAGCCGGTCAAGTCGTCGGTGACATAATCGACGTGGTCGTCGTCCCGGCCTTCGAACTCCCAGTCTTCGCGCAGGACTTCGCGCGTGCCTTCCGGAATCACCAGCACGGTGGTCATGCCGAGGGAATGCGGCGTTGCGAGATTGCGCGCGAGGTCCTCGAACATCGCCGTTTTGTTCGGATCGACGCCGTGGTGGACGAGGAAGCGCTCGTAGGTCTTTGGCGAGGGCTTTGGCTCCAGCTCCGCCGCCTCGATGTCGAAGACGTCCTCGAAATGTTCGTCAATGGCGAGGCGCCGCATCACGGCGTCAGCATGTTTGCGCGTGCCATTGGTGAGGATGAGCTTACGGCCCGGCAGCTTCTCAATGGCGGCGCCGAGCTGCGGATTGGGCTGCAGCGGCGAGTGGTCGATCTCATGCACGAAATCGAGGAAATCGTCCGGCTGCAGGCCGTGCTCCAGCATCAATCCGCGCAGAGTCGTGCCATAGCGCCGGTAATAATCCTTCTGCAGCCGGAAAGCGTCATCCTTCGGCAGTTTCAGCAAACGCTCGATATAGAGGCGGATGCGCTCGTCCACCTGCTGCCAGAGGTTGAGATGATGCGGGTAGAGCGTGTTGTCGAGATCGAAAACCCAGGTCTCAACCTGATCGAAACCGCGCTGTACGGTATTCTTCATGGTTCCTTGAAGCGCAGCGTCGTCGCGCCCCGTGCGGCAAGCTCGACACTGGCGAAGCCTGCGGTGCTAAGGCCGCGCGCATTGCATTCCTTATGGTCGCTGACCTCGAAGGAGGTTTCGCGCGTGCACAGCATCGTGCGCCCGCCCCAGGTAAGCGGCTTGCCGCTGCGCTTGACCAATTGGCCGTCGGCGTCGACTGCCTCGGCATAGCTATAGACCCGGCGCGCGCGCGCCAGCACCTCCGGGCGCGTGCATTTGCCCGGCTCGACGCGAAACCAGCCGCGCGTTACGATCGTATCCCGGTCTTCGTTGGCCACCGCCGCCATGACGATGTTGCTGGTTTCGTTGCACCAGACAAAGCCGGTGCCGTCCGGCCGCTGCGCCGCCTCAAGCAGCACGTCGAAAAATGTCGGGCCATTCGCCGCCTCGGGCGGCAGATTGCCGTCCTTCAGGAAAGCGGCGAGCGCTGCGTCGGTCTTGCGCCCTTTCAGTCCGTCGATCGGATTGGCGTCATAGCCGTTGATCGTCAGCAGCCGCTGCACGGCGGCGAGCCGCGCCTGTTCGTCGTTATAATCCGCCTCCTCGGCAAGATAGACGGTCCATCCGGTCTCGCTCGGATAGGGCTTCACCTCGGTGAAGCGCGCCAATTGCTGGCCCGGGCGCGAGCAGCCGCGCCCGCGCTGACGGCACGATGAAATGCTGCTTGCCGACGCACAGTTCGACATGACCCGTCAGCGCCGACGGTGAACTTCCATAGGCGGGGAGCGCGCGGGCATGAACATAGAAATGGTCGGCATTGACGGCACCTTCGATGGTGACGCGGCACTGGCCGGGGTCGACGCGATACCAGCCGCGTGTCACCAGCGCGCCGGACTCCTGCAGGCCGACGGCGGCTTCCACCACATAGCTCATGCGGTTGCAGATCTGGAAATCGGCGCGCGCCGGAAGGCACAGCGCAATGAGAGCGGCGGCGATGGCGAGCAAGGTGAGTGGCTTCTTCACGGCGTCCCGGCCAGGACCGCGCCCCATTGTTTCATCAGCGGGCCGGTCTTCGTTGGCCGCGATCTCAAGGATCAATTTTTTCACCACGGCGTCGGCGAAATTTTCGTAATTAGCCGCTGGGATCATGAAAGCGCCCGGCCCGCCGATCACGTGGTTGTAGTAATAGCGGTCGAGGAAGGGGTCGAGCGACAGGATCGGCAAGCCGTTGATGCTGATGCCGCTGCGCACCGCGTCGTCGCGCGCATGGGTAATCGAGCGGCCGCTGGTATTGGCGCCGTCGCCGGAGATGTCAATGGTGCGGCGCGGCCGACATGAACCGACTTTGTGAGAACAGCATTATCGACTGATCGATGGCGCCGCTGATCGAGGTTCCGCCGCCGAATAACTCACGCTGCGAACGGGCAATGGCATCGGCGAAAGCCTTCGCCGAAGCGGCATCCTTGAGCAGCGTCCAGGGCACCACCTGCACATGCATGAACGGCCCGGTCCACTGCATCATGGTGACGGCGATGGCTTGTTCGCCACCCGACATGATCGCCTTGATCACCTGCGGATTGCGGAAGGCTGCGGCATAGCCCTGCTTCTGCAACTCGAAGCGCGTATCATTGACGCTGCCTGACGCGTCCACCGCCAAAACGAGTTGCAGGTCGACATTGGTCTGCGCTCGCGCCTGCAATCCGCCGCCCAGCAGCAGGATGAGCAGCAGAGCAGAGGCAAAAATGCGCAGGGGCACGCAAGCCGTATTCACATGACAACCCATCGAACATCGCCGCCAAACAGGCGCGCAGCTTAGCAGAGACCGATTGCGGTGGAAGGGGCGTTGCGGCTTTAGCGATTGCGCGCCAGCACGGCGCCCCAAGGGCCGGCCGGCGGCGGATTGGCGGCGATCTCCAGGATCAGTTTTTTGACGATAGCCTCGGCGAAGTTTTCGTAATTCGCAGCCGGGATCATGAAAGCGCCGGGACCGCCGATGACGTAATTGTAATAATACTGATCCAGCCTCGGTTCCCAGGCGATGATGGGCAAACCGTTGATGCCGACTCCGGCGCGCACCGCTTCGTCGCGCGTGGGGGTAATGGGACGGCCGGTATTGTCAAAACCGTCTCCCGAAATATCGATCGTGCGACGTTGCGAGGTGTAGGGACTTTGCGACAAGAGGGTTACGCCATATTCGATGGCGCCGCTGATCGAGGTGCCGCTACCGCCGAACAGCTCGCGCTCGGAGTGAGCGATGGCATCTGCGAAAGCGTGCGCCGAAGCGGTATCCTTCAGCATCATCCAGGGCACCACTTGCACCTGGGTGAAGGGACCGTTCCACTGGAACATGGTGACCGCGATGGATTGCTCCGCCCCCGACATGATCGCTTTGATGACTTGGGGATTGCGGAACGCCGCCGCGTACCCCCGTTTCTGCAATTCGAAACGCTGTTCATTGACACTGGAGGTAGCGTCGATCGCAAGCACCAGCTGCAGATCGACGAGGTTGTCGGTTGCCAGCGCAGGGCCGAGCAGGGGGATGGCCAAAAGAAAAGCCAGGAACCGCATCATGCCGCGCCGCAACCGGCAGAGGAGGGCTCTGGTCGTTGTGAGCATGGCGGGTATGTAATGTCTCCGACCTCTGGCTGTGCGGCGTTTATAGCGTGAATGCTGCGCCGGGACAGCCTGGCTTTAAGCCTTGAACAAAAACTAGCGGGGTGCGTTTACCCCGCCGCCGGTATCGGGCAAGGTGTCCGCAGCGGCATGCGAAGCAGGGCCAAAGTATGGCAGGATCGTCGGTTAAAGTTCGATGCGCGGCTTTCATCACCGCGGCCTTGACGGCAATCCTTGTCCTGGCGGTTCCCGCCCAGACGCAAGGCTCGGGACCTTTCAGCAACATGGCTGGCAACTGGGCCGGCGGCGGCAGCTTCACAATCGGGAACAATGCGAAGGAATCGATTCGTTGCCGGGCGCAGTACCGGGTTGGAAGCACCGGCGCGACGGTTAACCTTGAGCTCCGTTGTGCCAGCGACAGCTACAAATTCGAGCTGCAAGGCAACGTGCGCTATCAGAACGGCGAAGTGCTGGGCGATTGGAGCGAAAGAACGCGCGGCACGGCGGGCCGGGTGGCGGGCTCGATCAAAGGCGACCAGGTCAACGTCCGCATCGAAGGGCAAACCTTCTCTGCGCTGCTATTTCTGACCACGCGCGGCGACAAACAGTCGATCTCGATTACAGCTCCGGTCGGAAGAGAAATGTCGGAAGCCAGCATCACTCTCAATCGTCGCGGCTAAGCCGCACGCCGCCGCCATCGGCGGGCGAGCGCGCTGAGGAACATCACCGTCGGCCGCAGGATCAGCAGATCCGCCGCCAGCGCCGCCAGCATCGCGAAGGCGCTCAACCAGCCAAACAGGCGGAGCGACGGCAGATCGGAAAATGCCGTCACCGCCAGGCCGCAGGCCAGCACCACGGAGGTCAGGATCAGCGCCGGGCCGACCAGCACGGTCGCCCGTTCCACGCCCACGGCCGGATCGTCTTCGGGCCTGGATTCCAGCCGCAGCCGGTTGAGGAAATGGATCGTCGCGCTCAGGCCGAGACCGAATGAGACCGTCAGCGCCACGACGCTGGCAAATTGCAGGCCTTCGCCGAGCGCCCATAGCAACGTGCCGGCCAATACGACCGGAAAGATCCCCGGCAGGATGCTGGCGAACATCACCACGACCGAGCGGAAGGCCAGTCCGATGAATACCGCCACGAAAATGATCTCGACGGTCAGCCCTCTGTTCAACTTGCCGATCATGTCGGCGCTGTTGCGCGCGGCAATGGCCGAGAGGCCGGTCACCGATAGGCGGTAACCGGCATGCCTGGCACGGACGTCGTCCAGCGCCTGATCGAGTTGATCGATGACCGGCAGGAGCTGGCTTGCGTCGATATCGGGAATGCGTCCCGATACGACGACGGCGTCCTGCTCGGCGGCAATGAAACGTCCGCTCAGATGCTCCGGAAGAAGCTCGACGTATTGCTTGAGCGTGCCGATATCCGACTTGCCCGCTTTCTCGGCGAGCCAGCGCCGTAGTGATTCCAGCGACCAGACATTGCCGACGCCGGCCTGTTTTTCCACAACCGCATGCACGTCGGCGATGGTCGAAAGCGTTTCCGGCTCATAGAGCGCTGCGCCTTTCGGGAACTCGATCAGCACGTCGACCGGATTGGCGCCGGTGAGCTTGGCGTCGAGCCGGCCGCTTGCCGCAACCGCCTGCTGTTTGTCCGGCACCTGGTCGGCGAGGCGATAGCGCGGCTCGAGGTTGGCGTAGATCAGCGTCAGACCAACGACAATCAGGAGGCTGATCAGGCTGTAGAGCGCGGGGCGGCTCACCATCCGCAGCGGCGATCCAGCCGCAGAAACGGCGCAGCCAGGTCACGCCGGTGTCCGCGCCCTGGATTTCGGCGGCGAAGGTCTGCTCATTGCGAATCAGCAGAACGCCGAGCAGCGGCATCAGCGTGAGCACCGCGACGAGGGCGATGATCGTCGCAATCAGGCCGGCTTCGCCGAAGGTGCGGATCAGGTCGGAACTGGAAAACTGCAGCGCGATGAAGGAGAGGCCGGCGGTCGCGTGCGTCAGCACGCAGGCCGGACCGACGACCAGGATGGCGTTGCGAATGGCCTCGAACTTGTTCTCGCCCGCGATCAGCCGGTCGCGCACCGCGAAGGTGAGCTGCATGCTGTCGGAAAAGCTTATCACCATGATCAGCGGCGTCATGACGTTGAGGAACATGTTGAGCCGGAAATCGAGCCAGCCCAGAAAGCCGAGCGACAGCAGAATGGCGAGGAGCGGGGGCGCCGCCGCCATCACCATGAATGCGATGCGCCGGAAGAAGAAAATGGCAATCACGCAGCCGGCGAGGAAGCCGATGGCGTTATAGATCAGCCGGTCGCGCTCCACGGCGTTGCGGATTTCGAGCTGCATCACCGGCACGCCGGAAAGCTGGGCATTGAGGCCGGTTCCGGCGAGATCATTGTCCACCGTCTCGCGGATTTCGCCGACAACGTCGCGCAGGCCCTTGCTTTGCACCAAGGGCGGGTCGAGCGCGAGCACAATGAGGGCCAGCTCGCCGTCCTCGGATAGCAGCTTGCCGCGGATGATCTCGTTCGCTTTGATCCGCTCGATCAGCTGGTCATAGACCGCGCCTTCCGGCAGCTCCGGGGGAAAAAGCGGAGCGGGAAGCTTTCCGCCTTCCGGCGGCTCGCGAGCCGAGAACAGCGAGATGATTCCTTTGACGCCATCGATCAGCTGCACGTCGGTGACGACATCGCGCAACTTCTCAAGCGACGGGCGCGCGAGCAGCGTCTTGCCCTCCACCACGATGAGCACGTCGTATTCGCTGGACGGGAAGCGGCGCGAGACTTCTTCGTATTGCTTGAATTCCGGCGGTGTCCGACCGGAACAGCTGGCTGAGCGAATTGTCGACCTTCAGGCGAGTAACGCCCACGGACGCCGCGGCGCACAACACAACCACCATGACGGCGATAGCGATCGGGTAGCGCAGCGCAATAAGGCCAATGCGCTCAAGGCCGAGCGCGATGTTATGGGGCCTCGCTGCTCCCACTCCCGCCGCGGCGGAATTTTCTGTGCTGGACCCAAACAGGAGGCTTTCTCCCGAGCGCTCCGCGGAGAATCACCGCGCTACCGATGAATGAGAGTACCCGCGCCATGGTCGGTGAACAGCTCTAACAACACCGCGTGCGGAACCTGGCCGTCGAGAATAACGACGCCCTCCACGCCTTGTTCCAGAGCCTCGATGCAGGTTTCGACCTTTGGAATCATGCCGCCGGAAATCGTGCCGTCGGCGATCAAGCGCCGTGCATCATCCACCGACAAATCGGTTATCAGCGATTTCGACTTGTCGAGCACGCCGGGCACATCCGTGAGCAAAAGAAGGCGCTTGGCCTTCAACGCCCCCGCGATATGGCCGGCAAAGGTGTCGGCATTGACGTTGAATGTCTCGCCCTGCGCCGATGCGGCAATCGGCGCCAGCACGGGAATCAGCTCGCGGCCAAGGATCTGGTTGAGCACTGTCATGTCGACCTTGTCCGGTTCGCCGACAAAGCCGAGATCGACGGCCGCCTCGCGTTTAGTCGCCGGGTTGACGACATGGCGGCTCGCCTTGCGCGCGATCACCATGTTGCCGTCCTTGCCGCTAAGCCCGATTGCCTTGCCGCCGGCATTGTTGATGAAGCTGACGATCTGCTTGTTGATCGCGCCAGCCAGCACCATCTCCACGATTTCCATCGTGGCCGCGTCGGTCACCCTTAGGCCCCCGATGAATTCCGACTTGATGCCGAGTCGCTTCAGCATGATCTCGATTTGCGGGCCGCCGCCATGCACCACCACCGGATTGACGGCAGTCTGCTCCAGCAGCACCACGTCGCGGGCGAAATTTCGCGCGGTCTCTTCCTGGCCCATGGCGTGGCCGCCGTATTTGATGACGACGATCTCTTCGTCGTAGCGCTGCATATGCGGCAGCGCTTCCGACAAGATGCGGGCCTGGTCGTGCGGGCTCAGTGTCGTCGTCATGGCAATACTCTCGCGGCGCTCTTCTTTAGCGGCAGGGAAGCCCGGGCGAAAGGGGCAGCGCGCCTTTCAGCTTGCTGATCGCTCCGCCATCAGCCGCACAATGGCGGCGCGCAGCTCGGGGATGCCGGCGCCGGTATGGGCGGACGTGGCAAGCACCTCGGGAAAAGCCGCGGCGCGCTTGACCAGCGCGGCCTTGATATCGGTCAGGCGGCTTTCGAGTTCCTTTGGCGTCACCTGATCGGCCTTGGTGAGCACGATCTGGTGGCTGACAGCCGCGGCCCCGAGGGTGTCGAACACCTCGCTGTCGGTGTCCTTCAGGCCATGGCGGGCATCGATCAGCACATAGACGCGGGCAAGGTTGCTGCGGCCGCGCAGGTATTCGTGAATGAGGCTGGTCCAGGCGACCACCTTGGCCTTCGGCACGGCGGCATAGCCATAGCCGGGCATGTCGACGAGCGTGAGATTGTGCTCGCCGGGGAAGAAAATGAGTTCCTGGGTGCGGCCGGGAGTATTTGAGGTTCGCGCCAGTGCCTTGCGGCCGGTAAGCGCGTTGACCAGGCTCGACTTGCCGACATTCGAGCGGCCGGCGAAGGCGATCTCCATGCCCGCCATGGGGGGAAAACAGTCGACCGAGGCGCAGGCGCGGGAAAACTCCCACTGCCCGGCAAACAGCCGCCGGCCAGTTTCGATTTCCTTGGCGGAGAAGTCGCTGGTCATGGCAGCCGTCCCGGCGCTGCGGCGTGGGCGTGCTAACCGCTCTTCTTGCGCCCGAACAGCGCGCCGAGATCGTTCCTGAGATTGTCAAACAATTCGATCTTGGCGCCATGCCTGCTCATGATGAAGGCCTGCTGTGCAACCGAGAGCGCGTTGTTCCAGGCCCAGTAGATCACCAGACCCGCCGGGAAGCTCGCCAGCATGAAGGTGAACAGCACCGGCATCCAGTCGAAGATCAACTTTTGGGTCGGATCGGGCGGCGCTGGGTTCAGCTTCATTTGGAACCACATCGTCACGCCCATGATCAGCGGCCAGATTCCGAGATGCAGGAAAGGGCCGATGACGGGAATGACCGTTGGATCGAACGGCAGGAGCCCGAACAGATTGAACAGGTTGGTCGGATCGGGCGCGGAAAGATCCCGGATCCAGCCGAAGAACGGGGCGTGCCGCATCTCGATAGTGACGAACAGCACCTTATAGAGCGAATAAAACACCGGGATCTGGATCACGATCGGCAGGCAGCCTGCCAGCGGATTGATCTTCTCGC
This sequence comes from uncultured Alphaproteobacteria bacterium, assembly GCA_963731585.1. Taxonomy (GTDB): domain Bacteria; phylum Pseudomonadota; class Alphaproteobacteria; order Rhizobiales; family Xanthobacteraceae; genus CANKHA01. The sequence continues at coordinate 134,232 of CAVSWC010000005.1, forward strand.
TCTTGTAGAGCTCCATCATCGCCTGCTGCTGCTTCGCCTTGTCGTCCGGATAGCGCTCGCGGATCTCGACCATCTTCGGCTGCACCACCTTCATCTTGGCCATGGAGGCGTAAGATTTGTTGGCGAGCGGGAAGAACAGGATCTTCACCAGCACGGTGATGAGCAGAATGGCGATGCCGAAATTGCCAGTGAGCTTGAACAGCCAGTCCAGCGTCCAGAACACCGGCTTGGTGATGAAATAGAACCAGCCCCAGTCGATCAGCAGCTCGAAACGGTTGAGCTGCAGCGCCTTATCGTAGCCGTCGACCACCGCCACTTCCTTCGCGCCGGCGAATAGCCGGGCCTTGGCGGTACCGGTGGCGCCCGGGGCGACCGTCACGCCGTCGAGCAGATAGTCGGCCTGGTAGGTTTTCTGGTTGCCCAATGTGCCCGATGAAAAACGTGCGCGCAGCTTGGCCGCCGGGTCCGGCAGCAGCGCCGCGGCCCAGTATTTATCGGTGATGCCGAGCCAGCCATTGGTGACGTCGAAGGGGATTTCCTTCTTCTTCTCGACATCCGAATAGGTGATCTCCTGCAGCCCTTGATCGCCGAATACCCCGATCATGCCTTCGTGCAGAATGTAATAACCGAGCGTGGGCGGCGTCCCGTGGCGCGAGATCAGTGAATAGGGAAACAGCGTGACCGGAGCCGGGCCCTTGTTGACCACTTCGTCGCTGACGGTGAAAAGATATTTGTCGTCGACTGCGATGGTGCGGCGGAATTCCAATCCCTCGCCGTTGTCATAGACCAGCTTGGCCGGTTGCCCGACGCCGATGGTGCCGCTGCCCTCCTGCCGCCATTCGGTATCCGGTCCGGGGAGTTTCACCGCCGCGCCGGGACCCGCGACCCAACCGAATTCGGCGTAAAGCGGTTCCGGGCTTCCCGAGGGAGAAAGCAGGATGATCGGCGGCGACTTCGGATCGACCTTCTCGCGATATTTCATCAGCGACAGATCGTCGACGCGGCCGCCTTTGAGCGATATCGAGCCGCTCAGCGTGGGCGTGCTGATGCGCACGCGCGGCGCGGCGGCAATAATGCTGTCGCGTGAAACCGGCTGAGGCGGAGCGGTCGTCACCGATGGGGGGGTGGTGGCGCCGGGCTGGGCCGGCGGCTGCGGAACGCCGGGCGTTCCGGGAGCTTGCTGCGGTACCGGCGCCATGCCGGGCGTCGGCGCCGGCGTCGCCGGCCCTCGCTTTTCGGCTTGCTCCTGCACGATCTGCCGCTGTTTTTCCATCTGCGGCCCCGCGATGAAGTATTGCCAGACGAGCAACACGAGGCCTGACAAGGCGACGGCCAAAATCGTATTTTTCTGATTGTCCATCACGGGGTCTTTCGATCGCCCCTTGGGCGAGGGATCTGTGGTTCTGCTGCCTTGCCGCGTCCGTCGTTAAGACGCTGCAAGGCCGATTTGAAATCTTCCAGCAATCCGCCGAACGGCGCGTTAAGGCCCGCACGCCGTCCGACCAGAACATAATCATGCCCCGGACGCGCCGCTTCACCGGAGGCGTGTCTCACGAGTTCTCGCAGGCGGCGGCGGACGCGATTGCGTTCCACTGCATTTCCGACCTTCTTCGAAACCGTGAAGCCAACCCGGGCCGGGCCGTCGTCGCGGCGATCGCGCATTTGCACGATGAAGGCCTTGGTCGAGACTTTGACTGCGGCGGCGGCAGCCAAGAATTCCGCCCTGTGCCTCAGTCGCTGCATGCAAAATCGCGCGCCGCCTTAGTGTCCCGAATCCGAAGTTCGCTTAAACTTGCAGCCACCCTTTGAACGAACTTCGGATTCGAAAGGACACTAGCAGCTCTATGATTCTAGTGTGGTTTGGTTCCGAAGTTCGCTTCCCGGACTCGCATCAAGAAGAGAGCGAACTTCTGAGCCACCACACCAGCGCCGGTTCAAGCGCTCAGGCGCTTGCGCCCGCGGGACCGCCGGGCCTGCACGACCCTTCGGCCGCCCTTGGTGGCCATCCTGGCGCGGAAACCGTGACGGCGCTTGCGCACGAGCTTGCTCGGTTGGTACGTCCGTTTCACGAATCCCTCTCCGCTGTCGCGGCATGTCGCCGATGAATGGAAAGCCGCACGGCGTGCTTAATAGCCGGGGACGGCAGTTGCGGCGCTTATAAGGGACTGCGACCGCTTTCGTCAATGCGAGGGACTGGTCCCCGGATTGGCCGAGACTGGGTAAAACAGCCCAAAAAGGCCGCATATCGAGCATCTTATCTCCGCCTGCGGTTGCGCGGCCGCGATGCTGCGAGGTTGATCATGACCGAACCGGTTTTCATGCTGGCGCAGGCTACCGCGGTGCCGCCGCATCTGCTCGACCAGGCCGAGGTCGCCAGGCGCATGCAGAGCGTCTTCAAGCGCCTGTTTGGCCGCTATCCTGGCCTCATCGATGTCTTCACCAATGCGGGAATCGAGCGGCGCTATTCCGTCCGGCCAATCGAGTGGTTCGACGAGCCGCGCGACTGGCCGCAACGGACCAAGGCCTATCTGGACGGCGCCGATGCGCTCTTTATCGAGGTCGCGGAAAAGGCGCTCAAGCGCGCGAAGCTTTCGGCGCGCGACATCGATCTGGTCGTCACCGTTTCCTCCACCGGCATCGCCACCCCAAGCATCGAAGCCCGCGTGGCGAAGCGGTTGGGCTTGCGCGCAAACGTGCAGCGCGTTCCCGTGTTCGGACTCGGCTGCGCCGGCGGGGTGTCCGGACTGGCGATCGGCTCGCAACTGGCGCGCGCGCGGCCCGGAGCAGTCGTGCTGGTGGTGGTGATCGAGCTTTGCACGCTCGCCTTCCGCCGCGACCGCATCACCAAGGCCGACGTCATCGCCTCGGCGCTGTTCGGCGACGGCGCCGCCGCCGCGGTGTTGCGGGTCGGCGGCGACGAGGGAAAATTGCGGATCGGTGCGGCGCGCGAGCATTTATGGCCGGGCACGCTCGACGTCATGGGATGGTCGGTGGACCCGATCGGCTTCGGCGTCATGCTCTCGCGCTCGCTGCCGCGCTTCGTCGAGGAACGGCTGGCGGCGCCGGCGCGCCGCTTTCTCAAAAGCGAAGGCCTGAACGGGATGACGCGCTTCATCTGTCATCCCGGCGGCGCTAAAGTGCTGGCCGCCGTCGAGGCCGCGCTCGAATTGCAGACCGGCACGCTGGTCGACGAGCGCCGCGTGCTGCGCGACTATGGCAACATGTCGGCGCCGACCGTGATGTTTGTGCTGGAGCGGGCGCTCAAGCGGGGATTTTCCGGCAGCGCCGTGCTCTCTGCGCTTGGGCCGGGCTTCACTGCGAGCTTTCTTGCCATCGAGGCCAATAATGGTTGACCGCATGGCGGAGGGTGCGCTGCTCGTCGCTTTCGTCACGCTGCAGCGCCTGGCCGAGCTTTTGTTGGCGCGCCGAAACACACGGCGGATGCTCGCGGAAGGCGGCGTCGAATTCGGGCGTTCGCATTATCCCGCGATGGTGGCGCTGCATAGCGCCTGGCTCATGGGACTTTGGTGGTTTGGCCACGCCCGCTCCGTCGATCCGCTTTTGCTTGGCCGTTTTCATCCTGCTGCAGGCCGGCCGGCTCTGGGTTATCGCCAGCCTGGGGCGGCGATGGACGACGCGCATCATCGTGCTGCCGCGGGCGCCGCTGGTTGCAAGCGGGCCGTATCGCTGGCTCAAGCACCCCAATTATCTGATCGTCGCCCTGGAAATAGCCGTGGTGCCGCTGGCGCTGGGATTGCCGGTATTTGCCGCGATTTTCACCCTGCTCAATGCATGCATTCTTTACCTGCGCATCCGCACGGAAAATGCCGCCTTGGCGCAATCGGCGGAACCCGACCAAGCGGCGCAAAGTCTTGCCAATGAAACCCGAAGACTATAGCTATCCGCGGTCCGCCGGGACTTTGATCCCGTGTTGGCAAAGCGCCCGTAGCTCAGCTGGATAGAGCACCAGACTACGAATCTGGGGGTCAGGAGTTCGAATCTCTTCGGGCGCGCCAGCAACTCTTTGATTTTGAATCGGGATTTCTGCGCGATTTTTCCGCTCTTGACATCGGAATTGTTTGGGGCATCACCGGCGCAACACGCGCGTTGAATACGGCGTTGGAGCCTTTTCGGCCGCGGTTATGGATTCCTTTGATTTCGATATCGATGCCCTCGACTACTGGCGGCTCGGCGATGAGTTGACCGTAATTCAGGCTGCGATGCTCTTGGAATCCGGCTTGCCGCAAGGCCTCGAACAAATGGTCGGCGCGCGCTGGTTTCGATAGGCGGTCGAGAGCGGCCAGCGCGCGAGTGTCAGGCTCGGTACCTTCGCGAGCACCTCCGCGATCAGCGACTTGCGCGGGATGGCTCGACTTACATCGCCGCTCTAGCCGCCCTCACTGCGGACGGCTACGCGACTGCCCACCTTTCGCCCGGCACGTACAAGATTGCTGTTTCAACAGCGACCGGCGTTTATATCGACCATCACGGCCATCGCTGGAGCCGTCGCATGAATGCTCGTTTCAGGCTCTTCGAGCGTGGTCGGCAGACGCACTTCGCCTCCCCGTCAACGCCGTGAAGATCCTCGCAATAATTGGAAGTACTTGGGAGCGAGGGCCCAAAGCGGACATCAGGCGAGTTGTATGTGCCATTTTTGATACATCGGTGTGAAAAACGCCCCGCGTAACAGGGCCGTGTAATACGTTCTGTGAATTCTGCGTTAGAGTTGCACAGATTTGGGGCCGCTGGCCGGTCTCTGGAATTAAGAGGGAATTGTCATGCGAAAATCTGCACTGACGCTACTTGCTGCGGTCATTGGTCTGGCTGCAGGTCAAGCATCGGCGGCTGATCTTCCAAGAGGAATTCCGGCCTACATACCGCTGGCGCCGCCTCCACCAATTACTTGGACCGGATGTTACATCGGCGGCAACGTCGGCGGAATATTTGGCCGCGCCGAGGCGGATTTCGGTTTTGGAGACCTCTCTAGCAACAATTCTGGCTTTGCTGGCGGCGGTCAAATTGGCTGCGATTATCAATTCGCCGGCGGATGGGTGATTGGCATCCGCAATATGTTTGATTGGACAAGCCTGGGTAGGGATCGAACAGTCGTCTTCGATACAGACGACCGTGCCAGGGTTAACATCAAGAATAATTGGTTCGACACCCTGACGGCCCGCATCGGCTATGCGTCCGGACCCAGCTGGTTGCTCTACGGTCAGGGCGGCGCTGTCTGGGCTCAGAACAGTGCAGATGTCACCATTAATGGTTCTGACGTTGGTCGCTCCAGAACCAGAACAGGCTGGACGGCCGGTGCCGGCGTTGAATGGATGTTCGCACCAAACTGGTCGGCATTTCTGGAAGGCAACTACATGGACTTCGGCTCGAACGATCGCATCGTCAATGCCTGTGCCTCCGGTTGTACCTTCAGTACCAAAGCGACCGCGGCCACTGTCCTGGTCGGCTTGAACTACAGATTCAATTGGGGAAAAGCGCCGTACTAACACGGACCCTCCCCAAACTAGAACCGAAGACCCCGAGCTCAACTCGGGGTCTTTTTATTAAAGCGTGATGGAATTTTCGGAAGACCGCTGCTGGGCGGTCTTTCTGTTTGCGCAAATCTGTTCGCGGATGTCTGCTAATGGCCCAAAGCAGACGAGCCGAAGCTCGTGATACAAAGTGCTGGATTTCAGTAGACGCTGCCATAAACTGGCGGCCTTGTTGCAGAGGACCGTCAGCTAAAGGTTTTGGTGAAAATGTCCGCACGTGTCGTCCTGCGTTCGTCGGGTTTACTGCTGATCGGGCTAACTCTCGGGGCTTGGTCCGGACCCGTTCGTGCGGACGATTTCCAGCAATCCATAAGCTCTTTCTGCTCTGGCCGCTGCGCAGCTACCGCCCTGGCAGGCGTGCAGCTCGAGACCAGCTTGGAAGAGGTTTTTGGTGTGCGTGGAACATTCACGCCGCACTGGGGCTATGAATTTAGCCCGGGCTTTTTCCTGGGGGGCGCGCTGTCTCGCGAACTCTTTGATCTAAATAACGTGGTCGGGATCGAGGCTGAGGCTGGGCTCGGTCAGCGCTTTGGTGGGCTGGACGAAACCGAAGTTTGGGGGGCACTGTACCTGCGGTGGAAGTATTTTCCCTGGAATCACATAGTGCGGATGACTGTCGCCGTTTCTACTGGCGTGAATTACGCATCAAGCGTGCCACGGTACGAGATCCTCCAAAGCGGCAACGACAAAGGTTCTAAGGCGCTCCATTATTTTTCGCCAGAAATCACCTTTGCTCTGCCCTCGGCGCCGGATCGGGAACTGGTATTTCGCTTTCACCATCGATCTGGCGGGGCGAAATGGTGGGGGGAAGATCACCCTGTTTTCGGTGACTTGTTTGGAAACACGGCGGGTGGTGTGCAGTATCTAACGGCCGGCATTCGCCAGCACTTCTAGGCAGTTCGCGCGCGGTCATAAATATGACCGGATATTTGAAACCTCCGACGGTCAGAGCGTGCCAGATCGTCGGAGAGAAGCGAACCATTCTTGGTTCCGACCTCAGCACGCCAGTCATCGCCCTGTTCTGAAGCTTTCTCGCCCACTATGTCTCCGAAAGGTCTTCGACCGGCCTGTCCCGACGAAGGCGCTGAGGGCTCATTGTCTGCCGAAGCCGCTGCGGACGCTGCCCCAATGGCTTACCACTCCTGCGCCGTCGCGATAAGGGATGGTGAAAAAAGACCGCCACCGAATATTCTTTCGAGATGATGAATCCATTGGTCATCCCAGTCGTTATCTGATTTACGACCCCCCGCGGGTCCGGGAACGAGCAAGGAATAAAACAGATGAAGTTCAAGGTATTGCTAGCCGCGTCTGCTGTCTTGTTGGCAGCGGGAACCGGGGCGCAGGCCGCCCAGGTCGCCGCGCTGACCGGTAACGACACCATTGTCATGATCGACACCGCCGCCAAGAAGGCCACGAAAAGCATGAAGGTCACGGGCCTTAACGGCGCGCTGATGGGAATCGACGTCCGCCCAGCCGACGGCATGCTGTATGGGCTGGTAGCCGATGGGACGCTCTACACCATCGCGATGGACGGCAAGGCGACGATGAAGTCGAAGCTGGAGACGATGTTGCCTGAAGGCGTCATGGCCACAGTCGATTTCAACCCCGCAGCCGACCGGCTTCGCGTCATCGGCAGCGACGGCACCAGCCTTCGCGTCAACGTGGACGACGGCAAGGTCACCAAGGACGGCAGCCTGAAGTATGCCGACAACGACACAAACAAGGGCAAGACACCCAAGGTCGTGGCCGGCGCCTACACCAATTCGGTGAAGGGCACGAAGGAAACCGCTCTATACGACATCGACGCGGAGACCGGCGCCCTGGTGAGGCAAGCCCCGCCAAATGACGGTATCCTCAATACCGTCGGTGCGCTCGGCACGAAAGTAGACACTATCGCCTTCGACATCTGGTCGGATGGCACCAAGAATGAAGCCTGGGCGATGGCCGGCGGCCAACTTTGGTCGATTGATCTGGCGACCGGCAAAGCGACGCCGGCGGCGAAGATCGAAGGCGTCGACGGAACGGTGAAGGATATCGCGATCATCTCCGATGTAGCGTTGAATAGGCACAAGACGGTGCTGCACTATGAAGGAGCCCTAGTCCAGGGCTCCTTCTGTTTGTTGCTCGGTGGGTTTCTGGCTCGCCGGGGTCGTGCTCGATGCGCGACTGACCTAGAACGACCTTGGCACCCGCGCTCTGGCGCGTTCCGGCGTGATTTTTGCCGACGGCCGCAATGGTGTACCGGATCGCCGCGCCCTGAGCCCACCCTGTAAACGACGACATAGGACTTGGCCCCAGTGGGGCGCAGGCGCAAGTTAAAGCCGGTCACCGGCACTATCCCACTCCGTAAACTCGCCGCTTTTTGGCTTCAACGGCATCCGGCCATCGCAACAACGCGCCGGTGCTCCTCGCCCCAACACCCTACATCTGATATTTCAGACCGATGACCGAGTCACTCAAACCCGCCCCGGCGGAGAAGGCGCCGGGTGTCCTGGGCGCAGGCTTGCGGTTCTGCCGGGAAAAGATCGGGTGGCACCGGGTCGGCTTCGTGCTGAGCCTGACCATCATCGCGGTCGCCTTCTGGGTGCTCTACGACATCCTGCACGACCTCGATGTCGCAAAGGTTTTCGGCGCGATCCAGGCGACGCCGTTGGACAACATCCTGCTCGCCGCCCTGTTCGTCGCCGCCGGCTATTTTACGCTGACCTTTTACGATCTCTTCGCGCTGCGTACGATCGGGCGCCACGACGTTCCTTATCGCGGCGCCGCGCTTGCCGGCTTTACCAGTTATTCCATCGGTCACAATGTAGGCGCCAGCGTCTTCACCGGCGGCGCCGTGCGCTATCGCATCTACTCAACCTGGGGACTCGATGCCAGCGAGGTCGCCAAGATCTGCTTCCTCGCCGGCCTTACCTTCTGGCTTGGCAATGCCACCGTGCTTGGATTGGGCATCGCTTATGCGCCCGAGGCGGCGAGTGCCATCGATCAGTTGCCGCCTTGGGCCAACCGCGGCATCGCATTGCTCACGCTCGCGGTGCTTGCCTGCTACGTCGTTTGGGTGTGGCGCCGCCCGCGCGCTATCGGCCGCGGCCAATGGCAGGTCACGTTGCCAGCCGGGCCACTGACGCTGCTGCAGATCGCGATCGGCATCGTTGACCTCGCTTGTTGCGCGCTCGCCATGTACATGCTGATGCCGAGCGAACCGCATGTGAGTTTCATTACGCTGGGGGTGATCTTTGTTTCCGCGACCCTGCTGGGATTCGCCAGCCATTCTCCGGGCGGACTGGGCGTTTTCGACGCCGCCATGCTGGTGGCGTTGTCGCAGTTCGACAAGGAGGAGCTGCTGGCAAGCCTGCTGCTTTTCCGCTTGTTGTATTACATCGTGCCTTTCATCATTTCCCTCGCCATCCTCGGCGGCCGCGAATTGCATCTGAGCCTGTTTCGGCGGCAACCGCCTCCTGTCGCCGCCAATCCGCCGCCGTCTGCGGCTGACGTCATGGCGCACAAGAACGACGAGAGTTGAAAAAGCGGCTGCGGACGGTCGAGGAAGCCGCTATCAAAGAGATTGGATTGCGAGAGCAGACGCTGCAAGGTTGACCGGCCCGTGAAATGGCGAAATTCTTCCGGCACTGGGAATTCGCTTCCAACGGCTTCCGCGCCGGAATTGTGATCGCCACGGCAGCCGCCGTCTCTGCCACTTTCCTCCTGACGTCCACGCTGACGTTTGTCCAGGCGCTGGCCGCCTTCGGGGTCCTGTCACTGGCAGCGGTCGTGGCCGGAGCTGCCGCCAAGAAGAAGCGCGCTGGCAAATGTGAGCGACAAGCTTCCCGAAATCCACGGCAATTCCATTCTCGAATCGGTGATCTCCGGCCTGCCGGACGCGGTGTTCGCGCTCAGCCGGCAGGGTTCGGTGCTCGCCTTCAATGCGCAGGCTGCGCAATTCGCTCCCGGGCCTCCGCCGCGGTGGATTGGGCTTGGTCGCCATCCGCATTCCCGCGCTAGCAGATGCTATCCAGCAAGCCGGCGAGACCGGTCAACCACAGCGGGTGGAATTCTCCGAACGCGTCCCGGAACGATGGCTGGAAGCCTTTGTCGTCCCGATCGCCAGCCGCGGGACCTCCGACACGGGTGAGCCCGATAGCTTGCTGGTGACTTTTCACGACCTGACGCCGATGCGGCGGATGGAGGAAATGCGCGCCGACTTCGTCGCCAATGCAAGCCATGAACTGCGCACGCCGCTGGCGGCGTTATCGGGTTTCATCGACACCCTGCAAGGGCCGGCGCGAGACGACACCGCCGCGCGCGGGCGCTTCCTTCAGATCATGCAGGCACAGGCCACCCGTATGGCGCGGCTGATCGATGATCTGCTGTCGCTGTCGCGGATCGAGCTCCGCGCGCATATGCGACCGGACACCCCGGTCGATCTCGTCCCGATCGTGCGGCAGGTATCGGATGGCCTGCAAACTCTCGCGCGCGATCGCAAGGTTGAGATCCAGATCCACGCCCCGTCCGCGCCGCTGATCGTTCTGGGGGACCGTGACGAACTGATCCGCGTATTCGAGAACCTGATCGAGAATGCATTGAAATATGGTGCGTCAGGCAAGCGGGTGGAAATTGATTTCAGCCGGGAGGAAAAGGGTGATGGCGAGGACGAAGCGCGGATTGCGGTGCGCGATTATGGCCCCGGCATCGCGCCCGAGCATCTGCCGCGTCTGACCGAACGCTTCTACCGGGTCGACATCGCCGATAGCCGCGCGCAAGGCGGCACCGGCCTCGGCCTGGCGCTGGCCAAGCACATCCTCAACCGGCACCGCGGACGGCTCTCCATCGCCAGCGACCCCGGACAGGGCGCCACCTTCAACGTGCACCTGCCTGTCCCCAGCGACAAAAACATTTCGGCATAAAAACTCATTCAAATTCATGGTCTTGGCGTGTCATCTGACTGTCACAAGCCAGTCATAGAAGGGTTATGCGCGATCGATAGGGACACAGGGGCAGGACACGTCCGGCACATGGGGGCGTAGCGCGCCCTGGTAACAAGGAGAGATGCATGTCCCTAAAATCCCTGATTTTCGCCGGCGCCGCTTTGACGCTCACGGTCAATGCAGCCTCGGCTCAAAACAAGATTATCGCGATCGACGGCTCTTCGACCGTGTTCCCGATCACCGAGGCCATGGCCGAGGAATTCCAAAAGGCCAACAAGGGCGTCAAGGTGACGGTTGGCATTGCCGGCACCGGCGGCGGCTTCAAGAAATTCTGCCGCGGCGAAACCGACATTTCCGATGCCTCGCGGCCGATTACGGAAAAAGAGCGCGCCGACTGCAAGGCCGCCAACGTCGAATATATCGAGCTGCCGATCGCGCTCGACGCTCTCACGGTGATGGTCAATCCCAAGAACGATTGGGCCAAGGAAATGACCGTCGCGGAGTTGAAGAAGATCTGGGAGCCCGAGGCCCAGGGCAAGATCACCAACTGGAAACAAGTCCGGGACAGCTTCCCCGATCGGCCGCTCAAGCTTTATGGCGCCGGCACCGATTCCGGCACTTACGACTATTTCACCGCCGCAATCGTCGGCAAGGAGCATTCGTCTCGCGGCGATTTCACAGCGTCGGAAGACGATAACGTGCTGGTGCAGGGTATCGCCGGCGACATCAATGCCTTGGGTTTTTTCGGGCTTGCCTACTACCTGGAGAATGCGAACAAGCTCAAAGCGGTGGCGGTCAAGCCGAAGGACGACGCGAAGGCGGTCATGCCGTCGGTCGAGGCCGCCAGGGATGGCAGCTATCAGCCGCTGTCGCGCCCGATTTTCATCTACGTCAGCAAGAAATCCATCGAGAGCAAACCCGAAGTGGCGAAGTTCGTCGAATTCTATCTGGATAAGACGAATGCGTTGAAGTTGGTGAAGGAAGTCGGCTACGTGCCGCTTCCCGACAAGGCCTACGACGTATTCATGCAGCGTTTTAAGGATCGCGTTCTCGGTACAGCCTTCCATGGCTCAAAAATTGGCATTTCGGTGGACGAGCTGCTGAAGGCGCCGCTGGTCAATTGATTGCGCGCTGATGTGAGGTAATGCATACGAAGTTGGGCGGTGTGACGCCGCCCAACTTCCGTTTTGGCCGCAAAGGTGCAGTGTTATGGCGAGCGTGGACCTACTCTCCTCCTCCAACGAAGCGATGGATTACGGTCGAATCTCCGCCAGCGAAGCCTTTTTGCGGCGACGAATGGTCACCGGTTGGATCGTGCGCGGAATTCTGTTTCTCGCCGCGGCTTTGTCGGTCCTCATCACCGCCAGCATCGTTTACATTTTGGTCTACGAGTCGATCCTTTTTTTCAGGCAAGTTTCGATCGTCGATTTTCTGACGGACACCGAATGGACGCCGGTTTTTGACAATCCGCGCTTCGGCATCATGACGCTCGTATCCGGTACTCTGATGACGACGTTTATCGGCCTTGTCGTAGCGGTGCCGGCCGGAACGATTCTCGCGATCTACCTCAGCGAGTTTGCCAAACCGCGGGTACGCGAAAGCGTCAAGCCTGTCCTGGAGCTTCTCGCAGGCGTGCCCACCGTTGCTTTTGGCTACTTTGCGCTCTTTTTCCTGACGCCGATTTTTCAGGTTTTCATCCCCGGCCTCTCCGGCTTCAACCTGCTGGTTCCCGGCATCGTCATCGGAATCATGATTCTTCCCTATATCGTTTCGGTCGCGGAAGATGCGATGCGTGCTGTGCCGAATCCGTTGAGAGAGGGCGCCTACGCGCTCGGCTTTACGCGTCTGCAAACGTCACTCGGGGTGATCATCCCGGGCGCGTTTTCCGGGGTCACGGCTGCATATCTGCTTGGAATGTCGCGCGCCGTCGGCGAAACCATGGTCGTTGCGATCGCCGCCGGCCAGCAAGCACGGCTTGCCTATGACCCGCTCGAAGGCGCCGCAACCATCACCGCTTACATCGTGCAAATTAGTCTTGGGGACGTGCCGCACAATTCGTTGGCGTATCAAACAATCTTCGCAGCTGGACTTATGCTTTTTCTGATTACGCTCATCTTCAACCTGATCGCGTTCTGGCTTCGAAAGAAGTACCGCGAAGTCTATTAAGCGAACACAAATGAGCACCGAAGTTCAAAAACGAGCTCTCGCGAAGATCGACGAACAACGCCTCGTCAAGAAAGCCAATCGGCAGGACTTGCGATTCGGCATCATCGGCTTGGCGGTGCTCATCTTGGCAATGGGTGCGCTGCTCGCCCTGATAGCCGACTTCGTGGTGGATGGCGTGCCGCGCATTAGCCTTGAGTTCTTATCGAATTATCCGTCACGCAGACCTAACGAGGCCGGCATTCTCTCCGCTTGGGTAGGAACGGTGGCGGTGATGATAACCACCACATTGCTGGCGGTCCCAATTGGCGTTGCTGCCGGCGTCTACCTGGAAGAATACGCAGCAAAGAATTGGATGACAGACCTTATCGAGATCAACGTGACCAATCTCGCCGGCGTACCATCGATCATTTACGGTCTGCTGGCATTGGGCCTGTTCGTGCAGACTTTGCAGCTGGGACAGACCGTGCTGGTCGCCGGGATGACGCTGGCATTGCTCATTCTGCCCATCATCATCGTCGCAACCCGCGAAGCCTTGCGCAGCATTGAGATAGAAATCCGCGAAGCGGCCTTCGCGCTTGGAGCGGATAAATGGCAAGCTGTGTACATGTATCTGTTGCCGGCCGCCCGGCCTGGAATACTCACGGGAGCGATCGTCGGCATGTCGCGCGCGATCGGAGAGACAGCTCCGATCATAACCATCGGCGCGCTGACCTTCATTGCCTTTCTTCCGCCTTCGCCGGTGCAGGGGGAGTTCCCCTTCCTGAATTTTGAATGGCTCAACTCGCCGTTCACCGTCATGCCGATTCAAATGTTCAACTGGATCTCCCGGCCGCAGGCAGGCTTTCACATCGCGGCAGCCGCAACGGGGGTCGTGCTCTTGGCCATGACGCTCCTGATGAATGGTTTCGCTATCTATCTTCGTTACCGTATCCGCAGGGGTTCAAGGTGAGCGCTCTTCCGAGGTCTGTGATGGACGCGACGACAATCCCAAGGCACGCCGGCGATCTCATTGCGGCGTCGCCGCCTGTGCGGGCGCGGGTCGAGGATTTCAGTTTTTACTATGGCGAGAAGCAGGCGCTAAAGCAGCTGAGCTTTCCTATTCACGACCGCAAGGTCACCGCTTTGATCGGGCCATCCGGCTGCGGCAAAAGCACATTGTTGCGCGCGCTGAACCGAATGCACGACCTTTATTCAGGAAATCGCTACGAGGGTCGGGTGATTCTGTTTCCCGAACAAACCAACATCGTTTCGCCCCAGGTCGATCCGATGCTGGTTCGCTTGAAAATCGGAATGGTTTTTCAGAAACCAAACCCGTTTCCGAAATCCATCTATGACAATGTCGCTGCCGGACTCTGGGTCCGCGGTATCCGCAAAAAATCAATTGTCGATGAGCGCGTGGAGCAGGTTCTAAAGCAGTCCGCCTTGTGGGACGAAGTCAAGGATCGACTGCACACTTCCGCCTACGGGCTTTCAGGCGGCCAGCAGCAACGTCTTTGCATCGCCCGGGCGCTGGCGCCCGAACCCGAAATGCTTCTGCTCGACGAGCCGACCTCAGCTCTTGACCCGATCGCCACCGCGCGCATTGAGGGATTGGTGACGGAGTTGGCGCCGATGGTCACGATCGTCATTGTGACTCACAACATGCAGCAAGCAGCGCGGGTGTCCGCCTATACGGCGTTTATGTATCTCGGCGAGATCGTCGAATTCGGTCGGACTGAAACCTTGTTCACGACCCCGAGCAATCCGCGCACGCAAGATTACATTACCGGTCGTTTCGGCTGAGATGGGGCAGGGGCCCGCGAGGAAAGATAAATGACGATGTCCGAACACACCGCCAAGGCTTTCGACGCCGAGCTGCAGGAGCTCAACAAATACGTCGCGCAGATGGGCGGCCTGGCCGAAAAAGCGATCGCGGATTCAGTCGATGCCCTGGTGCGCCTCGATACCACGTTGGCCGAGCATGTCGTGCTGGTCGACCGGTCGATCGACGCGCTGCAGCGCGAGATCGAGGAGAAGGCGATCCTCACCATTGCCCGGCGCCAGCCGATGGCGATCGACCTGCGTGAAATCGTGAGCGCGCTCCGTGTAGCCAATGATCTTGAGCGGATCGGCGACCTCGCCAAGAACATCGCCAAGCGCGTGGCCGAGCTGAATGGCGAGTTCCGCCCGCAAAAGCTGATCCGCGGCCTCGAGCACATGGCGGCTTTGGCGCTCGCCCAGCTCAAACAGGTACTGGACGCCTATGCCGGCCGCGAACTTGCCAAGGCACTCGATGTCTGGCGGCGGGATAAGGAGGTCGACGCGATGTGCACCTCGCTGTTCCGCGAGTTGCTGACATATATGATGGAAGACCCGCGCAACATCACCTTCTGCATCCACCTCATGTTCAGTGCCAAGAATATCGAGCGTATGGGCGACCACACCACCAATATCGCCGAGACCGTGCATTACATGATTGAAGGTCGCACGATCACAGACGAACGGCCGAAAGGCGACACCACCAGGTTCGCCGCCGGCGCGGCCAGCTGAAGGAGAGCAGACGCAAATGGCTGCGCGCATCCTGATCGTGGAAGACGAAGAGCCGCTCACGCTGCTGCTGCGCTACAACCTCGAGGCGGAAGGCTATGAGGTTGACACCGCCGCGCGCGGCGATGAAGGCGACGTCAAGCTCAGGGAACGCGCTCCCGATCTTGTCGTGTTGGACTGGATGCTGCCCGGGCTTTCCGGCATCGAGCTGTGCCGCCGCTTGCGTACGCGCCCCGAGACCCGGCAAATCCCGATCATCATGCTCACCGCGCGCGGTGAGGAAAGCGAGCGCGTCCGTGGCCTTTCCACCGGCGCGGACGATTACATCGTCAAGCCGTTTTCAGTGCCGGAATTAGTCGCCCGCGTGCACGCGCTTCTGCGCCGCGCCAATCCCGACCGGGTGGCGAACGTGCTGGCCTTCGGCGATATCGCGCTCGACCGCGAAAAGAAGCGGGTGTCCCGCTCCGGTCGGCCGGTCGATCTGGGGCCGACCGAATACCGGCTATTGGAATTTCTGATGGAGCGGCCCGGGCGGGTATTTTCCCGGTCTCAGCTGCTCGACGGTGTCTGGGGCAACGAAATCTATATCGACGAGCGCACGGTGGATGTGCATGTCGGGCGACTGCGCAAGGCGCTCAACCGCGGCCATAGCGCCGATCCCATCCGCACGGTACGCGGTGCGGGCTATGCCCTCAACGACCTGTTCGGCAGAACCGTCGCCGCGGCCGCGCCCTAGGACGGGCTTACGGCGCTTAGCGGAGAAGCTTAGCCCCGGACCGGACGCCGGTCTCTGCGGCGGTCGCTCACCGGCTGATAGGCGACGCGTGAGTGATGTGAGCAATAAGGCAGGTTGTTCACCGTATTGCCGCCGCAGAAGAAGAAATCCGGGCTGCCGGGATCGCCGATCGGCCAGCGGCAGGTATCCTCCGTCAGCTCGAGGATAGTGCGGCGTTGCCCCATCGGGATGATGTTGTCGATCAGCTCCGGCTCGGCTTCCAGGTCGTGCTCATAAGCATGCGCCAGCGCGGTATTGCCGCGCATGGAGGGACGCGGCACCCGCATCATGCCCGGGGCGCGCGTCTTGCGGGGACGCGCCGCGCCGGAGGAGGAGCTTTTGGCCCGTCCAGAGAGCCCGAGACGGTGAACTTTGCCAATCACCGCATTGCGGGTGATGCCGCCGAGCTCGCCCGCAATCTGGCTGGCCGAAAGCCCATCCGACCAAAGCTTTTTCAGAAGTTCTACCCGCTCGTCGGTCCAACCCATCTCAATTCCTCCACGAACAGCACCGCGCAGAATCCAACCTCGTCGTCCGGCAGCCCTAGGGCTCGCCCGACCTGCAAACAGTCAAAACTCAAGAGAACCTTTGCCCCGTCGCGCACGAGATGTCGTATGCGACAATATGAAGGCTACAATATGCGGCGACTCCCGCGCAAGAGTCGGAGTGTCGAGCGTCCACACATTCCTGGAAAAACCTTGCTGTCGGTGGATAAACGCAGAGCGCTAGGGCTCGGAATGGTATCCGGCGGATGCCAAACGGCGGTTTTGGGGCGTGTTGACCGGTTCCGGGCGACCAAATAGAATGTTTCTCTCGTGCCGCCCCGAGGGCGGCACAATTATTTTGGGAACTGTTTCTTGAAAGAAGCTGGCCGTGGCGTCGCATATCCTGCCGACTTACGCGCGTATCGATCTCGCTTTTGAACGGGGCGAGGGCGCTTGGCTGATCGCGACCAATGGCGAACGTTACCTGGACTTCGCGTCCGGCATCGCGGTCAATGCGCTTGGGCACGCGCATCCCCGGCTGGTCGCCGCGCTGACTGAGCAGGCCAGCAAGCTCTGGCACGTCTCCAATCTCTATCGCATTCCGGAAGCCGAAAGGCTGGCCGAACGGCTATGTGAAGTGAGCTTCGCGGAAAACGTGTTTTTTACCAATTCCGGCGCGGAAGCCATGGAATGCGCCATCAAGATGGCGCGGAAATATCAATCGGCCAGCGACCGGCCCGAGCGCTTCCGCTTGGTTACTTTCGAAGGCGCCTTCCACGGCCGCACCATGGCTACCATTGCCGCCGGTGGCCAGAAAAAGCATCTGGAAGGCTTCGGCCCGGCGGTCGAAGGCTTCGACCAGGTGCCTTTCGGCGACCTTGAGGCAGTCAAACGCGCTATCGGCCCGCAGACTGCCGGCATCCTGATCGAGCCGATCCAGGGCGAGGGAGGCGTGCGGGTTGCACCGCCGGCATTTCTGCGCGCCTTGCGCCTGCTCTGCGACGAGCACGGGCTGTTGTTGATCTTCGACGAGGTGCAGACCGGCATCGGCCGCACCGGAAGCTTCTTCGCCTATGAGCGCAGCGGCGTGCCTCCCGACATCATGGCGATCGCAAAAGGCATCGGTGGGGGGTTTCCGCTCGGCGCCTGCCTCGGCACCGCCGAGGCCGCCAAAGGCATGACTGTCGGCACCCACGGATCCACCTATGGGGGCAATCCGCTCGCCACGGCGCTTGGCAATGCCATACTGGACGTGACCCTGGCGCCCGGGTTTCTCGATCATGTGCGGCGGATCGGCCTGCTGTTCAAGCAACGGCTGGCCGAACTGAAGGACCGGCATCCGGCGGTGATTGCGGAGGTGCGCGGCGAGGGTCTGCTCATCGGGCTGCGCACCATCGTGCCGAATGCGAAGCTGGTCGATGCCATGCGCGCGGAAAAGATGCTCGCGCCCGCGGCGGGGGACAATGTCGTGCGGCTGCTGCCGCCGCTGATCGCCGGCGAAGCCGAGATCAACGAAGCGATGGCGCGCATCGAGCAGGCTTGCATCGCCATTGAGCGCGAGCTGGAGCACCCGCTGAAACAGGGAGCGGCTCGGTGAGCGGCACTGACGTGAGACATTTCCTCGACCTGATCGAACTGCCGTCGGCCGAGCTGCGCGCGATGATTGATTCGGCGCGTTCCATGAAAGCCAGGCTTAAGGCCTCGGGCGCGCCGGCGAAGCGCCCGCTGGCCGGCAAGATGCTGGCCATGATCTTCGACAAGCCATCGACCCGCACGCGTGTCTCCTTCGATGTCGCCATGCGGCAATTGGGTGGCGACACCATGTTGCTCACCGGGCAGGAAATGCAGCTCGGCCGGGGTGAGACCATCGCGGACACCGCCAGGGTTCTTTCGCGCTATGTCGATGCCATCCTGATCCGCACGCTCGATTCCGGCACGCCGGCGGAGATGGCGCGGCATGCCAGCGTGCCGGTAATCAATGGCCTGACCAAGGCCTCGCATCCCTGCCAGGTGATGGCCGACGTGATGACCTTCGAAGAACACCGTGGTTCGATCCGCGGCCGCACCGTAGCCTGGACCGGCGACGCGAATAATGTGCTGACGTCCTGGATGCATGCGGCGCAGCGTTTCGATTTCAGCTTGCGCGTCGCCACCCCGCCGGAACTCGCACCGAAGAAGCCGCTGCTCGACTGGGTCAAGACGTCCCGGGCTCCGATCAAAGTGATGAACGACCCGGACGAAGCGGTGAAAGGCGCCGACTGCGTGGTCACCGATACCTGGGTCTCGATGGGCGACCGCGACGTAGACGGCCGCCGGCACAACCTGCTCACACGCTACCAGGTCAATGCGGCCCTGATGGCGCTTGCCAAGCCCGACGCGCTCTTCATGCATTGCCTGCCGGCGCATCGCGGCGAAGAGGTCACTGACGAGATCATGGACGGCCCGCATTCCGTGGTGTTCGACGAAGCGGAAAACCGGCTGCACGCGCAAAAGGGCATCCTCGCCTGGTGTTTTAACACCGGTCCCTAGCGCGATGAGCAAAGCGGTTGCCGGCCAGTGACAGCGATCAAGCTTGCGCGAATGGCGTAAGCTGATCCTGCCGACAAGACGCTGACGCATTAAACAAGCGGTTTTTGCGCACGAACCGGATCCCGCTTCGCTTGACGTCGAGGGGTCGCATTTGGGGTGATGCGGCCTACATATAGCTCAGAATGACCAACCCAGATTTAGCAGTTCCGGTACGCGCGCCGGCCTCCACTTCCGAGGACGACACCATCTTGCCATTTGAAGTGCCCGCGCTCGATCTGCGCGGGCGCGTGGTCCGTCTTGGCCCCGCGCTGGACGAAATCCTGGCGCGGCACGATTATCCGGCCCCCGTCGCCAAGCTCCTTGGCGAAGCCATCGCCCTGACTTCGCTGCTCGGCTCGTCGCTTAAATTTGAGGGCCGCTTCATTCTGCAGACGCAGACCGACGGTCCGGTGCGCATGCTGATCGTGGATTTTGTCACGCCCGACCGCGTGCGCGCCTGCGCGCGCTTTGATAACGCGCGCGTGGACGCTGCCGTTGCCGAAGGACAATCGAATTCGGGAGCCTTGCTCGGCCATGGTCATCTCGCCATGACGATCGACCGGGGGCCTGACATGAACCGCTACCAAGGCTTGGTTGCACTGGAAGGCGGCAGCCTGGAAGACGCGGCGCATGAGTATTTTCTGCGCTCGGAGCAGATTCCGACGCGTGTCCGTCTCGCCGTCGCCGAGGAGCTGTGGCGCGGCGTGGATGGCGCGGGCCATCGTTGGCGCGCGGGCGGCATCCTGCTGCAATTTCTACCCAAGGCCATCGAGCGCATGCGTCAGCCAGATCTCGATCCCGGCGACGCGCCGGAAGGCGCCGAAAAGCATGCGGTGACCGAGGACGAGGCTTGGGTCGAAGGCCGTGCACTGGTCGAGACTGTGGAGGCCATCGAACTGATCGATCCGGCGCTGTCGAGCGAGGCGTTGCTCTATCGGCTATTTCACGAGCGTGGGGTGAAGGTTTTCAACGACGCGCCGCTGCGCGCGCAATGCTCCTGCTCGCGCGACAACGTGGCGGCCATGCTGCGCAGTTTTTCGCAGGACGACCGGGATCATATGGTGCAGGATGGCATGATTCAGGTGACCTGCGAATTTTGCAACGCGAGCTATGATTTCAAGCCGGAAGACGTTCAGGCGGCGGCGCCGGGTACGGAATAGCGCTGCGTCGGCGCGGCTGCTTGCCCGCGCGGTGTGCCTGCCGCCGATCGCGGATCGGCGGTGAAGAACTCAATTGATCGTCTGCTCGCCGTAAGAGCAATCCAGCGAAAAGGTTGGGATCTCCACATCAAAACCCCCGCCGGTCTCGGTCTGCATGCCATAAGTACCGGTCATGAAGCCGGATGGCGTCGGCAGGGGAACGCCGCTGGTATATTCAAACGATTGTCCAGGCTTCAGCACCGGCTCCTCGCCAATCACGCCCGCGCCTTTCACCTCCTGTAGGCGCCCCAAAGCGTCGGTGATGCGCCAGTGCCGCGTCCGTAGTTGCACCGTCTCCGAGCCGGTGTTGGTGATCGCGATGCTATAAGCCCAGAAGAAATAACCGTTGTCGGGCGACGAGCGCTCCGCGAGAAAGCGCGGTGTTACCGTGACTTCGATGTTGCGCGTGACGGAGCGGTACATGGTATATCCTTCGGCAGCGCTTGAAGATTAACCGAAGCGGGCCAGCACAGTGAATAGCGTACGCAAACAGCTGGCAACGGTCGAGCCGGACGCATTCACAGAATCCGGCCCACCAAGCTTGGCTGAGTCCCAGCCATTGCGCAAAGCGGCATCCATCCCGCCCGCCCCCCGTAGCAAGCGGGACTTGCGGCTTGACCTGTTTCGCGGCCTCGCCTTGTGGCTGATCTTCCTCGATCACATCCCGACCAACATCGTGAGTTGGGTCACGATCCGCAATTACGGTTTCAGCGACGCGACCGAAATTTTCATCTTCATCTCGGGTTATACCGCCGCCTTCGTTTACGGCAACGCGATGAACGAGCGCGGCTTTCTGGTTTCGGGCGCCCGCATCCTGCGGCGCGCATGGCAAATCTACGTCGCCCATGTCTTCCTGTTCGCCATCTATCTGGCGGAGATCGCCTATGTGGCGTCGAGCTTCGAGAATCCGCTCTACGCGGAAGAAATGGGCGTACTCGATTTTCTCAAGCAGCCGGACGTGACGATCGTCCAGGCGCTGTTATTGAAGTTCAAGCCGGTAAATATGGATGTGTTGCCGCTTTATATCGTCCTGTTGTTGCTGTTCCCGCCGATCCTCTGGCTGCTGCTGCGCAGGCCGACGCTCGCGTTGAGCGCTTCCGTGGCGCTTTATGCGGCGATCTGGGAATTCGGCTGGAATTTGCAGGCCTATCCCAGCGGAACCTGGCTCTTCAATCCATTCGCCTGGCAGTTGCTCTTCGTGTTCGGCGCCTGGTGCGCCATGGGCGGCGCCGAACGCCTTTCCGCCGTCTTGCGTTCCCGCATCACGCTTGCAGTCGCGATCGCCTATCTGGTGTTTGCGTTTCTGATCACGATGACCTGGCACTTACCCGCCCTGGGGCAGTTCGTGCCGGAGCGGCTCGGCTCGCTGATTTATCCTATCGACAAGACCAATCTCGACGTTCTGCGCTTTGCGCATTTCCTGGCGCTCGGCGTGGTGATCGTGTGGTTCATCCCGCGCGACTGGTCGGGCCTGCACCGGCCGATCTTCCGCCCGGCGATCTGGTGCGGGCAGCATTCGCTGGAAATCTTTTGTCTCGGCGTGTTCCTGGCCTTCGCCGCCCATTTCATCATGGGCGAAATCTCTGGCGGCGTGCTGATGCAGGTCGCGGTGAGCCTCGCCGGCGTGGCAATAATGATTGCCGCCGCGGGGCTGCTCTCGTGGTATAAGAGTATGGAGGGGCGGAATCCGGGTTCGCGCACAAAACCAACCGACGCGGACATGGCGGGAGGCGAAGCATGAAGGCGCCGGCAATAGCGCTCTTCATCACTTTTCTGCTGGCGGGCAGCGCCGCGGCGCAACGCGCGGATAGCTGCGCCGTGCCCGGCTATCTTCTGTTTGATGAAAACGAGCTCAACCACGTCGCCGCTGCTGTGAAAGAAAAGCAGCAGCTCGACATCGCGATCATCGGCACCGGTTCTTCCACCCTCGGGGGGCCTGAGGGTAAAGCCTATCCGGCCCGGCTCGAGGAGGCGCTCAAAGCCCGGCTCCCCAATGTCGTGGTGCATGTCACCATTTATGCTGCACCGCGGCAAACGGCCGCCAAGATGTGGGAAGACCTGAAGAAAATCGTGAGCGAGCAAAAGCCGGCTTTGCTCGTGTGGCAAACTGGTACCGTTGATGCTATGCGAGGGATCGAACCCGATGAATTTGGATCCGTCCTGAATGCGGCGGTTGAGAATATACAAGCCGCCGGCACTGACGTGCTCTTGATGAATATGCAGTACAGCCCGAGAACCGATACCATGATCGCCGTAGGCCCTTATGCCGAGAACATGCGGTGGGTTTCACAACAGCGAAAAGTGCCGTTGTTCGATCGGCTCGGTATCATGCGGCACTGGAGCGACACCGGCGTATTCGACTTCTACAGCCCGACCAAAGCTTTTAGCGTTGCGCAGAAGGTGCATGAATGCATCGGCCGCGCTCTTGCGACCCAAATTATTGATGCTGCGCAACTTGGGCCTATGACGGCTAAAGTCGCTCCATGACTCGCGAGCCGCCGCCCGAATGATTTACCGCCTTCGCTTCTCCTGGCCGGTGATGGTTGCCGCGGTTCTGTCGGCAGCACCCGCGCATGCGCAAGCCAACAAATACGGGCCCGGAGCGATCGAGGCGTCAGCACAGAAAGCTGTCGCATCGGCGCAGACGGGCGCGTCGCCGCAGTGCTCAGCGCCCAATGAACTTGCGCGGCTGGAGCGGCCGCTCACCCGCACCGCCCGCCGGCTCGCTGCCGGACTGCCGATCAGGATCGTCGCCATTGGTTCATCGTCCACCGCGGGTGCGGGTGCCAGCTCGCCTGCGGCGTCCTATCCGAGCCGTCTCGCCGCCGAACTAGCCGACAGATTCCCCAATCATGAGATCACGGTACTGAACCGAGGTGTCAATGGTGAGGAAGCGCGCGACATGCTCGCCCGCTTCGAGACCACCGTCATCGCCGAACGGCCCGATCTTGTGCTCTGGCAGGTCGGCACCAATGCCGTGCTGCGCGATTATCCCGTCGCGCCGACCTCGTCGCTTATCGAGCAGGGCATCGTGCAACTAAAGGCGGCGGGCGCCGACGTCATTCTGATCGATCCGCAATTCGCACCGAAAGTGATCGCGAAAAGCACGCTATCGCACATGATGGACCTGCTGCACTCGAAGGCCAAGCAATACGACGTCAATCTATTCCAACGCTTCGCGGTGATGCGCCATTGGCGCGAGCGCCAGGGCATCTCCTTCGAAACCTTTGTCTCGCCCGATCAGCTTCACATGAATGACTGGAGCTACGCCTGCGTCGCGAAGGTGCTGAGCATCGCGATCGCAGAAGCCGCCACCCGGCCGGTTGCCTCGGCAGCCGCCGGCGCAGCGCGCTGATCGCGCGCTAGGCTAGAGCGGCCAGCAGGTCCTCGATCAGATCGTCCGGATGTTCCAGCCCGGTCGAGAACCGCACCAGCCCATCATCGATCCCAAGCTCTGCGCGCTGTTCCGGCGTGAGCCGCTGATGCGTCGTCGTCGCCGGATGGGTGATGAGGCTTTTGGCATCGCCCAGATTGTTGGTGATCTTGGTCAGCTTCAGCGCATTGAGAAAGCGGAAGGCTCCTGCTTTACCGCCCGCGACTTCGAAGGCGATCAGAGTGGAGCCCGCGCGCATTTGCTTGCGCACGATGGCTGCCTGCGGATGGTCGGGGCGGCCGGGATAGATCAGCCGTTTGATCTTTGAATGGCCGGCGAGCGCATCGGCGATTTTCGCCGCGCTCTCGGTCTGGCGTTGCACGCGCACGCACAGCGTCTCGAGCCCTTTCAGCAACACCCAGGCGTTGAACGGCGACATGGCAGGACCGGTCTGCCGCAGCAGCATGTGGATGTGTTTCTGAATGAAATCTTCCGACGCAAGAATGACGCCGCCGAGGCAGCGGCCCTGACCATCGATATGTTTGGTGGCGGAATAGACCACACAATCGGCGCCGAGCTGGAACGGGCTTTGCCACAGCGGCGTGGCGAAGACGTTGTCCACCACCAGCGTGGCGCCCGCGCCATGCGCGATCTTCGCCACTTCCTGCAGGTCAACCACCTCGAGCGTCGGATTGGTCGGCGATTCCAGGAAGAAGGTTTTGGTATTAGGCCGCACCGCCATGCGCCATTGCTCGAGATCGGCGCCGTCCACCAGCGTGGAAGCAACACCGAAGCGCGGCAACAGATTCCTCCACGACATAGCGGCAGGAGCCGAACAGCGCCTTGGCGGCAACGATGTGATCGCCGGCCCGCACCTGTCCCATGAGCGAGGCGGTAACAGCGGCCATGCCGCTTGCGGTGGCGCGCGCGGCTTGCGCGCCTTCGAAGGCTGCCATGCGCGCTTCGAACATCGCAACGGTGGGGTTGGAGAAGCGGGAATAGAGATAGCCTGGCTTCGTCGCCCTTGAAGCGCGCTTCACAAGCTTCGGCGGTGTCGTAAACGAAGCCCTGGGTGAGGAACAACGCCTCCGACGTTTCGCCGAACTGCGAGCGCAGCGTGCCCGCGTGCACAAGGCGGGTTTCGGGACGATATTTGCGATCGCTCGACGCGGGCATGCGAGTCTCCTTTAGGCTTGGCGCATGATCCTTTCAAAAGGACCATGCGCGGAGCCAATAAAAAACCGGCCGAGGACAAAATCCTGGCCGGGCACACGCGTCCCCGGCCTTTTAGCTCCTTGTTTAACGTGGCGGCAAGCCAGCCGGCTCAAATGACCACGGGATAAGCTTGAGTGATACGCCCGGCCTATCTTCCCGTCAAGACACCCATCGGGTTAGATCGCAGCCATTAAGTCCGTTACCCTAAGGGGTAACTGCGCGTTAGCGCGGAGAGCCGACGTGCCGCTTTCATTCTCGGTTGATGACAAAGGCATCCTGCCGGACCGCATGATCGCGGCGCTGGCGGAGGATGGCGGCATTCTTCCCGCCTATCCTTTCCTGCCCGACCAGATCCAGCCAGCGAGCCTAGACCTGCGGCTGGGCGAGGTGGCCTATCGGGTGCGCGCCAGCTTTCTGCCCGGCCCGCGCACCACCGTCGCCAAGCGCATCGACGAATTGAAGCTGCACGAAATCTCACTCGCCGACGGCGCGGTGCTGGAAACCGGCTGCGTCTATATCGTGCCGCTGATCGAAAGCCTGGCGCTGCCCGGCGGCATCGCCGCGGCTGCCAATCCGAAAAGCTCCACCGGCCGGCTTGACGTCTTCACCCGCGTGATCGCCGACGAGACGCGCGGCTTCGACCGGGTACCGGCCGGCTATCACGGGCCGCTCTATGCCGAGATCAGCCCGCGCACTTTCCCGGTGCTGGTGCGCGAGGGCTCGCGGTTGTCGCAGATCCGCTTCCGCCGCGGCCATGCGCTGCTCAACGCCGAGGCCCTGGGCGCGCTGCATCAGCGCGAGCGGCTGGTGAATACTGACAATGCCGACTTAAGCGAAGGCATCGCAGTCGGGGTCGATCTCTCCGGCCTTGGGCCAGGCGGCCTCGTCGGCTATCGCGCCAAGCGTCATACCGGGCTGATCGACGTGGAGCGGCGCGCCGGCTACGCCGTTGCCGATTTCTGGGAGCCGATGTCGGCGCGTCCCGACCGCAGCCTGATCCTCGATCCCAACGAGTTTTACATCCTGGCGTCGAAGGAAGCGGTGCAGGTGCCGCCCGACTTCGCCGCCGAGATGGTGCCGTTCGATCCGCTGGTCGGCGAATTCCGCGTGCACTATGCGGGCTTCTTCGATCCCGGCTTCGGCTATGAGGGCGCCGGCGGCAGCGGCGCGCGCGCGGTGCTGGAAGTGCGCTCGCGCGAAGTGCCGTTCATCCTGGAGCACGGCCAGATCGTCGGCCGCCTGGTCTACGAGAAAATGCTGGCCCGCCCAAGCAAGCTTTACGGCGAGGGCATCGGCTCGAATTACCAGGCCCAGAGCCTCAAACTCTCCAAACACTTCAAAAGCTGACGAGGTGCGACTTTCGGCTGCTTGGCGGATGCGTTCTTCTGCGTGAAGATACCGCATAAGGGCCGGCCCAAATTCCGGCGGAAAACCGGGGAGGAGATCATGCGGCGCTGGCGTATCGGAATTCTGTGCGGCTTAGCGTTCATGCTGCCGCTCGTAACCTGGGCGCAGGCCCAGTCCATCGAGGAATTCTACCGCGGCAAGACGATCAACCTGATCGTCGGCTTCACTCCTGGCGGCGGTTACGACACCACCGCGCGCGTTCTCGCCCCGTATCTGAAAAAACACCTGCCGGGCAATCCGAGCGTGGTCGTCCAGAATATGGACGGCGCCGGCAGTCTGAAGGCTACCAACCATCTGTTCAATGTGGCGCCGAAGGACGGCACCGTGATCGGCACTTTCAGCCGGGGCATGCCGACAGAGCCGCTCATGGGCAACACCGCCGCGCAATTCGATGCCGCCAAATTCACCTGGATTGGCAGCACGACCAATGAATACAGCGTGGTTCTGGCCGCCCAGACGTCGCCGGTGAAAAGCTTCGGCGATTTGCAAAACCACGAATTCACTGTCGGCGGAGAAGGCAGCGGCTCCGATTCCGACACCTACGCCATGCTGCTGAAAAACCTGTTCGGCGCGAAGATCAAGCTTGTCACCGGCTATCCGGGCACGGCCGAGCTGATGCTGGCGGTGGAGCGCGGCGAGCTCGATGGCCGGGCGGCCTGGTCATGGAGCAGCCTCAAGGCGCAGAAGCCGGATTGGATCAGCGACAAGAAAATCAGCATTCTCGCGCAGCTCAACCTGAGCAAGAATCCGGAGCTGGCGGACGTGCCCTTGATTACGGATCTCGCGACGACCGACAAACAGAAACAGATCCTGAAGCTGGTGCTGAGCCGCCAGACCGTGGGCCGGCCTTTCGCCGCGCCGCCGGGAATTCCCGAGGACCGCAAACAGGCGCTGCGCAAGGCCTTCGACGCTACGATGAAGGATCCCGAATTCCTTGCCGAAGCCAAACAGCGAAAGATGGACATCAATCCGGTGAGCGGGGCGGAAATTGAGAAGCTGGTCGCTGAGCTTTACAGCACGCCTCCGGATGTGATCGCGCAAGCCAAGGCGGCCATCAGCAGCGGGAAATAGCCGCTCAAGCGCTGGAGCGAGCTGCAACGTCCGGTTCGCGACAATGGAACCTGAGCGCAGGGCCGTGAATTATCAGCGGCTATCCGATCGAGAAGGAGACGCGATCATGGCCCCGATGAACACAGTGCTCGCGCCCGGTTCCGCCGAGATGCCCACCTGCATGTGCGGCGAAGATATGCAACTGACCAGGATCGAGCCGCAACCCGCTGCCGAGGACGCCGAGCTGCGCCGCTACGGCTGCGGCGCCTGCGCTCACGAAATGCGGGTGATGGTGTGGAAGGAATTCTGATCCCTTGTCGTTTCAGCCGGTCAGCGCATTGCGCCGCCGATTGCCATTCGCGAGCTATGATGCAAGCAGCGGCCTTAGCGGAAGGAAATGCGACCAGACCGGCATGGCAGGATGAGAATTTCCGCCGATGGCTTTGGCTTGACCAAGACCTGCCGGAACGAGATAGTGGGGCCGGCGCTTCGCGGGCGTAGTTCAATGGTAGAACGGCAGCTTCCCAAGCTGCATACGAGGGTTCGATTCCCTGCCCGCTCCACTGCTTCGCGCCTGCGGCGCTTCGCAGGACTTCGATTTTTCAACGGCGCGAAGCAGGATGCCCTTCGAAGCTTTAGCGAAGAAGGGCGAACAATGTTCTATGTTTACCTCATCGAAAGCGTGTCGGTGCCCGGACAACGTTACGTGGGGTTCACGACCAATCTCAAACAACGGTTCGACGATCACAATGCTGGGAAATCATCCCACACCGCTAAATTCAAACCTTGGCTGTTGGTGACGTACATCGCCTTCTCAGATCGAGCCAATGCCGAGGACTTTGAACGCTATCTCAAATCAGGTTCCGGACATGCATTCGCGAATAAGCGATTGTGGTAGGACCTCGCAACCGACGAGAGAACGCCGGTGGGTTACGCCCCTTCGGCGCCAATCCAACCTCATTAATATTTGCGATTTTGAATCGCGAAGTTCGAAATCGCCAGCCTTTTTCCGCGGCGTGGTTTCCGTTTTTCGTTGTCCAATTATTTTCTTCCCACTTTTGTGCTCAGTTCTTTTTGCCGGTGGCGTCGAATTGCTTGAGAAATGCAACGAGATCCTTGATCTTTGCTTCCTCCTTGATGCCGGCAAAGATCATCTTCGTCCCCGGAATCTTGGCTCTTGGGTCTTTGATGTATTCAGAGAAGGTCGCTTCATCCCACGTGATGCCGGAATTCTTGTTTGCCGGAGTGTAGCTAAAACCTTCGATGGTCCCCGACTTGCGGCCAAACAATCCGTTCAGAAGAGGGCCGACGACGTTTTTGGCGGTTTCGCCAACCTGATGACAGGCCCGGCATTGGGCGAAGACCTTTTCGCCGTTCGCCGCGTCCTGAGCGGCGGCGGACGTGGTGAAGCCAACGAGCATTAACATGACGTTTAGAACTCGCCGCATCGCGTAGGTTCCTCCTTCAGGTGTTTAAATCGGTACGAAACGGTAGGCCGTTCCACTTCGCTCCACCCTGCCGTGACCGGGCCAAGGCAGGTGGAACCCAACCAACGGCAGTTGGTCGGTTGCCAGTTGATCGAGCAAGCGCTTGCGGGTGGCGACGCCGCGGTCGCGGTCGAAATCGGCGCCGACACGCCATTCCGGCCGCGCGAAAGAAACCGCAGCATTTGTCAGTGCATCGGCTCCGATGAAGAGGCGCTCGCCGCCGTTCTCGATCATCACCGACATGTGGCCGGGTGTATGGCCGCTGGTGTCGACATAGGCCACGCCCGGCGCGACTGCATCACCGGCCTTGCGCCGCTCGGTCTTGGCTTCAAGACGCTTAAGGGTACGCGCGCTGCCGCGCGCCTGGCCCTGCAGCCAGTCCGGTACCGACGCCGGCGTATTGGGATCGAGCCAGAAGTCCCATTCGGCCGCGGCGATCACGTAGGTCGCGTTCGCAAAGCGTTCACTGCCGTCGAAATCGTCGATCGCACCCCACAGATGATCGGCATGGCCGTGGGTGAAGACGATCTTGGTGACGGCCGCGGTAGAAATCCCCGCAGCTTCCATATTTTCTGCGAGTTTTCCGGCGTTATCCTGGAAGTTCGAACCGGCTCCCGCATCGATCAGCACAAGCTCGGTGCCGGTCTTTACCAGCGTCACATTGATCTGCGGCAGCGGACCATGCGGCGGCAGACCATGAGCGACAAACAGGGCCATTGCCTCGGCGGCGGGCGTTTCCGGCAGCATGAAAGACAACGGGACGCTGAGGGTGCCATCGCTCACCACCATGACCTCGATCGCGCCGACGTTGCGCTTGAAAGGCGCAATCGCTGCAAGCGACGAAATAGGCAACCCCGGCGCGGCCATCACCGCGCCGAGGCCAACAACAACGTGACGGCGATCGAGCTGCAAAGACGCTCGCGTTTTCATGGTCCTCCGCAGCTCACGCGTCAGGCATCATGAGAACATATCGGCCGTGATGCCGGCATACCAGCCCATGTTCTCTTGCTGCGTCTGTTTGCGAAGCTCGGCGCTTTCGCCGGTCTTGGAAACGAAGGTTTCCACCGCGGCGATCTTGCCGTCCTTCGCTTCATAACGCCCACCGACCTTCACCGTGTCGTCGGTCTCAAGCAGACTCCAGCAGGTATTGGTGTAACGCGCGGGGAACGTAGGCCCGTTGGCGAGCTCACCGCGGATCATCATTGCGGCGACCTTTGCCTGGCTGTTGGCGGAAAACGCCGATTTCGGCATGTCGCCAGGAATGCAGGAGTCGCCGACCACGTAGATGTTTGGATCGTTCGCCGATTTCATATTTTCGGGGTTGATCGGGCAGTAGCCTGTCTGGTTGGCGAGACCGGCATCGCGCGCAATCTTGCCGGCCATCTGCGCGGGGATCACGTTGACGAGTGCGGCCTTGTATTCCGCCAGGTCGGTCTTGACCGTCATGGTCTTGACGTCGACGCCTTTGATACCACCATGCATCTTGGGGTCCTGCCACTCGACCATTCCGGGATAGTGGTTCTGCCAAGCCTCCACGAAGAGCGCCTGCTTGGAAAAACTTTCCTTCGGGTCGAGCACGATGATGCGCGATTTCTTGTGGCCTTTGGCCTTGAGCGTGTGCGCCATCATAGACACCCGCTCGTACGGCCCAGGGGGGCAACGATACGGGTTCGGCGGCGCTATCATAACGATGACGTCGCCGTCCTTTAGCGCATTGAGCTGCCGCTTGAGCAATTGTGTCTGCGGCCCCGGCTTCCAGGCGTGGGGCATTTTATCGCTGACAGCTTCCGAATAGCCGGGTACGGAATCGAACTTCAGATCGATGCCCGGTGCGATGAGCAGGCGGTCGTAACCCACCACTGTTCCGTTCGCGAGCCGCACGGTGCGCTTCTCGCGGTCGATACCGGTCGCCGTCTGCCGTACATGCTTCACGCCATATTTCGACGCCAGCTTGTCATAGGAATGCGTGATCGACTCCCATGTCCGGAAGCCGCCGAGATACAAGTTCGAATGGAAGCAGGTGGTGAATTGTCGTGCCGGTTCGACCAGCGTCACGTCGATGCCGCCGTCCTTGGCGACATATTTGGCAACCGTCGCACCGCCCGGACCACCGCCGATGACGACAACTTTTGGCTTCGCCTGCGCAAAGATCGGTGCCGGGAATCCGCCGGCGGCCGCGAACGCCCCTATGCCGCCAATAAAATATCTGCGAGTCGTCGATGTCATGGTTTCACTCCCCTGTGTATTCTTTACTTGTTATTCCCATCACCGAATTCCTTGCCGGACTTTCAGGCTGCCAAAATAGGCGGCAAGGGCTGCGACTTCGTCGTTGGAAAAACGGCCTGCAATCGTCTGCATGATAGCGTTGTCCCGCTTCTTCTGCCGATATTCCTCCATGATCTCGATAAAGCTTGCGTCCGGCCAGCCGACAATCGATGGAATGCCATCGTATCGGCCGGACATCTGGTGACAGGTGACGCATTCGGAAGACAGATACTCTCCAAGGGCCTTGTCGCCAGCGGCCGCAACACCGCCGAGCAAGCTGCCCGTAAATGCCGTTGCCAAAACGACGAGTGCCAAATGCCGCGTTGCGCGGGAATGAAGCATCGCTAGTCGACCTTGGGTTCCTTGCCGGCTTCCGGTGTCACGTCGAGCACGCGGGCGTGTCCGGTCACCTTGGCCTCGCCGGGCAAGCAATTCGTCATGCAGGGGTTCTTGCGCCAAAATGATTTTTCAGTGACCTCGCGATCATCATCGTGGAAATTCCGTTCGTTCGGAAGCTTGATTGTTGCAAAGTTCTTGTCATTCAGCTCGAAATCTTCTGCGTTGATGACGTCATTGAGGTAAAGAACATAGGCCGTAATGGCGTAGAGTTCGTCATTGGTTAGTGACTGCGCGTTGCCGAATGGCATCGACCGGCGAATGTAGTCCATCACCGTTGAGGCATAAGGCCAATAGGAGCCGATCGACTTCACCGGATCATGGCTGGCCAAAGTACCGTTGCCGCCGCTCAGGATTGGCCAGCGGGCGGCACTTTCACCGAATTCCCCGTGACAGGCGGCGCAACGCTCCATGTAGAGAGGTTCACCGGCCTTCACGGTGCCTTTGCCCGCAGGCAGGCCGTCGCCGTCCGGACGGATATCGATATCCCAGCCGGTGATCTCATTCACCGTGGCGACGCGGCCGATATTGAGGCGTTTCGCCGCCGTGGCCGCTTGCTTTTGCGGCGCTTGCGGGGAGGCGGATTTCGGCGCCGCAGCGATCGGGCCGATCAACAAGGCGCCGGCCAACAGCGCACATACCCCCAGCGCAGAGAGTTTAAGAGACCTCGACATTCTCAACCTCGCCGCTCTTGTGCACGTGCCACGTCTGGATACCGTTATTGTGGTAGATCGAATTGACGCCTCGATATTTGCGCAATTCGTTCTTCGTGGGCTGCACATAGCCGGTCTCGTCCATCGCGCGCGATTGCAACAACAGCTCGCGACCGTCCCATTCGAATTCGTAATAGAAGCGCGTCAGCGCCTTGTCCCAGATCGGTCCATCGATCCGCGCGACACGCCAGTTGCGGCCGCCATCCAGCGAGATATCTACGCGTGCAATCTTGCCGCGGCCGGACCAGGCAAGACCGGACAGCACGGTAAAGCCGGACTTGTGATTGAAGGGCGCCTGCGGGCTTGGATTGGTGACCACGGATTTGGCGTCCATGATGTAGGTGAAGCGGCGTGCCTTGCCGTTCTCGAGCAGGTCGGTGTATTTGGATGTCTCCTCGCGATGGTGCCAAGGCTGGTCGCCGACTTCGATCCGGCGCAGCCACTTGATCCACATGTTGGCTTCCCAGCCGGGAACCACTATGCGCACCGGATAGCCATTTTCGGGCCGCAACATTTCTCCGTTCATGCGATAGGCGACGAGCACGTCGTCCATTGCCTTCTGCAGCGGCAGGGACCGCGTCATGGCAGCGGCATCTCCGCCTTCCATGAGCAACCACTTGGCGTTCGGCTTGAGACCGGCTTCCTGCAGCAGCACTTTGAGCGGCACGCCGGTGTACATCACGCAATGCACCATGCCGTGCGTGTATTGACAGCCGTTAAGCTGTGCACCGCGCCATTCCATGCCGGAATTGGCCGCACATTCGCAGAAATAGGCGCGATTGCTGCGCGGCATCCGCTTAAGGTCGTCAAGGGTGAAGATCAGCGGCTTGTCGACGAGGCCGTGGAGCATCAGCCGGTAATCGGTCGGGTCGACCTCGGCAATGCCGGCATGATGCCGCTCGAAGCAAACGCCGTTCGGCGTGATGATCCCGTCGAGCGCGTGGATGGGCGTGAAGCTGACCGAGCTTTCGCGCGAGGCGGTAAGCCATTCTACGTCGCGCCGGATAACATGTGCTTCATGCTTGGAGGGCGTGCCATAGGCGCGCACGGCGACGCCGTCGCCGATTGAGCGCGACCAGTCCGGCACATTCGGCGGTTGATTGGCGGGATTGCCAGCCCCCTGCGGGGCCGCGATCACTCCACTGCCGAGCGCGGCCGCGCCGCCTGCGGCCAGACCTGCGCGCAGAAAGACGCGGCGAGAGGTTGCTATGCGCTCCTTTGCGGCCCGATCAGGCATTCTTACCCCCCAATTTTTGGATCAATTGACGCCCCCCACGACTCGTACGTGACCGGCTTCCTGTGGCGCGACCACACCCTTCTTCTGAATGTAATTCGTAACCACCTCCCAAATCGGGGGCCCTTCGGTGTCCTCGTTCACGCTCGCCCAGCCGGCAACAACATATTCCTTGGCCGGTTCAAGCAGTTTGCCGCTGGCGCGCAGCGTCAGATCGGAAATGCGGCTTCCCATCGGCTTATGGATGTCGATGGAATAGGACACGCCGCCAACCCGAACCATGTCTCCGCCTCCCTGATAATAGGGATCCGGGTTGAAGAGATTGTCGGCGACGTCCTCAAGCACTTCCTGCAGGCGCGCTCCCGACATCTTCATGCGATAGGTCGCGGGGTAGGTGATCGCGGTTGCGTTGTAGATATCTTCGCGCGTGATCGCTTGGCCGGGCAGCAGAGAATTGCCCCAACGGAATCCGGGCGACAGCGCAATCTCGGCGTCGCGCTCGGAGAGCATGGCTTCGCAGATCACGTCGTCGAGCGTGCCGTTGAAGTTGCCGCGCCGGTAGAGCAGCGTCTCGGTGCGGCCGATCGTTTCGCCGAGCATCTTTTCGTGGGGAGCGCGAACAGACTTGATTTTCGCAGTCATGTCGGCGTCGGGGACTATCGCGTCAGCGAAGACCGGAATGAGCTTGAAGCGATAATCCTTCACCGCCCCATCGCGCACGTCGAGATCGAGACGCGATACAAACTTTCCGTGACTGCCCGACGCGACGAGCAGGGTATTGCCGACCTTTACCACCTCGGGTAGCGCATCATGCGTGTGCGCGGTCAGGATGACGTCAAGGCCCTTCACCCGCGACGCCAGCTTGCGGTCGAGATCAAAACCATTGTGTGAGAGCAGCACGACGAGCTCGGCGCCATTTTTCCGAACGATATCGACCTGCTTTTGCAGGTCCTCCTCGCGAATGCCGAAAGACCAATTCGGGATCATCCAGCGGGGATTGGCGATTGGCGTATAGGGTAGGGCTTGACCGATGACGGCAATGCTGACGCCCCCTCGCTCAAACATGGCCGACGCTTTGAAAACCGGCTCCTGCCACTCCGTGTCACGGATATTCTGCGCCAGAAAGGGGAAGCCGAGCTTGGCGACGATCTCCTTGACCCGCGCCTCGCCGAGCGTGAACTCCCAATGGCCCGTCATGGCGTCGGGCTTGAGCAGCGCCATGCACTCCACCATATCCTGGCCCTTGCTTTGCAGCGAGGTGAAGCTGTTCTGCCAGGTGTCGCCGCCGTCGAGGAAGACAACGCGTTCGCCGCGTTCGGCTCTAATCGTCTTGAGAATCGTGGCAATGCGGTCTAACCCGCCAATGCGGCCGTAGCTCTTGGCGAGGCTTGCAAAGTCGTCGGAGCTGAGGGCATAAGCCGCCGCCGTGCCCGCCGGGATTTTGTAAAGATCGAGCAGCGCGCGGCCTGTGACATGCGGGACCAGCCCCTTCGCTTCTCCTGCTCCAAGGTTAATCGAGGGCTCGCGAAAAAAAGTTGGTAGAAGCTGGCCGTGAATATCACTGACGTGAACAAGCGTGACATTCCCCACTGAATTGAAGCGCAGCAGGTCGGCCTGGGTCAGCCGCTGCTGCGCCAGGGCGCGTGACCAGCCGGTCGGGAGGAGCGCCGCGGTTGCGGCAGCCAGCTGGACAAAGTCGCGCCTTGAAATCATCGACCACTCCGAAAAGAAGCCGAGCGCTCGGGAGCGGCAAAGGCGACCGCAGACAGTCGCCGGTTCTTCGCCGCGTTAGGTGACTTGAATGCTCTCTTCGCCGACGATCTTGGAGCCGTCATCGTCGAGCCAGGTGAGTACCACTGCGCCGGATTCCTGCGCCTTGAACTTGAACTGAATGTATGGATTGGCGGAAATCGCCGGCTCGAAGTCGGCGGAGAAGACCTCCTTGCCGTTCACCGTGCAGGTCAGCTTGTTCAGGATCTTGCGCGGGATGGTATTTCCGGCGCTGTCCTTGCGTTGACCGCTTTCCATGACGTGAGAGACGAGGGCCTTCACCTCGACGATCTCGCCTTTCTTGGCTTCTTTCTTGTCGAGCTTGATGCGCGGTTTGACAGACATCGAAATTTCTCCTCAAGACGGATCGTGGTGGCAAGCCGAAATCAGCCGCCGCAGCCGCCGATCGTGACCTTTACCTGCTTGCTCGCCGTGAAGAAGGAGCCGTCATTCATCTTGGCGACGGCAACGACGTGTTGAGTGGTGGCAAGCCGGATGCGGGTGTTGGCCTCCGCGACGCCACTTGCGGGCGAGAAGTGAAAGGTGGCGACCGCAGCACGCGGATTTTCGTCGGCGACGATGAGCACATCGGTCACGTGGGATTGCTCGGTCATCGGACTTTCGACCGAGACCGTCATGGGCACGGTATTGCCGTTTTCGGCGATTTCCGGAAGGTCCAGCTTGACGCGACCCTGGGACGGCGCCTTGCCGCCGGTGAACTTTTTGATCAGGTCATCGGAATCGTTGGCCGCGAAAGCCGGACCTGCCGATCCGCATATCATTGCGGCCGCGACAGTGCCGACGCCAACCGCCAAGGCCTGCCGACGATTGAAATGAATCAATGTCATTGAGGTTTCCTCATCGGGTTTCCACCCACCAGCCTTTTGGCAGGAGCCGAATTCTGCCGTGCATGAGCACGATGGTCGTGATCGCGAGCGTTTCCTGTCGCCTGCGTGTGCCGCAGGACATATTCATTTCTCTCTATCTGTTAAACGATTGCTGTTTCGATTGCAACCGGATTCCAGGGTTCTGGCTGCAATTTTGGCCCTAAAAACAAACATGCCTTCTTCATTCAAAAAAACGCATGTATGGTGGGGATCGAAATCCGGGCCAGGGAGGTCACCAAGAACCTCGCAGTCAAGGACAAGAAAGGGAGGGAAATCCAGTGGCGCAAAAAAGTACACTGCTTGCGGTTCTGCTTGCGGCCCTAGTGCTGTCTCCCCTGGCAATTGCGCAGGACGTGGAGACGGAAAAGGCGATCGAAAAATATCGTCAGATGCTGAAGGAAGATCCCTGGAGCAATCCCGGCCTACTGGATGCCGACCGCGGCGAGGGCCTGTGGACAACGCCCCGCGGTCCGAAGAATGTTTCGCTTGAGCAATGCGATCTTGGCAAGGGAGCGGGAAAGGTGGACGGCGCCTTCGCCGAATTGCCGCGCTATTTCGCCGATGCTGGCGCAGTCATGGATGTGGAGACTCGCATTCTCTGGTGCATGGAGAAATTGCAAGGCCTCAATCGCGCCGACCTCATCAAGCGGCCACACCCTGGCGGCGGCCAGCCGGTTAAAGAGCTGGGCGCGATCGCAACCTATGTTGCGAGCAGATCGAATGGCCTCAAATTTGCGGCCAAGCTCGACCAGCCGCAGGAAAAAACGACTGTAGCGCTCGGCGAAGCGTTGTTTTTCCGGCGCTCGGGTCCGTTCGATTTCTCCTGCTCTACCTGCCACGCCACCGAGGGCACCCGGATTCGGTTGCAGGGCCTGCCCTACCTCTCGAACCCTGCAGCGGCACGCAAGGTGGTCGGCGAATGGCCGGCCTACCGGGTGTCGTCCACCCATGTCATGACGATGCAGCACCGTCTTTATGACTGCTATTGGCAGATGCGCATGCCGGAGCTGGAACTCGGGTCGGACGTGAGCGTGGCGCTCATTGCCTATCTGGTAAAGGCAGCCGAGGGTGGCGAAATCTCCGCCCCCGGGCTCAAGCGCTAGTTCGAAGGGGATCAAGTCATGCGCGCGACTTCAATCATCATCTTCGCCGTCACCTCCCTCGTAATATCGGGCGCGACCGCTACTTTGGCCCAGCAGAAGGAAACGAAACCGGCAGTTGACCCGGCGCGGGTCGACGCAGCGATCAAGACCGGCTGGCCGGCGGCGCCGCCCGATTGGCAGCCGCGGCTCGTCCCCGACGAGACGATGAAGCAGTGCTCGGCGCATGAGAACAGCCCGCCGAAGGCGATCGCCGACACGATCCAGGCGCGTGAGAAAGCGGCCATCGAGTATCCGGCGGACGGCAAGTTCCTCGGCGACTGGAAGAAGGGCGAAGCGCTCGCCCAGTCGGGCTACGGCATGCGGTTCACCGACTATCCGCCGACGCGGACGAATGGCGGCAATTGCTACGCCTGCCATCAGCTCACCAAACAAGAGGTGAGCTACGGCACAATCGGGCCGAGCCTGCTGCAATACGGCAAGCTTCGAGATTTCAGCGAGGCGGAGATCAAAAAGGCGTACGAGAAAATCTATAACTCGCATGCCGGCTTTGCCTGCTCGCTGATGCCCCGGTTCGGCACCAACAAGATACTGACGATCGACCAGATCAAGGACGCAGTCGCGCTGCTGATGAGCCCGGACAGCCCGGTCAACAAATAGCTCCCTAAACGGAGCCGAGCTTTGGCCTGCTCTCTCGTCGCCTCACAAAAGGTTTTTTGTAGACGGGAAGGACTTCGCAACAACGGCGGAATTAAAGAAGGATGCCCTCGAGGGAGAATGCCATGCTCAAGAATAGACGCGAGGTTATCGGTGCGCTGGCGGCGTCGGGTGCGGTACTTGCATCCACAAGCGGCGTGCAGGGCAATCCTGCCGCCCTGGACATGGACAAGCTGAAAAAGGATACCGATTTCGCTTGCCTTTATCACTGCGATTTCGGCGATCCGCAACGATTCTCGCAGATGCTCAACAACATCAACAATCACATGTCGGTCTATGATTTCGATCCGATGAAGGTCAAAATCGTCACGGTGGTACATGCCGCAGGCCTGAAGTTCTTTCTCGAGGATCTTTCGGGTACGCCATGGGAGAAGGACACGATCGACCCGGACCTCTACAAGCGCTTCGTCGGCCTGACTAAGTACGGTGTTGAAGGCTATCTGTGCCAGATCACCTATCAGCGGCTGAAGATCGACCCAGCCAAGACAAGGAAGGATGCCTTCCTCAAGTTCGTGCCGTCAGGCGTGGCGACGGTCGTGGAGCTGCAGGCCAAGGGATTCGGTTATCTGAAAGTCGGATGAGCCGATTTGTGCGCCGGCGTCATAAACGGCTGATCGACGGAGTTTAGCTTTTGGCCTTGAGAAAATCGGCAAGGCTGCCGTTTTCATAGGCGCGTTCGGATACGAAGCGGAACGTCGCCAGGAAAAGCTTCGGTTCGAGATAGCCTTGTGCCCGGTTTACCTC
This sequence comes from uncultured Alphaproteobacteria bacterium, assembly GCA_963731585.1. Taxonomy (GTDB): domain Bacteria; phylum Pseudomonadota; class Alphaproteobacteria; order Rhizobiales; family Xanthobacteraceae; genus CANKHA01. Next base: position 172,780 of record CAVSWC010000005.1, read on the forward strand.
ACGCTCGTGGGGCTTGCGCGCGGCGAGGCCGGTGGAGCGCTCCGGAAAGAACTGGATTGTGGGCGTGAAGCGCACGCCGTATTTCGCCGCCAGCCGATTCTCGGGCAGCTTCTCGCCGTCGAAGTCGGTGACTTCTCTGGCGCCGATTATGTTGAGCTGAAGGATGTCGAAACGCTCCTTGACGAAGCGCTCGATCTCAGGCTGCGCGAAATTGACCAGATGTGTTTGCTTGCAATAGGGGCAGCCCTTCAACTCCCACATGATGGCGAGGCGCTTGCCTTTTTCCGCCGCACTCTCGAGGTCCTCCGCGAGCTCAAGGAAACTCTCAAGAAACCACGGTTGCTTGTAGAGACCGTCGTCGGTCAGCAACGCCTGGGTGCGAGCCGGCCAGCTGGCCACCAGGCCCGCACAACCGAGACATCCAGCAATGAAACGGCGGCGCGACAGCATTGCCAATTCCTGATATTCATATTTTTGCAAATGTATATGGCTTATCATGCCGGCGGCAAGGGCAGGGCGCGATCATGCTTCCGACAGCGAGCATAGCGATTCATCCCCATATATTAAATCTGGGCGATACAATGCGATCGGCCGGGCAAGAGCGATGTTCATGCGGCTGAGCAAATCCACAATTCTGGTTGCGCTCGCGATCGCTCTGGCCGCGGGCCCGGCGCAAGCCCTCGAGCTATTGATGTATCGCCGCGCGGGCTGTTCATGGTGTGCGGCATGGGACCGCGATATTGGTCCGATCTACGGCAAGACCGAAATTGGTCGACGCACACCGCTTCGCATGATTGATCTCGACCGTCCCGGCGGGCACCACGTCACATTAATAAGCCCGATCCGCTATACGCCGACCTTCGTTCTGGTCGAGCAAAATAGAGAAATCTCACGCATTGAAGGCTATCCCGGAGAAAATTCTTTCTGGGGCCTCCTGGAGAAGATCATAAGGCAATTGCCATTGAACACCCAGAGTGGTTTATCTGCGGCACCCTATTCAACTGAATCAAGAGAGTAAGGCTGTTCATGACCCCGCACGCCGCAGCCAAGGTCCGCGAACGCCCTCTCGATATCGAGATGATGGTAGCGAACGCGCAGGAGGCGAGCGAGTTTTTGAAGGCGCTGTCTCACGAGGCGCGCCTCATCATCCTTTGCTCGCTGGTCGAAGGGGAAAAATCGGTAACAGAGATCGAACGGATGCTCAGCCTGCGCCAACCGGCGGTATCGCAGCAGCTCGCGCGTCTGCGCGCTGACGAACTGGTTGAAACCCGCCGTGATGGCAAGAACATTTACTATTCGCTTGCGCGTGCGGAAGTGCGTGAGGTTATCGAAGCCTTGCATCGCGCATTCTGCCGACCGCATCGACCGAGATAACGCCGCGATGCCGGAACTGGCGCCTTTTCTTCTTCGCACCTTGCTCGGATTCGCACTCGGGCTCGCGCTCGGGTTTGTCGGCCGGTACGGCCGCTTTTGCACAGTCGGCGCCATTGAAGATGCGGTTTATGGCGACGACACGCGCCGGCTGCGCGCCTGGGGCGTTGCGATTGCGGTTGCAATTGCCGGCACGCACGCGCTGGAGGTTTTCGCCGATCTCGATTTGTCGCGCTCGATTTACACGGGACCTCGCCTCGAATGGGGCGGTGCGATCATCGGCGGTCTCTTGTTCGGACTGGGTATGGCATTCGTCGGGACCTGCGGTTTTGGCACGTTGCAGCGCCTGGGCGGCGGTGATTTGAGGAGCTTGGTCGTCTTTCTCGTGATGGCGGTGACCGCGATGATGACCATGCGCGGGTTGACCGGGCTGGCACGCATCCAGCTTATTGATCCGCTATCGTTTCAGTTGCCGGGCGGAGTGTCCCAGAGGCTGCAGGCCTTCATTGGCCTCAGCGGTGCCGCGGCCGCCGGCTTAGCGTTCCTGATTGCCGCTGCGCTTGCCGCGGCAGCCTGTTGGCAGGCGAGTTTTTTGCGTTCCTCCCGCTATGTCGTGACTGGGGTCGCTATCGGCACGATCATCGTGCTTGGATGGTGGGCGACAGGAATTGCCGGCTTTGACGAATTCGACACGCGGCGCGTTAAATCCTTCAGCTTTGTGGCGCCGCTCGGAGAGACGCTGCTCTATCTGATGCTGTCCTCTGGCTTGAAGCCGGACTTCCCGGTCGGTGCGGTGCTTGGCGTGATCAGTGGCGCTTTCATCTGGACCAAGAGCACGGGCCAGTTCCGTTGGGAGACGCCAGACGACGCGCGCGAGATGCGCCGCCATCTGTTCGGCGCCTTTCTGATGGGCGTCGGCGGGATAACGGCGCTCGGCTGCACAATCGGACAGGGCATAACCGGAATTTCAACGCTGTCGATCGGCTCCATGCTGGCGATAGTCTCAATTTTGGCTGGCGCGCGGATTGGGCTTTTCTGGTTGGTGGAGCGCGTTGGCACGGGCCAGCGCTCTTGCGCATAAGCACCCCATTGCCGGATATGCGGGCCGTACCAATGGCGAAGTCGGCGTTGCAGGGTCGGCCAATTGTCAAGGGGTTCTTCGACAAGAGAACCTGCAGTGTCCAGTATGTCGTCGCGGATCCGGAGACCCGGCACTGCGTCATTATCGATCCCGTTCTCGACTTCGATGAAAAATCCGGTGCAACGGCTGCTTGGTCGGCCGATGCGTTGCTCGATCATGTGCAGCAAGAGGGCTACGCGCTCGAATGGATCCTTGATACGCACCCGCATGCTGACCATTTTTCGGCGGCTGGTTATCTTAAGGGCAAAACGGGAGTTCGGACTGCGATCGGCGAAAAGGTCGTTGAGGTCCAGAAGCTCTGGAAAAAACTCTACAATTACCCTGACTCATTTCCGGCGGACGGTTCACAGTGGGACAAGCTTTTTGCCGACGGCGAACGGTTCCGGATCGGTAACTGTGATGTCGAGGTGATGCTCACCCCGGGACACACGCTCGCCTCGATCGCCTATGTCGTTGGGGACGCCGCCTTCGTGCACGATACCCTGTTCATGCCGGACTTCGGAACGGCGCGGGCCGACTTTCCGGGTGGCGATGCGCGCGCGCTCTGGCGCAGCATCCAGCGTATCCTGGCGCTGCCAGAGCAAACACGCGCTCTTCACCGGGCACGACTACATGCCCGGCCAACGCGATCCGGCTTGGGAAAGCACCGTCCGGCAGCAGAAAGCGGAGAATGTTCACTTGAAGAAGGTGAAGAACGAGAACGAATTCGTTGCATTGCGGGAAGCACGCGACCGGGAGCTGCCGATGCCAAAACTCATTCTGCATTCTCTTCAGGTCAACATTCGCGGTGGCCGACTGCCAGAACCGGAAAACAATGGACGACGCTACCTCAAGATCCCGCTGGATGCCCTCGAAGGCGTTCCTTGGGACTAGATGAGCTCGGTGCTTTCAAGGCTGAACGGCTGCTTCCTAAGCTGCATACGAGGGTTCGATTCCCTTCGCCGCTCCAGTTTTTCAAGCGGTTAGCTCCCGTCGGCGGTTGAGCGGCTGTGAACGGAAGCCAAAAACCGTTGTTCACGCCCAAGTGCGGCCTCTTGGCTGCAGTGCGGCCTCTTGGCTGCAGAGAAGACTAGCCTTCACGCCGATATCTGGTCATCCTGCGCATGCTGGTTAACGAGCAAAAAGCGACAGGAGGAGGCCCTCGATGAAAAATTCGAACTGGTCCCGCCGTCAGGTGCTCAAGGGCACCGGCGCACTCGGCACCGGCGCACTGCTCGCGGGCGTCGGATTCTCGACCCGCGTGTTGGCTGCCGCGCCGCCGCCCGAGCCGGTGACGCCGGCGCTGATCGAGGCGGCGAAGAAGGAAGGCAAGGTCGCCTGGTACTCGGCGATGGATCTGCCGGTCTGCACGCGGCTGGCGAAGGCATTCGAGACGAAATACCCCGACATGGCCGTGCGGCTCGAGCGCTCGGGCTCGGAGCGCAACTTCCAGCGTATCTCTCAGGAGCAGGCCAGCCGCATTTTCGCGGTTGATCTGGTCGACAGCGCGGATGCCGCGCATTTCGTCGTCTGGAAGCGCCAGGGGTTGCTTGCGCCCTATGTGCCGCAGGAGATTGCGCAGCATTTCCCGGCCGAGCACCGCGATCCCGACGGGCTTTTTGCGACGACGCGCATATGGCTGTGCTCGATCGGCTACAATACCGAGCTGGTAAAGCGGGAAGACGCGCCAAAAAGCTACGCCGATCTGCTCGATCCGAAATGGGCCGGCAAGATGGTGAAGGCCCATCCGGGCTTTTCCGGCACGATCATGACCGCGACCTTCCAGATCGCGCGCGATCTCGGCTGGGAGTATTTCGAGAAGCTCGCCAAGCAGCGCGTGATGCAGGTGCAGTCGTCCACCGATCCGCCGAAGAAACTCGAGCTCGGCGAACGTGCGGTGATGGCGGACGGCAACGACTATAATCTCATCCAGATCAAGGAGGCGGGCCGGCCGGTCGAAGTCGTCTATCCGACCGAAGGCACGCCCTTGATCGTGGGCCCGAACGGCGTGTTCAAGTCCGCGCCCAATCCGAATGCCGCGCGGCTGTTGCGGAGCTTCCTCTACTCCGGCGAAACCCAGCAACTGCTGGTGGATTTCACCGGGCAGCATTCCGTCCACGCGCTGGTGAAACAAAAGCCGGGCCGTACGGCGTTCAAGGACATCAAGCTGATGAAGGACGATCCCGCCGGCGTCGAAGCACGGAGCGAAGAGATCAAGGCGCGCTACACCAAGATTTTCGGGGTCTAAACGGACTAGGCGAGGGCGGCCTGGAGCTTCAGCTTCGAGCGGCAATGGTTCACCGGCGGAAAAAACTCCGCAAAGGCCTCGTCGCGTCAGGGGGGCAGCCGGCCCTCCTCGAGCGCCGGCATTTTTCTGAAGAGCACCCCCGCCAAGGCCATTTCGGCGCCACAAAGTCGGGCTTTAACCGCATGAGGCGATTAAGGTTCACGGCGAAAAGTTTTGCGGGCTCACATTAAATCTGGCACCGTGCCCGGGCAGCCCTAGTCTGCGAGGCCGAAGCGGCCAAAAAGCAATCAAGCGGCCCATAAGGGCCCAAACAGGGAGTTGGGGGAATGCGGAGGGGGTTCGCGGCTTTCATTCTGGCTGTTGCCACGCTGGGCGGGGTGTCGTCGGCCTCCGCCCAATTCCGCATCGCTGAGGACCGCGGCGGTCAGATCGGCCCTTATCTCCAGCAATTCGCCATGGTCCGCGACTCCGGTTCGCGCGTCATGATCGACGGGACCTGTCTCTCCGCCTGCACGCTGGTGCTCGGCACGGTGCCGAGGGAGCGCATCTGCGTGACCCCGCGCGCCAATCTCGGCTTCCATGCCGCCTGGAATCTGGTCCGCGGCCGGTCGGTCTACAGCGAGGAAGGCACGCGCCTGCTTTGGGAAATCTACCCCACGCAGATCCGCAACTGGATCAGGCGCAAGGGCGGCCTGAAGCCGCAGATGATCTACCTGCGCGGCAAGGAACTCGCTTCCATGTACGAGACCTGTCCGTCCACCATGCGTTATGCCGACAACGCGCGCAGCCATACGGCGGACCCGCCGGCGCCGACAGCGCATTGTTCGCGGCCACGCGAAGGCCTATGTAGGGGCTAGCCCCCGCCTCCAATCCACTTCCGAGCGGACATGACAGGCGAGGGTTCAGCGCGGCTGTTGCCGCGCTGGATGCCGCACCGCAGGAGGGCGCTCCTTGCCGGACACCACGCTCGCTTCATCAGGGCGGTTGTCGCCTGTCCTTGCCGTCTCCGCTGCTTTTGCCGTCCTGCTTGGCAGCGCCGCGACGCTTTGGGCCTATTACGGCACGGCTGTGTTCTATGAAATGATCGCGGCCGGCTTGGCCTACTGCTTCTAGCATATCCGGACAACGGGACCTGAACGATGACGGCGCAGACATCGCGTCTCATTCTGATCATCGCCGCTTTCGTCGCCGGCCTGGTGCTCTGCCTGAGCGTGGTGCTGCTCGTCGTGCAACGCGGCAGTGTGCCGGTGCCGCAGGCTTCCGCGGTCGGCGGGCCATTCACGCTCATCGATCAAAACGGCCGCACGGTGACGGAGCAGGACATGAAGGGAAAGCCCTTCCTCGTCTTCTTCGGCTTCACCCATTGTCCGGATGTCTGCCCCACCGCGTTATTCGATATCTCCGAGGTCTTCCGCAAGCTTGGGCCCGATGCCGGCCGCGCGGCGGCGCTGTTCATCACGGTGGATCCGGAGCGCGACACGCCCGAGGCGATGAAAAGTTACTTGTCGAGCTTCGATCCGCACCTGCGCGGGTTGACCGGCGAGCAGGCGGCGGTGGATGGCGTGATCAAGGCTTATCGCGCCTATGCCAAGAAAGTGCCGAACCCGGACGGCAGCTACACGATGGACCACACCGCGCTGGTTTATCTGATGGACAAGGAAGGCCGCTTCGTCGCGCCGTTCAATCTCAAGCGGCGGCCGGAGGATTCGGCCGCGGATTTGCGCCGTTATTTCTAAACGCGCCGCTAGCCGCGCGGCCCGCCAAGCCCACTGGAACCCCTCGGCAATTCGTCTATAAGCGGGCGGCGATCGCGCGCGATCAGCAAAAGTGGGCACCGGTTTTGCGGAAAGCAATCTAGCTTGCGCAGATTGCGTATACTTATCTGCGTTTCGCGCGCTAACTTATTAAAGCGGCGCATGATCTTAACGGCGAACCGGTTCCCACTTCGCCGGATCATGCGCTAGCCGGACGAAGCCGCATGCATTTTTCCCTGACCGCCGCCGCAATCTCCCGCGCGATCACGTGCGGCCGCGGCGTGGGCCGGTTGCTGGCAGGTCTGTTGGCCTGCGGCCTGTTGCTGGCAGATGCGCAGGCCAACCCTGCCGCCGCGCAGGCCAATCCCGGCATTGAGGTTGCGATCCCGGGCTTCTGGGATGCCAAGCGGCGGCCCGAGCGGCCGGACCTGTCGCGGCTGAGCGGCATCCGTTTCCTGACCGAAGTGGACTATCCGCCTTTTAATTATGCCGGGTCGGACGGCAACCCGGCCGGCTTCAACGTCGATCTGGCGCGCATGATTTGCGAGGAGATCAAGGTCCAGTGCACGGTCCAGATGCGCCGCTTCGACACGCTGCTGGATGCCGTCGCGGCCAATCAGGGCGACGCGGTGATCGCCTCCATCGCGGCCACGCCGGAAACGCGCAAGCGCGTCGATTTCAGCGACCCTTATTACCGCACGCCCGCGCGCTTCGTGGCGAAGCGGGAGACGCCGATCGAGGAAGTCTGGCCGGAAAAGCTCGAGGGCCGCAAGGTCGCAGTGGTCGCTGGGACCGCGCATGAAGCTTACCTGCGGGCGCTGTTTACCGAGGTGGAGGTGAAGCCTTATCACACGGCGGAAGAGGCGCGCGCCGCGCTGCGTCGGGGCGAGGCCGAGCTTCTGTTCGGCGACGGCATTTCGCTTACGTTCTGGCTGAACGGCACGGACTCCGCCAACTGCTGCGTCTTTCGCGGCGGACCCTTCATGGAGAGCCGTTATTTCGGCGAAGGCATCGGCATCGGCGTGCGCCGCGGCAACGATCTCTTGCGCCAGGCGCTGAACTGGGCGCTGTTCCGGTTGTGGGAGCAGGGCAAGTTCACCGATCTCTGGCTGCGATATTTTCCGATCAGCCCTTACTGACGAGCATGAGTGAAACGGTAACAAGGCCAAGCCTGCGCGAGATCGCCGAAACCTCCACGGCCTGGCCGTTTGAGGAGGCGAAGAAGATCATTGCGCGGCTCAAGCGCAAGCCGAAAGACGAAGTGATTTTCGAGACCGGCTATGGGCCCTCGGGCCTGCCGCATATCGGCACTTTCGGCGAGGTCGCGCGCACCACCATGGTGCGGCATGCCTTCCGCGTGCTCACCGATGACAAGATCAAGACCCGGCTGATCGCCTTTTCCGACGACATGGACGGACTGCGCAAGGTGCCGGACAATGTGCCGAACCAGCAGCTGTTGGCGAAGCATCTCGGCAAGCCGCTGACGCAGGTGCCCGATCCCTTCGGCACACATCCAAGCTTCGGCGAGCACAACAACGCGCGGCTGCGCGCTTTCCTCGATCACTTCGGCTTCGAATACGAATTCATGTCCTCGACGCAATGCTACACTTCGGGCCGCTTCGACGAGGCGTTGCTGAAGGTGCTGGAGCGTTTCGACAAAGTGATGGCGATCATGCTGCCGTCGCTGCGCGAGGAGCGGGCGCAGACCTATTCGCCCTTCCTGCCGATCGATGCGAAGACCGGTGTTGTGCTGCAGGTCCCGGTCACCGCGCATGACGCCAAGGCCGGCACCATTTCCTACGAAGATCCCGACAGCAAGCAGCCGGTGACGACGCCGGTCACCGGCGGGCGCTGCAAGCTGCAATGGAAGCCGGATTGGGCCATGCGCTGGATCGCGCTCGGCGTCGATTACGAGATGGCGGGCAAGGACCTGATCGATTCAGTGAAACTTTCCGGCGAAATCTGCAAGGCGCTCGGCGGCACGCCGCCGGAGGGATTCAATTACGAGCTGTTCCTGGACGATAAGGGGCAGAAGATTTCCAAATCCAAGGGCAATGGCCTCACCATCGACGAATGGCTGCGCTATGCCTCGCCGGAATCGCTCTCGCTGTTCATGTACCGCGAGCCGAAGGCCGCGAAGCGGCTTTACTTCGACGTGATCCCGCGCACCGTGGACGAATATCAGCAGCATCTCGACGGCTTCGCGCGGCAGGAGCCGAAGCAGCAGCTTTCCAATCCAGTGTGGCATATCCATGCCGGCAAGCCGCCGCAGCCGGATATGCCGATCACCTTCCAGATGTTGCTCACGCTGGTGTCGTCGTCCAATGCCGAGAACGCCGAAACCTTGTGGGGCTTCATCGGCCGCTATCGGCCCGGCGTGACGCCGCAGACGCATCCCAAGCTCGATGCGATGGTCGGCTACGCGATCCATTATTTTCGCGATTTCGTGCTGCCGGCGAAAAAATTCCGCGAGCCGACGGAAAGCGAGCGCGCGGCGCTGATCGATCTGCGCGACGCGCTGGCGCAGTTGCCGGGGGAAACGACCGCCGAGCAGATCCAGGACCTGGTCTATGAGATCGGCCGGCGCGAGCCGTTCCTCGATCACAACAAGAAGGCCAAGGACGGCAAACCGGGCGTGTCGCTTGACTGGTTCAACATGCTCTATCAGGTGCTGCTCGGGCAGGAGAAAGGCCCGCGCTTCGGCTCTTTCGTTGCCGTCTATGGGCTGAAAAACACGATCGACATGATCGACGGTGCGCTGGCGAGATCGGCGTGAGCGGACTTTGCTTTAGTATGGGGAGCGGCGGCGCTTCTGCTCCCCTCCCTCCGCGAAGCGGCGGGGAGGGGTCGGGGGTGGGGGGCTATTCCGGGAAGAAGAAAATCCCCCACCCGGCCTTGCTGACGCTCGGCCACCCTCCCCGCCGCGACGCGGGGGAGGGAAAGAAAGCGAGATCGGCGTGAGGCGTTTTCCAGAATGACCTTCCTCTCCCTCGGCGTCGTCGGCGCGGCCATCTTCCTTTCTTCTTTTATCTCCGGCGTCTTCAACATGGCGGGCGGGATGATCCTGCTCGGCGTGCTGTTGATTTTCTTCGACGTCTCCACCGGGATGATCCTGTTCTCGATCCTGTCGACGGCAGGCAACGTCTGGCGCGTCGCGACCTGGTGGAAGCACATCAATTGGCCGATCTGGTTCCAGTACACGCTCGGCGCGTTCGTCGCCTTGCTGGTGCTGCGCACCATCGCCTTTTTGCCGAGCAAGGCGATGGTCTATCTGCTGCTCGGTTTGATGCCCTGGATGGTGGAACTGCTGCCGCGGCATTGGCATCCCAGCATCCAGTGGCGCGGTGTGCCGATCCTGACGGGCCTGACCACGACATCGATCCAGCTCATGGCCGGCAACGGCGGCATGTTCATGGACATATTTTTTCAGAAGAGCGAGGTCGGCCGGCACGCGACGATCGCCACCAAGTCCTTCTGCCAGACCGTGGGCAACCTGATGCGGATCTTCTATTTCGGGACCCTGGCCGGAATTGAAGACGCCATCCCGTTGTGGTTCTTCATCCCGGCCGCGCTGCTGGCCATCGCCGGCAACATGCTGGCCCCGCTGATCGTCAATCGCATGACCGACCAGAGTTTCCGCCAGTGGACGCGCAAGCTGATCTTCCTGGTGAGCACGGTCTATCTGCTGCGCGCGGGCTGGCTCTACTGGGGCCAATGGGCAGCATGATCCGGCGAAGTGGGTTTTCGACCAGATCAAGCGCCAACTAAGGCGCTACTGACTCGCCCAGACGACGCGGGCCATCCACACCACGTCCGAAACGGCGAGGCTGCGGTTGGGATGCTCGGCATTGATCGATTGCAATTCGATGCTTTTTGATGTCCGCCGTTTCAATTCCTTCACCATCACCTCGTCCGTCTTCGTCTTGACCACGACGCGGTCGCCGCGGCGGATCGGCGCGCCGGGCGAGACGATGATCACGTCGCCATCGCGATAGGCGGGCATCATGGAGTCGCCGGAAATTTCCAACGCGTAGGCGTGCTCATCGTTGACGGCCGGGAAAGCGATCTCGTCCCAGCCCTTGCCCACCGGAAAGCCGCCGTCATCGAAAAAGCCGCCTGCGCCCGCTTCGGCAAAGCCGATCAACGGCACGGCCTGGGTCGTGGCGCCGTGATTGTCCGTGATCAGGCCCACGAAGCTATCGATGGTCGTGCCGGTGGCGGCGAGTGCCTTGGCCACCGACTCGGTCGATGGCCAGCGCGGGCGGCCATCCGGGGTGATGCGCTTGGAGCGGTTGAAGGTGGTGGGATCGAGGCCGGCGCGCTTGGCGAGCGCCGAAGCGGAGAGGCCCGAACGCGCGGCCAGCCGGTCGAGCGCGCTCCAGATTTGGGCGTGGGTCAGCACCGCGCGGCCTCTCACGAGTTCGAGACTATTATCCGAGCATAGGAATTATAGCCCGAAGGGAAGGCCGTCCAGCCCTTTTTCGGTTCTCGCCGGTTTAGGAGGCCGGAGGCTTCTCCCGCGGCGCCCGGCCAGACGCGCAATCAGCCAGATCGGGATGACGATGGCCGCGCCAAGCAGGAAGTAGCGCCAGAGCCAGACCACGAGATCGAAACCCATGTCCCAGAGATGCAGGAACAGCCGGCGCACGCTCTGAATGATGTTCCACGGATCGAAGCCGATCGCGTGCAGCACGACGCCGACCAGGATCGACAGCAGCACAAGACGGCCAAGCACCGCCAGCGGCGGGCCGCCCAGAAAACGGCTGACATGGTCGTTCGTCATGAGACTCTCCCTCTGGAATTTCTATATCACGATTGAAGTGCGCCACGCCTGGGTTTCGGCAGCGATCGGTGCGCGGCTTCGGTGCCTTCCAGCATCTTCTCCAACATTTCCAGCCGGTCGGCTTCTGCGGGCGGCTTGTCCCAACGCAATCGGCTGATGCGGGGAAAGCGCATGGCGACCCCGGAGCGGTGCCGGCTCGATCGCTGCAAGCCCTCGAAGGCGACTTCCAGCACCAAGCCCTTGTCGCGGTCGTGCACCACCTCGCGCACCGGGCCGAAACGCTCGATGGTGTTGCGGCGGACGAAGCGGTCGATCTGCAACAGTTCCTCGTCGGTGAAGCCGAAATAGGCTTTGCCTACCGGCACCAGCACGTCCTCGCCGTCCTCGGTGGTCCAGGCGCCGAAGGTATAGTCGGAATAATACGACGAGCGCTTGCCATGGCCGCGCTGGGCATACATCAGCACCGCGTCGATGGTGAAAGGATCGCGCTTCCATTTCCACCACTGGCCTTTCGGCCGCCCGGGCAGGTAGGGCGCGTCGCGGCGCTTGAGCATGATGCCTTCTACCGCTGCGGCATCATCCCCCGCGCCGGCAGACTTGGGATCGGCGCGCGCGGCGGCTAATTGCTCCCAGCTCGCGAAAGGCACCAGCGGAGAGAGATCGACACGCGGGTCGCCGAGCTGCGTAATGAATTTCTCCAGCCGCACCCGGCGCTCGGCGATTGGCTGCTCGCGCAAGTCGTCGCTGCCGTCGACCAGCAGGTCATAGGCGCGCAGATGCGCGGGGAATTCCGCCATCAGTTTGGGCGTGACGGCCTTGCGGTTGAGCCGCTGCTGCAACTCATTGAACGACTGCACGCGCCCATTGCGCATGATCAAGAGTTCGCCGTCGATGGTGCCCGGAAGGCGCATCGCGGAGGCGAGATCGGGGAAGCTTTTTGAGACATCTTCGCCGGTGCGCGAATAAAGCCGCGTAACTATTTCGCCATTCTCGGTCCGGCCGGTCACCGCCTGCACACGCGTGCCGTCCCATTTCCACTCCGCCATGTAATGCGAGGGATCGAGTGCCGGAAAATCCGCTTCTTCGATCGCATGCGCCAGCATGGCGGGACGGAACGGCGCGGGGTCGGTGTTGAGCGGCTTGTCGGCGCGCCCTTCCAACCAGGCGAACAGCTCGCTGTAAGGCGGCCTCAGCCCAGGCCAGAGCAGTTCGATCTCGTGCGGGTCCTTGTCGCCGAGCGCGGCGGCGGCGGTTTTCACCAGCCGCGCCGAGACGCCGATGCGCAAGCCGCCGGTGATGAGCTTGAGCAGCGCCCAGCGGCCGGTCTCGTCCAGCGCATCGAGCCAGCGCGCGAGTTGCGCGGGCAGCTGTGCCTTGCCGAGCGTGGACAGCGTTTCGACCACATCGGAAAGGGAGGGAGTGGCGCTCCCCTCCCTCCACGAGCGTAGCGAGTGGCGGGGAGGGGGGGTGGGATTGTGCTGAGCAGAACCCCCCACCCCTCCCCGCCGCTGCGCGGGGAGGGGGCGCCTTGCGTGTGGAGACGCAGTCGGCCACATCAGCGCGATGGTTTCCGACAGGTCGCCGACGTAATCGTGCGAGAGCGCAAACAGCACCGGGTCGGTGCGCTCGGCGATCAGCGCGCGGATCATGCCGGGCTTGGCGTATTGGAACGACAGCGCGCCGGCGAGCGCCGCCAGGGCATAGCCGCGTTCGGGGTCCGGCGTGGTGCGGAAATACTCCGTCATCAGGCGCAGCTTGTTGTTGCGCCCATGTTCATAAGCCAGGCGGTCGAGCAATTCGGCGAAGCGGTTCATGTGTCGCCGCCGTTGCTGCTCTTTTCCCCTCCCCCTTGTGGGGAGGGGTTAGGGGTGGGGGTTTCCAACACCGCGTCATTTGTTGCCAACCCCCCTCCCTGACCCTCCCTTATAAGGGGCGAGGGTACCGAGGCGCCCGTATCACTCACGCCATCCGTTTCATCCTCGTCGCCATACCCAACGATGTCGAGCGGCCGTGCCTGCAATCCACGCGTCTGACACCAATGCACCAGCGCATCTTCTTGCCCATGGGTGACCCAGACCTCGCCGGCGCCGGTGGCGGCGATGGTGTTGGTCAGCCCGTCCCAGTCGGCGTGGTCGGAAATCACCAGCGGCAATTCGATCTGACCCTGCCGCGCGCGGGCGCGCACGCGCATCCATCCGGAGGCAAAGCAGGCAACCGGATCCGGAAAGCGCCGTGTCCAGAGATCCTTGACCGCCGAGGGCGGCGCCAGCGTAATCGTCCCGGCAAGCTCGGGCTTTTTTGCGCCGCGTACCAGATCGAGCGGACCAAGATCGATGCCGCGCGCGACGTAATAGTTGGTGATCTTCTCCATCGCGCCGTGGAGGTAAATGGTCTTGTCGTAGCCGGCGCGGCGCAGCATCGCGATGACGCGCTGCGCCTTGCCGAGCGAATAGGCGCCGACCAGATGCGCACGTTCGGGAAACAGCGCGACCGAGCGCAACAATTTTGCTATCTCGCCTTCGGCGTCGTGATGGCGGAACACCGGCAGGCCGAAGGTGGCTTCGGTGATGAAGACATCGCACGGCACCAGCTCGAAAGCTGCGCAGGTCGGGTCGGGCACGTCCTTATAGTCGCCCGAAGCGACGATGCGCATGCCCTCGCATTCCACCGCGATCTGCGCGGAGCCGAGCACATGACCGGCGGGATGGAATGTCGCCTTGATGCCGTTGAGGTCGATGGTCTCGCCGTACTTCACCGCCTGGGTGCGGCCGGCAAAATTGTCGCCGTAGCGCAGCCGCATGATGTCCAGCGTCTCCTGCGTGGCCAGCACCGCGCCATGACCGGCGCGCGCGTGGTCGGAATGGCCGTGGGTGATCAGCGCCTTGTCCACCGCCCGCGTGGGATCGATGTGAAAGCCGCCGCGTTTGCAGCAGACCCCGGAGGGGGTGGGCAGCAGGATGTCTTCGGGACGCATAAGCCCTAGATATGCTTTGCTTTCGCTTCTGCGAGACTAACTTCGGAAGCGGGGCACTTGAGGTGACGCGTGCAATTGCTCTCGACCCTGTTCCTATCCTCCGGCGACCTGATCGCCGACCGGCGCTATGCCTGGGCGCAGGACCTGGAATCCAAGGGCGATTTGGCGGGCGCGGCGGAACTTCTGCAGCAGGCGCTGGAACTGACGCCGGGCTATGCCTCGGCCTGGTTCGCGCTGGGAGAGCTGCGCGAAAAGCTCGGCGATACGGACGGCGCCACCGCGGCTTATCGCAAGGCGCGCGAGGCCGATCCGGACGATCGCCACGGCGCTCTGCTCAATCTCATGCGGCTGAAAGCAGCGGAGCCGGGCGCTATGCCCCCCGCCTATGTGCGCACGCTGTTCGACCACTACGCGCCGGACTTCGACCGGTCGTTGACCGAAGGCCTGAACTATTCCGCGCCCAGGCTGTTGCTGGCGGCGGTGGAAGCGGCGGCGCGCGACGTTGGAAGACCGATGCATTTCACCGCCGTGCTGGATCTCGGTTGCGGCACCGGCCTGGCAGGCGCGGCCTTTCGCGCGAAAGCGGACAGGCTGGTTGGCGTCGACCTGTCGCCGCGCATGATCGAGCAGGCGCGACAAAAGAATATCTATGATCGGCTCGAAGTCGGCGACCTACTGGAATTTCTCGCGGTAGAGCAGGGCGCCGGAAACAGATACGAATTGATTCTTGCTGCCGACGTCTTCGCCTATCTGTCCGATCTCGCGCCGGTTGCGCGTGCGGCGTCCGCGCTGCTCACGCGCGGGGGGCTTTTTGCTTTCAGCGTGGAGAGCAATGACGGCGAAGGCGTCGAGCTGGGCGAGGCTTTGCGCTTCTCTCACGGTGCCGGCCATGTCCGCGCCGCGCTGCAAGGCGCGGGGCTGAAGCTGCTCGGCCTCGATTCCACCTCGACCCGCACGGAAAAAGGCTGGCCGGTGCCGGGGCTGGTCGCGGTGGCCGGAGTGCACAATTAGGCCGTCATGCCCGGCTTTATGCCGGGCATCCACGTTCTTGTGGTCTAGTAAGAAAGACGTGGATGGCCGGGACAAGCCCGGCCATGACGGAAACGCAAATGGGTTTGTCTGAGCGCATCACCCCAAGACCTTTGTTGCCCGAACCGTTCGAGCAATGGTTTGCGGCCCGCGGCTGGACTCCTCGTACGCACCAGCTCGATCTGTTGGCCAAGGCGCGGGCGGGGCGATCGGCGCTGCTGATCGCGCCCACCGGCGCGGGCAAGACACTGGCGGGGTTTCTGCCCACGCTGGTGGAGCTGTATGAACAGCGTTCTGCTTCGCCGCGCGCACAGAGCGCTCCCTCCCCCCGAATCCCGGGCTTGCCCGCGATCCGCATTTTCGTGCGCAAGTCGGGCAGGCACGACTTGCGTCGGGGAGGGTCAGGGAGGGGGGTACGCAGCAAACTCCGCGTCCGAAAATTCACCCCCCTCGCGACAGTCGCGGACCTCGTCCGCAACTGTCGACCTCCCCCGCAAGGGGGGAGGTGACGAACAACATGCGCCGCGCGCAGCCATACGCAGATTGATCTCCACCGGCCGGGATATCCGCCGCGAAGGCGGGTTGCACACGCTCTATATCTCGCCGTTGAAGGCGCTGGCGGTCGATATCGCCCGCAATCTGGAAACACCGGTAGCGGATATGGGCCTGCCCATCCGCCTGGAGACGCGCACCGGCGACACCCCGGTGTCGAAGCGCCAACGCCAGCGCCGCGATCCGCCCGACATCCTGCTCACCACCCCGGAGCAGGTCGCTTTGCTGCTCGCTTCCGCCGACGCGCCTTTTCTGTTCGGCTCGCTCAAGCGCGTGGTGCTGGATGAGCTGCATTCGCTGGTCACCTCCAAGCGCGGCGATCTGCTCTCGCTTGGGTTGGCGCGGCTATTTCGGCTGGCGCCGCAACTCACCAGCGTCGGGCTTTCCGCCACCGTTGCTGAGCCGGACGATCTCTGCCGCTTCCTGCTGCCACAGCCGATGGACGGTGAAGCGCGCGCCGATCTTGTCGTCGCGGGGGGCGCCGCCGCACCGGAAGTCTCCATGCTCGACACCAAGGAGCATCTGCCCTGGGCCGGGCATGGCGCACGCCATGCGCTCGGCGAAATTTACGATCTGATCAAGCGCCATAAGACCACGCTGATTTTCGTCAACACGCGGAGCCAGGCGGAAGGCCTGTTTCAGGATCTCTGGCGCATGAACGACGACAACCTCGCCATTGCGCTGCATCACGGCTCGCTCGATGTCGGCCAGCGTCGCCGCGTGGAAGACGCCATGGCGGAGGGCAAGTTACGCGCGGTGGTCTGCACATCCTCGCTCGATCTCGGCGTGGACTGGGGCGATGTCGATCTGGTCATCAACGTCGGCGCGCCGAAAGGCTCTTCGCGTCTGATGCAGCGCATCGGCCGCGCCAATCACCGCCTCGACGAGCCATCGCGCGCGGTGCTGATCCCGGCCAACCGCTTCGAGGTGCTGGAGTGTCAGGCCGCGCTTGGCGCCGTCGCGGACAATGCGCAGGACACACCGCCCGCGCGCACCGGTGCGCTCGACGTGCTGGCGCAGCATGTGCTCGGCTGTGCGGTGGGCGAGCCGTTCCGCAGTGATGATCTCTACAACGAAATCCGCGCGGCCGCGCCTTACTCAGCGCTCACGCGCAAGGATTTCGACGACGTCGTCGATTTCGTCGCCACCGGCGGCTATGCGCTGAAGGCCTACGAACGCTTCGCCAAAATCCGCCCGGGGCAGGACGGACGCTGGCGCATCACGCATCCGCGTATCGCACAGCGCTACCGCATGAACGTCGGCACCATCGTTGAGGCCGATATGCTGAAGGTGCGGCTGGTGCGTTCGCGCGGGGGCAAAACCGCCATTCCGCGCGGCGGGCGGCTGCTCGGCCAGGTGGAGGAATATTTCATCGAGACACTGGCGCTCGGCGATACCTTCGTCTTCGCGGGGGAAATCCTGCGCTACGAAACGCTGGTTGAGGACGAGGTCTATGTCTCGCGCGCCGCGGACGAAGACCCGAAAGTCCCCGCTTATGAAGGCGGCAAGTTCCCGCTTTCGACTTACCTCGCCGCGCGCGTGCGCGATCTCATCGCCGATCACCACGCCTGGCGCGCACTGCCGGACACAGGTGCGCGAATGGCTGGAGATCCAGGAATGGCGCTCGCTCCTGCCGCCGGCGGGCGATCTGCTGGTGGAAACCTTTCCGCGCGCCAGCAAGCATCATCTGGTCTGCTACCCGTTCGAAGGCCGGCTCGCCCACCAAACGCTCGGAATGCTTTTGACGCGGCGGCTGGAGCGCGCGCGCCTGCGCCCGCTCGGTTTTGTCGCCAACGAATATGCGTTGGCGGTATGGACGCTGGGCGATGTCGGCCAGGCCATCGAGGACGGCAGATTGTCGCTGGCGGCGCTGTTCGACGAGGACATGCTGGGCGACGACCTGGAAGCCTGGCTTGCGGAATCCGCGCTGATGAAGCGCACCTTCCGCACCTGCGCCATCATCGCCGGGCTGATCGAGCGACGCTTTCCGGGCGAGGAAAAATCCCGCCGGCAGGTCACGATCTCGACCGATCTGGTCTATGACGTGCTGCGCAAGCATCAGCCCGACCATGTGCTTCTCCGCGCCGGGCGGGCGGATGCGGCGACGGGCTTGCTCGACATCCGCCGTCTTGGCACCATGCTCGCGCGCATCAGGGGGCGAATCATCCACAAGGCGCTCGACCGCGTTTCGCCGCTGGCGGTGCCGGTGATGCTGGAGATCGGCCGCGAGTCGGTTTATGGCGAGGCATCGGATGTGCTGCTGGCGGAAGCCGCCGACGAACTGGTGAAGGAGGCGATGGGGTGAACGTATTGCTGGAACGCGAGCCTTTCTGCTCCATTCCCGCGCAGGGGAGGGTCGGGGGGAGTGCGACGCGAGCAAGACTTCCGTTGGTTCACGCCCCTCCCGGACCGCTTCGCGGTCCGACCTCCCTCGCGGGGACGAGCGGAAAGATCTGAGTCGCGGTATCGCCGGTATCCATCTCACCGCCGATTGCGGCGGCGCACTCTATTGGCCGGAGGAAGGTCTGCTCGTTGTCTCCGATCTGCACCTGGAAAAGGGATCGAGCTTCGCCCAGCGCGGCGTGTTCCTGCCGCCTTACGACACCGCGGCGACCCTGGCGCGGCTCGGCCTGTTGATCGCGCGCTACGCGCCGCGTTGCGTGATCGCACTGGGGGATAATTTCCACGACGGCGGCGGCGCGGATCGCCTGCACGACAGCGACCGCGGCAATTTGCGCGCGCTGCAGCGCGGCCGCGACTGGATCTGGATCACCGGCAACCATGATCCTGAACCTGCCAAGCGCATCGGTGGGCGCTTTGTCGCTATTTTGGCGGTGGGTGCGCTAACCTTCCGGCATGAACCGACGAGGAAGGCGCCGGACGGCGAGATCGCCGGGCATCTGCATCCGGTGGCGCGGGTGACGCAGCGCGGCCGCACCGTCAGCCGCCGCTGCTTCGCCGTCAACGGCAGGCAGGCCGTGATGCCGGCTTTCGGCGCTTATACCGGCGGCCTTAACATCCGCCACCATGCCTTTGCCGAAGTGTTTGGCACGCTTGCCTTCAGCGCGCATATGCTGGGCGACGGACGGCTTTACGCCTTCACCGCCAAGCGCTGCCTGCCGGACTGAAAGGCCTAATCAGGCGTGATGGGCGTCGTGCTGCCGCGATTGACGTTCCCGGCGGTGTTATTCGTCCCGTAGGATTCGATCACGCCGCCGCTGCTCGTGATAAATCCGGTCGAGTTTCCGCTGACCGTCGAGTCGCCGATCCGGACCGTTGCACCTGCCCCAGACACACTCACGCCAAAGCTGTTGTTGACAAGAGCGGTGCGATCGACGCTGACCGCGGTCGTGCCGGTGCCACTTTCCGAGACTTCGAGACCCGCGGATCCGTGACCAGCCGAAACGCTGTCACGCACGGTTCCTTTGACCGATCCGGTGGTATCCGTTCCTCGGATAATAACTCCAGTATTGCCGCCTGTGGAATTTTCAGCCCGGACACGGTTGAGCGTTGCGAGCACGCTGGCATTTCCGCTAGGCCGAATGAAAATGGAGGCTGCTGAACTGCCAACTACGGCAGTGTCCGAAATGAAAAGTTCGCTGGTTCCGGTAGAGGGCACATACTCAATTCCAAATCCCCCATCTCGGATGATGCAGTTCTGTACATGCAATGACTTTCCAGAGATGAAGGAAATGCCGTTGCTGAAGTTGCTCGTCACGTTGATCGTGAGGCCTTCCAGTAAAACAACATCCTCAGCACGAGCCTGGATCGCGATGGCGTCTCCATTGTCGGGAGGATTAACAAGGGCCACTTCCCCCCTGGCAATAATGCTGATCGCCTTGGTAATGGTTACCGGGCCAAAATTGCCGGAGGAGAGGACGTTGATTGATCCGCGATTGCCGGTCTTGCTCTGCGCGAAAGCAAAGGTCTTGCACGGCGCGGCGATCTGGCAGTTGCCGGTGTCTGTGCCGGTGCCTGAAACCCAAGTTTGAGCTGCAGCGTAAGCGGTTGGAGAGCCAGTCAGTAGAGCACAGGCGGTAGCGATCACGCCGAGAGGCAATGAAAAACGACGCATGTGAAGTCCCCTTCCCTAGGCTGGTGGGGGTCTCAACACGATTGCCCCCGGGTGGGACTTTACCATAGCAACGAATGAGAGTGCCGGATTAATCCCTGCGGAATACCACGCTGGCGAACCAACCGGTGAGCAGCGCCAGCATGGCCGTTGCCAGACCGTAGAGCAGGCTATAGTCGCGCGCGGCGACAGCGACGAATTGCTCGAAGCCGACCTTGATCACTTCCAGCGCCGAGGTGGACTGCGCGACCATCGCGCCGTCGGCGAACAGCTTCACGTCAACCTCGTAAATGCCGAACGGCACATTCGGCGGCATCGGAACGTCCGCCCGGAACAGGGTCGGCGTGAGGAAGGTCACGGCACTTTCGCGTCCGACATAGAGCCCGTGCTCCTTCTTGAGCCGCACGAAGGCTTGCCGGAACGGATCCTCTTTCACGACGTCAGCGATGTCCGGACCGATGCGTTGCGGCAGCTGGAAATTGTCGAAACCGACCTGCAACCGGCGCAGCGTATCGGCGTCGGCGATGGCTTCCGTCGGCTTGTTGGAAAGCACGGCAAGATAGCTCGGCACATTCACGAAGGTGCGCGCGTCGACATTGACCCAGATGCCGAACACGCGGCTTTTGCGGCGCGTGCGCTCGGTGTCGCGCGGCCCGGCCACCGTGACCACCACGTCATAGCCGCCGCGCCGCGCTACCGCGGCCTGTTCGCCCTCGACGCTGCCGAACAACACGAGGTCGACGCCGGTATAGCTCGAGGTCACCATCACGCGATGGTTGGAAAGCGAGATGACCAGCCGCTCGGCCATGGCGGGCGCAGCTGTGAAGGCCAGCAGCCCGGCGAGCCAAACAGTGGTAAGGCGTCGTCCGTTCATGGCGTGCCCTCCGCCATGCGCAACGAGAAAAGGTCCTGCGGGTTGATCACCAATTGATAGGCGAAGCGCAGGCCCACCACCAACACCAGGAGGCCGAGCAACAGGCGCAGCCATTCGCCTGCCATCTTATGACCGGCGCGCGCGCCGAATTGCGCCCCGATCACGCCGCCCACCATCAGGATCAGCGCCAGCACCGCGTCAACCTGATGGTTGGTCACCGCGTGCATCACGGTGGCGGACGCCATTGTGACCAGCGTCAGCACCATGGAAGTGCCGATCACGGTCGCGGTGGGCACGCGCAGGAAATAGATCAGCATCGGCACCAGCAGGAAGCCGCCGCCGATACCCATGACGGCGCCGATGAACCCGATGATGAATCCGATCACCCAGATCGGGATTGCCGAGACGTAAATCCGCGAGCGCTTGAAGCGGAACTTGATCGGCAGCCCGTGAAACCAGAGATGGCTTCCCGCGCGGCGCAACACCACCGGCCTGCCTGAGCGCGCACGCAGGATCGCCCGGATGCTCTCCGATGCCATCAGGCTGCCGACCACGCTGAGCAGCGTCAGGTAAGACAATCCGATCATCAGGTCGAGTTGGTCGAGCGCGCGCATGACGGTGAACAGCCACACGCCGGTCGCGGTGCCGAGAATGCCACCGCCCAGCAGCATCAGGGCAAGCGGCGGATCGACCGCGTTACGCCGCCAATAGGAGATCGCGCCCGAACAGGATGAGGCAGCGATGTGGCTCGCCACGCTTGCCACGGCCACGCCAGGGTTGACGCCGACAAAGATCAACAGCGGCGTCATCAGAAAGCCGCCGCCGATGCCGAACATGCCGGAGATGAAGCCCACCGCCAGCCCCATCCCGAGAATGAGGAAAACGTTGACCGGAAGGTCGGCGATCGGAAGATAGATCTGCACAGACGAAAATCCGCCGGTTCAGGGCCGGTGTCCCGTGTTCTTGCGGGAGGCGGGGTCGGCGCGCGACCCGCCTAGCTTGTACGACAAGTCGTAAGGGACCGTAACCTGCCAGCGTGAAAGCTGCGCCGCGCCCAAAGAACGCGGCGGGAGGCTCATCGGCTGCCGACGGTGGCGGGCGCATTGCGCTTCGGCTTGGCCGGAGCGGGCGCCATCGAAGTGGGAGAGGCTGCATCCCAGCCGCCGGCCGGCAGCGTCGCCGTGGTGGCGGCTTCGGGCTGCTGCTGCGGGACAAAGGACTGGACCGCCAGCTTCGCCGTCGCGAGCGATTGCGGGTCGAGCCGCTTGCCGACCTCGCCGCGTTTCTTTTCCGCTTCTTCGTCGCCCTGGGCGGCCGCAAGCGCAAACCATTTGTAAGATTCGACGAGGTTCTGATCGACGCCGATGCCGCGCGCATAGAGGATAGCCAGATTATACTGGCTGTCGGAGACACCGTGGTCGGCCGCCAGTCGGAACCATTGCGCCGCCGTACGATAGTCCGGCTTCACCGCGGCGCCTTCGGCATAGAGTACCGCGAGGTTATGCATGGCCTCGGCGTTGCCCTGCTCGGCAGCGGCCTTGTAGAGCCGGCGAGCGGTTTCGATGTCCTTCTTACCGCCGATGCCCTTTTCGTACAGGCCCGCCAGCCGCAATTGCGCCATGGCCAATCCCTGCTTGGCCGCGAGCTCAAGCCAGCGTACGGCCTCAGATGCGTTGGCCGTGACGCCACGACCTTCCGCATAGCGCATGCCTACTTCGTATTCCGCCGACGCATCGCCAGCCGCGGCTGCCGCCCGCAAAGCCGGCGCCGCCGATCGCCGGCGGCAGCTTGTCGGCACTCGGTGCAGGCTGTGCCGAGGGAAGCATGGACGGGTTCAGCCAGGTCGGCAGTGGGTAGGACGTCGCTGGCGCGGAGTTTTGCAATGAGCCCGTCGCATCGGGCGAGGAAGGAACCTCCGAGCTCTGCGCAGATGGCGACTCGGCCGTTACCGGCAGTGGCTCGCCCGCAAGCGGTGTGATCTGCGCCCCGCTCGGCTCCAATGTGCCGGCGATCTCGGTGGTCGATACCGTGTCAACGGAGTCGATCAGGTTCGTGGCGATGCGCAGTCCGCCGCCCGCGATCAGGATCACGCCGGCGCCAACAAAGAGCGAACGCACGCGTTGGGAAAAGCTCTTGCCGGTTTTATCTTCAGATCCCTGCTGCGAGGCGGCGGCGCGCAAGTCGGCTGTCGTCGGATCGGCCGCGGCGGCCTTGGCGGCGCGGCGGGCGGCGGCGATGAAATTCGATGTGTTGCTAGGATCGGAGGAGTTCGACCCTGTCGGGCCGAGTGCCGCTTCGGAGGCGGCGATCCGGTCCGCGGGCGAGGCGGTGAGGCCCCCTTGCGGGCTGAAACCCGGCTCGATGGGATGATCCGGCGGCAAATGGGGATCGATCGGTGCGCGCATCGCTTGGGCATTCGCCCGTGCCATCGCGGCCGTGGCTTGCGCATGGGCAACCGCCCGGCTCGGCGGGGGGGACACCTCGGCAGCGGGAGGTCGAGGCGCGAAAACCGCCGGCAGGCCGGGAGGCGGCTGCATTTCCAGCTGCGCGGCCGCCGGTACCGGATGGGGCTGAGCTCCAGGTTCGGGCTGCGGCTGCGCCTGAGACCGGTTCTCGCGCTTATCGTTTTCCAACATCGCCAGCCGGTCCACCACATGGCCGAGCGTGCCGTGCACAGCTTCAAGCGAGCTCTGCGTGCGCACTAGATCGCGTTGCAGGCCATCCACCTGCGGCGCTACTGCTGCCGCACTTGCGCTGCGCTGGTTTTCAATATGCATCAGGAGGTCGGCGAGGCCGCGTTCGACCGCTTCAAGCTGGCTGATGCGTGCGCCGGAGGCGTCAAGCTTCTCCACCAGGCCGGCCATGCGGTTCTCGAGATTACCGAAGGCCACGTCATCGGCGCGCGAATCCTGCAGGCGTTCGATCTTGTCGGACAGACCTTGGATCACAGCTTCGAGCTGCGGCGGCACGCTGCCGCCGTTCTGCACGCGCGATTCGAGCGCATCGGCAATGTGCGCGACACGCTGATCAAGAACTTCCAGGGCATTGCTGTGGTCAACACCAGCGGCACCGGAGGTGGCCGCCTGATCCATCTTCTCGGCCAGCGCATGCACCTCAGCGGTCAGCTGGCGCAGCGCCTCGTTGGCAATGCCGCGCATCGCCGAAACGTTGGCTTCAAGTTGCTGGAACGCGCCCGGGTCCGCCGCCGAACTGCCGAGCCTGTCGATCTTCTGCGCCAGGCTGTGGACCGCTTCGCGGAAGTCCAGATTTTCCGCCGGCCGGAGCTTAGGCAGCGTTTCGAGGACTTCCGCCAATCCCCGCTCAACGGAGGCGAGCGTGTTGTTGTCCACGCCGGCATGGCGCCTGTTGTCGAGGCGGGAAGCGAGCGCGCGGACTTCGCCTTTCAGCGCTTCGATGGCGCGCTCCGGCATGGCATCCAGCAGCGTGCGGGAGACCTCGCCCAGCGTCTGCTGCAGGTCGGCAATGCCCTGCTCGAGTTGCGGCTGCTGCCGCAGCGTCTCGATCTGACTGGTGATGTGACGCAGATGTTGTTCCAGCCCGGAGAGGTCCTGTACCGGCACTGGGGCGGGTTGTACGGCCACCTCGGGCTGCATGGGCGCAGCAGGCTGGGCGTCCGCGCGTTGCGGTCCGAAAACTGGAGCATCCGGATCGGCGTCGAGCGCCTGCATCCGCGCGGTGATTTCCGCCATAGCCTGATCGACATCGGGCGTCCAGCCATCGGCGGGCGCGGCGGCAGGCGGCTCGGTCATCTCGGCCGGTGGCGGCGGCGCATAAGCCGGCGCGGCATCCGCCGGCTCTGCCGGGATCGCACGGCGGGCATTGACCAGTTCGTCCATTCGCCGTTCGAGCCGAGCGATGGCCTCCGCCAACTGGCGGTCGCGGTTGTGATTGTCGGACAGCGGGGCGTATGCCTCCGGCCATCGCGCGGCTGGCGGATACGGCAAGCGCGGCGCGGGCGCCTGATGCAATCGCTCGAGCTGGCGGGTCAATTCGTTGAGGCGCTCATGCACGGCGAAAAGCTGGTCGCCATCGTGCTCGTTGTAGCCCCTGCGCGGCAGCCAGCCTTCCTCATCGGCGTCCCTCGCCACCTCGCGCGGATTGGGACGGGTGCCTTTCACTTTCCACGGAATGCCCAGTTTCATGCCCACGCCCACGTTGCCCAGGAGGAACGGAAGCCCGATGCCCCAGCTGAACCAGCGCTTTAGGCGAAACGAATGGGCGGCGCGGTCCTTTTCCTCAGACCGGAGTTTTCCTTTTTTATGGTAAACAACCGGTTAAGAATCGGTCGTTGTCGGCGGATTGTTAAGAAACGCCGACATTTTCGCGGGGTCGGAGAACCGCGCCGACATCGCGATCTCCTCGCGCAAGCGCTGGCGCAATACGAGCCTGGCAGCGAACTGGCGAAGTGCTGGCCGTGACATATCTTGAGCGCAATGTCTGTGGGGGTTTCGCCGTATGGCGGCGAGGAACATAAGCAGGCGCAGATACTTAGTAGCAAGGGGTGGGCTCGGCGCCCGTCGGCCCTAACGCTAATGTAATCTGAATACGTGATCCTGATGCCATTCGCCGGCGGGCCTTTTCGCGCCTGGGATGGCCGCATTGCTGCAATCGCCAAGGCGCGGAGACGACCATGCCGACCTACAAGGCTCCCGTGGACGACGTGCTCTTTCTCTTGACCGACGTCTTCCACATCGAACGTCACAACAATCTTCCGGGCTTTGCCGACGCCTCTCCCGATGTGGTGGAGGCGGTGTTGAGCGAAGCCGCCAAGCTTTGCGAAGAAGTGTTGCTGCCGCTCAACCGCATTGGCGACATCGAAGGCTGCCGGCGCCAAGACGATGGCAGCGTGACCACGCCCAGGGGATTTAAGGAAGCTTACAAGCGGGTGGTCGACGGCGGCTGGGTCGGCATCTCGGCGCCGGTGGAGTACGGCGGGCAGGGATTGCCCTCAACGTTGACGCTGATCATCAACGAATTCATGTGCGCGGCAAACATGGCCTTCGCCATGTATCCCGGCCTCACGCAGGGCGCGATTGCCGCGCTGCTCGCGCACGCCCCCACCGAGCAAAAAGACAAATATCTGCCGAAGATGGTCGCCGGCACCTGGACCGGCACGATGAATCTCACCGAGCCGCAGTGCGGCACTGATCTCGGAATGTTGCGCACCAAGGCGGTGAAACAGGCGGACGGCAGCTACAAGATCACCGGCACCAAGATTTTCATCTCCGCCGGCGAGCATGATCTCGCGGAGAATGTGGTGCACCTCGTGCTCGCGCGCATCGAAGGCGCCCCCGGCGGCACCAAGGGCATCTCGCTGTTTGTCTGCCCGAAATTCCTGGTCAATGACGACGGCTCGCTCGGCGCGCGCAACGCCCTCACCTGCGGCTCGATCGAGCACAAGATGGGAATTCACGGCAACTCGACGTGTGTCATGAACTACGACGGCGCCAGCGCCTGGCTGATCGGGGAGGAAAACCGCGGATTGCCGGCGATGTTCGTCATGATGAACGAGGCGCGGCTCGGGGTCGGCTTGCAGGGCCTCGCTTTGTCGGAAGTCGCCTATCAGAATGCGGCCGCTTACAGCAAAGAGCGTCTGCAAGGCCGCTCGCTCACCGGTCCCAAATTTCCCGACAAGCCGGCGGATCCGATTATCGTGCATCCGGACGTGCGCCGTACGCTGCTGACCATCCGCGCCTTCAATGAGGCGGCACGCGCGCTGGTGATCTGGACTGGGCTGAAGGCCGACGTCGCGCATCGTTCCGCCGATGAAAAAGAACGCCAGTCGGCCGAGGATCACATGAGCCTGCTCACCCCGGTGATCAAAGGCGTGCTGACCGACACCGGCTTTGCCAATACGGTGCTGGCGCAGCAGATCTTCGGCGGCCACGGCTACATCGCCGAGCATGGCATGGAGCAATTCGTGCGCGATGCCCGCATCGCTATGCTCTACGAAGGCGCCAATGGCATCCAGGCGCTCGATCTCGTCGGGCGCAAACTGGGCAAGGATGGCGGCCGCGCGATTATGGCCTTCTTCAGCGAGGTGCAGGGTTATCTGAAGGAGCACGCCGATGACGACGCGTTAAATCCCTATCTGAAGCCGCTCGGGCAGGCGCTCTCGCATCTGCAGCAGGCGACCATGTGGTTGATGCAGAATGCCGTGGACAAGCCGGAGAATGGCGGGGCAGGCGCCACCGATTACATGCATCTCTTCGGCCTGGTGACGCTCGGTTACATGTGGTGCCGCATGGTCGAGGCGGCGCGCGGCAAGCTGGCGGCGGGCGCCAACGGCGCGGAGCCGAGCATGAATGCGAAGCTGGTGGCAGGGCGGTTCTTCATGGAACGCATGCTGCCGGAAACCGCCTCGCATCTGGCGCGTATCCAGGCCGGGGCCGGCAGCATCATGGAATTGCCGGCCGAGGCATTCTAAGTCTCTCAATGCAGGAGCCCAAGCGCGAGGCTTGGGCCGAAGTTATTTTGGCGCTGTCGAATCGCTACGCTGCAACTACAGTGGTCACCAATACACGCAGGAGAAATCGTAATGGCCGACGCCTTTATCTATGACCACGTCCGCACGCCACGCGGGCGGGGCAAGGCCGATGGCTCCCTGCATGAAGTGACGGCGCTCAATCTTGCGGCACAGACGCTGGAAGCGGTGCGCAACCGCAACGCGCTCGACCCCGCGCTGGTCGATGACGTGATCCTTGGCTGCGTCGATCCGGTGGGCGAGGCGGGTGGCGACATCGCGCGCGCGGCCGCCATCGTGGCAGGCTATGGCGACAGCGTTCCGGGCGTGCAGATCAACCGCTTTTGCGCCTCCGGGCTGGATGCGGTGAATTTTGCCGCCGCGCAGGTGATGTCCGGCCAGCACGATATGGCGATCGGCGGCGGCGTCGAATCCATGAGCCGCGTCGGCATCGGCGCATCCGGCGGCGCCTGGCCGGTCGACCCATCCATCGCGCTGAAGTCCTACTTCATGCCGCAGGGCATTTCCGCCGATCTGATCGCCACGCGCTACGGTTTCTCCCGCGACGAGGTCGACGCCTATGCGGTCGAAAGCCAGAAGCGCACCGCCGCGGCCTGGGACGATGGCCGCTTCAAGCGCTCGGTCATGCCGGTGAAAGACGTCAACGGCCTCACGCTGCTGGCGCGCGACGAGCATATGCGGCCGACCACGACGATGCAGTCGCTGGCAGCCTTGCAGCCTTCCTTCGTGCAGATGGGCGAGATGGGCGGCTTCGACGCGGTCGCGATTCAGGCGCATCCGGAAGTCGAGGTGGTCAATCACGTGCATCACGCCGGCAATTCGTCCGGGATCGTCGATGGCGCGGCTGCCGTGCTGGTCGGCAGCAAGGAAGCCGGCGAGACGGCCGGGCTGAAGCCGCGCGCGCGGATCAAAGCCTTTGCCAATATCGGGTCGGACCCGGCGTTGATGCTTACCGGGCCGATCGACGTCACCCGCAAGGTGCTCAAGCGCGCGGGAATGCAGCTCGGCGACATCGACCTGATCGAAGTCAACGAAGCCTTTGCCGCCGTGGTGTTGCGTTTCATGCAGGCATTCGGGATCGACAGCAGCAAGGTCAATGTCAACGGCGGCGCTATCGCCATGGGCCATCCGCTCGGCGCCACCGGCGCGATGATTCTCGGTACCGCTCTCGACGAGCTGGAGCGGCGCAGCCTCAACACCGCACTGGTTACGCTTTGCATCGGCGCCGGCATGGGCACCGCGACGATTATTGAGCGGGTTTGACTGGGAATTCTCGTGGCTCGACAGTGTTCCCCTCCCCCGCGTAGCGGCGGGGAGGGGTCAGGGGTGGGGGACGGGCAGGCGCGGGGAATAGAGAAATCGAATCAGCATTCTGCGAGAGTGTGACTTCCGCGCTCGAGATTCCCCAACGGAGCCAACGATGACCTTCACCAATTTCAAGCTCGACATCGACGCGGACGGCATCGCGCTGGTCACCTGGGACATGCCAGGCCGCTCGATGAACGTGCTCGACGAAAAGGCGATCGAAGAGCTCGCCGCCATTATCGAGCAGACGACGGCGGATGCGACGGTGAAGGGCGTGGTCATCACCTCGGCGAAAGAAGCGTTCTGTGCGGGCGCCGACATCACAATGCTGGATGCGATCGCGCGCAATTTCGCCAACATGGCGCGCACGCATGGCGAGGAAGCCGCGATCGCGCAGTTGTTCGCCGAAAGCCGCAAGCTCTCACAGCTCTTCCGTCGGTTGGAGACAAACGGCAAGCCCTGGGTCGCGGCGATCAACGGCACCGCCCTCGGCGGCGGACTTGAGCTGTGCCTTGCCTGTCATCATCGCGTGGCGTCGGACAACGCCAAGACGCGGGTAGGCTTGCCCGAAATCAAGATCGGCATCTTCCCGGGCGCGGGCGGAACGCAACGCGTGCCGCGCATGATGCCGCCGGCGGATGCGCTGCAGATGCTGCTCAAAGGCGAGCAATTGAAGGTTGACCGCGCCAAGGCGATGAAACTGATCGACGCCGTGGTGCCGCCGGCGGACCTGATCAAGACCGCGAAGGACTGGATTAAGGGCGGCGGCAAGGGCGTCGCGCCCTGGGATGTGCAGGGCTTCAAGCTGCCCGGCGGCCTGGTCTATTCCAAGGCCGGTATGATGACCTTCTCGGCGGCCAATGCCATTTACCGGCGCGAGACTTACGACAATTATCCCGGTGCCCGCGCCATTCTGCAGGTGGTCTACGAAGGCCTGCAACTGCCGATGGATCTGGCGCTGCGGGTGGAGTCGCGCTGGTTTGCGAAAGTGCTGCGCACGCCGGAAGCGGCGGCGATGCTCCGCTCGCTCTTTGTCTCCATGCAGGAGCTGAACAAGGGCGCGCGTCGACCGGCGAATTTCCCCCCATCCAAGCTCGGCACCGTCGGCGTTATCGGCGCCGGCTTCATGGGCGCGGGCATCGCCTATGTCAGCGCAATGGCGGGTCTGCAAGTCATCCTCATCGACCGTGATCAGGAATCCGCCGACAAGGGCAAGGCGCATATCCACAAGATGATCACCGACCAGATCAACAAGGGCCGCGCCAAGGTGGCGGAGCGCGACGCGCTCCTGGCGCGCATCGCCGCCGCGGCGGATTACGCCGCACTCGCGCGCTGCGATCTGGTGATCGAGGCGGTGTTCGAGGACCGCAAGGTGAAGGCCGAAGCCATCGCCAAGGCGCAGGTGGTGTTGAGCGACAAGGCGATCTTCGCTTCCAACACCTCGACCTTGCCGATCACCTCGCTGGCCGGCGAGTTCAAGGACCCGGCGCGCTTCATCGGCATCCATTTCTTCTCGCCGGTGGAACGAATGATGCTGGTCGAAGTGATCATGGGCAAGAATACCGGCGAGCAGGCGCTGGCCACCGCGCTCGATTATGTCCGCCTCATCCGCAAGACCCCGATCGTGGTCAACGATTCGCGCGGCTTCTACGCCAATCGTTGCGTGCTCAATTATGTGCGCGAGGGCCACCTGATGCTGGTCGAGGGCGTGCCCGCTGCGATGATCGAGAATGTCGGACGCATGGCCGGCATGCCGGTGGGGCCGCTGTCGCTCAACGACGAGGTGGCGCTTGATCTCGGCTGGAAGATTCTCAAAGCCACGGAAGCAGACCTCGGACCGGACGCGGTGGATGCCAGGCAGAAGGCGTTGCTGGCCGAGTTGGTGGAGAAACAGGGCCGCTACGGGCGCAAGAACGGCAAAGGATTTTACGATTATCCGGCCACCGGGCCGAAGCGGCTGTGGCCGGGGCTCAAGGAGCTGCAGCCGACGCAACTCGACCCTGACAGCATCGACATTCGCGAGTTGAAGCACCGCTTCCTCGCGGTGCAGGCGCTGGAGGCGGCGCGCTGCATTGAGGAAGGCGTGATCACCGACGTGCGCGAGGCCGATGTCGGCTCGATCCTGGGCTGGGGTTTTGCGCCTTTCACCGGCGGGACGATCTCCTACATCGACATGATGGGCGCCAAGCGCTTCGTCGAGCTCTGTCAGGGGCTGGAAACAAAGCACGGCGCGCGTTTCGCGCCACCCAAGCTGCTGCTCGATATGGCGGCGAAGGACGAAACCTTCTATCGCCGCTTCGCGCCGCCGCGAAAGCAGGCGGCCTGAGATGGAGCTCCCCAATCTCAAAATCGGGCTGACCGGCTCGGCCGAGATCACCGTGCAGGACGCCGACACCGCGCCGCGCATCGGCAGCGGCCGCGTCTCCGTGCTCGCCACGCCGGTGATGATCAACCTGATGGAAGCCGCCGCGCTCAATGCGGTCGAACGCTTGTTGCCGCACGGCCATCAGAGCCTCGGCACGCGGCTGGAGGTCGGCCATTACGCCGCGACGCCGGTGGGCATGCGCCTGCGCGCCACCGCCGAGCTGACCAAGGTGGAAGGCCGAAATCTGGAATTCCGCGTCGAGGCCTTCGACGAAAAGGACCGCGTCGGCGACGGCAGGCATACCCGCGTCGTCGTCAACGTCGCGCGCTTCGACGAGCGGGTGCAGCGCAAGCTCACGGGCGACGGTCTGAAAAAATAATCGCATGCCAGCACAGGAAGAAGTCAAGCGCTCCTTCCTGCGCTGGCGGGAAATCCCCGGCGGGGTCTGGGCGCTGGGTTTCGTTTCGCTGCTGATGGACGTCTCCTCGGAGATGATCCATGCGTTGCTGCCGCTCTACCTCGTCACCGTGCTCGGCACCTCGATGCTCACCGTCGGCGTGATCGAGGGTATCGCGGAAGCCACCGCTTCCATCGTCAAGATCTTTTCCGGCGCGCTGAGCGATAAGCTCGGCAAGCGCAAGCTGCTCGCCGCCCTCGGTTATGGTCTCGCCGCCTTCACCAAGCCGATCTTCCCGCTGGCGTCGGGCATCGGCTGGCTGATGGCGGCTCGCTTCATCGACCGCGTTGGCAAGGGCATCCGCGGGGCGCCGCGCGATGCGCTGATCGCAGACATCGCCCCGGCTGAGTTGCGTGGCGCGAGCTTCGGCCTGCGGCAATCGCTCGACACCGTCGGCGCCTTCCTTGGGCCGCTGCTGGCAATCGGGCTGATGGTCCTTGCGGCCAACAATTTCACCGTCGTGTTCTGGATCGCGGTAATTCCTGCCTTCCTGTCCTTTGCGGTCATCGTTCTTGCTGTGCGCGAGCCGGATCGGCCGCCGGGCGCGAAGGCGGTGAAATCGCCGCTCAGCCCGGTGGAGTTGCGGCGCCTCGGCACCGGCTATTGGTTCGTCGTTGTCGTCGCCGCGATTTTTACGCTGGCGCGTTTCAGCGAGGCTTTCCTGCTGCTGCGCGCGCAATCCGTCGGACTTTCGCTCGCGCTGGTGCCGGCCGTCTTGGTGGTGATGAATGTCGCCTATGCCTTTTCCGCCTGGCCGGCTGGCGCCTTGTCGGACCGCATCGGGCGCTTCGGCGTGCTGTCGGTGGGATTTGCGCTCTTGCTGATCGCCGATCTATTGCTGGCCTTGGGCGGGAACATAGGCATCGTCGCCTTAGGGGCCGTGCTGTGGGGATTGCACATGGGACTGACGCAGGGACTGCTGTCCGCGCTGGTCGCAGATACCGCGCCGCCCGAGTTACGCGGAACCGCTTTCGGAATGTTCAACCTCGTCACCGGACTTGCCATGCTGGTGGCGAGCGTGATCGCGGGCAGCCTGTGGGACATGGTTGGCCCGGGCGGCACTTTTCTGGCTGGCGCGCTGTTCACCGCGGCAGCGCTGGCCGCGCTGCCTTTGTTGCGCCGGCGGCTGGGCACGGACCGCGCCTGAGATCAGCGTTATCAGCCCTCATTGCCCTTTCATAAAGGCCGTGTTTAGGTCGCCGCCCTTTCTGCCCCGGGACCGGCATGGCTCGCGATCAAATCGACATGAGGCCGATCGAGACGCGCGACGAACTCGTCGCCTGGCTCGCCGAAGGCTGCAAGCCGAAGTCGCAGTTTCGCATCGGCACCGAGCACGAGAAATTCGCCTTCACCACCGGCCGCCATCATCCGGTTCCCTATGAGCAGCCGGGCGGCATCCGGGCGCTGCTGGAAGGAATGAAGCTCCTGCTCGGCTGGGAGCCGATCATGGAGGAGGGCAACATCATCGGCCTTTACGACGTCACCGGCGGCGGGGCGATTTCGCTCGAGCCGGGCGGGCAGTTCGAATTGTCCGGCGCGCCGGTGGAGACGGTGCATCAGATGTGCCGCGAACTGCGCGCGCATCTGGCGCAGGTGCATCAGGTGGCGCAGCCGCTCGGCATCGGCTTCCTCGGCGTCGGCATGGCGCCGAAATGGTCGCGCGCCGACATGCCGATGATGCCCAAGGGCCGCTACCGCATCATGACCGCCTATATGCCCAAGGTCGGCAAGCTCGGCCTCGACATGATGTACCGGACCTGCACGGTGCAGACCAATCTCGACTTTGCCTCCGAACCCGACATGGTGAAGAAGCTGCGCGTCTCGCTGGCGCTGCAACCGGTCGGCACCGCGCTATTCGCCAATTCGCCCTTCACCGAGGGCAAGCCTAACGGCTTTCTCTCCTTCCGTTCCGAGATCTGGCGCGACACCGACCCGGCCCGCTCCGGCATGCTGCCCTGGGCCTTCGAGCCGGGCATGGGTTTTGAGCGTTGGGTGGATTACGCGCTCGACGTGCCGATGTATTTCGTCAAACGCGGCGATCGTTACATCGACGTGGCGGGGCAATCTTTCCGCGACCTGATGGTTGGCAAACTTCCAGGACTGCCGGGCGAGCACGCGACCATTTCCGATTGGGCCAATCACCTCACGACGATTTTTCCGGAGGTGCGGCTCAAGCGTTACCTGGAGATGCGCGGCTCCGATTCCGGTCCGCAGCGGCGGCTGCCGGCGCTGCCTGCCTACTGGGCGGGCATTCTCTATGACGACGCTTGTCTCGACGCCGCCTGGGATCTGGTGAAACACTGGACGGCGGAGGAGCGGCAGAAGCTGCGCGACGACGTGCCGAGGCTCGGCTTCAAAGCCGAAATCCGGGGCATCACGGTGCGCGAACTTGCCAGACGGACGCTGGCAGTAGCGCGCGAGGGCCTGACGCGGCGCGGCCGCAAGGACCGGGACGGCCTTGACGAGACGCAGTATCTCGCGCCGCTCGAGGAATCCGTCGAGCGCGGCATCACGCCGGCGGAAGAACTGCTGCAGAAATTCCATGGCTCCTGGAACGGCTCGGTCGAGCCGATCTTCAGCGAATA
The DNA here is from genome assembly GCA_963731585.1 of uncultured Alphaproteobacteria bacterium. Lineage (GTDB taxonomy): Bacteria > Pseudomonadota > Alphaproteobacteria > Rhizobiales > Xanthobacteraceae > CANKHA01. The sequence goes on from CAVSWC010000005.1 coordinate 206,774, forward strand.
TGCTTACTGAGGCCTGCGGGACAGCCAGGGCCGGGTGATGCCGCGCCGGTCCTTGACCACGCCGATGGGAACGCCAAAACGCTCGATGGTCGCGATGGTTTCACCCAGCAGCGAGCGGTCACAATCCATCTGCGTCGGCGCGATGAAGAAATCCGCTTCGTCCCAGTCTTCCGCCCAGAGCAGGCGGGGATTTTCCTTGGTTTCCTTTTCGAAGGATTCGCGCTCGCCGCACACCGCCACCGAGTAGCGCGAGCGCGGAATCGACGTGTTGCGTTCGCGCTGGTTGAGGAATGTCTCTAGCTTCACCACCGCCTCCGGCATCACATTCACCCAATAATCCATGTCGAAGCGGCGCGAGGCGCCTTCCAGCCCCGAAACCAGCGGATTGAAGAAGACGTATTCGTAAGGATGCAGGCGCACGAGCGTGACCGCGTTGAGCACGAAAGCGGCGGTGACGCCCACCAGCGCCGAGGCGGCAACGAGCCGGCTGCGCGTCTCAAGCGTCGTCAACATGGCGTCAAGGCCGATGCCGGCAAGCGCGGCGAGCGGCGGGACGACGAAAAGGAAATGCCGCATGCCGGTAAAGGCCGGGCCGTGGCCGATCACCTGGCACAGCACCGGAAACACCGCGATGAAAGCCAGCAGGGTTATTTCGCGCTGGCGCGCGCTGCGCAGGATGCCGTCGCGCCGGGCCGCCAAGGCGGTTGCGATGAGCGCGATGAAAGCGCCGCCAAGGATGGTCAGCGGCAGCTTGATGGCGAGATAGGCGGGAACATACCAGCGCGGCACCGCAGCCATCTCGTAAATTTCGCCGAAGGCGAGGGTGCGGATCGTGTAGTGGAAATGCGCAAAGGCAAAAATCGCGCGCACGGGATTGAGCGGCGCAAGCCAAGCCCAGGGCCAGGCCGCAATCATGATCAGGTAGGCAAGCACGAGCGCCGGCAACGCGCGCAGAAGCGAACTGCCGACAAAGCGCGCCCGGCCGTGCCAGTTCGCCAGGTCCGGCAACCGCAGCAGCAGCAGAAGTCCCGCATAGCCCAGCATCAAGAGCCCGGTGGCCCGCAAACCGAGTGCGCAGCCGAGCAGCAGGCCGAACATCAAGATGTCGAACGGCCGCGGCCGCGGCAGGTCTCGCGCGCCGCGTAGCAGGAAATAGCTCGCGCCCATCATGGCCGCAGCGAAGGGAATGTCCTTGGTGTGATTGAACATGCTGCCGTACCAGGGGCCGCATACCGCCAGCGCCAGCAGCGCCAAGAGGGCCGCGCGCGGGCCGGCCACGAGCCGCGCCACCGCCCAGGTTGCGACGATGCCGCCAATGCCGGTGAGGGCGCAGAGAAAGTGGCGAATACTGAAGAGATCGAACGGCAACAGGCGATCGAGCAGGATCGCGATCACGTCGAACAGCCCGCCATAGAGGTAGAGATTGTCGTATTGAACAGCGTCCGGTCGAGGAAGCCGCTGGCGTAATAAGACAGGATCAAGCTCGCCGTAGCGGTGCTGCATCGCTTCGTCATTGGAGATCGCGTAGTCCTGGAAAGTAAGCAGAACGAGGATGGTGAGGATCGCGAACGCAATCGCAGCGAGCAAGTCGTAAAGCTCAAGCGACGCAAGCCGCGAGGCAAGACGTTGCCGGATATCAAGGACGCGCGACATACGAAGGCTCCGAGGATCCCGCCGTGCCGCGCGGCACGGCGCATCCTCGCGCGCCCCCCGCAAACTGGCTGGGCGTTACGGATAACTCCCGATCCATCTTCCACTCCCCCATAGCACCTTACCGGCTGCTGCCGCGGTTGGAATAGGGTTTTTTTGACACAGGAATTTTGACACAGGAATAATGAACGGCAGCGGAATGGTCAGGCAAAATCCCCGGTTTGGCCCTGCGAATTCCCTGGCCAAAGGCCCAGTTCGAGACGCTGGGCGAAAGCCCGACTGGTACGGTCGTGGTGATCATCCTGTATACGAAACTGTTGCGTTAGGGCAGAATATCGGCGTCAGAAACTGGGGAGGGGGATATGGCGATCAGTCGTCGGACACTTCTACGCGGTCTGGCTCCGACTGTGGCATTTCCCTATCTGTTGCGCAGCCAGCCGGCGCACGCAGCCATCACAATAAACAAACTCGGCAATCCGATCAGGCTGGGCGCAACCCAGCCGGGCGGACAATCATTTATCGCCCTCTCACCCTTCGCTGACGGCAGTTACATAGCGGGCTGGCTTAACACACGAGATACTGAGGGGGACACGCGGGCATTCGTTCAAAAGCGGGGTCGCAATGGTTCGGTGCAATCGCCCATGATCCAGATGGGCGGCGGGCCGCTGACCGATGGCATCACAACCAACAACATCGCGGTGGTCGCTTTTCCCAACGACACGTCGCTGGTGTTTTTCGCGGCGCAACGCAATGGCGCCGACCCGGAAGATGCAATGGACATCTTTGTCCAACGCATGTCCGCATCGTTTCAGAAGGTCGGCAGTCCGATATCGGTCAATACCACACGCGCCGGCGCTCAAGACGCGGTGTATGCGACGCGCTTGAAAAACGGCAATGTGCAGGTCGCGTGGATGAACACGGCTGAGGGGATAATCCGCGGCCGCCTCGTCAATTCCAGTGGTCAGGGTGTAACGCCCGAACGCACGGTGATCCGTCATACGGATGGGACCAATATACCGAAGGCGCTGGTCCCGGGCCGAAACGGCGGCTCGGTCCTGTCATATGCGCGGATTATCGACTTCAACTGGCAGAAAAACATACAAATGCTGAAAGCGGACGGCACCCTCACCGGTCCGGCGCACGTCTTGGACACGGCCACTCTCTTCCGGCCCTTCGGCGCGGCCGGCCTCATGTGGTCGGATCCGCTCGATCCCGACGAATCTGCTTACGTTTACCAGTTCACACCGACGGGCAATGTCAGCGAATTCCACCAATTCGATTTTATTCCTGGATCACCGCCCGACGATGACTTCGTCAGAAACCTGCGGACCGATCCTTCCTTTCAAGGAGCTTCGTTGGGTGCCAGGGTCAATTACCACGACGTAGTTTATGATTTTAACGCCTTGCGTACAGAAACCAATGCCGGCGGCAACACGATAACTGCGATGCTGGTGCGGCAGAATGGCAGTGTTGCTGCCCAAACCACGCTCGGTCCGTTCGACCCAAATTTCCTGAATCCGACGGCCGGGATCCTGCTGCCCATACCGCTGAACATGCCGGAATACATTATCGGTTACGCGGCCGGCAATATCGCTACCGACGACCGCATTTTCGTGCAGCGGCTTCAAATCGGCTACGGCCCGTAACTAGGCCGTTCCGCCGACGGTGATGCGGTCCATGCGCAGTGTCGGCTGGCCGACACCCACCGGCACGCCCTGACCGTTCTTGCCGCAGGTGCCGATGCCGGTATCCAGCTTCATGTCATTGCCGACCATGCTGATGCGGTTGAGGTCGGTCGGCCCGTTGCCGATCAACATCGCGCCTTTCAGCGGCGCGCCGATCTTGCCGTTCTCGATGCGGTAGGCCTCGGTGCATTGGAAGACGTATTTGCCCGAGGTGATGTCCACCTGCCCGCCGCCGAAATTGACGGCATAGATGCCGTTCTTCACCGAAGCGATGATCTCGCCCGGCTCATGCGCGCCGGCCAGCATGTAGGTGTTGGTCATGCGCGGCATCGGCACATGGCCATAGCTCTCGCGCCGGCCGTTGCCGGTCGGTTTCATCTTCATCAGCCGCGCATTCTGCCGGTCTTGCATATAGCCGACGAGGATGCCGTCTTCGATCAGCACGGTGCGATGTGTCGGGGTGCCTTCATCGTCGATCGAGAGCGAACCGCGCCGTCCCGCGATCGTGCCGTCATCGACGACAGTCACGCCCGGCGCGGCGACGCGCTGGCCCATCAGCCCGGCGAAGGCGGAAGTCTTCTTGCGGTTGAAGTCGCCTTCCAGGCCATGGCCGACAGCTTCGTGCAGCATCACGCCCGGCCAGCCGGGGCCGAGGACGACATCCATTTCACCCGCCGGGGCGGGGACGGAAGTGAGATTCACCAATGCCTGGCGGACCGCTTCGTCGACTGCGGATTGCCACATCGAAGGCTCGACAAAGCGCGCATAGCCCTCGCGCCCGCCATAGCCGGAGCTGCCGGATTCCTGGCGGTCGCCCTCGCCGGCGACGACCGAGACATTGAGCCGCACCAGCGGCCGCACATCGCGATATACCTGTCCGTCGGCGCGCAAGATCTCGACCATCTGCCAGGTCGCGCCGACGCTGGCGGAGACCTGTCGCACCCGTGGATCTTTCGCGCGTGCCGCGGCGTCGATAGCCTCCAGCAGTTTCACCTTGGCCTCGAAGCTGGGGGCGGCGAGCGGATTGTCGTCGGAATAGAGCTTTTTATTGCTGCGGCCCGGAGACTGGGCGTAATTCCCGCTGTAGCCGCCCTTCACCGCTCGGACGCTGTCCGCCGCCCGTGCGATGGCCTGTTCAGACATGTCAGAGGCGTGGGCATAGCCGACCGCCTCGTCTTTCACCGCGCGCAGGCCGAACCCCTGCGCAGTGTCGTAGGTCGCCTGCTTCAGGCGGCCATTGTCGAACATCAGCATCTCGGACTGCTTGTATTCGAGGAAGAGTTCGCCATCGTCCGCACCTTCCAGAGCGTGCTGGAGATGCCGGCCGACTTGCGCGGAATCGAGGCCTGCGCGGTCGATGAGGGATGTGGGCGAGGAGACGGCCATAGGGTGCAATCCGAATTAAGGGTCAAACCGGAAGATAAGCGCTCGGCAGCGGAGTCGCGAGGGCATCGAGCAGGGTGCGCCGTTCAGGGGAGCTTGTCGAAGCCTTCTCCGAAGCCTTTGAGGCTCAACGGAAATCCAATGCCTTCCTCGGGCGTCTGGAAAATAATGAAGGTGGCGCTCTGCCCGGTGCGCAATTGCCGCATCAGATTGTCGTCCATCACCACCTCGGCGAAGCAGCCGCGCGGCAGGCAGCGCACGAAACCGGCCCGGCCGACGTCCTGCTTATCGATCGTCAGCCCCAGGCCTGCCGGCAACAGCACCCCGAGCGGCGCGATCACCCGCAACACCCGGCTATTGTTATCGGCTGTCTTCAGCACGATGACCGTGAGCCCGACATTGGCGCGGTCTTCCGCCACGACACTCTGCATCAGCGCGCATTGTTCGCTTTGTGCGCCCGGCGGAGTGTCGCAGCGAATCTGCCAGTCCTGATGGACGGAACGAACGACGCCTTGTGCGCCGGCACCTGGCGGGAAACCGGTGAGCCCCGCCAGCGTTGTTATAGCGATACCAATGGCGGCTTTCAGTCCGCCAGCAAGCAGGTTTTTATGCGGATCGTGGCGGAAGGTTCCCATCATTCATCCCTAACCGGCTGCTGCCGCCCGCTGGCGAGCGAATCGCCCGATACGGTCGATACCTTAGCCTTATCTGCAGTCCCCAACGCTTGCGGGCCGCCTTTGTAAAAGGCCACAAGAAGGCAGGCTGCCGCATGGCAGAACTGGATTTGGTGCATTGCGACTGGGCCGGAATTGTGGTTTGAGAGGCCGGGACTTCTCCCCTGTCCCGCCGCGCCTGCCCTAGCGTCGCGCTTTGTGGCACACGCCGTGAATCCAAGCTGCGGTGCACGCTTCGGCAGGACGCTCACGGCCGATTTCTCGTCGAAGGAGCGAATACGACGATGCAGGTGTTCAAGCGGTTTGTCGCCTCGACCGTTATTTTCCTAAGCTTGGCCGCCGGGGCCGGCATGGCGCTCGCGGCCTATGGCCAGCCGTCGCCCTGGGAACTGGGGTTGCAGCAGGCGGCGACCCCGGTGATGGCAGAAATCGTGTGGTTCCACGATGTTCTGCTCTACATCATCACCGCCATCACCCTTTTCGTCCTCGCGCTCCTCCTTGTCATCATCGTCAAGTTCAACGCCAAGGCGAACCCGACGCCGTCGCGGACCACTCACAACACTTTGCTGGAGGTAGCCTGGACTGTGTTGCCGGTCCTGATCCTGACCGTCATCGCGGTGCCCTCGTTCCGGCTGCTGTTCACCCAGCTCGACATCCCGCCCGCCGATGTCACCGTGAAGGCGACCGGCAAGCAGTGGTTTTGGAGCTACAGCTATCCGGACGCGGGCGGCTTTCGAGTTCGATTCGCTCATGCTCTCCGAGAAGGAGCGCAAGTCCGACCAGCCGCGTTTGCTTGCGGTAGACAATGAGATGGTCGTGCCGGTGAACAAGAATATCCGCGTCATCACCACGGCTGCCGACGTGATCCACGCCTTCGCGGTGCCATCCTTCGGCATCAAGATCGACTCGATCCCCGGCCGCATCAACGAGACCTGGTTCAAGGCGACGCGCGAGGGCGTCTATTACGGGCAATGCTCCGAGCTGTGCGGCAAGAACCACGCCTTCATGCCGATCGCGGTCCGCGTCGTCAGCGAGGCCGACTACACCGCCTGGCTCGAACAGGCGAAGAAGAAATACGCGAGCGACAATGGCGTTCGTCCGACCGCAGTCGCCGTGGCCGGCGAAAGCCCGCAGCGGTAAGGCCGGACGGGACAGCGCCCTAAGGGCGAAAAAAGACAACGTCGAAGGAAGTGACTATGGCAACGACGCATGTACACGGCACCCACGAGGGTCTTGGCGCGCACGGGCACGAAGCGCACGCACACGCCGATCCGACCGGCTGGCGCCGCTACGTCTATTCGACCAACCATAAGGACATCGGCACGATGTACCTGGTGTTCGCGCTCATTGCGGGCGTGATCGGCGCGGGCCTGTCGATCGCAATTCGCATGGAGCTGCAGAACCCGGACGTCCAATTCTTCGACGACTCTCACACCTACAACGTGTTCGTCACGGCGCACGGCCTGATCATGATTTTCTTCATGGTGATGCCGGCGATGATCGGCGGCTTCGGCAACTGGATCGTGCCGCTGATGATAGGCGCGCCGGACATGGCCTTCCCGCGCATGAACAATATTTCCTTTTGGCTGTTGCCGGCTTCGTTCACGCTGCTGGTGATCTCGCTGTTCGTCGAAGGCGAGCCGGGCGGCAATGGCGTCGGCGCCGGCTGGACGATCTATGCCCCGCTGTCGACGACCGGCCATCCCGGGCCGGCGGTGGACTTTGCCATCCTGTCGCTGCATCTGGCGGGCGCCTCATCGATCCTTGGGGCGATCAACTTCATCACCACCATTTTCAATATGCGCGCGCCGGGCATGACCCTGCACAAGATGCCGCTGTTCGTATGGTCGATCCTGGTGACGGTGTTTCTACTGCTGCTGGCGATGCCGGTTCTGGCCGGCGCCATCACCATGCTGCTCACCGACCGCAATTTCGGCACCACGTTCTTCACCGCCCAAGGCGGCGGCGACCCGGTGCTATTCCAGCATCTGTTCTGGTTCTTCGGCCATCCGGAGGTCTACATTCTGATCCTTCCGGGCTTCGGCATGATCAGCCAGATCGTGGCGACCTTCTCGCGCAAGCCGGTGTTCGGCTATCTTGGCATGGCTTATGCCATGGTCGCGATCGGCGGCATTGGCTTCGTGGTCTGGGCGCACCACATGTACACGGTCGGCATGTCGTCGGGTGCGCAGGCCTATTTCATCGCCGCCACCATGGTGATCGCGGTGCCGACCGGGGTGAAGATCTTCTCCTGGATTGCGACCATGTGGGGCGGTTCGATTGAATTCCGCACCCCGATGCTCTGGGCGATCGGCTTCATCTTCCTGTTTACGGTGGGCGGGGTGACCGGCGTGGTGCTGGCCAATGCCGGCGTCGACCGCGTCCTGCAGGACACCTATTACGTGGTGGCGCACTTCCACTATGTGCTGTCGCTTGGCGCCGTCTTCGCGATCTTTGCCGGCTGGTACTACTGGTTCCCGAAGATCACCGGCTACATGTACAACGAGACCATCGGCAAGCTGCACTTCTGGATCACCTTCGTCGGCGTGAACTTGGTGTTCTTTCCGCAGCATTTCCTCGGCCTGTCGGGCATGCCACGCCGCTATGTCGACTATCCGGACGCCTTCGCGGGGTGGAACATGGTGTCCTCGATCGGCTCCTATATTTCCGGTTTCGGCATCATCATCTTCTTTTACGGCGTGGCGCTGGCCTTCATGCGCAAGGAGCGGGCCGCGAATAATCCGTGGGGTGCGGGCGCAACCACCTTGGAATGGACCTTGCCGTCGCCGCCGCCGTTCCACCAATTCAACACCCTGCCGCTGATCAAGTAAGCCCGAGGCGAGGGCATAAAGGAAAGCGATGTCGCTCGCGAGCCAAAGCGAAAAGCTCACCGCGCAATTCAGCAACGCCGAGGTAGGCGACTATCTCGCGCTGCTGAAGCCGCGGGTGATGTCGCTCGTGGTCTTCACCGCTTTCGTCGGCTTGGTGCTGGCGCCGGTGCCGATGCATCCGGTGATGGCTTTCACCGCGCTGCTTTGCATCGCTGTGGGCGCGGGCGCCGCCGGCGCGTTAAACATGTGGTACGACGCCGACATCGATGCGCGCATGCAGCGCACCAACGCGCGGCCGATTCCCGCCGGGCGCATACTGCCCGGCGAGGCGCTTGGCTTCGGCCTGCTGCTCGCCGGCTTCTCGATAGTGATACTCTCGCTGCTGGTGAATCTAACCGCCGGCGCGCTGCTTGCCTTCACCATCTTCTTCTATGTTGTCGTTTATACGATGTGGCTAAAGCGCTGGACGCCGCAGAACATCGTCATCGGCGGCGCCGCCGGCGCTTTCCCGCCGATGATCGGCTGGGCCGCGGCGACCGGGGGCATCAGCCCAGAATCGGTGCTGCTCTTTCTCATCATCTTCTTCTGGACGCCGCCGCATTTCTGGGCGCTGTCGCTCTATCGCGCCGATGACTATGCGCGCGCCGGCATTCCGATGCTCCCGGTGGTCTGCGGCGAGCGCGAGACGCGCCGGCAGATCCTGATCTACACGCTGATCCTGGCGCCGCTCGGGGTGGCGCCCTGGCTGCTCGGCTTCGCCGGCCCGGTTTATGGCGTCATTGCGATACTCTCCGGGGCGGCGATGCTGGCGCTTGCGATCCGGCTTTTGACCGAGCGATCCGACCGCGCGGCCAAGCGTCTCTTCGCTTTCTCGATCCTTTATCTCTTCCTGCTCTTTGCCTTTCTCTTGATCGATCGCGCAGTGGGAGCCCATCTGGGTTTTGTGGGATGAGCGTCATGAGCGAGCCGCATGAGCAGGCCGGGATCGTGCTCACCGAAGAGCAGAAGCGCCGCCGCCGCGCGCGCTCGGTCGCCATCGCGGTGTCGCTCGGGGTTCTGGTCGTGTTGTTCTATCTGGTGACCCTGGTGAAGGGTCCGGGCGTGATGCAACGGCCGCTGTGAGAATTACCATGACCGCAAGCAGCATCCATTCAGCCGCCCGTGCATCCCGCCGCCGCGATGTCGTGGTAGCGGCGGCTTGCGGCGCCTTCGTCGCGCTCATGGTGGGGGCGGCCTACGCGGCGGTGCCGCTGTACGATTGGTTCTGCCGCACCACCGGCTTCGGCGGCACCACGCAGGTTTCGACCGCAGCACCGGCGCAGATGCTTGGCCGCAGCCTTACCGTTCGTTTCGACGCCAACGTCGCTCCCGGGCTGCCATGGCGCTTCGTACCGGAGAAGAACTCCATCGATGTTCGCATCGGTGAGGTGCTGACGGTCAATTATACCGTGACCAATCTCGCTGCGCGCGACACGGTCGGGCAGGCCAGTTACAACGTCACGCCGCCGACGACCGGGGCGTATTTCCAGAAGATCAACTGCTTCTGCTTCACCGAGCAACCGATGAAAGCCGGCGAGACGCGCGAGATGCCGGTGGTCTTCTACGTCGATCCGGCGCTGGCGCGGGACGCCGAGCAGGACGGGCTGAACACGATTACGCTCTCTTACACCTACTTCCCGGTGCGCCAGCCAGAGCCGGCGGCGGCGAGCACGCAGGGCAGCGGGCGGGTCTACTAAGCGACAACCGAGCGCGCGCGAGCGCCGCTCGCGACGACAGACGGAGAAGATCACGATGGCCGACGCCCACGCCAAGCATCACGACTATCACCTGGTCGATCCGAGCCCATGGCCCGCGATCGGCTCGGTCGCGGCCTTTATCGCGGCGGTCGGCGCCATCAGTTGGATGCACAAGATGTTCGCCGCCGCGCCGATCGTGTTCGGCATCGGCGTGCTCGGCATCCTCTACACCATGCTGATGTGGTGGCGCGACGTCATCAAGGAAGCGGAGGTCGAGGGCCATCATACTCGCGTGGTGCAGTTGCATCACCGCTACGGCATGCTCCTGTTCATCGCTTCCGAGGTCATGTTCTTCGTCGCCTGGTTCTGGGCTTATTTCAACGTCGCGCTGTTCCCCGCCGATCCGAATGATATCGCGCGGTTGGCCGCCACCGGCGGCGTCTGGCCGCCGAAGGGCATCGAAACCTTTGATCCCTGGCATTTACCGCTCTTGAACACGCTGATCCTGCTTACCTCCGGCACGACGGTCACCTGGGCGCATCACGCGTTGCTGCACAATGATCGCGACGGACTGAAGAAGGGCCTGATCCTTACCATCCTGCTCGGCATCACCTTCACCGCCGTGCAGGCGTATGAATACAGCCATGCTGCCTTCGCCTTCAAAGGCAACATTTACGGCGCCACTTTCTTCATGGCGACCGGCTTCCATGGCGCGCATGTCATCATCGGCACCATTTTTCTCACCGTGTGCCTGATCCGTGCCTACAAGGGCCAGTTCACGCCGACCCAGCATCTCGGCTTCGAGTTTGCCGCCTGGTACTGGCACTTCGTCGACGTGGTCTGGTTGTTCTTGTTCGCCTGCATCTATGTCTGGGGCGCAGGCGGCGAGCAGGCCGCGGGGGCTGCCGGCGGGCATTAGAGTCCCCGTGCGGGGAAAACCCTGGTCGTCATCATCCGCCAACGGGTCCGCGCAAAGCGCGGCCCGATGATAAACTCCGGCGGATGATCCAGTAATGATATGCGTCGCTTGCGATTACTGGGTGCCCCCGCCTGCGCGGGGCACGACAAGCTGGTGAGGCCATGGCCCAAGAGACTTCTTCGCCGCCCCCATCTCCCTTTGTGGCGGGCCTGACCTGCCGCTGTCCCGCCTGCGGCAAGGGGCCGCTATTTCAGAATTTCCTCGCCGTGCGGCCGCGCTGTGAAACCTGCGGCCTCGACTTTGGCTTTGCCGATGCCGGCGACGGCCCGGCAATCTTTATCATGCTGTTCGGTGGCTTCATCGTGGTGGGAGCAGCGCTGCTGGTGGAGGTGATGTATCGGCCGCCTTATTGGGTCCATGCCGCGCTATGGGGGCCGTTGATCCTCGTGGTGACGCTGGCGCCGCTGCGCTCCATGAAGGGCCTGCTCATCGCCTTGCAATATCATCACAAGGCGGCGGAAGGGCGCCACGAGCGCGGGAGCGGATCATGAGCGCGGTCCGCCGCGGTCTCTTCGTGCCGAGCCTCGCGACGCTCATTGCCTTCGCTACACTGTTCGCGCTCGGCACCTGGCAGCTTCAGCGCAAAGCGTGGAAGGAAGAACTGATCGGCACGCTCACGCGCCGGCTCACCGCCGCGCCGGTCGCCCTGCCGCCGCCGGCGCAATGGGCGTCGCTGCAGCAGCACCGCGACGAATTCACCCGGGTGAAATTCCGCGCCGAATATCCGCCCGGCAAGGAAGCTGTGGTCTGGGCGACCGGCTCCGCCTTGCGGGATGATGTGAAAGGGCCGGGCGTTTTCGTGTTCACCCCGGCACGGCTCGCCTCCGGCGAAACGGTCGCGGTCAACCGCGGCTTCGTCGCCGATCAGAAGCCTACCGGCGCCACGGCGCGTCCACCACCGGCGCCGGGCGTGGTCGAAATTACCGGCGTGTTGCGCTGGCCCGAACCGAAGGCGTGGGAACTGACGGCGGTTTATGACAAGGGCGCGCAGCTCTGGTTCGTGCGCGATCACTTGGCGATGGCGCGGGAAAACGGTTGGAGCCAGATCGCGCCTTTTTATATCGAGCGCGAAGGGCAGGAGCCCGCCGATGGGCTGCCGCCGCCCGGCCCGTTGAAGCCGAACCTGCCGAACAACCACCTGCAATATGCCGTGACCTGGTACGGGCTGGCGGTGGTGCTGCTGGCGGTCTTTGGCTTCTGGGTCCGCGGCCGCCCCAATTTGCAGGTTGAGGAAAACAGCTAGAGTTTAGCGTCCATCCGGTGCGCCACCCGCACCGGCGCAAGCAACCGCTTCCTTGTGAAAACCACCGCTTCCGATTAGGCTCACACCTTCGGCTTCCAGTCGTAAAGCGGATTGAACGACAGTCTTTTCAATTAGTTATGAAAGGCGCGGGTGGCATTATACCGCTCAGGGCGCCTCTGCAGGGAACTTCGTGCGCTACATTTCCACCCGGGGCGAGGCCCCACCGCTTGGCTTTGTCGAAGTCATGCTCGCCGGTCTTGCCCGCGATGGCGGACTTTATGTGCCGGAATCCTGGCCGCGTCTGAGCGAGCGCACCATCGCCGGTTTCGCCGGCCGCCCTTATGCCGAGGTGGCGGTGGAGGTGATCCGGCCATTCGTCGGCGATGCCATTCCCGAGGACAGTCTCGCCCGCATGACGCGCGAGGCCTACGACAATTTCCGCCATCCGGCGACAGTGCCGCTGGTGCAGACCGGCCCCAATCAATTCGTGCTCGAGCTGTTTCACGGGCCGACCTTGGCGTTCAAGGATCTCGCCATGCAGCTGCTCGCACGCATGATGGATCATGCGTTGAAAGCGCGCGGCGAGCGCGCCACCATCGTGGTGGCGACTTCCGGCGATACCGGCGGCGCGGCGGTGGAAGCCTTCCGCGGCTGTTCGCAAGCGGATGTGGTGGTGCTGTATCCGCATGACCGCATTTCGGACGTTCAGCGGCGCATGATCACCAGCGTCACCGACGCCAATGTGCATGTGCTGGCGATCGACGGCACATTCGATGATTGCCAGGCGCTGGTGAAGGGGATGTTCAATCACCACGCCTTTCGCGATCAGGTGCGGCTCTCCGGTGTTAATTCGATCAACTGGGCGCGCATCGTCGCGCAGGCGGTCTATTACTTCACCGCCGCCGTGGCGCTGGGGGCCCCCGCGCGGCAAATCGCTTTCGCCGTGCCGACCGGCAATTTCGGCGACGTCTATGCCGGCTATGTCGCCCACCGCATGGGCCTTCCCGTGCAGCGGCTGGCAATTGCGACCAACGTCAACGATATCCTCGCCCGCACGCTGGCGAGCGGCAGCTATGAATTGCGCGACGTGCTGCCGACCAGTTCGCCCTCGATGGACATTCAGGTATCGTCGAATTTTGAACGGCTGCTGTTCGAGGCCTACGGGCGCGACGCGCACACCGTGCGTTCGCTGATGGGCTCGCTGGCGCAATCGCGGCGGTTTTCCTTGTCGGTGGGGGCGTTGTCGGAAATCCGCAGCCTGTTCACCGCCGACCGCGCCGACGAGGAGGAGACCGCCGCCACCATCCGGACGCTATTGAAGGAAACCGGATACTGCATAGATCCGCATACGGCCGTGGGCGTAGCCGTTGCGGAGAAAGAAACCCGCGATCCGGCGGTGCCCATGGTCGTCCTTTCCACCGCGCATCCGGCCAAATTCCCCGATGCAGTCGAGGCCGCTTGCGGCCAGCGTCCCGCGCTTCCCGATTGGCTCGCCGACCTTGCCGAGCGGCCCGAGCGCGTCACCCGGCTGCCCGCCGATCAGTCGGCGGTCGAACGTTTTATTGTCGCGGCCAGTCGCGCCGCGCGTGAAGGAGCAGCTGCATGAGTGTAGAGGTCACGCATCTTCCGTCCGGTCTTACGATCGTGACCGATGCCATGCCGCATTTGGAAACGGCCTCGCTCGGCGTCTGGGTCGGTTCCGGCAGCCGCGACGAGTTGCCGGATGAACACGGGATTTCGCATCTGCTTGAACACATGGCGTTCAAGGGCACCTCGCGCCGAAGCGCCCGGCAGATCGCCGAAGAGATCGAAGCCGTCGGCGGCGACCTCAACGCGGCAACCAGCGCGGAGAACACCGCCTATTATGCCCGCGTGCTGAAGGCCGACGTGCCGCTGGCGCTGGATGTGCTCTCCGACATCCTGGCCGACCCCACCTTCGACCCGACCGAGCTCAAGCGCGAGCAGCATGTCATCGTGCAGGAGATCGGCGCCAGCGAGGACACGCCGGACGATATCGTGTTCGATTATCTGCAGGCGAAAGCGTTTCCGAAACAGCCGCTCGGCCGCTCCATTCTCGGCACGCCGGAAACCGTGCGCTCGTTTGAGCCGTCGCGACTGCGCGCCTATCTCGCGCGCAATTACAAGGCGCCTGACATGGTGGTCGCCGCGGCCGGAGCCATCGATCATGCCGCGGTGGTGCACGAAGTTGCGCGTCGATTCTCGAGCTTCGCCGGGCCGTCCGCGCCGGTGCCGGAAGTGGCGCGTTTCGGGGGCGGCACGCATATCGAGAAGCGTGAGCTGGAACAGGTGCATCTGACCATGGCTCTGCAAGGTCTGCGGCAGCAAGACCCCGGGCTCTATAGCCTCCAGGTCTTCAACAACGCGCTCGGTGGCGGCATGTCGTCGCGCCTGTTCCAGGAAGTGCGCGAGAACCGCGGTCTCTGTTACTCGATCTATTCCTTCCATGTTGCGTATCAGGACACGGGCATGTTCGCGCTCTATAGCGGCACGGCGGAGACGGATGCGCCGGAATTGATGCGCGTCGTGGTCGACCAGATCGCGCAGGCATCGGCAAACCTCACCGAGACGGAAGTCGCCCGCGCCAAGGCGCAGATGAAGGCGGGTATGCTGATGGCGCTGGAAAGCTCGCGCTCGCGCGCCGAGCAATTGGCGCGGCAGATGCTTGCCTATGGCCGGCCGATTCCGTTAAGCGAGGTGGTTGGCAAGATCGAAGCCGTCACGGTGGAAAGCGCCCGCGCGGCTGGCCGGGCGCTGATCGCCAGCGGCCAGCCCGCGGTTGCGGCGCTTGGTCCCGGCGCCGGTCTGGAGACGGCAGCAAATATCGCCGCCAGCTTGCATCGTCAGGCGGCCTGACGGCCATGCTTTCATGACGTTTTTTCGCGCTGTCAGCTTTACCGAACCTGCGCTCACTGTGACGGGCGACAAGGTAACGCTGCGCTTTCCGCAGACGTCGGATTTCGAGGAATGGGCGGCGTTGCGGGCAACGAGCCGCGCATTTTTGGTGCCTTGGGAGCCGAGCTGGCCGGCGGATGATTTGAGCCGTGCCTCTTTCCGCCGTCGTTTGAAACGTTATGCCGAGGATCAGCGCAATGATCTCGCCTATCCGTATTTCATCTTCCGCAGTGAGGATCAGAAGCTGGTCGGCGGCTTGACCGTCACGAATATCCGCCGCGGGGTCGCACAGGCCGGCAGCCTCGGTTATTGGATGGGCGCGGCCTATGCCCGCCAGGGCTATATGACCGCAGCGGTGCGAGCGTTGGTGGCTTTCGCCTTCTCGACCTTGAAGCTGCACCGCGTCGAGGCGGCCTGCATTCCGGAGAATACCGCGTCGGTGCGGCTGCTGGAGAAGACCGGGTTCGTCCGAGAAGGCTATGCGCGGGAATACCTGTGTATCAACGGCAGCTGGCACGACCATCTGCTTTACGCTCAAGTCAGGCCTGACGACCGGGGCACGTTCCGCTTTTAACCAATGAAACCGGCCTTGGGCTCACATGGTTTGATTGATATAAACTTGCTTGACGGGGGCGGGGCCTGAAACATGCGTATCGCTGAATTTGAACCGATTGTTCGCCGCGGTGCCGCGCCGCTCGCGGCATTGATGCTGGCTTCGCTGGCGGCGGGCTGCTCGAGTGACCGGATTGTCGGTTCCGAGCAAAGCTCCGCGTCGGCTTCGGTCGGTCAGAGCTCGCCCTCCACGATGTCGCAGCTGAGGGATATCATTATACGCAAACCGCCGGAGCCTTCGCCGGCTGAGAAACAAGCGGCGGTCGCCAATATCGCGGAAACGATTTGCCCGCCGGTCGACGTGCGCGCGGGTGCTTCCACCTTGACCGTGCCACCCGGCAGCTCGGACGCTCTCGCGTTGCGCTATCAGGGTTCCATCAGCGAGTTGGCGCGCGAATGCAATGTCTCCGGCGGCGTCATGCGCATGAAGGTCGGCATCGAGGGCCGCGTGCTGGTCGGTCCGGCAGGGGCCGCCGGCCAACTCGACGTGCCGCTACGCTACGCGGTGGTCAAAGAAGGCCCGGAGCCGAAGACGGTGGTCTCGAAGTTCTCCAAGATCCAGGTCGCGATCCCAGAAGGCCGACCCAACGTCTTGTTCACTCATGTCGATAGCGACATCGCCTTTCCGATGCCCCCCGGCCTGGATATCGAGGCCTATGTTGTCTACGTCGGGTTCGATCCGGCCGGCGACAAGCAGCAGCCCGCCAAAAAGCCGCCGGCGAGATCTGCCCCGCGCCGCTGATGGCTAAAAGCCGCGCTTAATTCAGCTTGTTCTTGACGTCTTCGATGCCGCTGGCGAGCAGGTCGTCGGCCAGGTTGCCCTTAGCGGTGTCCTTCAGGATCCGCTCAGCCGCGGTGACGGCCGCATCGGCAGCGGCGGCGCGCACGTCCGCCAGCGCCTGGCTCTCGGCTTGGGCGATCTTGGCTTCCGCCATCTTTGTGCGGCGGGCGACAAATTCGCTCATCTTGGCTTCGGCCTCGAGCGTCATGCGCTCGGCGTCCGCCTTGGCGCCGGTGAGGATGCTCGCGGCTTCGCCTTCGGCCTCTTTCTGCTTTTGCCTATAATGCGCGAGCAGGGCCTGCGCTTCTTCGCGCAGCCGCCGTGCCTCATCCAGTTCGGCCTTGATCCGGTCGCGGCGATGGTCGAGCGCTTCCGCGATCTTCTTGTGCACGCCGATATAAATAAGAATGCCAATAAAGATGAAGAAGGAAGCCGCAACCCAGAATTCAGCGTCGAACATGGTCCGTCCTCAGCGCTTGAGCACGTCGGCAACTGCGGCGGTAACGGCCTGGCCGGAGGGCTCAGAGCCGGTCAGCCGCTTCACGATGGCCGCGGCCGCGTCGGTGGCGATGCTGCGCACATTGCCCATCGCCGCGGATTTGGTTGCGGCAATGGTTTTCTCGGCCTCGGCGAGCTTGGCGTCGAGCTGCTGCTCGAGCGTCTTGCGCTTGCTATCAGCATCCGCCTGCTGCTTCGCGCGCGTGTCATTGGCCAAGGCCTGGGCGCGGGAGCGCGCATCCGCCAGCGATTTTTCATAGGCCGTGTTGGCGGCATCCGCCGCTTCCTTGAACTGCTGCGCTTCCGAGAGGTCGTCGTCGATCTGCTTGGCGCGCGCATCGATGATGCCGCCGATACGCGGCAGCACCAGGCGCGATGCCAGCAGATAAAGCGCGGCGAAGGCGATTGCGAGCCAGAACAGCTGCGACGCGAAGGTTTCCGACTGAAACGGCGGAAACGGCGGCTTATGGCCGCCGGGCGCCTCGGTGTGCGCAGGAGCAGCCATCGATCAGAGCGCGAACAGCAGCAGAAGCGCGATCAGCAGCGAGAAGATGCCCAAGGCCTCGGTCACGGCGAATCCGAAGATCAGGTTGCCGAATTGGCCCTGCGCGGCCGATGGGTTGCGCACGGCGGCCGCGAGATACTGGCCGAAGATCATGCCGACGCCGACGCCGGCTCCGCCCATGCCGATGCAGGCAATGCCGGCACCAATCATCTTTGCAGCAACAGGATCCATGAAACACTCCTCAAGGTTGGATGGGTCAGTGACCGGGATGGATGGCGTCATTCAGGTAGATGCAGGTCAGGATCGCGAAGACATAGGCCTGCAGGAAGGCAACAAGGAATTCGAGCGCGGTCAGCGCCACCACCAGCGACAGCGGCAGAATCGCGCCAATCCAGCCGGTGAATCCGAAGGCGCTCAGCATCACGATGAAGCCGGCGAACACCTTCAGCGTGATATGGCCGGCCAGCATGTTTGCGAACAGACGCACGCTGTGCGAGATCGGCCGCGACAGGAACGACAGCACTTCGATGAAGACGATCAGCGGCAGGATATAGATCGGAATGCCGCTCGGCACGAATAGCCTGAAGAAGCGCAATCCGTTCTTCCAAAAGCCGTAGACCAGCACGGTGACGAAGACGAGCATCGCCAGTGCCACGGTGATGATGATGTGGCTGGTCACGGTGAAGCCATAGGGCAGCAGGCCCAACAGGTTTACGGTCAGCACGAAGATGAAAAGCGAGAACACCAGCGGGAAGAACTTCATGCCTTCCTTGCCGGCGGTGCTCTGGATGGTGTTGGCGACGAATTCGTAGGAAAGCTCGGCCACCGACTGAGCCCGGCTCGGCACCATCGCGCGCTGCCGGGTCGGAATCAGCATCAGCGCCGCGGTCGCGAGCAGCGCGAGCAGCATGAAGAGAGCCGAATTGGTGAAAGCAATCTCGTAGGGGCCGAAATGGCCCAGAGAGAAAAGGCTCTTCAACTCGAATTGGTGGATAGGATCGCCCATAACCTTCTTAGCTGCCTAATCCGGGGGCCTGGAAGCTTTGGACCCCATGTCCACGCCCGCCGCCCGCATCACGTTGAGCACGCCTGCGGCAAAGCCGAGCAACAGAAACACAATCAGCCCCCAGGGCGAAATGCCGAGCCAGCGGTCGAGCAGCCAACCCAATGCGGCACCGACAAGGACGCCTACGACAAGCTCGGTGGAGAGCCGGAAACCGCGCGCCATCGCCGACGGGTCGGCGGTCGAAGAAGCACCGGCGCTTTTGTCGACAGGACGGCCGGTATGTTGACCGAGCCGTTCGCCGAGACGCTTGAGCCTCGCGGAGAGAGCAGCTTCGTCGGACGGGGAAGTACCGTGATCGCCGTTATCGCGCGTCATTTTTTCGATCCGCGCACATTGCGGCGCTCGAGGAAGTCCCATGCCCCCAAAGCCGCGCGGACCATACTGACCGGGTCTGCATGAGTTAAGAATTGGGGCAGCGATTACAAGCAGTTGAATCACTTTGACAATTCATCCTTTTTTCGGCGCTCGCGACGCGCCTTTTGGCCCTGTTGTGCGATACTGGCACGTGGCAACATGGTGGGGAATCGGATCGTTTTTCGGCCCTAGGCCTGCGATAATCGGCTGCGCAGATCCGCCAATCCTCGGAGGGGGAAACATGATGACACGCATCATCCTGGCGTTCGCCATTTGCGGCGCAGCTTGGGCTACCACGCCGGCTTTTGCGCAAAGCGGAAATGCGGAAGCTGCGCCGACAGTCCCGCCGCGCCATCGCCGGCTCCCTACGATTCTCCCGAGACCTTACCTGTCGAGAACGCGCCACAAAATAGCGCCGCTGCGGAGGGCAAGCCGGTGGAAAATAGCGAGAGCCGTTTCACCTTCAGCCGCATGAACGACGGTTATGTGCGGCTCGACAACCGCACCGGTCAGGTTTCCTTCTGCAGCAAACGCACCGTGAACTGGGCCTGCCAGCTCGCGCCGGAAGACCGTGGTGCGCTGGAGCACGAAATTGCCCGCCTGCAGGAAGAAAATGTTTCGTTGAAGAAAGAATTCTTGGCTCGCGGGCTGCCGCTGCCGGGCTCGATAAAGAGTGACCCGCCGGCCGGCCAAAACGAGCGGCCATCCAGCCTGCCGAGCGATCCGAATATCGAGCGCATGAAGGTGATGGTGGAAAATGCCTGGCGGCGGCTGGTGGACATGATCTCCGCGCTGCAAAAAGAGGTGCTGAAGAAAAGCTGAGTCGGACAATTTGCTGCATAGGGGCTAGCCGTGACGCGCCTTTCGGCTACCAGGATCGCGCGAGCGCAATCGATCGCCACGGCGACGCTCACGGTCGAAACGCCGGGTGAAAGTTTCACCGAAATCACCGACGATGTGCGGCGGTTCGTTGCACAGGCGAACGCGGCGGACGGCGCGCTCTTTCTGTTCTTGCGCCATACGTCGGCGTCGCTCGTGATTCAGGAAAACGCCGATCCGGACGTGCAGAAGGACCTAATGACCGCGCTGCGCCGGCTGGCTCCGGAGGATGCCGGATGGGTCCATGACACCGAAGGTCCGGACGATATGCCCGGCCATGTGAGGGCGATGCTGACCGGGGTCGGACTGCATATTCCGGTGCTTCAGGGCACGCTCACGCTGGGGACTTGGCAAGGCATCTATTTGATTGAGCACCGCTTTCGGCCCCACCGGCGGGAGATCGTGCTGCAATTCATCGGCAACCGAGCCGCCTAGGCCGATCTATCCCCTCTGGTATTTGGTATGCCAGTGCTAGCCGATGGCATAAAAACATGTAGACTATCGGCGAAGACGTAAGACTTTTGGTGCGTAACGTCCGGGGTCCCTGCGTTGAACGACTTAGCCTATCGTCTGATTATCGCCGACGACCATCCCCTGTTCCGAGGCGCGTTGCGTGAGGCCGTAACCGGTCTCTTCGAGCGCATCGAGATCGCAGAAGCTGGCAGTTTCGAAGAAATCGGTAAGCTGCTGGGCCGCGACGGCGACACAGACCTCATTCTGCTCGATCTAACAATGCCCGGTGTGCGCGGCTTCTCAGGTTTGATGTGCCTGCGCGCGCAACATCCCGGCGTTCCGGTCGTCATCGTCTCGGCCAACGAAGATCCCGCCGTCATCCGCCGCTGCATGCATTTCGGCGCGGCCGGTTTCATCCCGAAGACGCTCGGTGTGGAGACAATGCGCGATGCTGTCACGCGCGTGCTCGCCGGTGAGGAATGGACGCCGCCGGACGTTGACCTCGACCACAGCGCCGACGCGCAGACCAACGATCTCCTCACACGGCTCGCCACGCTCACGCCGCAGCAGGTGCGGGTGCTGATGATGTTGTCGGAGGGTCTGCTCAACAAGCAGATCGCTTATGAGCTGACGGTGTCGGAAGCCACGGTGAAGGCGCATGTCTCGGCCATCCTGCAGAAGCTCGGGGTCGAGAGCCGTACCCAGGCCGTGATCGCGGCGGCCAAGATAGAGCTCGCGCCGCGTCAGGCCGCGTCACTGGCCAACTAAATTTCCCGGTTCTGAGAGAAGGGGCTTACTCAGCCGCGGCGATGCGGCGTATGCGGTATTGCGCCAGGAGCGCGCGCAATGCCGCTGGCTTCAAAGGTTTGTTCAGGAATTGGATGTCTTCGGCCTGGGCGTCCTGGCGCAGACGCAGGCTGCGGTCGGCGGTGATCAGGATGGCCGGTAGATCGGCCCCGAAGCGGCGGCGCAGTTCCCGGATGGCATCAAGGCCATTGCCATCGTCCAAACGATAGTCGATCAGCAAACAGTCAAGCGGAATCTTGGTTTCCATGGCGGTGGCGACCGCTTCCAGCAGACTAGGCGCTTGCAATACCTGGCAGCCCCAACCCTCCAGAAGCGTGCGCATGCCGTCCAGGATCGGCAGATCGTTGTCAAGGCAAAGCACCACGGTCCCCGCCAGCTGTCGCGCATCCGGCTTTCCGGCGGGCGGTGGCGCAGCGCTCGCAGCCATGGCAGGCGCCAGCGGCACTTCAACCGAGAAACGCGAGCCGCCGCCGACGGTCGACGACAGGTCAATCTTGTGATCGAGCATGCGTGCGATGCGCTCCACGATCGACAGGCCGAGGCCCAGCCCGCGGGCGGCTTTGGCGCCTTCGTCCAGCCGATGGAATTCCTTGAAGATCTCGCGCCTCTTCGATGGCGGGATGCCGATGCCGGTATCCCAGACGTCGATCCGCAGCCGACTACGCCGCCGGCGGCAGCCGATCAGCACACGCCCATCGAGGGTGTATTTGATGGCGTTGGAAACGAGATTCTGCACCAGGCGGCGCAGCAGCCGGCGATCCGACCGGACCGTCAGCGAGCTTGGGACGAAAACAAGCTCGAGGCCTTTTTCGCGCGCAAGCGGGGCAAATTCCACCTCGATCTGGCTCAACAGCGCATCGATGCGGAAGGAGCCTATTTCCGGCTTAAGCGCGCCGGCGTCCAATCGCGAAATATCGAGCAGTGCACCGAGAATTTCTTCAACCGCCTCCAGTGAGGCATCGATGTTGCTGACCAGACGGGCGTCGGCGCGGCTGTCTTCCCGTTCTACCAGGCTGGTGACATAGAGCCGCGCTGCATTGAGCGGTTGCAAAATGTCGTGACTGGCGGCGGCGAGAAAGCGCGTCTTGGAGATATTGGCTTCCTCGGCTTCGCCTTTCGCGCCGGCAAGCTCGGCGTTCAGCCTTGTCAGTTCCTCGGTGCGCTCGCGCACCCGGCGCTCCAGCGTCTCGTTGACGCGCTCGAGCGCCTCGGCGGCCTCGACGCTCGGGGTGATGTCGCTGAAGGTG
This sequence comes from uncultured Alphaproteobacteria bacterium, assembly GCA_963731585.1. GTDB lineage: Bacteria > Pseudomonadota > Alphaproteobacteria > Rhizobiales > Xanthobacteraceae > CANKHA01. The sequence continues at coordinate 229,070 of CAVSWC010000005.1, forward strand.
ATGACCATGCCGCCATCCGGCATCCGGTTGGCGCGCACCTCGATGACCAGGCCGCGCTCGGCGAAGCGTTCGAGGAAGGGCTCGCCGGACAGATAGCGCAGGTAACGTTCGTGCAGCACCTGCTCGTGCTCGGATGGGCTCAATCCGTCGGGCTGCTGCTCGGCGCTTACGCGAAGGATTTCCTTGAGCGCGACTCCGGCTTGAGTCATATCGGCCGGAAGGTTGAGAATCTCGCCGAAATACCGGTTCCAGCAGGTAAGGCCGAGTTCCTTGTCGAAAACCGCGATTCCCTGGCGCACATGGTCCAGCGCGGTCTGCAAGATCTCCCGGTTGTAGTGGATCGCGGCGCTGGCGTCGTCGAGCAGCTTCAGCGCGCGGCTGGTGGAGAGCGCGCGCTTGCGCAACAGAATGGTGAGCACCAGGCGCGAGGAGGCCGCGCCGATGGCCGATGCCAGCAAATGCTCGGCGTAACGCAAAAGCTGGAAATCCGCCTCTGCGTCCGGCGCGAGATCGATGCGCCGGCTACCGGCAAAACTCTGAAAAGCCGTGCGCGTCCGCTCCTCCCCGAGATAGCGCGCGACGGCTTTGGTCAGTTCGTCGACTCTGACGGGGGAGCGCCAGCGGCGGAGCGTCGGCGCGACCAGCTGGTTTTGCGACGGCACGAAGAGGTTGGCCTGCAACCTTTCCACCAAGGCGGGCGCGCGGGTGAAGGAGAACGCGACATAGGCGAGAACATTGAGTGACAGGCTCCACAACACCCCGTGCAGCAGCGGCGGCAGGTCGACGCCGAGCAAAGCCTGCGGCCGCAGCAGGAGTAAACCGCCGGGCCCTTCCATCACCAGCCGCTGCCCGATGATCCCGAGATCGGCGAAGCTCGGCAGCAGCAGCGTATAGGCCCAGGTCAGCGTGCCGATGCTCAAGCCCGCAACGGCGCCGCGCGCGGTAGCGCCCCGCCAGATCAGCCCGCCGAAAAAAGCCGGAGCGAGCTGCGCGATGGCGGCAAAGGACAACAGGCCGATCGACGCGAGCTGCGCCTCGCCCGCCATCCGGTAATACATATAGGCAAGGAACAGGATGACGAAGATGGCGACGCGCCGCACCGTCAGCAGCATCGCGCCCATATTCTCGCGGCCGGCGAACAGCGATTCCTTGCGCTTGAGCACCCACGGAATCACGATGTTGTTCGACACCATGATCGAGAGCGCGACGGATTCCACGATCACCATGGCGGTAGCGGCTGACAACCCGCCGACAAAGGCCACCAGCGTCATCAGATCCGAGCCGGCGGTGAGAGGCAAGGTGAGCACGAACATGTCGCTGTCCATACGCCCTGCCGGGAAGGTCATCACGCCGGCGATGGCGATCGGCAGCACGAACAGGTTGATCAGGATCAGATAGATCGGGAACAGCCAGGCGGCGCGCCAGATTTCGGCTTCGGTATTGTTCTCCACCACCGTGACGTGGAACTGCCGGGGCAGCAGCACGATGGCGAAGATCGAGAGCAGCGTCATCGCCAGCAGCGTGCCGATGCTGGACTGCCCCTGCAGCAACGCCGCGGTAGCAGGCATCTCCAGCGCCTGGGCGAACATCGAGATCGGCCCGTCGAACATCCAGAAGGTGACGAAGATGCCGACGGCCAGGAATGCCACAAGCTTGACGATGGATTCAGCCGCGATGGCCAGCATCAAGCCATGCTGATGTTCGGTGGTGTCGATATGGCGCGTGCCGAACAACACGGCGAAGGCCGCCATCGACAGCGCCACGAACAACGCAATGTCACCGGGCGCCGCCTGCAGCACGGCGGAATCGACGCTCGAATGCGCCAAGATGGTGCCGAGCGAGGATGACACCGCTTTCAGCTGCAAGGCGATATAAGGGATGGTGCCGACGATGGCGATGGTCGCGACCAACGCGGCCACGCCCTGGTCCTTGCCGTAGCGCGCAGCGATGAAGTCGGCGATGGACGTGATGTTCTGCGCCTTGGCGAGCCGCACGATGCGGAGAATCACCGGGGTGCAAAGTCCGATCACCACCATCGGACCGAGATAGATGGTGAGAAAGTCATAGCCGGTGCGCGAAGCAAGCCCGACCGATCCGAAAAACGTCCAGGAGGTGCAGTAGATCGCCAGCGACAGCGGATAGATCAGCAGCCGCGAGCGGGTCTTGCGTTCGAGCTGACTCCTCCGGTCGCCGTAGCTCGCGATGACAAAAAGGAGCCCGATATAGCCGAGCGCGACGGCGATAACGGCCCAGCCTGGCAACATGGAGGCTCACCCGGAACGCGAGGCGCACTCCGCCTCATCCCCCGCAAGGTCAGCACAATTGATAAGGCCTTGTCCATCCTGACGATAATGGCGGGCCGGGCCGATAGCCGCGGTGTCCGCCTGGCCGTTTGACGCCACCGGCTATCCACGGCATTGATCGCCCATGCCCGCGTGGAGAATCGACAGACACCGCGTCCGCAACGCGGTGGAAACGTTGCTGACCGCCACGGTTGGCGCGCTTTTCTTCGTCTGGATCAATTTTCCTGCCGGATTGATCTGCGGCTCGATGCTGGCGGTGGCGGCAGCCGCGCTGGCCGGCCGGCCGATGATCGTTCCAGGCAATCTCGCGCGGCTGACCTTCTTCATTATCGGCATGTCGCTCGGCGCTACGGTCACGCCGCAGACGCTGCATGGCATCGTCGACTGGCCGTTGAGCATCGTGCTGATTTCCGTCTCCGCCGTTTGCATGACCGCGGGTACCATGAGCTATCTGCGCTTTGTGCACGGCTGGGACATGAAGTCGGCGCTCTATGGCGGCAGCCCGGGCGGCATGGCGCAGGTGATCTCGCTCGCCGTTCAAAGCGGCGCCGACATCCGCGGCGTCGTCATCGTGCAGACGGTGCGGGTTGTATTCATCTCCGTCACTATTCCAGTGGGCCTTGCCCTGTTCGGGCTGGCGGCGCCGCCCACCGCCACGCTTGGCGCCGCGACGTTCAATGCGTCGCCGACCGAATTGGCCATCCTGATCGTCTTTTCGCTCGCCACGGCCATGCTGCTGCATTGGATCCGCTTTCCCGCCAGCATCGTATTCGGCGCCATGCTGGGGTCGGGAATCCTGCACGGCGCGGGCTTTATGCATGCGGCGCTGCCCTGGTGGTTCGTCAGCGTCTTTGTCGTGGTGATGGGGGCCATTGTCGGACAGCGCTTCGCCAATACACCGCCGCGCATGCTGTTTTCCTATTTGGGCGCGGCCGTTGGTTCCTTTGCTGTCGCGGCTTCGGTCTGCGCCAGCTTCGCCGTGTTGGTTGCGACCGTGACCTCCGCCCGGGTGGCCGACCTGGTGATCGCCTTTGCGCCCGGCGCGCAGGACACCATGATGGTTTTGGCGCTATCTCTGAATGGAGATCCGGTCTTTGTCGGCGCGCACCAGCTTGCGCGCTTTTTGACGGTGTCGTTATCGCTGCCGGTGTTCGCGCATTTGTTCACGCGCGGGCGCGAGCCGCACGTCCAAAGCAGGGAAGAAACGAAAAATCCGGAAGATAAAGGCGGGCCGCCCGGCTGAGTTATTCCGCGGCCAATGCGCGCTTGCGCAACGGCAGGCCGAGCCGCTGCCAGACATCGACCAGCGCTTCCGCCAGCCGGTCGATCAGCGCGTCCTCATGGAAGGGGGAGGGCGTGATGCGCAGCCGCTCGGTGCCGCGCGGCACCGTCGGATAGTTGATCGGCTGGATGTAGATAGCGTGCTCGTAGAGCAGCAGGTCGCAGGCGGCCTTGCACTTCTCGGCGTCGCTCACCATCAGCGGGACGATGTGGGTCTCGCTCGGCATCACCGGCAGGCCGGCATGGGTGAGCACGCTCTTGACCCGCCCGGCACGTTCCTGGTGCCGATCACGTTCCCACTGCGACGTCTTCAGGTGACGGATGGCAGCAGCGGCCGCAGCGCAAATCGCCGGCGGCAATGCGGTGGTGAAGATGAATCCCGGCGCATAAGAGCGCACGGCATCGATGAGCTGCGCTTTCGCAGCGATATAGCCGCCGAGGCAGCCGAAAGCCTTGGCCAAGGTGCCCTCGATCATGTCGACCTGATCCATGACGCCTTCGCGCTCGGCGATGCCGCCGCCGTGCGGGCCATACATTCCAACCGCATGCACTTCGTCGAGATAAGTCAGCGCGCCGTGCCGCTTGGCGACTTCGCAAATGCGTGCGATCGGCGCCACGTCGCCATCCATGGAATAGAGGCTTTCCATCACGACCAGCTTGGGCCGGTTTGGACCGGCTTCGATCAAGAGCTGCTCGAGATGAGCGACGTCGTTATGCCGCCAGATCTTCTTCTCGCAGCCGGATCGGCGCACGCCCTCGATCATCGAGTTGTGGTTAAAGGCGTCGGACAGGATCAAGCAATTGGGGATCAGCCGGGCAATGGTCGAGATGCCGGTTTCGTTGGAGATATAACCGGAGGTGAAGACCAGCGCCGCTTCTTTGCGGTGCAACTCGGCGAGCTCGCGCTCCAGCTCGACCAGCGGATGATTGGTGCCGGCGATATTGCGGGTACCGCCCGCCCCGGTGCCGACCCGGGTCGCGGTCTCGATCAGCGCGCCGAGCACCTTGGGATGCTGGCCCATGCCGAGATAGTCGTTCGAGCACCAGATGACGACTTCCCGCGGCCCGGTAGGGGAGTGCCACAAGGCATGCGGGAACCGGCCGGCCATGCGCTCGAGGTCGGCGAAAACGCGGTATCGCCGCTCGTTCCGAAGCTTCGCCAGCGCGTCGGCGAAAAAGACGTCATAGTCCATCACGGCCTCGAACAGGCGGGTCCCGTCTGTTTTTATTTAGAAGGGTTCCAGCCAGCTTGTCGAGGCTTTATCGGCTCAATTTCAGGGCATGGCCGGGCCGACCGAACGGCAAAGGGCTGGGAGCCGTGTTCAATCGCCCTTGGGCTTGCCGCCTTTTTTGCGTTCCTCGGCTGCGGCATCCACCCGCTTGGGGAGGCCTTGGAACAGGCAGATTTCCTCGAGCATCGTATCCACCCCGCGCAGGATCACGCGCAGCATCTGCTCGTCGGTGACGCGGCCGTCAGTGAACTTTTTCGCTGGCTCAATGACCACGATTTCGCGGCCGGGGGTAATGCGACAGACGGTAGAGAGAAAAGTGGCGTGCATCTGATTTTGCGCGCGGATGCCGCCGCGGTTGCTGACGGAGATGGTCACCACAACCTTGCCCTTGAGGATTGATTCGTAGCCGGGGCGTGACACCCAATCGATCGCATTCTTCAGGATGCCGGACATGCCGTGGTTGTATTCCGGGGTCACCGCGATAATCCCGTCCGCCTCGATCACGGCATGCCGCAGGGCGCGGATCGGCGCGGGATAACCCTTCTCGTTATCGATGTCCTGGTTGTAGGGCGGGATCGGCTCGAGATCGAAATTGTTCACGACGGTATCGGCGGATACCTGCTCGCGGATCGTCTCCAGGATGGCCTTGCAATAAGATACGCGGCGGATGCTTCCGGACAGCCCGAGCAGCCTGAATGTCTTTTCCGCCATCGCGCCGATCCTTTTGGCTTGCTTGCCTTGCCGCGTCCTATAGGCGACCTGTAAAAACCCGTCCAGCGCACCCGGGCCAGCGATAGCCCGCCGCGCCAAGGTTGTTTATCATGATGCCTTTCCCAAACATGAAGGGTGCCCATCGCATGAAGATCTGCCGATTTGACGATGACAGGCTGGGGGTTGTCATCGGCGACATGGTCCATGACGTGACCAAGGCCCAGGACGAAATCCGCGCCGCCGCGCGCTATGACATGACGGGCGATGCGGTGATCGCCGCGCTGCCGCAATGGCGCAAGCGCCTGGAGGAGATGGCGGCGAAGGCGCCGGGCAAGCCTGTGTCGGCGGTGAAGCTGCTGTCGCCGGTGGCGCGGCCGTCGAAGGTGATGGCGGCGCCGGTCAATTACGCCAAGCACGTCGCCGAGATGGCGGTGCGCACCGACATCCGCAAGCCCGAGCAGCAGCAGGCCAAGCGCCCTTCCAAGATCGCCGAGCAGGGCATTTTCCTCAAAGCCAATTCGGCGATCGTCGGCGCCTCGGAAGGCATCCCGATCCGGTTCCCCGACCGCATCAACGAGCACGAGCTCGAACTCGTCGTCGTTATCGGCAAGAAAGGCAGCGACATCCCGAAGGACAAGGCGCTGGACTATGTCGCCGGCTATGCGCTCGGCTTCGACATGACCACGCGCGGCTCGGAAGACCGCAGCTTCCGCAAGTCGATCGACGGCTATGCCCCGGTCGGTCCCTGGCTGGTGACGGCGGATGAATTCGGCGACCCGAGCGACGTGACCGCGACGCTGCACGTGAACGACGAGTTGCGCCAGACTGCCGAACACCCGGGAACTGATCTTCGACGTCCCGCGGCTGATCGAATTCGCTTCGTCGTTCTACACATTGCACCCGGGCGACATCTATTTCACCGGTTCGCCGGCTGGCGTCGGCCCGGTGAAGCCGGGCGACGTGCTGCGTGCGCGCTGCGACCGCATCGGCGAATTGGAGATCAAGACACGGGCGCACGAAATCCGCGCGTAATGCGCGCCGCGTCCGGCATAACGGATAAGGAGAGTGAGATGGTGAAAGTCGAGACGGCTTGGTCATGCGACGCTGCAGACCGCAGGATTTCGACGCGATGACCGACTATTACGGCCGCGTGCTCGGCCTGAGCGTGGTCGAGCACGAGCAAGGACCGCGTTTTCCTCGCCAGCAAAGTCGGCCTTGAAGCGATCGAGCTGGTGAAAGGCAAGCCCGGCTGGCTTAGCGGGCTTTCGTTCCAGGTCGATCCCGGCATGGACCTCAACGAGGTGGTCAAGGACCTTGCAGAAGGAAGGCGATCAAGTGCGAGCGGCGCAAGGGCATCTCACCCGGCGTGGCGGAGGCGGTGACCTTCACCGATCCGAAGGGCACGCAGGTCGATCTCTATTCGGAATACAAATATCCGAAGGAGGATCTGAGCCCGAGCGCCTTCAATATTCTCAAGCTCGGCCATGTCGCCTATCGCGTGCTCGACGTCCAGAAGGTCGTGAAGTTCTACAATGAGGTGCTCGGCTTCCGCACGTCGGATTCACGCGGCGACTATTTCTATTTCCTGCGCTGCAATACCGACCATCACACGCTGAACTTCATCGTCGACGAGAAGCCGCAGCTGCATCACATCGCCTTCGAGGTGCTGGAATGGGCGGAGATCCGCAAGGCAACCGACTTCCTCGCGCTCAACAAGATACATCTGGTCTGGGGCCCCGGCCGGCATGTGATCGGGCACAATGTCGCAACCTACCACCGCAATAGCGACTTGGTTCGCGTTGAAATATTTACTGAAATGGACCAGATGAAGGACGAGGCTCTGGGTTATTTCGATCCGCGTCCATGGCACCAGGAACGCCCGCTCTATCCCAAGATGCACGGCCCAGAGACGTTGCGGAATTACTGGGGTTACGGTTCGGAGCGCGTGATCAAGGGCTACCAGACCAACGAGATCCCGGTTTACGGGGCTATCGAGTCTTAACGAAACAACGACACTGGAGGAGGAAGCATGTTGCGATTGAAAGCGATGGTATTGGCGGCCGGCTTGGCCGTCGGTTTGGCGGCGCCGGCGTCGGCGCAGACCGAAGTGAAGATGATCAGCTTCGGCGGCGGCACCAACGTGCCGAGCTGGGTGGCGCTCGACAAGGGCTTCTTCCTGAAAGAGGGCCTGAAGGTCACGCAGGACGTTACGCCCGGCTCGAAGGAGCAGATGATCGACCTGATGGCGGGCAAGTATCAGTTTGCCTCCACCGCCTTCGACAACATCGTCGCCTATACCGAAGGCGAGGGCACGACCAAGTTTCCCGACTACGACGTGGTCGCGATCATGGGCGTGCATTCCGGCATGAACAGCGTGGTGGTGCGGCCCGAGATCAAGACCTATGCCGATCTGAAGGGCAAGGTGGTGGCGGTCGACTCGCCGACCTCCGGCTATGCCACGGTGTTCTACCAGATCGTCAAGGAGAAGTCGGGGCTGGAGAAGGACAAGGACTACACGACCAACTCGGTCGGCGGCACCGGCGCGCGCGTCAAGTCGCTTGAAGGACGGCACCGGCCATGCGGCGATGATCTCTTCGCCCAACGACATGCAGCTCAAGGATGAGGGCTTCACCATCCTGGGCGACGCGGCGACCGAGATCGGCGACTTCCAGGGCAGCGCCTACGCGGTGCGCAAGAGCTACGCCAAGAGCAACCCGAAGGAAGTCGAAGCCTTCACCCGCGCCATCGTGGCGGCGACCGACTACGTCTTCT
>CAVSWC010000006.1:0-9520 GCA_963731585.1 uncultured Alphaproteobacteria bacterium
CGCGGGACGAGCATGTGTGCGGCGGCGATTGATTTCACTCAATCCCTCTTCGCAATCGGCGAACTCACTCAAGCGCACGGCGTCGTAGAATTCCCGTCGTAGATCGATGTGAATTCTTCCAAACACGGCGTCGCTGGTCATCAATCCATCAAGTTGCCGGAGCGCTTCGGCAATGCCGCGATGGTCGGGCTTGTCCAGTAGGCATCGCCCGAGCGCCTGAAGCGTTGCCAGTTTGCCCCGTCGCGCAGCCGTACAACCGGTCCTTACCTCGCGTACCAGGTCGTTGCCGAATTCCGTGGGGGAAAAGCCGACCGCGACCTCGCCAAGAACGCAATCATGCCCTTCGCGACCGCGACCGGGTGGCCTTTATTGTCCTGTGTGTGGGCGACGAGCGTTGCGAGCGCGTCCCGGGAGTGTCCCTCCCAGATCGGAATTCGACGATTGAAAAGGCGCGCAACGAAATCACGGTGGCATTGTGCGCGGCAAGGATCGAACAGGGGGCTCGCTGCAATTACGAGGGTGTCGATTGGCCTTCTTTCCTCCTTGGAAAGATAATATCCGCCGTGCCTTTGGGCGTGGTTTTCCGCAACGATAACCGTAAGGCCCGCGGGCAAGCTGCCTCGAAGATTAATCTGCCCGCCGCTGCGCAACGCCTCTCGTGCTTCTAATAATTGACGCTCCCAGGGCATCGGCACGTGACGACCATCGATGGGGCGTATCAAGGATCTCGAACGCATCGGTCTGCGCGACGAGCGCGGACCAGCGCTCAGCATCGGCGGTCACGTCCTTGGCGCGGCCGCCGTAGATGCGTTGCATGGGGTCCCCAAACACGCGCAAAACCGACCCGGCGCGGTGCAGCGCCATGGCAAGCGTATGTTGATCCTCACTACAATCCTGATGCTCGTCGCATAGGACGATCGGATATCGCTCGGCTAGCGCGCCGGCGACCATTGGTGCCATCGTGAGCAGTCGCGCGACCTTTGCGGCGAGTTCCTTGTAGCCCTGTGCCGGGTTCCGTCGCGCCCAGGCCGCCGGATCGGCAGGCAGGTCTAACGGTGCATGGTACGCGGCGGCGATTTGGGCGATAAGGCTGTCGATGGTTCGAATTTCAACGCGAGCCACCCGCCCACGTGTGCGCGGCGAACACATCGCAGGCCGCATGCGTGTGCGCGAGGACGAGCAGGCGTCCATGACCGAGGTCAAGACCGTGGTCGAGCGCATACCCGGCGCCGAGGCGCCCCGCCGCAGCCGGCTGGCGCCTCAATGACTACGAGACGGGCTCTTGATCGCAACGCTGCGGCGACAGAAAGGTTGCTCACGGCAGGTCATCGAGTTCCGGCAAATTCTGCAATTTCCGGACGGCGTTGAGGAAGGGGAGAAGCTGCCCTTTGAGCTGCGGCCAGAGGCCGAAAGTGACCACCTTCTTGGCAAACTCGCGCCCGCCATCGACCGATTTGAACCAGTGAATGTCGTGCTTGCGGAGCGCCTTCTTGTCGGAATCCGGCGCGTCAGCCTTGTCTTCGGGCACCGTCCCCGTGGCAGCTCCGATGATGAAGTTCAGCAAGGTCGGAGGCCTTGGCATTGACGGTAGTGAAGTCCTTCGGACCAATCCCGAGCCGTTCGGCGAGCGTACGCAAGCGATCGCCAGTAAGATCGCCATTCGGGTCCTCGATAAATTCTTTGAGCCGGTCCGTCGGCACAAGTTTGATGATGTTCTCTTCAAGGCAGCCGGTTTGCCACTGGAAAAGGAGGGGGCCCAGTTTCGCGCGCAACGCCGCCCATCGCGTCGGACTCTTGCCTTCGTTGTCAACAAATCCGCCAACTAGCCCGCCCTCAGCGAGCGCTTCGAGCAGGTCGAGGCTTGCGTGATTACCCTGTCCTTCGGTTACCCAGATTCCGCGATCATGAAGCGAACCAGGAATGACTTGCTCCAATAAGCTGCGCACAAATCCGACCTCGGCGGCTCCCTCCGCAACCACAGTGAGACGGGCCAGGAACGTCTCGGGATCGCGGTATCTGCTGGCGCGATATTTTTTCACGCGGCAACCCCGCGATGGAACTGGCGGCGTCCATGTACCACAGGCTTGCCCCGATGGCGGAGCTGATAGCGACAGCGCTGTGTGTCGTCAGAAAGACCTGGGATGGTCCCGTTTGCAGCCGGCCTATGAGCATGCGTTGCCGGTACGGCTCAAGGCCGCGCTCGACCTCATCGACGAGCGTAATGGGACACTCGCCCTGACACGCCGCCGCAATCTCAAGCGATGCTAAGCGGCGTGTGCCTGCTCCCCAGCTTGCAAGCGGAAGGCGTATGGTCTCTTTTTCGGCGGTAAGTCCAATGAGCGCTCCGATGGAAAACCCTTGGCCGCCCGTCAGTCCGAGGCCAAGGCTCGCTGGCAGGGCGCGCCGCTGGAAAGCGGTATTGAGCTGGCCGAGCCTCTCTTGGCCATCCTCCTTGAGCTGCTCTTCAACGTCGCGATCCGCGAGGCTTTGGCCGAGCCGTGCCCGTAGTCCGCGGTCGAACAGGAGCCGATCGAGGGCAGAGCCTTGCACGAGACGTAGGTCGCGATCATTGCGATCATCTCCACCAAGCCGGACAAGCCCGATCGCGCGACGAACCGTTACCGGCAGGTGCTCGGTCTCGCCGTTGGGCTGCAGCAGTTCATGGGTGAGCTCAAAATCGGGAGTGCCGCGCGCAAGAAGCCGATAGACAGGTGCATCAACCTTGGTCCCATCCTCTTCCATCTTCGGCAGCTGGGGATCTTTGCAGTCCCATTCCCACGGCCAGAATTGCTTTGATTGGCTATTGATCCCAACCGTCGCCGGCAGAAACATCACGGCCTCGATCTCGAATCCCTTATCGAACGTTCCGCCGCCAATAGTCAGCGTCGGAAAGCACCGTCGCGTTGGTCGGACTTAGCAGCAGCGCAATGGCGTCGAGGACCGTGGTCTTGCACACATCGCCACCGCCAAGGATGACGTTCAAGCAAGCCGCTGGACGCCACGTGAACGCTTCGATGCCGCGAAAGCGGCTTATCGTGAGACGCCGAATGCATGGTGCGACGATAGTTGAGGGCTCTGTGCTCATGAATTGCTCGGACGTGTGAAAGCTCGCGCCGTTGGCGGATGCCGCTAACGCGAGAAGCCGACCCTGCCGCGTCGTTTATTAGTCTGGAATGTGCACAGAATAGCGGTTAGCAGGGAGCGGGCCAAGGATGGGGTGGAACACAACCGTCTGCACCAAAACTCATGTGCCACATGTGTCCACCCCCGCTCACCAGACTTATTATCCAGTCCCGACCATCGACGCTTGGCCTCTTTTCGCTTCGTCAGATGCCGCGGGGCCACCGGTGCGGCGAACGCGACGACCGCGCTCGCGCGCCGGCCGGAGGAATTCGCCTTTCTCGTTCCCAGTGAGAGTTCACTGCCCGAAGTCGTCGATCTACTGGAAACGATCAAAACGATCGATCCGTCGCTGGAATGTCGGCTGGGCCGTGCCATGGCGGTCGCAAAGCTCGGCGCATCGAAGCCAAGACCGGTGAACTAGCTCAACAGCGGGTGAAAGCGTTCGGCACCCGGCCGCTCGCAGTGCGGAGATTTTCATGCGAAGGCCTGCGGTTATAGGATTTGCGCAGGCTGCAAAGAGCGCGGAGAGTTTCGGTCACGGGAGCATGGCGGCCGAGATGGGATTCGAACTCCCGGTACGGAATCGAGTCTCAACTCTCGTAATTTCAATGACTTACGCCGGACGATTTGTGCTGGCCAGAGAATGTTCGCCTCGTTCGATCGATCACCAACGCCACTCAGCGAACATCAAGTGCGGAGGTTTCTGGGGGCGCACGTCAACCTCCCTGAGGTGAGCCAGACATGCCCCGAGCATCCCATTATTTCCTCTTATGATCCTTGGCTGAAGGCTCACAAAATATCGAGGTCATGCCCGGCGATGACCTTGCCGTTGTAGAGTCTTCTGATTTCGCCCAGCAACCGTTGTTCGGTATCCGGCACCTTGGACAGGCCTCCGGCGTTAGAGCGGTGATAAAGCACCAGCAGGCCAGGCCGGACGCGGTTTGCGAGTTCGACGAGCTGCGTGGACGAGGTGTGATGGGTACGACGGTATTGCTGCCACCGCCGCGATACCCGGTGATAGGTCCACTCCGAATACGCCTCGTGAATGAGAACGTCGCAATCGCGGTAATGCTCGGCGTGGTCCGGAGTGGGCGTCGTGTCGCCAGAAATGATGATCACGCGGTCGGTGGTCTCGAAGCGGTAGCCGAACGCCGCCAGATCGCCGTGTCGCGCCGGGAACGCCGTGACACGAATATTGCGATCGGCATACACAAGGCCGGGCGTGACTTCGTGCGCTTCGACGCGGCAGCCGCTGGCGGGCAGCCGGTCGAGGCCGGTCATGCGATCATCAATATCGACAGCCCAAGCTTTCAGCACATTTTGCGTCATGGCGGCGAGGCCCTTCGGTCCATAGACCCGCAGCGGATGGCGCCGGCCGAGAATCCAAGGGGTCAGAATGAGGTCGGGGTAGCCTGCCGTGTGATCAGCGTGCAGATGGGTAAGAAAGGCGGTGCGGAAGCCGCCACCGGCGAAGCCGAACGCGGTCACTCCCTTCGCATAGGCTGCCGCTACGCGGCGCATGACGCCGGGGCCAAAGTCAACCAGATAGGGCGTGCCACTAACCACTAGTGCTGTCGCCGGACCGGAGCGCGCGGGATCGGGACGGGGTGTCCCCGTGCCGAGCAGAACGATTCGCGTTTTTCCAGCGCCCTTCACGCCTGTCGAATGGCGCGCCATCGTCAGTCCAAGCGAATGTTGGCACTGGACACCACGCTGCGCCATCGCTCGGACGCCAACCTGAGCAGCTGCGCGGTTTCCGACCCGCCGACGACAAGCGGCTCCACGAACTGACCGCGCAGCCGCTCCTGCACGTCCTGCGCCTTCAGCACGTGCAGCACCTCGTGCTCCAGCATGGCGCGGATCGGCTCCGGTAATCCGGCCGGCGCCAGCATCACCTGGTGGAAATTCACCTCAAAGCCGGAATAGCCGCTTTCCGCGGCCGTCGGGATTTCCGCCGCCAACGGCGCGCGCGCAGCACTTGATATTGCGAGCGCTTTTAATCGACCTTCGCGGACATGAGGAAGCACGCCGGGCGTGGCGAGAAAGCCTGCCTGGATCTGCCCGCCGACCAGATTCATCACCACCTGCGCATTTCCCTGGAACGGCACATGCACGCCGGCAAAGCCGGCCCGCATGCGGAAATATTCCATTGTCAGATGGCCGGGGTCGCCGCGCCCGCCGCCACTGCCATAGACCAGCGGCTTGTCGCCGCGCGACTTAGCATAGGCGACGAACTCAGCGACGGAATTGGCCGGCACCGTGGGATGCACGGCCAGCGTAAGCGAGAAGCGCGCGGCGGTCGCGATTGGGATGAAGTCGCGGACGGGATCGTAGCCAAGTTTGGATTGAAGCCAAGGGCTCACCGTCAACGGCGTCTCTAGCACGAACAGCAATGTGTGCCCATCAGGCGTGGCCTTAGCCACCGCGCCGGTGCCGATCGTGCCCGATGCGCCGCCGCGGTTTTCCACCACGACCGGCTGTTTCATGGCGCTCGACAATCGGTCGGCCACTAGACGGGCGGTAAAATCGAGCGGACCGCCGCCGGGAAACGGCACCACCAGCTTGATTGGCCGTGACGGATAGGACTGAGCAAGCGCAGGACTGCCGATAGTCAGGACGGCAAGGGCAATCGCAGCGGTCCAAAAGCACAGGAGGGATGTGGACGGTCGGGGCATGGGTGCCTCCATCAGCTTCCCCACACCGTGCATCACTTGGCGCATAATCGTCCAATTCTATTATTTGAAGATTGCATAACCATTCTGATAAGCTTGCGCATGCACTGGGCCGACCGCGTCGGGCGCCGTCTCAAGCTACGCGACATGCACATCCTGATGTCGGTAGCGCAGCGCGGCAGCATGGCCAAGGCCGCCGCCGACCTGGCAATCTCACAGCCCGCTGTTTCGAAGGCGATCGCCGACATCGAGCACACGCTGGGCCTGCGCTTGTTCGATCGCGGCCGGCAAGGGATCGTACCGACGCTTTACGGCCGCGCGCTGGTCAAGCGCGGCATGGCGATCTTTGACGAACTCAAGCAGGGCATCGAAGAACTTGAATTCCTCGCCGATCCGAAGAAAGGCAAGCTCAATATCGGCAGCACCGAGGGCATTGCCGCGGGACTGTTGCCGGCGATCATCGCGCGCTTCGCGGAACTCTATCCGGGCGTCCGGCTCGACGTCGCGCAGGCCGTCATCAGCACATTGCATTATCGCGAATTGCGCGAGCGTAGCATCGATATGATGATCGGACGCATTCCGGTCGACTTCGCCGAGGACGATCTCACCGCCGAAACGTTGTTCGACGATCAGGTCGTCGTGGTCGCCGGCCGGCACAGCCATTGGGCACAGGCGCGCGTGTTACGATTGGCCGGCCTGGTCGACGCGCAATGGATATTGCCGCAAGAGGGCACCTTGCCCGCCGCGCTGGCGGCCGATCTTTTCCATGCGAAAAGGCTTAAGGTGCCAAGCGCCCCGATCACCACGCTATCAATTCACTTGTGCTGCCAGCTGGTGGCGACCGGACGCTACGTGACCTTGCTGCCGACCTCGATCCTGCATTTCAACGGAAAGAATTTCCCCTTAAAAGCGCTGCCGATCCGGCTTCCGCCGCAACCGCGGCCGGTCGGAATCGTGACGTTAAAACATCGCACATTGAATCCAGTGGCCGAACTTTTCATTGAGTGCGCGCGCAATGTTGTGAAATCTTTCGCAAGCACGAAATAGGCAACCGCAGTGTTTTGTTGTCGGCTTATGTGCAGGTTTTCGGACGCCGGCGATGAGGAGCGTGTCCAAACGGTTGGGCGGCCGGCGTCCGAAAAGCGCCAAGGCACGAAATCGCGGTCGGTGGGGCAGCGAGGGTGCAGCGGGCGCTATGGGGATTTTGCCGCGGCGTCGAAGTCGAGGAGCTTGCACCGAGGCGTTCGACCCGATCGGCTTTGCCTCAAAACCTTGGTGCGCGTCTGCCGTGAATGAGCGGAACGCCCGTTGCGCGACCAGATAGGCGATGCGACTGCGGGCCATTGCCGGAGGTCGACGCGAGTTTGAGCGCTGCTGGTCAAAACCCAGCACCAATGGCGAGTGTCACTGCGAGCGTCGATCGGCGGTGACGGCATCATGAAGTATCGATCCTGATTGCTGCGGGCGTGGGGTGGTACTTCGGTTCGCAGCCGCGCGCGAAGGTCTCGATGATGATCATGCGGCCGCCGCAGCAAGGGCATGGAGACGACAGCACGCATGGCTCGTTAATTGCTGCTGCGTCGGAGGACTTGGGCTCTTTTGGAGGTGCTGGTGCGGCGAGCAGCTCACGCGCCCGCGCGATGTTGGCGGCGCGATTGCCACTGGCCAACAGTCCGTAGTGGCGGATGCGGTGGAAGCCCTTGGGCAGTACGTGGATGAGGAAGCGCCGGATGAACTCGTTGGTTGGCAGCGTCATGGTCTTGTAGCGAGCGGGTCCTTCGATCCGATAATCCTTCCACTTGAAGGTGACGCCGGTCTCGTCGGCTGCGATCAGCCGGCGATTGGAGATGGCGACGCGGTGGGTGTAGCGCGACAGGTAGGCGAGCACGGACTGCGGCCCGCCGAACGGCTGCTTGGCATAGACCACCCACTCGGTCTTGCGCATTGGGGCGAGAAACGCGGTGAATGCTGCTCGGTCGACGAGTGCGGCGTGGTCGCCGAAGAACGCAAGGCGGTCGGTTGAATGCGCCGCCACAAGCATCTTAAGGAAGAGCCGCCGGAACAGGCGCGAAAGCACGCGCACAGGTAGGAAGAAGGTCGGCCGGCAAGCGATCCAGCGGTCGCCATCCTCGGACAGGCCGCCGCCCGGCACGATCATGTGGACGTGCGGGTGATGGGTGAGCGCCGAGCCCCAGGTGTGGAGCACGGCGGTAATGCCGATGCTGGCGCCCAGGTGCTTGCGATCGGCTGCGATGGTGAGGGTGGCCTCGGCGGCCGCCTTGAACAGCAGGTCGTAGATCACCGTCTTGTTCTGATAGGCGATATCGGCGATCGGACCCGGCAGCGTGAACACCACGTGGAAGTAGGGCACGGGTAACAGCTCGGCCTCGCGCTCGGCCAGCCATTGCTTGGCGGCTGCGCCCTGGCACTTCGGGCAGTGCCGGTTGCGGCAAGAGTTATAGGCAATGAGCGTGTGCGAGCACTTCTCGCAGCGCGCGACATGCCCGCCGAGTGCTGCCGTGCGGCAGCGCTCGATCGCTGACATCACCTTGAGTTGGTCGAGGCTCACATGGCCGGCGTTGGCGCGACGCCACGCCGCCGCGTGGTCGCGGAAGATATCCGCGACCTCCAGCGCTGGACGAGACATAGCCTGGCGGTTAGGCCGGCGGCTGGTCTTTCCTGCGCTTCCTAGGCTTCTTATGAGGCTGCGACAGCAGGTCGAGCGGGCTCTCGACGGCCGCGATCAAGCCCGTCGCGACGCGCGTGTAGCGCGCCGTGGTGTCAAGCTTGTCATGACCCAGGAGCGCCTGGATGATTCTGATATCGGTGCCGCGTTCGAGCAGGTGGGTGGCAAAGCTGTGGCGCAGCGCGTGCAGCGTCACAGCCTTCTTGATCCCCGCTGCATCGGCCGCCTCGTGGAACAAACGGCTAAGCTGGCGAGTGGTCATCGGCTTGCCGGCTCTGCGGCCGGGAAACAGCCAGCGTTCCTGCTTGGGAATGTGCGCATCGTAACGCTGCGGGCGCGCCCTCCACCATTCGCGCAAGAGATCGAGCGTCTCGGGCGAGAGCATGACATTGCGATCCTTGCGACCCTTGGACTGCTCGACGCGAATGATGCTCTGCGCGCTGTCGATATGCTTGACCTTCAGGCGGACCACCTCGCCCGCACGCAGCCCGCAGCCATAGCTGAGACCGAGTAGAATACGGGCCTTGAGGCTGCTGGTGACGGCCAATAGGCGCTTCGTCTCGTCCGGGCTCATCACCAGCGGGATCTTCTGCGGCTCACGGAGGTGATAAATCTCGGCGGCAAGATCGTGCCGGCGCAGCGTCACGCGAAACAGGAACTTCACCCCGGTCATGATGCGGTTGCGATTGCAGATGCTCATGCCCGACTCGGCCAAGTATAGCTGGAAGAGACGGATGTCCTCGGCTGTGGCAGTATCAGGGGACCGCTTGAGAAACGCAGCGAAACGCTTGCAGCTGTAGAGGTGGCTTCTTTGAGTATGCGGACCGAGCTTGCGCGAGTTCATGTCCTCAATCATGCGCTGGCGCAACGAACTGACGGGACGTGTGCTCATGGGGAACTCCTGTCCTGAGCGAGGTTGACGACACCTCGATGCTTAGGACGGAGTTCCCCAGCCCGTTATCGGTCCTCTCCGCTTGTTACCGTGCTCACGAGTGAGCCGAGCGCCGCAGCGGGGTTATCGCGCAGCGATTTAGTGCCT